>CALMQX010000033.1 GCA_937873315.1 uncultured Nostocoides sp. | reverse complement strand
GATCGTGACCTGACGCCTCGGATCGTGACCTGACGCCTCGGATCGTGACCTGACGCCTCGGATCGTGACCTGCGATCCAAGGCCGTGTCGTCGGCTCCGAACGTCGGTGCCACGAACTAGCCTGGCCGCGTGCCCAGTCCAGCAGCGAAGAAGGCGGCGACCAGCAAGTCGGCCAGCGAGTACACCGCGCACCATCTCCAGGTGCTCGAGGGGCTTGAGGCCGTGCGTAAGCGGCCCGGGATGTACATCGGATCCACCGACGGTCGCGGCCTCATGCACTGCCTCTGGGAGATCATCGATAACGCCGTCGACGAGGCTCTCGGTGGGCACTGCGACCGGATCGAGGTGATCCTGCACCGCGATGGCTCGGTGGAGGTGCGCGACAACGGCCGTGGAGTGCCGGTCGACATCGAGCCCAAGACCGGCCTGAGCGGGGTCGAGTTGGTCTACACGCGCCTCCACGCCGGTGGGAAGTTCGGTTCCGGGTCGTATGCCGCATCCGGCGGCTTGCATGGCGTGGGCGCCTCGGTCGTCAACGCGCTCTCGGCACGCTTGGACGTCGAGGTGGATCGCGGCGGTAAGACCTACGCCATGAGTTTCCGTCGGGGTGAGCCGGGGGTCTTCTCGGATGTGGCCGGCGCTAAGGGCACCAAGGACCCCGAACACGCTTTCACGGCATACACCAACAACAGCCAGCTGGAGATCGTGGGATCCGTCCGCCGAGGGGTCACCGGGACCCGGGTGCGGTACTGGGCAGACCGGCAGATTTTCCTCAAAGATGCGGGCTTCGACCTTGAGGGGCTGCGGGCGCGGGCCCGCCAGACGTCCTTCCTCGTGCCCGGCCTCGCCATCGCCATGCGGGACGAGCGCGGCGAGCGGCCCACCGAGGAGACCTTTGTCCATGACGGCGGGATCACCGAGTTCTGTGAGTTCTTGGCGCCCGATCCGCCGGTGACCGATGTCTGGCGGTTGACCGGCACCGGCATGTTCACCGAGACCGTGCCCGTGCTTGACGCGCAGGGCCACATGACGCCGACCGACGTCGAGCGCGAATGTGGTGTCGACATTGCCGTGCGCTGGGGGACCGGCTATGACGCTAAGGTCAGCTCCTTCGTCAACATCATTGCCACCCCGAAGGGCGGCACGCACATCGCTGGCTTCGACCAGGCCTTGCTCAAGGTCTTCCGTAAGCAGATGGAGCTCAACGCACGGACTCTCAAGGTTGGCCAGGACAAGGTCGACAAGGATGACATCCTCGCCGGCCTGACCGCCGTGGTGACGGTTCGCCTCGCTGAGCCGCAGTTCGAGGGACAGACCAAAGAGGTCCTGGGGACGGCGGCCGTGCGCGCCATTGTCGCCAAGGTGGTGGAGACCGAGCTCACCGCGCTGCTCACCTCCAGCAAGGCAGCGACCAAGAAGCAGGCCCGCACGGTGTTGGAGAAGGTCACCGCCGAGATGAAGTCTCGGATCAGTGCCCGCATGCACAAGGAGACCCAGCGCCGGAAGACTGCGCTCGAGTCGTCTTCTCTGCCAGCCAAATTGGCGGACTGCCGCAGTGCAGATACCGAACGCACCGAGCTCTTCATCGTCGAGGGTGATAGCGCCCTCGGTACCGCCAAACTGGCGCGTTCCAGTGAAGTGCAGGCGCTGCTGCCGATCCGCGGCAAGATCCTGAATGTCCAGAAGGCATCGTTGACCGACATGCTGAGCAACGCCGAGTGCGCGGCGATCATCCAGGTAATCGGGGCCGGCAGCGGGCGCACCTTCGATGTCGAGGCAGCTCGCTACGGCAAGGTCATCATCATGACGGATGCCGACGTGGACGGTGCGCACATTCGGACCCTGCTGCTCACCCTCTTCTTCCGCTACATGAGGCCATTGGTCGACGCCGGGCGGGTGTATGCCGCAGTCCCGCCGCTGCATCGCATCGAGGTCATCAACCCGGGCAGCAAGCCCAATGAGGTGATCTACACCTACTCCGAGCAGCAGATGCGGCGCACGCTCGCCGACCTCAACCGCCGTGGCAAGTCGATCAAACCCATCCAGCGGTACAAGGGCCTGGGCGAGATGGATGCCGATCAACTCGCGGAGACGACTATGGATCCACGTCATCGCACCTTGCGCAGGGTCACCCTGGAGGATGTCGATCGTGCTGCTGGGGTATTCGAGTTACTCATGGGCGGCGAGGTTGGACCGCGCCGCGAGTTCATCGTCGACTCCTCGCGCCGGGTGGACCGCGAGCGCATCGACGCCTAATCGATGCGCCCCTGGTCAGCGCCTGATCAGCTGGGGGCCGCGCAGGACTCCCGAATCACCAGCTGCGTTGGCATCAGGACTTCGCCCTCGCGCTCGTCCTCGCTGGCCCCAATGCCCAAGGTGCTGAGCAGGATTTGCGCCGCGCGGGCGCCTTGGGCGGACACATCCTGACGGACCGTGGTGATGCCGAGGACCTCGGAGAGCACATAGTCGTCGATCCCGATGATCGAGAGGTCTTCGGGAAGTCGAAGTCCCAATCGGCGTGCCGCGGCCTGGACGCCGATCGCGATCTCATCGGATGCAGCAACGACCGCAGTGGGACGGTGTGCCGAGCGCAGGAGTCGTTCGGCGTCGGAGGCGGCGGCCTCGGCGGTCCAGTCCGAACCAAGCACCCAGTCCCGGCGTACCGGGAGCCCCGCCTGCGCCATGGATTGGTGGAAGGCCCGCAGGCGCTCCTGGGGGGTTTGAATGTGGGCCGCATTCGAGGGGACGGCGCCGACGTAGCCAATCTCGGTGTGGCCCAAGGAGATCAGGTGTTCCGTCGCGGTATGCATGGCGCCAGCATCGTCAATCCGGACGCAACGTCGGCCGGGAATCGGGGTTCCGATAGCAACGAGGGGGAGGTCCAAGCGATCGATCAACTCGAGCTCTTCGGGGTGGATGGGCAGGTTGAGGGCAATCAGCCCATCCACCCGCTTCCAGAGCAGATCCGGAGTGAGCGTGAGGCGCTCATCGAAGGTGTCCGCTTCGAGATCGAGCAGGAGGACATGGTGGCCGTGCTGCCGCAGGGTCTTCTCGATCGCGCTCACGAGGGTGACGAAGAACCACCGCGTCAGGAAGGGCGCAATGACCCCGACGACTCGCGTGCGCCCCGAGGCCAATGAGGTGGCGGTGGGGGAGGCGACATACTCGAGCTCTTCAGCCACCCGGATGACCCGCTCGCGGGTGGCTGCGGACACTCGATCCAGGCCCCGCAAGGCGCGGGAAACCGTGGCTACCGAGACGCCGGCCTTTGCTGCGACGTCATTGATCGTGCTCACCCGGGATCGTCCCTGAGGTTGGTCAGCCATGGTTACCTGCTCTGTGTATGCGGACCGGGACGAGGACCCCAGGGCCACCACATCGATGCCGATGCTGGCGGGCCGCTGGGGTCCCCGTATCCGGCGATCAGCCCTTCGTACCGCCTGCGAGGAGGCCGCGCACAAAGTAGCGCTGAAGTGACAAGAAGACCGCAACCGGCACCGCGATCGAGATGAACGCGCCGGCGGAGGTGAGGTACCACTTGTCGCCCCACTGACCGCTGAGGTTGGTCAGGGCCATGGTCATCGGGGCTCGAGCCAAGTCGCCGCCCAGCATGGTGAGTGCGACCAGCAGGTCATTCCAGACCCAGAGGAACTGGAAGATGCCGAAGGACGCCAGCGCCGGGGTGATGAGCGGCAGCAGGACCTGGAAGAAGGTCCGAACGTGACCCGCGCCATCGACCCGTGCTGCTTCCAGCAAAGAGGCCGGAATCTCCTTCATGAAGTTGTGCAGCAGGTAGACGGCAAGGGGTAGTGCGAAGGCCGAGTGCGATAGCCACAAGGCCCAGAATGAACCACCGATACCCATGTCCTGGAAGATCTTCGCCAGCGGAAGCAATGCGATCTGCAGCGGGACCACCTGGAGGGCGAAGACCGCGACAAAGAGGGCATTGCGGAAGGGGAAGTCGATCCAGGCAAAGGCGTACGCCGCCAACGACGCGAGCAGCAGCGGGAGGAAGACGCAGGGAATAGCGATGACGAGCGAGTTCACGAAGAACTCCGACATCGGGTACCCATTGTCCGCGTTCCCATTGAATGCGGCCCCGTAGTTCTCCAGCGACACGGGGGTCGACAGAGCCTGCCACCAACCGCTGGTGACGATGTCCTTCTGCTCTCGGAATGAGGTGACGAAGAGCCCCATCGTTGGCGTCGTCCAAGCGATCGCCATGACGATCGCGAAGACCGAGGCCCACGGGGAGGTGATCGCACGAGCGGCGTTGCCGGCGGCCGACTTGGCCTTCTTGCGCGCCGAACCCACGACGTCAGCCTTTGCGGCCTGGTCAACGGCCACGTCGGCCACCGTCTCGGGAACCGGGGGAGGAGTTGCAGTGCTCATCAGGCGTCCTTCCGCAGCTGGATGACGTTGAAGACGATGATCGGCATCACCAGGACGAAGATCACGATGGCGATGGCCGCACCGAGACCCGGCTCCTGAGTCACAAAGGAGCGTGTGTAGAACTCGTTCGCGAGGACCGAGTCATGCAACTTGCCACCCGAGGCGGCCTGGACGATATCGAAGGCCTTCAGCGTGCCGATGGCAATCGTGGTGAGCACGACGATGACCGAGGAGCGGATGCTCGGCAGGGTGATGAAGCGGAACATCTTGAACCCGCTCACCCCATCCATCCGAGCGGCCTCGAGAATCTCGTCCGGGATGGCCTTGATCGCTGCCGAAAGCACGGTCATGGCGAATCCCGCCTGGATCCAGATCAAGATCACGATCAGGGCCAGGGTGTTGATGAATGGCGTGCCCAGGAAGTCGATGGGTGCGCCACCGAGCTTGGTCCAGATGGCGTTGATGATGCCGATCTGGGTTCCGGGGGTGCCATCAGCATTGGTCGAGCCGTTGTAGTTGTAGACGAACTTCCAGATCAGCGTCGCACCCACCATGGAAATCGCCATGGGAAGGAAGATGAGCGCCTTGGCGACCGCCTCGCCTTTTGCCCGGTCGATGAGCATGGCGTAGAGCAGGCCCAACGCCGTGGAAACCAGAGGAACCAGGATCACCCAGAGGGCGGTATTACGAAGCACCTCGGGCAACCCGGGGGTGGTCCAGAGCTTCTCGAAGTTCTCGAGTCCGACGAACTTGCCGCGCGAGCGCGGGGTGCCCAGATTGAGGTCGAAGAACTTGCCGCTGTAGAAGGCGCGCCGAATCGTGAGGATCGCTGGGTAGACCAGCGCAAGTGCAATGAACAGGATGGTCGGCCCGACAAAGGCGATCGCTTGAACGCGCTCACCTGTGCGCCCCTTGAAGGCCGACGCAATGAGAAGGATTCCTACGAATACGGCAGCGAATACCACCAGTCCCAGGGCGAGACTCGTGAACTTTTGCCCTGCTGTTTCAGTGGCCACAGTTGTGGCGACGTGCGTGACGAACACAATTCACCTCCAAGCTAGAGATCAGAACGGCATAGCCCTGGTGGGCGGGGCGGTTGCCCCGCCCACCAGAGATATGGGTTGAGTCGTCAGCTGGTAGGCCAGGACTTCTCGATGTTGGCCAGCGTGGTGGCGTCATCCTGTCCGGTGACCCAGTTGGTCATCTCGGTCCAGAAGCTGCCCGCGCCCACCGAGGAGGGCATCAGGTCGGAGCCGTCGAAGCGGAAGACCGCGGCCGGGTCCGTGAGGATCGCCACCGACTGCTTGTCGAGCGGGGACACCAGGTTGGCCGGGTCGAGCTTCTTGTTGGCGCTCAGCCAGCCACCGGTCGGGGTGGCCTTGGCCTTGTTGTTGGCCCAGTCGCCGGAGGCCAGGTAGGCAGCGAACGCCTTGACCTCGGGAGCGTCCCGGAAGGTGAGCACGAACTCGCCACCGCCGAGGACTGGCTTGGTGTCATTCATCGACGGCAGGTAGAAGGCCCACGCGTCGCCATCCGCAGCGACCTTGGTGCCCTTGGGCCACATGGTGCCGTAGAAGGACGCCTGGCGGTGCATGTAGCACTTGCCGGTGAGGATCGGCAGACCGCCATCCTGGAAGGTCGTCGTGGCGATGGTCTTGGGAGCGCCATAGCCACCGTTGGAGTACTTCGGGTCCTTGAGGATGGCCGCAGCCTTGCCCAGGGCCTCCGCGATCTTGGGGTCGTTGAAGGGGATCTTGTGCTCGACCCACTTGTCGTAGGTGTCCTTGTCGGCAACGCGGAGCACGAGGTCCTCGACCCAGTCGGTGCCCGGCCACCCGGTCGCGGTACCCGAGCCGAAGCCCGCACACCACGGCTTGGCCGCTGCGTCGTCCGCCGCGATCTTGGCGGTGAGCGTCATGAGCTCGTCCCAGGTCTTGGGAACGGTGTAGCCCTTCTCGGCAAACTTTTTGGGCGAGTACCAGACGTAGGACTTCACGTTGGCGCCGAGCGGTGCCGAGTAGACGGTGTCGTCGACGGTGCCGTACTTCTTCCAGTCCGGGCCGAAGTTCTCGTCGATGAGCTTGATCACCGAGTCGGAGGCCGGGATGGCCTTGCCGGTGTCAACCATGGTCTTGAGCAGACCCGGCTGCGGGATGTAGGCGACGTCCGGCAGGGTGCCGGTCTGGGCGCGCTGGGGGAGGTTCTTCTCGAACTCCTTGTCACCCTGGTAGTTGATGGTGACGCCGGTGCACTCCTCGAAAGGCTTGTAGGAGTTCTTCTGCTGGACGTCCTCGGGAGCAATGATCGAGGTGTAGACCGTGACGGTCTTGCCCTGGAGCTCGGACTTGAGGTCACACCACTTGCTGTAGTCCTTGGTGTCAGTGCCGGCTGCCGAGCCACTCGGGTCCGAAGACCCGCCACCACATGCAGCGAGAGCGAGGGATGCCACGGCGACACCGGCGAATGCCGATGCCGTGCGGCGAGGTGAGTTCAGGGCCATAGCCCGCCTCCATTTCACGGTTGGCGCCGGGGCCGGGAGCCTCGGCGGTGAGGGAACCACAGCCACTGTAAAAGCGTTTACACACCCCCGACAAGGGGGCGACGCCTCCCTACCGGTAACGATTAGGTAACGTGGGGAACTGGAGCGCCAATACCGGCGATGACCGCGGCATATGGCGTGCCTGAACCATCCCGCTTGCCCGAGGCGGGGGGCAGTTCTAGGGCTACACCGCCCGGGCCGCAGGCCCGGGCTGGCAGTGCCCCCGCCCAAGCCACCACAAGGGTGTCCTCGCCCTTGAGGAAACGATGGGCTCGAACGCCACCGGTGGCGCGCCCTTTGGCGGGGTACTCGGCATAGGGCGTGACCTTGATCGCGCCGGCTTGGGTTCCGGGCAGGGCTGAGGACGACCCACTGGCGGTGACGACGACCGCGTCCAGGTCCGGGTTCACGGCGCCGAAGAAGAGCGCTCGCTGACGCGCGCCCAGGCGGATACCGGCCATGCCCCCGGCCGCTCGGCCCTGAGGGCGCACCGACGCCGCACCAAACCTCAACAATTGGGCGTCCGAGGTGATGAAGACCAGGTCCTCCTCGCCGCTGACCAATTCGGCCGCACCCACCACGGTGTCGCCATCCTTGAGCGTGATCGCTTCCCAGTCGTTCCCACGGGGGTAGTCGGTCGTGACTCGTTTGACCACGCCCTGCGCCGTACCGAGGGCAACCCCCGGACTCGATTCGCTGAGCGAGACGATGGTCAAGGGCTCCTCGCCCTTGGGCAGATCGACATATGCCGCGAGCGGCGCGCCACCAGAGAGCGCGGGCGCGCCGCCCAAGGGTGGCAGCGCGGGGAGCTCAAGGGCGGAGAGGCGGATCATCCGCCCACGGGAGGTGACCAGCGCGAACTCGCCTCGTGCGCTGGTGCGTACCGCACCCACGATGGCGTCGTGCTTGGCGCGATTGCCCTCGCTGGGCACGGGGTCGCCATTTGATGTCCGGGCCAACAACCCGGTCGCCGAGAGCAACACCCAGCAGGGATCGTCGGCGACCTCCAGCGGCGTCGTGGCCGAGACCGGCGCCCCCGCGGACTCCAGCAGCACCGTGCGCCGAGGAGTCCCATGCGCCTTGGCCACCTCGGCCAACTCGGTCGAGACCATCCGGTGCAGCAACTTCTCGTCACCCAGGATGGCCTCGAGTTCCGTGATCTGGCGCTGCAGTTCATCGCGCTCGGCCTCAAGCTCGATCCGGCTGAACTTGGTCAGCCGTCGCAGTTGCAGGTCCAGAATGTAGGTCGCCTGGATGTCCGAGAGGTCGAAGACCTCGATAAGCCGGGCCTTGGCGGTCGCCACGTCGTCACTGCTGCGGATGAGCTGGATCACCTCGTCGATATCGACGATCGCGATGAGCAGGCCCTCCACCAGGTGCAGGCGGTCCCGACGCTTGCCGAGCCGGTACTCGGTGCGCCGGCGCACCACGTCGATGCGGAAGTCTACGAAACACCGCAAGAGTTCCTTGAGCCCCAGCGTTTGCGGCTGCCCGGCGACCAGAGCGACATTGTTGATCCCGAAGCTGTCCTCCATGGGCGTCAACTTGTAGAGCTGCTCCAGCACCGCTTCGGGGTGGAAGCCGTTCTTGATCTCGAAGACCAAACGCAAGCCGTGGGCTCGATCGGTGAGGTCCTTGACGTCCGAGATGCCCTGGAGCTTCTTGCCTTGCACGAGGGTCTTGACCCGCTCGATGACCTTCTCGGGACCGACCAGATATGGCAGTTCGGTGACGACGATCCCCATCCGGCGTGGGGTCAGCTTCTCGACCCGGGCGGTGGCCCGGGTGCGGAAGGTCCCTCGACCGGTCAGATAGGCATCCCGAATGCCGTCGAGGCCGACAATCCGGCCGCCGGCCGGCAGATCGGGTCCGGGAACGAACTTCATCAGGTCATCCAGCGAACAGCTCGGATGGGCGATCAGGTGGCGGGCCGCACCAATGACCTCGACCAGATTGTGCGGCGGCATCTGGGTGGCCATGCCCACGGCGATCCCGCTGGCGCCATTGACGATGAGGTTGGGGTAGGCCGCAGGCAGAACCCCCGGTTGGGTCATCGAATCGTCGTAATTCGGGACGTAGTCGACGGTCTCCTCGTCGAGCCCGGTCACCATGAGCAGCGCCGCCGGAGCCATCCGGGCCTCGGTGTACCGCGACGCTGCGGGTCCGTCATCCAGCGAGCCGAAGTTGCCATGCCCATCAACCAGCGGCAGCCGCATAGTGAACGGCTGCGCCATCCGCACCAGGGCGTCGTAGATTGCCTGGTCCCCGTGCGGGTGGTACTTGCCCATGACCTCGCCGACGACCCGGCTCGACTTCACATGCGGGCGATCGGGGCGCAAGCCCAACTCGTGCATGCCGTACAGGATTCGTCGCTGGACGGGCTTGAGCCCATCGCGGGCATCAGGCAATGCGCGGCTGTAGATGACGCTATAGGAGTACTCGAGGAAGGCCGCCTGCATCTCCTGCTCGACGTCGATGTCGACGATGCGTTCGTCGTCGTCGGGGGGTGGGGGAGGTGCTGCGGATCGGGCCATGCGCGTCATCCTCGCCCACCGCGCTCAGGCTCCGGGGTGAGGCACGCCGAAGGAGTCCAGGTGGAGGACCTCATCGAGGGTGCGCCGGCGTCGGGTCCGCGCGGAGCCGGATACCCGAGTCTGCTCGAAACCCAGCGCGATGACCCCCACTAGGCGTCGATCAGCGGGGATCTCGAAGGCCGCTCGTACCGCGTCGTGGCTAGGTGTGGGCACCCCAAAGAAGAGCGCGCCCACGCCCGCGTCGACGGCACCCAAAAGAATCTGCATGGCGGCCATGGCGACGTCGGTATCCCAGTACGGAATCGGCCAGTGCTCCAGCGAGCGGTCGGTCCACCCTTTGTCCGGGGCGGCATACCGATCCAGATAGGCCTGCGGATCGGATAGACACAGGATGAGCACCGGGGCGGCACTCACGCCGCGCCGCCAGCCATCCTCATCGGCGTCCTGCGCGGCGGCGGACCAAAAGCGCTCACGGGCCGCCGGGGAACTCAGCGCAACGAAGTCCCACCCTTGGGAAAAGCCCGCCGAGGGGGCCCGCACCCCGAGCGCCACCAGGTCCCGCACCAGGGCGAGCGGCACCTCCCGCGACGGGTCGAAACGACGGACCATGCGGCGACGGCGAATAGCCTCCCTCAATTCCACGCCTCCAGTGTGCCGGTGGGAGGATGGACTCATGACGGAAGAGGACTCGCTTCCCCCTGGGTATCCGACGCAGTGGGAGGCCGACGTCGTCCTTCGTGATGGCACCGTGGCGCACCTACGCCCCATTCGACCATCCGATGTTGAGGGCGTTCACCGCTTCCACGCGGGCCAATCGGAGGAGTCGATCTACTTCCGCTTCTTTGCCCCGCTGCGTCAGCTCTCCGACCGAGACGTCCATCGATTCACGCATGTGGACTATGTCGACCGGGTGGCCCTCGTGGTGACCATGCGGGAGGACATCATCGGGATCGGGCGCTATGACCGGATCGACACCCGCAGCGCTGAGGTCGCCTTCAATATCTCCGATCACTACCAGGGCAAGGGGATCGGCTCGGTCCTCCTCGAGCACTTGGCCGCAATCGGCCAAGACATGGGTCTGGCCAAGTTCACGGCCGAGGTGCTGCCGCACAATCGCCGGATGCTTGCGGTCTTCTCGGAGGCGGGTTATGCCGTAAAGCGCCGGGTCGAGGACGGCGTGGTGCAGGTTGAGTTCGATATCGAGCCCACCGACCGGTCCAAAGCTGTCGCGATGTCCCGAGAGCACCGGGCCGAGGCGGTGAGCGTGCGCGCACTGCTGCACCCGCGCTCGGTCGCGGTGATTGGCGCCAGTCGGCGCACCGACACGGTGGGCAACACCGTGCTCAACCGGCTGCTGGCCGAGGGCTTTGCGGGATCGATCTACCCGGTCAACCCCAATGCGGAATCCATCGCCGACCACCACGCGTATCCCTCGGTGAGCGCGATCCCCGAGCCGGTCGACTTGGCCATCGTGACCGTGCCGGCGCACGCGGTGCTCGAAGTGGTCGACGAATGCGCGGCTGCCGAGGTCAAGGCTCTGCTGGTCATGAGTTCGGGCTTCGCCGAAGCCGGCAAGGAGGGAGCCCGGCGGCAGGCCGAATTGGTGCGGCGGGCCCGCGGCTCCGGCATGCGGGTTGTCGGGCCCAATAGCTTCGGTCTGATCAACAACAGCCCCGAGGTTCGGCTCAATGCCTCGTTGGCCCCCACACTGCCGCCACCGGGACACCTGGGCCTCTTTGCCCAATCCGGAGCACTCTCTATCGCGGTCCTCGCATCCGCCGCTCGCCGCCGCTTGGGACTGTCGACCTTTGCCTCCGCCGGAAACCGGGCGGATGTGTCGGGCAATGACTTCATGCAGTACTGGATCGACGATGAGCAGACCACCGTGGTCGGGCTCTACCTGGAATCCATGGGAAATCCCCGCAAGTTCTCGCGGATCGCGCGCAACCTGGCCGTCATCAAGCCCGTCGTCGTCGTGAAGTCAGGCGCCTCTCGGCACGGCGTGCCGCCGGGACACAAGGTTCGGCATACCAGGGCTCGCCCCGAGGTCTTCTCGGCGATGCTCAAACAAGCCGGCGTGATGCGCGTGGACAATGTTCATCAGCTCTTTGACGTTGCTCAGCTCGTCGTCAATCAGCCGCTGCCGGGCGGGGACCGGGTGGCCATCGTGGGCAACTCTGATGCGCTGGGGACGCTGACGGCCGATGCCGCGGACAGTTTCGGATTGCGGGTGACCCACGGTCCGGTGTCGCTGCCCTCCGAGGCGAGTGCCCATGAGTTCCAGGTCGCTCTCGAAGCCGCCTTCGCCGACCCGGACGTGGACTCCGTGCTGACCTGCTTCATTCCGCCACTGATCACCGTCGATGAGGAAGTGGGGGCCGCCGTCCGGGCGGCTGCTGCCGGCGCCGCGAAGCCGGTGGCTGCGACCTTCCTCGGGATGCGAGGGGTTGATGACGGCTCCAAGACACTGGCCGGTACCGGCGAGGACGAAGGGCGCGCGATCCCGGTGTACGCGATGCCCGAGGATGCGGTGCGCGCTTTGGCGACGGTCACCAGATACGCGCAGTGGGCAGCCAGGGATCATGGCACCGAGGTGGCGCCGAGCGGCATCAATCGGCGGATTGCCGAGGACATCGTCAATACGGTGCTCTCGATTCACCCGAAGGGGCGCCGATTGACGCACGACGAGGCCTCGGCGCTGCTGGCGGCATACGGCATTGAGGTCTGGCCGCAGCGCGCCGTGGCGAATGCCGAGGAAGCCCTGGCCGCAGCGGCCGAGGTTGGCTACCCGGTGGTGCTGAAGTCCACCGCGAAGTCCGTTCGTCGCCAGGGCGGCGTCAAAGGTGTCCGGATCGACCTGCGTACCCCCGAGGCGCTCATCGAGGCGTGGAATTCACTCACGGAAACCCTCAAACCCCTGGGCGCCGATCGCTTCGTGGTTCAGCGGATGGCAACGGTCGGGGTCCCCTGCGTGATCACCTCAGATGAGGATCCGCTCTTTGGACCGGTGATCGGCTTCAGCCTGGCCGGCTTGGCCCGAGAGTTGCTGGGGGATGTGGCCTACCGCATTCCGCCCTTGACCGACGTCACGGTTACCGAGTTGTTGACCTCGATCAAGGGCGCACCTTTGCTCAGCGGTCACGAAGGCGGCGAGCCGGTCGACCAAAGCGCCCTGGCCGAGATGATTGCCAGGGTCTCGGTCATGGCCGACGACCTGCCCGAAATCGCCTCGCTGGCCCTCAACACCGTCAACGCCCATGCCGGCGGGGCCGATGTTCTCGGCGCGGACATCACGATCGCCCCAGCGCCGCGACGGACTGACCCGGGACGGCGGTCACTGACGTGAGCGTGCCCCACAATGGGGGGATGACGTCGCCTTCCGCTGTGCCCACGCTGCCGAGCGCCTTGCTCGCCTCCATCGAGCGAGCGGGCTACTTTCCGGCCCTGGTTGCTGATGTCATGCTCGCGGCGGTGGGGACCGAGACGGTGGCCGCGCACCTGGTGCACCAGGAGACCACCTTTGACCGCGATGTGGTCTTGCGCCACGTCACGGTCCTGGCTCTGACGCCCACTCGGCTGGTGATCGCCCACGCAGATGACCGCTCGGATGACAACCCCGAGGTCCGGGATATCGCCACGGCAACCACCGAGTCCATCCCGCTGTCGTCTGTGCGGGCGGTCATGTTGACCCACGTCGTGGAGGATCCCCTCAGCTATCGGCCCGGGAGTTTCGGTCGGGAGCTCACCCTGACGGTCGGGTGGGGGACGGTGTCGCGAGTCGACCTCATGCCGGCCTCCTGCGCGGACCCCAACTGCGAAGCCGATCACGGCTTTGAAGGCACCATCACCGGAGACGACCTCGTCTTACGGATCTCGGCGGCGGCCGACGGGTCGGCTGCCCTCGAAGAGGCGATGGCCTTCTCCCGTGCGCTCTCCAGTGTCGTTGGCCAGGGTCGCTGATGCACGGACTTCTCCCCGTCGACTATGCCGGGGGTTCGCTCGCTGACGTCCTGCCCAGCATTGCCGCGAGCCTGGGTGTCTCGATGCCCCCGCCTCGGCGCGCCGCCTTCGACCTGGAGCCTGCCCACAGCGCGGTCGTGGCGCTGATCGACGGACTCGGCTACGACCAGTTGGAGCGCCGGGGAGGACATGCCCCGTGGCTGCGCGCGCAACGCGCTGGCACCACCCGGATCATCTGTGGGCACCCGTCAACGACGGCCACCTCAATGGGATCTTTCGGCACGGGGCTGCTGCCCGGTACCCATGGCCTGCTCGGCTATGAGGTCCTTATGCCGCAGGCCGATCGCCTCGTCAACGAGCTGTCCTGGAAGGACGGCCCAGTGCCTGAGGAGTGGCAGCCGCACGACACCGTGCTCGAACTCGTAGCCGCCGCTGGCATCGAGGTGGTCTCCATCGGCCCCGCACACTTCGAAGGCTCTGGCTTGAGCCGGGCGGCCCTGCGCGGCGGCCGCTTCATTGCCGCGGGGACCTGGCCGGAGTGCATCGACGCCGTGCTCGGGGTATTGGCCAGCGGGCAGCGCTCGCTGATCTATGCCTATTGGGCACAGGTGGACACGGTGGGGCATGTCTTCGGACCGGAGTCCTGGGAGTGGGGCGCGGAGGTGGAAGCGGTGGACCGCGAGTTGGCTCGGCTCGCGGCTTCCTTGCCCTCCGGTTGCTCGCTCAGCATTACCGCCGATCACGGCATGATGCTGGTGCCTCACGAGACGAGAGTTGACCTTGCCTACGAGCCCGCGTTGACCCGCGGCATTCGGCATCTGGGGGGTGAGCCCCGCGCACGCCAGCTGTACTGCGAGCCGGGGGCGGCAGCCGACGTCCTCGCGGCATGGCAGGCCGCCCTGGGGGAGCGGGCCGTGGTGCTCACCCGAGAGGACGCCTTGTCTCGCAACTGGTTTGGGCCGGTCGAGCCCGACAATCTGCCCAGAATCGGGGACATCCTGGCGGTCATGGGTCCGGGCTTTTCGGTGGTCGACTCCACGCGGGATAACGCCAACGTCCTCGCGCTCAAGGGATTGCACGGCTCCATCACGCCTGAGGAACTTGGCATTCCGTTCGTTCACGTCGCGGAGGGCAGTCGTGGCTGAGTTGGTCTTCTTCTCGGGGACGATGGACTGCGGCAAGTCCACCCTGGCGCTTCAAATGGACCACAACAATCGTCAGCGGGGCCGTCAGGGGCTGATCTTCACCAAGCTCGACCGCGCCGGCGAGTCGGTATTGTCCTCGCGCCTCGGCCTGGCCGTCCCCAGCATCGAGGTCACCGACGAAGTCGACTTCTGGGACCTTGCCGTGGACTGCCTGACTCGTGGCTCCCGGGTGGACTACCTCATCTGCGATGAGGCTCAGTTCTACACTCCGGCCCAGGTCGAGCAATTGGCTCGCCTGGTGGATGAGCTGGGCATCGACGTGCACGCCTTCGGGATTACCGCAGACTTCCGGACTCAACTCTTCCCGGGAAGCCGTCGACTGATCGAGTTGGCCGACCGGGTCCAAGTCCTCCAAGTCGAAGCCCTGTGCTGGTGTGGTGCTCGGGCGACGCACAATGCGCGCGTCGTCGACGGCGTGATGGTCATCGAGGGTGAGCAGGTCGTCGTCGGTGATACCGCCGCGGCAGACGCCGGCGTTGTGGAATACGAAGTGCTCTGCCGCCGGCATTTCATGCGGCGGATGAACAGCCAAGCTGCCCGGGCCGCCTCGCCCTCGACCGACGTGCTGCCCTTCGATCTCGACGTGTGTCCGGTGCCACGACCAGGCGGTTAGGACTGACCGGAACCTTTGGTGCCAAAGACGATCTCGTCCCAGGTGGGCACCTTGGGTCGCCCCTGGCGCCGCCCAGCACGCTCCTGCGGCACCGCTTTCTCCTCGGTGGCCGCGATGTCGTCGCTCTCCTCGGCAAAGTCCTCATCGTTGAGATGAGACTCGACCGGGTGCGCTGCCCTGGCCACCGGCGGTTCCGGTGCAGTGGCCGGGTCGATGAGTAGCTCGTCGATGGGGAGGGCTTCGGGCACTTCCACCAGACCTCGCGGTGCTGTGGCCGGTCCACGACGTCGCGTGCGCCGGGCCAGCCGCGACTGGTCCCGCATGGCGGCCATCAGGTCAACCGGATCGTCAGAGCCTCGACGGTGCTCCCGGGGCCGTACCCCACCATCGGCTTCGATGTCGTAGACCATGGACAGCGGATCGTCGCCGGGCAGGACATGGGGCGCTGGGATGGGCCCGGCGGAGTCCGGCTCGCTCATCCAGCGTGCCTCGTCGTTGGTAGGGAGAACCGAGCCGCCCAGCGGTTCGTAGCGCCAGCGCGCCAGTCGTTCGCGACCGCCGGCCTCGAAAGCCAGCTGAACTGTCCAGACCCCGCTCTCGTCGCGCGAGGAGTCCCAGGTGGCCTCGGCCGGATCCACGCCGCGGTCCCGCAGACGCCGCTCGACTCTGCTGGTGAGCGTCGTCGGACGTTCACCCCGGGGCTCGACGGCACATTCTCTCGCCTTGCCGGCTATGTATTCACGCTCGGCCAGGATCGGGCCCTCAAACTTGCGCACCTTCTCCACGGTCCAGCCGCTGCGATGCGCGGCTTCGTCCGCGGTCAGCCCAGCGCGAATCATGGACTGCACTTCGCGGGGACTGGCGCCGCCCTCCATGGCGATCTGCAGCTGCCCCAAGGCCGGACGATCCCGCCGAGCGGCAGCGCGCAGTGCCTCGTCAAGGGCCACGACATACTGCTTTCCATCGCCGTCGCGCAGGACGAGGCGTTGGCCGTCGTCGTGGACGCCGATTAGTCGCAGCTCGCGCATCGTGGGCTCCTCGGGGGTACTCGTACGTCACCCGACTCTGACACGTTGTACCCGAGCAGCGCGGTTCCCACGCCGAGGTCGTGCGCTGAGACGCTAGGTTGTGGCCGTGTCCGCCCCCACCTCACCGGCGCTACTCGAACTGCGCGATCTCGCTCGGGAGGTCGCGGCCGAGGCAGGCAGATTGGTCCTTGATCACCGTCCGGGGGCGCTGCGCTTCTCGACCAAGTCCAGCGATGTGGACGTGGTGACCGAGATGGACCAAGCTGCCCAAGCTCGCATCCTTACGGCCTTGGCCCAGGCGCGGCCGGATGACGCGGTGCTGGGTGAGGAAGAAGGCGGCCGGAGCGGTCGCACGGGGATCACCTGGGTGGTCGATCCGATCGACGGGACCACCAACTACCTCTATCGCCTGCCGTTCTATGCCGTGAGCGTGGCCGCCGTGGAAGGTGACCCGAGCGTGTGGGGCGCCTGGCGCCCTTTAGCGGGTGCAGTGGTGGCGCCGGCGCTGGGGCTGGCCTGGGGGGCAGCCCGCGGGCATGGCGCGGTGCGCTGGTCCGAACACGCCACTGAGCGTCTCCAGGCGTCCGCATGTCGCGACCTGCCGCGGGCCTTGGTGGGAACAGGCTTCTCGTATGACGCCCAGCGGCGGGTTGCCCAGGCGAGCGCCCTGGCGCAGGTGATCGGTTCCATCCGCGACATCAGGCGCCTGGGAAGTGCGGCGCTGGATCTGTGTTTGCTGGCCGAAGGCTCACTGGATGGCTTCTTTGAGAGTTGTCTCAACCCCTGGGATCTCGCGGCGGGTTGGTTGATCGCGGTCGAAGCCGGCGCGCGCGTCGGGGGGCCGGAGGCCAGTGGGCCGGACAGCACGCTGGCCTGGGGATGTGCCCCAGGATTGGACCCCGAATTTCCGGCTCTGGTCCTCGGCGCCTATCGTTCGTCGGGAATTATCTGAGCCGTTCGAGCGCTCACGTGGCAAATCTGGCGGTGATGGGGCACAATCGCCGCGCACGATCGCAACCTTGATGAAGGCAGGCATTTCGATGGCAACCGACTACGACGCACCGCGCAAGACCGACGACGAACTGAACGAGGACTCGATCGAGGAACTCAAGGCTCGCCGGGTGGACTCGCGCACGTCGAGTGTCGACGTGGACGAAACCGAGCATGCCGAGGGCTTCGAGCTTCCGGGTGCCGACCTCTCCGGCGAGGAGCTCTCCGTGCGGGTTCTGCCGCGGCAGGCCGACGAATTCACCTGCTCCCGGTGCTTCCTGGTGCACCACCGCAGTCAGCTGGCCAGCGACAAGAACGGCCAGATGGTATGCCGCGAGTGCGCGGCCTGATTTCGGTCACCTGGAAGGCGCTCCACCCGGACGCCGCCGCACCGACCTATGCCACCGATGGCGACGCCGGGGCCGACCTGACGTCGGTGGCGGAAGTGACTTTGCAGCCAGGGGAGCGGGCGCTCATTCCCACGGGGATCGCCATCGCGCTGCCTGAAGGCACGGTGGGCCTCGTGCACCCTCGCTCAGGCCTGGCCGCTCGGCATGGCATCAGCATCGTCAATGCCCCGGGAACCATCGACGCCGGCTACCGAGGCGAGATTCTGGTCAACCTCATCAACCTGGACCCCAGTGAGCCGTTCACGATTCGAGTGGGTGATCGGATCGCCCAACTGGTGATTCAGGAGGTCCTTTGTGGCACCTTCGAGCGAGCCGATTCGCTTCCGTCGTCGGCTCGGGGAGAGACTGGGCACGGATCCACCGGGGGTTTTCACTCCCCAGCACGACAGGACGCACCACTGTGAGCATCTTCCGCCGCCGCAACAAGGCCGACGAGGTCCCCGAGGGTACCTCCGCTGTGCCCAAAGTCAGCGGCCCGTCCGACAGCGATGACGCCGCCAGCGCCATCCGTGCTCGTGGCTCGGCGCACGGCCCATGGGATATCTCTGAGGTCTCCGACATCGGCGAGCGTGTCGACTTAGGCGCCCTGGCAGTCCCGGGTCGACCCGGACTAGAACTGCGACTCGAGGTCGACCAGAGCGCCCAACAGGTGACCGGCGTCATGCTGGTGTCCAAGGATGAAGCGACCCACGATGTTGTTGAGTCCAGTGTTCAGGCGCAGCTTTTTGCCGCGCCGCGCAGCGAAGGGCTCTGGGACGAGATCCGTACGGAGATCGGCGACAACCTGCGCGGTGCCGGCGCCACCGTGGAGGAGCGGGACGGGCCCTTCGGTCCTGAGTTGCTGACCCGGATGCCGATGGCGGGCCCCGATGGCCGCACGGTTTTCGCTCCGGTGACCTTCGTCGGCGTTGACGGTCCGCGCTGGTTCCTGCGTGGGGTGTTCGCCGGGAAGGCTGCCATCGATCCAGCGGCCCGAGCCTCCTTGGAAGAGCTCTTCAGCGACATTGTTGTGCGCCGAGGCGACAACCCCATGGCGCCTCGAGAGGCACTCACGCTCACCCTTCCCGGGGATCCAGCGACCCACGGCATCGAGGCCGACCCGGCCGACGAGAACACCGAGTTGAACCCCTTCGAGCGTGGACCCGAGATCACCGAGGTTCGCTGATGGGACTGCGGGGCCGGCTCACCGCCCTGGCGAGCACGACCGCCGAGCAACAAGCGCAGGAGTTGCGCGCCCAGGGTCATGCTGCGGGTGTTGATCGCTGCTCCGACCTCGTCGATCGATCCGAAGCCGTCGTCCTGGGCTCGATCAGTTCCGTGACCCTGCCGCCCCGAGGCAATGTCCCGGCGCTGGTGGCCGAGGTCTTCGACGGCCATGGCTCGGTCGAGTTGATCTGGCTGGGGCGTCGCAAGATCGCCGGGATCCGGCCCGGCGTGACGATCAGGGCCCGGGGGCGAGTGTCGTGCGCAGGGTCCGTTCGACGGATCTACAACCCTTTCTACGACATCGTGCCCTCATGAGCGAGCGGACCACGGGGCAGACCGTGGAGCAGGTGATCCGGGAGCGATTGGCGCAGGGCCTTGGCGGCTGGCGGGGAGGGCTCGAGACCGGCCTGCCGACCGTCGCCTTTGTGGTCACCTGGACGCTGACCAAGGACGTTCGGTCCTCGGTGATCGCTTCCGGGGCGGTCGTGGCACTCCTGGTGGCGCTGCGCTTGGCTCAACGATCGTCGTTGCGCTACGCGCTTTCCTCCGTGCTCCCCACGGCCATCGCGGCATTCCTGGCTTTGCGGTCCGGTCGCGCTGAAGATGCCTTCTTGGGTGGCTTGATCTGGTCGGCGGTCTTCGGTGCGTTGACCCTGCTCAGCATTCTGGTGCGCTACCCGATGGTCGGCTTCTTGCTTGCGGCCACCGACCCTGAGGCCGCCCAGGACCCCTTCGGTTGGCGCAAGGATTCAGCGGTGTTGGCGGTATGCACTCGGCTGACGTGGGTCCTGGTGGCGCTCTACGCGATCAGGCTAGGGATCATGGTGCCGCTCTACCTGGCGGGCAATGTCGCAGCCCTCGGGGTGGCCAAGATCGTCCTTGGGTGGCCGCTGTACATTGCCGCCGTCGTGGCCATGGGCTGGCTCTTGATGCGTGGACGGACCCCGATCGAGGCCCCCTGAACGTTAGTTCTCCGGGGTGTCTCGCTTGTGCGTGCGTCCCGGCGCCAATTGATCTTCGAGGACCGCCTCTCCGTCAGCGGTGGTCAGGAAGAGCAGTTCATCGTGCGCCTCGAGGGCGTCATCGCGGCTGGGCTCGATCGGATGGCCGTCGCGGATGATCGCCGTCAGGACCGTGTCCGGGGGGAAGCTGATGTCACCGAGGCGACGACCGGCATACGGGCTGTCGGTGGGCAGGGTCATCTCGACCATCATCGCGCGGCCCTGCTGGAACTCGAAGATGCGGACCAGATCGCCAACGCTGACCGCTTCCTCGATCAGGGCGGTCATCAACCGAGGCGTGGAGACCGCGACATCGACGCCCCAGGCGTCGTCGAACATCCACTCATTCTTGGGGTTGTTGACGCGGGCGACCGTGCGCCCCACGGCGAACTCGGTCTTGGCCAGTAAGGAGAGCACCAGATTGACCTTGTCATCTCCGGTGGCCGCCACCACGACGTCGGCCGTAGCGAGTTGAGCGTCACGTAGGGCCTCAAGCTCGCACGCGTCTGCCCGCACCCAGGTGGCCGTGGGAATCTTGGCCATCCGCTCGGCACTGGTGTCCCGGTCGATCAGCGTGACCGCGTGGGTATTGCGAATCAGCTCTCGGGCAATGGACCGGCCGACGCTGCCCGCTCCGGCGATGAAGACATGCATGTCAGGCTCCTGGAGTGGCTAGTGGACGGGTGGCTCGGTCGCGAGCACCCGGTCGGCGGCATCGACCGCGCCCCGCGGGAGGAGCAGATGCACGAGATCGCCCTCCTGGTAGACGTGGTCGGGCCGGGGGAGGATGGCCTCGCCGAGGCGAGTGAGGAAGGCGAGTCGACCGCCGGTGGCTACTTCAATGTCCTGCAGTCGATGTCCCACCCAGGCCGTGTGAACGGCGACTTCCGCGAGCACGACGGCGCCCGTGGGATCCACGTACTCGGGCACATGGCCTTCCGGGAGCAGACGACGCAGCATCTGATCACTGGTCCACTTCACGGTGGCGACGGTCGGGATTCCGAGCCGCTGGTAGATCTCGGCACGGCCAGGGTCGTAGATCCGGGCGACCACATGCTCGACCCCGAAGGTCTCCCGGGCCACACGGGCGGCGAGGATATTGGAGTTGTCGCCGCTAGAGACGGCCGCGAAGGCATACGCATCGTGGATGCCTGCCTCGGTCAGGGTGTCTCGGTCAAAACCGATACCCGTCACCATCCGCCCGTGGAACGTGGGGCCGAGCCGGTCGAAGGAACTGGGGTCCTGATCGATGACCGCAACGCTATGTCCTAATCGGTCCACTGCGCGTGCCAAAGAGGCACCCACCCGGCCGCATCCCATGATCACGAAGTGCACGGCTGATGACGCTACACCGGGGCGTGCGGAATACAGTGATCCGGTGTCCACTTCAGGCCGTCTGCTCAAGCGCATTCTCATCGGTCGAGCAATGCGCAGCGACCGTCTCGGCGAGACCCTGCTGCCCAAGAAGCTCGCCTTGCCAGTCTTTGCCAGCGATGCGCTCTCCTCGGTTGCCTACGCGCCCGACGAAATCCTGCTGACGCTCGGGCTGGCCGGGGGCGCCCTGGCTCTGACGCAGTCCTGGAAGATCGCGCTGGCCGTGGTGGTCGTCATGGCCGTCGTGGTGATGTCCTACCGACAGAATGTGCACGCCTACCCCTCCGGCGGCGGTGACTACGAGGTCGCCACGGTCAACCTGGGCCCCAAGGCCGGCCTCACCGTGGCAAGTGCTCTGCTGGTGGACTACGTCCTCACGGTGGCGGTCTCGGTCTCCTCGGGCGTTCAGAATGCCGCCTCGTCCTTCAGTTTCGTGCGCGGCCACGAAGCGATCGTCGCGGTGGTGATCGTGGCCGCCCTGACCGCCATGAACCTGCGGGGTGTGCGCGAGTCTGGGACAGCCTTCGCCATTCCCACCTACCTCTTCATGGCCACAATCTTGGGGATGGCGGCATACGGTTTCATCCGGCAGTTCACCGGCACCTTGCCGCCAGCCGAGAGCGCGGGCCTGACCCTGCTGCCCGAGCCTGGCTACGAATCACTGGGCGGGCTGGCCATGGCGTTCCTGCTGCTGCGTTCGTTCTCGTCGGGGTGCGCCGCCCTGACCGGAGTCGAAGCGATCTCCAACGGGGTTCCGGCCTTCAAGAAACCCAAGAGCCGCAATGCCGCAACCACGCTGCTGCTCATGGGCGCAATCTCGGTGACGATGCTCATGTCGATGGTGAGTCTGGCTCGCTGGACGGGCATCCACTATGCCGAGGAGCCCGCGGTTCAGTTGGCCAAGGACGGTGTTCCGGTGGGCGAGGGGTACGTCCAGGACACCGTGATGGGCCAGGTGTCCAAGGCGGTCTTCTCCAACTTCTCGGCTGGCGTGGTGCTCGTCTCCGTCGTCACCGGCCTGATCCTGATCCTCGCGGCCAATACGGCATTCAATGGCTTCCCGGTTTTGGGATCCATCCTGGCCAAGGACGGATACCTGCCACGTCAACTGCATAACCGTGGCGACCGCCTGGCCTTCAGCAATGGCATTCTCATCCTCGCCAGCGCGGCGGCCGTGCTGATCGTGGCCTACAACGCCGAGGTGACCCGGCTGATCCAGCTCTACATCGTCGGGGTCTTCGTCTCCTTCACGCTGAGTCAGACCGGCATGATTCGGCACTGGAATCGGCACCTCCGCACTGAGCAGGATCCCGCGGCCCGCGCCCGGATGAAGCGCAGCCGGATCATCAATGGCATCGGTGCCGTCATGTCCGGGACGGTGCTGCTCGTGGTGCTGGCCACCAAGTTCGCGCATGGCGCCGGCTACGCGATCGCCGCCATGGCGGTGCTCTTCTTCATGATGACCACCATCCGGCGGCATTACGACCGAGTCCGCGACGAGTTGGCCGTGAGCGAGGCCGATACCGCGCACCAGTTGCTGCCTTCGCGGGTGCGCGCCATCGTCCTGGTCTCCAAGATCCACAAGCCCACCCTGCGCGCGGTGGCCTACGCCCGGGCCACCCGCCCCTCCATCCTCGAGGCCATTACCGTCATGGTCGACCCGGAGGAGACTGCCGCCTTGCAGGCCGAGTGGGACCGGCGGGACATTCCGGTGGCACTCAAGGTGCTCGACAGCCCGTACCGGGAGATCACCCGGCCGGTGGTGGACTATGTGCGTTCGATCCGGTCGGGGAACCCCCGGGATCTCGTCGTGGTGTACATCCCGCAATACGTCTTGGGTCGCTGGTGGGAGCAATTGCTGCACAACCAGTCGGCCCTTCGCATTCGCGCGCGGCTGCTCTTCACCTCCGGGGTGATGGTCTCCTCGGTGCCCTGGCAGTTGGCCTCCTCCGAGGGGATGGCCGAGAAACTCGACGAGGAGCGCCCGGTGCCCTCGGCACTGCGGTATGGCGATGGCTGAGGTCGGCGAGACCTTTGAGGTCGAGGTCACCGGGTTTGCCCACGGTGGCCTGGGTGTGGCTCGGCACGACGGTCAGGTCGTCTTCGTGGCCGGCGGGCTACCCGGAGAGAAGGTCCAGGTCATCGTCACCGAACTCGGCTCGGGCGGTCGCTTCGTGCGTTCGGACGCGACCGCCGTCCGGGCGGCCTCACCACACCGGGTTGAGCCACCCTGTCAGTACTCGGCGCCCGGTGGTTGTGGCGGTTGCGACCTGCAGCACGCCGCGCTGGGCTACCAACGAGAGCTCAAGGCCGCAGTGTTGGCCGAGCAGTTCGCCCGCCTGACCCGCCGGGAGATCAGCGTCCCGGTCCAAGAGCTACCGGGCGCGCAGCCGGACGGCCTGGGTACCCGGACCCGCGTGGAGTTTGCGGTGTCCGCGCAGGGGCGAGCTGGACTGCGCCGGGCGCGCTCGCACGAACTCGTTGAGATCGAATGCTGCCTCCTGGGGGTGCCGGGGGCGCAAGGTGAGGATGTCCTGGATCGGACGTGGCGGGATACCACCGCCGTCGATGTGATCGTCCCGAGCGTTGGCCCGCGAACGGTCGTGCCGACCCCCGTGGCCGCGGCCGCCCCGGTGGTGACGGAGCGAGTCGAGATCGATGGCCGCTCGCTGGATTTCCATGTCTCGGCGCGGGGCTTTTGGCAAGTGCATCCGGGGGCGCCGCCGGCCTTCGTCGCATCCGTCCTACGCATGCTCAACCCGCAGCCGGGAGACCGGGTGCTGGATCTGTATGCCGGCGTGGGGCTCTTTGCTGCCTTCCTCGCCGACGCGGTCACCCCGCTGGGCCAGGTCATTGCGGTGGAGAGTGATGCTGACGCGTGCCGACACGCTCGAGGCAACCTGGCGGCCTACCGGAATGCCCTGGTTATCCAGGGCCGCGTCGATGACCTGTTTGGCGTGCCGCGACCCAAGCGGCGAGGTGCGGCCGGTCAGCGGACCAGTAGACCCCGAAAGCTCAGGCGCTCGCCGCTGCTGCCTGAGTCGGCCGATCTCGTCGTGCTCGATCCACCCCGCTCGGGGGCCGGTCAGTCGGTATGCCGCGTCATCGCCGGCCTCCGACCACGCGCGATCGCCTATGTGGCCTGCGATCCTGCGGCCTTGGCTCGGGATGCGGCCTACCTCTTGGACCAGGGGTACGAACTCGGTGAAGTGCAGGCATTTGACGCCTTCCCGATGACCCACCACTTCGAGACCATCGCGCTGTTCACCAGGCGGGCATAGGCTCGACGTACCTTTGCGGCATATGGTTAGATATCTTGACGTCAAGATATTTCGGAAGGAGCCCTGAGTGGCCAGCACCAACAGTTTCGGCGCCCGCGACACCCTGAGTGTGGGGGAGAAGGCCTACGAGATCTACCGGATTGGGGCGGTGGCGGGCAGCGACTCGCTGCCATACAGCCTCAAGGTGCTCCTCGAGAACCTCTTGCGCACCGAGGACGGCGCGAATATCACCGCCGACCACATCCGGGCGCTCGGTTCCTGGGATGAGAAGGCCGAGCCGGACACCGAGATCCAGTTCACCCCGGCGCGGGTGATCATGCAGGACTTCACCGGCGTGCCCTGCGTCGTCGACCTGGCCACCATGCGTGAAGCGGTCGCCGACCTCGGCGGAGACCCCACCAAGATCAACCCGCTCTCGCCGGCCGAGTTGGTCATCGACCACTCCGTGCAGATCGACGTCTTCGGCCGCGCCGATGCTTTCGAGCGCAATGTCGAGATCGAGTACGAGCGCAACCGTGAGCGCTACCAGTTCCTGCGTTGGGGCCAAACGGCCTTCGATGACTTCAAGGTCGTCCCTCCGGGCACGGGCATCGTCCACCAGGTCAACATCGAGCGGCTGGCCCGGGTGACCATGGTTCGCGATGGCATCGCGTACCCGGACACCTGCGTCGGCACCGACTCGCACACGACCATGGTCAATGGCCTGGGCGTGCTGGGCTGGGGTGTGGGCGGCATCGAGGCCGAGGCGGCCATGCTCGGCCAGCCCGTCTCGATGCTCATCCCGCGGGTGGTCGGCTTCAAGCTCACCGGCTCGATGAAGCCCGGCGTGACCGCGACCGATGTCGTGCTCACCATCACCGACCTGCTGCGTCGGCACGGGGTCGTCGGCAAATTCGTCGAGTTCTACGGCGAGGGGGTCGCGGCGCTGCCGCTGGCGAACCGCGCCACCATCGGCAACATGAGCCCGGAGTTCGGCTCGACCTGTGCGATCTTCCCGATCGACTCGATCACGCTGGACTACCTACGGCTCACCGGGCGTGACGAGGAGACTCTGGCGCTCGTGGAGGCGTACGCGAAGGCGCAGGGCATGTGGCTCGACCCGGCCGCCGAGCCGCGCTTCTCCGAGAAGCTCGAGCTCGACCTATCCACCGTGGTGCCATCCATTGCCGGGCCCAAGCGCCCGCAGGACCGCATTGTGCTTTCCGAGTCCAAGCAGCAGTTCTCGCTCGACGTCAAGAACTACGGCGTTGAGGGCAACCTGCGTGAGGAGGAGGTGAGTGCGGAGGGCGAGCGTGCGGCATACCTGCTCAAGGATGGTGCGGTCGTGATCGCCTCGATCACCTCCTGCACGAACACCTCAAACCCCTCGGTGATGATGGCCGCCGCCATGCTGGCCAAGAATGCCGTGGAGCGCGGACTGTCGGTCAAGCCGTGGGTCAAGACCTCGATGGCTCCGGGCTCCAAGGTCGTCACTGGGTACTACGAGGCGGCCGGACTGTGGCCCTACCTCGACAAGCTCGGGTTCAACCTCGTGGGCTATGGCTGTGCGACCTGCATCGGGAACTCGGGCCCGCTACCCGAGGAGGTCTCGGCGGCGATTCAGCGGCGCGACCTGGCGGTGTCGGCGGTGCTCTCGGGTAACCGCAACTTCGAGGGCCGGATCAACCCGGACGTGAAGATGAACTACCTCGCCTCGCCGCCGCTGGTGATCGCCTATGCCTTGGCCGGCACGATGGACTTCGACTTCGATGTCGAGCCGCTGGGCTTCGACGCAGACGGGGTGGCGATCTTCCTGCGGGACATCTGGCCGTCGCCCGACGCGGTGGAGTCGACGATTGCGTCCGCGATCACGCGCGATCTCTTCGAGAAGGACTACGCGGATGTTTTCGCGGGGGATGAGCGGTGGCAGTCGCTGCCGACCCCGACCGGGTCAACCTTCGAGTGGGACCCCTCATCGACGTATGTCCGCAAGCCCACGTACTTCGACGGCATGGCTATGAGCCTCACTCCGGTGACCGATATCAACGGGGCCCGGGTGCTCGCCAAGCTCGGCGACTCGGTCACCACCGACCACATCAGCCCTGCCGGGTCAATCAAGGCGGACTCGCCCGCGGGCCGCTACCTGGCCGAGCATGGCGTCGCACCCAAGGACTTCAACTCCTATGGTTCTCGGCGTGGCAACCACGAGGTGATGATCCGCGGCACGTTTGCGAACATTCGCTTGCGCAACCAGCTCCTGGACGGGGTTGAGGGTGGCTTCACTCGCAACTTCCTTCAGGATGGGGCGCCGCAGACGACGATCTACGACGCGTCCGCGGCATACCAGTCGGCGCAGGTTCCGCTGGTCGTGCTGGCGGGCAAGGAGTATGGCTCCGGATCCTCGCGGGACTGGGCGGCCAAGGGCACGGCGCTGCTCGGAGTCCGCGCGGTCATCGCCGAGTCATACGAGCGCATTCACCGATCGAATCTCATCGGTATGGGCGTGCTGCCGCTGCAGTACCCGGCCGGCAAGAATGCCGAGTTGCTCGGCCTGACCGGCGAGGAGACCTACTCGATCACCGGCGTTGAGGAGCTCAACTCTGGGTCGACGCCCAAGACGGTGCGGGTGCGCGCCGAGGGTGCCGAAGGGCCCATCGAGTTCGACGCGATCGTGCGGATCGACACTCCGGGCGAGGCGGACTACTACCGCAATGGCGGCATCCTGCAGTACGTCCTGCGTTCGCTGGTGTCCTGAGCTAGCGGCATCCGCGAGCCACGTCAGCGCGGCCCTCACCACCTGGTGGGGGCCGCGCTGCATGGGTATCGCCGCCTCCGTCGCCCCACCCGCCCCACTTTTCCTCTGCTTGGTCACCACAGTTGACCGCGGCATATGCCGCACGGTGTGGCCCGCCAGGAAAGCTCACCAAGCAGAGGAAAAGTGTGGCGCGAGGGGTGGGTGGGAGGCCGGTCAGTCCAGGGTCAGGCGCATCTCATTGGTTGCCACGAAGCCCAGGCGCTCGTAGAGCGGTCGGCCCGCGTCCGAGGCATGCAAGGACACCGCGGTCACTCCCGATTCGCGGCATACCTCCAGGGCCTCGTCCACCAGCCGGCGCGCAAGTCCGCGTCCCCGAAACTCGGGCGAGACGTACATATTCAGCAGATACGCCCGCCGGTCCACCGTGGTGTGCGTATTGGGGGGCAGGTCCAACCAGCAGACACCTACGCCGCCGAGGACGACCTGCTCGCCCGCTGGGGAGGCCAGCAGCCCGACATATCGCCCATCACGAAGCGCTGCCGCGATCCACGCCAGCGCTGGTCCGCTCGCCGCCGCCACTACTTCCTGAGCGGTTCCCATCTCGACAAACATCGCATCCCGATGCCCCGAGATCACCGTGGCGTCCTGCGGAGCGGCTCGGCGGATGGCGATGCTCATGCCCGCAAGCGTACGGTGGCGCCGGGTTACTCTGGACCAGGGCCACACCTCGACCAAGGAGCCGACCATGACCGACGTACCTCGTTTGCTCATCGGCACCACCAAGGGCGCCTTCATCCTGGACGGGAGCGCCGATCGCGCGGATTGGTCCGTGCGCGGCCCCTACTGCGACGGCTGGCCGATCAATCACGTCGTGGGGGACCCGGACACCGGCACGATGTGGGCCGGCGGAGGCGGCGAATGGTCCGGAGCCGGAGTGTGGCGCTCCACCGACCATGGGCACACCTGGTCCTGTGCCCGGCTCACCTCGGGCAAGGCCGATGAATGGGCCGCCAATGATGCGGGATTCGCCGAGATGATCGGGTGGGCGCCCTGGGACCCGCCCTTTGGCACCCAATTCGGCCAGGTCTGGTCGATCGGTCGCGTGGGCGAGCGGGTGTATGCCGGCACCAAGCCGGCCATGCTCTTGGTCAGTGATGACGACGGCGAGACCTGGGAACTGGTCCCGGGGCTGACCGACCACCCCAGCGCGGGGGAATGGAATCCCGGGGCCGCGGGCCTGGTCCTGCACACGATCATCAGCGACCCCGCGGACCCCGAGAAGCTCTGGATCGGCATTTCCGCGGCGGGTGTCTTCGCCAGCAAGGACGGGGGAGCGACCTGGGAGCGTCGCAATGACCTTGCCGATGATCCGGACGGCCGTGCCGAGGGCCACCCCGCGGGCCCCGCCGATGGCCAGATTGGCCACTGTGTCCACAACATCGTGCGCGCCGACGGCTCTGAAGACGTGCTGTATCAGCAGAACCACTATGGCGTCTGGCGCTCTGCCGATGGTGGCCAGACCTGGACCAGCATCACCGAGGGGCTGCCCTCGACTTTCGGCTTCCCGATCCGGGTTCATCCGCGCGATGGTCAGACGCTCTGGACGATCCCGCTCAATGGCGACACCCAGGGCCGATTCCCACCCAATGCCGCTGCCGCCGTGTGGCGTTCACGTGACGGAGGCACCACCTGGGAGGCGCGTCGCGAGGGGCTCCCGCAAGAAGCCTGCTATTTCACGGTCCTTCGCCAGGGCATGGCTACCGACCGTCGTGCGGACGTCGGGGTCTACTTCGGCACTAACAGCGGGTCCGTCTTCGCCAGCCTCGATGAGGGGGAGACCTGGCGCGAGGTGGCCCGTCACCTGCCCACCATTCTCTCGGTCGAGGCCCTTTAGGGCTCGGATCCCGACAACGGGGACGCCCCGGGGGCTCCCGTCGGTATGCCGCGGCGGCGCAGCTCGGCCTCGGCTCGCGCTAGCCCGCCATGCTCGAGTCCGGCCAAGCCGCTCGCACCCTCCCAGATGAGGGTGCCGCGCTGTCGCACAACGACATCTAGCTCACCAGCGAGGTGCTCGATCGCCCCGGCGGTCATTCGCCGCTCACTCGGTAGCGGCACCGGCAAGACGTGGGCGTCGCCCAAGGGGGCCCGGCCCTGAACCTCGACGGTCCATCCACGCACCGAACGGCCAGAGAGCTCCCACAGCTCATCCGAGACCCGAGCGCGGACCGGGGACACCCCGGGATTGCCCAAGCGCAACACCGACCCGTCGGGTAGCGCGACGACCAAGGCGGTGACCTCGGTGCGCAAGGGCCCGGCCGTCACCTGTCCACCGGCGAAGGCCACGCAGGCCCGCCGCTCAGCGAAGCCCTGTGCCTGCCCCCACCACCACGAATCTGGGAATCCCTCGGCGCCCCAGTTCTTTTCGCCATACACCTGGGCATCCCGCAGTTCCCAGGTCTCGTCAGCAAACTCGAACGTCCCAGATGCCCGACCACCGAGCAGCCAGGGATGCCAGTACTGGTTCAGGGCCGGCACCGCCTGAAAGATGCTCGACCCGCCAAGCAAGGATCTGCCCGGAGCAGCCGACCACAGCAGGGGATCGCTGACCTCCACCGCCAGCCGACCTTGAGCGCCGAGATCGACCTCGATCCGTCGCTCATCGCCGCGAAAGATCCTGCGCCCCTCATCGTCGGCCCGCACCTGCAGACCTGACGGCGAAGCCCAGCCGGTCGGGGCCACGGCGAGCCCCAGGCTGCGCCCCGGCCAGGCACCCAGGCCGACCAGAGCCCAACTCTCGCCACGTGCATCCCGGTTGACCCCGATCAGGGCGATGACCGCCCGCCCGGTGGCGGCGTCACTGAACCGCCAGAAGTAGCCCTCCATCGCCACCCCGTGGGCGCGCAAGGGATCGCCACCGGGCAGGTCGGCACCCGTCCTGCGATAGGCAGCGTGCAGGCGCCCAGCCGCGGCGGACGCGCGATCGGAGAGTCGACTCATACCCGCGACCCTAGGCCCCCTGCCGGATGTGGGCACCCATCACTAGGGTGAGGGCAGAGACCCGAGAGCAAAGGAGCCCGGCATGTCCATCCCGCACCGCGTTGTGGGCCACGGCCCGCACACCGTCTTCCTGCTGCACGGCTGGTTCGGTTCGGCACAGGGCTGGGGGAGTTTCCCCGACTACCTCGACCCCGAGCTCGCCACCTGGGTGTTCACCGATTGCCGAGGCTATGGCGCCCGGATGCACGAGGCGGGGGTGTTCACGCTCGACGAAGTGGCGGGGGACGTCCTTGCGCTGGCCGACGACTTGGGCGCTGACAGCTTCTCGCTGATCGGCCACTCCATGGGCGGTGCCGGCGTGCTGCGCGTCCTCGCCAAGGCCCCGCAGCGGGTACGCAAGATCATCGGTCTGACGCCGGTCGGCGCGAGCCCGACCCCCTTCGATGAGGATGGGCGCAATCTCTTCTGGGGTGCCGTGGACAGTCGAGACATGCGGATGGGGATTATCGACTTCACGACTGGCAACCGGCTGACCAGCACCTGGGTCGCTTCGGTCGCGGACTGGAGCCTCGAGCACTCGACTCGCGAAGCCTTCCATGGTGCGCTTGAGGCCTGGGCCAAGCCCGATTTCCTGGCCGAGATCGCCGGCAATGACACCCCGATGCTCGTCATCCCCGGTGAGCATGATCCGGCGCTCGGTGAGGCCACGGTCCGGCAGACCTGGGAGCCGCATTTCCCGAACTGCACCATCGAGGTCATGCCCAATGCTGGGCACTACCCGATGTTCGAGACCCCGGTCGCCCTCGCTACCGCCATTGAACGCTTCCTGCGCCACTGAGGTCGTCCACGACCCGGGCACCTACGAGACCGGCGTTCCGTATGCCGTGCTGGCTGACTTGCGTCGTCGGCATGGCATTGTCTGGGTCGACGAGCCCGCCTTGCCCGGCTGGCCGACCGGTCCCGGGTACTGGCTTGTCTTGCGGCATAAGGACGTTCGCGAGGTACTCGCAGATGCGCAGCGATTCTCCTCGGCTCTGGGTGGCACCCAGATCAGGGACCCGGAGCGCCCGGAGGACCTGACCTATGTCACCCGGATGATGCTCAATATGGACCCGCCGGAGCACAGTCGGCTGCGGCGGCTGCTCGCGGCCTCGTTCACCCCCCGAGCGGTGCGGGCGCTCGATGAGCAGGTGCGCACCCATGCCCGGGTCATCGTTGATCGCATGCTGGCAGGGCCGCGGGAGGTCGACTTCGCCACAGGGGTCGCTGCCGAGCTCCCGCTGCTCGTCCTGGCCGATCTGCTGGGGATGCCCAGTGAGGACCGCTGGCTGCTCTTTGACTGGGCCAATCGGGTCATCGGCTGGCAAGACCCGGACTATGCCGTGAGTGCGAGTTTCCAGGTGAGCGGCGGCTCTGAGTTGGCTCGGGAGGCGGTGGCGCGGCGACCTGCGCCGGGACCGGATGCTCGCATGCCCGACCCGCGCACCCGCTCGGGGATGCCCGACCTGTACCACTATGCGCATCTCCTGGGCGCGGCCAAGCGGGCGACGCCCGGCCAGGACATCATGTCCATCCTCATGTCCAGTCGGGATGATGAGGGTGGGCTGGTCAGCCTGGAGGAGTTCGAGAACCTCTTCTGGCTCTTCGCCGTCGCCGGCAATGAGACCCTGCGCAATGGCATCCCCGGCGGTCTGGCCGCGCTCCTGGAGCATCCACAGGCGCAGCGCGACCTACGCGCTGATCCCGCGGGGATCCCACACGCGGTGGAGGAGATGCTGCGCTGGTGGACTCCGGTGATGACCTTCCGCCGCACCGCCACAGTCGATACCCAGGTGGCCGGTCACCGGATCGCCGCGGGGGAGAAGGTCGTGGTCTCCTTTGCCTCGGCCAATCGGGATGAGACCGTCTACCCAGACCCGGATCGCTTCGAGGTGGCCCGGTATGCCGTTCGCCCGCCACCCAAAGCTCATCTTGCCTTTGGGCACGGACCGCACTTCTGTCTGGGCGCAAACCTGGCGCGCGTGCAGATGGTCGCGATCTTCACCGAGCTGCTGACCCGAACCTCCTGGATCGAGCCAGCCGGGGAGCCGGTCCTGCTGCGCAGCAACTTCCAACGCGGTCTCAAACGTCTCCCGATCCACTGGACTACCCCCTAGAATCGAACATGTGTTCGATTCCACGCCGCCGCCACCACGGCGCGCGAGCACGCCCGGCGCCCCGGCCGCCCAGGTGCGGACCGGCCCACCGGGATGGCCGCCAGGGGTGCCACCGCCAGAGGCCGACGGCTGGCAACAACGCGCCGTAGCCTGGCTGCTCGATCAGTGCCCCGCGGACTACCGGCTGTATGCCGGGTGGCGCCGACACCCACTGGCCCTAGCGTGGGTGACCACGCGTCACCTGGACGCCCAACTCGAGGCCATGCGGATGGCCTACCGTCACCTGCGACCCGATCTCACCGACGTCATCGGGCCGGAGGGGGTGTCCCAAGTGCTCGCCGACCTGGAGGCCGAAGGTGTCCGGCTGCTCGCCGCCGCGCGGGCTGCGGCTCTGGTTCTGGAGGCGATGGAGGGTCGCGCCTTCGTCCCCAGGCTGTAACGCGGCATCTAGACTTGCGGGGTGAGTCTTCTCGCGCAGATCGCCAGCCCCCAGGACCTCAAACGTCTCCCCGAGAGCGACCTGCCCGCCTTGGCCCAAGAGATCCGCGAGTTCCTCGTGGAGTCGGTTGCCCGCACCGGTGGCCACCTGGGTCCCAATCTCGGCGTCGTCGAGTTGACCATGGCGCTCCACCGGGTCTTCGACAGCCCCAGCGACACCATCGTCTTCGACACCGGCCATCAGTCCTATGTGCACAAGTTGCTCACCGGCCGACAAGACTTCTCGGGTCTGCGACAGCAGGGCGGGCTCTCTGGCTACCCGAGCCGGGCCGAATCCGAGCACGATGTCGTCGAGAGCTCGCATGCCTCCAGTTCACTGTCCTGGGCCCACGGCATCGCGCAGGGGCGCACCGTTCGCGCAGAGCGCGGGCGGCATACGGTCGCCATCATTGGCGATGGCGCACTCACCGGCGGCATGGCCTGGGAAGCCCTCAACAACATCGCCGCCGAGAGCGATCTCCCTCTGGTCATCGTGGTCAATGACAACGAGCGCTCCTATGCCCCCACCAAAGGTGGCCTCGCCGATCACCTGGCCACCCTGCGCACCACGCGGGGCTACGAGCGCTTCCTGGACTGGGGCAAGCACACGCTGGCCCGTACCCCGCTCGTCGGTGGGGCGATGTACGAGACCCTGCACGGCATGAAGAAGGGCATCAAGGACATCGTCGCCCCGCAAGGCATGTTCGAAGACCTTGGCCTGAAGTACCTCGGCCCGGTGGACGGGCATGACATCCCGAGCGTGGAAGCTGCGCTGCGCAAGGCCAAGTCCTTCGGTGGCCCCGTGCTCGTGCACGTCATCACCCAGAAAGGCCGCGGTTACGACCATGCGGTCAACGACGAGGCCGACCAGTTCCACGGCATCGGCGTGATCAACCCCGAGACTGGTCTTCCGCTGGAACTCGCCGGCCGCAGTTGGACCGATGAGTTCAGCGATGCCATGGTCCAGATCGGCGAGGAGCGGCCCGATGTCGTGGCCCTGACCGCCGCCATGATGATGCCCGTTGGGCTGCAACCCTTTGCGCAGCATTTCCCTGAGCGGACCTTTGACGTGGGGATCGCCGAGCAGCACGCGCTCACCATGTCGGCCGGGCTCGCCTACGCGGGCCTGCACCCGGTGGTGGCGGTGTACGCCACCTTCCTGAACCGGGCTTTCGATCAACTCCTGATGGACTGCGCCCTGCACCGTGCCGGCGTGACCGTGGTCCTGGACCGTTCCGGAGTGACCGGACCGGATGGCGCATCGCACCACGGCATGTGGGATCTGGCCATGTGCGCGGTCGTGCCCGGGCTGCACCTCGCGGCCCCGCGCGACGGTCAGCATGTGCCGACCGCCCTGCGTGAGGCGGTCGCGATCGCTGACGCGCCCTCCGTCATCCGCTACCCCAAGGGCACCGTGGGTGCACCGATCGAGGCGGTGCGCACGGTCGATGGCGTCGATGTCATCGTCGAACCGGACGACGGCGAGGTGGATCTGCTCCTCGTGGGCATCGGCTCGATGGTGTCGCTCGCGATCGAGGTGGCCGCGAAGCTCGCCGCCGAGGGACAGCGGGTGCGCGTGATTGACCCGGTCTGGGCGTTGCCGGTCAACCCGGCACTCGCCGGTTGGGCCGCCGGTGCCGGCAAGGTTGCGGTCATCGAGGATGGCGTGGGCGCCGGTGGGGTGGGTTCCCGGATCGCGTATGCCGTGGCTGAAGCGGGTTGCCCCACTGCGGTGCACTGCCACGGACTGCCCACCGCATTCCTCGACCACGGCTCCCGCTCGCAGGTGCTCGAGGCCGCGGGCCTCACGGTCAACGCCCTGGTCGACCGCCTTCGCTGACGTCGCCTCTGGCCCGGCGGGCTATGCGGGGCACCTCAGATGTCGCGGAAGGTCTCGATCGTCGCACCCAAGGCGTTGAGGCGCTCAGCAAGCTCCTCATAGCCGCGGTTGATTACGTACACATTGCGCAATACCGAGGTCCCGGGCGCGGCCAGCATGGCCAGCAGCACGACCACCCCAGGACGTAGCGCCGGCGGGCACATGACCTCGGCTGCCCGCCACTTGGGGGTCGGCCCGGTGATCATGACCCGGTGCGGGTCGAGCAATTGCACCTGCGCACCGACCTTGGTGAGCTCGGTGAGGTAGATCGCGCGGTTCTCGTAAACCCAGTCGTGGATCATGGTGGTGCCCTCGGCGCAGGCAGCGATCAACGCAAAGAAGGGCAAGTTGTCGATATTGAGCCCCGGGAAGGGCATCGGCGCGATCTTGTCCTTCGGCGCCACCAGCGGACCGGGCTCGATCGAGAGATCCACCAGGCGGGTGTGTCCATTGCGGGCGAGATATTCCTCGGTGAGGGTGTACCGCAGGCCCATCAGCGCAAGGGTGGCCAGCTCGATCTCCAGGAACTCGATCGGCACGCGCTCGATGGTGATGGAGGACTCCGTCACCACGCCGGCCGCGATCAGGCTCATGGCCTCGATCGGGTCCTCCGAGGGCCAGTACTCGATGTCGACATCGATCAGCCGACGTCCCCGAACCCGCAGGGTGGTGGAGCCGATGCCCTCGATCTCCACGCCCAGACCCTGCAAGAAAAAGCACAGGTCCTGGACCATGTAGTTGGACGAGGCGTTGCGAATGACCGTCTCGCCGTCGTATCGGGCCGCTGCCATGAGCACGTTCTCGGTGACCGTATCGCCGCGCTCGGTCAGGATGATCGCGCGCTGCGGGCCGGTGCCTGGCCGGGCCGTGGCTTCGTAGAAGCCGTGCGTGGCCATGACGTCCAGCCCGAACTCCTTGAGGGCACTGAGGTGCGGCTCGACCGTGCGGGTGCCCAAATCACAGCCACCCGCATACGGCAGCTGGAACTGCTCGAGCTCATGCAGTAGCGGCCCCAGGAACATGATGACCGTGCGAGTGCGCCGGGCCGCGTCGACATCGATCGCGTCCAGATCCAACTGCGCCGGCGGGATGATCTCCAGGTCATTGCTATCCGGGAGCCAGCGCACCCGGACCCCAATCGAGGTGAGCACCTCGATGATCCGGTTGACCTCCTCGATCCGAGCGAGCTGCCGCAGGGTGGTCCGCCCACGGTTCAGCAAGGAGGCGCACAGGAGCGCAACCGCGGCATTCTTGCTGGTCTTGACCGGAATGGAGCCGGACAGTTTCCGGCCACCCACGATCCTCAGATGCTGTGGGCCGCTGTGACCCAGGGAGACGAACTCGGAGTCCAGTTTCTCGCCGACTCGGGCCAGCATCTCCAAACTGAGGTTCTGCTTGCCCTGCTCGATTCGGGCGACGGCACTCTGACTGGTCCCCAGCAGGTCAGCCAACTCACTCTGGGTGAGCCCTTGGTGCCGCCGGGCGTCCCGGATCAGGGTGCCAATCCTGGTGAGGTACGTCGACTCGTTCACGTTGATCACGATAGATCACATGTGAGATATCTGCACAAAGCCCCGCCGTTGTTCAGACGGCAACGCTCGCAACCCCACGGGGGAGCAGGCGGGTTCCGAGAGCGGCCTCGCTGGCACCCTCACGGTCGAGCAAGGGGCACAGCCCGCCATTCCAGAACTGGAAGCCGGCACCGGTGATCATGGCCAGGTCGATGTCCATCGGGGCCTGCGCCACCTTCTCCTGGAGCATGAGCCCGACTTCCTGGGCCAGGGCCTGAAGGATGCGCTGCCGCGCCTGCGCCACATCGAGCACCACTGGGGTCGCCGGAGCCACTCGCTCCGGCATGCCACCGGGGGTCGTCTTGCGCAGTTCGACCATGGCCTGCAGATGCGGTGAGACGTAGAACCGGTCACCAAATGCCCGGTTCAAGGTCTCGATGTTGTGCAGGCCGATGGCCGGACCAACCAGCTCGAGCAGGACCGACGGTGGCATCGGAGCCAAGCCCGCGATCGCCGCATTCGCCACGCTCTCGGGGGTGCCCTCGTCGACGATCCGGCTGAACTCGCCCATGAAGCGGCCGAGCAGACGGTTGACGATGAAGGAGGCGGAGTCCTTGACCAAGATGGTGGTCTTGCCCAGGGTGCGACCGGTCGCGAAGCCGGTGGCCAGGGTGGCGTCATCGGTCTGCTCGCCGGGGATGACTTCGAGCAGCGGCATCACGGCGACGGGGTTGAAGAAGTGCAAGCCCACGACCCGCTCGGGGTGCGCTAGGTCCGCGGCCATCTCGCTGACGGACAGCGAACTGGTGTTCGTGGCGAGGACACACGTGGGGGAGACGACCGCCTCGACCTCGGCAAAGACCTGCTTCTTGACCGCGATCTCCTCAAAGACGGCCTCGATCACGAGTTCTGCGTCCGCGAAGGCCTCCTTGGAGGTCGATCCGGTCACCAGACGGGTCAGGAAGCTGGCCTTGTCGGAGGAGAGGCGCTTCTTGGCCAGCAGCCCGGCAATCTCACCATGCACATAGGCGACGCCCTTATCGACCCGTGCCTGGTCGAGATCGGTCAGCACCACGGGCACCCCAAGGCGGCGCGCGAAGAGCAGCGCGAGCTGGCCGGCCATCAGGCCCGCGCCGACGACGCCGACTTTGGTGACCGGACGGGCGAGGCTCTTGTCCGGCGCACCTGCGGGCCGCTTGGCTCGCTTCTGCACCAGGTCAAAGGCATACAGGCCCGAGCGCAACTCATCGCTCATGATGAGGTCGCCGAGCGCCTCATCCTCAGCGGCGAATGCCGTGGCCCGGTCACTGGTGCGGGCGGCCCGGACCAACTCGATGGCCCGGGCCGCACCGGTCGCGCAGCCGCCGGTCTTGACGGCGACCAGTGCAGCAGCCGCGTCACAGGCCGCATTCCAGGCGCCTTCGTCGCCGGTGTGATCGGCGCGCTCGACGCTCACCGCGCCGGAGACCACGCCAGCGGCCCACCGCAGGGAGTCCTCAAGGAAGTCGCCCGGAGCCAGCAAGACGTCGCCGATCCCGAGGGCGACGGCATCCTTGCCGCTGAGCACCTTGTTCTGCGAGAGCGGGTTCTCGATGATCACCTTGAGCGCGTTGGGAGCTCCGATGAGCCGCGGGAGCAGATAGCAACCACCCCAGCCGGGGAGCAGACCGAGGAAGGTCTCGGGCAGCGCGATCGCCGGAACGCCGGCAGACACGGTGCGATAGTCGCAGGAAAGCGCCACCTCGACCCCGCCGCCCATGGCCGCGCCATTGACGAAGGCGAAGGTCGGCACCGGCAAGTCCATGAGCGCGCTGAATGCCGCGTGCCCACCCTGTCCGGCCGTGATCGCCTGCTCGCGCTCGGTGATCGTGGGAATGCCGGTCAGGTCCGCACCGACCGCGAAGATGAACGGCTTGCCGGTCAGGCCGACGGCGACGATCTCGCCGGCCTGCGCGCGCGCCTGGAGCGTCGTGATAGCAGCCTGCAGTTCGGCAATGCCCTCGGTGCCGAAGCTATTGGGCTTGGTGTGGTCGAAGCCGTTGTCCAGGGTGATCAGCGCCAGGGTGCCGGCGCCTCCCGGCAGGTCGACATCTTGAACCCGGGCGTGCGTGACGACCTCGGCGTGCTCGGTGACGGTGGCGGTCATGGCTCAGTTCTCCTTGCCGAAGTCAGCGTGGTGAGGGTTCTCCCAGATGACGCATCCGCCCATGCCGATGCCGATGCACATGGCGGTCAGGCCGTAACGGACCTCCGGGTGCTCCTCGAAGTGGCGGGCGAGTTGGCTCATCAGGCGTATGCCGGATGAGGCCAGCGGATGGCCGGTCGCGATGGCGCCGCCCCAGGGGTTGACCCGGGCGTCGTCGTCGGCGATACCGAAGTGGTCGAGGAAGGCCAGCACCTGGACGGCGAAGGCCTCGTTGAGCTCAAAGAGGCCGATGTCCTCGATGGTCAGCCCAGCCTGGGCCAGCGCCTTCTCGGCCGCGGGCACCGGGCCGATGCCCATGACCTCGGGCTCGACACCGACAAAGGCGTACGACACCAGCTGCATCCGCACCGGCAGACCAAGTTCGGCGGCCGCCTCGGCGGAGGCCAGCACGCACGCCGTGGCGCCATCGTTCAGACCCGCAGCATTGCCAGCGGTGACATTGCCGTGAGGGCGGAAGGGCGTCTTCAGGCCAGCGAGCTCCTCCATGGTCGTGCCCGGGCGCGGCGGCTCGTCAACGGTCGCCAGGCCCCAACCCTTTTCGGTATGCCGCGTGGCCACCGGAACCAGGTCGGGCTGCACCAAGCCATCGGCATACGCCTGGGCCAACTTGTTCTGGCTGGCCACGGCATACGCGTCGCAGCGCTCTTTGGTCAGCTGTGGGAAGCGGTCATGCAGGTTCTCCGCGGTCTTGCCCATGACCAGGGCCGACTCGTCGACGATCTTCTCGGCGATGATCCGGGGGTTGGGATCGATGCCCTCGCCCATCGGGTGACGTCCCATGTGCTCGACGCCACCGGCGATGGCGATGTCGATCGCGCCGAACGCAATCGAGGACGCGGTGGTCGTCACCGCCGTCATCGCCCCGGCGCACATCCGGTCAATGGAGTAGCCCGGCGTGGTGTTGGGCAGGCCGGAGAGGAGTGCAGCCAGGCGACCCAGGGTCAGGCCCTGGTCGCCGATCTGCGTGGTCGCCGCGACGGCAACTTCCTCGACCCGCGCGGGGGGGAGCTGCGGGTTGCGGCGCAAAAGCTCCTTGATGCACTTGATGACCAGATCATCGGCGCGGGTCTGGGCATAGATGCCCTTCTCCCCGGCCTTGCCGAAGGGGGTCCGGACACCGTCAACGAAGACGACGTCATGGAGGGTACGGGGCACGGGAGACCTCCTGTGAGGAGCCGATGGGGCTGGGTCCGCGAGACGCGGTTCTCCGGTCAGCCTACTAAGCGCTTGCTTAGGGTCCAGGGTGTGTCGGCGTGAGAGATGTCACGGGTGGGCCGCGAAAGCGGTCACCAGCAGTGGCGCGACGATCTCGGCCTGCCAGGGGCGCACGCCGGTCTCGCCCAGGGCCTCCACAAAACTCGCCTCATCCCAGGTCGCCGGCGGACTCCATACGACCCGACGCAAGGGTTCCGGCGAGCACACATTCTCGATCGGCACGCTGTGCTCTTCCGCGAATGCCGTGAGCTCGGCTCGAGTCGCCGACAGGCGGGCCGCGGCCACTGGATTCTTCTCGGCCCAGGCTCGGGCCGGTGGCGGCCCCTCAGCAGGTAGCTGCCGCAGGGGCAAGTCATCCTCGGGCAGGTTGAGGGCGGCCACCACGGCCGCCACCCACTGCCGAGCGAACCGCCGAATGGCACCGTGCCCGGAAGGCAACTCGTCGACCCGCCGGGGGGCGGCCAGAGCGATATCGATCAAGGCGCGATCCGGCAGGATCCGGCTGACCGAGATATCCCGATCCTGGGCAATCTCGTCGCGGGCGAGCCACAACTCGCGCACAATGGCGTAGCCACGACGCGTTTTCAGCGTGGTCAGCCCGCTGGTTCGCCGCCAAGGGTCGACCCGGATGGCGGGGCTCCACGAGAGCAGAGCATCGAACTCTTCTCGTGCCCATTGCGCCTTGCCGGACTTGGCCAGGTCGACGCCCATGAGATTGCGCAACTCATCGAGCACTTCGACGTCGAGGGCGGCATAGCGCAGCCACGGCTCGGGCAGCGGTCGGGTCGACCAGTCGGCCGCCGAGTGTTCCTTGGCCATGGTGACGCCAAGGTAGTGCTCGACGACCGCGGCAAGCCCCACTCGGGGCAGGCCCAGCAATCGCGCGGCCAGCTCGGTGTCGAAGAGCTGGCGTGGCCGCAGCCCCACCTCCGCCAAGCACGGCAGATCCTGAGTGGCCGCGTGCAGGATCCACTCGGCGCTGCCAATGGCCTCGGCAATGGGCGTGAGGTCGGGGCACGCGATCGGATCAATCAGCCAGGTGCCCGCTCCTTCGCGCCGCAATTGCACCAAGTAGGCGCGCTGACCGTAGCGGAAGCCCGAGGCCCGCTCGGCATCGATCCCGATGGGACCCTGACCGGCGGCGATGGCCGTTGCCGCAGTGGTCAACTCGCGCTCGGACGCGACGACTTCGGGGATCCCGTCGACGGGGTGCAGCAGCTCGGTCATCGTCGTGGCCCCGGAAGTGCCACGACCCCCTCCGGCAGCGGGGGCAAGCCGGCGATCGTGCACAGCACATCGGTCCACGCGCGCAGGTGCGCCGCCACGGCATCCCCGAGAGGCGTCCACGAGGCCCGCACCTCGATCTCGACGGTCGCTGGGCGATCGGCCAGACCGGCGAAGCTCTCCGACACCACTCGAGTCACCGTGCCGGCCTCATTGGTGTAGCTCACGCCGGCATCATCGAGCGCGTCGGTCAGCCAACTCCACCCGACTTCACCGAGCAGTGGGTCGCTCGCGAACTCGGGTTCCAGCTCGGCACGGGCGAAGGTGACCGCGCGCCACTGGCCGCCCCAGGGCTCAGGGGCCGACGGGTCGTGCAGGAGCACGAAGCGACCAGAGGCAAGATCCTCATCGTCGCGGCCCACGACATCACCGGTCAGAGCCACGGCATAGGGCGCGATCCGTCCAGGCGCGGGAACCTCGGTGAGCCGAACTTCCGGGCGCAGCCGCACGCCGCGCAGGGCGTCTAGCGCCCTGGAGAACTCGAGCGGCTCCGATCCGGAGACGATGCGGCTGGCCACGTGCGTCAATGTATGCCGTGCGAGGCCCTGCACCGTGAGGGCGCGCCGTGAGCACCTGCAGCCAAGCCCTACGCTGTCCGGATGCTCGCGCTTCTCGCCCTTGGTTCCTCGGTGGTGTGGGGGACCTCGGACTTCTTTGGCGGGTTGGCCTCCAAGCGGCATCCGGCCGTCGCCATTGTCGGTTGGACGCAGGCGCTCGGGTTGCTGAGCATCAGTGCCATCGTCCTTGCCCGACTTGAGAGCCAATCCTGGTCGGGCTGGCCGCCCTGGGCCGCCGCGGCTGGTATCTGCGGAATGGTTGGTCTGGTCGCCTTCTATGGAGCCCTGTCAACCGGCACGATGGGCGTGGTCGCGCCGATCGCCGCCCTCGGGGTCATCGTCCCCGTCTCACTCGGCGTGGCCAGCGGTGAGTCGCCCTCGGCGTGGGCGTGGGTCGGCATGGTGATCGCCATCGTGGGTGTAACCCTGGCCAGCGGACCGGAGGTCAGCGGTGCTGTGTCCGCGCGTCCGGTCGCCCTGGCGGTCGTCGCGGCCTTGTGTTTTGGGCTGGCCTTGTTTTGTCTGGACCGCGGAGCGCGAGTGTCGACCCTGATGACCCTGTGGGGGATGCGCGTCACCTCCGTGAGCATCCTGGTCGTGGTCGCGCTGGTGAAAGGAAACGCCGGCGGCGTGCGGGCTCGGGAAGTTCCCGGGCTCTGGCTGATCGGCATCGGCGACCTGATCGCTAATGCCCTCTTCGGACTTGCGTCCTCGCAGGGCCAGGTCAGCGTCGCGGCTGTGCTGGGCTCGCTCTACCCCGTGGTCACGGCAGTGCTGGCCTGGATCGTGGTTCATGAGCGGATGCGAGCGGTCCAGTACTTGGGCTCCGTGCTTGCCGTGATCGGCGCCGCCGTGATCGCCGCGGGCTGAACGCGTCTCAGTCCGTCTCGGTTGCGTCCGGGGCCGTCCGACGGCGTTTGCGCATGATCCAGAGTGGCACGAGGATCGCGGCCGCTAGCGCCAAAAAGGGCAGCACGGCTCCCAACAGGGTCACCAAGACGACCATCGAGGACGTGAACGCGGACCAGCCGGTTTTTAGGCCAGCCCAGAAACCGGAGGCGTTCGCTGGGGTTGTGCCGGGCAGCGCTAGCGAGACCGTGATCGGGGACTGCGCTACCGCGTCCTTGAGGGAACGCAGTTGGGCCTCCAGGGCTTCGAGGTCAGCTTGGCGACGGGACAGTTCCCCCTCCAGGCTCACGATGTCGGTGATCTTCTCGGCCTTGGCCATGAGCGCGCGCACCCGGTCCACGCTGGCCTGCATAGTCTCGACTCGGGCCGCGGTGTCCACATAGCTGGCCTTGACATCCTGCGCATTGCTGGCCCGTCGGGTCACGGTCCCCACGCGGGCGATGGCGTCCAGCGTTGTGTCCAGCGATGCGGACGGCACGCTGACGACGATGGTGCTCATGGTGGGTAGATCAGTGGAGGAATCCGTGGAGATCATCTCGGAGAGAACCGAGCCGCGGGCGGCAAGAGCCAGCGCCCTGATCTGCGCCGCTGCCGCTGAGGGGGAGTCCACTTCCAGGGAGATCTCGGCCTGGCGGGCCAGCATGCTCCCGCTCGGCACCGTGACCTGATCGTTGGGCGCGCCCTCCTTCGAGGTGTCAACGGCGGGGGCCGAGCCGGCTTGAACGAGGTCGGTCTGCGCCCCGACCGAATCCACGCCGGAGGTTCCGCCACCGGCACTGCAGCCAGTGAGGACGGACGCTAAGGCCACAGCTGCAAGAAGGGGGATGGTCGTCACGCGGCGGCGGGCGGTGTAGGTCATTCTCGCTCCTGGGTCCGTGGGTCTGGTCTTGACTATGGCCCTCGGACGGCGAGCGAGCCGGGGTTGGTTCCCGGAGGCGAGGTCTCGATTCGGTGACGAAGTGCTACTCCGGGCGCAGCGTCAGGCTGATCGAGTTGATGCAGTAGCGCAGATCGGTCGGGGTGTCATAGCCCTCACCCTCAAAGACATGCCCCAGGTGTGACCCGCACGATGCGCAGCGCACTTCGACGCGCGGGCGGCCCGGCAGCGAGCGGTCTTCGATGTACTCCACGCGGTCTTCGGCCAGCGGCGAGTAGAAGGACGGCCACCCGCAGTGCGAATCGAACTTGTTCTGCGAACGGAAGAGCTCGGCCCCACAGGCCCGACAGGCATAGACCCCGACGGACTTGCTGTCCGTGTATTCGCCGGTGAAGGGCCGCTCGGTGCCGGCCTCCCGTAGGACAGCGAATTCCTGCGGGCTCAGCCGTTCATGCCACTGCTCCGGGGTCATCGAGACGGAGTACTCACGATCGCTCGGGGTCATCGCCATGCCGCCATTGAAACCCATCTGTCGCAAGGCGTCACTATCGTGGCGATATGGCCACTGACGCGCAGGTGTTTCAGATCCCCGGGCGCGATGGCGTGCGCGAACTGCGCCTGACCAGCCCAGATCGCTTGATGTGGCCAACGGAGGGGATCACCAAGGCCGAGCTCGCGGCATACATCCTCGCCGTGGGGGAGCCCCTGATGCGGGCGCTCGGAGATCGACCCTTGACCCTGCAGCGATTCCCGGACGGCGTTCAAGGGGAGGAGTTCTATCAGAAGAACCCACCCAAAGGCATGCCGGAGTGGGTGCGCACCATCATGTGCCGGTATCCCTCGGGCCGCCGACACGCGCAGATCGTCGCCGACGAGATCGCAACAGCGGTCTATGCCGTGCAGATGAACACGGTGACCTTCCACCCCTGGCCGGTGCGGACCACCGACACCGACCGACCCGATGAGCTCCGGATCGACCTCGATCCGCAACCCGGGCGCGGCTTCGGGGATGCCGTCACCGCGGCCCTGGCCCTGCGCGAGTTGCTCGCAGAGTTGGGGCTGACCGCTTGGGCGAAGACCAGCGGCAACCGGGGCGTCCACGTGTACGTCCGGATCGAACCCACCCATGAGTTCCTGGACGTGCGCCATGGCGTCATCGGGATCGCCCGGGAACTGCAGCGGCGGCTGCCCGATCTCGTCACGACCTCCTGGTGGAAGGAGGAGCGTGGGGAGCGGGTCTTTGTCGACTTCAATCAGGCCTGCCGGGACCGCACGATCGCTAGCGCCTACAGCCCGCGGCCACTGCCGGGGGCGCCAGTGTCGATGCCCGTGACCTGGGATGAGCTGGTTGCGGCCACGCCGTCGGACTTCACCGTCCGCTCCGTTCCGGAGATCGTCGCCGGCCGCGGCGATGCCTGGGCAGGCATGCCTCTTGCGGTCGGTCGGATCGATGCGGCCTTGGCGTTATGGGACAAGGATGTTCACGAGCGTGGGCTCGGCGAGCTGAACTTCCCCCCGGACTACCCCAAGATGCCCGGCGAGCCGCCGCGTGTGCAGCCCAGTAAACGCCGCACCGACAAAGCCGATGCGGAGTATCTCGCGCCCAAAGCGCAGCGTGACGAGCAGATCCGGGCCGACTGGGGCATGCCGCTGGTGCCGCCGATTCCACCCATGCTCGCCAAGCCCGTGAAGGGACTTGAGGCGGTCAGGGCGCTCGAGGTCATCTTTGAGCCGAAGTGGGATGGCTTCCGCTCCATCGTTTTTCGCTCCGGTGACCGCGTTGAGATCGGCAGCCGCAACGAGAAGCCCATGACGCGCTACTTCCCGGAGCTGGTTGAGGCCTTTCGCCGAGAGTTGCCCGATCGGTGTGTCATCGACGGCGAGATCATCGTGGTCAGGCCGGGTGAGGATCGCCTCGACTTCGACCTGCTCAGCCAGCGGATCCATCCGGCAGCCAGTCGGGTGAATCGGTTGGCAGGGGAGACGCCCGCCCGGTTCGTGGCCTTCGACCTCTTGGCGCTGGGCGACGAGGACCTCACTGGCCGCCCTTTTCAGGAGCGTCGGGCACGCCTGGAGCAGGCGCTGGCGTCAGCGCAGGCGCCGGTTCACCTCACCCCAGCCACCCAGGACCGGGCGACGGCGGCTCGATGGTTCGAGCACTTCGAGGGTGCCGGTCTCGACGGCCTGGTGGCCAAGATCAAGGAGTCCACCTACGAGCCCGATAAGCGCACGATGCTCAAGATCAAGCATGAACGGACCGCCGACTGCGTGGTCGCGGGCTATCGCACCCACAAGAGCGGGGATGACTTGATCGGGTCGCTGCTCCTGGGGATCTACCAGAGCGATGGCGGCTTGGCCTCTGTCGGCGTGATCGGGGCGCTGCCGATGGCGACCCGACGCGCCCTCTTTGTGGACCTGCAGCCCCTGGTCACGACCTTCGATGACCACCCCTGGGCGTGGGCCAGGCTCGAGGAGGGCACTCGCACCCCGCAGGCCGCCAACCAGAGTCGTTGGGCAGCGGGTAAGGACCTCTCGTTCATCCCGCTGCGCCCTGAGCGGGTGGTCGAAGTGCGCTATGACCACATGGAGGGGGTGCGCTTCCGGCATACCGCGCAGTTCGTGCGTTGGCGCCCCGACAAGGAGCCCAGCCAGTGCACCGCCGACCAACTCGATGAGCCGGTCTCCTACGACCTGACCGATGTCCTCCAGGCGGGCGCGTGAAGAGTCCGTCGGGTACCTCAACCTCACGCACTTTGCTCGCTCGCGGCGCGGCGGTGGGGGCAACCACCGCGGCGGCCAGCGGGCTCGGCTCGCTGGCCGCGGCCGCCGTCTTTGCCCGCGCTGTGCTCACGCCGGACCGGAACCGACCCGACGACACCATGGTGCGCTCGGTTGAGCCCGGTCGGGTGACCCTTGGTGTGACCGCGGACTGCGTGGTCCCCGGCCACTATGGGCTCTGGCTGGCAGGTGGGGCGGGTCATGCCCGGATCGGCGAACTCCTCGATGTCGACGAGTCAACACGCACAGTCACCCGGGCAGTGCTGGGCGTGGACCGCGGCGAGCTGACCGTGGGGAGCGCCCGCTGGAATAACTACTACTTCGGCCTACCCCCGGATAAGAGCATCAACGCGCACACCGAATTCGTGAACTATGCAACCGAACTCGGGCATATGCCGGCGTGGGTGGTCCCGCCCGAGGACGGTGTGGTGGGGGAGCGCTGGGCGGTCCTCGTGCATGGCCGAGGGGCGCGTCGCGAGGAGACCATCCGCGCGATGCCCACCCTGCGCCGTCAGGGCTGGACCTGCCTGACCCCGCACTATCGCAATGACCTCGGAGTGCCCAAGGGGCCGGGTGGCCGATACAACCTGGGGCTCTCGGAGTGGCGCGATATCGAGTCCGCCATGCGGTATGCCGTGGCTCGGGGGGCGCGCGAGATCCTGCTCGTCGGGTGGTCGATGGGCGGTGCCATCGTGATGCAGGTGCTCGACCGCTCCGACTTGGCCGGCTTGGTCACCGGAGTCGTCCTCGACGCGCCGGTCTTGGACTGGGCTAATGTCCTGGACTTCCACGCGCGCCGAAACCACCTCCCGCCGGCGCTCAGCGCACTAGCCCGCACGATGATGGGACGCACTTGGGGACGCCATTTGGTCGGCATCCACGATGTCCTCGATGTGGCCGCCACCGACTGGGTGCGCCGCAGCGCGGAACTGCGGCATCCGATGCTCATCATCCACTCGGCCGAGGACGAGTTCGTCCCGGTGGGTCCCTCGCGTCGGTTGGCCCAGGCCCGCCCGGACCTGGTCACCTTCGAGGAATGGCAGGTCGCGCGGCACTGCAAGGAGTGGAATGTCGATCCCGTGCGCTGGGCGAATGCGGTGGGGGCCTTCGTCAGTCGCTGACCTGCCAGAGCCCGAGCAGAGTGCCGCGGTCCTCCAGCAGCAGCCTGGGGCGAAGGCTCAGGGCGAGGTCAGGCCCGTGGGTAATCCGTGGTCCCGCTCCCGCGACGACCTGCGGCACCCAGGTCAACGAGAGCTCGTCCACCACGCCGGCGGCACACATCGACCCCAACAGTGTGGGACCGCCCTCGCACAAGACACGGTGATGCCCCAGCGAGGTGAGCCGCTCGCGCAGGGCATGGTGGTCAATGCCGCCTTCGCCGAGTTCCCACACGGCATCCTTCCCGAGGACACTCTGGGCGTGCCTGCGGGCCTGGATGGGAGCGCTCGCCGTGACCGCGAGAACGACCCCGCCTTGACGCCCGCTGTGCGGGACGACGCCGGCCGGCAAGGATCCGGAGCGGCTCACCACCACCAGCAGGGGTGCCACGCGCTGGCCCCGCTCGGGACTCAGCCGGGTGTACTGTTCGGCACGTACAGTGCCGGCGCCCACGACGACGGTGTCCGCCAGCGAGCGCTGCACCGTGAAGATCCGGGCGTCGCCTGCGGTGCCCAAGGATCCGGAGAGCTGGTCGGCACCCGCCGCCGAGCCGTCCAGCGTGGACACCATGAGCGCGCGCCAGGTCGGCTGATCGGGAAAGGCATAGAGCTCGCGCAGGGCGGTCACCCCGAGGCGCCGATCCGCCTCCTGGCCGGGAGGTAAAGGGAGCAGGAGCCGCATCTGGTCAGTGTGACAGCGACCTGACAGGATGAGCCACATGGGTAAGAAGAAGGACAAGGCGAAGGCAAAGAAGGCCAAGGACGAGCAGAGCAAGAAGCTCGCCAAGGCCGAACGCAAGGCACAGGAAAAGGCCGAGAAGAAGGCCCGCGATAAGGCCAAGCGCAAGGCCGCCGACAAGGCGAAGGCGAAGGCCAGCGACAAGGCAAAGGCGAAGTCGAAGGCAAAATCAGGGGACAGGGCCGACGCCAAGACCAAGGGCTCGGGCCGTTCGCTCACCGAGCTGCTGCGGGTCGGACCGGAGTTCTCGCTGGCAAAGCTCGACCCGGCCTCCACCCCCGGCTTTTCCGGGGACGAGGACGACGCCACGCCGCTAATGGAGTCCATGCAGGAGGCCATCGGCGAGCTGCAGGAGCGGCTCTACGCCGAGGGTAAGGCGGGCGGCGCGCGCTCCTTCCTGCTCGTCATTCAGGGCATGGACACCTCCGGCAAGGGCGGGATCATGCGCCACGTCGTGGGCGCCTTCGACCCTCAGGGCGTCGACCTGACCTCCTTCAAGGCCCCGACTAAGGAAGAGCGGGCGCACCCCTTCCTGTGGCGGATCCGCAATGCCCTCCCCACTGCCGGGCGGATCGGGGTCTTCGATCGGTCGCAGTACGAGGACGTCCTCATCGTGCGAGTCCATGACTTGGTCCCACGCGCACAGTGGGCGCGGCGCTATGGGCAGATCAACGCCTTCGAGCGCAGCGTGGCGGCCGGCGGCACCACCATCGTCAAGGTGATGCTGCACATCTCCAAGGACGAGCAGAAGGCTCGGCTGGGCGAGCGCCTGGCTCGGCCGGACAAGTACTGGAAGTTCAACCCCGGTGACATCGATGAGCGTGGCCACTGGGCGGCATACCAGGAGGCCTATGAGGCGGCGCTCACCAAGTGCTCGACCGACGATGCCCCCTGGTTCGTGGTCCCTGCCGACAACAAGTGGTACGCCCGCTATGCCGTGACGCGGCTCGTGCTCGAGGCATTGCAAGGCATGGACCCGCAGTGGCCGGCCGCAACCTTCGATGTGGCCGAGCAGCAGAAGCGACTCGCCGAGAGCGACTGAGCCGACCCCGTGAGCGTCCTCTAACGTTGCCCCCGTGACGCGTGCCAGGCAGGTGGTTCGAGGGCTACTAGGGCGATTTCCCGCCCTGCTGGCCCTTGCCCGCTTGGTGGTCCGCGCGGTCTCGATATGCCTTCGCTACCGGGTGACCGGCCTGGCCGCCGAGGCGGGCTTCTTTGCGCTGCTCTCACTGCCACCGCTGGTCCTCGGGCTCTTTGGTGGTGTCGGCTATGTCGGCCAGTGGATCGGCCAGGACGCGGTGACCACGGTGCGCGAGGCGATCAGCGAGTATGCCGGCCGCTTCCTCACCGACGACATCATCGCCTCAACGCTCGGGCCGACCATCGACGACGTCTTCCGTGACGGTCGATTCGACCTGATCTCGGTGGGCTTTGTGCTCTCGATCTGGTCGGGTTCGCGGGCGGTAAATGTCTTCATCGACACCATCGCGATCATGTACGGCCAGGCGGATATTCGCGGGATTGTGCCCACTCGCGCGTTGTCCTTGCTGCTCTATGCCGTGGCCCTCCTGGTCGGGGTCGTGACCATCCCGCTGGTCCTCATCGGCCCGACCTGGCTGGGTGAGATCCTGCCGGACTCATTGGCCTTCCTCGGGGCGTTGTATTGGCCGGTGGTCAGTGTCCTGACGGTGGCTAACCTGACCACGCTTTACCATGTCTCGACGCCGCGCCGGGCGCCCTGGCTGCGCGATGTGCCCGGCGCCGTGCTTACCTTGCTGATCTGGTTGATTGCCTCTTTCGTGGTGCGCGGGACCATTGCGGCCTCGGTGGGTGGGGTGTCGATCTATGGGCCGCTGTCGGCGCCAATTGTCCTGCTGATCTGGCTGTACGCCTTGGCCATCGCGGTCCTCATTGGGGCAGCCTTCAATGCCGCAATTCGGGAGATGTGGCCGATCGAGGACGATCGCGGCATCCGGGAACGTGCCACCGACTGGGCCCGGGGACGGCGACCCGGCTGGCAGCACGATGCGGGGGAGTCTGACGATCCTTTCGGTCCGAGCTCCGATGAGAGCGACGAAGAGCTCTTGGTCGACCTCGACGAACTCCGGGCCGCTGCCCGAGCGCCGCTGACGCCGGTCGAGGACCATCGCGTCCATTGAGGGCGCTGTTGGCGGGGAATGCCGACGTTGGTCTGGACCCGCGGAGCCTGCGGCGCCTGCGAGACCAGCGGGTGTGTGCGGTCTGCGCGGTCTGCGCCCGTCTGACCTGGGCCTTTGCCTGCTGGAGGAGCGAGCACGCCGCGCCCGCCGTCTGGCCGTTTTGAGTTCCCCGCTGGTTTCGGTTAATGTCGCACAGCACGCCGAGGGCGGGAGATCGTCCCCGGAGCGCGCGGATGTAGCTCAGTTGGTAGAGCGCAACCTTGCCAAGGTTGAGGTCGCCGGTTCGAGGCCGGTCATCCGCTCGGAGGGCTTGACCGCCTTCACGGTGGAGTGGCCGAGAGGCGAGGCAGCGGCCTGCAAAGCCGCGTACACGGGTTCAAATCCCGTCTCCACCTCGGGCTCCATCGCACGGTCGGAGCACTCCTAGGGCGATTAGCGCAGTGGTAGCGCGCTTCCTTGACACGGAAGAGGTCACTGGTTCAAACCCAGTATCGCCCACCAGGACATCAAGGCCCCTGACCTGCGCACCGCAGGCGGGGGCCTTCCTGTTCGGTCGCGCCACTAGGGTTGGCGACATGCGTTCTCAGTGTGCGGTCTATGTCGACGCCGGCTATCTCTTGGCGGCATCTGCGACCCGCGTCACCGGGACCTCCCTGCGCTCCAGTGTGGATGTCGACCATGGCGCCCTCATCGAGGCAGTCATCGACCAGGCCGAACGCGACAGCGGGCTGCCCTTGCTGCGGGTCAACTGGTACGACTCGGGGGCTCGCCCGGGTGGGCTGCCCGATCACACCCAGGAGTCCATCGGACTCATGCCAAAGGTCAAGCTCCGGCTGGGCCGCAAGTCCTGGAGCGGCGAGCAAAAGGGCGTGGACCTCCGCATCGGCCTTGACCTGGCCACCCACGCCCGCCATCGGGTCGTGGATGTGATGTATCTGGTCTCGGGGGATGACGATCTGACCGAGGCCGTCGAGGAGGCCCAGAGCCACGGCATTCAAGTCACTCTGCTCGTGGTCCCCAATCACGCCGGCAAGGCGATCGCGGTGGCCAAGCATCTGCACCGAGCCGCCGACGGGCTGATCCTGTTGGATGACGCCGCGGTCAGTCGCACAGTGCGCTCGCGCAGCATCCCCGAGGAGTTGCTCGCCACGCTGCCGGAAGAGCAGTCCGAGGTCATCGTCGAGCCGGACCCCGAGGTACGTCCGGCGGTCGAGCCGGGCACCGCTGCCATCACGCCGAATGTCTTCGCCAGCAAGCGCTCAACCACCGTGATTGCTCCGCAACCCTCCGCCGCTGCGTCCGCAGGTCCCGTGGGTAGTGGCGAGGTGAGCGCCAGTGACGTGGAGATCGTGGTGCACCAGGTCATCGACGGGTGGTGTCAGACCGCCACCCCCGAAACCTTGGCCGCCTTGCGAGCGGGTCGCCCGTTCATCCCTGGAGAGCTCGACCGGGCGATGCTCATGGACCTCTCGACGCGAGCCGATGTCTACGACATCACTGAGCAAACACGGCACGCCCTGCGTAACCGTTTCTGGGCATTGCTGGACAAGGTGCGCCTTGGCTGAGGACCGGATGGCACCCTTGATCGACGCGATCGAGGCTCTGCGGGGGTCCGGCACTCGGGTCATGATCGGCTTGGTTGGACCTCCCGGGGTAGGCAAATCCACTGTGGCGCAGGCCCTTTCAGTCGCGCTTGGACAGCGAGGTACCACAGTCGCGGTCGTGCCGATGGACGGCTTCCACTTGGCGAATGCCGAGCTAGCCCGCCTGGGGCTGAGCAGCGCCAAGGGGCGCGCCGACACCTTCGACGGTTGGGGGTATGCCGCGCTCCTGCGTCGGCTGAGGGCCAATAGGGAGCCCGTGGTCTACGCCCCCATCTACAACCGCGGCATCGAAGAGTCCGTTGGCAGCGCCCTGCCGGTCCGTCAGGACATCGAGGTGGTGATTACCGAGGGCAACTACCTCCTGCTCGATGATCGTCCCTGGACCGATGCTGCGGCGGTCCTCGACCAGACCTGGTACCTGGACCTTGACGATGACCTTCGCCTGAGCCGGCTGATCGCTCGACACGAGCAGGTCGGTAAGGCGCCGGAGGCGGCCCGGGCGTGGGTGGACAGCGTTGACCGGCCCAATGCGCAGGTCATTGCTGCGACCCGGCACCGAGCTACCCTGGCCATCGAGGTCTGGTGAGATCCCGTCGGCGTGGCACCCGGCCTAGGATGCAGCGGTGATGTGGGCGCGCTTCGGGGCACGACTCGCCACCGACCCAGATCAGGTCACGCATGATGCCGACGACCTGACCAGTGGCTTCTGGGCCGTCGTGGTCACCTTCGAGGGTGCGCTTACCGCGATCAAGTTCCGCACCGTCCGGGAGGCTGGCCCGCAGCTCAGCCCAGCCACAGGTGCCTGGCGGGGCCTGCGCGGGCCATGGCGCAGCAGCCTGAGCCAGGCGGCATACGAGGACGGCGTCGAGGACATCCGTGAGCGGGTCGCCGCGGGCACGGTCTATCAAGTCAACCTCTGCCGCATCCTCAGCCACGACCTGCCCGAGGACCTCCAGGTGGCGGCTCTCGGGCGGCTGCTCGACGAACGGCACCCGGCGCCATACGCGGCCACGATCCACGCGCCCGATGCCGGCGTCGAGATCGCCTGCGCCTCGCCGGAGAGCTACCTGCAACGACACGGACAGCACGTCATCTCTCGGCCCATCAAGGGCACCGCCCGCACGGCCGCGCAGATGCTGCCCAAGGACTTCGCGGAGAACGTCATGATCGTGGACTTGGTGCGCAATGACATCGCGCGCGTCTGCCGACCCGGGTCGGTCGGTGTGGACGCCCTGTGTCGCGCCGAGGCCCACCCCGGGCTGGTCCACCTGGTCTCGGATGTCTCCGGCGACCTGATCCAGGGCGCTCAGTGGCGCGACATCCTGGATGCGAGTTTCCCGCCGGGCTCGGTCAGTGGTACCCCCAAGCACACGGCATTGACCGCCATCACCGACCTCGAGCCGGTGCCGCGTGGCCCGTATTGCGGCGCCATTGGCTGGATCGATGCCGATCGGCAGGAGGCCTCGCTGGCCGTCGGGATCCGCACGTTCTGGGCCGACCGCGACCTCAATGGCGCTCGGGTGCTGCGCTTCGGCACCGGCGCCGGGATCACCTGGGGTAGCCAGGCCCGGGCCGAGTGGGAGGAAACCCGACTCAAGGCCCACGCGTTGATCGCCTTGGCTGGAACGGATCTGGAAGGCTAATTGCCATGAGCGAGATGCGCATTTGGGTGGACGGGCACCTCGTCGACCCCTGGGCGCCCGCGGTGAGTGCGGTGGACCACGGCATCACGGTGGGCGATGGTGGCTTCGAGACGGCCAAGATCGTTCGTGGTGTGCCCTTCGCCGTGAACCGACACCTGGCCCGGCTGGATCGCACGCTGGCCGGATTGGGCCTGCCGGCGCCCAACCACGATCTCATCCGGGTCGGCATTGAGGCCGTGCTCGGAGCCGGAGATGAGATCGCCTTCGGGCGGCTGCGCTGGACGGTGACCGGCGGCCGGGGACCGCTGGCCTCGGACCGTGACGACTCGCCGCTGACCACCATCGTGACCGCGGCATCCCAGGATCCACCGCCGGCCTTCGGTGCCGTGGTGACCTCGCCCTGGGTCCGCAATGAACGTTCGGCGACTGCTGGCCTCAAGACCACCTCGTATGCCGAGAATGTCGTCGCGCTCGCCGAGGCCAAAGCGCGCGGTGGGATGGAGGCCCTCCTCGCCAATAGCCGTGGAGAGCTGTGTGAGGGCACGGGGAGCAATGTCTTCGTCGTTCATGGCGACCGGATCAGCACGCCCCCGCTGGCGAGCGGTTGCCTGGCGGGAATCAGCCGAGAGCTGGTCCTGGAGTGGGGGCGCGCAGCGGGCCTGTCGATCGTCGAGGAAGCGTTGCCGATTCAGGCTCTGGCCAGCGCGGACGAGGTCTTCCTGACCTCCTCCATCAAGGACGTCTTCCCGGTGTCCGTGCTCGACGGGCGCGCCCTGCCGCACCCAGGGCCGATCACCGCCCAGCTTGCCGGCATCTTCGCTCAGCGATCCGCGGAGAGCAGCGAGCCGTGAGCGAGCCCCAGGGAAAGCGGACGGTCCTGCGCGACCCCGGTGAGGATGACGACTGGGCCTGGCGCCGGGCCATCCGAGCCAACCCGCGAGCACTGCTGGTGTATCGCGTCCTGGTCGGCATAGTCGGCCTCTTCGTCACCCTCCTCGGGCTCTTCCTGGTGCCCTTGCCCGGACCCGGCTGGTTGGTGGTCATCGCCGGCCTACTCATCCTCGCGAGCGAATTCGACTGGGCCCATTCCGCGGTCCAGTGGCTCAAGGCACGCCTGTCCCAGTGGAACGCCTGGGTGCGTCGCCAGCCCGTGCTGGTCCAGGCGACCTTCGCGCTGCTGACCGCCGCGGTCGTGCTGGCCGTGCTGTGGACCACCCTGAAGGTCTCAGGGCTGCCTGGGCTCATCCCGCCACCCATCGCGGATTGGATGCACCGCCATTTAAGCCTCTGACCACCGGATTTCCCCCGGAGTCGAGAAGCCGGGTATCCTCGGCAGGCCGACCAAGGATGTGTAGCTCAGTTGGTTAGAGCGTTCGCTTCACACGCGAGAGGCCAGGGGTTCGAGTCCCTTCACATCCACCCTATGCAGGTGATCGCCGTTCGTACGTACCCGGCCGCCGGTGAGCCGGGCATCGAGCACGCCAGCGTCGCGATCACCGAACGTGGACTCACTGGTGATCGCCCCAAGAAGGCGCCCGTGTCCATCGTGGGCGCAGATCGCGCAGACTCCACTCGATCCAACCTCGTCCTCTCGGTCAGCACGGCGGAGGTTGTAGCCATGGTCGGGCAGGTCATTCAGCTGGGCAGCGTCACCATGGTGCTGGAGGGCGCCGCGGGCAGTTGTCCCGGCCTCTATGCCGCCGTGGGGCAGGACGGGACGCTCGCTGTGGGCGATACCGTCATCGTGCTGGACTAGTCCGCCACGCGGACGAGACACCGCCCCACACCAGGTCGGTGAGTTGGCGCGTCACCTCGGCGCGGCTGGTGCCCGAGGCACTCGCCCCCGCCGCCAACCATTGGTCTGCGGCGGCGCGTACCAGGCCGACCACCGCATGACCCCACAGCTCCGCAGGGGACGGATCCTGGTCCAGATGTCGCAGCGCGGCCGAAAACAAGTCACCGATCTGATGGCCGATCTGCTGGGTCAGCCCGGCCGCGACCTCGCTCGTGCCCCGCTCACGTGCGGATAGCAGGGGAGCGGCCATAACGAATCGGTAGATCTCTGGGTCATCCTCGACCAGCCGGAGGTAGGCCTCGATGGCGGCCGCCAAGAAGTCCTGTGGTGAACCCAACCAGGCCTGCGTCCGATCCAAACCCGGGCGCACAGCGGCTGTGACATCCCGCATGATCAGTTGGTCGACGTGTTCGGTGACGGCGTGATACAGCCCGGATCGATCCTGGAAGTGTCGATAGAAGACCGTCTTGCTGGTGCCCGCCTCGGCCGCGATCTCCTCCATGCCGACCGATGCGCCGCTTCGCCGGATCGCCCGCAAAGTCGCTTCGACGAGCTCGCGACGTCGCTGTTCACGGTGCCCATCCCAGCGCGAATGCCGCCCGTCGGTGGTGGTCGTCCTCACAGTTTCGGACCGTATCAGGTACCGAAAGTACCTGCTACCGTTCGTACCGCATAGGTGCTGTGACCCCCGGCACGCACGCCCAGAATGTCGTCTCTGAGGAGCCCGCCCGTGTCCGAAATCCGCCGTGCTGCCGTCATCGGTGGCAACCGCATTCCCTTCGCCCGCCAGTTCGGAGCGTATGCCGAGGCCTCCAACCAGGACATGCTCACGGCCGCGCTGGAAGGCCTCGTGGCCCGCTATGACTTGGTGGGGGAACAGCTCGGTGAAGTGGTGGCCGGCGCCGTGATGAAGCACAGCCGCGACTTCAACCTCACCCGTGAGAGCGTGATCGGATCGAGCCTGGCGCCGACCACCCCGGCCTATGACATCCAGCAGGCCTGTGGGACGGGCCTGGAGGCGGCCATCCTCGTGGCCAACAAGATCCGGCTGGGCCAGATCGAATCCGGCATCGCCGGTGGCGCGGACAGTTCTTCCGATGCGCCCATCGCGGTCAGCGAGTCCTTGCGCAAGAAGCTGCTCCGGATCACCCGTGGCGGATCGCCGGCCCAGATGGCCAAGCGCGCCCTGGCCCTGCGTCCCGGCGATCTGGGCATCGAGACACCCGCAAATGCCGAGCCCCGCACCGGGCTGTCCATGGGCGAGCACATGGCTCAGACCGCCAAGACCTGGGGGATCTCTCGTGAAGCCCAAGACGAGCTCGCGATGCTCAGTCATCACCACCTGGCCCGGGCCTACGACGAGGGCTTCTTCGATGACCTGATGACCTCCTACCTTGGCCTGGCCCGCGATCAGAACCTCCGGCCGGACTCCTCGATGGAGAAGTTGGCCACCCTTAAGCCGGCCTTCGGCAAGGGCGATCACGCGACCATGACCGCCGGGAACTCCACGCCGCTCACCGATGGCGCCTCGGTGGTCCTGCTCAGCAGCGAGGCCTGGGCGGCCGCTCATGGCCTCACGGTGAAGGCCTACTTCGTTGATGGGGAGAGCGCGGCAGTGGACTACGTTCACGGTGACGAGGGCCTGCTGATGGCGCCGGCCTATGCCGTGCCCAGATTGCTGGATCGCCATGGCCTGAGCCTGCAGGACTTTGACTTCTATGAGATCCATGAGGCCTTCGCGGCTACCGTTCTCAGCACGCTCAAGGCCTGGGAGAGCGATGACTTCTGCCGCACCCGCCTCGGACGCAAGAGCGCTCTGGGTGCGATCGACCGTTCGCGGCTCAATGTCAACGGCTCATCGCTGGCGGCGGGGCATCCCTTCGCGGCAACCGGTGGCCGCATCGTGGCGTCACTGGCCTCGATGCTGCATGCCAAGGGCCCGGGCAGCCGCGGCCTGATCTCGATCTGCGCCGCCGGCGGCCAGGGTGTCGTCGCCATCCTCGAAGGAGCCTGAGCCATGACGTTGAGCTACGGAGCCTTGGTCAGCAGTGGCCTCGGGAAGACCCTGGCCACCAACCTTGGCTTGCCCAGACCGACCCGCCTGCGCCGCCACCGGCCCGGTACCGACCTGGTTCCGGGTGCGGTCTATGTCGCGGGCCATGGCGCCGCGCCGCTGGCGGCCATCGTCAACGCGATGCTCGTGCGGGCAGGGGTGCAGGTGGCCACGCGTCCCTCGACCTCGGTGGTCGGCGTGGTCCTGGACCTCACCACCATCGATACGCCGGCCGACCTGGAGACCCTTCGGGCCACCCTGGGGCCGGCGCTGAAGTCCCTAGCGCCCACGGGACGAGTGATCGTGCTGGCCCGGCCCGTGGACAGCGCCACCACCGTTGCCCAAGCGGCCGCGCGCCGGGCAGTCGAGGGGATCGTGCGCTCCATCGGCAAGGAGCTGCGCGCTGGTGGCACGGCCAACACGGTGTATGTCGCTCAGGGCGCTGACACCCGGATCGAAGCCGTGCTGCGTTTCCTACTTTCTGGTCGCTCGGCCTATGTCTCCGGCCAGGTCTTCACCGTCGGCGAGGCGATCGGTGAGGTCACGGCACCGCAGGACTGGGATGCCCCACTCGCCGGGAAGGTCGCCGTCGTGACCGGGGCGGCCCGGGGCATCGGGGCCGCCATCGCCGAGGTACTCGCCCGGGACGGCGCGAGCGTGGTCTGCGTTGACGTGCCGAGCGCAAGTGGGCCGCTCTCGGAGGTCGCAAACCGCCTGCGCGGCTCAGCTCTGGCTCTTGATGTCACCGCGAAGGACGCTGGCGCTCAGATCGCCCGGCATGCGGCCGAACGGCACGGTGGCTTCGACATCGTCGTCCACAATGCCGGGATCACCCGGGACAAGCTCCTGGCGAACACCGAGGCCGACCGCTGGGCGAGCGTCCTGGACGTGAACCTGCTCTCGATCCTGGCCATGAATGAGGCCCTGATACCGGCGATCCGCGAGGGTGGCCACCTCGTCAACGTCGCCTCCATCGCCGGCATTGCCGGGAACCGCGGTCAGACGAACTATGCGGCGTCCAAAGCGGGCGTCATCGGCCTCACGAGCGCCCTTGCCACCGATCCCGCGGTGCGTGCGCGCAAGGTGACCGTCAATGCCGTGGCACCCGGCTTCATCGAGACTGAAATGACGGCCAAGGTCCCCCTGGCCACCCGCGAGCTCGGCCGCTTGATGAACTCGCTCAACCAGGGCGGCCTACCTGTTGACGTGGCCGAGACCATCGGATTCCTGGCCTGGGATGCGAGCCGCGGCATCACCGGAAACACCATTCGGGTGTGCGGCCAGATGCTGCTCGGGGCCTGATATGGCGCTCGAGACGCTGAGTTCAACCCCACGGCTGGCCAGCACCGTGGCGCGCGCCGTGCTCGCCCGCGGGCCGCGGTCGCAGGACGTGCCCGACACCACGCTGCGGCTCGTGGACGTGCGTGTCGACCGGGCGAACCTGCTGGCCTATCAGCGGCTCTGCGGCTTCGCCGTGGGGGACGTCCTGCCGCATACCTACCCTCATCTGCTCGGATTTCCGCTCCAGGCCGAGCTGATGTCCCGCCCGAGTTTCCCGCTGCCGCTCATGGGGCTGGTGCACCTGGAGAACGTCATCACCGTGCACCACACACTGCGGACGGAGGACCGTCTGGAGGTGACGGTTGCGGCCGAGGACCTCAGGGCCCACGCCAAGGGACAGCAGGTGGATCTGGTCACCCGGGTACTGTGCGACAGCGAGGTGGCCTGGGAAGGACGCAGCACCTACCTAGCGCGCGGGGCTGCGCATCCGGAGGCCGAGCGCGGTGAGCAGCCGCCGGCCATGCCGAGCGGATTCCCGGCGGCCAGGTGGGTCCTGCCCAGCGGATTGGGCCGCGAGTATGCCGCGGTCTCGGGCGATGTCAACCCCATCCACCTGCACCCGTGGTCGGCGAAGGCGATGGGCTTCCGCAGGGCAATCGCGCATGGCATGTGGACCTACGCTCGGGTGCTCGGGTCCTTGGGCACGAGCGCGGCCCGACCCAGCACCTCACAGGTCTGGTTCCGCAAGCCGGTCTTCCTCCCCGGCCAGGTGGACTTGGTGGTCGGCAAGGACGGCGGATGCACGACCGCTGGCCTGCGTTCGACGCGGCGCCCGGAGGTCGAGCACCTGGTGCTCACCCTGGACGAGCACCACTGACGATCCCGGTGGCAGGCCCTGGTGCCGTCCAGGCGACACCAACGCCGGCCACTGGCATGGTCACTCAGGCCTGGCCGGAAGCCGCAGCGTCGATGCAGCGCTGATAGAGCGCGAGTTCCCGGTTCAGGGAATCCACGATGGTCTGCGCCTGCCGAAATCCGTGGCCCTCGCCGGGATAGATCACCAACTCGACCTCCTTGCCCAAGGAGCGCAATGCCTCGGCCATGCCGGTCGCCTGATTCGCCTTGACCACCATGTCATCGGCACCCTGGAGCAGGAGCAGCTGCCCGTGCAGGTCGGCGAGGTGGTTGATCGGGGAGCGTTCGACGTAGACCGCTTCGTCCTGGGGCCAGCGACCCACCAAGGTCGTCGTGTACCGAGATTCGAACTTGTGGTCATCGGAGATGAGTAGCGAGAGGTCGCTGATCCCGAAGTAACTCGCTCCGGCGGCAAAGGCCGTGCTCGCCGTGAGTGCCCGCAAGGTGGTGTAGCCACCAGCACTCCCGCCCCGGATGAAGACGGACACCGGATCGATCAACCCCGCGGCTGCCAATGCGCGCACCCCAGAGACGACATCGTCGATATCGACCACACCCCATTGGCCGTTGAGGCGCTGCCGGAACGCCCTCCCGTATGCCGTGCTGCCGCCGTGATTGACGTCGAGCACCGCAAATCCTCGGGTAGTCCAGAACTGGACCCGCAGGTCGTACGCCGGCGTCGCGTGGCTGGTCGGGCCGCCATGGACAATCACGATGAGTGGGGGAGCGCTGCCCTGCGTGACCTCGGCATCGGCATTCACCGGGGCGTAGAAGAACCCATGCGTTTCCCGCCCAGCGGCATTGGTCCAGGTTCTGGCGACGGCACGGCTGAGATAGTCCGGATCGGCAATGTCGAGCGAGCCGGCAAGCACGTTGACCGGGCCATCAAGGGATCCGCGGACGACTTGCGGGCCGCCTTCGGCACGTCGACGCAGCGTGAGCACCTCGCCATTGCTGACGTGGAGGTGGGCGAAGGCGACGCCGTCAAGGTTGGCGGCGCGGTGTTCGCCGGTGCGCACGTCCACTACGGCCGGGATGGCCACCGCATCCCTGAAGTAGCGGAAGAATGCCGTGTCGTCATCGATCAGGGCGTAGTCATACAAGCCCAGCAGCCATTGTGGTTCCGCCACATCGGCAGCCAGATGGTGCACAGCCTGCGCCGGTGCCTCGCCACCCGCCGAACGCATGAGGTTCCAGTAACCGCTCTGGTCGCTGATGAACCACAGGTCTCCGCCCGGCGAGAACTGCGGTTGCGCCACGCTCACGCCGGGACCACCGGCGACCACCCGGCGGCTCGCCACCGGATCCGTGAGCGACGCGACCTCGAGGACGGTGCTATCCCAGGGCATATTCGGGTGATCCCAGGACACCCACGCGATCTGCCGGCCATCGGGGGAGATCGCGGGGCGGGAGACGAAATCAGTACCCGTGCGGATAACCTCGCCCACGCCGGGGCGCGCAGGGTTGATCGGCAGCGACACCAGTTCGTTGACCGCTTCACCGTTGCCACGATGGTCCTCTCGCACGGCATAGATGCTCTCGTCGTGCAGGACCAGCCCACCGAACCTGACGGCTTCATCCGCCGCCGTGATCGCCACGGGCTCCACCGCGTCCGGATCGAGTCGGTAAAGGCGACCATCGGCGAAGTTGGAGAACACCACGACCCCGTCGCGGACGGCATACGCCCCACCGCCGTACTCGTGCACGCGTGATCGCACGTTGAAGGGAGCCGCGGTGAGATCGCGGGTCTGGCCATCGGCATCTCGAGCAACCAGGACGACTCGACCACCCTCAGTAGGCCGTCCCTCAAGCCAGTACGTCTGCGCGCCGTCGAGGCGCGGTTCGTCCAGTGTCGGATCGCCGACCGTGAGCGCTTCGGGGGAAATGGGCGAGGGCCAATGGCCGTAGCCGAGACTCATCATGACACCCGAACCTAGTCGGTACGTGGCTCTGCGGTTAGCGTCGAGGCATGAACGCCATGCAGCGCTTGTGCGGAGACTTCCTCCTGGTTCTCCTCTCTCCGGACTCCCAGCGACCCGTCGTCGGCGGCGCCGCTATCAAGGCGGGGCTCGCCGGGGCCGCGATTGCAGCCGCCGTGCTGGACGACCGGCTCGTCGTGGACACCGATGGGCGGTTGCGAACGGCGGTACCCATCGCAGAGGTTCCGGATATCTGGACTGAGGTCTTGCGCCGCGCGGACGGCATTAAGCCGAAGAAGGCCGTGGCCCGCTGTGGAGCTGGCGAGGATTTCGCGGACCGCGGTGGCCGATTGCGTGACGCCACCATCGCGAACCTCCTGGAGTCGGGGATCATCGAGGACCGGACCACCCGAATCATCGGCATTCCGATCCGCCGACACGCAGTGCTGCAGCCACACACTCGTGACGCCATCCTGACCCGGCTGAGCACCGCGCTCGATGGTGAGCCCGGTGCACCGCAGGATGACGTCCTGCTGCTCCTGCTCTCGGCGGTGGGAGCACTGCGCACGCTCTTTCCTAACCGCGACCAACGCGCCCTTGACGCCCGGGTCACCGAGCTGCGATCGGCCGGTGTGCTGGCAGATGCGGTGAGCCAGGCCCTGCGGGACCTGGACACCGCGGTCATGGCAGCGGTGGTCGCGACAACTGTGGTGATCGCGGGCTCGTAAACCTGGGCGCGAGCAAGACCGCCCGCCGCGTAGGCTTGGACCCGCTGTCGCGGTCGCGACGGCATACCAACGCCACCCTCGGGAGCCTTTGATGTCCGCCCAGATCACCGTTCACCTCGCCGGAGACGCGCGATCGGTGCCGGAGGCGACGACTGCCGGCGCGCTCTTCGAAGGCCGGCGCGAGGTGGTGGTCGCCCGCGTCAATGGCGAGCTGCGCGACCTGGCCCATGTCCTCGCCGAGGGTGATGCGGTGGAGCCGGTGACGATGGACTCTGAGGACGGGCTGGCGGTGCTACGGCACTCCTGCGCGCACGTGCTCGCGCAAGCCGTGCAGGAGGTCAACCCCTCCGCCAAGCTGGGTATCGGTCCGCCCATCCGGGACGGCTTCTACTACGACTTCGACGTCGAGAACCCGTTCACCCCCGAGGACCTCAAGGCCCTCGAGAAGGTCATGCAGCGGATCATCAACGAGGGGCAGACCTTCGTGCGCCGCGAGGTCAGTGATGAGGACGCCCTCATCGAGCTCGCCCATGAGCCGTACAAGTGCGAACTCGTTGGTCTGAAGTCGAATGCCGCCGACGCGGCAGATGGCGCCTCCGCCGAGGTCGGCGAGGGTGGCCTGACGATCTACGACAACCTGCGTCGCGATGGGTCGCGCGCGTGGGGCGACCTGTGCCGTGGACCCCACATCCCGAGCACCAAGCTGCTCGGCAATGCCTTCAAGGTCATGCGCAGCGCCGCGGCCTACTGGCGGGGCGACCAGGCGAACAACCAGCTCCAGCGCGTCTATGGCACAGCGTGGCCGACCAAGGAGGCTCTGACCGAATACCTCAATCGCCTCGCCGAAGCCGAGAAGCGCGACCACCGCAAGCTGGGCGCCGAACTGGATCTGTTCTCCTTCCCCGACGAGATCGGGTCCGGTTTGCCGGTCTTCCACCCCAAGGGTGGCGTCCTGAAGCGGGAGATGGAGGACTACGTCCGGCGGCGGCATATCGAAGAGGGATTCGATTACGTCGGGACGCCCCACATCTCCAAGGAGGGCCTCTTCCACACCTCCGGGCACCTGCCGTACTACGCGGACACGATGTTCCCGCCGATGGAGTTCGAGGGTTCGGACTATTACCTCAAGGCGATGAACTGCCCGATGCACAACCTCATCTATCGGTCGCGGGGGCGCAGCTATCGCGACCTGCCGATGCGGCTCTTCGAGTTCGGGCATGTCTACCGGTACGAGAAGTCCGGGGTCATCCACGGGCTGACCCGCGTGCGCGGTTTCGCTCAGGACGACAGTCACTCCTATGTCACCAAGGAGCAGGCGGCCGACGAGATCAAGCACCTGCTGGAGTTCTGCTTGGGCCTCTTCCGCGACTTCGGGCTCGAGGACTTCTATCTCGAGCTCTCCACCCGCGATGAGAAGAACAAGGAGAAGTTCGTCGGCTCCGAGGAGCAGTGGACCGAAGCCACCACGGTCTTGGAACAGGCCTGCCTGGACTCCGGTCTTGCCCTCGTGCCCGACCCTGGTGGGGCCGCGTTCTACGGACCCAAGGTCTCGGTCCAGGCCAAGGACGCCATCGGCCGCACCTGGCAACTGTCGACGATTCAGTACGACTTCAACCAGCCCGAGGGTTTCGGACTGGAGTACCAGGCTGCCGATGGCAGCCGCCAGCGACCGGTGATGATCCACTCGGCCAAGTTCGGCTCCATCGAACGCTTCATCGGGGTGCTCACCGAGCACTATGCCGGGGCGTTCCCGGTGTGGCTCTCACCGGTGCAGGCGCTGGGCGTCCCGGTTGCCGAGGAGTTCACGCCGTACCTGCGCGACGTGCTCGACCGCTTCGAGGCCCACGGCATCCGGGTCGAGCTCGATGGCTCCGACGACCGCTTCCCCAAGAAGATCCGCAATGCCTCGAAGTCCAAGGTTCCCTACATCCTCATCGCTGGGGGAGAGGACCAGGCAGCGGGCACGATTTCGTTCCGATACCGCGATGGCTCTCAGGAGAACGGGGTGGCCATCGACGACGCCATCGCCAAGGTGCGGGCCGCGATCGACACCAAGGCGCAGGTCTGAGATCCAGCTCGGGTGGGGTCATTAATCCCACCTGTCACACAAGCGTGCACCGAGCGCACGACACGCCGACGACACGCCGAGGGCGCGAATTACAGGGCTGGACTTTGGCCAAACCTGTTGCCCCACAGCGCAGAGCGGACTAGAAATAACTCACTCCACCGGTTCGCCGGAGGAGGGGCCAAGAGAAGGTCGGCCACCAGGCGCAACGCTTCGGCGAGTGCGTACGGACCGGTGATGCGGGACGGGTGGGCGAAGGTTATCGAGGTCAGGCACGGAGCATCACGCCGCGTCGCCCTGAGGCCCCGGGAACTCATACTTCCCGGGGCCTCACCCTTGTCCGAGGGTGGCACCGGCGCGCCCGTCAGACTCGCTTGTGGCGGCATACGATTTGGGTATGCCGACCGAGGACGCGAGCCAACTCGCCGGGGTGCCTGATGGCTTCGAGCGACTCTGGACCCCACATCGGATGGCGTACATCGAGGGGGAGCGGCCCAGCGCGGAGGCGGGCGCCGGCTGCCCGTTCTGTGCAGCCCCTACGCGCGAGGACGCCGAGGGCCTCATCGTGCATCGGGGTCGGCTCTGTTATGTGGTCTTGAACCTCTTCCCGTACAACCCGGGGCATGTCCTGATCTGTCCGCTGCGTCATGTCTCGCGCTATCTCGACCTGACCGAGGAAGAGACCGCCGAGTTCACGGCCCTCACCAAGGCAGCAATCACCGCGCTGACCTCGGCCTCGGCGCCCATGGGTTTCAACATCGGCATGAATCAGGGTGCGGTCGCCGGTGCCGGGGTGGCAGCCCACCTTCACCAACACGTCGTGCCGCGTTGGGGAGGCGACGCCAACTTCCTGCCGATCATCGCCCGGACCAAGGCGCTGCCCGCGCTACTCGAGGATGTGCGCAGCCGACTCATCGAGCACTGGCCAGCAAGCTAAGTCAGCGGCCCTTGCCAACGCAGAACAGTGGCCTTCGTTGGCGAGGCCTCAGACCGCCGGGCCAGTTAGCGGTGTGCTTTGGCGATGTGCTCAGCGGTAAGCCGTTGGGGGAGCATCTCGTACCCGTGGAGCTCACGGGCGAAGGTGCCGGTGCCGTGGGCCAGTGATCGCAGGGCGATGGCGTAGTCGATGAGCTCCAACTGCGGGATGGTCGCGGTCAGCACCGAGCGGCCCTCCTCGCCCTCGGCCGGCGCGGACCCGACGATCTGGCCGCGGCGCGTGGAGACGTCGGTCATGATCGCTCCGAGGTATTCGTCATCCACGGTCACGTTGACCAAGTCGATCGGCTCCAGCAGGCACATGCTGCTGGCAGAAGCCATCTCGCGCAGCGCCAAGCCAGCGGCCGTCTGGAAGGCCATATCGGAGGAGTCGACCGAGTGCGCCTTGCCGTCGTGCAGCGTCACCTTGACGTCCACGACCGGCCACCCCGCGAGCAAACCCTTCTCGAGTTGCATGTGGGTGCCCTTCTCCACGGACCCGATGAACTGGCGGGGGACAGCCCCGCCAACGACCACCTCATGGAAGGAGTTGCCCTCGCCGCGGGTGGCTGGCTCCATGCTCATCTGGACGACCGCGAACTGGCCATGTCCGCCGGACTGCTTGACGTGGCGGCCCTGCGCCTGAGCCCGGACAATGGCCGTCTCCCGCATCGGCACTTTCACATCGACTCGCTTGACGTCGACGTTGTACCGGCTCTTGAGCCGAGCCAGGACCAGATCCAAGTGGGTCGGCCCCGTCGTCCACAACACGATCTGCGCGGTCTCCCGGACGTGTTCGATACGCAAGGTGGGATCCTCGGCGGCGAGCTCGTGGAAGGCATTGGGCATCTTGTCCTCGTCCGCCCGTGTGGCCGCCTCGACCGCCGCCGGGAGCAGGGCCTCGGGGAGCTGCCAGGGCGTCACCAAGAGCGGCTGATCAGGGTCGCTGATCGTGTCCGAGGTCTGCGCAGTGCCCAACTTGGTCACCACGACAACCTCCCCGGCGATGGCGCTGGGCTTGGTGCGCAGGTCACCATCCAGTGGGGCCGCAATCGCGCCCGGGCGCACGTCCTCATCATGCGGTGCGTGACCCTCGCCCAGCAGAATGCCCAACTTCTCCATATGGCCCGAGACATGGACCGCCCGGTCCGCGCGCAAGGTTCCCGAGAAGACCCGAACCAGCGAGAGGTGCCCGACATAGGCATCGCTCTGGGTATGCACCACCTCGGCCACGAGCGGACCATTCGGGTCCGCCGACATGGCCACAGGCTCGCCACCCTCCACGGGGGTCACCGTGGGCAGCGGGTGCAGCCCGGGGTGCGGGAAGGCTGCTTTGATCATGTGCAGGAGGACCTCGACGCCCGCGCCATTCTCGGCCGAGACCGGCAGCACCGGGTGGAAGGTCCCGTGCGCGACCGCCTTGAGCAGGTCGCTCTCCAGCGTGGCGAACTCGAGTTCCTCGCCCTCGAGGTAGCGGTCCATCAGTGAGTCGTCCTCGGACTCCTCGATGATGCCCTCGATCAGGGAGCCCCGGTGAGTGTCGAAGATGTCCGCATGGCTGGCGTCGGCCTGTCGCACCGTACGGGTGCCGCCCTCGTAGTCGTGGATCTCGCCCAGCAGCAGGTCGGCAATCGAGGTCACCGCCCCGGCCGAGCCGGCCACCGGAACCCCCAGTGGCTGCACGCCCTGGCCGAAGTGGTTCTGGCAGTCCTGCAGGGTGGCCAGGAAGTCAGCGTCCCGGGCATCCAGCTGGCTGATCGCCACGGCCCGCGGCATGCCGACCACCTGGCACTCGTGCCACAACGCTCGGGTGGCTGCGTCGACGCCGTCCGCCGCGGAAACGATGAAGAGGGCCGCATCGGCGGCTCGCAGGCCGGCCCGCACGTCACCCACGAAGTCCGGATTCCCTGGGGCATCCAGCAGCGTGATCACCATGCCATCGGAGACCACGCTCGCTGCGCGCAGGCCCGGGGAGCGATCGTGGGTCTCCCGCACGGGGGAGCGGCCAGGGACCAACTCCGAGACGAGGTGATCAAAGAGGCGCGACTTGCCCGCTCCGCTCGGCCCGACGAGAACGACATTGCGAATGCTCTCGGTGGAGCTGACGACGGGGGCTGCGGTCGCGGCATTCACGCTCATGGGCCTTACATTTCTCCTCTTGGACCCGGGACACAAGTCCGACAGGCCGCGTCGCCATCGCGCCACCCCGGGCTCTCGCCATTAGGCTGACCGCATCATGCTTAACCGGTATGCCAGAGCCTTCTTCACGCGGCTCTTCTCCCCGATTGCTACCCTCCTCGTCCGGCTCGGCGTCAGCCCAGACATCGTGACGATCGTGGGCACCCTTGGGGTGTGCGCAGGAGCTCTGGGCTTCTACCCCAGGGGCGAACTACTCACCGGAACCCTGATCATCACCGTCTTCGCGTTCTCGGACACGATCGACGGCATCATGGCCCGCAGTTCCGGCCGGTCCACCCAGTGGGGGGCCTATCTCGACTCGACCTTGGACCGCGTGGGCGATGCGGCCATCTTCGGCGGGCTGGTCCTCTGGTACGCCGGCGATGGGCACTCCTCGGGGATGGCTGCGCTGGCGCTCGCCTGCCTCATCCTGGGCAGCGTGGTGTCCTACTCCAAGGCCCGGGCCGAGGGCCTGGGGATGACGGCGAATGTCGGCATCGCGGAACGAGCCGACCGGCTGGTGGCGGTCCTTCTCGCCGCTGGTTTCGTGGGCTGGTTCCTCCCCGAGATCGTGCTGGGGGTCGTCCTCGCCCTGATCGCGGTGGCGTCCTTGATCACCGTGATTCAACGCATGCTCGAGGTCCGTCGGCAAGCCTTAGAGGCCTCGTGAATCCGCTGGACCAGGTCAAAGAGGCCCTGACTGTCGCGGGCTTTCGGGCTGGTTGGGGGGCGCTGCGCTTCCTGCCGGAGCGGGCGGCATACGGCCTCTTCGACACGGCGGCGGACCTGCTGCATCTGCGCGGGAGCGATGCCCAGTTGCGGGCCAATTACGCCCGGATTCGCCCCGACCTCACCGAGCGTGAGCTGGACGAACTCACCAAGGCGGGCATGCGCGCGACCCTGCGGTACTACTGCGAGGCCTTCCGACTGCCCGGTCTGAGCCATGAGCAGATCCGCGAGCGGGTTCGGGTCGAGGGCGATGCCCCGGTTCGCGAGGTGATCGATGGCGGCGGCTCGGTGATTGCCTTCCTGGGCCACCTCGGCAACTGGGATCTGGCCGGCGCCTGGGGCAGCCTGGATCTGGGGCATGTGACGACGGTCGCCGAGCGGCTTGAACCGGAGCAGATGTATGCCGAGTTTCTCGCCTTCCGCGAGGGGCTGGGGATGACGATCCACCCCCTCACTGGTGGCGGTGACGTCTTTGGTGCCTTGCGCAGCGCAGCCAAGCGCCCCGGCATCATCCCGTTGCTGGCCGACCGGGATCTCACCCGCCGGGGGATCGAGGTCTCCTTGTGCTCTCAGCCCGCCCGCGTGGCGGTGGGGCCGGCGGCCCTCGCAGTGGCCGAGCGCCGGCCGCTGCATCCGGTCACCATCAGACATGAGCGCAGAGGGAGCGGCTGGGGGATCGTGATCACCTTTCATCCGGCCGTGGAGGTGCCATCCACGGGTGCGACCGCGCAGCGAGTCAAGGCGATGACCCAGTCGTGCGTCGATGTGCTGGGGGAGCAGATCCTGGCCGAACCTGAGCACTGGCACATGCTCCAGAAGGTCTTCACCGCCGACCTCGACCCGGCCCGACTGGCGAAGGTGGCGTCATGAAGGTCGGCCTGGTCTGCCCGTACTCCTTCGATGTCCCGGGCGGGGTCCAATTCCACGTGCGGGACCTGGCCGAATACCTGATCGCCCAAGGCCATGAAGTCTCCGTGCTGGCGCCTTCGGACGACGATGACGTCGACCTGCCGCCCTACTTCACCTCCTGCGGGCGGGCCGTGCCGGTCCGATACAACGGCTCGGTTGCGCGACTGACCTTCGGCCCGGTGACCTCCGCGCGGGTGGGCCGCTGGCTGGAGCGCGGAGACTTCGACCTGGTGCACCTTCATGAGCCGGTCACACCGAGCGCCAGCATCATGGCGCTCTGGCAGGCCGACGTGCCGGTGGTGGCGACCTTCCACACCTCGACCCCGCGCTCCCGGGCGATGCACACCTTCCAGCCGCTGCTGCGCCCGTCTCTGGAGAAGATTCGCGCGCGGATTGCCGTATCCGAAGACGCGCGGCTCACGGTGCGGCGGCATCTGCGGGGGGACGCCTATGTCATCCCCAACGGCGTCCACGTGGATCGTTTCGCGCAGGCGCCCAGAGATCCCCGCTTCGTGGGCACGAGCCAGGCTCCGACCTTGGCCTTCTTGGGTCGCATCGATGAACCCCGCAAGGGCTTGGCGATCCTGCTTGAGGCGTTGCCGGTGGTCGCCGCACGCTACCCGGGGGTGCGCATCCTGGTGGCTGGGCCGGGAGACATCGACGAGGTGGCCAAGTCGGTACCCGCAGACCTGCGTGACCGGGTGGAGCTGCTGGGTGCGGTCAGCGAAGCCGACAAGGCCGCGCTGCTGCGCTCGGTCGACCTCTACATTGCGCCGCACCTGGGCGGCGAGAGTTTCGGCATCGTGCTGGTCGAGGCGATGGCCGCCGGCGCCCCGGTGGTGGCCAGCGACCTCTCGGCCTTCGTTCGGGTGCTGGGGAGCGACCCGGCTGGCGTTACCTTCCCCGCCGGAGATGCCCCCGCGCTGGCCGAGACCATCTGTCGGTTGATTGCTGACCCAGGCGAACGCCACCTGCTCGCCGACCGTGGGCAGGTCAGAGCCCGGACCTTTGACTGGTCGGAGGTGGCCTCGCAGATCATGGCGGTCTACGAATTGGCCTTGGATATCAAGGATTTCGAGCCCGATGTCCTGCCTCAGGCCGAGACGCTGTGGGGCCGCCTGGTGCGCTCCGGCCGCAGCAGTGAGGAGGACTAGCCGTGTCTGACGTAGACGTCCTGCAATGGGTCACTGGACTCTTCCTCCTGGTGGTGGCCATCGCCTGGTACCTCTCCTACTCGGCCGCCCGGCTGGACCGTTTGCACTCCAAGGTCGAAGGCGCCCTGCTCTCCTTGGATGCTCAACTGGTCCGTCGTGCCGAGTCCGCCTTGGAATTGGCCATGAGCGGCGAGTTGGATCCCTCCAGTGCGCTGATCGTCGCGGACGCCGCCACGGCCTCTCTTGAGCGGCATACGGAGTCTTTGACCACCGAGGATCCGCTCGACGGCGCCAACTTCGCGGGCCGCGAGCTGGTGGAGACCGATTTGACCGAGGCTCTCAATGCCGCCCTGTCCGCCGAGGTGCTGGCCGACGTCACCTCCGGTGAATCGCCCGCCTCCGAGGCGTACTCCCGGCTCCGCGCCAGCAGTATGCGGGTGCAGATGGCTCGCAAATTCCACAATGAGGCCGTGCGCGAGGTCCGTCGGGTGCGTGCCAAGGCCGTGGTGCGTGTCTTCCGGTTGGCGGGCTACGCGAGTTTGCCGGAGGCGGTCGTCTTCGACGATGCCGTCTCAGGCATGTCAGATCTGGGCTGAGTCGGACCTACACTGGCGCGCATGAGTTCGCAGATGCCGCAGTCCGCTCCCACCACCGGTACCACCCGCGTTAAGCGCGGCATGGCCGAGATGCTCAAGGGCGGGGTGATCATGGATGTCGTCACGCCCGAGCAGGCAAAGATCGCCGAAGACGCCGGGGCCGTCGCGGTCATGGCGCTGGAGCGAGTGCCCGCGGACATCCGCGCCCAAGGCGGCGTCTCGCGGATGAGCGACCCGGACATGATCGACGGCATCATCGCCACCGTGTCCATCCCGGTGATGGCTAAGGCGCGGATCGGCCATTTCGTCGAGGCCCAGGTGCTGCAGTCCTTGGGAGTTGACTACATCGACGAGTCCGAGGTGCTGACCCCCGCGGATTACAGCAATCACATCGACAAGTGGGCCTTCACGGTTCCCTTTGTGTGCGGCGCCACCAACCTGGGCGAGGCCCTGCGCCGAATCACCGAGGGCGCGGCCATGATCCGCTCCAAGGGCGAGGCTGGCACTGGCGATGTCTCCAATGCCACCACGCACATGCGCCAGATCCGCCAGGAGATCCGCCGCCTGCAGAACCTGCCCGAGGACGAGCTCTACGTGGCCGCCAAGGAGTTGCAGGCGCCCTATGAGCTGGTCAAGGAGGTTGCCCAGGCTGGCAAGCTCCCGGTGGTGCTCTTCACCGCTGGTGGAATTGCCACCCCGGCTGACGCCGCCATGATGATGCAGTTGGGCGCTGAGGGCGTCTTCGTGGGCTCGGGCATCTTCAAGTCCGGCAACCCCGCCCAGCGCGCCGAAGCCATCGTGAAGGCGACCACCTTCTATGACGACCCGGACGTGATCGCCAAGGTCTCGCGTGGCCTGGGCGAGGCCATGGTCGGCATCAACGTCGAGGAGATCCCGCAGCCGCATCGCCTGGCTGAGCGCGGTTGGTGACCTAGGCGCCCCAACGACGATCCCAGTGGCCTGGGTTGGTGTCATCCTGACGACACCAACCCAGGCCACTGGCGTTGCCGCAAAGCCCATTGTCAGGGGCCGCCGTGCACCGATCAGGTGACCGCGTTTCGGGCGGCGAACTCGGGCCGCTCGAACTCGGCCCCCTCGAGAACTGCTTGCAGGTGCAGCGCGGCCCGCAAGACCTCGGCGTGGGTGAGGTAGAGCGGGGCAAACCCGAGCCGCACGATGTCCGGCTCACGGAAGTCACCGATCACGCCGCGCGCGATCAGCGCCTGCACCACGGCATACGCCTGCGGATGCCGGAGCGAGACCTGCGAGCCTCGACGGCCCGGCTCGCGCGGCGTGGCCACCTCGACGCTCGGGCACAGGGCTCCCAAGCAGTCCATGAAGAAGCCGGTGAGCGAGAGGGAACGCGCACGCACCGCACTCATCGCCAGTGCGTCGTAGACCCCCAGTGCAGCCTCGAGGGCCAGCATGCCCAACAACGGGGGCGTCCCAACCCTGGCCCTGGTGATGGATCGCGCCGGCTCATAGGTCTGGCTCATCGCAAAGGGCCTGGCATGGCCGTTCCACCCGGTCAGCGGTTGGTCGAAATCATCGAGATGCCGCTGCGCCACATACAGAAATGCCGGAGCACCCGGACCCCCATTGAGGTACTTGTACCCACAGCCGACCGCCAGGTCGACCTCGTGAGCATCCAGCGCCACGTCCAGAACCCCCGCGCTGTGGCAGAGGTCCCAGCACACCAGGGCACCCACCTCGTGGGCCGCCCGGGTGATGGCCGGCAGGTCCCACAACTCGCCGGTGCGGTAGTCCACCGAGCTGTATGCCGCCAGCGCCACCTGGCCGGCCAACTCACGCAGGCGGGCCGGGGCATCCGCGGGACGGACGTACTCCACTCGGCCACCGGCGTCGCGCGCCGCGGCCTCGGTGATATAGCAGTCCGTGGGGAAGGAGTCCGGGTCGGTGAGCACGACCGGGGATCCCCGGCGCATCCGGAGGGCGCCGACGACGGCCTTGTACAAGTTCAGGGTGGTGGAGTCTCCGCAGGCGATCTGCCCCGGAGAAGCCCCCACGATCTGGCCGATCCGGTCACCGACCCGACCCGGTGCACCCCACCAGTCCGCGGTATTCCAGCTGGCGATGAGGTCCTGGCCCCACTGGCGTTGGACGACATCGGCGACCGCTTCTGCCACCCCGATGGGCAGGGCGCCCAGCGAGTTGCCATCCAGGTAGACCGTGTCGGCGGGGAGTCGGAAGCGGCCCCGCAAGTCGGTGTCGGCAAAGTCCGCATCGAGGTCTCGAGCCCGCCCGTCCAGGTCTGTCGTTGCTGTGACGCCCGTCATGAGGGCAGACTACTGCGCCCAAGGCCGTAGGCTCTGTCGCCGTGATCGGCATTCCCACCATCGGTGTCCTGGCAGTCCAAGGCGACGTCCGCGAGCATCGCCACGTCCTGGAGGCTGCCGGGGCCCGCACCACCGCAGTGCGCCGCCCGAGCGAACTGGAGCAGATCGACGGCCTGGTCATCCCCGGCGGCGAGTCCACGACGATGGACAAGCTCGTCCGGGCCTTCGACTTGCAGGAGCCGCTGCGCAGCCGGATCGCCGGTGGGCTGCCGGTGTATGGCTCCTGCGCCGGGATGATCATGCTCGCGGATCGAATCGCCGATGCCCGTCCGGATCAACAGACCCTGGGTGGGCTCGACATCACGGTCCGGCGCAACGCCTTCGGCCGTCAGGTGGACTCCTTCGAGGAGGATCTGCACATCCGTGAACTGGGGCCGGAGCCGGTACGGGCGGTGTTCATTCGGGCCCCTTGGGTGGAGGAGATTGGTCCCGCGGCACAGGTGCTGGCTCGGGTGGAGGAAGGGCCAGCGGCAGGTAGGATCGTGGCCGTCGTGCAGGGCGCTGTCATGGCGACCTCCTTCCATCCGGAAGTGACCGGTGACCACCGCGTGCACGCCTATTTCGTTGCGATCGTGAAGGACAGGGCATGAGCGGCCACTCCAAATGGGCGACCACTAAGCACAAGAAGGCGGCCATCGACGCCAAGCGCGGCAAGCTCTTCGCCAAGTTGATCAAGAACATCGAGGTGGCGGCCAAGCAGGGCGGCGGTGACCCCGAGGGGAACCCCACCCTGTGGGACGCGATCTACAAGGCCAAGAAGTCCTCGGTTCCCAATGACAACATCGACCGCGCGGTCAAGCGCGGCTCGGGCGCCGAAGCCGGGGGAGCGGACTGGCAGAACATCACCTACGAGGGCTATGCCCCCGGTGGTGTCGCCCTGCTCATCGAGTGCCTCACGGATAACCGCAATCGCGCCGCAGCCGAAGTGCGCACCGCGTTGACCCGCAATGGCGGCAATCTGGCGGACCCGGGCTCGGTGGCCTACATCTTCACCCGTAAGGGCGTCGTGATCGTGCCGAAGTCGGCCGCCCCCGACGAGGACGCGCTGCTCGAGGTGGTGCTCGATGCAGGCGCCGAGGAGGTCAACGACAACGGCGAGACCTGGGAAGTCGTCTCCGAGGCCACCGATGTCATCGCAGTGCGGACCGCTCTGCAGGAGGCGGGCATCGACTACGACTCGGCCGAGGCGTCCTGGGTGCCCAATCTGGAGGTCCCGCTAGACCTTGACGGCGCCAAGCGGATGATCCGGGTTATCGAAGCCCTCGAGGACTCCGACGACGTCCAGGACGTCTTCGCCAATGGCGACATCCCGGACGAGATCCTGGCCCAGCTCGAGGCCGAGTAGGCGCGTGTCCTTGCCGGCCCGACTCGCTGCGCCTGGGTAGCCTGACGTACGAACATGTGTTCTAGTTAAGGAGCCCTCACGTGCGCGTCCTCGGTGTCGACCCGGGCTTGACCCGATGTGGCCTCGGCGTCGTCGAGGGACGGCCCGGGAGGGCGAGCCTGGTGGCTGTGGGTGTGGTTCGCACTCCCAGCGACGCCGAGCCAGGTGAGCGGCTGGTTTTTCTGGAGAGCGAGTTAGACCGCTGGATGGAGCGATTCACCCCGGAGGTGGTGGCCATCGAGCGGGTATTCGCCGACGTTAATGTGCAGTCGGTGATGACCACTGCGCACGCCACCGCGATCGCTCTGCTCACGGCCGGCAAGCGCGGCATCCCGGTCGCCTTCCACACTCCGACCGAGGTCAAAGCCTCCGTCACCGGTACCGGTCGCGCCGAGAAGGCCCAGGTCGGCTCGATGGTGGCGCGCATTCTGGGCCTGAATGAGGCACCCCGACCGGCCGATGCCGCGGACGCTCTCGCGTTGGCCATTTGCCATCTCTGGCGCGGCGCCGCTCAGGGCCGCCTCAGTGAGTTGGCCAAGGCGGCCCGGGCATGATCGCTTCCCTGACCGGCTCCGTCGAGCACGTCGGCCTAGATCACCTCGTGGTCACCGTCGGGGGTGTCGGGCTGCGTGTGCACACCACGCCGACCACGGCCTCGGCCACCGCTCATGGCGCGGCGGTCACCCTGTCGACCACACTCATCGTGCGTGAGGACGCCCTCACGCTCTATGGCTTTGCCTCCCGGGATGAGCGCGAGATGTTCGAGACCGTGCAGACGGTCACGGGCGTCGGACCCCGGCTCGCGCTGGCCATGCTCTCGGTCATGGGCCCGGATGAGGTGCGCCTCGCGCTGAGCACCGGAGACGCCAAGGCACTGACCAAAGTGCCCGGGGTCGGCCCCAAGTCCGCGCAGCGGCTCGTCTTGGAGTTGCGCGACAAGGTCGGGCGGATGCCATCGATCAGCGCGGGCGGCACGCCGTCGGCGCCGTCCTCCGACACGCGCAATGAGCAGCTCGTCGAAGCTCTGGTGGGCCTTGGCTGGTCGGCAAAGCAAGCCAGTGATGCGGTGCAGTCCGTGGCGACGAGCGCACCGGGCGATGCGGATCTGGCGACCCAGTTGCGGCTGGCCCTGCGAGAGCTCCGCCGATGAGTTCGGACGGCTTCTCCAGCGAAATGCGCGAGGCAGATGGTTCCCTGGACGCCACCGCCCGGGTCGTCGATGCCGCGCAGAGCGATGAAGAGCGCACGGTCGAAGCAGCGCTGCGGCCCAAGCGGCTCGCTGACTTCCCGGGGCAGCCACGGGTTCGCGACCAGCTGGATTTGGTCCTGACCGCGGCTCGGCGGCGGGGGACCGCCCCCGATCACGTGCTGCTTTCCGGCCCTCCGGGATTGGGCAAGACCACCTTGGCCATGATCGTCGCGGCCGAGTTGGAGCGCCCGATCCGCGTGACCAGTGGGCCGGCCATCCAACACGCCGGCGACCTGGCCGCCGTGCTGTCCAGCTTGGATGAGGGCGAGGTCCTCTTCCTGGATGAGATCCACCGGATGAGCCGCGCGGCCGAGGAGATGCTCTACCTGGCCATGGAGGATTTCCGGGTCGACGTCATAGTCGGCAAGGGTCCGGGAGCCACCGCGATCCCACTCGAACTGCCGCCCTTCACCGTGGTGGGGGCGACCACTCGCGCAGGACTCTTGCCCGCGCCCTTGCGCGACCGATTCGGATTCACCGGCCACCTCGACTACTACGCGAGCGCCGACCTGGTGACGATCCTGCACCGGTCCGCCCGGCTTCTGGGCGTGGACGCCACCGATGACGGCATCACCGAGATCGCTGGCCGTTCGCGCGGCACGCCGCGGATTGCCAACCGCTTGCTGCGCCGGGTGCGTGACTGGGCTCAGATCCATGGCGACTCTTCAGTGGACCTCCCGGCGGCGCGCGAGGCGCTGGCGCTCTTTGACGTCGACGAGGCCGGCCTGGATCGCCTGGACCGGGCGGTCCTGGAGGCCGTATGCCGCCGCTTCGGCGGCGGGCCGGTGGGACTGAGCACCCTGGCAGTCGCCGTGGGGGAGGAGGCCGACACGGTCGAGACGGTGGCCGAGCCCTACCTGGTTCGGGAGGGTTTCCTGGTGCGCACGCCGCGTGGCCGGGCGGCCGCGCCGCGGGCCTGGCAGCACCTGGGCCTCGCCCCACCCACCGGCGCGGCACGCCAAGTTGAGATGACCTTCGACGCGCAAGCCCCCAGTGGGCGCCTTCGGGGCTGACCATCGCCTAGACTGGCGGATCGTGTGCGTCACGCTTTTTTGGCGTGCCCACGCCACGGGACTCTCCACGGATACGCAAGGACTTCTCCATGAGCGACACCACCGGCAGCGGCTACGGCAGCCTGATCCTGCTGCTCCTTCCCCTGCTTCTTCTCGTCTACATGATGGTGAGCGCCCGTAAGCGCGCCAAGGTGGTCCAGGCGATGCAGTCCGAGCTCACCGTGGGGACCGAAGTGCTCATGACCTCCGGGCTCTACGGGCGGATCACTGCGCTCGATGACGCCAAGGTGACCATCGACGCCAATGGCACCTCGCTGGTCTTCGACCGCCGCGCCGTTGCCAGTTCGGTCTCCACCGAACCGGGCGAGGGGCACTGATGGCCGCCGCGACTCCTCGTGGTGTGGCCCGCCGGTCGCTGATCTGGTTTCTGGTCCTGCTCGTCGGCCTGGGTGCGCTGCTGGGTAGCGCGCACCAGTGGAGCACAGCTCAACTGAGCCCGAAGCTGGGTCTGGACCTTGAGGGCGGCACCCAAATGGTGCTCGAGCCGCAAACCAATGGCTCCCAGGCGGTCACCCCGGATCTCATTACTCAGGCCCGCGACATCATCTCGCAGCGCGTGGATGCCAGCGGCTTCAGCGGGGCCGAGGTCGCCACCCTGGGCGACACCAACATCGTGGTCAGCGTTCCTGGCGTGGTCGACGAAGCCACCAAGAATGCCATCGAGAAGTCCTCGGCGATGCAGTTCCGCCCCGTCCTGGTGGCCACGGCGGGGATTGTCCTGCCGACCCCATCGGCCAGCGGTTCCGTGAGCCCGAGTGGCTCCAGCTCGACCACTGGTTCTACTCCGGCGGCCTCCTCGAAGGCGTCGCCCACCAAGAGCGCCTCGGCCAGCCCTAGCGCCACCCCCAAGGCCACCTCCTCCGCGAGCCCTTCGCCGAGCCCCAGCGCCTCCTCAGCCACCCCCACGGACCCCACCAGCGAAGAGTGGGTCACGCAGGCCCTGGCGGACCAACTCCAAGCGCTCGACTGCAGCAAGGCAGATGCCTTGGACGGGCTGGTCGACGACATCAAGAAGCCGCTGGTCACCTGTTCCACCGATCGCACCGAGAAGTACATCCTGGGTCCCGTCGTGGTCGCCGGTGACCAAATCGAGGACGCCTCGGCCGGCTACTCCACGAATTCACAGGGCGTGACCACCTCCACGGTCGCCATCAACCTGACCTTGAAGTCCACAGGGGCGCAGGCGTATGCCGACATCTCGCGCACCATGGTTTCGTTGGCCAATCCGCGCAACCGGTTGGCTGCCACCCTGGACTCACGGGTGCTCGTGGCTCCCCGGTTCAATTCGGTTATCCCTGACGGCCACGCACAGATCACCGGGGGTTTCACCTTGGCCGAGGCGCAGGCCCTGGCCAAGAGCCTGAAGTTCGGCGCCCTGCCACTGTCCTTCAAGTTGCAGACCAGCACCGATATCAGCCCTCTGCTCGGTAAGGAGCAATTGCGCTTCGGCCTCATCGCTGGCCTCGTCGGCCTGCTCGTGGTCTTCCTGTACTCGCTGCTGCAGTACCGGGTGTTGGGCCTGGTGACCATCGCCTCCATCGTGGTTGCGGCAGCCTTGACCTATCTGGTGGTGACCATCCTGGGTTGGTCGCACAACCTCCGCCTGGACATGGCCGGGGTCACGGGTTTGATCGTCGCTATCGGCTTCACGGCGGACAGCTTCATCGTCTACTTCGAACGCATCCGCGATGAGTTGCGTGAAGGCCGCTCTCTGGCCTCGGCCGTGGAGACCGGATGGGCGCGCGCCAAGCGCACCATCCTGGCGGCCGACGGCGTGAACTTCCTGGCCGCCGCCGTGCTCTATGTGCTGGCGTCCTCCAGCGTGCGCGGCTTTGCCTTCACCCTGGGACTCACCACGCTGATCGACCTCGTGGTGGTCTTCCTCTTCACCCACCCGATGGTCTCCCTGCTCTCGCATCGCCCCTTCTTCCGGGATGGGCACCCCTCATCCGGGCTGGACCCACGCCGACTGGGAGCCTCCACGACCTCGTATGCCGGCCGCGGCCGGTTTGTTTCCCGACCGACTGCCGTCGCCGGGGCGGAAGGCGGTGCGCGATGAGCAGCTTCGCGGCATTCGGTAACGCGCTCTACTCCGGTGAGCGCTCGGTCCCCGTGGTCCCCAAGCGTCGGATCTTCTACATCGGCTCCCTCGTCCTCATCGCGGTGGCCGTGCTGGGTCTGTTCATCCCGAAGCTCAACCTCGGCATGGAGTTCACCGGGGGCTCGGAGTTCCGCGTCTCGGGCGCAGCGAGCACCGACAACTTCGAGGCCAAGGCTCGGGAGGCGGTTGGTACCGATGGCCGTACGGTGAACGCCACCGAACTCGGTACCGGCACCATTCGGGTCCAGACCGAGCGTCTTGACGGCCAGCAGAGTGATGCGGCGCGCAGCTCGCTCGCCAAGGCCTTCGGGGTCGGCACCGAGCAGGTGTCCGCAACCTTTATCGGCCCCTCCTGGGGTGCCTCCGTGAGTTCGCAGGCCCTCAAGGCGCTGATCTGGTTCCTGATCCTGGTGGCCATCGGGATGGCGATCTACTTCCGCACCTGGAAGATGGCCCTGGCCGCGCTGATCGCGCTCGCTCACGACCTGATCATCACCGCCGGCATCTACGCCTGGACCGGCTTCGAGGTCTCACCGGCGACCCTCATCGGCTTCCTCACCGTGCTCGGCTACTCGCTGTACGACACGGTGGTGGTCTTCGACAAGGTGCGGGAAAACACCACGGAGGCCTTCGCCAACGGTCGCCTCAGTTTTGCCGGAGCCGCCAACTTGGCCGTCAACCAGACCATGGTGCGCTCGATCAACACCACCGTGGTGGCCCTCCTGCCGGTGGCCGCGATCCTGGTGGTGGGCATCTTCAAGCTCGGTCCCGGGACCCTGCTGGACCTCTCGCTGGTGCTCTTCGTCGGCATCCTGGTCGGCGCCTACTCCTCCATCTTCATCGCGACGCCGCTGTTGGTCTCCTTGCGCAGCAATGAGGAGTCCGTGATTGAGCTGGACAAGAAGGCCAGCCGCTCACAGGCACGGGCCGCCAAGCTCGCCATCCCGGCGGTGGAGGCGTCAACGCAGAGCACCCACGGTGGCGAGGTCGAGGTGACCGAGGGCCAGACGCTGACCGGGCGAGCGGTGCACAAGTACGCAACCTCGGGCCCGCGCAACCAGCCCAAGCGCACGCCCAAGTCGCGCCGGTGAGCGATGCTGACTCGGCTCTCGACGCGCTGATCGCCTCGCGGCTGCGTGACGTGCCGGACTTCCCCAAGCCCGGAGTGCTCTTCAAGGACATCGCCCCACTCCTGGCTGACCCGCAGGCATGGGGCGCGGTCATCGATCATCTGGCGGCGCGGCATACGGGTGCCATTGATGTGATCGCCGGTGTCGAGGCTCGTGGGTTCATCCTGGGCGCGGTCCTGGCCCATGAGATGGGCGTGGGCTTCGTACCCGTGCGCAAGGCAGGCAAACTCCCGGGTGACACGATCGCTGGTTCGTATGACCTGGAGTATGGATCGGCGGTGATCGAGGTGCAGCGCGGAGCCTTCGACCACCATGAGCGGGTCCTGCTCGTCGATGACGTGCTCGCGACCGGCGGCACCGCCGCGGCCGCCTGGGAACTCATCGAGCGGGCCGGAGGCCGGGTCATCGAGTTTATCTGCCTCGCCGAAATCGCGGCTCTTGAGGGTCGAAAAGCGCTGGCAGACAGGCCAGTCCACAGCCTGCACGTCATCGGCTGAACCACCGGTTTCGGGCCAGCGGGGGAGCCCCACTAAACTCCCGTCATGGCAGAGGACACCACACCCATCCCCACCACGGGGAGCAGCCCCGGAGTGTCCTCCCGGGCCCGCGCGGCCCTAGCGCTCATCGGGGCGAGTAGCAGGTCCGCCAGCCACCCGGTGCTCGAGCCGCTCTTGCAGATCGTCCGCTCCAGCCATCCGCGCGCCGATGTGGCCATCGTTGTCCGGGCGTATGAGGTCGCCGCCCGCGCCCACGAGGGCCAGATTCGCAAGTCCGGTGACCCATACATCACCCACCCTCTGGCGGTCACCACCATCCTGGCCGAGTTGGGCATGACCCCGATGACGCTGGCGGCGGCGTTACTCCACGACGTGGTAGAGGACACCGACTACACGCTGGATCAGATGGAGCGCGAGTTCGGCGCCGAAGTCGCCATGCTGGTCGACGGTGTGACCAAGCTCGACAAGGTGACCTATGGCTCAGCCGCGCAGGCCGAGACCGTCCGCAAGATGATTGTCGCGATGAGCAAGGACATTCGGGTCCTCGTCATCAAGCTCGCCGATCGGCTGCACAACGCTCGGACCTGGAAGTACGTCTCCCAGGAGAGTGCTCAGCGCAAGGCCAAGGAGACCCTGGAGATCTACGCCCCCTTGGCCCATCGACTGGGCATGAACACGATCAAGTGGGAGCTGGAGGATCTGTCCTTCCAGACGCTCTATCCCAAGGTCTTCGACGAGATCGTGCGCCTGGTGGCCGAGCGGGCGCCGGCACGTGAGCAGGTCCACGCCGCGGTGCGCGAGCAGGTCGCGGGCGACCTACGGGCCGCCAAGATCAAGGCGATCGTGACCAGCCGGCCCAAGCACTACTACTCCGTCTACCAAAAGATGGTGGTCGGCGGTCGAGACTTTGACCAGATCTATGACCTGGTGGCCGTGCGGGTGCTCGTGGACACGGTCAAGGATTGTTATGCCGCGCTGGGCGCCATGCACGCCCGCTGGAAGCCCCTGACCGGCCGCTTCAAGGACTACATCGCCACCCCGAAGTTCAATATGTACCAGTCGCTGCACACTACGGTCATCGGGCCGGGCGGGCGGCCGGTCGAGATCCAAATTCGGACCCATGCCATGCACCAGCGGGCCGAGTACGGTGTGGCCGCCCACTGGAAGTACAAGGAGCTGCGCGGAGTTGGCGCCCCGGGGGCGGTCACCCGCGAGGGTGCCGGCAGTTCAGCGACCGATGGCGCCTGGCTTCGTCAGTTGCTGGACTGGCAGCAGGAGACCAGCGACCCGGGCGAGTTCCTGGAGTCCCTGCGCTTTGAGGTCACTGCCACCGAGGTCTACGTCTTCACCCCGAAGGGGCAGCTTGTCGGCCTCCCCGCCGGGTCGACCCCGGTCGACTTCGCGTATGCCGTCCACACAGAGGTGGGGCATCACTGCATCGGCGCCAAGGTCAATGGTCGCCTGGTCCCGCTCGAGAGCGCCCTGGACAATGGCGACATCGTGGAGGTGCTGACCTCCAAGGCCGATTCGGCGGGTCCCTCGCGGGACTGGCTCTCCTTCGTTCGGTCCGCCCGAGCGCGCAACAAGATCCGCCAGTGGTTCACCAAGGAGCGTCGCGAGGAGGCCATTGATCGCGGCAAGGACGCCATTGCCAAGCAGATGCGTCGCCGTGGCCTCCCACTGCAGCGATTGACCAGCGTCCAGTCCTTGACCGCGGTCTCCGAGGAGCTCCGCCTGGCCGGGGTCGAGGGCCTCTACGCCGCGGTCGGTGAGGGGCACGTCTCGGCACAGCATGTCTCCAGCCGGTTGCTCGCGCTGGCCGGGGGAGAGGACGGGTCGATCGAGGACCTGGCGGAGGTCACCTCACCCACGCTCACCAGGCCGGTGCGGCGGCGCGCTGGTGACCCTGGCGTGATCGTCAAGGACATGCCCGATGTATGGGTCAAACTCGCCCGCTGCTGTACTCCCGTGCCGGGCGATGACATCTTCGGTTTCGTCACCCGCGGCAGCGGCGTCTCGGTCCACCGCCGAGACTGCACGAATGCCGTCGAGCTCCTGGCGCAGCCGGAGAAGGTCCTGGAAGTCGAGTGGGCGCCCACCTCCGGCAGCATGTTCCTGGTGCAATTGGCCGTGGAGTCGCTGGACCGGTCACGGCTGCTCTCGGACGTGACGCGGGTGCTCTCCGACAATGGCGTGAACATCCTCTCGGCGACCGTGCATACCAGCCGCCAGCGGACCGCAACACTGCGATTCACCTTCGAAATGGGCGAACCGGAGCACCTGAACCACGTCATCAACGCCGTGCAACGCGTCGACGGCGTCTTCGACGCCCACCGGATCTAGCCCCCCCCCAGCCCGCTGCCGCGGGCGAACCGTCCGGCGGGATACGAGGGCGCTCAGCCCAGTTTGCGGACCTGCTCTAGGAAGGCCAGACGCCCGGTGCGCTCCTCCTCGAGCGAGGCCACCTTGGCGGCATCGCCCCGGCTCTGGGCGGCGGCAATCTGGGAATCGAGTTTGGCGATGGCCGTCTCAAGCTGGGTGAGCATGGAGTTGGCCCGGGCCGCAGTCTCGGGGTTGGTCGCGCGCCAGCGCGCGTCCTCGGCCTCACGGATCTCGGTTTCCACTCGACGCATCGGCTTCTCGACTCGGTCGATATCCGCCCGCGGAACCTTTCCGGCCTTGTCCCACTTGTCCTGGATCGTCCGCAGGCTGGCCTTGGCCGCGTCAAGATCGGTGATCGGCAAGAGGGCCTGAGCCTCGGCGAGCAAGGCCTGCTTGACCGCGAGGTTGGCGCGGAACTCCTCGTCCTCGGCCGCCACGACGGCGTCCTTGGCGGTAAAAAAGGCATCCTGGGCCGACTTGAAGCGCTCCCACAAGGCGTCGTCATCGGAACGCGAGGCCCGACCAGCGGCGCGCCACTGATCCATGAGCCCCTTGAAGGCACGCGCAGTAGGTGCCCAATCCTTGCTGTGAGCAAGGGACTCGGCCTCAGCCACCAGGCGCTCCTTGGCGCGCTTGGCACCATCCCTGGTCTGCTCGAGCTCGGTGAACCAGGCGCGACGGGCCTTGTCGAAGTGGTTGCGGGCGTGGCTGAATCGCTGCCAGAGGGCAGTCTCGATCGGCTTATCGAGTCGCGGACCGCCCCGCTGCGCGGACTTCCAGTCATCCAGCAGCGTGCGCATCCGCTCGGTGCTGGTCTTCCACTGAGTGGAACCAGGGGGCTGCGCCGCGATCTTCTCGGCCTCACTCACGATCGCCTCGCGGGCCACCGCGGCGGCCTCCTTGGCGGCTGCCCGCGCGGCGGCCTCCTCGGCCCGGCGCGCCCCGAGCGCCTCTTCGATGGTGGCGATCTCCGACTCGAGAGCGGCCAAGTCACCGACCACACGCGCTTCGCTCAGTTGCCCCTTGACGTGAGCAACGGAATCGGCGATCTCCTTGGTAGGGACCTCCGGGGTGCTCAAGCGTGCCTTGGCGAGAGCGACCGTGGCGGCCAACTCGTCAAACTTGCGAGCGAAGTACTGCAGCGCGTCATCCGGGGTCGCACCGGGATAGGACCCGACCTCGCGCTCCTCCTCACCGACCTGGACAAAGACGGTGCCGTCCTCCGCCACCCGGCCGAACTGGGCCGATGGCGAGTGCTCATGCACGACGGGTGTTGGTGTGGCTGGCGGGGCCGGCCGAGCGGCTATCCGCGAGGCCAGGGCTGCCGGCGAGGGGATCGCCGGCACGCCGGTCTCGGGCGTGCCCTCGTCGTTGGGCGGGGTGGAGGTCTCGTCGCTCACCGCGTCATGCCTTCTTCTCAGTCGTGGTCACCCGGAGAATGCTGATGGGCGCCTTGGGTGCGCCATCCTCCGGGGTGCGGCTGCCCTCGGCCACGCCGAGTGCCGCGATCTTGTCGACAATATCCAACCCTGAGGTCACCGTGCCGAAGATGGTGTAGCCGTCCTTGTCGATCAGGGTGCTGTCACCCCACACGATAAAGAACTGACCGCCATTGCCCTTGGCGGCGTCCGAGGTGCGTGCCATGGCCAACGTCCCGCGGGGGTAGCGGCCGGTCTTGGGCGCGTTCTCCACGGCATAGCCATAGCCAGGGTTACCGCTGCCGGTACCGGTCGGGTCACCACACTGCAGCACCTGGAGATCTGCAGTCGTGGTCAGCCTGTGGCACGGCGAATCGACCCAGTAATCGGTCTTGGCGAGCTGCAGGAAGGAGGCCACGGCCATCGGCGCCTTCGCGCCATCCAGGGTGAAGACCAGGTCGCCACAGGTGGTCTTCAGCGTGGCCGTGAAGGTCTTGCCCGCGGCCGTTGCCGGGTCGGGAGCCTCTAGAGTCGCGCTGGTTCCCAGCGTGGCCGGTGGCTTCGTGCAGCCCTGCGCGAGGACCGGCGTGGGCGAGGCGTTCACCGTAGGGTCGGGGCTCGACACCCGGGTCGAGGAGAGCTTGGAGCCCAGAATTGCGGCCAAAGCCACCACTGCGATCACCGTCCCGACCACAGCCATCAGACGAGAGATCCGGGCCTGGTCAGCGGACTTTTGCGCCTGCTCGGCCTGCCGCTTCTCATAGCGGCGCCGAGCGCGGTCACGTTCCTGCTGTCTGGTCGCCACGTGGTGGGCCTTCCGTTCTGATCCTTGGGGAGCACCTGCCTGCGCAAGTCTAGGCAGAGGTCGGGCGCTCGCGGCAGCCCACTAGGCTTCCTCCCGTGCTCGCCGTCACCTTTCCCGCTGCCGTCTTCGGTACCAATTGCTATGTCTTGGCTCCCGCAGACGGCGAGGAGTGCGTCATTGTCGACCCCGGAATTGGCATCGAGGACACCCTGCGCGAGGTCCTGGGCGAGCATCGTTTGCGCCCCGCGGCGGTGCTACTTACCCACGGACACATCGATCACGTCTACTCGGTGACGCCGGTCTGCGGTGGCGACACAGCGGCCTATATCCACAGCGAGGACCGCTACCGGCTGGTCGACCCCTTGGGCACCATTGACCGGGGGTTGCTCACCATGTTGGAGCAGCAGTTCGGCACTCAGGCCCTCTGGCGCGAGCCCGATCACATCATCGAGATCGCCGACCGCCAAACGCTGAACCTGGCCGGCTTGGGGATCGAGGTACGACACGCGCCGGGGCACACCGAGGGCTCCGTGGTCTTCGGCCTCCAGGAGCTGCCAGATGGCATCCCTGCTGCCGAACAGCTCACCGGCACCCTGGTCAGCGGGGACGTCCTCTTCGCCGGCTCGATCGGTCGCACGGATCTGCCCGGAGGCGATGGCGCGGCCATGACCCGCAGCCTGCGCGACGTGATCCTTCCGCTTCCGGACTCCACCCTCATCCTCACCGGCCACGGGCCGGCCACCACGATGCGTCGCGAGCGCGCTACCAACCCCTACCTGCAAGGACTCTGATCAGCCATGGCGACCAAGGTCACCCCGATCTCCGGCTTCCCCGAGTTGCTGCCTGCGCAGCGGCTGGCCGAGCTGCACGTCTTGGATGTCGTACGCCGCACGTTCGAGCTGCACGGTTATACCTCCTTGGAGACGCGCTCACTTGAGCCGGTCGAGCGACTACTGGGCAAGGGCGGAGATGCGGACAAGGAGATCTATGCCGTCTCTCGGCTTGCCGCGGGTGCCGATGAGAGCAAGGATGCCTCCCTCGGCCTGCACTTCGACTTGACCGTCCCCTTTGCCCGCTATGTGCTGGAGAACGCCGGCCGGCTGAACTTCCCCTTCCGGCGGTATCAGATCCAGAAGTCCTGGCGAGGCGAGCGTCCCCAGGAGGGTCGCTTCCGCGAGTTCACCCAAGCCGACATCGACGTCGTTGACGTCGGCGACCTGCCCAGTCACGTCGAGGCCGAGATGCCGCTGGTCATCGCCGAGATCTTTGAGCAGCTGCCCGTGGGCGAGTTTCGGGTGCGCTGCAACAACCGGAAGATTCCGCAGGGGTTCTATCTCGGGATTGGGTTGACCGACCTCGTCGGCACTCTGCGCACGGTCGACAAGTTGGACAAGATCGGCCCCGATGCGGTCCGGGCGCAACTGGTGGCGGCCGGTGCGACGCCCGAGCAGGCCGACCTGTGCCTCGCGCTGGCCCAGATCTCCACGACGGACGGTAGTTTCGTGGATCGGGTGCGCGCGCTTGGCGTGAGCCACCCGCTGCTGGACGAGGGCCTTGGCATTCTGGCGGAGGTCATGCAGGCCGCGGCACTGGCGACCCAACCAGGCCGCGTCGTGGCCGACCTGGCGATCGCCCGGGGGCTGGACTACTACACCGGCACCGTCTACGAGACGCAGATTGCGGGCTTCGAGTCCTGGGGCTCGGTGGCTGGGGGCGGGCGCTATGACGCGCTCGCCTCCGACGGCAAGGTGACCTATCCCGGGGTCGGGATCTCCATCGGGGTCACCCGCCTGGTCCAGCTGCTGATCTCGAAACGAGGTCTAAGCGCGAGCCGGTCAACGCCAGCGGCCGTGCTGGTCGCCGTCAATGAGGAGGCTTCCCGGGCCGACTCCCTGGCGGTGGCCACCGCCTTGCGCTCGCGCGGCATCCCGTGCGAGGTGGCCCCGCGCGCGGACCGCTTTGGCAAGCAGATCCGGTATGCCGACCGCCGCGGCATTCCCTATGTCTGGTTCCCGGGGGATGAGGGCGATCAGGTCAAGGACATCCGTTCGGGCGTCCAGGTCGGCGCGCAGGCGCAGACCTGGCAATGCCCGCAGGAGGACCTGCGCCCGAGTCTGGTCATCCAGGAACCCTGAGTCCCGATTCCCTCAGTTCCATGGCCGCCAAGGCCCTGATCACGTCCGGGTCCTGGCGGCGCCAGGCGCCAGCGGGGTCATCACTGATCCGAGCCAGTCGAGACATCGGCTGGTTCGCCATCGCCCGAAGCGCAAAGAGATCCAGGTCCGGCGCAGCGTCAATGAACCGCTGAGCCGCGCTCGCGCGCCGCACGAAGCGACCGCGCAGCAGCAGCCAGATCCCGCCCACGATGAGCACCGGGATGACCGCTGTGGTGACGCCCAGGAGCACCGCCGTGCGTTCCACGGCCGAGATCAACCCCCGACCGGCGTCCTCGAACTGGCCGCCCACACCGGCTGCGCTGCGCAGCGGCTCGGCCAGCCGGTCATCCAGGATGGGCAGATTGTCGACCGATTCGCCGGCACCCGACATCCGTTCCCTGAAGGCGGCCCCCGCGCCCACCAACTTTCGGCCAGGCTCGGCGAGGGTGAGGGTGGTGTCGTGGACGGCATATCCGACCTTCACCCATACCCACACCCACACCAGGATGCCGAGGTCGGCCAGCACTTGCAGCAGTCGGCGGGCGGGTATCGAAGCGTAGAGAGTCACGGGGTCTAGACTCGCATCGCGCCGTGCTGCGGCGCATCTGGCGACGGCAATGGCGCCGTGGCTATCAGACCGTGAGAAGGGCTGCTGTCGTGAAGGTCGGAGTTCCCAGCGAGGTCAAGAACAACGAGTTCCGGGTCGGTATCACCCCGGTCGGCGTCAACGAGCTCGTGCGCCGCGGGCATGAGGTCTTCATTCAAAAGGGCGCCGGACTCGGCTCGTCCATCACCGACGAGGACTATGTCGCGCAGGGGGCGCGGATCCTGGACTCGGCCGATGATGTGTGGGGCGAGGCCGACATGGTGATGAAGGTCAAGGAGCCCATCGCCGAGGAATACCACCGGATGAAGGAGGAGACGGTCCTCTTCACCTATCTGCACCTCGCCGCGGACCAGCCGCTGACGGACGAATTGGTGGCCCGCAAGGTCACCTCCATCGCATACGAGACAGTGCAACTGCCCTCCGGCCTGCTCCCGCTGCTCTACCCGATGTCCGAGGTTGCCGGCTGCCTCGCACCCCAGGTGGGTGCCCACGCCATGATGCGGGCCCAGGGTGGCCGGGGCGTGCTCATGGGTGGTGTTGGCGGCGTGGCCAATGCCAAGGTCGTCGTGCTCGGCGCCGGTGTCGCTGGTCAGAATGCCGCGAACATCGCGCTCGGGATGGGCGCTGAGGTCACCTTGCTGGACACCGACCTCGACAAGTTGCGGATGAGCTTCTGGCGATACGACAACCGCGTCCGTCAGATCGCGTCCTCGGCGCTCTCCGTGCGCGAGGAGGTCCTCAAGGCTGACATGGTCATCGGGACCGTCCTGATCCCTGGCGCGAAGGCACCCAAGCTCGTCACCGACGCCATGGTTGCCGAAATGCGTCCAGGCTCAGTCCTGGTGGATGTCGCCATCGATCAGGGCGGCTGCTTCGAAGGCTCGCGCCCGACAACGCACGCTGACCCGACCTTCCAGGTCCACAACTCGATCTACTACTGCGTGGCCAATATGCCGGGCGCGGTGCCGCACACCTCTACCTGGGCGCTGACCAATGCGACCCTCGCGTATGCCGTGAAGCTCGCCGACAAGGGCTGGCGGGCGGCCTGCGCGGACGACAAGGCGTTGGCGCTCGGGCTGAACACCCACGCGGGCGAGGTCACCTGCAAGGGTGTCTCGGATGCCTTCTCGATGGACTACACCGACCCCGAGACGGTGCTCGCCTGAGCGAGCCGCAGCCCACGACGGCCCGGACGACTGCGGTCGACCGGGCCGTCCTCGCGTGGCTGAGCCACTTGGACGTCGAGCGGGGCCTCTCGCGCAACACCCTGGCTGCCTATCGGCGTGATCTGCGGCGCTGGCAGGAATTCCTGCGCGCAGCGGCGGTCACGGCCCCTGACCAGGTCAGCGAGAGCATGGTCGCCGAGTTCCTCACCCAGTTGCGCGAGGGGGATCAGGCCCATCCGGCCCTGAGTGCCAGTTCGGCCGCTCGCACCCTGGTGGCCGTGCGCGGGCTGCACAAGTTCCTTGCTCGGGAAGGCGAACTCACGCACGACCCTGCTCGCTCGGTGGCCCCACCCAGCCAAGGCACTCGGCTGCCCAAGGCGCTGCCGATCGGCGAGGTCGAACGCTTGTTGGAGGCTGCCTCGGTAGGGGATACCCCGGCCAGCCTGCGCGATCGTGCACTGCTGGAGGTGCTCTATGGCACCGGCGCTCGGATCAGCGAGGCCGTCAATCTCGACCTGGACGATCTGGACCTCGAGGGCGGGGCGCTGCGTCTCTTTGGCAAGGGCAGCAAGGAGCGACTGGTGCCGCTGGGGTCCTTCGCGCGGGAGGCACTGCAGGCCTATCTGGTGCGCTCCCGGCCCGGGTTAGCCGGCAAAGGCAAGGGGACTCCCGCGGTCTTCCTCAACCAGCGTGGATCGCGGCTATCTCGCCAGAGCGCTTGGGCCGTGCTGCGCGCCTGCGCGGAGCGGGCGTCGGTCCCGGGGCACGTCTCGCCCCACACGCTGCGGCATTCCTTTGCGACCCACCTGCTGGAAGGTGGCGCGGACGTGCGGGTCGTCCAAGAACTCTTGGGCCATGCCTCGGTCACCACCACGCAGATCTACACCATGGTCACGGTCCAACAGCTGCGCGAGGTGTACGCACAAAGCCACCCACGCGCGCGCTGATAAGGTCTGGCGCATGGACAAGGAGGGAGCTCTGGACATAGCCACCGTTGGTCACGTCGGACCCACGGGACGGCCGCTTCCCGACTTCCCGACCCCGGCCCCGCTGGCCTCCCATGGCCCGGCCCGAGTCATCGCCATGTGTAACCAAAAGGGGGGCGTTGGCAAGACCACGACGACCATCAACCTGGGTGCCGCGCTCGCCGAATACGGTCGCCGGGTGTTGCTCGTCGACTTCGACCCGCAGGGCGCGCTCTCGGTGGGCTTGGGCATTGCTACGCACAAGTTGGATGTCACGATCTACAGCCTGCTCACCGAGCGGGGCCATGACATTCGCGATGTCATCACGCCGACCAAGGTGCCCGGGCTCGACGTCGTCCCCGCCAATATCGACCTCTCAGCTGCCGAGGTCCAACTGGTCGGAGAGGTGGCCCGAGAGCAGATCCTGGCCCGCGTCCTGCGGCCGGTCATGGACGACTACGACGTCATCATGATCGACTGCCAGCCATCGCTCGGCCTGCTCACAGTCAACGCACTGACCGCCGCCCACGGCGTCATCATCCCGCTGGAATGCGAGTTCTTCGCGATGCGCGGGGTAGCCCTGCTCGTCGAAACCATTGAGAAGATCACCGACCGCCTTAACCCTCGACTTCAGGTTGATGGCATCCTCGCCACCATGTACGACTCGCGCACCTTGCACTCCAAGGAGGTCGTGGCCAGCGTGGTGGAGCACTTCGGTGATCGGGTCTTTCACACCGTCATCTCGCGGACCGTCAAGTTCCCCGATGCGAGCTTGGCAGCCGAACCGATTACGACCTATGACGCCAGCCACAAGGGCGCCGATGCCTACCGTCAGTTGGCGCGCGAGTTGATCGCCCGCGGTGGGGCGGCCTGACCAGATGACCACCCCGCCCGAGGTCACCGCGGAGGTCACCCCGGGAGGTGTCCTCACCAGGCGTGCGCCCGCCACGGCATTCGAGGTGCATCTCGATGTCTTTTCGGGGCCCTTTGACCTGCTCCTGGGTCTGATCGCCAAACACAAACTTGATATCACCGAGATCGCTTTGGCGACCGTGACCGATGAGTTCATCGGACACATCCGCGCCGAGCAGGCCAAGGGCGGATGGGACCTCTCCCAGACCACCGAGTTCCTGCTCGTGGCCGCCACCCTCCTGGACCTGAAGGCCGCTCGGCTGCTGCCGCACAGCGGACCCGAAGACGAGGAGGACCTGGCGCTCATCGAGGCCCGCGACCTGCTTTTTGCCCGCCTCTTGCAGTACCGAGCATTCAAGGACATCGCGCACACCTTCGGCGAGCGGATGGCCACCGCCGGGCGCCGTCATCCCAGGGCGGTCGGCCTGGAGCCGCAGTTCGCGGCCCTGCTGCCCGAGCTCATCATGACCATCACGCCAGAGCAGCTCGCGATCATCGCGGCCCGGGCCATGGCTCCCAAGGACCCGCCGACCGTGGGCTTGGCCCATCTACACGCCCCAGCCGTCAGTGTCCGCGAGCAGGCGGCGCTGCTGGGGGAGCGGCTGCGGCGCGATCGGGTCGCGTCCTTCCGGGCTCTGGTGGCCGACGCCGACTCCACCTTGGTCGTTGTGGGACGCTTTCTTGCCTTGCTCGAGCTCTACCGGGAGTCCGCGATCGCCTTTGAGCAGGCTGAGGCCCTGGCAGAGTTGACCGTTCGTTGGACCGGAACTGAGAAAGGCACCATCGTTGTGGACGACGAGTTCGACGACGACATCACCGAGACACCCGCCGAGACCAGCGGCGATGAGACTGGCGAGGACACCGATGACTGAGCCCACGCAGGATGCCCCCGAGCTGGCAGCCGCGCAGGAATCACCCAGCGAGGACCAACTGGCCTTTGACGTGGCCGATTTCCCGGGCGGGCTCCATGGCGCCATCGAAGCTGTCCTGATGGTGGTCGACGAACCCCTCACCCCGCTCATGCTGGCGGCCGCCCTCGAACAGCCGGTCGCCGACGTCGAGGGCGCACTGATCGACCTTGAGGACGGTTATGTCGCCACCAACCGCGGCTTCACGCTGCGCGAGGTGGGCGGCGCCTGGCGGATGTACTCCCGCCACGAGTACGCGCCGGTCGTGGAGCGCTTCGTCCTGGGTGGCCAGCAGGCGCGCCTGACCCAAGCTGCTCTGGAGACGCTGGCCGTGATCGCCTATCGGCAGCCAGTGACACGTTCGCGGGTCTCTGCCGTGCGCGGGGTCAACGTGGACGGCGTCATCCGCACCCTGCTCACGCGTGGCCTGATCGAGGAAGTCGGCCAGGATGACGAGTCGACCGCGATCCTTTATGGCACGACGTCCTACTTCTTGGAGCGACTGGGCGTGCAGAGCCTGGATGAGCTGCCGGCGCTTGCGCCCTACCTGCCTGAAGTCGATGTGCTCGACGAGATTGCCTCCGGAGGCCGAGGATGACCAGACCATCGCCCAAGCCCCAGCGCCCCGGGCGTCGGCCCCAGCGGCCACGCAGCGGCACGGCATACCGGTCCGGGCCGCTGGCGGGCGCACCCCCGAAGCGTCCCGAGATCGATGTGCATGACCCCGATGGCGTCCGACTCCAGAAGTTGCTGGCCGCCGCCGGCGTGGGCTCACGTCGGGTATGCGAGCAACTTATCGCCGACGGTCGGGTCCAGGTGGACGGTCAGGTGGTCACCGAACTCGGTGTCCGTATCCGGGCCACTCAGGTCGTGCACGTCGACGGCGAACGCGTTCAACTCGACGAGAGCCGGGTGTACCTGGCCTTTAACAAGCCGCTGGGTGTCGTGACCTCGATGAATGACGACCTCGGGCGAGTCGACCTGGGCGATTTCGTGGGGGCGCGCAAGGAACGGCTCTTTCACGTGGGGCGCCTCGACGCGGACACCGAGGGCCTGCTGATCCTCACCAATGACGGTGACCTCGCGCACCGACTTCAGCACCCGCGCTATGGAGTGCTCAAGACCTACCTCGCCGAAGTGCCCGGGCCAATTCCGCGGGACCTGGGCCGCCGCTTGCGCGAGGGGATCGATCTTGAGGATGGCCCGGTGGCCGTGGACTCCTTCCGGATCGTCGACTCGCGGCCCGGCAAGGCCCTGGTCGAGGTGGTCCTGCACGAGGGCCGCAAACACATCGTCCGCCGCCTGCTGGCCGAGGTCGGTCACCCGGTGATCTCGCTGGTGCGAACCCAGGTCGGGCCGATCCGCCTCGGTGAGACCAAGTCCGGCAAGTGGCGGGCACTCTCATCGGCCGAGGTCGGTGCGCTCTATGCCGCCGGCGGGCTGTGAATCGGTCGTGAGCAGAAACACTGCCGTCCACATCATCGGCACCGGGATGATCGGGACGAGCATCGGCCTCGCGCTGAGCCGAGCCGGACTGGCCGTGACGCTCGACGACCTCAGCCCGACCAGCGCTGCACTGGCTCGGGATCTGGGTGCGGGCAGACTCAGCCCGGATCCGCGACCCGATCTCGTGATCGTGGCGACCCCGCCGGATGTCGCGGCAGCCACGGCGGCCAGGGCGCTCGCAGACTTTCCGGACGCGTACGTGACCGATGTCGCCTCGGTAAAGGGTGCCATCGTTGCGGACCTGGAGCGCTGCGGCGCCGATCTCACCCGCTACTGCGGATCGCATCCGATGGCTGGCCGTGAGCGATCCGGCGCGGTCTCGGGGCGTTCGGATCTCTTCGATGGCCGGGCCTGGGTGGTCACGCCGACCGCCCACACCCGCCCTGAGGCGCTGCAGCTGGTCTCGGATATCGCCCGAACGACCGGTGCCGCCGTGCGGGTGCTCGACCCGGGCGCGCACGACGCCGCAGTCGCCTCGGTCTCGCACGTGCCGCAGGTAGCCGCCAGTTTGGTGGCTGCCCGCCTCTCTGCCTTGCCCGATGACGCGGTCGCCTTGGCCGGGCAGGGGCTTCGGGATGTGACCCGAATCGCCGGCAGCGAGCCTGGGTTGTGGACCCAAATCTTGGTGGGCAATGCCGACGCGGTGCGGGCGGTCCTGATCGGCCTGCGCAGTGACCTGGACGAGGTGATCGGGGCCTTGAGCGCCGTCTCCGGCGATAGTGATGCCCCGGGGGCTCGCGCTGTGCTGGCTCAGACGATCGCGGCCGGGAACGAGGGCTACGCCCGCATTCCCGGCAAGCACGGCAATGCCCCGACGGCATACACCACCGTGCGGGTGCTCATCCCCGATGAGCCCGGACAGCTGGGGCGACTGTTCGCGGAGATCGGCGAGACCGGAACCAATATCGAGGAATTCCATCTCGACCACAGCCTCGGCACGGCATTCGGCCTCGCCGAGATCGAGGTCGTGCCGGCCGCCGCCGCACCATTGGCCGAGGCCTTGACCGCGCGCGGGTGGCGGCTGCACGCCTGACCCCAAACCGCTAGGCTGCCCGCCGTGAACGCGCCTCTGGTCATCGCCATCGACGGACCCTCGGGCTCCGGGAAGTCCAGCGTCTCGAAAGCCGTCGCTCGCAGCCTGCAGATCGGATACCTCGACACCGGGGCGATGTACCGCGCGCTGACCTGGTGGTGCCTTGATCAGGGCGTTGACTTCGATGACCGGGAGGCCGTCGCTGCGGCTGCCCGCAGCCTGCCGCTCGACCTCGGTACCTCACCGCAAGACCCCCGGGTGGTGGTGAATGGCACGGACATCACGGCAGCTATTCGGACCACTGAGGTCAGCAGTGCCGTCTCGAGCGTGGCAGTCAACACCCTGGTCCGCCCGATCCTGCAGCAGGTGCAGCGCGACCAGATCGCCCTGATCGCACAGCGCGACGGTGGTGTCGTCGCTGAGGGCCGGGATATCACCACCGTGGTGGCGCCCGATGCCCCCGTCCGGATCCTGCTCACCGCTTCTGAGGAGGCGCGCCTGCGGCGTCGGTCCACCGAGTTGCACGGCCACGCCGACGCCCACGCGGTGGCCGCAACCCGTGACCAGATTGTCCGCCGCGACCGGGACGACTCGGCGGTCTCGCAGTTCACCCAGGCCGCCGATGGGGTGATCCTGATCGACACCTCGGAGCTTGACTTCGCCAGCAGCGTCCAGGCTGTCCTCGACGTCGTCGCGCGCGTCCGTGACTGAATCACCGGCGCCCCCGCAGTGGCGCGGCCAAGTGGCCCGGGTGCTGGGCAGCGGGCTCGTGCACACCCTGTATGCCGCCCGTGCGTATGGCCGGGAGCACATCCCAGACCAGGGACCGGTCATCATCGCGGCCAATCACACCGGGCTGCTCGATGGCCCTGTCGTGCTCAGCCTGTGCCCGCGGCCCAGCCACTTCCTGGTGCTCAAGCAGTCCTTCGACGACCGGCTCTTCGGTCCGATCCTGACCTTCAGCGGCCAGATCCCGATCGACCAACAGCAGGGCGACCGGGCGGCGCTATCGGCTGCCCTGGAGGTCTTGCGCCGTGGCGACGTGCTTGGCATCTTCCCGGAAGGCGGCCGGGGTCGCGGTGACCTCGCCGAGGCCGGGAAGGGGGTCGCCTGGTTGGCCTTGCAGAGCGGCGCCCGGGTGATTCCCACCGCCTGTTTGGGTACCCGCAAGACCGGCGAACTCGCGTCCAGCTGGCCGCCCCTGCGGTCTCGACTGGTGGTGGACTTCGGAGCGCCGGTGGATCTACAGATCCCGCAGGGCGTACCGGGCCGGGTGCGCCTGCAGCAGGTCACCGATCAACTGCGCTCGGCTTTGGCCACCCATGTCAGCCAGGCCAGTGAGCGGCACGGCATAGCGCTGCCGACGGACGTACCGCCAGACCTGATCCAGACGTGAGGGAGAATGGTCCGATGAGCACCGAGCAGCCGCAGGATCCCGAAGCTATCGAGCGGGCGCTGCGTGCCGGGCTGGAGGACTTCGACCTCGACGATGACGACCGCGCCCTCCTGGGCGGTGGGACCCCGTCAGACGGCGCAGACCACGACCGCGGCCCTCGCCCGGTGGTCGCCGTGGTGGGGCGGCCCAATGTCGGTAAGTCCACCCTCGTCAACCGGATCATTGGCCGCCGCGAGGCCGTCGTCGAGGACGTCCCGGGCGTGACCCGCGACCGCGTGGCGTATGACGCCGAATGGACCGGGCGCGAGTTCACCTTGGTGGACACCGGGGGCTGGTCAGTGGACGCGACGGGAATCCATTTGCGGGTGGCCGAGCAGGCCGAGATCGCGGTGGACCTTGCGGACGCGGTGCTCTTTGTGGTGGATGCCATCGTGGGGGCGACCGATGATGACGAGGCCGTCGTGCGCCTGCTGCGTCGGGCGGGTAAGCCGGTGGTCCTCGTGGCCAACAAGGTGGACGATCAGCGCTTCGAAGCCGATGCGGCCGCACTCTGGAACCTGGGGCTAGATCAGCCGTGGCCGGTCTCGGCCCTTCATGGGCGGGGCACTGGCGACGCGCTCGACGCGCTCCTGAACGTCCTGCCTGAGGTGTCTGCCGTGAGCGGCGCCTACGAGCGCGGAGGTCCGCGACGGGTGGCCCTCCTTGGCCGACCTAATGTCGGCAAATCCTCGATGCTCAACAAGTTGGCCGGGGAAGAGCGGGTCGTCGTCGACGACACCGCCGGCACCACCCGGGACCCCGTGGACGAGATGATCGAGTTGGGCGGGCGGACCTGGCGCTTCGTCGACACTGCCGGCATCCGCCGTCGCGTTCACCAGACCCGCGGGGCGGACTTCTACGCCTCCCTGCGCACCCAGACGGCCCTCGAAAAGGCCGAGGTGGCAGTGGTTCTCGTGGATGCCTCGGAAACACTCTCGGAGCAGGATGTTCGGGTGATCCAGCACGTCATTGATGCCGGACGCGCGCTGGTCATCGCCTACAACAAGTGGGATCTCACCGATGAGGACCGTCGGTATTACCTCGAGCGCGAGATCGAGCGTGACCTCGTGCAGATCCCGTGGGCTCCGCGGGTCAACCTGTCTGCGCGCACGGGACGCCATCTGGAGAAGCTCGTCCCGGCGCTGGATCGCGCCTTGGAGTCCTGGGACACCCGGGTTCCGACGGCGCGCCTGAATGCGTTCATCGGCGAGATCGTCGCCGCCCATCCGCATCCGGTGCGCGGGGGCAAGCAGCCGCGCATCCTCTTTGTCACCCAGGCTGGAACCCGGCCGCCGAGGTTCGTGGTCTTCGCCTCCGGCTTCATCGAGGCCGGCTATCGGCGCTTCCTGGAGCGTCGCCTGCGCGAGGAGTTCGGCTTCGAGGGCACTCCCATTGAGATCTCGGTTCGGGTCCGCGAGCGCCGTAGCAGGCGCTGACGGCCACGCCCGCGGCTCCCGATTGGGCCGCGACGGGAGCCGTGGGATATGGTTTCGTTCGCTCTCTTCGGGGAGCAAGCCACGGGCTGTGGCGCAGCTTGGTAGCGCACTTGACTGGGGGTCAAGGGGTCGCAGGTTCAAATCCTGTCAGCCCGACGTCGTGGCCGTATCTCGGCCGCTGGAGTCCCCTCCCTGAGAGCGTGGTGACCCCTGAACACCCAGAATGAGTCGGCCGCTGTGCTCACGCCTGAACCGCGATGTGCCGCGGAGTCCCTAGCCGTCGCCGAGCCTCTTGCTGGCAGCGCGACGACGGCCACTGCCTTCCTCTTGCTGGAGGAGCGCGGGCCGTGGGGACATGACGCCTGGCGGGATGCGCGGCTACCTGAAGGGCTGGGCGCCACCATCCTGCAACGCGCGGCGGCGGCCGGGGTGCGCCCCCTGATGATCCGACGCGATCGCGATGGCGGACCCGCCGACCACGGCGGGAAGCGTCGGCTGTTCGCGGCCTCGTCGGCAGCGGGCGAGGCGTGGCTGGAGAGCACCCAGATCAGCGACCCGGGCGAGCTGCTGGACCTGGACCTGTCCGCCCTCGGGTCGGGGGAGTCCCTCGGCCTCACGCCCCACTCGGACGCGATCTATCTGGTCTGCACCCATGGGCGACGCGACCGCTGCTGCGCCGAACTCGGCCGCCCCCTGCTTCAGGCCGTCGAGGCGGCCGCTCCCGGCCAGGCCTGGGGCGTATCGCACCTCGGTGGACACCGATTCGCGGGCAATCTGCTGATCCTCCCGCAGGGTCTCATGTATGGCCGAGTGGCCCCCTCCCAGGCAGCGGCCCTGGTCCGCGCCCACGGCGGCGGCCGCATCCTGGCTGAGCACCTGCGCGGGCGAACCAGCTGGCCACCGCCTGTGCAAGCGGCCGAGGTGGCGCTTCGGGTCGAACGAAACATTGACCTGGAGTCGGCCCTGGAATTGCTCGACTCCGACGACCGCGGTGATCACTGGCTCGTCACCTTTGCGGTCTCCGGGCAGGTGCACCGGCTCAAGGTGACCGCCGACCGCAGCCAGCGGCTGCGCCAGAGTTGCACGGACGAGGAGCCCTCAGCGGTGACCGCCTGGACGGCGACCCTGAGCTGACTTAGCCGCGCTCACGCAAGAGCGGCGTAGATCGAAGCGGCCGCGAGCGCTCCAACCAGGGCCCCCGTGGCCAGTTGACCAGGGGAGTGGCGGCCGTCACGCCAGCGCGCCCACGCGATCGGCGGCAGGAGCAGCAGTGTCAGCCACCCCGCTGGGGTCTCGAGAATCGCGATCGCCACCGCGCCGGCAGCAACGGCCATGTGCATGCTGGCCTTGGAACGCAGGGTGATCAGCGTCATCGCGGCAAGTCCGCCTGCCATGGCGACAACCAGAGCGACCAGTTCTTGCGGTGCCCCTAAGTAGGTCAGCGCAGCGAGCGCACCGACGACACAGCCCAATGCCGCGACCATGAGCGCCGGTCGCTGGGACCGCCGAACGACCTGCCGATCGTCCGCCCGGCCGACGCGCAGGGCGCGAAAGAGGATCAGGTAAGGCAGCCCGACCACTAGGGCGATAGTCAGGACTGTCCAGGCGGCCGCGTGATAGCCGTCCGGGGTATGCCGCCACGCCACGAAAACAAGCAGGCCGGTGATCACATTGGCGGGCGTCAGAGCGCCGGCGATGAGGCGTGCCGCCCGAGAAGGGCGTGCCGCCTCTCGGCGCGCAAGGTCGTCAGCATCGGGGATCATCGAGGTCTTCGAGCCCCCTTAGAGCGCGCTGGCCATCCGCGAGACCGCCTCCTGGATGACCTCCGGGGAGGTCGCGAAATTGAACCGCGCGAATCCTGCCCCAGCTTTGGCGCCATACGCCGGGCCGGAGGACAGCGCGACTCGTCCGCGGTCGCGGAAGACCGCGGCAGGGTCGTCGCCCAGGCCTAATGTCCGGCAGTCCAGCCAGGCCAAGTAGGTCGCCGCGGGCGCGGCATACCCAATCTCCGGCAGGGCCGTGGCCAAGGCCGCACCCAGCACCTGCCGGTTGGTGGACAACTCGAGGAGCACCTGGTCCAGCCAGTCCCGGCCGTCACGCAGGGCGGCGATATGCGCCTGCATCGCCACGTGCGAGGCGCCGTGGGTGTGCACGTCATGGAAGCCCGCCTGAATCGCCGCGGCGTCCTCCCCGAAGACCACCGCGGCCGACTTCAAGCCAGCCAGATTCCAGCCCTTTGACGGCGAGAAGACCGCAATACCGCGCTCTCCGCCGGGCACGCTGAGGTAGGGCGTGAAGGGCGCACCCCCGGGGTAAACCAATGGCGCGTGAATCTCGTCGGCCACCACGGTGACCCCGTGGGCATGCGCGATCCGGGCCAGTTCGCTGAGCTCGGCGGCTGTGTGCACGGTTCCGGTGGGGTTCTGCGGGTTGCACAGCAGGTATGCCGCGGGCTCGCCGCCCGCCCTGGCCTCACCAAAGGCCCGGTCCAGCGCATCCGGATTGAGTCGATCGTCCACCAGCGGTGCCTCCACCAGGCGGCGCCCGATGGCCTGAGTGAAACCGAAGAAGGAGTCATAGCACGGCGGGCTGACCACGACCGATCCACCACCGGGCGTGACTTGGCGGAGCACTTCGGCGATCCCGATCATCACGTCCGCCACCACGACCATCCGGGCCGGCTCGGGAGTCCAAGCCCAGCGGTCCGCGGCAAAGTCAGCCACCGCCGCGGCATACGGCGGTCCCCACCCGTAGCCGGTGTCACCGCGCGACATCGCGGCGCTCACGGCCTCCACCACCGCGGGGCAGGGGAGCGCATCCATCTCAGCGACCCAGACGGGCAGAACGTCGGGCGCAAAGGCAACCCACTTGACGCTGGAGTGACGATCCCGGATCTGGGCCAACGACCCGGTGAGCAGCGGTGCAGACATGTCGGCCACTGTAGGGCTCACCGCATACAGTGGCAGCATGACGAGCGGGACGACCAGCAGCACAGTGAGCGCCCGCATCCTCACGGTTCCCAATGCCCTGAGCATGCTCCGGCTGATTGCGGTCCCGGTCTTCCTCTGGGCGATCCTGAACCACCGGGACGGATTGGCGCTGGGTCTGCTCATGGCCAGCGGGTTCACGGACTATCTCGACGGCAAGATTGCCCGCGCGTATGGCCTTGAGTCGCGGCTCGGCCAGCTGCTCGACCCCGTCGCGGACCGGCTCTACATCATCGCGACCCTGCTGGGCTTGGGCTGGCGCGAGATCATCCCGTGGTGGGTGGTCGGCGTCATCTTTGCCCGCGAGTTGGTGATGGCCGCCATCATGATCATCGCCAAGCGCCATGGCTGGACGGGGCTGCCGGTGCACTTTGTGGGCAAGGCCGCGACCTTCAATCTGCTGTATTCCTTCCCACTCCTGCTGCTCGCGCAGGGGACCGGCACCGGCGCGAGCATCGCCCGCTCTCTGGGTTGGGGATTCGCCTGGTGGGGGATTGGCCTCTACTGGGTCGCGGCCGCTTTCTACGCGATCCAGTTGCGCCAACTGATTGCTGCGCAGGCGGGCACCCGGTGAGTTCCCCGGAGCGTCCTGCGGGGAACTCGATGACGCTGCTGACCTCGATGCTCGAGCGGCCACTGGATCCTGGGTATGCCGCGGCCGCCCGCCGCCGGGAACGGGACGGCGTGTCGAAGGCCAGGCCGATCAGCACACCCCTCGTCGGGATCGGTGCCCTCATCATCGGGCTGGTCGTGACCGTGGCCGCCCTGCGCAGCGGGGGAGCCCACACGGTGGCCGACCAGGCCAGGGCCGACCTCATCGCGCGCGTCGAGACCCGTCAGACCTCCGTTGACCAGTTGGGGGCAAGCGTTCGTTCGCTCCAGGCCGACGTCTCTGCTCTGGAGGCCTCGGCCAACGGGCCGGGTAATGCGCTCTCGACCAGGGCCAATGACCTGGCGCCGGTGGCCGGCACCATGGCGGTGCGCGGCCCCGGGCTCACCATCACGCTCGACGACGCTGAAGGCAGTGGCACGGACGCGGTGGGCGCCGGTCCACGGGAGGACACCAACCCCGCCGAGGGCCGCGTACAGGCCCGCGACTTGCAACTTGTCGTCAACGATCTATGGCGCGCAGGCGCGCAGGCTGTGGCGGTCAATGGGCACCGGCTGACCAGCATGTCGGCCATCCGATTCGCTGGAGCGGCCATCATCGTCAACTACCGTCCCCTGGGTCGTCCCTACATCGTCACGGCGATCGGCGCCCCCAAGACCTTCCCGGCCGCCTTCGCGCAGGGACCAGGCGGGAGTTACCTGGCAACCCTGCGATCAACCTTCAATATCTCGGTGGATGTCACGACACAGGGGAGCCTGGACCTCCCCGCCTCGGTGTCGGTCTCTACGCGCTACGCCACTGCCGTGAACAATGTCAGCGGAAAGGACGGCTCGTGATCCCTGCGCTTGGCCTCGGCATCGGGGTGATACTCGGACTGATCCTGCAGCCGACCGTGCCCGGGTGGCTGCAGCCCTATCTGCCCATCGCGGTGATCGCGGCTCTGGATGCCGTCTTCGGTGCCATCCGGGCGATCTTGGACGGGATCTTCGATGACAAGGTCTTCGTCGTCTCGTTCCTCTCCAACGTGGTCGTCGCGGCGTTCATCGTCTTCCTCGGCGACAAGTTGGGGGTGGGCAACCAGCTCGCCATTGGCGTTGTCGTCGTCCTTGGCGTTCGCATCTTCTCCAATGTCGCCTCCATCCGCCGACATCTCTTCGACGCATGAGTGCTGGCTCGCGCACGGCATGGCACCGGCTGCTCCTGGCCGGCAAGCCCCGGCTGACCAAGGCCAATGTGTTGGCGACCGCCCTGGCGTTGCTCCTTGGCTTCGCTATTGCGGTCCAAGTTCGCCAGAACTCCCTGCAGGGCCTGGATGCTCTCCGGGAGGACGAGCTCGCCCGAATCTTGGACACCCTGGACAAGGATGGGCAGCGGCTGGCCGATGAGGCACGGCGCCTGCAGACGTCCAAGGATCTGTTGACCAGCAGTTCAACTCGGACCGAGGAAGCCACCCGCGCCGCTCAGCAACGACTGGATGCGCTGGCGGTGCTCACTGGCACGGTCGCCGCGCGCGGACCCGGAATCACGTTGCGGATCGCCGATCCGGAGCGCAAGGTCACCGCAGCGGCCCTGCTCGATGCCGTCCAGGAGCTTCGGGATGCGGGCGCCGAGGCGATCCAGCTCGGTGAGGTACGCGTCGTGGCCGATACCTGGTTCGCCGACGCGGACGGGGGGGTCTCGGTGTCCGGCACGGTGACGCCACCGCCGTATGTCATCAAAGCCATCGGAGACCAACACACGTTGTCCACGGCCATGGGGATTCCGGAAGGGGTCTTGTCCCGGATTCGCTCGGTCGGCGCGAACGCGGACCTCACCGAGGAGTCCAACCTCGTGGTGGATGCATTGCATCGGCTTTCTCCGGCTCAGTACGCTCAACCCGTACCCAACGCCAGCACGAGCCAAGGAGCACCATGAGCGACCTCGAGTACCCCGCCGACCTGCGCTACACCGAGGAGCACGAGTGGGTGCGCTCCACCGGAGACACCGTGCGCGTGGGGATCACTGCTTTTGCGCAGGATTCGCTCGGTGACGTGGTGTACGTCTCGCTGCCGAACGTCGGCGACTCCGTGTCGGCAGGGGACACCTGCGGGGAAGTCGAGTCCACCAAGTCGGTGAGCGACCTCTACGCACCGCTCTCGGGGGAGGTCACCGCCGTCAACGAGTCGCTCGACACCGCACCGGAATTGGTCAACTCCGACCCCTACGGGGAGGGCTGGATGTACGAACTGCGCCTCACCGACAGCACCTCTGTCGACTCCCTGATGGACGTCGAAACCTACCGAGGCCACCTTTCCTGACGTCATCGTCAGCGGGGTCGACTATGGTGGTCGTTCCCAAGCAGATTCTGGAGGAGCCATGGCCACCCCCGAGGCGCCGCAGCCGGACCACGGTGTCCCCGATCCCACCACCATGCGGATCACGCCGGTCGGCGCAGGAACGCCTGAGCCAGCGGTTGAGTCAGACCATGTCCTGACCCGCTCTGACTTGGCGACGGTGGAGGCCCTGCGACCTGAAACCGCCCTGCTAGTGGTCTTGCGCGGGCCCAACACGGGTGCTCGGTTCCTGCTGGATGAGGACGAGGTCAGTTCGGGGCGGCACCCAGACTCGGACATCTTTCTCGACGATGTCACAGTGTCGCGTCGGCATGCCGTCTTCACCCGCGTGGATGGCCACTATCGGGTCAGCGATGTCGGCTCGTTGAATGGCACCTACGTGAACCGCCAGCTCATCGATGCTGTCGACCTCGCCACGGGGGACGAGGTGCAGATCGGGAAGTTCCGGCTGGTCTTTTACGCTGCGCGCGACTGACCGTGCTCACCGTTGGTCGTGTCGTCGCGGCCCTGAGTCCCGACTTCCCCGATCTGACCATCTCCAAGGTCCGCTTCCTCGAGGCGGAGGGGGTGGTGGTGCCCTCACGCTCCCCGTCCGGATATCGCCAGTACTCCGAGGCCGACGTTGAGCGGCTCCGGTTTGCGCTGACCGCCCAGCGTGATCGCTTCTGGCCACTGCGCGTGGTGCGAGAGGCCTTGGATGCGATGGACCGGGGACTGTCCATTGATGAGTTCACCGGCGCACCTCACCTGCAGTCGCCGGCACCTGCCAGGGGCCCGGCCGCCGCCCAGGTGCGCCTGACCAGAGCGGAGCTGCTGCGCTCCACAGGACTCGACGCGGCCCTGGCCGAGGATCTGCTGCAGTACGGCCTGCTGCATCCCGACGCCCGGGGGCACTTCAGCGGCCATGACCTCAAGGTGGCCGCAGCAGCCGCGGAGCTCGCGGCATACGGACTCTCCGGTCGCCACCTGCGGGCCTTCCGCACGGCTGCCGATCGCGAAGTTGGGCTCATCGAGCAGGTCTTGACCCCTCGGCGCCGTCACGATGAGGACGCCAGCGACACGCGAGCGGCCCTGGCTGACTGGTGTATCGCCTTGCACAGCGCCCTGGTCCATGCTGGCCTGCAGGGGAGCGGGGGTACCGTAGACCCGTGAGCAGCGACGTGTTCCTCGAGGTCAGCGGGGTCCGGGTTGAGATGCCGACCAACACCCCGATCGTCTTGCTGCGCGAGCGCGACGGGTCGCGGTATCTGCCGATCTGGATCGGCGCCGCCGAGGCCACGGCCATCGCCTACGCCCAGCAGGGCGTCGTGCCGCCGCGGCCCCTCACTCATGACCTCTTGCGCCTGGTGATCGGGGAGCTCGGCCACACGCTGACCCGGGTGCGCATCGTGGCGCTGCACGACGGGGTCTTCCACGCTGCCCTGGACATCGACGGGGGCGCTGAGGCGGGCGGATTCACCGTGGAGTCCCGCTCCTCCGACGCGATTGCGCTGGCTCTGCGCATGGACGCCCCCGTGGTTGCTCCCCGAACGCTGCTCGACGAGGCCGGGGTGGAGATCGGCGATGAGGACTCCCCGAATGCCGAGGACGAGGTCGAACGCTTCAAGGAGTTTCTGGATCAGGTCAGTCCCGAGGACTTTGAGACCGGGGGAGAGCCGCCGGCTCAGTGATTGGGCCGGCCCCAGGGCGACACGCCGACGGAGGTCGTTGTCCTGCGTCACTCCTGCCCCTAACGTCACACCTATCACTTCAGTAACACCGCCGCATCCGGGTGACACCGGTGTAGTCTCGACGGTGTCATTTCTCTTCGAGGAGGTCGGCGTGGACATGAGCCGAGAGCCGAGCCCCGGGGCACCGGGCCTGGTGGCCACGTCCCGCCGTCAGGGCATGCTGTTCAGCGATGACCTGCCCGACCTCGATGATGAAGTGGGATACCGCGGACCGACGGCCTGCTCGGCTGCTGGGATTACCTACCGTCAACTCGACTACTGGGCGCGCACCGGTTTGGTAGTGCCCTCCGTGCGGGTCGCGGCCGGCTCTGGCACTCAGCGGCTCTATGGTTTCCGCGACATTCTCGTGCTCAAGGTGGTCAAGCGGCTGCTCGATACCGGCGTGTCTTTGCAGCAGATCCGGGGCGCGATCGACGTGCTGCGTGAGCGTGGCGTTGAGGATCTGGCGCAGATCACCCTGATGAGCGATGGTGCCTCGGTGTACGAGTGCACCTCGACCGAGGAAGTCATCGACCTGCTGCAGGGCGGTCAGGGCGTGTTCGGTATCGCCGTGGGCAAGGTATGGCGCGAGGTCGAGGGCGAGCTCTCGGCACTGCCCGGCGAGCGGGCCAGCGATGAGACCCCGATCAGCCACCCGGGTGACGAGCTCAGCGCCAGACGAGCTGCCCGCCTCGCCTGATCCAGCCATCCGAGTCCAGCCCTGATACATTGGCGGGGCTGCTCACACCGCGTGGGAGAGTCCTCGAGTTCAGTTGATCGCGAGGCGCCGAAGGGGCAACTTTCCCCGGAACCTCTCAGGCCAACGGACCACGCGGGTCAGGCACCTCTGAAGTTTGCTTCGTCTGCGGGGCAGTGACAGAGGGGGAGGTGTTCTGACCTGACCCTCGACCCCTTGAGGAGCCCCACGGTGAGCCTTCCCCAGGACCTTTCGGCCTTCGTCTCGCGCCACATCGGCCCGCGCGATCATGACATCGCTGACATGCTGGCCGTTGTCGGACAGCCCTCTCTCGACGCCCTCGCTGATGCAGCCGTACCGGACGCGATCAGGATGACCGGCGCTTTGGCGTTGGAGCCAGCCGACTCAGAGTTGTCTGTTCTCAAGGAATTGCGCGCCCTGGCCAAGCGCAACACGGTGCACACCTCGATGATCGGGCTGGGCTACTACGGCACCTTCACGCCGGCGGTCATCACCCGCAATGTGCTGGAGAACCCGGCCTGGTACACGGCCTACACCCCGTACCAGCCAGAGATCAGCCAAGGTCGACTCGAAGCCCTGCTCAATTTCCAGACCATGGTGAGCGATCTGACCGGACTGCCGACCTCGGGCGCCTCGCTGCTCGATGAGGGCACCGCTGCCGCAGAGGCCATGACGCTGATGCGCCGCGCGTCCAAGGCAGCCTCCGACGCGGTCCTCCTGGTCGACTCGGGGGTCTTCCCTCAGACGCTCGGTGTCATCCGCACGCGCGCGCTGCCGCTGGGCATCCAGGTGCGCGAAGCTGCACTGGCGGAGGTCACTAGTGAAGCAGCACTCACGGCGGCTGCCGGGGGAGCCGCGATCTTTGGGGTGATCGTTCAGTACCCCGATCTGCACGGGACCCTGCACGACTATCGCGCGTTGACGGAGGCCGCTCACGCGCTGGGCGCCTTGGTCACCGCGGCCGCCGACCTGTTGGCCCTGACCCTGGCCACCCCGCCGGGCGACTGGGGGGCCGACATTGCGGTGGGCACGAGCCAGCGATTCGGCGTGCCGATGGGCTTCGGGGGCCCGCACGCGGGCTACATGAGCGTGCGCACCGGGCTAGAGCGCACCATGCCTGGGCGGCTCGTCGGTGTCTCGGTCGATGCCGATGGCGCCAAGGCGTATCGATTGGCCCTGCAAACCCGTGAGCAGCACATCCGCCGAGAGAAGGCCACCTCCAACATCTGCACGGCGCAGGTACTACTCGCCATCATGGCTTCGATGTATGCCGTGTACCACGGCCCACGTGGCCTACGGGCGATTGCTGTCCGGGTACATTCGCATGCTGCGGCGCTGGCTGATGCGCTCGCCAAGGGTGGTTTCGAGACCGCGCCGGGAGCCTTCTTCGACACACTGCACGTGTCCACTCCGGGGCGGGCAGATGCGATCGTGGCTGCGGCCGCCGCCGAACGAGTCAACATCTGGAAGTACGACGGGGACTCCGTGCTCGTCAGTGTCGACGAGACCACGGATCTCGACGACCTCACCAGAGTGGCCCGCGCGTTCTGGATGAACGTCCCGAATGTCGTTGTGGCCGAACCCGACTGGCCAGAACACCTCCACCGGACTTCCGAGTACCTCAGCCACCCGGTGTTCAACAGCCACCACTCGGAAACCGCGATGCTGCGCTACCTCCGACGGCTCTCCGACCGCGACTACGCACTGGACCGCGGCATGATCCCGCTCGGCTCCTGCACCATGAAGCTCAACGCAACGACCGAGATGATGTCCATCACCTGGCCGGAGTTCGCGCACCTGCATCCCTTCGCACCGCACGCTCAGACCGAAGGTACTCGGGCCTTGATTGCTCAGCTCAGTGCCTGGCTCGTGGAGATCACCGGCTATGACGCGGTATCCCTGCAGCCCAATGCCGGATCCCAAGGTGAGCTGGCCGGATTGCTCGCGATTGCGGCATACCACCGCGCCCGAGGCGACCATGAGCGCACCGTCATACTGATCCCGAGCAGCGCTCATGGCACGAATGCCGCTAGTGCGGTCATGGCCGGAATGCGCGTCGTGGTCGTGGGCACCGACGCCATCACCGGCAATGTCGACATGGACGATCTCAAGCGCAAGCTCGAGGACCATCGCGACACGGTTGCCGGCATCATGGTGACCTACCCCTCGACGCACGGCGTATTCGAGAGCACCATCACCGACCTGTGCGCGATGGTGCATGACGCCGGCGGTCAGGTCTATGTCGATGGCGCCAACCTCAACGCCCTCATCGGCCTCGCCAGGCCCGGACGATTTGGCGCCGACGTCTCGCACCTGAACCTGCATAAGACCTTCTGTATCCCGCACGGTGGCGGCGGCCCGGGCGTCGGACCAGTTGCCGTGCGGGCCCACTTAACTCCTCATCTGCCCAATCACCCGCTCGACCCCAAGGCCGGGCCAGCCACGGGAGTGGGCCCGATCGCGGCCGCGCCCTATGGGTCGGCGGCCATCCTGCCCATCTCGTGGACCTACGTGCGACTGATGGGCGGCGCCGGCCTAACCCAGGCAACCCGAATGGCGGTTCTAGGTGCGAACTATGTCGCGGCCCGGCTGCGCGATCACTACCCGGTGCTCTACACCGGCAACGCCGGACTTGTCGCACACGAATGCATCCTTGATCTGCGGGGCATCACCAAGGACACCGGAGTCACCGTCGATGATGTGGCCAAGCGCCTCATCGACTACGGCTTCCACGCGCCCACGATGTCCTTCCCGGTGGCCGGCACGCTCATGGTCGAGCCGACCGAGAGCGAGGACAAGGGCGAGCTAGATCGCTTCTGCGACGCCATGATCGCGATCAAGGGCGAGATCGATGCGGTCGGCCGGGGCGAGGTGGCTGCCGCTGATTCTGTTCTGCGTGGGGCGCCGCACACCGCAGTGTGTCTGGCGGGGGAGTGGAACTACTCCTACGACCGCAGCACGGCGGCATTCCCGGCGGGCGTGGACCCGACGTCGAAGTATTGGCCGACGGTGCGCCGGATCGACGGCGCGTACGGCGATCGTCACCTGATCTGCTCGTGCCCTCCGCTGGAGGATCTAGCCGAATAGCTCGGGCGACCAACCAGCCTCAGGCCACTCCGCTGGTCGGCGTTGACAGGTCAACCCGCGACCCGTGCAGGTCCTTGTGGACGTATGCCTGGTGCGTGATGCGGGTGCGCAAGTCGGCCACGTGGGACACGATGCCGACGGCGCGACCGCCCTCACGCAGCCCATCAAGCACGCCCAATACCTCCTCTAGGCTCTCGTCATCCAGCGTGCCGAAGCCTTCGTCGATGAACAAGGTGCCCAACTCCACGCCGCCGGACTCCTCGCGAAGTGCGTCGGCGAGCCCCAACGCCAGAGCCAGAGACGCCATGAAGGACTCTCCGCCCGAGAGGGAGGCGGTCTCTCGGCTCTGGCCGGTCCACTGGTCGAGCACCCGAAGCCCCAGGCCACTGCGGGCGCCACGAGCGGCCCGTTCGTCGGTGTGCTCCAAGAGGTAGCGCGACTGCCCCATGACGGCCAGGCGCTCATTGGCCAAATCGACGACCTTCTCGAGGCGTGCGGCGAGGACGTAGGCCGTCAGGCGCATGCGCAGGGTGTTGTCGGGGCCGGTTCCGGTGACGGTGTCCGCGAGCTCTCTGATGGAGGTGTACCGAGAGCGCAGCGGAACCAACTCGGCGCACAGCGTGGCGATGCCAGGTCGCAGGCGGTTCAGCCCATCTCTGCGGACGGTGGCCTGCGTGAGCGCGCCGGTGGCCGCACGCATGGTGGTGCGCGCGACCTGCGCAGCGGCCACAAGCGCGCCGAGGTCCTCGACCGGCGCTTCGAGGGCAGCGGCGACTTCGGGGTCGGTGAGCGTCGTGGTCACCCGTTGCCAGGACCGTTCGTGGGTGAGGATCCGCTCCCGGGCCTTTGCGATCTCCTCCTCGTCCAGTGCGTTGGCGGCCGCCTCGTCTAGGTCACCGAAGCCCGCGGCAAGCGCCCATCCCCGCGCATCGGCCGCGACCACTGCAAGCTGGTCCGTGGCCTGCAGGTGGGCCTGCGCCGCCGTGGTCACGTCGCTCGCGGCGGCGGTCACGCTCAGATGCGTCGAGCCGGCCCTGTCCGGCTGGCTCGCGCCGCACGGACACACAGCGTGCTCGGCCGCCTGCTCGGTCACTCGCTGGCCGAGCGCAGCGGCCCGCGTCGCGGCGTCCTGCACCTGGGTGGCGATCCGAAGGGCCTGCTCGTTGTGCCGGGTATGCGCGGCCTCTGCGGCGGCGTGATCGGCGGCGGCCTGGGCGAGGCGCACGCGCAAGGGCGCCAAGGAGCTGGCCGCGCGCACAGCCTCATCCAGAGCCACTGTGGCCTCATCAGCCGCGACCTCCACCGCCGCAAGGTCAGCGGGTCCACCCAATGCCTGCTCGTGCTCACTGCGAATCGCAACACGCGCGGCTAAGGCCGCCTCAGCGTCGCGGTGGGCCTTCAGTGCCGCCTCGTGGGCGATCTCTGCCTCGTCGATCACCTCGTTGGCTGGCGACTCCTCGCCGCTAGCCAGTAAAGGGTGCTCTCGTGAGCCACAGACGTCGCAGGGTTGACCGGGGATCAGCTTGCGCGCCAGCTCTCCTGCGACCGCGTTGAGTCGAGCCTGGCGAAGCTCGATCAATCGGCCTCCGGTCGCCAGCGTGTGGGCCTGGGCGGCCGCCAACTCGGAGCGGAGCCCCACCAATGCGGCCTCGGCATCGATCAGCGCATGGGCGCGATCCAGCCTTTCGCGGGCAACCTGGGCGGCCAGCCGCAGTCCATCGACCCGGGCCGACTCCTCGACCACAGCGGACACCTGACCCTGAAGCTCGCTCACGACCTTCGCCAGGTCGGCTAGAGCGCTTTCGTCCGCTTTGACCTGCGTGAGGGCGGCCAGATGATCGGCCGCCAGGGCAACCTGGAGCTCGTGCGTTTCCCGAGCCTCGGCGCAGGTGCGGGCAAGCGCCTCGGCGGTGGCGTCGTGAGCGCGAAGCTCAGCCAGCACGCCGGTGAGCCGCTGTGTCAGGTCCGGCACTTCGATGGGGTTCGCGATCGCCATACCTGCCAACGCGGGCACCGACGCCAGCGTGGACCACCCGGTATGGCTGGCTAGGCGATCATGACTCGTACGGACGGCTCTCGCGCAGCGTTCCACGGCGACCAGATGTCCGGCAGCGCCAGCGGCGCGCTCGGCCCTCGCCACGCGCTCACGCACAGCGTCGATCCCGGGCTGCTCGGTCTCCAGTCTGGCCCGGTCGGCGATTGCCTGCTCACCGCGAGCCCGCCTCTCGGCTTGGGTCCGCGCGGCGTCGGCGGACGCCCTGGCCCGCTGCTCCGCCTGATCAGCGGCATCCGCGGCCAAGATCGCCTCACCGTGAGCTGCCTCGACGCGCTCGGCGAGCATGCTGAGGTGCTCAGGAACCCTGGCTGGCTCCACCTGCGTCAGGCTGGGCACCAACGCGAGCAACTCCGGCTCGGTCCCGACCAGATCCGCCACACGGGTGAGCTCGGCGGCCAAGGTGGACTCTCGGCGTTCCAACTCTGCGGCACCATCGCGGCGAGCGTCGGCCAGCCAATCCTCGACCTCGGCAAAGGTGGCAATGTCGAAGAGTCGCTCCAAGACCTCTCGGCGCTCTTCCGGGTTAGCCCGCAGGAATGCCGCGAAGTCACCCTGGGGGAGCAGCGCCACCTTGGCGAATTGGGCCAGGCCCATACCGACCGCATCCAGGATCACATCGCCGACCTCGTCCGGCCGGTTCGACACCGCGACCCAGCCTCCGGCGCGCCATTGCTCAAGCAGCACCGTGGCATTGACCCTCAGGCGGCCTTGGCCACGCTTTTTCGCGCGATCGTGCTCAGGGCTGCGCGTGACGCGCAGGCGGCGATCCGACGCACTGAACTCGACACTGACTCGCGGCACGACGCCCTCGGCTGCATGGTCGCTGCGCAAACCCTTGGCAGAGCGGACGCCGGGGACTGCGGCATACAAGGCGAAGCAGATCGCGTCCAAGAGGCTGGTCTTGCCGGCGCCGGTGGGGCCATGGATCAAGAACAGGCCCCCGGCGCTCAATTCCGCGAGGTCGATCTCCACGTGTCCAGGGAAGGGCCCGAAGGCATCCAGGGTGAGTCTATGCAGCCGCATGTCCTAGGCCGCCCCGAAGGCATCTGCGACGATGCCCTCATCGTCACGCTGGCTTCGCCGCAGTCGGGCTGCCCCGAGGGCCTCCGCGAGTAGGCCGCGCTCATCCTCGGTGGCGGGCGCCCCACCGCGCACATGCGGCAGGAAGTCGCAACACACGTCCAGGTCATCACGCTCGGCCACCCGGGCGGCATAGCGCGCAGGCATCGCCACCACCCCCTCGGGCTCCCAGTGCAGGTCCAAGGTGTGGGGGAACCGGCGGCGAAGGCGATCCATCGCACCCAAGGGCCGCGTGGGATCGGTGAGCGTGATCTGGCACCACGAGCCCTGGTGAATGGCGAAGCTGGCGTCGGTCAACAGCGACTCCAGGTCACCACGCAGTCGGGCCAGCGGACGCTGGAAAGGTGCCTGAACCGCCTCCACCGCGGCCCCAGCAGCCGTGACCTCCACCACGAGGGACACCTTGGTGTGACCGGCCTCGCTGAAGGACATGGCGACCGGAGAGCCGCAGTACCGCACTCCAGGTGCCACCACCTGCGCGCGGTGCAGGTGCCCCAAGGCGGCATACGCGACGCCGTCGAAGACCTCCGGCGGCACCGCACCCAAACCACCCTGAGCTATATCGCGCTCCGAGTCGCTGGTGGCGCATCCGGTAACGAAGGCATGCGCCATGACCACAAGGGGTCGACCACTTCCCGTCGCACGCACGCGGTCCATCGCGGCGCGCAGCACCCCAGCGTGCGTCGCCGACTGGGCCTCCAACTGCCCTGCGACCACGGCCGGCTCGAGGTACGGCAGGGGGTGGACATCCACCTCGCCAATCCGGACCGGGCGAGTGATACCTGCGATCGACGTGCGCACATGGGCGCCGGCCCGCTCCAACAAGCCCCCCGCGAAGCCCAACCGAGCCGCAGAGTCATGGTTGCCGGAGGAGATGACGACCTGTGCACCGGCGTCAACGATCCGCTCCAAGGACTCAGAGAGCAGGGCGACGGCGTCGGGGGAGGGGTTGGCCCGGTCGTAGACATCGCCGGCCACCAAGACCGCCTCAATCCGCTCCGCGCGCACGACCTCCACAAGGTGGTCGAGGTACTTCGCTTGCGCACCAAGGAGAGCGACACCGTGGAACGAGCGTCCCAAGTGCCAGTCGGACGTGTGCAACAACCGCATACGCCCACGCTATGAGTCGGCACCGACAGTGCGCGTGACCGAAACGCAGTCCACCCATTCCGTCCACACTCGAAATGTGGTTGGTTGACTCCATGGGAGTCGAAGTCAATGCGATCAGTTACAACCGCGAGGAGCGCCAGCGCTATCGCGAGAAGGTCCGGCTGAACCTCGACGTCTTTGAGCGCATGCTGAATCAGAGCCAGTTCGAGTTCGACCGACCGATGACCGGTCTCGAGATTGAACTCAACCTGGTCGACGAGAACTTCCAGCCGCACTTCCACAACAAGGAGGTCCTCAAGGCCATCGCCGACGAGGCCTTCCAAACCGAGCTCGCTCAATACAACATCGAACTCAATGTGCCGCCACGTCCACTCCCCGGCGACGCGGCCATCGAGTTGGAGGAGGAACTACGGGCCAACCTCAACCACGCCTCCGAGCGGGCTAAGGAGGTCGGCAGCACCATCGTCGCGATCGGCATGTTGCCGACGATCATGCCTGAGCACTACGAGGGCGAATGGATCAGCGACAGCAACCGTTATGCCGCACTGCAAGACTCAGTGCTCGGCGCCCGCGGCGAGGACATCGAACTCGACATCGAGGGTCCGACCGGGGAGCACCTGGCCACGTACTGCGACACCCTGGCGCCCGAATCCGCTTGCACCAGCGTTCAATTGCACCTGCAGGTCGCGCCCTTAGAGTTCGCTGACCACTGGAATGCCGCCCAGGCCCTGGCCGCTCCGCAGCTCGCGCTGGCGGCCAATAGCCCGTACTTCTTCGGCAAACGCTTGCACGCCGAGAGCCGGATCGAGGTCTTCCACCAAGCCTGCGACACCCGCCCGGTGGAGCTGAAGAACCAAGGCGTCCGTCCCCGGGTGTGGTTCGGCGAGCGCTGGGTGACCTCCATCTTCGACCTCTTCGAGGAGAACGTTCGCTACTACCCGACGCTGCTGGCCGAAACCACGGATGAGGACCCGATGGCCAAGCTGGAGGCCGGCATCGCGCCCACCCTGGCGGAATTGCGGCTCCACAATGGGACGATCTACCGCTGGAATCGGCCGATCTACGACGTCGTCGACGGCAAGCCACACCTGCGGGTGGAGAACCGGGTGCTCCCGGCCGGACCGACCATCGTCGATGTGATGGCCAATGCGGCCTTCTACTACGGCTGCGTGCGCAAACTTGCGCACGAAGACCGTCCGGTGTGGACCAAGATGAGCTTCTCCGCCGCCGAAGAGAACTTCCGCCGCGGGTACCGGGATGGCATGGACGCCAAGCTGTATTGGCCCGGCTTCGGCGAGGTCAACGCCGAGGAACTCGTCCTACGCCACCTGCTGCCGATGGCCCATGAGGGCCTTGAGGAGTGGGGAGTTTCGCAGGCCGTCCGCGACCGCTACCTGGGCGTGATCGAGGGACGATGCACCACCGGGGTCAACGGCGCGGTCTGGATGACCCGGGCTGTTGAGGCCTTTGAAGCTCGCGGGATGGACCGTCGCACCGCACTCGCTCGGATGCTGGAGGAGTACAAGTCGCACATGGACGTCAATGCCCCGGTGCACACCTGGCCGATGCCCTGACGCTGTCGGGTTAGGGTCGTTGATTCCAGGTGTCGATGGCGCCGCCATCTTTGTCCTGGCGCAGGACACACAGCGCGCCGGCACCGAGCAAGAGCTGACCGGCGAACCGGGGTTCCGCCCGCAGGTAGGTAGCTGCCAGGATGCGCAGCAGATGGCCATGCGCGACCAGGATGACATCGCCGTCGGCTAGTGCCGGAGCGACCCGAGCGATGACGCGTGCCGCGCGCGCCGCCACCTCTTCGATCGACTCCCCGGGAGTTTTCCCCGGCACCACACCGTCCTGCATCACGGTCCAGTCGGGATCGCCGGAGCGCTCGCGAATCTCCGCCGAGGTCAGGCCTTCATACCCGCCGTAGTCCCACTCGACAAGGTCGTCATCGAGGTTCGGGGTCAGCCCGGCAAGCTCGGCCGTCCGGCGTGCGCGCTGCAGTGGTGAAGCCAGCACCAAAGACGGCCGGAAGGCCGCAACAAGCGGCCTCAGCGCGCGGGCGCCGTCCTCACCACGGGCGGTGAGGGGAACGTCGGTTCGGCCGGTATGCCGCCCCGCAACGGCCCACTCGGTCTCTCCGTGCCGGATGAGGACCAGTGCCCCCGAGGCGTATTCGTGCGACGTCATGCGGATCACTGTCGCATGTCGCGCCATGATCTCGCGTGCCGAAGCCGTCGGATCTGACGGCTTCGGCACGACCTCGCGTGAGCCTTTGCTATTCCGTCGTGAAGGCGATGGTGTCGCTGATCGGCAATGGCACCGAGTCGCCTGTCGTGAGGAGCAGGTCGATCGACGCCGCGAGCAGATAGCTGCACTTGGGGAGCGACGACACGGCGACGGCGTTGTTCGCGACGTCACGCAGGTCGGTGACCTGACCGTGGACGTCGGGTCCGACCGGCGGCAGGTTGTAGTGGTAAGGGCCACCAGGGCCGGTGATCGTGATTGACAGGTTCCCCAGGTTGGGGTGAGCGGCGGTGTAGTCGACCGTCATGGAGTCGTGGATCCGTGCGCACCCGTGTCCGATGAGTTCCTCGACGTCGATGCTCACCACCCCCAGTTGCCCATCCAGCCGGGTCGGCAGCCACGAGCCGTGCTTTTGTACCTGGTTGTAGGTCGTGTTCGCGAGCGCAACCCGATCAGCCCGACCAGCCTCGACTTGAGTGGGTGGCTGTTGGCCGAAAGCTGTCCAGGAGAGCCCGTCGGCTGGCGCCGAGAGTTCAACTCGTTGGGCTGATGCCGCGTCGCTTCCTCACGGGTGAGAGGCACTGTCCGGATGTCGTGCCATGATCGCGGGTATGCCCCAGGTCATCGTCTTCTTGCGCGCCGTGAATGTGGCCGGCCGCTTCGTGAAGATGGCTGACCTGCGGCATACCTTGGAGGAGGCCGGATTCACTGGCGTTGAGAGCCACATCCAGAGCGGGAATCTGCTGCTTAGATCTCGCCAGCGCACCACCTCGGCCGTGGCGTCCAGGGTCTCCACCGTGCTCTCGCAGTGGGCCGGTTTCGAGATCCCAGCGATCGTCCGAACGCCGACCGAGCTCAATGCCCTGGTGAAGCGGGTTGAGGGCATACCGCCGCTGCTGGAGCCCGGCGGGCGCCGCTATCTGGCCTTCGCCGACCGAGCGATTGCCGGGCCAGCCAGGGAAGTCCTCGATGGCTGGGACAACTCGGGGGAGCGGGCCCGCGTCCTGGACCAGGATGTACTGGCCGAGCTCACCATTGACTTCCATAGGACCCGGCTCACGAACGCTCGGATCGAGCGGATCACCGGAGCCGTCACTACCTGGCGCGACTTTAAGGTCGTGCGTGAGATCGCCGAGAGATGGGGAGAGACCCAATGAATGCGACCGACGACGCTGCCACCGAGCCCACCGGCGGCACCGGCTTAGGGCATCGAGAGATCTCCATGCAGCGCACCGCTTTGGGCGCCTATCTGGTGACCAACATTCGCGGCGGCCAGATCACCATTGGGGGCGGCGACAGCGCTGATTTCACCCCGGTGGAGTTGCTGCTCACCGCTATCGCCGGATGCTCTGCGGTTGATGTGGACCACCTCACGAGTCGCCGGGCCGAGCCCGAGTCATTCACCGTGAGCGCCGCCGGAACCAAGACCAAGGACGGCGGCGGCGGCAACGTCCTGGCCGATATCGAGGTGACCTTCACCCTGCGCTTCCCGGCGGGGGAGGACGGCGACAAGGCCCGCGCCATGGTGCCGCGAGCGATCGCTGCGAGCCACGATCGCCTGTGCACGGTCTCCCGGACCGTTCAGGCGGGCACTCCTGTCGAGATGCGGATCGGCTGACCGATGGCCCGGTACCTCGATGTCCATCCGATCGATCCGCAGCCTCGGCTGATCGCCCAGGCCGTCGCGGTGCTGCGCGATGGTGGGCTGATCGCCTATCCGACGGACTCCGGGTATGCCTTGGGCGCGATGCTCGGCAACCAAAGCGCCAAGGACCGGATTCGGGAGATCCGTCGGCTTGATGACAAGCACCACTACACCTTGGTCTGCAAGGACTTCGCGCAACTCGGGCAGTTCGTGCACATCGACAATGCGGTCTTCCGAGCGATCAAGGCGGCGACTCCGGGCTCCTACACCTTCATCCTGCCGGCCACCAAAGAGGTCCCTCGGCGACTCTTGCACGCCCGCAAGAAGACCGTGGGAGTGCGGATTCCTAACCATCCAGTGGTGCGCGCGCTGCTGGCCGAACTGGGGGAGCCGCTGCTCTCTTCGACGCTCATTCTGCCGGGGGAGAGCGCGCCGATGGCGGACGGGTGGTCGGTCAAGGATGCGCTCGATCATGCCGTGGATGTGGTTGTCGACTCCGGCGAATGCGGCATTGAGCCGACTACCGTCGTGGACTACTCCGATGGCATCGCCGAGGTGGTGCGCGAGGGCGCCGGGGACCCGGACCGTTTTCGGTAGTCCTGGGTGACTCAGTCCTGGCGGGTGAGCAAGGCCATGACCTCGACGTGGTGCGTCTGCGGAAACATGTCAAACACTCGGGCCTGAACAACCCGCCACGAGGGCATCTGCCGCAGGTCTTCGGCCATGGAGCCCGGATGGCAGCTTGAGTACACCACCGTGCGCGCCGCGCTGAGCTCGAGCCAGGCACTCAGCTCGCGCCCGAGGCCTCGTCGCGGCGGGTTGACGATGACCAGGTCCGGGGACGGCTGGCGCCGTGCGTATGCCGTGGCATCACCCGCCACGAAACTCACCTGCGGCGACGAGGTCCTGGCCGCTGTGATCGCCTCGGCGGATACTTCCACGCCGGTGACCTCACGGCCCGGCGCCGCGACATGAGCCGCGAAACCGCCAATGCCGCAGTAGAGATCCCAGATCGAGTTCGGCTCGGCCTGATCCACCCAGGTGGCGGCCTGGCGATACAGACCGGCCGCGACCGCGGTGTTGGTCTGGAAGAAGCTGGCCACGGGCAGGCGGAGCGTGTGCCCGTTGACCACCATGGGAAGGCTGGATTGCTCGGTGAGGATGATCTCCCGCTCGCCCTCGAGCACCGCTTTGTGTTCGGGGAGGATATTGACCGAGAGCACCTTGAGGTGGGGGAGTGCCGCGTAGATCTGCTCGCGTCGGGAGGTAATGCGGGCCAGGTGGTGGGTGGACCGCATGACCAGCCGCACCATGAGTTCACCGACGGGGTTTGCCGTGACCAGGATGTTCTTGAGTTCGCCCGATCGATGCGGAACTGAATACGGCTGCAGTTCAAGACGATTCACGATATCGATCAGCTGGGGGAGAGCTTGGCTGATCGCGGGCTCATACAAGCCGCAGTCGCGAAGGTCGACACCGCGTCCACTCTGATCGAGGATGCCCAGGGTGACATCGCGCGGCGAACCGCCGACGACCAACTTCGCCTTATTGCGGAAGCCGGACTCACGCGAGGGCAAGGGCTCGAGCCAGGTCGCGCCCGATGTCACCGGGTCCAGTTGATGACGGACCCGGGCCACCTTGTCGGCGAGCTGTGCGGCATACGGCGTGCCCATCAGCTCGCACGATCGGCATCGCCCGTCATCGAAGTACCCACAACGCACGACGGACAGCCTGCCAGAGGCCTACGGTGTCGTCATGACACAAGCCCGCAGCGGCACCGCCGACCTGCTCATCGGCCGCAGGATGGGGCTGTCGCTGATGATCGGTATCACGGTGGCGTGGCTGATGCCGAAGAGCGCTGGGGGAGTGTGGCCGGGGGTGCTGTGGGGGTATGTGGCCGCGGCGCTGACGTTCTCACTTCCGCTCTTGTTCACCGTCGCCCAGGCAGATGCCGCGCGCACCAAGGCCTACGTCCACGGTCACGATGCCTCTCGTTCTCAGGGTGACGTGATCGCGGTGAGCGCGGCTCTGGCGAGTTTGGCGGGGATCGCCCTCTTGCTCAGTGGCGAGGGTCGAGCGGCGACCTGGGGGCCGGTGCTGACCTTTTTGACGGTGGCCAGCGGCTGGCTCACGATCCACACGGTGTACACGGTTCGATACGCCCGGCACTACTACCTGGCCGAGCCAGGCTGCATTGCCTTCGAGGGTGGCGAACCAGGACTGCCGGATTTTGCCTATCTGGCGTTCACCTTGGGGATGACCTACCAGGTCTCGGACACCGATCTACGTACGCCAGCGGTTCGCCGGATCGTGCTTTTCCACACGTTGCTGTCGTATCTCTTCGGCACGGTGATTCTCGGCGCGATGATCAATCTTGTCATCGCCATGGCGATGTAGCCCGGCAAGACCGACTAGACCGCCAAGACCGGCTAGACCGCCAGGGCACTGAGGCGTTCGGCACGACGCGCGCGACTCGCCACGTGGGTTGGCAGGGGAGCGAAGCCGTTGAATCCGACCGTCGAGTAGCAGGAGGTGTAGGCGCCCGCGCTGGCGAAGCGGACCTGGTCGCCCTCGGCCAGGGAGAGCGGGAGGTCGACGGGCACCTTTTCATAGAGCACATCGGCGCTATCGCAGGTCGGACCAGCAAGGACGCATGGACCGACCGGCCCGAATGCGGTGGTCTCGAGCCGGTATCGGATCGCCTCATCGAGGGTCTCCACCAGCCCGGTGAAGATGCCTGCATCGAGGAAGACCCATCGACGCCCGCCGCGATGCACGATGCCAATGACGCTGCTCACCACGGTGCCGGCGTCACCGACCAGGCCGCGTCCGGGTTCGAGAATGAGGTCGGGCAAGGATCCACCGAAGGTGCGCCGGACGGCATTCCAGATCGAGGCCGCATAGAGGTCCAACGGCTTATGCGCGCCGGCGTGGTGGGCGGGCAGGCCGCCGCCAAGGTCAACGAGCCAGGGGGAGAGGCCGTACCTGGCGACTCGACGGAAGATATTGGCGGCCTGCGCGACCGGCGAGACCCAGGCCCGCGGGTCCCGCTGTTGGGAGCCAACGTGGAATGCGACTCCTGCGGCTTGCAGCCCAGCACGTTTCGCGGCGACGAGCAAGGTCACGGCCTCGTCCTCGGTGACGCCGAACTTGCGGCTGAGCGGCCAGTCCGAGCCGGCGCCGGAGGTGAGCAGCCGGACCAGGACCGCAGACCCGGGCGCGGCTTGAGCCACCTTGGCGACCTCGCTGGCACTGTCAACGACGAACAGGCGCACGCCTGCCGAGTGAGCCTGTGCCACATGGTCGCGTCGCTTGACCGGGTTGGAGTAGACCATCGCTTCAGGGCGCGAACCCGCCGCGCGAGCGGCGTCGACTTCGGCAGGACTGGCCACGTCGAAGCGGCAACCCACCTGGCTGAGCGCGGTCAGCAGCCGCGGGTGTGGATTGGCCTTGACGGCGTAATGGATGGCTACGCCCGGGAACAAGTCGGCGAGCTGCAGATACCGTCGCACGGCGGCGCTGATGTCGAGCTCAAGGTATGGCGTGGCCAAGGCGTCAGTCGCGAGCGGGTCGGTCATGACGGCCAAGAACCTCGATGGGCGGATCGTGATACATCCAGTCCAGTGGGAGCAAGACATACGTATCGCTGATCGCGGCGGCTGTGTCAGGGGAGAGCGTGGCCCTGCGCCGTGTGGGACCTCACCGGAGGCGCCAATTCGTATTACTTGACATAATGTAGATTATCGGCGTTGAAACAACGGGAGTTTCACTAGATGCGAGAACTCCCTCTTCGTCGGGCTGTGCGGGTCAGTGCAGGTCAGCGCCGGTTTCCTTTGGCGGTGACGCCTCGAGCCCGCCTGTCCCGTTGCGGCCTCCGCGCAGGTCGTCGTAGGTTATCTGCATTAGATGCAGGTTTCCACGGGTGTGAGGTGCATCGTGCAGGGAGTTCCGGGCTTCGTCCCTCGGGTCCTCCGAGACCCCGATGTCGGGCTGTTCCGAGCCGAAGATCGCGTATTCGAGGCGATGCTCGACGGCTGGAAGGCTCAGATGTTGGCGCGCGGCTTGACCGTCCAGACGATCGAGGGTCGTTGCCGCGTCGTACAAAAGTTCCAGGAGTACGCCGGGACTTTCCCGTGGACGTGGCGCCCCGTCGACCTCGACGACTACATGGCGGAGCGACGCTCGGGCGAGAAGCCGATCAGCCTCACGACGCTGCGCTCGGACAGCAACGCAATCGCGATGTTCTGCGCGTACACCGCCTCGCCGACGTACGGCTGGGGCGAACTCTGTGAGCAAACGTTCGGCGACGTCCCCGCACAGATCGCCTTCGACTGGAACACCCCGCGCCACACCACCGACGACGCCGTGCCACCTGGACGGCGCGCGTTCAAGAAGAAGGAACTGCAGCAACTCTTTGACCACATGGACGACCTCGTCGACCGCGAGTACGCCGCCGGCAGCAAGCGGTGGCTTCCAGCGCTGCGCGACTCGATCGCCTTCAAGGTCTGCTACGCCTACGGATTGCGGCGCCGCGAGGTGACCATGCTCGACGTGCACGACTTCGGGCCGAACCCCTACGTGCCCGAGTACGGCGAGTTCGGGGCAGTCACGATCCGGTGGGCCAAGGGCACCGCTGGATCAGGACCGCGCCGAAGAACCGTCTTGACCGTCCCGGAGTTCGAGTGGGTCGTGGACCTGCTCAAGTTCTGGATCCACGAAGGCGGTCGCGATCAGTTCCCCACTGCCGACCGCTCCCCTGCCCTGTGGCCCAGCGAACGAGCTGACCGAATCCGCCTGGGCAGTCTCGGGGACTCCTTCGCCGCAGCGCGCGCCGCAGTGGGCCTTCCGAAAGAGCTCGGCCTGCACTGCCTGCGCCACTCCTACATCACCCACCTCATCGAGGCCGGCTACGACCCAGCGTTCGTCCAGACCCAGGCCGGTCATGCGTACGCCTCGGTGACCAGCGTCTACACATCGGTTGGTGACGACTTCAAACAGAAGACGATCCAGAAGTTGATCGCCCGCCGCATCGCGCGACCCGAGGAAACGAATCCTGATGACTGAGCAACGCCGCATCGGCTACAAGTGGAACCTGCGCACTGTCATGGCGCAGCGGAACCTGTGGAAGAGCACCGAACTCATGCCACTGCTCAGATCGCGTGGCATCAACCTGTCCGAGAGTCAGGTCTATCGACTTGTCACCGGCACCCCTGAGCGCATTCCAGCGCGCACGTTCGCAGCCCTGTGCGACATCCTCGACTGCGAGCCCAACGACCTGTTCGAGCCCTATGTCGAGATGCGCGCTGCCCGGACGGCGAACGCGCCGAAGCGCCCCGAGGACCTCGGCTTGACCCCCGGCAGCCCTGTCGCGCGGCGGGTTCGCATCGTCCAGGACGACGATGGCTAGGCCCCGCAGGCAGAGCGACCCAAACCAGTGGCCCGTCCCCTGCTGCCGTTGCGGTGAGCATCACCAAATCGCCGCGAAATGGCCGGACGGGGGCGTGTGCGGGTACTGCTATCAGCAGGCCAAACGGACGACGGGCATCTGCGCCTGCGGCCACGAGGGAGTCCTCCCAGGCCGCATCGACGGGCAGCCGGCCTGCAAGAGATGCTCTGGCGTCAAACTCAACATCGAGTGCAAGACCTGCGGCGCCGAAGGCGAGCTGTACCGCGCCGGCCGATGCTGGTCCTGCGAGCTGGCAGCAGTCGTGGATCAGTTGCTGACCAACCCTGACACGGGCGTCATGGCTGACGAACTGGTTCCAGTGGCGGCGGCGCTGAAGTCAATGAAGCGACCCAACAGCGGACTGACCTGGATCAGGCAGCGCCACGTCACGGACTTGCTCAAGGAACTGGCAGTGTCACAGACGATCACCCACGAGTTGCTCGACGACCTACCCGGAGCAGACCGCACCCGCAACTATGTCCGCGGCCTGCTCGTGGAGCACGGCGTCTTGCCGCGCCGCGACGAACTCGCCGCTCGCTACGACGACTGGGCTACCGGCGCACTCGAGCGCGTGACGACTGTCGAGCACCAGACCGTCCTTCGCCGCTACATTCACTGGCATCACCGGCGCCGCATGAACGAGATGGAGACCGTGCCGCGGGGAACCTTCCTGCGAGCGAAACAGATTGTCACGATGGCTGCAGAGTTCCTCAACTGGCTCGACAGCTGCGGCGTCACCCTCAAAGACCTCCGACAAGAGCATCTCGATGCTTGGCTCGCCGATGGGCCCAGCACCCGCAGGATCATCGACCGCTTCCTCCCGTGGGCGATCAAAGGTCGGCTCGTCGACCCCGAGCTCATTATCAAAGCGCACCGCCGCGGCACCAGCCCCAAACTCTCCAAGTCCGAGCAGGACTCAGCAGTCGAGCGGGTGGTCCACACGGACGAACTGAACATTCGCGACCGGGCCGCCGCAATCCTGGTCATCGTCTTCGGCCAGCACATCGAGGACGTCGTACAACTGACCTGGGACAACGTAACCGTCACCGACGACGTCGTCACCCTCCGGCTGGGAAAGACGACCTTCGCACTCCCCTCCCCCCTGGACGAGCCCCTCCGCCAACTCGCGGCTACCCCCGGCAACGGCCTGACCGCAGCGCATCCGAACAGCAACTGGGTCTTCCCGGGCTACTCCCCCGGCCAACATATCCACGGAGCCAGCCTGCGCAACCGCCTCAAGACCATCTTCGGCACCCGATCAGCACGCCTCGGGACCCTCCACGAACTCACCAAACTCGGACCCATCCCGATCATCGCCGACGCGCTCGGATATCACCCAGCGACCATCGAGCGCCACGCCATCGGCTCAGCCAGCGTCTATTCCCAATACATCGCAGCCAGACGCCAGTTGGGATGAGCGCCCTCGGTCAAGGGCGCATCCTCGCGTCACCTGATCGTGCTCGGCATCCTGCGGGGGGCTCTCGCACTCAGCGGCATGACAGAGCGTTCGGCGCCTCTGGCCTGTTGCCGCCAAGCAAGACACGCCTTTCGTTTCTTGCGTTTTGCGTTTACGCTTGGATCATGAGTCAGACGACCAACCAGGCGATAAGCAGCCCAGACGCTGAGCGAGTGCGTGCGGCACTGATACGGCCGGGCGCTGTCCTTCGCGTCGGCTCCGAGAGTCTGGAAGTGACCGAGCCCTTCAGGCGGGCGATCCTCACGGTGATCGATGAACTTGCGGCGGGCCATGACGTGGCTGTCACTCGACTTGACTCATTCGTCACCACGGGACAGGCGGCTGAGCTCCTTCACGTCAGCCGACCAACGGTTGTGAAGATGTGTGATGACGGTCTGCTCGAGTTCGCGCAGCCGGGTTCGCACCGGCGGATCAGCCTGGCGTCGATCAACCGGTTCATTGAGTCAGCTGCCGTACGCCGGGCGGCCGGAATGGCCGAGTTCGAGCGGACGGCAACGGGGAGCGACGATCAGGTCGTTTCGACCAGGTGAGTCGGAGAGCAGTCCTGGACGCTTGCGTTCTCGTTCCATACAACCTCGCCAGCCTTCTTCTGACCTTGGGTGAGAGAGAACTTCTGGAGCTGAGGTGGAGTGACGAGATCCTGGAGGAAACCCGCCGGGCGCTCACTGGCAAACTCGATCTCGACCCAGAGCGGGCAGACCGGCGCCTGAACGCGATGCGGCAAGCCTTCCCTGAAGCCGCTGTCGTCGGCTTCGAGCACCTCATCGAGGAACTCGAGTGCCATCCCAAGGACCGGCACGTCCTCGCGGCAGCCATCGCCAGCGACGCCGATGTCATCGTGACGTTCAATCTCGATGACTTCCCGGATTCTGCATGCCGTCCCTACGGCGTGAAGGCTGTGCATCCTGAGGACTATCTGCTCGAGTTGCTCGCACTTGACCGAGAGCCAACCGTGGCGGCAGTTCGTGCAGACGCCGCGCGTCGGAGCAATCCGGTTGCCAGCCCATCCGAACTCTTGGCTTCGCTGGCCACGACAGTGCCGACGTTCGCGAACATGGCCAATCAACTCCTTGAAGAGGACGGGCCTTTCAGCGATTTCCCCGCCTACGTGACGGCGGACCCCGACGACTCGCCGTTGGCTGCGCTGACGCAGGGTGCCAACCTCACAGAGCCCCTTCAGGTTGCTGCCCTTTGGTGGCTCGCCGTGCTCGATCCCCGTCAGCACCATGAAGAACTGACGTGGCTGACACACGCTCCTGAAGCCTGGGGCGACTTCCAGTGGGCCACAGACCTCCTCACCGACATGTCCATCGCGTCCAAGGTCTACTACGCCGTCGACCGACCAACCGAGATAGCGGTTGTGCGGTTCGTGCCGGAGGTTGTCGGCACCGCCCAGACCTTCGCCTCATTCAACATCCGCGGAATGCTCTTCCTGACGCTCTGTCGCTACCCAGATGGCTCATGGCGCGCGTGGGGACTGGGTCCACGGATGGTTTCCGCTCGGACCGTCCTGAGCTGACCAGCAGGGGTGACCGGACCGCATCGTGACCGTGACCCTTCGCATGCTGGCAAATCCGGAGGGCCCCCTTGCGGCAGAGTCGGACGTCCTGACGGCGCGGGTGTTCGCCGAGCGGCACCCGGGGTGTTTCCGCACCACGAGGAATATCGTCGGCATGCGAGGTCGCTGTCCGCGACCGATCTCTGGCCAAGGAGCAACCGTGACCGACAGCGACTACGACGACTTCGCCGAAGCCTATGCACGGCAGAACGAGACCGGTCTCTTCAACGCCTACTACGAGCAGCCCGCCATGTTGAGGCTCGCCGGCGACGTGCGTGGTCGTCGGATCCTTGATGTCGGATGTGGCTCCGGGCCCACGATCGCCAAGCTGCGCGAAGCCGGCGCCGACGTGTCCGGCTTCGACCGAAGCGCCGGAATGATTGGATTCGCGCGCGAGCGACTGGGCCAGCACGTTGACCTTCGAGTCGCAGACTTGGCCGACCCGTTGCCCTACGCGGACGCTGAATTCGACGACGCGATTGCCTCCCTCGTCCTCCACTACCTCGAGGACTGGGCAGGGCCTCTGACTGAACTTCGACGTGTGCTAAAGCCCGGCGGGCGACTACTGGTCTCTGTCAACCATCCCGTGATCTTCCCGGTCGTGTACCCCGACTCTGACTACTTCGCCATCACCAAGTACACCGAGGACTACGACTTCGCTGGCCACAAAGTGTGGCTGACCTTCTTCCACCGGCCGTTGCACACCATGACCGACTCGTTCAGCGCCGCCGGCTTCAGGATCACTTCAATCAGCGAGCCGCCGCCAGCACCTGACACGCCGATCGAACTTCTGCCGGACGGACTGGAGCCGGGCAAGTCGTTCCTCTGTTTCCTCTTCTTCCTCCTCGAGGCCAACTAGTCTCCACGCCGCGTTCCTCGGACACTCGACCAGCGCTGATTCAAGCCATGAGTCTGGCTCCCGCACATCGGCAGATGAGGGATGTCACGCCGGCTGTCTGAGGCAGACGATCTCCCGACGCATACACGATGCGCACACCGGTCGCTGGCACGGAAGTCGCAAATCGTCCCAAGGCTGTTGGGACGATTCTTGATGGTGGCTAGTTGCAACTCGATGGACGGCTACTCCCGGCTCATGAACTCCCGTTCTCACCAGTTGTTGCCGGATTCGCTCTCTAAGCGCCCGAGTCCTGCGCTTGACGCCCAAAGAGTGCACCCGTCAGGCATCCTCAGGCTGGGGACGCGGTGGTCGGCGCTAGATACTCGTACACACTTCTCGCTGCGATCGCGCCGGACGGCTCCAAGGCCGCGTACTTCGCCGTCTATAGCATCACCTGGGGGCATCGCCTTGACGGTTGGCGCACCCGCCACGGGCGTTGCCCAAGAACGGCTACGAACCATTCCGGCTCACCTGCTCCGTGGTCATGCTGGCCACTGGCATCGCCCAACTGGCCATCGACCGCATGGTCCGAGGGGCCACGCGCGAGCGCCCTTAACAGCACTCGATAGGCATGACGTTGCCGTGAATCACTGCCTACTCCGGGCTCATCAACTCCTTGGCCATGCCAGTTGAAGCCACGGAAGTTCCGTGGGATTGTCGAGGGCAGCGCGTGGAGGTAGCTTGAACTGGGTCATATGGTTCGCGCGACGAGGGCGCCAACCGCAAACTTGCCTCCAGATGGGAGCCGCGGGGGACATGAGACTTCCTAAGAGCCTGGCTTTGCTGTTTGGGACTTTGCTTTGTTGTATGGCGGATCCGGCACAGCTCTCGCTGACTCGCTGCCTCCGGTGAACACCAACTACAACTCCTGGTCAGTGAAAGACAATTCCGCCACGGTGTCATGCACACCGGGTCGGTACTACGGCATCTCGTACGGGACTGTGTATGCTCCCGCCGGTGTATCCCCGCCGGTTGGATCGACCTCGTCGGCTGGTCGCACCGTCAGTATCACGTGCTGAGGGACGGCCACGTGCGACGCGGGTTCAGCGCAGGTAGTGATGCTGCCTGCGCAGACCGGGCGGCATTGTTGGAGAGTCGCTTCGGGCATGACTCGATCGGCAGGTTCCTCGCGTTGACGACCGAAATCGAGAATCGCGAAATCGATCTGTCCGACTTGCCGCCCATGGAGGCGGGTGACGTGGACGCTGCGCTGACTGGCAGTCCGACTCTCGGTGAGCTTGAGGCTAGTCGACCGTGGCTAGTTTCTGGTCCGGCCGGAGGGGCCCGCCAAATTCATGTCCGTACCGCTCGTCGCGCCATTGCGGGGCAGACGGGGCCTGTGCATCTCTCGAAAAGCGTCTTCCGCCCGGCGGGCGCCCCGATTGGCACGTCATTGGAATGGCCACTGCGCTTTGGCCTGTTCACGTCCTCGTCGGAGCCTCCCGATCTCGGAATGTGGCACGGATACTTGCGCTTGTGTGAGCAAAGCCTCGGGGGCCTCCAGCTATTTCCCAGGCCGTGGGAGTACTGGCACGTTTCGTGCGCGCCTGATGTCCGGATCTGCGAGATCCAGTGCGCCCAGGATTGGGTCGACTTGATCTGTTCGTATCCACGTCACCTGTCCGATGGGAGGGTTATGCCGCACTGGACGCAGGTGGCCGACAGATACACGGCACTCCACTTCACTCCGCGGGCGGTGATTTCCCTTGACGGCTTCCGTTTCAACATCATGGGGCGGGAGAGCGTTCCGGTTTATCTGACCGTGGAATCGACCCTGTGGCTCTCCTGGGCTTTCGATAAGGTCGTCGCAATTGCGGGCTCATAACTCGGGCCTGGCATCAGGCCAGGTCTCGAGACAACATCAACGGCTCGTCTGCGGCTCGCATCGTGAGGCGTACTCACGTCCCACGAACTCCCGTGCCTGCCAGTTACTGCCGCGAGACCGGGGCCAACTTCGTGACCTTCGTGCACGTCTCACCCCAACCATCGAGCAACCCGCGTCATGGCTGGTAACTTCGCGGCCATGGGGGCACTGTGGGACCAAGTTCTCGTCACATTGCGGGCCTTACCGTGGCTCCTTCCATGCCTTCCGTTGGCGCTAGGTGCAGGGTGGTTCGTCTCCCGCGTCGCAGGTCACGCGGGCCGGCCCTCTCATGCGGCGGCGGCGTTCCTGATTACCGCCTCAACGATCATCATTGCCGTCGCAACGCTGGCGCCACCGCTTGACGGCTATCACTTCGGCGACCGGGTGGGTCCCTGCTTGATGGGCAACTGGGAGCCCACGTGGGCATTTTGGCGCCCCAGTTCTGCGTCGCTCAACGTCTTGCTGTTTATTCCGCTCGGGGCTGGCGTTGCCCTGGCTCGGCGTCCCGCATTCTGGCTGGTCCCAGGGTTGGCACTATCCATCGCTGTCGAAGGGTGTCAGCACTTCCTTCCATTCACTTTGAGGTCCTGCGACAGCCAAGACATCGCGGACAACTGGTTCGGCCTGCTGATGGGCTTCGCCCTTGCAGCGGCGGCCTCGAGGCTCCCCTCGCTCAGAGGGCGCTAGCTTCGCCGCGCGGCATCAGACAGGCTCGCGCATCGAGTGTCGGGTTGTGGTCCCTTCCGAGCCTGCGAAAGGACCACAACCCGACACTCGACTGGTTTGGTTGGCGCCGCTAAGCGGTCAGGATGAACTCGTTCCCCTCTGGATCGGCGAGCTCTCGACCGTGAGCGCAATCCCCCAGATCCGTAGCTCCCAACTCGACCAGCCGTCGCACTTCCGCGCCGAATACACCATCAGCCGCGAGGACCCATCTCAGCCGATTGCGGCCGGACTTGGGGGCAATCGGCGGCCCGCCCCAGGTGATCTTCACGCCACCTGCTGGCGACTGAATGGCCGTCTCCTCATCCTGATCCCACACCAGTGGCCACCCCAAAACGCTCCCCCAGAAGTACCCGGTCGCCGGCATGCCGTCGCCGGCCATCCCGCCGATCCGCGCCGTATTGGCCAAGAAGTTGTTGCCGCTCTCGATGACACAGAATTCGTTGTCCTCGGGATCGCCGAGCACCACATGGCCTTCGTCGCCGCGTTGCCCCACGTCGACGTGATGGCCTCCCAGCCGGAGCGCCAACTCAACGCTGGCCGCCTGGTCCGCTGGCGAGCTGCTGGTCAGGTCGAAGTGCATGCGATGCCGCAGCGCCGCCTTGGGTGCCCTCTCCGATACGAATCGAAGCTCAAAATCCGTGGGGAACAGGCCAGGTAGGCGCCGGTTCGAACCATCGACCGCACGACCCAGGATTCCGGCCCAAAACGCCGCAAGCCGTTCCGGGTCGTGTGCGTCGAACTCCAGCGCGACAAGACGAATGCTCACCGCCCCTCCCCTGAACCCTCGAATGTCCATCGACGAGCGCGGACAAGGCATCGAGTGTCGGGTTGTGGTCCCTTCGGAGCCTGCAAATGGACCACAACCCGACACTCGACTGGTATTGGTTGGCTCACCGCCCCTCCCCTGAACCCTCGAACGCCCCATCGACCAGCACCGGCACCACCTCGGAAGCGTTCAGGTCGGCAGCAACCTCGACATCACAGGCGAATCCTCGCAAGGCCAACTCACGCCCGCTCACGCACTGCTGCATCCGCTCCCCCAGGCTCCCCGCCCCACGTCGATAGGCTTCCGCGGCCATCGACGCCTCAGGACTGAATTCCGCATCGAACCCTAGAGCGGCCAGCTCCGCCAGGATCGCGCCCGAACCGAGGTGGTCTTCGAGCGCTGGCCGTAGGGAGTCGTCCTCGGCCCAGCGCTCCCCCGCCGCGATCACCGCCACCGTGCGACCAGAGCCCACGGCCGGAGCCAGCCACCGCGCGATCGCTTGGGCGTTACGCAAACACCCAGCCGCGATCGTCGCCCCGCCCGCCACCATTGCTGCCGCAATGGCCGACCCATTCGGTGACGGCAACACCAAGCGCTCGACCCCCGCGCAGGTGAGCAGCGAGGCCGGCGACAGCGACGGCGCCCCCGCGTCCTGGCCAGCCAGCCTGCCCGCAGCCAAAGTGGCGTCGTGTGCGTCCGCAAACTCTTGAGCGGACGAGTCCTTCCATGGATAGGGATAGACCCGCATTCCCCGCTCGACCGCAACGACCACCGATGTCGAAAAGCTCAGGACATCGACCACAACGGCGACCTGCGGCCGGGTGACCCGAGCACCCATCGGCCCCCAGTCGAATCGGACGCCATACTCGTCTTGCCCATACGGGATCGGCACGCTCACCGAACCGTCTCGTACCGCGTCAGCACCACTCCCCCAGGAAACGTGCGCACCTCGCTCAACGTCAGAGTGACCCACCGCTCCAGCACCGACAGGAACGGTGTGCCGCCACCCAGGATTACCGGCACGGTCGCCACGACGAACTCATCGACAAGTCCGGCGCGCACCGCATGCCCCGCCAAGGTGGCCCCGCCGATCTCCATCGGAGGGCCATCCTGCTCCTTGAGCCGAGAAATCTCGGCGATGGCGTCGCCCGACACCAGGCGCGCATTGCCCTCGACCTCGGTGAGCGTGCTCGAGAAGACCACCTTGGACATCGCCCGCCACCTCTGCGCAAACTGGACATCTGCGGGTGAGGCATCAGGGTCTTGATCGGCGGTCGGCCAATGGGCATTCATCGTCTGCCACAAACGACGCCCGTACAGGGCCGTGCCAGTCGTGGCGATCCGGTCCGACCACCAGCCGAAGAGTTCGTCGCTGGGCACCCCCCAACTCAGATCGTCACCGGGCGCGGCGATGAACCCATCCAAGCTCACGTTCATGCCATAACTCAGGGTTCGCACCGACTCGACCTCCCGCTACCACGCCACCGATCAGGCCACCGACCCTACTCCGGCCTCACCCGCGAGCTAGTTTGACGGCGATGGCCAGCATGGTGAGCCCGATGAGCACATCGAGCACCTGCCAGGCGCGCGGCCTTGCCAGCAGCGGTGAGAGCAATCGGGCGCCGTATCCCAGCCCGGCAAACCACACCAGCGATCCGATCGAGGCCCCGGCCGCGAACCACCACTTGCCGACCGGACCCTCGTGGGCGGCGATCGAACCCAGCAGCAGCACGGTATCGAGATACACGTGCGGGTTGAGCCAGGTTAACGCCATCGCCGTCAGGACTGCGGTGCGCACTGAGCTCTCCCCACGTCCGGCGGTGGTCAGCCCGCTGGCGTGCCGGGCTTGCCACAGTGACCGCAGCCCGTATGCCGTGAGGAAGGCGACGCCGAGCCAGCGCACGACGTCGATCGCCAGGGGCGCGCGCTCCACGAGGGTGCCGATACCTGCAACCCCAGCCAGGATCAGCAGCAGATCAGAGATCGCACAGATCGCCACGATCGGCCAGACGTGTTGGCGAATCAGCCCTTGCCGCAGGACGTAGGCGTTCTGGGCGCCAATGGCGACGATGAGGGCGAGTCCGGTCAGCAGGCCGGTAACGGCGGAGGAGATCACGGGCCCAATCCTGCTGCCGCCCCGCATATGAAGGACAGCGAAAGATTCTTCCGCTGATTAAGCATCGCTTCATATAGGCTGGCGAAGTGGACACCAGTCACCTCGCCACACTGCTCGCGATCGTCGACCACGGCACTTTCGAGGCCGCCGCCCGCGCCTTGCACCTCACCCCGTCCGCCGTTAGCCAGCGGATCCGGGCACTGGAGTCGGAGGTCGGCCAGGTCGTCCTCCGTCGCTCCGTGCCGTGCCGTCCGACGGCGGCTGGCGAGGTGCTCATCCGACTGGCGCGACAACACGAGCTGCTGCTGACCGAGGCGCGCGTGGCGATCGCAGGTCGCGGACTGGTCACCCTGCCGCTGGCGGTCAACGCCGACTCGCTGGCCACCTGGCTGCGGCCAGTACTGGCCGAAGTCGCTGGTTGGGACGCGGTCAGCCTGCGACTACATGTGGAGGACCAGGCCTACTCAGCCGACCTGTTGCGCAGCGGAGACGTCCTCGGTGCGGTGACCAGCGACTCGACGCCCGTTCAAGGTTGCCGAGTGAATCGGCTCGGCGCGATGCGCTATCGACCGGCCGCGGCGCCGGGCTTCGCCGATCGCTGGCGCAAGGGACGCGGCCACGACTGGCAGGGCATGCCGGTGGTGACCTTCAACGATAAGGACGCTCTGCAGGGCATCGTGCTTCAGGAGCGCGGCGCGTCGCCGTCCGTGGTGCATCGGGTGCCGACCAGCCACGACTTCCTGGAGGCCGTGCGTGTGGGCCTGGGATGGGGCATGGTGCCCGAGCAGCAGCTTGACGCTGACCTTGCGCAGGGGCGCCTGGCTCTCCTGAGCGGGGGGCACTATGTCGATATTCCGCTGCACTGGATGCGCTGGCGCCTGGATTCGCCGCTGCTGGACCGCGTCGGCCTGGCCCTGAGTAGCGCGGCGGTGGGGCTGCGGCGGTAGCGCCCAACCGATCACCCGATCCGCGTACCATCGGCGGCATGAGCGGCCTCGTGGACCCTGCTTCGGTCTGCCTCACCAGCGGTGGCGACGACATCCGCTATCGGTCCTATGTCAACCACCGGATCTGGGCAGCCGAGGCTGGCACTGATTACCGCCTCGAGATCGGCCTCGGGCCTGGCCTGCACTCCCCCTACGACCACAAATACGCCGTCATCCGCACCGTCCTCCCCCGCTATCTGTGGACCGTCTGGCTCGATGACGACGTCTATTTCACCGATTGGAGTCCCACCCGGGTCCTCGACCTCATCGACGCAGCCGAGCAGGACGGCCTTTGGGGAGTCATCGCCGAAGGGCCGGCAGAGCCGCAAGGTCATTGGTCCAGGATCAACACCGGCGTGATGATCCTGCGCAATGACCGGCGAACCTCTCGAATGCTGCGGCAGGCCCAGCAACTCGACCTCAACCAGGCTCGCGCCCGCTGGAATGATGCCGAGGATGGCCTATTCACTGACGGCGACCAGGACGCCATCTGGGTCACGGTCAGGGACGATGCCGAGTTGCGCGATGGGCTGCGGATCGTCGGGCACGCCGACCTCAACTCCCGACCGCACTTGATCGAGGGCGCGCTGGATTCCGTTGCCACAGTGCACTTTTGCGGGCCCGGTGATAAGCGCGCGCGGCTCGCACGATTCGCCGCGGCGCATGGCCTCGGTCAAGAACTCGTGCCGGAGCACCTACTCGATGCCTATTCCGTGCGGCGGCGTGAGCGCCTTCATCCGGCTGAATCCGCCGGCCGAGAGCTCAAAGATCGAACCGACGCCCTGCTGCGCCGCGCCCGCCGGAAGGCCCAGTGGATCAGGCAGAACCGGCGCTGGAGTTGAGTCCCTGATCCTCCGCTCTGAGGATGCTCCTCCCCCGTTCGGCTGGAACCTTAGGGAATTCCCTTACCGACCATGTCCGAAAGCCGACCACGACGTACTCTTGACCATGACAGTGGGGTGGCACAACGCTGGCAGATGAGCTGGCGACGAAGGAACGAATAGATGAGTCAGGGACCGCGCAGGCACCGCCGTGCCGCCGTACTCCTTGCCACCCTGTGCGCCGCCGCCCTGACCGGCACAGGCGCCGGGGCCGCTCTCGCAGCGACCACTCCCACTCCGACACCGAGCAGCGCCTCCCCCACGCCGACTGCCTCACCTTCCCCAACTCCCTCGGCAAGCGCCTCACCGCAGCCCTCCACAGAGGAGAGTGAGGCTCTAGCGGGAGTCGCCCTGGAGGCGCAGGTCGCCGAAGCAAGCCGACTCTGGGCCACGATCATGTCCGCCAATAGTGAGCTCAGCGCGGCGATGAGCCAGATGGCCGCGATGTCCACCAAGATCAACGCCCTACTCGAGTCGCTCGACAAGGCCCGCGACAGCGCGCGCGAGGCCACCGCCGCCTCTGAGAAGGCCAACGCCCAACTTGCGGCTCTCAAGGTGCGACTCACCAAGGCCCGGGCCGCACTGCGATCGTGGGCCTTTGACGCCTACTCCGGGGCAGACAATGCCGATATCTCAGGCATGCTCGATGCCATGAGGGTCGACCCCGATCAGGTGGGCGACCCGCTCGGCGACGTCAATTACCTCACTGACCAGCGCAGCCGTGCCCTGCAGGGCATCCGCAAACTCACCGAGGAGCAGCAGCGGCTCACCATTGCTGCGGATGCCGCCCGCGACAAGGCCGTGACCGCTCAAAAGCGCCTCGAGCACGACAAGGCCGAGCTCGACAAGGCGATGGTGGGGCAGAAGGCGCGGGTCGAGCAGTTGCGCACTCTCCAGCTCGCTGAAGTCGCCAAGGCGAGCCCGGTGAGCGCTGCCCTGATCGGTGCGCGAGACGAGAAGGCCAAGGCGGCCGCAGACAAGCTCCGCTCAGCCGTGAGCGCCGCCAAGGTCGACGTGGTTACCGAGATTGGCCCCCCCTGCTCGCAGGAGGATGGGGTCTACCCGAACGGCATGATGCCCGCCGCCGCCCTCTGCCCGCTCTGGGGAGCGCCCGGCCAGAGTCTCAAGCCTCGAGCCGCTGCCGCCTTCAACGCCCTGAGCAAGGCGTATGCCGCCCAAACCGGGCACCCGATCTGCGTCTCCGACTCCTACCGCTCCCTGGCCCGGCAGTACTCGGTCAAGGCGAGCCGAGGCAAGTGGGCGGCAACTCCGGGGACCAGCCCCCACGGCCGTGGCATTGCTGTTGACCTTGGCTGCGGCATTCAGAACTTCGGCGATCCCGCTCACATCTGGATGAAGCAGAACGCCCACCTCTACGGCTGGTATCACCCCGCCTGGGCAGAGCCGAATGGGGCCCTCCCCGAGCCGTGGCACTGGCAATACGCCGGAGAGTGACCCGCGCGGATTCGGCGATCCTCTCCCCGTGCGCCCCCTGCGTGTGCCAGTCTTTCGCCCATGACAATGGCGTCGACCGAGACCACTGACGACCTCAAGCGCTTCCACCGCTCGTGGTACTGGTATGACTGGGCGAATTCCGCGTTCGTCACCACAGTCGGAACGGTCCTCTTCGGCCCCTATATCTCCTCCATCGCCCGCGAGGCCGCCTGCCCCGGTGCGGCCGAAGGGGCGAGTTGCACGACTCCCCTCTACGTCATCCCGGCGGCCGAAGGACTACCTTCGATCATTTGGCAGATCGCCGGTGTCCTCGTTGTCGTCCTGATCGCCGCGCTGATCGGTTCCCTGATCGGTTACGCCCGCGACCGCGAGCTCCCGTGGCGGCCCAGTTCGGTCTTGCCTGCTTTGGCCGTGGCCGCCCTGATCCTGGTCCTGACCGCACCCATTGCTCCGGGGGCTGTCGCGCCATACACGACGACCTTCGCCACCCTGCTCTCGGCGGTACTCCTCTTCTTCGTCGGCGCCGCCGCCGACCGCTCCGAGCGCCCGGCGCGCATGCTCGGCCTGTTTGCCTGGATCGGTGCCGCCGCCGCCAGCCTGCTCTTCTTCCTTCAGGGCGACAACTGGCGTTTCGGCGCGGCCATGATGGTCATCGCGACCGTCGCTCTCGGTTCCTCGCTGGTGGTCTATGACGCGATCCTGTGTCGCATCGCGAGCCCTGACGACCGCGACAAGGTGTCCTCACGTGGTTGGGCCCTTGGCTACTTGGGTGGCGGGCTCTTGCTGGCCGTCAACCTCGCGGTGGTCAGCAGCCCCGAGTCCTTCGGGCTGACTACCGGATCTGCCGTGCGCGTGAGCATGCTCAGCGCCGGCCTCTGGTGGGCCATCTTCACCATCATCCCCGTGATGGGGCTCCGCGCCGTGCGAGGTGCCGGCGCTGACAAGTCCGCACCCCAGGACGTCCGGGAGGCTCGCGATGAGGGGACACTGGCGCAACTTGGCCACACCTTCCGCGAGTTGAAGGCCTTCCCGCACACCATGCGCTTCCTGGCGGCCTATCTCTTCTTCAATGACGGCATCCAGACGGTGATCTCCAGCTCAAGCCTGTACGGCTCCGAACAGCTTGGGTTCAAACAAAGCCAGTTGATCACCCTGATCCTGATGGTGCAGTTCGTGGCTTTCTTCGGCGCCCTCATCTTCGGATGGTTTGCCGCCCGCGTCGGGGCCTACAAGACCATCCTGTGGTCGCTGCTCGCTTGGGCCCTGATCGTGATCGCCGCCTTCTTCGTCCCGAATAAGGCCTTCTTAGTCTTCGCGGCTCTGGGTGTGCTGATCGGCATCGTCCTGGGTGGCTCGCAGGCCCTCTCCCGGTCGCTCTTCAGCCAGTTGGTGCCGCAGGCACGGGAGGCGGAGTTCTTCGCGTTCTACCAGGCCATGGAGCGCGGTACGTCCTGGTTCGGCACCCTGCTCTTCGGCTTGGTGTACCAGATCACCGGTTCCTACCGGCCGGCCATCGTCGCGCTCATCGTGTTCTTTGCCTTGGGCTTTGTCATCCTCAAGAAGGTGGATGTCCGCCAGGGCATCCTCGACGCCGGCAATGAACTCCCCACGGTGGTGTGACCCTCCTCACCCAGGGCAACCTCAGGTCTCCTACGAACGTCGGAACAAAGTGCCCCTCGTGGTGCGTTGAACCCCCGAAGTACTACTCGGGACTGACACCCGAACCCCAACCGACGACCCCGGGAGATCCCCATGGCCGAACGAAGTCTGCGCGGCAGCCGCCTTGGCGCCCTGAGCATGGAGCGCGACGAGCACGTCGTGCCTAGCCAGCGCCAGATCACGACCTACCGCTGCCCCAATGGGCATGTCATCGAGTTGCCCTTCTCGATCGAGGCCGAGATTCCCCCGACCTGGGAATGCCGCTGTGGCAGCGAAGCGCTCCTCCAGGGCCAGTCGGACCTCCCGGCGCCCAAGCCGGTGAAGCCGGCCCGCACCCACTGGGACATGCTGCTGGAGCGGCGCTCCATCCCCGAGCTCGAGGAACTCCTCGAGGAGCGGCTTACGCTGCTTCGCCAGTCGCGCGGCGAGAAGGTCACCCGCAAGAGCGCCTGACCCCCGCGCCCCTGAAATGCCGTGGGCCCGCCTTCACTGAGAAGGCGGGCCCACGGCATTCGGCTGGGTGAGCCGTCACCTGGTCGGCTAATCGACGACTTCGCCTTGGATGACGTCCGGCCCTGAGGTACTTGGACCGCCAGGACGTCCCGGCTTCCCGGAGACCGGCCCCAGGAGCCGCCGCTCGACCGCTCGCTGCAGGACCCCTCGGGCGAGCGGGCGGGTGAACGGCAGGACAAAGAAGAAGCCGACCACGTCCGTCAGAAACCCGGGCGTGAGCAACAGGGTGCCGCCGATGAGGACCAAGGCAGCGTCAGCAAGTTGGCGGCTGGGCATGCGCCCCGTGGTCAGGGCCTCCCTGAGGGCGGACCAGGCCTTCGCCCCCTCTCGCCGCACCAGCCAAGCTCCGAGCAGCGACTCAATGACCAGCAGAGCAACGGTTGGCCACCCACCAATGACCCGCCCCACGGCAATGATCGCGGCGATCTCCACCACTGGCACGATGAGCAGCGCCAGGAAGACCCATGCGAGCCAGCGGGGACGGCGCCTCACAGTGTGTGCCACCTCGGCTCGCGTCGGCGATCGATCGCTGACCGCACCTGCCGGCCACGATGCGCGACACCCCAGACGGTAATCCGGGTCAGCGCCTCGCGGACAATGTCACCCGACATCTTGGAGTCACCGATCTCGCGCTCCACGAAGGAGATCGGCACCTCGACGACCTTGAGTCCAGACCTCACCGCACGCCGGGTCAGGTCAATCTGGAAGCAGTAGCCCTGCGACGCCACATCGCCCAGACCCATTGCGTCCAGAGCGCTCATCCGATACACCCGGAACCCGGCGGTCGCGTCATTGACCCGCATCCCGAGCATGGCCTTGGTGTAGATATTGCCGCCGACGGAGATGACCTTGCGGATGGCCGGCCAGTTGACCACTTCACCGCCGGGAACCCACCGCGAGCCGATCACCACGTCGGCGCTTTCGGCGGCGGCCAGCATGGCCGGCAGGTGCTCCGGACGATGCGAGCCGTCGGCGTCCATCTCCATCACGGCGTCATAGCCCTGGTCCTTGGCCCACGCGAAACCGTGCAAGTAGGCGGCTCCCAGACCGGCCTTGGCCTCGCGGTGCACCACGTGGACCTGCGGGTCCTTCGCCGCGATGGCGTCAGCGACCTCACCGGTCCCATCGGGAGAGTTGTCGTCGAGGATCACCACATCGACATGCGGAGCATGCCGACGGACCCCCTCGACGATGCGGGGCACGTTCTCGCGCTCGTTGTACGTCGGGATGAGCACGGCGACCCGCTTCAGCGGTGGACGTGAGCTGTCAGACAATGGTGCGTTCCTTGGTGCGTACGGACGGTGCTACGACCCTAGCCTTTCGAACTGGCCGCAGCGCCATGGCCATCAGGAGGACAAAGGCCGCCGCGATGAGCCACTCCGGAGCAGCGCCGATCCGGTCGGAGAGGGTGTAGCCAGCGCGGACAGGCACGACGGCGAGCCCCTGCTGTGCAGTGAACAACGACGTCCGGTGGCTCACTGTTCCGTCCGGAGCAACGATTCCCGACACGCCGACGGTCGAGATGTGCACCACGGCCCGGCCGTGTTCGACGGCCCGCAGACGCGAAATGGCCAACTGCTGTTCGGACTCTGCGGTGAAGCCGAAGGTCGCATTGTTGGTTTGCACGACCAGCACCGAGTCGCCTGCCTTCGAGGTGACACTCTCACGCATCAGCCCGTCGTAGGCGACCTCAAAACAGATCGTGGGCAGTAGCCAGAACTCACCGGTCGCGGACGGAATGCTGAACGCGCCGATGCTCGTGCCAGCCACGAAGTCACGCCGGACCAGATCGACCTTGTCGCTAAAGGTCCGAAAGAAGCTCCGGTACGGGATGTACTCAGCGAAGGGCACCGGGTGCAGTTTGTCGTATCGCTCAGGAATCTCGACCCCCGGGCGATAGAGCAGCGAGGCATTGGCAATGTGGTCCTGATCGACCTCCACTACGGCACCGACCAGGAGCGGCATGTTCACGGCATTGACCGCGGTGCGGATCTGAGCCCGCGCATCCTCATTGCGGAAAGGGTCGATGTCCGAGGAGTTCTCCGGCCAGAGGACGACATCCGGCCGGGTCTGGCCGGCCGCGATCTCGGCGGCCAAGCGCACTGTGCCCTGCACGTGGTTGTCGAGCACGGCCCGACGTTCGGCGTTGAAGTCCAGGCCGGCCCGCGGCACATTGCCTTGGACATATCCCACGGTGACCGAACGCCCCTGCGTCGGCAGCGGGATGGCGGTGGCGACCGCCAGCAGGATGGCACTGACCGCCAACGACCAGGGCGCTGCCCGCCACTGCCGTTCACGCAGGCGGTAGGCCGCGTGCAGCAGTCCAGCGCCCACGGCAGCGACAGCGAAGGACACCCCCGGGGCGCCGGCCCACGCGGCATAGGCCACCAGCGGGCCATCGGCCTGACTGAAGGCAACCCGCGCCCACGGGAAGCCCCCGAAGGGCGTGGTCGAGCGAGCCCACTCCCCCAGCACCCACACCACGGGCAGCGCGGCCACAGCGGCAAACCGGTGCCCCCGGGCCAGGAGGCGCCGGCCCACACCGCCCAGGACGCACCCCACGGCCGCCAGGTAGAGCGCCTCCAAGGAGGTCAGAGCCAACTGGGGCACGAGACCGACATAGGTTCCAGACCAGGACAGCACGGGCAGGAAGACGGCACACCCGGTGATCAACCCGAGGAGCGCGCCTTGGCGCCAGCCGGCCTCCAGCGTGACCAGACCAAAGAGCGCGAGACCGAGCGGAGCCAACCACCACAGGTCATGCGTGGGCAGCGCCAACCACAGGCAGACGCCAGCCAGCGCCGCCCCCAAGAGGCGGGTCAGCAGAGCGCGACGTGACACCCCCACACGGTAGGTCACGTCAGGCCGCTGGAACGACCACCACTCCGCGAGCCGTGGTGGCCACGATGGGTGGTTCGAGGACATCGGCTGCCGACTCCCCGCGCTCGGGGTTGCCGCGGGCGATGACGCGCACCTCGAACTCCATCTCGCGGGAGCGCGAGCCCACGCGCACCACGGTGGCAGTGATCTCGATGCAGTCGCCGGCGCGGACCGGCGCCTTGAACTGCACCTCCGAATAGGAGGCAAAGAGGCCCTCGTCGCCGTCCGTGCGAATGCACATCTCGGTCGCCACATCGCCGAAAGCGGCCAGGGAGTACGCCCCGTCGACCAGGTTCCCGGCGTAGTGCGCGTGACTGAACGGGACGTAACGGCGGTGGGTCACGGTCATGCCGACCTCGGCGCGGGTCATGCCCGGCCCTTCTTTCGGGTCTCGGGAGACTGGTGCCGCGTCGCGGGATCGACGAGAGCGTGGACGAGATAGGACGCCACCTCACCCGGGGTGGTACCGCGGCCAAAGATCCGGTCGACCCCGAGGGCTCCGGCGGAACCCTCCTCGAAGCGCGGGCCGCCCACGATCAGGTGCGGCACCTCGCCAGCCGGGAAGGCCTCCCGGAAGGCCGCGCTCATCGCGGTGGTGTTGTGGATGTGCGCGTCCTTTTGGGTGACGACCTGGGAAACCAGGACCGCGTCGGCCTTGAGTTCGCGGGCGGTGTTCACCAGGTCCGGGATGAGGACCTGCGCGCCGAGATTGTGCACGGTCAACTCGCGGTAGTACTCCAGGCCCTTCTCCCCCGCAAATCCCTTGATATTGAGGATGGCGTCGATGCCGACCGTATGCGCATCCGTGCCGATGCAGGCTCCCACCACGACCAATTTGCGGCGCAGGTGCTTGCGGATGGCGGCGTTGGTGTCCCGGGCCGAGAGCAGCTCGAACTCGCGTTCCATCACCTCGACCTCGCGGACGTCCACGAGGTGACTGACCGAGCCGTACACGACAAAGAAGGTGAAGTGCGGGCCCATCGCCTTGGCATGGACCAGCAGAGCCGGCTCCATGCCCATCTTGGCGGCCAGTTGGAGTGCGGCTCCCTCGGCTCGCTTGTCGTGCGGCAGCGGCAAGGTGAAACTGACCTGAACCATGCCATCGCCGGTGGTGTCGCCATAGGGTCGCACCAGCGGGCCCGGCTCATTGAGGCTGAGCTCGCCGGGAAGGGCATCCTCCATGCGGCGCTCGGCATAGTGGCTGCGCGAACGCGCCCGGGTCTCCTGGGCCTCAGTGCGCGGCGGTGTCATCGGGTGCCACCTTCCTCGAGCAGCGTGACGGCCGGATTGTCGTAGTCATCGGCCTTGCGGACCACGCCGTCCAGGCCCTTGCCCTTGGTCGGTGGCCGTTTCATCGCGCCGAAGGTGCCATCGGCGATCGCACTGAGCAAGGGCTGCGGGTAGGCGCTGCCGCGCCCGCTGGTGTCGGTCACGATCTCATCGAGCAGATCCACCGCCTCGGAAAGCACCTGTCGGGCGCGGGTCTGGATGAGCCCGTTGGAGGGCGGCGCGAAGTCCTCGGTGAGGCCCCCGGCGGCATTCATCACGTAGCGGACGTTCTGCAGAGCCAGATCACGATCGGAGAGCCAGGGCGTGACCACCGCCTCGGTCATCATGCCCACGAGCAGGATGCCCTGGCCGGTCATCGCGCCCACGAGGTTGAAGAAGCCGTCGAGCAGGTAACCGCGGAAGATGTCGCCGGTCATGTGCTTGGTCGGCGGCATCCACTTCAGCGGCGCCTGCGGGAAGAGCTGTCGGGCCAGAAGCGCATGCGCCAATTCAAGGCGGAAGGAGTCTTTGACGTTCGGGTCGATCTCGAACGCGTGCCCGAGGCCGAGCTGCCAGTCAGCGAGCCCGGCCTCCTTGGCGAAGTACTCATTGAGCAACTGGCTGACGGTCACCGTGTGGGCCGCCTCGATCGCGTCCGCGGTGGTCAGGTAGTTGTCCTCGCCGGTATTGATGATGATCCCGGCGCGGGCATGGATCTGTCGGCTGAAGCGTTGGTCCACGAAGGTCCGGATCGGGTTGATATCCCGGAAGAGGATGCCGTACATGCTGTCGTTGAGCATCATGTCGAGACGCTCCAGCCCGGCCAGGGTCGCGATCTCCGGCATACACAGGCCGGAGGCGTAATTGGTGAGCCGGATGTAGCGGCCGAGTTCTTTGCTGGACTGGTCCAGGGCCGCCCGCATGAGCCGGAAGTTCTCTTGGGTGGCGTACGTGCCGGCATAGCCCTCACGGGTCGCGCCTTCGGGGACGAAATCGAGCAGGCTCTGCCCGGTCGACCGGATCACCGCAATGATGTCGGCGCCCTCGCGGGCAGCCTCCTGCGCCTGCGGGATGTCCTCATAGATATCGCCGGTGGCCACGATGAGGTAGATCCACGGCTTCTGCTTCGGGTCGCCATGCTTACCGATGAGTTTGTCGCGGGTGGCGCGCTGCCGATCAATGGTGCGGATGCCGCCAGCCACCGCCGAGCGAGCCGAACGGGCGGCGCGGGTGCGGGCGCCCTTCTCGGGGATCCGGAAACTCACCGCACCAGCGGAAGCCTTTTGGGCCAGCGTGAGCAAGTCCGGCGCCTCACCTCGTTGCAGCGCATCCCAGGCCGGCAGGCAGACGCCATGCTCCAGACCGACGCTGTCACGTACGGCGTCGACCAGGTGGTTCACCCAGGGCACATTCTCGTGGTCGGCGCCCGTCAGGCCAGCCAGACGCAGGGTCGCGCGCTCGACGGAGACCGTCGTATGGCTGCGCGCTAGCTCGACGACCGGCTGACCCGCCTTGCGGGCCAGCGACCGGGCACGTCGCACGACGGACGGATCAAGGTCGAGTAGTGGCTTCACTCGCGGAGACACGGCGTCAATCTATCAACTTTTCCGCAGGTCTTGCGGCCATCACTGGGCGGCGGCGGAAGACCTTTCGGATTCGGAAACTGAGTCGAGTGTCGGGTTGTGGTCCCTTTGGCCCCGCCAAAGGGACCACAACCCGACACTCGATGAGAAATGGCTCAGTGGTGAAGGCGCGCCTGAAACAGTTCCCGCACAGCGGCATTCGAGCGCAGCAGGGAGAGCGCGTAGTCGGCGTGCCCAGCGGCATACCCATTGCCGACCAGCATCGTGACGTCTGCGGCCACCCCTTCCGCGCCCAGCGCGGCGGCAGCGAACTGAGTGGCCATGGAAAAGAAGATGATGGTGCCGCGGTCGGCGGTCGAGAGGATGGCCGGTTGCTCGCACCCGGGCACGTCCACGCAGACCACGGTGACATCCGCGGGACCGCCGGCCGCGGCCACTGCCTCGGAGAGTCCCAGTGGACTACGGGCATCCGCGATCACGATCTCATCGGCCAGGCCGGTGCCACGCAGCATCTGTGCCTCGCGCTCGACCGGCACCACCGCGATGATCCGGCCAGCACCCGCGTCGCGGGCAGCGGCCAGCGACAGCGAGCCTGATTTGCCGGCCCCACCCAGAACCACGACCGTGGGCTGCGCGGTCCGGGCGGACTGCTCGGCCACCACGCGGGCAACCAAGGCCGGCGCCCCGCAGACGTCCATGACCATCAGGGCCAGCTCCGGCTCGAGATCGTCGGGCAGCTTGGCGGCAATCGTGCGGGCGAAGAGGATGGCGGTGCCTTCGGCGGGGATCCGCTCCCCCGTGCCATCCCATCGGGCCAAGCCATCGGTGATGGTCAGTGGCGTGAGCGAGAGCGAGACCAGCGTGGCCACGCGATCCCCGGGTGCCACATCAAGAGTGGCCAGCGGGCCGACCTCCTCGACGGTCCCGATAAGCATGCCGCCAGACCCCGTCACCGGGTTCTGCATCTTGCCTCGGGCCGCGACGATCTCCAGCACCTCCGCGCGAATAGCCGCGCCATCGCCGCTGTGCTTGTCGTGAAGTTGCCGGTAGGACGCAGCGTCGAGATTGAGCGTCTCGACGGCGATCCTCACCTCGTCGGGCCAGATCTCGGGAGTCGGATCGATCCGGGCGGCGATCTGCGGCAAGGCCGCCCCGGCCGGCTCCAGCACACGGTGCAGTCCAACGGGCGAGGACGGGGTGGTGCGCACAGTTTCTCCTGTCATGGGGCGCGACACATGCAGATCTTGCGGCTGAAACGTGACAGAGCCGTGATCTATCTCGTATCCTGCCACGCATGACTGCGAATATCGACCAGCCCTACGTCTACCGGCGTCGCGAGCTGATTGAGCCCGACTGGACCCGCCTGCCGGGGTGGCGTGAGGTGACCGCCGCTCAGTGGGAGGACGCTCAGTGGCAGCGCGTCAACTGCGTCAAGAACATCGGCCAGCTCAAGGCACTCATGGGCGACCTGCTCACCGATGAGTTCTACGCCGACCTCGAGCGCGACCAGGCCGAGCGCGCCACCATGTCCATGCTGGTCACCCCCCAGATGATGAACACCATGGTGCCGGCCACCGAGGGCGCCATGCCCGCTGCTGGGGTGGCATTCACGGACGAGTTCTACCGCGACCCGGTGCGGCGTTACATGCTCCCGGTGTTCACCGACCGGCGCACCGACTGGCCGAGCCACCCCTTCGCCACGCGCGACTCACTCCACGAGCACGACATGTGGGCGGTCGAGGGGCTGACCCACCGCTACCCCACCAAGGTGCTCGCGGAGATGCTGCCGACCTGCCCGCAGTACTGCGGTCACTGCACCCGGATGGACTTGGTAGGCAACTCCACCCCCCAGGTGGCCAAGCTCAAGCTCGCGGGCAAGCCGGTCGACCGGTATGCCGCCATGCTCGACTACCTGCAGCGCACCCCCGGCGTTCGGGATGTCGTCGTCTCCGGCGGCGATGTGGCCAATATGCCGTGGAAGAACCTCGAAGGCTTCCTCGACAAACTGCTCGAGGTCGACACGATTCGCGACATCCGCCTGGCCACCAAGGCCCTGATGGGTCTGCCGCAGCACTGGCTCCAGGACGACGTGGTCGAAGGCGTCGGGAGGGTGTCCGCCAAGGCTCGCCAGCGCGGCGTCTCTTTGGCGATCCACACTCACGTCAACAACGTCCAGTCGGTGACGCCGCTGGTGGCCAAGGCAGCCCGGGCCATGCTCGAGGCCGGAGCCCGCGATGTGCGCAACCAGGGTGTGCTCATGCGTGGCGTCAACGACTCCACCGAGCAACTGCTCGATCTGTGCTTTGCCCTTCAGGACGAAGCCATGATCACGCCGTACTACTTCTACATGTGCGACATGATCCCGTTCTCCGAGCATTGGCGGCTCTCCCTCAAGGAGGCCCAGGAGTTGCAGCACTCGATCCTGGGCTACCTCCCCGGCTTCGCGACCCCGCGCATCGTGTGTGACGTCCCGTTCGTGGGCAAGCGCTGGGTCCACCAGGTCGAAAGCTATGACAGTGAGAAGGGCATGTCCTTCTGGCGCAAGCACTACCGCACCTCGATCGAGGCCGGCGACCAGGGCGCTTTGTCGCGCGAGTACGTCTACTACGACCCGATCTACACCCTGCCCGAGGCTGGCCAGCAGTGGTGGCAGGACAACACCGATGTCGCCGCCGTCCACGAAGCCGCGCTGGCCGGTGCCGGCGCTAGCCGCGCGGCCTCCTCAGCCGACCTGGACTGATCCCAGCAGGCGGCGGGCACGCGGCATACGATCACCGGTATGCCGCGTCCCGCCTCCGGTTCGACGCCCGCCACAGTGGTCCTCGCTGCGGCGGGCGTTCCGTTCACGGTGCACACCTACCAGCACGATCCGGCCGCTCGGCACTTCGGGCTGGAGGCCGTGCAGGCATTGGGCCTGCCGGCCGAGCAGATGTTCAAGACCCTCGTCGTGGACACCGGCGCCGGACTGGCCGTCGCGGTCGTGCCGGTCAGTGGGCAACTGGATCTCAAGGCCATGGCGACGGCTCTGGGGGTCAAGCGAGTGGAGCTCGCCCGACCGGAGGCGGCGCAGCGATCCAGCGGCTACGTCGTGGGCGGCATCTCCCCTATCGGCCAGAAACGCGCCCTGCCGACCGTGCTGGACGAGAGTGTCGAGCTCTTCGATGTCGTCTATGTCTCGGGCGGCCGGCGCGGGATGGACATCGGCGTCGCGCCGGCAGATCTGATCACCGTCACCGCTGCCCTCGTCGCCGACATTGCGACCTGAGCGGGCTACTCCCAGGGCGTGGACAGGACGACCGTGGTCCTCGTGGTGACCGTGGCTGCTGCGCGCACGGTGGCGATCAACTCCTCCAACTCCGCCGGAGTCGAGACCCGCACCTTCAGGACGTAGTTCATGTCGCCGGCCACCGAATGACATTCTTCGATCTCCGGGATTCCCCGAAGTCGATCCGGAATGTCGTCCGGGGCTCCCGGATCCACCGGCTGCAAGGCCATGAACGCGGTGAGCGTGCGGCCGGTGGCACCGTGATCGATCCGGGCCGAGTACCCCTTGATGATCCCGCGCTGCTCCAGGCGGCGCACGCGCTGGTGTACCGCCGAGGTCGACATGCCGAGCGACTTGCCCAGGTCGGTGTAACTGATCCGCCCGTCAGCGGCCAGTTGCTCCACGATCCTGCGGTCAAGATCCTCCACGCCCGAAACCATACCCGGCTCACCCCACCAGGGACCTACGCTGGCCGTATGCCGACCGCGCGCTTGCTTCTGCTCGACTCCGCTTCGCTGTACTTCCGCGCCTTCTACGGCGTCCCGGAGCAAGGCGGCAGCCGGTTGGGCGTGCCCACCAATGCGATCCGCGGTTTCCTCGACATGATCGCCACCCTGGTCACCGCGCACCACCCGACTCACCTGGTGGCCTGCTGGGATGACGACTGGCGGCCCCAGTGGCGGGTCGACCTCATCCCGTCCTACAAGACGCATCGCGTCGCCGACGGCAGCGAGGTCGCCGAGGAATCCCCCGATGACCTCTCACCGCAGGTGCCGTTGATCGTCGAGGCGCTCGCGGCGCTCGGTATCACTCGCCTCGGGGCGGCCGGCTTCGAGGCCGATGATGTCATCGGCACGTTGGCCACCCGTCACGGTGGAACGGGCGCCGTGGACGTGGTGACCGGCGACCGGGATCTCTTTCAACTCGTCGATGACGAGCGCGGCATCCGGGTGCTCTACACCGCCCGCGGCGGCGTCCGCGAGCCCGACATCGTCACCCAGGCCTACCTACACGAGCGGTATGCCGTGCCCACCGGGGCCGCCTATCTGGACATGTCGGTTTTGCGGGGCGACACCAGTGACGGCCTTCCCGGGGTCAAGGGCATCGGCGAGAAGACGGCTGCGGCGCTGATCGAGGAATTCGGGTCACTGGCCGACCTGCGAGCGGCCGTCGACGGCGGTGATCCCCGGCTCAAGGGTGCCCGGCGGGCCAACCTCGAGGCGGGTGCGGACTACCTCGATGTCGCGCCGCGCGTGGTCGCTGTCGCGCGGGATATCGCCCTGCCAGAGATCTCTACCGCTCTGCCGACGCAGGTTGCCGACCCCGTCGCGCTGAGCGCCCTGGCCGCCGATCATGGCCTCACCGGGCCGATCAACCGAGTGCTCTCGGCACTGAATCTGCACTCCTGAAAGGTTCCTCCACACGCACGTCGAAATCCGCGGACCTGTCTCGTCGTAGAGGTAGATCCGGCAGCCCGCCGGTGTCACCATCGAGGCACTCGCCTCTCTCACCCGAGGAGTCCCCCCATGAAGTACGTCCTGATGTACACCAGCCGGCCGGACCTGGAGGCTGCGGTCCCACCCGAGCGTCAGGCCGAGGTCTACCAGCAGATCTTCGCCTGGTTCGAGCGCCATGGAGCCTCCTTCGTGGATGCCGGCGCCGAGCTCCAGGGCGTCGAGACCGCCACGACCGTCAAGGCGCCCGCTGAGGGCGGCGATCCGGTGGTGGTCGACGGGCCGTTCACCGAGGCCAAGGAGATGATCGGCGGTTTCAGCGTGATCGACGTCCCCGATCTGGACGCTGCACTGGCGATGGCGCGGGAGTGGCCGCCGCTGATCTTCCCGGGGGTCGCCGTGGAGGTCCGCCCGATCGTCGACCACGGCGCGATGTGAGCGATACCGAGAGCACCGATCTCCCGGACTCGCGACTGGCCGAGGTGGTCCGTCGCGAGTCCGGGTTGATCGTCGCAGCCCTCACCCGCGATCTGCGCAACTTCGACCTGGCCGAGGAGGCCGTCGCTGAGGCTGTGGCCAAGGCGCTGGTCGGGTGGCGCAGCACGGGAGTCCCCGACCGACCGGGCGCTTGGTTGACCACGGTGGCCCGGCGGTATGCCGTGGACCGTCTTCGATCACCGGTGAGCACACGTGTGGTGCTCACCGGTGACCCCGACGCCGCGCCGGAGCCTTCCTGGTCAGAGCCGACCTCGGCCATCCGGGGCGATGACCGGGTGGCGATGCTCTTTGGCTGTTGTCATCCCAGCCTGGCGGTCGAGGCCCGGCTGGCTTTGACCCTGCGCGCGGTGCTCGGTGTGACCACCGCTCAGATCGCTGCGGCCTTCCTTCAGCCCGAGCCGACCATCGCCCAACGCATTGTTCGAGCCAAGCGCAAGATCGTGGCCAATGGGATCGCTCTCGCCGTGCCCGACAGCGATCTCGCGGCACGCCTGCATGATGTCCTCACCGTGGTTCTCCTGGCCTACAACGCCCGCTTCCTCGAGCCTGCGGATCCGGCCCCAGGGCCGCACCCCAGGGCGGATCGGTTGACCGAGGATGCCATCTGGCTGGCGGGTCTGATCGCAACCGAGTTGCCTCACGAACCCGAGGCAATGGGGCTGCTCGCGCTGCTGATGCTGCACGAATCGCGCGCCGCAGCCCGCTTCGCTCCGCACGGGCGCCTCATCCTGCTCGCCGATCAGGACCGTGGCCGCTGGGATCACCCCACCATTGCCCGCGCAGAGCGGCTGCTGGAGCGGGCAGCCCTCTATCGTCGCCCCGGCAGATTCCAGCTCATGGCGGCCATCGCCGCATGCCATGCCAGCGCGCCCAGCACCGAGGAAACCGACTGGCTCCAGGTGCTCACCTTGTACGACCTGCTCCTAACCCACGACCCCTCCCCGGTCGTTCGGCTCAACCACGCCATTGCGCTGGCCGAGGTGCTCGGTCCGGAGGCTGGCCTGAGCGAGCTGGACAGCCTCGGTGACTCTCTGGCGGCCTATCACCTCTTCCATGCCGCTCGGGCTGACCTGCTGCGCCGTTGTGGCCGCCTCGATGACGCTCGGATCGCCGATCAGCGTGCGCTTGACCTCACCACGAACGCCGCCGAGCGGAACTTGCTCACCGATCGGCTCACGAGCGCGCTCTAGTCGAGGCGATCGGCTGCGACGACGCCGCGCAGAACCGCATCGACCGCGGAACGGCAAGTTCGGCGCAGCTCGCTGTCCCCGGCGTTGCCGAGCTGGCCGAGCAGGTCGACCAGCTGCTTGCACCGGCGCACGAAGTCGCCGGCAGCGATATCCGAGCCGCGCAGGACCTCCTCGAGGCGGCGACCACTGGCCCACCGGTGAACCATCCACGCCAGGGCAGCATCAGGTGCCGGGGTGCCCGGCAGGCCGACCCGCTCCTCCACCGCGCCAATGTCCTGCCAGATCTCGCCCATCCGCCAGATGGCTTCGGCGACATCATCATTGGGCATCACAGGAGCGATCTGCCCTTCGTCGCGCCGTGACTCGTGTACCAGCGGACTCACCGCGGCCGCCAGGGAGGCCGGGTCCAGCCGGCGCCACACCCCTTGGCGCAGGCATTCGGCGGCCAGCAGGTCACGCTCGGTATACAGTCGCCGCAGGGCCTCGCCGCGAGGGGTGAGCACCTCAGACTCGTCACCCAGGTAGTTCAGCTCGGTGAGCACCTCGAGAATGCGGTCAAAGGTCCGCGCCACCGAACTGGTGCGCCCCTCCACCTTGCGTTGGAGCCCAACGGTCTCGCGCTTGAGCCGCCACCAGCGCTCGGCCCAGCGGGCATGTTCCTCGCGATCCGGGCAGTCGTGGCAGGGGTGCGCTCGCAACTCCCGTCGCAGGTGCTCGACCCGAGCATCGACCTCAGCGCGGCCGTTGGCCGCGCGTCGTGGTGGCGGGTCATGGGGCACCGCGATCCGCAGGGAGACCGCGAGATCGCGCCGAGACTTGGGTGACTTGGGGTTGAAATGCCGTGGCACCGCAATCCTGGCCACCGGCGAGACGGCCACCGGAACGTCCACGGTGGTCAGCCTGCGCAGTTGCTTGTCCTCTGTCACCACGGTCGGTCCGATTGGCGTGCCGGGGCCGGGCCTGGCGGGCGCCACGACGACCGCCCATCCGGCGCGGCGACCTGCGGGGACCTTGATCACGTCACCGACCGTGAGGGCGTCCAGACTGACCGCTGCCTCCGCCCGAGCGGCTGCTGCCCGCGATCGCGCGCCGGTCTTCTCGGCATCACTCACCGAACGGCGCAGCGCGGTATACTCGCGGAAGTCACCCCGGTCGCAGTGCATGGCGGCGGCATAGTCGCGCAAGCCCTCCTCATTGCGCCGGACCGACGAGGCCAGGCCGACGACCGAACGATCAGCCTGGAACTGCGCGAAGGAGGTCTCCAGGACCTCCCGGGCTACTTCACGGCCGGTCGTGGCGATGAGGTTGACCGCCATGTTGTAGGTCGGCCGGAAACTGGAGGTCAGCGGATACGTCCGGGTCGAGGCCAGTCCGCCGACCGCCATCGGGTCCAGGCCCCGCGTCCATTGGACGACGGCATGGCCCTCCACGTCGATGCCGCGGCGACCGGCCCGGCCGGTCAGCTGGGTGTATTCCGCAGGCGTCAGTTGGACATGTGCCTCGCCGTTGAACTTGACCAACTTCTCCAGGACCACGGTGCGGGCCGGCATATTGATACCCAAGGCCAACGTCTCGGTCGCGAAGACCACCTTGATGTCACCTCGGGTGTACAGCTCCTCGACGATCTCGCGGAAGAGCGGCAGCATCCCCGCGTGGTGGGCGGCGAAGCCACGGGAGATCCCTTCCACGAAGTCCCAGTACCCGAGCACGGAGAGGTCCTCGCCAGCCAGTCCCTCGACCCGCTCCTCGACGACCCGCCGCAGCCGATCCCCGGCCCGCTGGTCGATGAGCCGGATGCCGGAGCCCAACAACTGACCAACGGCGGCATCACAGCCCACCCGGCTGAAGATGAAGACAATGGCCGGTAAGAGGCCGTCGCGTTCGAGGTGATCAACGACCTCCGCCCGGCTGGCGCGTGGAACCTGGCCCGCGCGTGGGCGGCCCTTCGCGCCTTGCCCACCGCGGCGCGGCTCCCGCGCCGTGGGTAGCGCGCGCTGTTCGGCCTGACGGACAGCCGCGAACAGGTCCGGGGAGATCCGCGAGCCAGCAAACAACTCGAAGAGTCGGTCGCCGACCAGCATGTGCTGGAAGAGCGGCACCGGACGATGCTCGGAGACCACGATCTCGGTGTTGCCGCGCACCTCGCTCAGCCACTCGCCGAACTCCTCCGCATTGCTGACGGTGGCCGACAGGGAAACCACCTGGACGCTGTCGGGGAGGTGAATGATGACCTCCTCCCAGACCGCGCCGCGGAAGCGATCGGCAAGGTAATGCACTTCATCCATCACGACATAGCCCAGGCCGGCCAGCGTGCTCGACCCGGCGTAGAGCATGTTGCGCAGCACTTCGGTGGTCATCACCACCACGGGCGCCTCGCCATTGATCGAACTGTCACCGGTCAGGAGGCCGACCTGGCCGGGGCCGTGGCGGGCGACCAGATCGTGGTACTTCTGATTCGACAGCGCCTTGATCGGGGTGGTGTAGAACGCCTTGCGCCCCTGAGCCAGGGCCAGGTGAACCGCGAACTCCCCCACTACCGTCTTGCCAGCACCGGTCGGCGCGGCCACCAACACCCCGGCGCCCTCCTCGACGGCGACGCAGGCACGCTCTTGGAAGTCATCGAGCGGGAAGTCCAGGCCCGCCACGAAACGGGCCAGCTCGGAACGCTCGCGGCGACGACGGGAGGCCGCCGCGGCATACCGCTGCGCAGGGGTGGACATGCCTGAAGGCTACGCGAGGACGGTCAGCGCACCCGGGACGACATCGAGCCCGATCGGCAGCGGTGCGAATCGCTCGCCATCGGCGTAGGAGACGATCCCGGTGGCCTCGAGCCGAACGCTGCGTGCCTGGCGGATCTCCACGGCGGGGTGGGAGACGTGGCCACCGGTGCGGACCCTGGGGAAGACTCGGAGGAACTCGGGGATGGAGATCTTGCGCAGGATGAGCACATCGAGCACGCCGTCGTCGAAGCGGGCGTCCGGCACGACCTGCATGCCGCCGCCGTATGCCGGCCCATTGCCCACCGCGACCAGCATGGCCTCGGTCTTGATTCGCTCGCCGTCGAGTTCGAGGACATAGGGAATCGGCCGGAACACCGGCAACTCCCGCATGATGGCCAGGTCGTAGCGCAGCCGTCCCTTGGGCCAGCGCCAGCCATTGGCCCGCTCATTGACGATGGCGTCGAAGCCAGCGGCGATCACTCCGACAAACCAGGCCGACTCACCGGTGGGTCGCTCGTGCCGCACCGCATCGACCGCACGCGTGCGCCCGGCCAGGATGCGTTCAACCGACTTGGCCGCATCCCGCACGGGGAGCCCCAGCTCACGGGCAATGTCATTGCCGGTGCCTGCGGCGATGATGCCCAAGGGCACCGCCGTGCCCGCGCACAGGTTCGTACCCAGGTGCACCATGCCGTCGCCGCCGGCGACGACCAAGGTGTCGATCTCCCCCTTCGCGATCGCCGCGCGGCCCCGGGCAAGCGCTCCGGCCGCGTCGAGCGCGGAAAGGTCCACGATCTGCGCACCCGCGGCCCGCAAGCGACCGACGGCATCCAATCCGATCTGCGCGCCGGTGTTCTTGCCGGAGGTGGGATTGACGATGACTCCGTAGCGCACGATCTCAATCCTCCAAGACGGAGGCTTGATCGTCCGCGACGTCAAGCCAGTCGGGGCGCGCCTTCGCCCGGCGGCGATCAAGCAGCCAGGCGACCCCGCAGGCGGCGAAGTAGAGCACGATCAAGGGCCCAGCAAAGACGAACATGGTGAACGGATCCGAGGTGGGCGTAGCCGCCGCCGCGAAGATCACCACGCCGACGACCGCCACCCGCCAGCCGCGCAGCATGCGCTGGGCGCTCAGGATGCCGAGCAGATTGAGCCCGACCAGGAAGACCGGGAACAGGAAGCCCAGGCCGAAGACCATGATGAAGCGCATCACGAAGGAGAAGTACATCGAGGTCTGCTGGATATTCGACGTGCCTTCGGGGCTCAGTCCGTAGAGCAATGCCAGCGACTGCGGGAGGATCGTGTACCCCAGCCAGACGCCGCCCAGGAAGAGCGGCACGGTGGCCCCCATGAAGGCCAGCGAGACGCGCTTCTCCTTGCGGGTCAGGCCCGGCATGACGAAGGCCCAGGCCTGGTACAGCCAGATCGGGCTGGAGCCAATCACGCCAACGAAGATCGACATGCTCAGCAAGTTCGACAGGGCCGAGGTGGCCTCCCCAAAGTTCAGCGAAATGGTGCTCTTGGGGTTGGCGTCGGCATAGTCATTGAAGGGCGCCGAGAGGAAGGCGAAGATCTCGTCGTAGAAGTAGCCCGCCGCGATGGCCCCGGTGAGCACCGCGAGCGCTGACTTCAGGGCCCGTTGACGAAACTCGGCGAAGTGCTCCCCCAGCGACATCCGCCCTTCGGGGTCCTTGGGGCGACGGCGCGGTGAAGCCATGGAGGTCAGGTCAGCTGGGCGAAGGGGCGCTCAGGCGCGGGGGCCGTTGTCGGTCTTCGGGATGTTCTCGGACACCGCCGAAGGGGTCACCGTCTCACCGGCGACGGTGTCACTGGCCGCGGCCGACGTGGCGTCCTTCTTCATCTCGTCCACCTCGGACTTGAACACCCGTGCGGAACGGCCCAGGCTGCGGGCCGCGTCCGGGAGGCGCTTCCAGCCGAAGATGACGATGAGGAGCACGGCGATGATGATGATCTCCGGTGCACCGAAGTTCTTGAACATGCGGTTCGTCACCCTTTCGGTGGTCGAGGTCAGTCCAGTTTAGACGTCATATGCCGCTAGAGCACTGAGCGCGCTCGAGCGTACTGCGCTGGCAACGTCCGGCGGGTCCAGGACTATCCCGCGGCCACCCAGCCGACGCAGCAAGCGCACCAGCCATTCGGTATCGGCCGTGCGCAATTGGACCGTCACTGCGTCATTGGTGTCTTCGCGAGACTCCACCGGGTAGTAGTCCGCCACCCAGGTCGCCCCCGGGAGCAGGCGCACGGTGACCACGACATCGTCAGGTCCCGCCCGGAACGAGCCCCCGGCCAGGTCGCGCTCGACGGCCTGCTCCGGCGGCGTGCCATCCACCTCCAGCACGGTCAGGTCAACGATCCGATCGAGCCGGAAGAGCCGGGTGTCCCCCGCCCGGTGGCACCAGCCTTCGAGGTACCAGCGCCCATCAAGCCCGACAAGCCTGATGGGATCGACGTCGCGTTCGGTCTGCTCATCGCGACCGGGGACGAAATAGCTCACGTGCACCCGGCGGCGCTCGGCCAGGGCCCCACGCAGGACCTTCAAGGTGTCCTGTACGGCGGCGTCGTCCATGGCGACCGCAATCCGATCCGCGCCGGAGGCCTGGGGCCCGACGGCGGCCTCCAACTTGGCGAGCGCCCGGTCCACGGCTCCGCCGTAAGCCACCGCGCTCACGTGCCGCAGTGCCCGCAGACCAACGATCAGGGTCACCGCCTCGTCGACGCCCAGGCGCAGCGGCTTGGCGATGGCGTCGGCATTGGAGACAAAGACGCGACCACCCTCCCAATCGGCCTCGATCAGCTCGTCAGGCATTTGTCCGTACCCGCACAGGAAGATCAGCGACAGATCGCTTTCCAGTTGCTGCACGCTCACGCCGAACTCGGCAGCGGCCGACGCGGTGTCGATGCCTTGACGGTTGACCAGCCAGGGAACCATGGTCAGCAAGCGAGTCAACCGATCGGTGGCCGTTTCCGGGGCCGGGCGCGATGCGCTCATGTGGCGGCCCCCTCATGTGCCGCAGCGGCCCCGCGCAGGCGTGCGATCACAGCATCGACCAGCTCGGTCGGCTGCTCGGCAATGACATCGGGGCCATAGCCGCTCAGCTCGTCGGCCAACTCCTCGACGTCGCCATAGTCCAGGTCCAGCAGCGACCAAGCATCATCGACCTCACCGATCGAGCGGGCCCGACGCCGAAGGGCCACTCCGGCGCCCGAACGCACCCGCACGATGGCCGGGGCATGATCCGGGACGGGCGCACTTTGGGCCCGCACCATGGTCCGCGGCACATGGTCCGGCGGCACGGCATACGATCCGGGCTTGCCGATCGGGTGGACCTCACCCACGATCCGGGAGAGCCGGAAGACCCGGGCGGCCTGCCGTCCGCGGTCCCACGCGTTGAGGTACCAGCGGCCCGCGCTGCTCACCAAGGACCAGGGCTCGACCTCGCGAGCAGTCGCCTCGGCAGCCTCTGGGCGGCGGTAGTCGAAGCGGACCGGAACCGAACGCACCACCGCATCCTTGATCGCGTCGAAAGCCGGCTCGACGGTGCGCAGACGGGGCTCGATGCCGATCAGGGACTCGCGGTCGCGTTCGACCCCGGACGCCTGGAGCTTGCGCAGCGCCTGCGCTGCCGGGCCGGCCAGGGACGCCTGCGCCCAGGTGCGGCTGGCGAGGCCAAGCACGGCCAACTCATCGGTCTCGAACGCGATATCCGGCAGGGCATAGTCGCGCTGGTGGATTTGATAGGCCGGCTCCTCGTCGAAGGCGAGGCCGATGTCCTCGGTCATCAGCGGAATCCCGAGTTCGCGCAATTCGTCCTTGTCCCGCTCGAACATCCGCTCAAAGGCCTCGACCGTCGGCGCCGAGGAGTATTGCGGGACCGCGGAGCGGATCTGCGCCTTCGTGAGCGCCCGCCTGGTGTAGAGCAGCACGAGGACCAGATTGAGCAATCGCTCGGTCTTGGTCACGGTGGCCCGACTCACTCCCCCGACGCTACCGGAGACTACGCTGCGGGCTCATGATGCACTGGCGTGAGGGTGTCGTGGCGCGCACCGGCGAATCCTGGCCCGGCGCCATCGAATGCCGGGTGTCCACGGCCGCCGGCGAAGTCCGGGCATTGGCCTATACCGCGCTCGTCGGCGAGCCCGCGATCGGGGACCGGGTGTTGCTCAACGTCTCGGCCATCGAGCGCGCGCTGGGTACCGGCGGCTATGCCTTCGTCGTGGCCCGGCCCGAGGCAAACCCGACTGCTCCCGATTCGCCCGGCCATATCGTCAAGGCGCGGTACACCCCGCAACAGCAAATTGTGCTGGCGGTGGACGAGCAGGACAGCCCGCATCACGCCCTCCTGCGCGAGGCCGACGACCTGGACGGGATGCCCGTGGTGGTCACGGACCTGCATTCGGCGCTTCCCGCCATTATCGCGGGGGCGCGCTCGCAGGCTCCGGATCTCACGATCGCCTATGTCATGCCCGACGGAGGCGCCCTGCCCGCGGCCTTCTCACGGACCGTGGCCGGGCTGCGCAGCGCCGGTTGGTTGGCGGCCACCATCACCGTCGGGCAGGCCTTCGGTGGAGACCATGAGGCGGTCACCGTGCACACCGGGCTACTCGCGGCACGCCATGTCGCCGGCGCCGACCTGGCCATCGTCATCCAAGGGCCGGGCAATGTTGGCACCGACACCAGGTGGGGTTTCTCCGGAGTCAGCTGCGCCGAGAGCCTGCATGCTGCCTCGGTCCTGGGCGGTATGCCGTGCGCCGCCTTGCGAGTGTCCGGGGCCGATGCCCGCTCCCGCCACCGCGGGATCAGCCATCACAGCCTCACGGCCTACGGCCGCGCCTTGCTGGCTCCCGCGACCCTTCCGGTGACCGTCACCGGGGATCGCGAGCTGGATGCGCTCATCGAGGAGCAACTAGAGCTGCTGGTGCAATCGGCCCGAGCGCCCCTCACCGTGGCTCGGGTGGCCGCGGACGGACTGATGTCCGCGCTCGCGGACACGCCGGTGCTGCTGCGCACCATGGGCCGCGGCCTGGCCGAGGACCCGGCGAGTTTCCTCTTCGCCGCGGCCGCCGGCCGGTGGGCCGCCGCTACTGCACGCCCATAAGGTCGACCACGAAGATCAGGGTCTCGCCCGGCTTGATCACGCCACCCGCGCCGCGCTCGCCGTAGGCGAGGTGCGCCGGGATGACCAAACGGCGACGGCCGCCGACGCGCATGCCGGCGATGCCCTCATCCCAGCCGCGGATGACCTGACCCACGCCCAGACGGAAGGTCAACGGGCCGCCACGGTTCCAGGAGGCATCGAACTCCTCGCCGGTTGAGTGCGCGACCCCGACATAGTGCGCGTGCACCGTCGAACCGGGCGTGGCCGGTGCGCCATCACCGACCGTGATGTCCTCGATCACGAGCTCGGTGGGAGCCTCCTCGCCGGGGAAGTCGATCTCGGGCTTGCTGAGCTCAGCCATGGTGAGCCTTTCGGTAGGGCGGTCAGGAGGCCGCGAGGATGTCGACGACGAAGACCAGGGTGTCGGTGCCGCTGATCTTCGGGGGGCTACCGGCCGCGCCATAACCCACGGCCGGCGGAATGATCAGCATCACCCGGGACCCGACCGGCAAACCGGTCAGCCCGGTGTCCCAGCCCTTAATGACCTGGCCTTGGCCAAGGGTGAAGGAGAACGGCTCACCCGGGCGGTTGAGGCTGGAGTCGAAGACGCTGCCGTCCTTCCAGAGCGCACCGGTGTAGTCCACCCGCAGGGTCTGTCCGGCCTTGGTCTTGGCCCCCTTGCCGGTGATCAGCGGCTGCACGACCAGCGTGGTCGGCGGCTTGGCCCCCTTCGGCATGGTGATCTTCGCGGGCTTGCCCGCGGGCATCTCGACCGTGGGCAAACCCTTCTTGGAGGCGACGGCGGTACCCTCGGCCACCTTCAGCGGGGTGACCGCGGAGACCACATCGATGATGAAGAGGACGGTGTCGCCTTTGGCGAACTTCAGTTGCTCATTGCCGGCATCCCCGAAGGCATCGGCCGGGGGCGCGGCGATGAGCAGCCGGCTGCCGACCTTGACTCCGGTCAGCGACTTGCGCATGGCGGGGAAGAGATTGGTATCGGAGAGATCGATGGCGACGGCCCCGCTGGCATAGGTCGAGTCCGCCGTCGCGCCCGACGTGCCATTGGCGATGACGGCATTGATCGTCAACAGGTCCTTGTCGGTCACGACCGCGCCGGTGCCCTCCTTGAGAACCTTGCTGGTGGTCTCGGTGACCGAGAACGGCGTGGTGCCCACGCTCAGCGTGGGGCCGCTCTTGGCGTCCCCGTCCTTGACGGAGATGGCAGAGAGGTTCTGCCCATCGGTGCTGGCGGACTCCGATCCACAGCCGGTGAGGGCAAGGGCCAGGGTCATCGCCGCAGCGGCGAGCGAGGTTCGGACACGAGTCACGAGGGTCATCCTTGGTGTATCGGCGCCCCGCGGTCGGGACACGGCACAGCCTTCAACGATATCCGAGTCAGCTCAGTGCCCCGGTCATTGCGTCGATCAATCGCTCGACGCGCGGGTCCTCGGCGAGGAAGGGGTCTTTGCAGAGCACCGTGCGCTGGGCCTGGTCGTTGAGCTTGAGGTGCACCCAATCAACCGTGAAGTCCCGGCGGTGTTCCTGAGCAGCCCGGATGAAGTCCCCGCGCAGTTTTGCCCTGGTGGTCTGGGGTGGCACCACCTTGGCCTCGAGCACCTCGGGCTCGGTGACCACTCGGGCGATGCGTCCCCGGCGTTGCAGGATGGCGAAGACACCACGATCACGGCTGATGTCGTGATACGCCAGGTCAAGTTGCGAAAGCCGAGGGTGATCCAAGGGTAGAGAATGCTTGGCGGCATAGGACTGCAACAGCCGCCACTTGATGACCCAATCGATCTCGGTCTCCACCAACGAGAGGTTGTCGGTCTCGATGGCGGTCAGGGTCCTCCCCCACAGGTCCAGCACCTGCTCATGCAGCGGATCGGCAGCACCATTCTCGGCGACGAAATCCACGGCCTTGCCGTAGAACTCGCGCTGCACATCCAGCGCGCTGGCCGTGCGCCCATTGGCGAGTTTGACCGGTCGCCGACCGGTCATGTCATGGCTCATCTCGCGGATCGCCCGAATGGGGTTCTCCAAGGTCAGATCGCGCAGCGGCACGCCGGCCTCGATCATCCGCAGCACCAGATCGCCGGAGCCGACCTTGAGCAAGGTCGTGGGCTCGGCCATATTGGAGTCGCCCACGATGACGTGAAGCCGCCGAAACTGCTCGGCATCGGCATGCGGTTCGTCACGCGTGTTGATGATCGGACGTGATCGCGTGGTGGCGGACGAGACGCCCTCCCAGATGTGATCCGCCCGCTGACTCACGGCATACGTCGCTGAGCGACCCGCCACGACGAGTTTGCCTGCACCACAGATGATTTGGCGTGAAATCAGGAAGGGCAGCAGGGCATCCGACATGCTCTGAAACTCCCCCGCACGCCGCACCAGGTAGTTCTCATGGCAGCCGTAGGAGTTCCCCGCGGAGTCGGTGTTGTTCTTGAAGACGTAGATGTCGCCTGCCATGCCGTCGTCGATCAGCCGCTGCTGGGCGTCCACGACCAGGGACTCGATGATCCGCTCGCCAGCCTTATCATGCGCGACGACCTGCCGCAGGCTGTCGCATTCGGCGGTCGCGAACTCCGGGTGCGAGCCGACATCGAGGTAGAGCCGAGCGCCATTGGTGAGGAAGACATTGCTCGATCGGCCCCAGACCACGACCTTGCGAAAGAGATAGCGGGCCACCTCGTCGGGAGTCAGGGTGCGCTGACCATCCGTGGCGCAGGTGATGCCGTACTCGGTCTCGACCCCGAAGATGCGTCGCTGGTGAGCCGCCGCACTCATGGCGTGTCGTCCTCCGCAGGCACCTGTGTCATCGGATCCTCGCTGCTGAGCAGCCGCTCCAGCACGGTCCCACCGAGGCGGCGGAAGAGCCGCCGGGGACGGTTGCGATCCAAGACCGCGACCTCGAGCTGGGCCGCGCCGAGTTCTCGGTCGGGGCCACCGGCGAGGTCCTTGGCCAGCAGTCCGACACCGAGGTGCAGGACATCGGCCAGGCTCATCCCCGGCTGCCACTGCTCACGCAACCCGGCCTCGATCTGCTCAGCTCCCCCGCCCATCGCGACAAAGCCTTGCTCGTCGGCGACCGAACCGTCATAGGTCAACCGGTAGATCTGGTCCTGCTCGGGACGCGAGCCCACCTCGGCGACGACAATCTCGACCTCGTAGGGCTTGGACTCCTGGGTGAAGACAGTGCCCAGCGTTTGGGCGTAGGCATTGGCCAGGCCGCGGGCGGTCACATCGGAGCGGTCGTAGGAGTAGCCGCGCAGATCCGCATAGCGCACCCCCGCGACCCGGAGGTTCTCGAACTCGTTGTACTTGCCGACCGCCGCAAACGCGATCCGGTCGTAGATCTCGGAGACCTTGTGCAAGGCCCGCGAGGGATTCTCCGCCACAAAGGCAATGCCCTGGTCAAAGGCCACCACGATGACGGCCCGACCCCGAGCGATGCCTTTCCTGGCGAAGTCCGCCCGGTCCTTCATCAACTGCTCGGGCGAGACGTAGAACGGCATTCCCGCGGTCATCGGGCACCTCCCGGGTTGCCTCGGCGGTGGTCGATGATGGCGTCCACCGCGGCGGCCACGAGCTCATCGTCGAGGAAGCGCGAGCCATCGACATCCACGACGCCCACGGTGGGCCAAATCCGACGACCCACGTCGGGTCCGCCGGTGGCCGAGTCGTCATCGGCCGCGTCGTAGAGCGCCTCGACCGCAATCCGCACGGCCGCATCCTGGTTCATGCCCTCGCGGAACAACTTCTTCAGTGAGCCCCGAGCAAAGACCGAACCAGAGCCGACGCAATGGTGCGAGTGCTCCTCGTAGCAGCCGCCGGTCACGTCATACGAGAAGATCCGCCCGACCTGGGTGTCGGTATCGAATCCGCAGAACATCGGGACCACCGCGAGGCCTTGCATGGCCATCGGCAGATTGCCCCGGATCATCGTGGCCAGCCGGTTGGCCTTGCCTTCGAGGGACATCAGCGTGCCCTCGATCTTCTCGTAGTGCTCCAATTCCACCTGGAAGAGGCGGACCAACTCGACCGCCAGCCCTGCAGTCCCCGCGATACCGACGAGGCTGAACTCGTCGGTGTCGAAGACCTTCTCCATGTCCCGGTTGGCGATGACATTGCCCATCGTCGCGCGCCGGTCGCCGGCCATGAGCACGCCGCCCTCAAAGGCGACCGCGACGATGGTGGTCCCGTGGGGGGCCTCCAGCACTCCCGGTGGCAACACCCGCCGCCCGGGCAGGAGCTCGGGGGCGTGCGCGCCGACGAACTCGGTGAACGAACTCGATCCTGGGGTGAGATAGGCCGCGGGCAACCGGCCCGACTCCGGCCGCAAGCTCACTGGCCGCCCTTCTGCACAAAGCCGCGGACGAATTCCTCCGCATTGGACTCCAGCACGCCGTCGATCTCGTCGAGGATGTCGTCGATATCCGAGGACTGCACCTGTGGCGCTGCCGGAGTGGGCGGAGGCAGGTCGTCGGGTCCGTCGTCTCGGCGACCCGGCCGGATCTGCTCTTGGCCTGCCATGGTGTCCTCCCTGGGGTGCGTCCTGGTGGTATCGAGCCTAGTCGGCGCTGGCGGCCAGCGCCGTCAGGAGTGCCTCGGCGTCCGCGGCACCCAGCACGAGGTCGCCGACGGCGGCCTTGGTACCGCGCAGCGGCTCGAGCATCGGCACCCGCTGGAACACCCGGGCGCCGCGAACGTCAAAGATCACCGAATCCCAGGACGCCGCCACAATCTCGTCGGCGAAGCGAGCCAGGCAGGTCCCGCGGAACCAGGCTCGGGTATCCGTCGGCGGCTCGGTCACCGCCCGCACGACCGCTGCTTCATCGACGAGCATCTCGAGTCGGCCGGTCGCCGCCAACCGATGGGCCAGGCCACGGTCGGCGCGTACATCGGACCACTGGATGTCGACCGCCCGAAGCCGCGGATCGCCCCAACCCATGGCGTCCCGCTCGCGATAGCCCTCCAGGACCGCAAGCTTGGCGACCCAGTCGACCTCGCGACGAGCCTCCATCGGATCGCGGCGCAGGTGATCGAGCACCGTGCCCCACCAGTGCATGACCTCAGCGGTATCCGCATCCAGCTCACCGGCATACCGCTGCTCCAGGTAACGCCCCGCGCGATCGAAGTACTCGGTGAGGAGCTCCAGGCCGGTCAGGGTGCGGCCGTCGGTGAGCTCGATGGTCCGCTTCAGCGTGGGATCGTGCGAGACCGCCCGCAGCGCCGCCACCGGATTGACCACGGACAGATCCGCGCCCAGGGCGTCATCCTCGATCATGGCGAGCACCAGGCTGGTGGCACCCAGCTTCAGCAGGTTGGCGACGTCGGCGTGGTTGGCATCGCCGAGGATCACATGCAGGCGCCGGTATCGGTCCGCGACCGCGTGCGGCTCATCGCGGGTGTTGATGATCGGACGCTTCAGCGTGGTCTCCAAGCCCACTTCGACCTCGAAGAAGTCAGCGCGCTGCGAGAGCTGGAAGCCGTTGACCCGGCTGTCCACGCCGATGCCCACCCGACCGGAGCCGCACATGATCTGCCGGACCACGAAGAACGGAATCAGGTCTCGCACAATCCGACCGAAGGGCGTCGCCCGTGACATCAGATAGTTCTCGTGGGTGCCATAGGACGCACCCTTGCCGTCGGTGTTGTTCTTGTACAGGTTCACCCCGGGAGGCACGGTCGAGAGTCGGGCGACGGCCTCCCGCATGATGAGCTCACCGGCCCGGTCCCAGATCACCGCATCCCGTGGGGTGGTCACCTCAGGTGAGGAGTACTCCGGGTGGGCGTGGTCGACGTACAGGCGTGCTCCATTGGTGAGAACCACATTGGCCAGCGTCGGGTCCTCGACATCGGTGAGTTGGCTGGGGTGCGCGATGCCACGGCCCATGTCCCAGCCGCGAGCATCCCGCAGCGGCATCTCGTCCTGGTAATCCCAACTCGCGCGCGCCGGACGAATCCCGCGGGAAGTCGCGTATGCCGTGACGACGTCCCCAGAGAGCACCATGGGGTTGGCGGCCGGGTCTCCCGGAACCGAGATGCCGTACTCGGTTTCGATGCCCATCACCCGGCGCACTGTCATACGCTCCACCCTATGTCGCTGATGCCGCTGCGCACCCGCGTGTTGGTCACCCTGCTCGATCGCGTTGGCCGACGCCCGATCGAGGACCTGGATCTCGCGGGTATTCGCGTGGCCAGGGCCACCATTAGCCCGCGCGGCTACCTGGCCGACCGGATCACCGGCTATGAGCGCACTGACGTCCAGATCAGCACCGCCACGGTTCCTGCCAGAGATGGCCACCCGATCCCCGTGCGCAGGTATCAGCCCGGCGGCGGAGCCGATCCTGATGCGCCCGTGGTGATCTACCTGCACGGCGGCGGGTGGGTCCAGGGCAATGTGGTCAACTACGACCCGCTCTGCCGGCACCTGTGTGATCGCCTGGGGGTCGGGGTGCTCTCGGTGGACTACCGACTAGCGCCGGAGTGGCCCGCGCCGACGGCGGCATACGACTGCATCGATGCGGTCCGGGCCTTGCGACGGGACGCGATGGCGGTCTGCGGCGATAGCGCCGGGGGCAACCTGGCGGCCGTGGTGGCTCAGGCCTTCCGCGACGACGGGGATACCGCGATTCGCGCGCAGGCGCTGATCTACCCGGCCACCGATGCGACCATGCAATCGCCGTCCATCGCCGAGCACGCTAAGGCCGCGATCTTGACGAAGGCCTCGATGGAGGCATTTGTGGACCATTACGTGCCCGACGAAGGCGCTCGCCGGGACCCGCTGGTCTCCCCCTTGTTCGGTCGGCTCGATGGGCTGCCACCGGCGCTGATCCAGACCGCTGACCTCGATCCGCTGCGCGACGATGGCTCCCGTTATGCCGCCGCGCTGAAGGATGACGGCGTCGAGGTGAAGCTCACCAACTACCTCGGCGCGCCGCACGGATTTGCCTCCTTCCCCGGGGCGACCCGGGTCGGCGCCGCGGCGCGCGCCGAGTTGGTCAGCTTCCTTGCCGAGCGCCTCGTGAGTCGCCCCGGCGGAAAGGTAGTCTGAGCGCGTGCGGGACATCGTCGTGTTCTCGGGATCGGCCCACCCCGAGTTGGCTGAGCGCATCTGTGGGGAATTGGGGGTCGAGCTCTCCCAGGCTCGGCTCAGCCGATTCAGCAATGACTGCCTCCAGGCCCAGTTGCTGGCCAACTGTCGTCAGCGCGATGTCTACATCGTTCAACCGCTGGTGCCACCGACTCAGGACCACCTCATGGAGTTGCTCCTGATGATCGATGCGGCCAGGGGCGCGTCTGCTCAGCAGATCACGGCAGTGATCCCGCATTTCGCGTACGCGCGCTCGGACAAGAAGGACGCCTCCCGGATCTCCCTCGGGGGGCGTTTGGTTGCTGACCTGATTGCCACGGCCGGCGCCACGCGAGTCTTGACGATGAACCTGCACGCTCCGCAGGTGCATGGCTTCTTCTCGGTGCCGGTCGACCATCTGACGGCCCTGGGCGTGTTGGCCGACCACTTCCGCGGTACGGATCTCGCGGACACCGTGGTGGTCTCCCCCGATCTGGGCAATGCCAAGGATGCGACCCAGTTCGCCCGGCTGCTCGGTCTGCCGGTGGCCGCCGGTTCCAAGCGGCGCCTGGCCGACGACCGGGTCGTGATTGACTCGATCGTGGGCGATGTGGAGGGCAAGCGCGCCATCGTCCTGGACGACGAGATTGCCACCGGAGGCTCCATCGTCGAACTCCTCGACCGGCTCAAGGACTTCGGGGTGACGGAGGCTGCGGTGGCCTGCACGCACGGGCTCTTCGCCGGCAAGGCGGTGGAGCGGCTCGCCGGGCATCCGATGATCTCCCAAGTCGTGACCACCGATACCGTGCCGGCCCCCTTGGATTGGCCTGCCCTGCAAGTGCGTTCGATCGCTGGGCTCTTCGCCGAGGCCATGACCCGGATCCATCACGGGGAGTCGGTGTCCATCCTCTTCGACGGCGTGGACCCCACGCACGCCCCGCCGCAGGGCTCGCTCTTTGACAAGGTGCGCGGATGAAGGCAACTGCTGCCTCGCTACTCGACCTTCTGCTGGTGCTGGTCTTTGCCGCCCTGGGCCGGCGCTCTCACGAGCATGGCGTGACGCTGGCAGGGGTGGCCGAGACGGCCTGGCCGTTCATCGCGGGGGCAGCTACCGGATGGCTGCTGGCGGGGGTGATTCGGCTCGAACCCATGTCTGCGCCCTTCGGCGCAGTGGTCGTTGCGGGCGCTGTCATCGTTGGCATGCTCTTGCGTCAGGTGACGGGAGCCGGCACGGCGTGGAGTTTCGTGCTGGTGGCCACCCTGGTGCTCAGTGCGCTGCTCATCGGCTGGCGCTTGATCGCCGCGCGCACCCTGGGCTAGGGGCGGTTCAGAGGTACTGCCCGGTGTTGGCGATCGTATTGATCGACTTGCCGGGCTCGGTGCCTTCCTTGGTCTTGATCAGGGTGCGGATATAGACGATCCGCTCACCCTTCTTCCCCGAGATCCGCGCCCAGTCATCGGGGTTGGTGGTGTTAGGCAGATCCTCGTTCTCGCGGAACTCATCACTGCACGCCTGCAGCAGATGCTCGACGCGCAACCCGCGTTGGCCGCTCTCCAAGAGGTCCTTGATCGCCATCTTCTTGGCCCGATCCACGATGTTCTGGATCATCGCTCCCGAGTTGAAGTCCTTGAAGTACAGGATCTCCTTGTCGCCACCGGCATAGGTCACCTCAAGGAATCGGTTGTCCTCGTCTTCGGCGTACATGCGAGTGACCACAGCTTCGATCATGGCCCGCACCGTGACCTCTGCCGAGTCACCGTTGATGGTCAGGTCGTCGGGATGCAGCGGGAGCTCGGGGGTGAGGTACTTCCCGAAAATGTCGGTCGCAGCTTCGGCGTCGGGTCGCTCGATCTTGATTTTGACGTCGAGCCGCCCGGGACGCAGGATCGCCGGGTCGATCATGTCCTCGCGGTTGGAGGCGCCGATGACGATGACATTCTCCAGGCCCTCGACTCCGTCGATCTCCGCGAGTAGCTGGGGCACGATGGTGGTCTCCACATCGGAGGACACGCCGGATCCTCGGGTGCGGAAGAGCGACTCCATCTCGTCGAAGAAGACCACAACCGGGTAGCCCTCCCCGGACTTCTCGCGCGCCCGCTGGAAGATCAGCCGGATATGCCGCTCGGTTTCACCGACGTACTTGTTCAGCAGCTCAGGGCCCTTGATGTTGAGGAAGTAGGACTTGGCCGCCGGCCGACCTTCCTTCTCAGCGATCTTGCGCGAGAGCGAGGCGGCCACGGCCTTGGCGATCATCGTTTTGCCACAGCCGGGCGGGCCATAGAGCAGCACGCCCTTCGGCGGCCTGAGTTGGTGCTCGATGTAGAGATCCGGATGCAGGTAGGGCAACTCCACGGCATCCCGAATGAGGTCGATCTGTCCCGCGAGCCCGCCGATATCCGAGTAGTCGATGTCCGGGACTTCCTCCAGCACGAGGTCTGCCACCTCGGCCTTGGGAATTCGCTCGTAAACAAAGCCGGAGCGCGGCTCGAGCAGCAAGGCGTCACCGGCCCGCACCTTCTCGTCGGCCAGTGAATGGGCCAGCCGGCAGACCCGCTCCTCGTCGCCGTGGGAGAGGACCAGGACCCGTCCGTCGTCGAGCAGCTCCTTGACGAGCACGACCTCGCCGGTCACTTCCCAGCCGTGCGCGGCCACGACATTCATGGCTTCGTTGAGCAGAACCTCACGGCCGGGCACCAATTCGGCGTCGGAGACGCCAGGGCTCACGGCCACGTGCATCTTGCGACCAGAGGTCAGGATGTCCACGGTCCCGTCCGGGAAGACCTCGATCAAGGTGCCATATGCCGCGGGCGGCTGCCCGAGTCGATCCACCTCGGATTTGAGCGTGATGATTTGCTCGCGGGCGTCCTTGAGGGTGCGCACGAGGCGCTCGTTCTGCGAGGACAGCGTGGAGATCTGAGCGTTGAGTTGAGCGCGCTCTCGCTCACGCTCCCGCTCGGCGGGGCCGGTTGGTGGCGTCGTGGCGCTCATGCCACGACCATAACCCGCTAGCCCTGGTCGCGGGATGAAGAGTCCGCAACACTCCGGCGCAACCTGCGCACCCGCTTGGCGGAGGTCACTCGCTCACCGATGGCCTCGGGTGTCCACTCGACGCTCTCCAGGCTCTCTTCTCCCGGCACATAGCCGCCACCGGGACGGCGCTTGCGCAGCGGCGGGGTGACCCCCGGGGCGAGTCGCCTGGTGGTGATGAGGAATCCGGTATGCCCGTGCATCCGATGTTGCGGTCGGACCGCGAGACCCTCGAGGTGCCAGCCGCGCACCAGCGACTCCCACGCCGTGGGCTCGGTGAAGGTGCCATGCTCGCGCATTGCCTCGGCCACCCGGGAGAGCTGGGTGGCCGTTGCCACGTAACAGATCAGCACGCCGCCCGCAGCGAGCGCCTCGGATACGACATCCAGGCACTCCCACGGGGCCAGCATGTCCAGGACGACGCGGTCGACGGTCCCCGGCTCGCAGCGCTGCGGCAATGCCTCGACCAGGTCGCCCACGGTGACGGTCCACGCGGGGTGGTCAGTGCCGAAATACGCCCTAGCGTTGGCCATGGCGATATCCGCGAAGTCTTCGCGGCGCTCGAAGGAGTGCACCCGGCCGCTCTCCCCCACCGCTCGCAGGAGCGACATCGACAGGGCCCCCGAGCCCACGCCGGCCTCCACCACGACCGCACCCGGAAAGATGTCGGCCATGGTGACGATCTGCCCGGCATCCTTGGGGTAGACCACGGCCGCTCCACGCGGCATAGACATGACGTAGTCGGCCAGCAGTGGCCGCAAGGCGAGGTACTGAATCCCGGCGGTATTGGTCAGGGTGGAGCCATCGGGAGCACCGATGAGGGCGTCATGGGCCAGGTACCCGCGATGGGTGTGGAACTGCTTGCCCGCCCCCAAGGTGATCGTGTGCAGGCGTCCCTTGGAGTCGGTGAGCTGAACCCGATCTCCTTCGACGAAGGGTCCTCGGCGCAGGTGCACCCCGGTGGCGTCAGTCATGGCGAGCGAGTCTAGTTGCCCGGCGAGTTGCCGAAGACCTCGGCAAGTCGGCCCGCGGTGACGGCCCCCACCGGCACCCCGTGCTTGGTGCCAATGACCGGACGGCCCGGATCCGCCGACAGCAGTTGCGCCACCCGCAGCAGGTCGAGGGCGCCATCACCGGTGAGTTCCAGGAGGTTCTCATCCGGCAACCGGGCCAAGCGCGCAGACAGCGGCAGCTCAGGGTCGGCGCCGGCCCCCAGCCCAGGCGAATCCAAGAAGAGCGTGGTGCGACCGTGGGCATCCCAGGCGAGGACCACACCTTCGTGCGCCATCGCCTCGCGAAGTGGGGACTGCGCGGCCAAGACGGTCACCCGCTCGGCCAGTTGATCGAAGGTCCGGCTTTGAACCGAGCGCAGCCAGCCGCCCCAGGCCAAGGCGGCGCTCGCCCCACGCCACAAGGTGGGCACCAAGAGGACCAACCACGCGATATCCCAGGTGTCTAAGGAGGCCCCTGTGCGCAGCGGTGTCGAGAGAAACCAGGCCAGCACACCGACGGTGACAAGACGGCCCAACCAGCCCGCCACCGTCCATCCTTGGTGGGCCTCCCCGGTCAGCCGCCAGACCGCAGCCATGACCACCCGGCCACCGTCGAGCGGCATACCGGGCAAGAGGTTGAAGCCCGCCAGGAAGACGTTGGCCCACAACACCCCCCAGGCCAGAATCGTCAGCGGTACCTGGGACGAGCCCACGAGGGCCGTGTGCAGGGGATACGCGATGCCCGCGAGTGCGAGATTGGCCAGCGGCCCCGCGGCCGCCACCAGGGCTGTCGTGCCCGGGCTACGCCCGCTCGGCCCAATCGCGGTGTGCCCGCCCATCAGGGTGGCGTGGATGGCCTGCACCTCGAGCCCCCGCCAGCGGGCCACCAGCGCGTGGGCGATCTCGTGCAGGAGCACCGAGAGCAGCAACGAGATGGCGAAAGCCAGCCCCACGGCATACCCCTGGCCACCGAGGATGGACAGATTGCTGCCCGTCACCAGCACGATGACCGCTGCCAGGATGAACCAGGAGGTCCCGAGATAGATGGGAATCCCGGCCAATGACCCCAACCGCAGACCGGGCGAGCTGCCCTTTCGAGCGGTGAGCGTCATGCCGGTCAGCCTAGGCGACGCGGCATACTGACCCAGGTGACCGCGCACCACCGCCCCGACGCCAGCGCCGCACTCACTGCCGCCCTCAGCGAGCGGGTCCTGCTGCTTGACGGTGCCATGGGCACGATGATCCAACAGCACGGCCTCTCCGAAGCGGACTACCGTGGCGAGCGCTTCGCGCACTGGACCAGCGACCTTCGCGGCAATAACGACCTGCTCAGCCTCACCCAACCCGAACTCATTCGCGGAATCCACGCGGCCTATCTGGCGGCTGGGGCTGACCTGGTGGAGACCAATACCTTCAATGCCCAGCGGATCAGCCTGGCGGACTACGCCATGGAGGAGCTGGCCTATGAACTCAACTACGCCTCGGCGCAGCTCGCCCGGCGGGCCTGCGATGAGGCCAGCACTGAGGATCGGCCCCGCTGGGTGCTCGGGGCTCTCGGCCCCACCAATCGCACGGCCTCGATCTCCCCGGATGTCAATGACCCGGCCGCACGCAATGTCAGTTTTGACGAGCTCGCTGCGGCCTACCTGGAGCAAGCGACCGGCCTGGTCGATGGTGGCGCCGACGGCCTGCTCGTGGAGACGATCTTCGACACCCTGAACGCCAAAGCCGCGATCTTCGCGCTGGAGACCCTCTTTGAGCAGCAGGGCAGACGCTGGCCGGTGTTGATTTCGGGCACGATCACCGACGCATCAGGGCGCACGCTCAGCGGTCAGGTGACCGAGGCGTTCTGGAACTCCGTACGCCATGCCCGCCCGCTCGCGATCGGCTTGAACTGCGCGTTGGGGGCCGCCGATCTGCGTCCGTATGTCGCCGAACTGGCCCGGCTCGCCGACTGCTTCGTCTCGGCCTATCCGAATGCCGGCCTGCCCAATGCTTTTGGTGAGTATGACGAGTCCCCGGATCACATGGCTAGCGTGGTCGGCGAGTTCGCCACCTCCGGTTTGGTCAACATCCTGGGCGGCTGCTGTGGCTCCACGCCCGAGCACATTGCCGCAATCTCGGCGGCCCTCGCGAGCGCCGGCACTCGCGCTCCGGGCCAGCTCTCCCCCGCTATGCGCCTGTCGGGCTTGGAACCGCTGACGATCGATGAGGACTCGCTCTTCGTCAATGTCGGCGAACGGACGAATATCACCGGCTCCGCCCGCTTCCGCCGACTTATCCAGGAGGAGGACTACGGGACGGCGCTGCAGGTTGCCCGCCAGCAGGTCGAGGCCGGCGCCCAGGTCATCGACATCAATATGGACGAAGGAATGATCGACGGCGTGGCCGCGATGGACCGCTTCGTCAAGCTGGTGGCCACCGAGCCGGACATCTGTCGGGTTCCCCTGATGATCGACTCGAGCTCCTGGGCGGTCATCGAAGCTGGCCTGAAGTGCGCTCAAGGCAAGTCGATCGTCAACTCCATCTCCATGAAGGAGGGTGAGGAAGCCTTCCTCGATCACGCCCGAATCTGCCGCAAGCACGGCGCGGCCGTCGTGGTCATGGCCTTCGACGAGCAGGGGCAAGCCGACTCCTACGAGCGGCGCATTCAGGTGTGCGAGCGGGCCTACCGACTGCTGGTCGACGAGGTCGGATTCCCGGCTGAGGACATCATTTTCGACCCCAATATCTTCGCGGTGGCGACCGGGATCGAGGAGCACGCGGCATATGGCACCGACTTCATCGAGGCGACTCGCTGGATCAAGGCCAACCTGCCGGGGGCTTTGGTGTCGGGCGGGGTCTCCAATGTGTCCTTCTCCTTCCGCGGCAATAACGCCGTGCGGGAGGCCATCCATGCGGTCTTCCTGTATCACGCCATCGCCGCCGGACTGGATATGGCGATTGTCAATGCCGGCGCGCTGATCCCCTACACCGAGGTCGACGCCGAACTCCGCGACGCCATCGAGGATGTCATCCTCAACCGCCGAGCCGATGCCACCGAACGGCTGCTGACGATCGCGGAGCGCTTCCGCGCCAGCGGCGAGGAGCACGATCCGCGGGCCGAGCAGTGGCGCTCGTTGCCGGTGCGGGAGCGCATCACGCACGCCTTGGTCAAGGGCATCGATGATCACGTCGTCGACGACACCGAGGAACTGCGGCTCGAGCTGCAGTCAGCGGGGGGGCGGCCGATCGAGGTCATCGAGGGTCCGCTCATGGACGGCATGAATGTCGTCGGTGACCTCTTCGGCGATGGCCGGATGTTCCTGCCCCAGGTGGTGAAGTCAGCCCGAGTGATGAAGAAGGCCGTCGCCCACCTGATCCCGTTCATCGAGGCCGAGCGCGATGCCGCTGGTGGCGAGGTGGCCACCCAGACCAAGGGGCTGGTCGTGACCGCCACGGTCAAGGGCGATGTTCACGACATCGGCAAGAACATCGTGGGTGTGGTGCTTCAGTGCAATAACTATGACGTCATTGACCTCGGCGTCATGGTGCCCGTCGAGCGCATTCTGGACGCCGCCCGCGAGCACCGGGCCGACATCATCGGCCTCTCCGGACTGATCACCCCGAGCTTGGAGGAGATGGTCCGGGTGGCTGCCGAGATGGAGCGGCAGGAGTTCACCATCCCGCTCCTGCTCGGTGGTGCGACCACCTCGCGGGCGCACACCGCAGTCAAGGTCGACGGCGCCTACTCGGGCCCGGTGATCTGGGTCAAGGATGCGTCCCGGTCCGTACCCGTGGTCAGCCAGCTGCTCAATCCGGACCAGCGCACTGCCCTGCTCGAGAGCACGCAAACCGACTATGACGCCATCCGGGCGCGCCACGCCGCGAAAACCAATGAGCGCCCACTGGTGCCCATCGCGACCGCAAGGGCTGACGCACCGGCGCTGGACTGGGCGACCTACCGACCCGTGCGACCCCGGCTGCTGGCCACCCAGGAGGGTGATCGTTGGAGTCACGTGGGCCGTCACGTGGAGGCGTTCACCCGCTCCTGGCAGGACTACCCGGTCAGCGAGCTGCGCCGGTACATCGATTGGACGCCCTTCTTTGCTGCCTGGGAGATCCGCGGGCGCTTCCCAGACTTGCTGACCCAGCCCGCGACCGCCGAGGCGGCGCGGCGGCTCTACGACGACGCCCAGGCGATGCTGGACCGAATCGAGCGCGAGCACTGGCTCCGCCCCCGCGGGGTTGTGGGATTCTTCCCGGCGAGTTCCGATGGCGACGACATCATCATCTGGAGTGACGAACAGCGCGAGCGCGAGCTGCGGCGCGTGCCGATGCTCCGCCAGCAGGGCGAACATCGCGACGGGGTGCCCCACAAGTCGCTAGCTGACTTCGTCGCGCCCGTGGACAGCGGTCTGGCCGATCACCTCGGGGCGTTCGCGGTCACAGCTGGGGCGCAAACGCACGCGCTGGTCCAGGCGTTCAAGGACGACCTCGACGACTACTCGGCGATCCTGCTGGAGTCGCTGGCCGACCGATTGGCCGAGGCCTTCGCCGAGCGACTACATGAGCGGGTCCGCACCGACCTGTGGGGGTATGCACCCGACGAGCGGCTTTCTGATGCCGACCTGCTGGCCGAGCGCTATGCCGGTATTCGCCCCGCGCCGGGCTATCCCGCGTGCCCGGATCACACCGAGAAGCTCGCCCTCATGGAGCTCCTGGGCGCCGAGGCGCAGACCGGGATCACTCTGACGGAGTCGATGGCCATGTGGCCGGGGGCGTCGGTGTCAGGCTGGTATTTCGGACACCCGCAGGCCCAGTACTTCGTGGTGGGGCGCCTGGGCCGCGACCAGGTGGAGTCCTATGCCGCCCGCAAGGGCTGGTCGTTGGCAGAGGCAGAGCGCTGGCTCGGTCCTAACCTGGGCTACCACCCCGAGGACTGATCGGCCCGCCCACGTCGCGACGGTGGTCGCGACGTCGACGCGTGACGGCGCGGCGTGCAGCGCTGTCGGCGCCGCGGCATACGGTGTGGCCATGGTTCCTGCACTGTCACCCAGTCGCGCCGCCGACTTCAAACAGTGCCCGCTGCTTTTCCGCTTCCGCACCATCGACAAGCTCGTGGGCCCGCCGAGCCCAGCGGCCGCCCGCGGCACCCTGGTGCATGCCGTGCTCGAGCATCTCTTCGAGTTGCCGGCTCAGGAGCGCACGATCGACGCGGCGTTGGCTCTGCTCGAGCCCAGGTGGGCAGCCTTGGTTGAGGAGGAGCCTGCCCTCGCAGCGATGCTCGACGACCACGAGACCCTGACGCAGGAGTCCTGGTTCACCCAGGCCGCCGCTCTGGTTGAGCAATGGTTCACGCTGGAGGATCCGACCCGGTTGGAGCCGGAGGCCCGCGAGCTCTTCGTCGAGACGGAGGTGGATGGGCTGACCCTGCGCGGCTATGTCGACCGCTTGGACGTCGCGCCCGATGGATCGATGCGGGTGGTCGACTACAAGACCGGCCGCTCCCCCGGTGAAGCCTTCGAGGCCAAGGCGCTTTTCCAGATGAAGTTCTACGCGCTTGTTCTGTGGCGCCAGCGGGGCATCATCCCGACGCAACTCCAGCTCGTCTACCTCGGCAATGGCGAGATTGTGCGCTTTCACCCTGACGAGCGCGACCTGCTCGCCCTCGAACGCAATGTCCAGGCGCTTTGGCAGGCCGTGGTGCGGGCCGCCGAGAGCGGTGACTGGCGGCCGCGCACATCACGGTTGTGCGATTGGTGCGATTTCACGGCCTACTGCCCGTCTTTTGGCGGAACCCCGCCGCCCCTGCCTCCCGATGCCGCGCGGTTGGCGATCGACCCCAGCCGCTCAGGCGAGGCGACGGTCGCTGACGACTGAGCGCAGTTGCGCGAGGTCCAAGACGGTCAGCGACGGGACCAGGATCACGTCCTCGATACCGTCCAGCGGCACGACATGTGGGATACCGATCGTCGTCATGCCGGCCGCCAGCGCCGAGCGCACCCCCGTGGGCGAGTCCTCGAGCGCCACGCAGCGGGCCGGTTCAACCCCCAACTCGGTCGCGGCCGTGAGGTAGGGCTCAGGGTGCGGCTTGCCGCGCTGCACGCGGTCACCGGTGATGACGACGTCGAAGGCGTCGACACCCAGCGCTGCCATCACCGGCGGGATCAGCGGGCTATAGGACATGGTCACCAGCGCGGTGGGAATGCCATCCGCGGTCAGACTGTGGAGCAGTTCGCGCGCTCCCGGCCGCCACGGCACGTGCCGCTCCAGCTGCGCGGTCACCCTCCTGACGAGCTCCTCGACCACCCGCTCAGGGGTCCAGGAAACCGTGGAGTTCTCGATGATGAATCGGGCAGAGACCAGGAGGTCGTTGCCGACCAGTTGCTTGGCGAGGTCGTCATCCCAGTGCCCGCCATGCTCGCGCACAATGTCGTGCTCGGCGCCGATCCAGTACGGCTCGGTGTCGACCAAGGTGCCGTCCATATCCCACAGCACGGCTCCCAGGTCACTCATGCCGGGGAGTCTATGGTGGACCCACACGCCCGACCGAAAGGACGCATCTGTGATCGAGCTCGAGGAGGTACCGCTCCTGCACAACCCGGTCATGATCGCGGCCTTCGAAGGCTGGAATGACGCGGGCGAGGCGGCCAGCGCCGCCATCGAGCACCTGGCAGCCATCTGGGGTGCTGAGCCGGTCTCGGCGCTGGACCCCGAGGACTATTACGACTTCCAGGTCAACCGTCCGCGGGTCTCGACCGAGGACGGCACCCGACGGATCACCTGGCGCACCACGCGCATTTTGGTGGCTCAGGGCACGGGCCTGGGACGCGATGTCATCCTCGTCCAGGGCGTGGAGCCCTCCTTCCGGTGGCGTGCCTTCGCTATCGAACTCATGGAGTTTGCAGCCGAGCATGGCGTCACCCTGTGCCTGACCCTGGGTGCGCTGATGGCCGATGTAGCCCACTCACGGCCGATCCCGGTGACCACGACTGCCGCTGTCGAACGCGTTCGGGAGCGCTATGACGCGGAACTCAGCAGCTACGAGGGCCCGACCGGGATCACCGGGGTCCTCGCCGATGCCGCCGTTCAGGTCGGGATCGACTCGGTCTCCTGTTGGGCGGCCGTGCCGCACTATGCCGGGCACACTCCCTCCCCCAAGGCCACCCTCTCGCTGATCGCTCGACTCGAGGATCTTTTCGACGCCACGATTGATCGCGGTGAACTCGAGGATGACGCGCACGCGTGGGAGCGTGGCATCGACGAGTTGGCTGCCGCGGACACCGAGGTGCTCGAATACGTCGAGTCACTCGAGGAGGCCCAGGACACCGCTGAGCTTCCTGAGGCCAGCGGCGACGCCATCGCCAAGGAGTTCGAGCGATACCTGCGGCGTCGAGGCAACCTCGGCCCCGGCGCGGAGCCTCCCCCTCAGTTGTGACGCGCTCGGGTCAGCGTTGACTACCGGGGATTCAGAGTCGAATGCCGAGCAAGGCGTCGATGGCGCGCGCCACGACACCGGCGCCGGTGGGCTCTGAGGTGTCGCCACCGAGGGTTTCCGCGGCCCAGTGGTCCACGACGGAGAGCGCCGCCGGGGTATTCAACTCATCGGCCAGCGCGGCGCGCAGCCCATCGACCACTATCTGACTGGCGGCAGAACCGTTGCCCGACAACGCTGCTCGCCACCTGGAGAGTCGTTCCTGAGCTTCGGTGAGGTCAGCGTCGGTGTACTCCCAGTCCCGGTTATGCCGGTGTGCAAGGAGGACCAACCGGATCGCCATGGGGTCGACCCCGTCCTGGCGAAGACGCGAGACCAAGACCAGGTTGCCCTTGGACTTGCTCATCTTCTCGCCGTCCAGTCCCACCATCGCCTGATGGACGAAGGCCCGAGCGAAGACCGGCTCCTGGGTGAGCGCCGCGGCTTGAGCAGCACTCATCTCGTGGTGCGGGAAGACCAGGTCCGAACCGCCACCTTGAATGTCGATCGGCTCGCCCAGATAGCGCAGCGCGATGGCGGTGCATTCAATGTGCCAGCCCGGGCGACCCGACCCGATCCCGTCAACGGTCCAACACGGTTCGCCGGGCCTGGCTGCCCGCCACAGCAATGGATCGAGGGGGTCTCTCTTGCCGGCTCGGTCAGGGTCTCCCCCCCGCTCAGCAAAGACCTCCATCATGGCCTCACGAGACCAACCGCTGACGTCGCCGAAGTCCGGCGTCGAGGCCAGATCGAGGTAGATGTCCTGGTCGCCAGTGGGGTTCTCGGGGACCGGGATTCGGTATGCCGCGCCGCGCGCCTCCAGTTGGCGCACCGCATCGGCGATGAGCTCGATGGAGTCCACGACTCCCACGAAATGATCGGGCGGGATGACCCCCAGAGCGGTCATGTCCTCGCGGAAGAGGTCGATCTCCCGGGTGGCCAACTCCTGCCAGCGGACTCCGTCGCGGGCGGCGCGCTCAAGGAGAGGATCGTCCACATCGGTGATGTTCTGGACGTAGCGCACCTCGTGCCCGGCATCGCGTAGGGCACGGCCCAGGACATCAAAGGTGACATAGGTGGCCGCGTGACCAAGGTGGGTCGCGTCATACGGAGTGATCCCGCAGACATACATGCGTACCGGCCCATCCGGCTCGATGGTGAGCGGGCCACCCGTGGAGGAGTCGGCCACGGTGATGGCACCGGCGCGTCCGGGTAGGTCGGGCAATGCTGGGGCGGGCCAGGACTTCACGGGGTGAAGCCTATGTCGCCGCGGGCCCGGACGTGGCTCACAGGGCCGGCCACGGGATCGCGGGCCATCCGGGTGTCGGCCCCGGATGAACCCCGTCGGCCAGGAGGGCCTGCACACGCTCATCCAGGGCGTTCACTTCGGCCGCGGTCAGCAGCGGAGCCAGCTCGGTCCGCAGACTGCTCTTGAGGGCCGCGTCGAGGGTCTGAAGATGGCCTCGGTCGGTGTCCGTCAGCGGCTGCCCGGCCCACCCCCACAACACCGTTCGCACCTTCGGCTCGACCCCGAGGCTCACGCCGTGGTCGATTCCTCGCAGCCGATCCCCCTCGAGGATGAGATGGCTGCCCTTGCGATCGGAGTTGTTCAGCACCGCGTCGAGCACGGCCACAGTCCGCAACCGGGCGTCGTCGGCGTGGACCAGCAGGATCGGGCGGCCGCGTTGGTCCTGAGCGGCTAGGACGGGGATCCAGCCCGCGGGCACGGCCTGCGGCTCGACCACCTCGACCAGACCGGCGTGCTCTCCCTCGACCTCGCCGATCCATTCCTGGACCGAGCCAGGCCCGAAGGGACCGTCCCGCAACACCGTGGGCGGCACGATGTCGACCCCGGCAGCATGCGAGATCAGATAGGCAGCGCGCTCTCGCGCGACCAACGAGCCATCGGGGTAGTCCCAGAGCGCACGCTCGCCCTGCAGCGGCTTGTAGATCGCCAGGGTCTGGGTGGCGCCATCGCTGCAGGAGACCAGGAGTGCCTGGTTGGAGGAGTCCACGATCCGACCGAGCACCTCGAGCTCACCGGCCAGCAGGTGCGCGCAGACCTCAGCGTCGGTAGCCATTGGCGCGGGGGCAGATGTGGCCATCTGGGTCTAGCGGCTGCCCACAGAAGGGACATGCGGGGCGCCCGGCAGCCACGACGGCCTGCGCCCGGCGGGCGAACCCGCGGGCGATGTCGGGAGGCAGCACCACCCGCAGCGAGGTGAGTTCGGCGGGATCGGCCTCGTCGGGGTCCGCGTCATGGCACTCGATCACGACGAGGCGGCGCGCGGTATCCCAGGCCAGCGTCAGCGCGGCCACCCGGAACTCGTCCTCGATGGGCACCTCCAAGGGCCCGGCATCGGGCAGCACCGGTTCGGCGCCCTCCCCCACGGTATCGAGGAGGTCGAGCACCTTGTCGGCGAGGATGGTCACTTGGCCCTTCTCCAGGGAGACCGCATACAGCCGGTTCCCGGAGCGGGCTTGCAGGAAGAAGGTCCGCATCCCTGGCGGTCCCACCGTGCCAGCCACGAAGCGTTGTGGCGGGTCAAATTCGGCTCGCGGCATACACCCGACCATAGACGAGGTCGGCCGGTGCGCTACACCGAGAAGCCGAATGGCAGTTCGAGCCGGTGCGCTCGCATCAGTTCCTCGTCGCGCAGGAGGTCGACGGTGGGCCCGTCAGCAACGATCCGTCCACCGGAGAGCACCAGCGCGCGCTCGCACAGTTGCGCGGCATAGGGCAGATCATGAGTGACCATGAGGATCGTCACGTCCAGGCTCTCGAGGATCTCGGCAAGCTCGCGGCGGGCGGCTGGATCGAGGTTCGAGGAGGGCTCGTCGAGCACGAGGATCTCCGGACGCATGGCCAGCACCGTGGCGATCGCCACTCGGCGGCGTTGCCCGAAAGAGAGGTGGTGCGGGGGCCGATCCGCCAGATCGGCCACCCCGACGGCAGTGAGCGCCTCATCCACCCGCTCCGCCAGATCATCCCCGCGCAGGCCGAGGTTGGCCGGGCCGAAGGACACGTCATCGCGCACCGTCGGCATGAAGAGCTGGTCGTCGGGGTCTTGGAAGACCACCCCCACGCAGCGCCGAATCTCGGCGATCGTGTCAGTGGTGACCTGGCGACCACTGACGCTCACGGACCCCGAAGTAGCCCGCAAGATCGCATTGAGGTGGAGGACAAGCGTGGTCTTCCCAGCGCCATTGGGCCCGAGCAAGGCAACCCGCTCGCCCGCGTGAACGTGTAGGTCTACCCCACTCAGGGCCTCATGCCCACCGGGATAGGCATAGCGAACCCCCCGCAGATCCAGGACCGGATGACTCATCGCAGGGCACCGACCAGGAGTCCACCGGCAATCGCCGCAGGCGCCAGCGCCAGTGCCCACATCGACGGCGTCGTGGTGGGCGCCTCCAGCGCGGGCAGTCGACCGGCATACCCCCTGCTCAGCATGGCCAAGTGGACGCGCTCACCACGCTCGAAGCTACGCACAAAGAGCGCGCCGGCGCTGGCGGCGATGGTGGGCCACGATCGCAGGCTTCGGCCACGAAAGCCCCTGGAGGCCAGGGCAATCCGCATCCGGGCAAGCTCTCCGGAGACCACCGACAGATAGCGGACCATGAAAGACACGATGCTCACCATAGGGTCTGGCACGCGTAGTTGTTGGAGGGCCAGCACAAGGTCCCGAGGTGCGGTCGTGACCGCAAAGGCCACGCCGACCAGGGCGCCCGTGCTCGCCTTGGCGAGCAAGGTACCGGCAGCCACCAGGCCACTTTCGCTGACCGTCACCGGGCCAAGCGGCACCCGCGTCCCAGTCGCCACGAAGGGCAGCACGAGAGCGAAGACGACGAACGGCAGATCGACGGCAAGTCTGGGCAGGGTATGCCGTGCGCTCACCCCGGTGGACACCAAGACGAGCATCCCGAGGCACAGCGAGCCGGCCAAGGCGAACCACGCCCCTTTGGGGATGGCCACCACGACGACGACCAGGGCCAGCAGGCCGACGAGTTTGGCGGTCGCCGACATTCGGTGCAGCAGGCTGTTTCCCTCGACGTGCAGGTGTTGGCCGGTGCCGGCGCCCACAATCAGCTACGCGTCGCGCGCCGGCGGAGCGCGAAGAACAGCCCGAAAGACAAGGCCGCCACGATCAGCACGCCGAGGATGCCGGCGAGCCCTCCCGACAGGCCACCGTCCACGCCGCGGACCGCATAGTCGGCCAGCGGCGAGGAGGCCGTGCGGCTCTCCTGCGCGCTCCCGTCGAAACCCAGGGCGCCCGCAACGAACTCCAGGCCATCGGGGTGCGAGGAGGCCACAAGCGAGAGCACTCCGGCCACCAGCAGGCTGAGCACCAAGCCCGCCGACACCAGGCGTCGGGTACTCATGCGATCACCACGCTCTCCTGGGCGCTGACGTCCTCGGCAGGGCGCCGGGCGAGCCGGACGAGGTCGGGGCGGGTACGAAGCACCGCGCCCACGACGGCCGTCGTTGCCAGTGCTTCTCCCGCACCGATCAGCACATGCCAACCGGCCATCGTCTTCATCAGCAGGCCCACGGGCACCTCGGCAGCGCCTCCCACGGCAAAGAGCGCCGAGAACGCCAGCGCGGCCACCGGCACCGAGATCAGGGACCCCAAGGCCACCGCGATCAGGACCCCACGGGGGCGACCGCGGGTGAGTCGAATCACGGTCTGCATCACCCACCAGGCAGTCCAGACGGCGACGATGCCCATGAGGAGCACATTGGTTCCCAGGGCACTGACCCCACCGTCGGCAAAGAGCAGGGCCTGCACGATCAGCACCACGGTCAGGCACAGCGTCGCCGCCCACGGCCCCACCAGGGCCGCCGCGAGGGCCGCGCCGATGAGATGCCCCGAGGTGCCTGCGCCCACCGGGAAGTTGATCATTTGAGCGGCAAAGATGAAGGTGGCCACCAGCCCGGCCAGCGGTGCGGTCCGGTCGTCCAACTCGGCGCGGGCCCGCCGTGCGGAGAGCGCCACCACGCTCACCGCAACAACCGCCGTGGCCGCGGAGGTGGGCAGATTCAGGAATCCATCGGGCACGTGCATGCCGGCAGTCCTCTCATGGGTCGTTATTGCGAACTATATGCAATAACGACCCATGAGTGGTGTCTCAGTCTCCCGAGCCGCCGCCGACCTCCTCGGTGTGGCGACGTGGCCGGAATGCCGCCAGCCCGCCGGAGTGCGTGTTGACGGCCGCGATGGTCGGCCGACCGGAGGCCCAGGTGATCACGCTGATCGATGCCGGATCCACCCGAAAGCGTTGTAGCGCGCCGATCCCGGCGCCGCTGGCGTGGGCCAGTGCGGCCTTGATCGGGTCCCCATGGGTGACCGCTGCCCAGAGCACACCCTCGCCGTGCTCGTTGGACAGGTCAGCATCAAGCCCCGTCAGGGTCGCCCAGATGCGCTCCCCCATCTGCGTCAGTGACTCGGCGGCATACTCGGGTGAAGCGGGGAAGTACGCCTCGCCTGGACTGTCCTGAACGACGCGCCAGAGCGGATCCTCGGCCAAGTCGCGCAGGGCGCGTCCGGTCCACGCGCCATAGCCGCACTCGGTGAACCCGGCCACCACCTCCACCTGCTCCAAGCCGGCCAGCGCCGCGGTCTCACGGCAGCGCTCCATCGGCGAGCTGGCGCGCAGCACCAAGTCCAGCCCGGCCAACCGGTCCCCCAATGCCACCGCCGCTTCCCGACCCCGATCGGTCAAAGCGACCCCGGGCATCCGCCCGGAAAGGGTTCCCGCGGCGTTTGAGGCCGATTCGGCGTGTCGGATCAGCAAGACGGTGGTCACATCGGCACTGTACGGCCACGATAGGGACGTGATTGTGGATCAGGCCGTCTATGCGCAGGGCCAGCGTCATCCCTGTGGGGACCTCAGCAATGAGTTGGACCAACTCCGCGCCGCCGGCGACCGATCCTCCTATGTGTGGATCGGTCTCAAGGACCCCACCGAAGCGGAGTTCGACCTCGTCCGTGACGAGCTGAAGTTGCACCCGCTGGCCGTGGAGGATGCCCTTCATGGCGGACAGCGCGCCAAGGTGGAGGTCTACGAGGGTTCGATCTTCTTTGTCTTCAAGCCGCTGCGCTATGTCGAAGAGACCAGCGATATCGAGACCGGCGAGATGATGATCTTCGTCGGCGAGCAGTTCATCGTCACGGTGCGGCGGGGCGAAGCCGCGCCGCTGTCCTCGATCCGCCTAGCCCTGGAGGCCGAGCCCGAACGGCTGCGCCTCGGGCCCATGGGTGCGCTGCACGCGATCGTGGACAGTGTGGTCGACACCTACCGCGCCATCGACGACGAAATCGCCTTGGACCTGGAGCAGATCGAGACCGCGGTCTTCGGGGGTGAAACCGTCAGTTCCGAGAACATCTATCGGCTCAAGCGGGAAGTGCTCGAGTTCAAACGGGCCACCTCACCGCTGTCGGCGCCGCTCCAGATGCTCCACCACGCCACGATCTCGCCCATCCAGGAGGACGAGATCAAGTTGCTGATCCGCGATGTCTCGGACCACCTGCACGCGGTGATTGACCATGTCGAGTCCTATGATCGGCTGCTCACCGATGTCTTGGGCGCGCATCTGGCCCAGATCTCGGTTCAGCAGAACTCCGATATGCGCAAGATCTCGGCTTGGGTCGCGATCGCTGCCCTCCCGACGATGATCGCCGGGGTCTACGGCATGAACTTCGACAATATGCCGGAGTTGCGCTGGACGTATGGCTACTTCCTGGTGCTGGCGGTGATGTTCGGCGCCTGCGGGATGCTCTATCGCGCCTTCAAGCGCTCCGGTTGGCTCTAGCCGGGCGGGTCGCCAGGGGCACGCGCTCAGGTCGCGCTGATTCCACCGGCCCAGAGGGCACCGACGAGCAGGATGCCCAGACCGATGCGGTACCAGACGAACGAACGCAGCGAGTTCCCCGCCACGAAGCGCAGGAGCCAGGCGATCGAGGCATAGGCCACCGCGAAAGCGACGACGATGCCGACGAGCATCTGGCCGACGCCGAGGTCCATGACCGCATCACGGTTGTCGACCGCTTCGAAGATCCCGGCCGCCGTGAGTGCCGGAATCGCGAGGAAGAAGGACAGCTCAGTGGCGGTGACCCGATCGATGCCCCGGGCGATACCGGCCGAGATAGTGGCGCCGGATCGGGAGACTCCGGGGATCAGACTGAAACACTGCACCAACCCGATGATGACGCCATCGCGCAGAGTCACCGCGCCCTCGCCTCGCTGCTCCCCGGCGGACGCGATCTGGTCATGCCGGCCTTCGGCCCACCACATCACCGCGGACCACGCGATCAGCGCGCCGGCCACCACCCAGAGACTGCGCAGCGGCCCCCCGATCACGTCCTTGAGCGCAAAGCCGACCAAGCCCACGGGGATCGAGCCGACGATGACTGCCCAGGCCAACTGGTAATCATGCTGCTGGCGAGCCTGCGGGTTCACCATTCCTGTGACCCAGGCGATCAGCAGGCGGGCAATCTTCCTGGCGAAGTAGATGAAAGTCGCCGCGATGGCACCGATCTGGATGATGGCCGTGTATGCCGTGACTGCAGGCGCGTCGACCGGCAAGCCCAAGAGTTGCTCGGTGATGGTCAGGTGGCCGGTCGAGGACACCGGCAGGAATTCAGTGAGGCCCTCGACGATGCCAAGGATGATGGCCTGGAGGTAACTCAGCTCCACGGGCATGGGAGGGCCTTTCAGAGGTCAGCGATGAGTCTGGCCATCGTACGCACGATCGCTTCGCGTTCCTCGCCCACCGCGCCGACCGGGTTGACGGTCAGGGTGGTGACGCCGGCTGCGGCATAGCGGCGCATCCGCTCGCGGATGCGCTCATGCGGCCCGATCAGCGCGACCGCATCGACCAGGTCCAGCGGCACCGCGTCGGCCGCCTCCCGCGGCCGGCCCGAGAGATAGAGCTCTTGGATCTGCCCGGCGGCGTCACCGAAACCCATCCGGGTGGCGCTTGCGTGATAAAAGTTCGCGGCGCGCGATCCCATCCCGCCCACGTACAAGGCCACATGCGGCGCAATGCGCGCGCGGGCGGCCTCGAGGTCGTCATGGATGCACACCGGCACCGCGGCGACCGCATCGAAGCCGTCGAGCGGGTCCTGGTCCTCGCTCCCGTAGCCGGCGTCGCGACGCCCCTGGCGAAGGGCGGCGAAGATGTCGTCGCTGTGCTCCGGACTGACGAAAATGCCCAGCCAGCCATCGGCAATCTCGCCGGCAAGTCGCAGGTTGCGCGGGCCGACGGCGGCGAGGTAGATCGGCAGGTGTGCCCGGGTACGGCGCACGGTGAGTTTGAGGGCCTTGCCCGCGCCACCGGGCAATGGCAGCGGGTAGTACGGTCCGGGGCTCGCCACGAGCTCCCGGTTTAGCGCGGCCCGCACGATGGCGAGGTACTCGCGGGTGCGGGCCAGCGGCGCCTCAAAGCCGACGCCGTGCCAGCCCTCGCTGACCTGAGGGCCGGAGACTCCCAGGCCCAGGAGCATTCGACCGCCCGAGAACCAATCCAGGGTCGCGGCCGTCATCGCCGTCATCGCAGGGGTTCTGCCCGGGATTTGGAAGACAGCCGAGCCGAGTCCAATCTGCTGCGTGCTAGCCCCCAGCCACCCCAGGACGCTGGCGGCATCCGAGCCATAGGCCTCGGCGACCCACACCGCGGCATACCCGCACTCCTCGGCAAGCTGAGCCAGCGCCGGAGCATCCAGGTCCAGTCCGCCGCCGGCATACCCCAGACCCAGGGCGAGCCTCATGCGCGGGGGGCGTCTTCGTAGTCGAACTCCTCGTCGTCGAGCCCGGAGTACAGGTGGGCGTCGTCGCCATCCTCGTCGTGGTCTTCGAGGGCCTCGTCGGTGTCCTCAACCTCGCCATCGTCATCGTCGATGTCGTCGTCTTCGTCATCGTCGACGTCATCTTCAGCGTCCTCATCGGCGCCCGCATAGATGTCGAGCGGGGTCATCTCCTCGTACGCGTCATAGAGGGCGGCGTCATAGGCCTCGAAGGCGTCCGCAAGGTCGTCATAGGCGGCCACCACGCTGGGGTCATCTTCACCGCCCCGACGTGCACACGCCTCGAGGTGCCGCTCGAAGGCGGCGAAGAGCTGGTCTAGTGCGGCACGCGGGTCGGCGCTCATGCCTTGACGGTATCGGCTTTCGGCGCACAATGGCACGGATGGTCGAGTACGAGTACCGCACACTGACCTTCGCGCGGGGCACATCGACGCGCGAGATTCGGCGCGCCTTGACCGACCAAGCCGAGTACGCGCATTGGGAGCTACACCGCACTGTTGTCTACCTGGGCGGCACGACCCGTACCTGGCTGCGCCGCAAGATCATCCGCGTGCCGGGTTTCAGCACGCTGCGATAAATCGGCGGAGCACTCGCACGCCAAAGGTCAGCGCACTCACCGGGACCCGCTCGTCAATGCCGTGAAACATCGGGGCGAAGTCGAGATCGGCGGGCAATTGCAGGGGCGCAAAGCCGTAGCCCGTGACGCCGAGCAGCGAGAGCGCCTTGTTATCGGTGCCTCCGGAGAGGCAGTAGGGCAGGACGACCGCTCCGGGATCCTCGGCGCTGATCGCCGCCACCATGGCCTCCACAAGCGGGCCATCGAAGGGTGCATCCAGGGAAATATCCCCGACCAGCACCTCCACGTCGACGTCATCGCCCACGAGGTCATCGATGGTCTTCAGGAGCACCTCCTGGTGACCGGGAAGGAAGCGGCAGTCAACGCTCGCATGCGCCTGCTGAGGGATGACATTGTGCTTATATCCGGCCTCGAGCATGGTCGGGTTACTGGTGTCGCGCAGGGTACCCAAGACGAAGCCCTTGGCCCCGCCCAGGTGGTCGAGCAGCGCATCCAGATCGTGGTCGGTGTACGGGGTTCCGGTGACCTCGGAGAGGCCGTCCAGCAGCATGCGGACACTGGGGATGATCTCCCGGGGCCACTCGTGGGCGGCAATTCTGGTGAGCGCCTGAGCGAGCCGGACCACAGCATTCTCGTCATTGGGGACCGAGCCGTGGCCGGCCCGGCCGCGAGCGGTCAGGCGGAGCCAGGCGATGCCCTTCTCGGCGCTTTGCAGCAAGTAGGCACGGCGCTCACCACCCTCCTTGGCGGGCACCGTAACCGAGTAGCCGCCGACCTCGGAGATGGCCTCGGTGACGCCGGCGAAGACCTCTGGGTGCTGCTCGACCATGAAGTGGCTGCCCTGGCGGCCACCGGCCTCCTCATCGGCAAAGAAGACCACCACAAGGTCGCGGGGCGGGATGGTGCCGGTGCGGGCGAGCTCCCGGATCACCGCCAGGATCATCGCGTCCATACCTTTCATGTCGACCGCCCCGCGGCCCCAAATCAGGCCGTCGATCAGCTCGCCGCCGAAGGGGTCGTGCTGCCAGTCCTGCGCGTGCGCGGGCACGACGTCCAAGTGACCGTGAATACAGAGCGCACCTCGGCTGCGGTCGGCGCCGGGGATGCGCACAACGACGCTGACTCGGCCGGGGTCGCTCTCGTAGGTCTGTGCGTCCAGGCCCACCTCACGCAGCGACTGGACCACATATGCCGCAGCCTGCGCCTCGCCCGGTCCGCTGCCGTCGCCATAGTTGCTGGAGTCGATCCGGATGAGCTCCTGGCAGAGCCGGGTGACCTCGGACTCGGCGGTGGGGGCGGCCGGAGGCGCAGTGGGCGCCGGGTGAAGATCGTCGGAGCTCATGACTGGCACTGTAAGTGCTCAGAGCGCATGCCGCTCGGGCCGGCCGGTCGGTTTCAGGTTTTCGATGGCGAACGTGTATCGTTCCGGGACGTCGCTGGCACCGCCCCACGGTGCCGGACACCACTCGTCCGGGTGGCGGAATTGGCAGACGCGCTAGCTTGAGGTGCTAGTGCCCGTATAGGGCATGGGGGTTCAAGTCCCCCCTCGGACACTCAGCAGATCCACGCTCAGCGTGGTGCTCCCGGGCAGGCCACCGGCCGCCGTCGGATACCTTGGCTTCGTGCCCCACCTTCCCCGCGTCCGCGCGATCCGTTATGTCACGCCCCTGCGTGAAGGCGGGTCACTTCCCGGCGTGGTCGAGGCCGACGATTTGGGCACCTATGTGGCCAAGTTCCGTGGCGCCGGCCAGGGTCTGAAGGTCCTCGTCGCCGAAGTCATCGTCGGCCAACTCGCTCGGCACATCGGCATCCGAACTCCCGAGCTGGTGGAGCTTGACCTCCCGGCGGACATCGCGCGATATGAGGCCGATGAAGAGGTTCAGGATCTGCTCAACGCCAGCCACGGCAGCAACCTCGGGGTCGACCTGCTGCCCGGCGCCTTCGGCTACGACGGCGGCACACCGCCGCCCACCCAGGAGGCCACCGCTATCCTGTGGCTGGACGCCTTCACGCTCAATGTCGATCGCACCTGGTCCAACCCGAATCTGCTGCGTTGGCACCGCCAAGTCTGGGCCATCGACCATGGCGCGGCGCTCTATGTGCACCACTCCTGGCCCTCGAAGGCCCCCGACGCCGAGCGCTTCGCGAGCCTGCCGTATGCCGCCGACAGTCACCTACTGCGGTCGGTGGCGGAGCCCACCCTCGCCATCCACGACCAGATGCGCGACCGGCTGAGCCATGCAGCCATCGACGACATCGTCAGCGCCGTCCCCAGCGAATGGCTCGAGCTCACGCCCTGGCTGCTGGACACCGATGCCGTCCGGGCGGCGTACGTCGATCACCTTCGGGCCCGCCTGGCCACGCCGCAGCGGTGGTGGGTGACGGCATGAGCATGCACCCCTACCAGTACGTCGTCTTGCGTTATGTGCCCAGGGTGGATCGCGAGGAATTCCTCAACGTCGGCGTCGTGCTGCATTCTCAATCCGCGGACGCCTTGGTCTGCGCTTCGCACCTGGACCAGGACCGGCTGCTGGCCCTCGACCCCAGCGTGGATCTCGACGCCTTGGCGGCCGCCCTCACCGCGGTGCTCGGGGTGTGTACCGATCAGCCCGAGGCCACGCCCCGGCTGGCGACCTTGGGTAAGCGCTTTGGCTGGATCGCGGCCCCACGCTCGACGGTGCTCCAGCCAGGACCCGTGCATTCGGGCCTCTGCGCGGACCCTGAAGATGAGGCCGAGCGTCTGCTGCGACGCCTGGTCCGCCTCGACACCGACTAGGACAACCGAGACCGCAAGGCATACGCCGCCACGGCGCCAGCTGCGGCGACATTGAGCGAGTCCACTCCCCCAGCCATGGGGATGGTCACGGTGAGGTCGACCGCGGCCAAGGTGCGGCGAGAGAGTCCATCGCCCTCGGTCCCCAATACCAAGGCCAACCGGGCAGGCGGCGCCGATGCCAATTCTTCGAGAGTGACTGCTTCATCGGATAGCGCCAGCGCCGCGACCGCGAAACCCGCCGCGCGTAGGCTCTCGATGCCATCGGGCCAGGGGTCGATGCGTGTCCACGGCACCTGAAATACCGTGCCCATGGAGACTCGAATGGACCTGCGGTACAACGGATCAGCACACCGAGGGGTCACCAAGACCGCATCGATCCCGAGCGCCGCTGCGGACCGAAATACGGCGCCCACATTGGTGTGATCGACGACGTCTTCCAGCACCAACACCCGGTTTGCCTTCGCCACGAGGTCTCCGACGCTGGGCAGGACTGGTCGGTGCATGGCCGCCAAGGCCCCGCGATGCAGATGGAAGCCGGTCAGGCTCTCGATGACCTCGTGGTCCCCGACATAGACCGGTATGCCGTCCGCCTCCGCCCGCCCCACGACATCCGCGAGGTCGGTGAGCCAGCGCTCGGCCATCAGGAAGGATCGAGGTCGGTGCCCCGCGGCCAGCGCTCGCCGGATGACCTTCTCGGACTCGGCTATGTACAACCCGCGTTCGGGCTCTACCCGGCGCCGCAGCGCGACATCGGTGAGCCCGACGTAGTCATGGAGCGCGAGATCGTCCGCCGAGACTATGGGCTGAGGCACAGCGCGTCAGCCTACTGCGGCCCGGGCCAACACACTGACCGAGGCGAGCACGCAGAAGATCAGCACCCAACGGCGGAAGCGGTCGGCGTCCACCCGGGCTCGCAGTGGCGCCGCAGCGGCATACCCGGCCAGGACGCAGGGCATCCAGACCAGACCGGCCACCACCCCGGCTATGGGCCAGCTGCACCACCGCGAGGGTGAAGCCGCAGATGAGCACAGACCCAGGAAGCAGGCTCGGCGCCAGCATCACTGTCACCGGCGCGGCGATCACGGCCACCCCGAATCCGATGGTCCCCTGGATCAGCGAGCCCACGGCGACCACCACACCCAGGATCGCCAGTACGCCCCAGGTGACACTCACGGGAAGAAGACCAGGCGGATGATCGCGATCGTGCCGACCGCAACGATGATCGCGCGAAGCACCTCTGGTGGAATCCGTCGCCCGACCGTGGAGCCGATCACCCCGCCGATCACCGACCCGATAGCGATCAAGCCGGCCGCACCCCAGTCCACCCGATCCCCCGCGAACACCACGAAGACGACGGCAGCAACGAGATTCGCGGTCGTCGCGCACACATTCTTGTACCCATTGAGCCGCTGGAGTGGATGGTCGGTGAGCGCTGTGAAGACCCCCATCAGGATCACGCCCTGCGCCCCGCCGAAATAGCCGCCATACACCCCAGCCGCGCCGACGCTGGCCTGCAGCATCCGCAGACGTCGAGGTGATTCGGGGGCATGGCGAGTGGACGCCCAGGCACCCAAACGCTTCCCAAAGAGCACGAGCAGGATGCCGAAGCCGATCAACACCGGCACCACCGACCGGAACCATGCGGGATCGAGCACCAAGACCAGAAGCGCCCCGATCAGCCCACCGATAAAGGCGGCCGGCACGATCCGCTTCAGGTCCTTGGCCCCGCCCACCATCTCTGCCCGGTACCCGAGAGTTCCGGTGATGCTGCCCGGGATCAGGCCCATGTTGTTAGACATATTCGCGGTGATCGGCGGCAGGCCCACCATGAGCAGGGTCGGGAAGGTCACCAACGTGCCCGAGCCAACGATCGTATTGATGGTCCCCGCGGCGACGCCGGCGAGCACGACGGCAAGCGCCTCCAGCCAAGACACCCCGCGATGCTATCTCGCGGGGTGTCTGGCGAATGCCGGGTGTTCAGCTCAGGTGGTCGGACGGCCCTCGGCCGGCGGCTTGGCCTGCTCGGCCTGCTCCCGCGCCTGCGCTAGCGCTGTAGCGGGGTCCTCCAGCGTGGCCTCCTCGAAGGCGGTGGCCATGGTGGACTCGGGCTCGTAGTGATCGCCACCGTCCAGCCCTCCAGGGGCAGCCTTGCCGAGCATGCCGCCAATGCCCTTGAGCGCATCGGTGAGTTCGCTGGGGATGATCCACATCTTGTTGCTATCGCCCCTGGCCAGTTGCGGAAGCACCTGCAGGTACTGGTAGGCCAAGAGCTTCTCGGTGGGACGGCCACGGTGAATAGCCTCAAAGACCTGTTGAATCGCCCGCGCCTGCCCTTGGGCCTCCAGGATCCGCGCCTGGGCCGAACCCTCAGCGCGCAGGATCTGGGACTGCTTCTCGCCCTCGGCGGTCAGGATCTGGGAAGCCTTGATGCCCTCGGCGTTGAGGATGGCCGCGCGACGGTCCCGCTCGGCCTTCATCTGCTTCTCCATCGACTCCTGCACCGACATCGGCGGGTCGATGGCCTTGAGCTCAACGCGGTTTACCCGGATCCCCCACTTGCCGGTGGCCTCGTCCAGGACGCCACGCAACTGTCCGTTGATCTGATCGCGGCTGGTCAGGGTTTGTTCCAGATCCAGCGAACCGATGACATTACGCAGCGTGGTGACGGTGAGCTGCTCAATGCCCTGGATGAAGTTCGCGATTTCGTAGACGGCGGACTTGGGATCGATGACCTGGTAGTAGATGACGGTGTCGATGGAGACCACGAGGTTGTCGCTGGTGATCACCGGCTGGGGTGGGAAAGAGACCACCTGCTCGCGTTGGTCGATGGAGGCCCGGACCCGGTCAACGAAGGGCACGATGATGTGGAAGCCACCCTCGAGGGTGCGCGAGTAACGGCCGAGCCGCTCGATGATGAGCGCGCTCTGCTGCGGGACGATGCGGACGGCCCGAAGCAGCACCACGACCGCGAAGATGATGACCAGCAAGGGCAGCAGGAGGGCTGCGCTGGGGAAGTCGGATTCGAACATCAGCTGAACCAATCGCTCACAGGGATATGGGCAAAGCAGGACTACAGGGCGCGGTGATCAGCGCCAGGGAGGGCCGCGACGATGGCGGTCGCGCCCGAGATGCTCTTGACCTGAACCTCGGAGCCGGCCTCACACACGGGGCTACCCTCGGCAAGGACCGCTGACCAGACCTCGCCCCCGAGGCGAACCCGGCCTCCAACGTGCGGCGTGACCGTGTCCAGGACAACGGCTTCGCGGCCCACCAGCCCAGCCACCCCGATGCCGTGGTCGGTCTCCCCATCGGTGAAATGCCGCTTGATGATCGGTCGCACGACGACCAGCAGAAGCACCGCAATGATAGCCGCGACCACGCACTGGGCCAGGAATGGCAGGTCCAAGGCGGCCGTCAAAGCGCCACCGAGCGCCCCGCCGGCAAACATCAGGAAGACGAAGTCCACGGTGAGGGCTTCGATGGCGGCCAGGACGATCGCGAGCGCGATCCAGGCAACCCACACGTTCTCGCTCAACCAGGTCATGACTCCCACCCTTTCAGGGTTAGACGATACGTGGTCGTCATCGGGCACGAGCCGCATAGCGCCGCCCGTGGCTGGTGCTGTGCATCTCCAACGCAATAGGGACGCCGAAAGTGGCTTCCAGGTTCCCCTCGGTCAACGTGATCTCGATCGGTCCCTGGGCGACGATGCGGCCCTCGCGCAGCAGCAGGACGTCGGTGAAGTTCGGTGGGATCTCCTCGACATGATGGGTGACCAGCACCAAGGCGGGCGCCATCAGGTCGGCCGCGATGTCACCCAGCCGGATCACCAGGTCCTCACGTCCGCCAAGGTCCAAGCCCGCGGCGGGCTCGTCCAAGAGCATCAACTCAGGGTCGGTCATCAGCGCCCGCGCGATTTGAACCCGCTTGCGCTCCCCCTCGGACAAGGTGCCAAAGGTGCGGTCCACGAGGTGTCCGGCCCCCAGCGCCGAGAGCAACTCCACGGCCCGCGACTCATCCAGGCGGTCATATCGCTCGCGCCACCGACCAACCACCCCGTAGGAGGCGGTGACCACGACATCGCCGACCCGCTCTCCCCCGGGAATGCGCTCGGCGAGAATGGCGCTGGCCAACCCGATGCGGGGGCGGAGTTCGAAGACATCGACCGCGCCGAGCACCTCACCCAGGATGCCGGCCACGCCGGTGGTGGGGTGCATGCGTCCCGAGGCGAGCTGAAGCAAGGTGGTCTTGCCCGCGCCATTGGGCCCGAGGATCACCCAGCGCTGCCCCTCCTCCACCTCCCAGCTGACATCGTCCAGCAGGGTGGTCTGGCCACGCACGACCCCAACGCTCGCGAAGGCGAGGACATCGCTCATCACATGGACCCAAGGAGTCGACGACGCAGCACATCCAGGTAGAGCTGGTTCGTGGTCTCGGCGATCCGCTGCCACGAGAAGTGGTCGATGGCCCGCTGACGGCCCGCCAGACCCATCCGGTCGGCGCGGGCAGGATCGCTGACCGCCTCGTTGAGAGCGGCTGCCAAGTCGCCGACGAAGCGATCCGGGTCGACCGGGGTGCCGGTGCCATCTTGAACCTGCTCGATCGGGACCAGCCAACCGGTCTCGCCATCCACGACGACTTCGGGAATGCCCCCGGTAGCGGTGCCGACCACGGGCACCTCGCAGGCCATCGCCTCGAGATTGACGATGCCCAGTGGCTCATAGACGCTCGGGCACACAAAGACGGTGGCTGCGGAAAGCAAGGCAATCACCTCGGCGCGAGGAAGCATGTCGGGGATCCACACGACACCATCCCGGGTAAGTCGGAGCTCAGCAATCAAGCCCTCGACCTCGGCCTTGATCTCCGCCGTATCGGGCGCCCCCGCCAGGAGCACGACCTGGACATCGGGCGGCAACTGGGCCACCGCCCGCAGCAGATAGGGCAGCCCCTTTTGCCGGGTGATCCGACCCACGAAGATCACACTGCGCTGATCGGGGTTCACACCGTGCCGGCGCACCGTGTCCTCGTCCCGATGGCGTTGCCACAGTTGAGCGTCGATGCCGTTGTGGATGACCCTGACCTTGTCCGGGTCCACCTGCGGATAACTGCGCAGGACGTCCTGCCGCATCCCATCGCTGACCGCGATCACCGTATCGGCAGTCTCATAGGCCGTGCGCTCGATCCAGGACGACAGCCGATAACCACCCCCCAATTGCTCGGCCTTCCAGGGCCGCATGGGCTCCAGGCTGTGGGCCGAGACCACGTGAGGTATGCCGTGCAGCAGCGCCGCAGTGTGGCCGGCAAAATTGGCATACCAGGTGTGCGAGTGCACCAGTGAGGCGCCTTCGGTCGCGGCAGCCATCGCCAAGTCGACGCCCATGGTGACCAGGGCGGCATTCGCGCCCGCCAGTTCGACCGGGTCGGCGAAGCCGGTGGTGCCGGCCTCGTCTCGCGGTGGCCCGAAGGCCTCAACCCGAACCTCAAGGTCTCCGCGGGCCCGCAGCGCACGGGTGAGCTCGGCGACGTGGACACCGGCCCCGCCGTAGATCGTCGGGGGGTACTCCTTGGTCAGGATGTCTACACGCACACCGTCAGCCTATCGAGGGCGCTCGGCACGAGACAGGGTCTCCCGCTGACCGGGCTGCGCCACTAGGTTGGAGTCATGGCCCTGCGACGTGGTGGACCGAAGATTCTCGTGATTGTGCTGGCCGGCGGCGAGGGCAAGCGGTTGATGCCGTTGACCCGAGATCGCGCCAAACCGGGGGTGCCCTTCGGGGGCATCTACCGGCTCATCGACTTCGCGCTGTCCAATGTCGTGAACTCGGGCTATCTCAAGATCGTGGTGCTGACGCAGTACAAGTCCCACAGCTTGGACCGGCATGTCACCAAGACCTGGCGGATGTCGACCATGCTCGGCAACTATGTGGCGCCGATCCCGGCGCAACAGCGCATCGACAAGAGTTGGTACTCGGGCAGCGCGGACGCGATCTACCAAAGCCTGAACACCATCACCGATGAGAAGCCCGACATCGTGGTCGTGGTGGGCGCCGACCACGTGTACCGGATGGACTTCTCCCAGATGGTCGACCAGCACATCGCCTCGGGTGCCGGGGTCACGGTCGCCGCGATTCGGCAGCCGATCAGCACCGCGGATCAGTTCGGGGTGATCGAGGTCGACGCCGAGGACCACTCCAAGATCGCGGCCTTCCGGGAGAAGCCGACCGACGCCAAGGGTTTGCCGGACTCTCCCGACGAGGTCCTGGCCAGCATGGGCAACTACGTCTTCGACGCCAAGGAGCTCATCGACGCGGTCACCAAGGACGCGCAGGACGCGGACAGCAAACACGACATGGGCGGCGACATCGTGCCCGCACTGGTCGCGCAGGAACGTGCGTACACCTATGACTTCAAGGACAACGTCATTCCCGGCGGCACCGAGCGAGACCAGGGCTATTGGCGCGACGTCGGGACTCTGGACTCCTACTTCGAGGCGCACATGGATCTTGTCTCGATCCACCCGGTCTTCAATCTCTACAACTACGACTGGCCGATCTACACCTCCTACGGTCCCTACCCACCGGCCAAGTTTGTGCACGGTCAGCATGGTCGCGTCGGCGAGGCACTCAATTCCGCGGTCTCCCCCGGCGTCGTGATCTCGGGTGCGCGGGTCAACTCCTCGGTGGTCAGCCCCGATGTGCATGTGCACAGCTACACCGAGATCGATACCAGCGTCTTGCTCGACGGCGTAGAGGTGGGCCGCAATTGTCGGATCCAGCGAGCGATCATCGACAAGAATGTCAACGTCCCCGATGGCACGAGTATCGGCTTTGATCGGGAACACGATCTCGCCCGCGGGTTCACGGTGACCGAGAGTGGCCTGACCGTGGTCGGCAAGGGCAGCGTGATCACCTCATGACCGTGCGCCCGATCCGCATTGGCGTGCAGTTGCACCCACAGCATGCGGCCTATGCCGATCTGCGGCGAGCTTGCGCCCAACTCGATGACCTGGGCGTGGATGTCATCTTCAACTGGGATCACTTCTACCCGCTGTACGGCGAAGCCGATGGCGCGCACTTCGAGTGTTGGACCATGTTGGCTGCCTGGGCCGAAGCCACGCAGCGCGCGCAGATCGGCGCGCTGGTGACCTGCAATAGCTATCGCAACCCGCAGCTCCTCGCCGACATGGCACGCACCGTGGATCACATCAGCGCTCGCGACGGCGGCCCGGGCCGCCTCATTCTGGGGATTGGCTCAGGCTGGTTCGAGCGGGACTACGCCGAGTACGGCTACGACTTCGGCACCGCTGGCGGACGGCTTGATGCCCTCGCCCGCGACCTGCCGCTGATCAAGGGTCGGTGGGCGCAACTCAATCCCGCACCAACGCGGGACATCCCGGTGCTCATCGGTGGTGGCGGCGAGCGCAAGACCTTGCGCATCGTGGCGGAGCACGCGGATATCTGGCATGGCTTCGGCGGTGCCGAGACGATCGCGCACAAGCATGCGGTCCTTGACCAGTGGTGTGCACGCCTGGGCCGGGAGCCAGCCGAGATCGAGCGCTCGGCCGGAGTCTCCCCCAAGCCCGGACGATTCCCTGAGGACGTCGAGGACTATGCCGCGAGCGCCGAGGAACTGTATGCCGTTGGCACCCGACTGTTCACCGTCGGGCTCAACGGTCCGGACTACGACCTTGGTCCGGTGCGAGACCTCTTGGCCTGGCGAGATGCGCGACACACCGGGGACGATTCCTGAGATACCGCCGTCCCTGACGCCACGCTGGAACTACCGTTGGCAGGCGTGGACCAGCCAACCCTGCTTGTCACGCTCACCGGACCTGACCGTCCGGGCGTGACCAGCACCCTTTTCGACCGGATCAGCGCCGTCGGTGCCGAGGTGATTGACCTCGAGCAGGTGGTCCTGCGTGGGCAACTCACCCTGGCCGTGCTGCTCGCCGTCGACGGTGTCGAGCCCCAACTCCGACAGGTCGTCCACGAGACCGGTACGGGCCTCGGGATGCAGGTGCAGGTGCACTCCGGCCGGGGAGACAACCGTTCCCGTCCCACGGGCCGCGCCGCGGTGGCCGTCCTTGGCGCACCGATCACGGCCACTCACCTGGCCGCAGTGTCCAAAGCGATTGCCGAGCACGGCGCCAATATCGACCGCATTCGGCGGCTCTCCCGATTCCCGGTCACGACCATCGAGTTGGATGTCTCCGGCGCCGACCTGCTCCGCCTGCGGCGGGAGTTGGCCCTGGTGTCCAGCGAGCACAAGGTCGATATCGCCGTTGCGCGTTCGGGGCTAGCTCGCCGCGGCCGTCGGCTGGTGGTCATGGATGTGGACTCCACGCTGATCCACGAGGAAGTCATCGAGCTCCTGGCGCGGCACGCCGGGCGCGAGCAGGACGTGGCCGAGGTGACCGCCCGGGCCATGCGCGGCGAGATCGACTTCGCCGAGAGCCTGCACGAACGAGTGGCCACCCTGGCGGGGCTACCGGTCTCGGCGCTGGATGATGTCCGACGGTCGATCACCCTGACCCCGGGAGCGCGCACCCTGATCCGCACCCTGCGCCGATTGGGCTTCAGCATCGCTCTGGTCTCCGGAGGCTTTATCGAGGTGGTCGCCGACGTCGCCGACGAACTCGGCATTCCGCACGCGCGCGCAAACCGGCTTGAGGTGGTCGACGGGCGACTCACCGGGCGCGTCGTCGGGCCGGTGATCGATCGAGCGGCCAAGGCCGAGGCGTTGCGGGACTTTGCGCAGCTGGAGGGACTGCCGCTCAGCCGGACGGTCGCCATTGGCGACGGGGCCAACGACTTGGACATGCTCGAAGCCGCCGGCCTCGGGATCGCCTTCAATGCCAAACCACTGGTGCGCGCCCAAGCCGATACCGCGGTCAATGTGCCCTATCTCGACGCAGTCCTTTACCTGTTGGGGATCTCCCGTGAGGAAGTGGAAGAGGCCGACGCCGCAGATCCCACCACCGCGCCCATGTCGCTACCTGCGATCCCTGCGAGCCTCTGACTAGGCTGAGCCAATGCCGTCTCGCGAGCGTCATCAACCCACCCTGTTCATCATCGGCGGCGCCGAGGCGCGCACTGGCCGCGGCAGTCTGCTGCGCCGGTTCGTCAAACTAGCGGGCGGCAAGCGCGCGCGGATCGCGGTGATCCCGACGGCCTCGAGTTTCCAGGACGAGGTGGTCACGGCCTACACCGCCGCGTTCACGGCATTCGGTGCGGCCGAGGTGACCTCGGTCAATCCGACAAGTCGGCATGCGGCACACGATCCGCAGATGGTGGCCACGCTGGACGCGGCGACCGGGATCTTCATGGGCGGCGGCAGCCAGCTCAAACTGTCGCAGTTCTTCCTGGGGACGCCCGCGGGGGACGCGATCCACCGCGCGTATGCCCGCGGGGCGATCATCGGCGGCACCTCAGCGGGCGCCTCGATCATGAGTGACTACATGATCTCCCTGGGGGAAGAGGGCACCACGCCCAAGCAGCGAACCAGCCAACTCTCGGCCGGCCTGGGGCTCATCACCGGGTGCGTCATCGACCAGCACTTCGATCAGCGTTCGCGCTACGGCCGACTCATGTCGGTGATCGCGCCCTCCCCCCAGTTGGTCGGAATCGGCATCGACGAGGACACCGCGATCATCGTGACCGACGGCCGTGAGTTCACCGTGCGCGGCAGGGGGGCGGTCTTCGTGGTGGACGCTCGCTTCGCGCACACCGATGCCCCGGACGCACGCCGCGGTGCGCCGCTACTGGTCTCGGGTGCGGTGGTCCACACCTTGCCTGCGGGCGCCACTTTTGACCTCACCACCATGTCCCTCACGGGATTCGTTGAGATGCATCCTGATCTGGTGGTGACGCGGGCCCTGGCCAAGGCATAGCCTGGCTCGCATGCCCGAGCGCCCCACCCCCACAGGACCTCTCGCTCCCGAGTTGAGCATCGTCGAATCCCGCGTCTACCGCGGCGGCAATATCTGGTCCTATGAGCCGTCCATCCATCTCGTCGTCGACCTCGGGGTGCTCGAGGGTTACCCCAGTGACACCATTGACGGCTTCACCGATCGGCTCCTGGAGATGCTTCCAGGGATCTGGAGTCACACCTGCTCGCGGGGTGTCCGCGGTGGCTTCGTCGACCGGCTGCGCGAAGGCACCTGGCTCGGGCATGTCGCCGAGCACATCGCGTTGCAGTTGCAGCAAGAGGCCGGACACGATCAGCGCCGCGGTAAGACCCGGATGGTCAAGGGCCAGCCTGGCCGGTACAACGTGATTTACGGCTACACCGACGAGGGCGTGGGCCTGGCTGCCGGCGCATTGGCGGTTCGCTTGGTCAACCACCTGGTGTCGGCCGAGGAGGGTTTCGACTGGGACACCGAGTTGGAGTACTTCCTGCGACGCGCCGAGCGCACGGCATTCGGGCCCTCGACCGGCGCCATCATCGAGGAAGCCGTCAGCCGCGATATCCCCTTCATTCGGCTCAACAGCGCCAGCCTGGTCCAACTCGGGCAGGGCGTGCATCAGCAGCGCATCCGCGCCACCATGACCAGCAAGACCGGCGCCCTCGCGGTCGACATCGCCAGTGACAAGGACCTGACCACCAAACTCCTCGCCTCCGCCGGACTGCCCGTGCCCAAGCAGGAGAGCGTGCGCACGGTCGATGGCGCGGTGGCCGCGGCCCGTCGGATCGGCTTCCCCGTCGTCGTCAAGCCGCTCGATGGTAACCACGGCCGGGGCGTCTGTCTGGACCTGCAGTCCGATGACGACGTGCGCGCAGCCTTCACGGTGGCCGAGGAGCAGAGCCGTCGCGGGTACGTCATCGTCGAATCCTTCGTCACCGGCAAGGACTACCGGTGCCTGATCGTGGGTGGCCGCATGCAAGCGATCGCCGAGCGCGTGCCCGCCCACGTCATGGGCGATGGCAGCCACACGCTCACCGAACTGGTGGACATCACCAATGCCGACCCTCGCCGCGGCGTCGGGCACGAGAAGGTGCTGACCAAGATCAAGGTCGATGACGCGGCACTGGAGTTGGTCCGCGAACAGGGCTTCACGATGGCCGATGTGCCGCCGGCCGGGACCATGGTCAAGTTCGCTCTCACCGGCAATATGTCGACCGGTGGTATCTCGATCGACCGGACCTTCGACGCCCACCCGGACAACATCGAGATCGCCGAGGAGGCCGCCCGCCTGGTCGGGCTGGATGTCGCGGGGATCGACTTCATCTGCCCCGATATTGCCGCTCCGGTGCGTGAGTCAGGGGGTGCGATCTGCGAGGTGAATGCCGCACCGGGCTTCCGGATGCACACTCACCCCACGGTGGGCGAGCCCCAGTTCATCGCCAAGCCGGTGATTGATCTGCTCTTCCCCCCGGGCACCCCTTCCCGCGTGCCGATCGTGGCGGTGACCGGCACCAATGGCAAGACCACCACGTCCCGGATGATCGCGCACATCATGAAGGGTCTGGGCCGCAAGGTCGGTATGACCTCGACCGACGGCATCGTCATCGATGAGCGCCTGGTCTTCAAGGCCGATGCTTCCGGCCCCAAGTCCGCGCGAATGGTCCTGCAGAATCCGCGCGTCGACTTCGCCGTGATGGAGGTCGCCCGCGGCGGGATCCTGCGCGAGGGTCTGGGCTACGACCGCAATAACGTCGCGGTGGTCACCAATGTGGCGCCCGACCACCTGGGTTTGCGCGGGATCGACACTTTGGAGCAACTGGCCGATGTGAAGGCCGTCGTCGTCGAGGCCGTGCCGCGCGATGGTGTGGCGGTACTCAACGCCGATGACCCGCTGGTGCGCAAGATGCGTCGCCGTTGCTCGGGCGAGGTCATTTGGTTCACCATCGCTGCACCGGGCTCCAAGGTCCGCGAACTTGTCGACGACCACTGTCGTCGGGGTGGCCGAGCCATCGTCCTGGAGCCGACCGACAAGGGCGACATGATCGTCATTCGGCACGGCCGCCGCTCCATGCAGCTCGCCTGGACTCACCTGCTTCCCGCAACTTTCGGTGGCACGGCGATGTTCAATGTCGCCAATGCCATGGCCGCCGCGGGGGCGGCATTCGCGACGGGTGCTGGTCTGCACGAGATTCGTCAGGGTTTGCGCACCTTCACCACGTCGTACTACCTCTCCCCCGGCCGGATGAACCAGGTGAGCGTGCACAACGTCGATGTCATTGTCGACTACTGCCACAACGCTCCTGGGATGCGCGTGCTCGGCGAGTTCGTCGAGCGGTATGCCGCCGCCAAGGCCGGCGCGGCGGACCTCGGCCGGATCTCGCGAATCGGCATGATCGCCACGGCCGGCGATCGGCGGGACGACGATATGCGTGAACTCGGCGCGGTCGCCGCTGGCCACTTCGATGTGATCGTCGTCCGCGAGGACTCCCGCCTGCGGGGGCGCAAGCCTGGTGAGACGGCTGGCCTGATCGCTGAGGGCGTCCGTTCGCGGATCGGTCAGGAAGGCGTGCACTGCCGCCAGGTGGAGATCGTGCTCGACGAGGTCGAGGCGGTTCGTCACGTGATGGCGCGCGCGAACCCGGGCGACATCGTCGTGCTCAGCGTCGACCAGCACGCGGCCGTGATGAACGAGTTGGAGTCCATGACCCAGCAGGCCCAACCGGGTTCGCACTCCAAGGATGGCGTGGGCGATCCGGACCTCGATGTGGACGCGCTGCAGAGCCAGGCTCAGGAGGACGGTGACACCGCATCACGCGGTGACGTGGAGAGTTCAGCGGTCACTGCCGAGTGATTGGGCGTAGCGCCCGATCGATCGGCGGTACCTCGCCACGTCGGGGTCGGTCGAGGTCGCGGCCAAGGCCGCCAACAGGCCGCTGAGGGCCAGGGTGGCCTCGCCGCAGTCGTGGCGAATGAGCGCGGCAAAGGCCAGCACTCCGAGGCTGTCGGGATAGGCGACGACCACCTGCTCGATCTCGGCCCTCGCCTCATCGAGACGGCCCAGATTGCGCAAGGTCGACGCCAGTTGGATCGAGCAGCGGTGTCGATAGGGCTCGCGCAGGTCGCCCGCCAGCGCCTCGCGGTACAAGGGCACCGCTTGCTCACCATGCCCGCTGCTGTCCATCGTCCCGCCGTATTCATAAGCCACCCGGGCATCCCCGGGATAGGCGGCATACAGCCGGGCCCCCTGGGCAACCAGGGCGTCCTCGTCATCGAGCTCCCACAGGGCCACAATGTCCGCCTCGGCCGGATGCTCTCCGCGCGCGCGAATGACCTTGCGTCGGATGTCCACGGCGGTGTCCGCGCGACCGCCAGCTGCGCCTATCCACTCGGCAATGAGTTCCCGGTCGGCGTGGCACATGATGGCTGCGACGTCCCCATCGCTGGCCGCCTGAACGCACGCTTGCAGGCCCTCAAGCTCGGTCAGGTAGGAGGCGATGTCGGCCACCCCAGAGCGGGCGAGACCGATGCGCAACTGCGCCTCCATATCCTCGACCGTGCGACCCCTGAGGTACCTCGTCTTGTGGGCGGCGACAATGTGGTCTGCGCGCGCGCCAGCAATCTCGCCTAGCGCCTGAAGGATGTCGTCGGTCCGGTCCCCCGCTGTGCCGAGGCCCAAGTGCACGCGGCCACCGGGAGCGACGAGCCCCCGGCAGACATCCATGAGGGCCTCAAGGCCCGCCTCGTTGTGGGCGAGGTCGACGATAACCGTCACCTCACCGCCCTCCACCGGCACCGAGTAGGTGTTCATCCGGCCCGGATTCAGCACATCATCGGGAGCGAAGCTGCGCAGCCCCGCAACGACGGCCTCGCGTGGCAGCCCAAGCGCCAGTCCGGCCGCCGCGCCGGCGAGGGCATTGGCGACATTGTGAACCGAGAGTCCGGAGAGAGTCATTGGCAAGTCCAGGACAGGCACCAAGCGATCCGGGACGGCATCGGCCGAGAGCACCGTGACGTGATCATCGAGGACCGTGATCGCACGCCCGCCCACGCTGAGCGCCTCGCGGATCGCCGGCGACGCCGGATCGAGGGTGAACACCCAAGGACGAGCCCGCGTCCCGGTGCGCATCGCCCACACCCGCGGGTCATCGCCATTGAGCACCGACCAGCCCCGCGGCCGGGTGACCTTGGTGACGATGGCCTTGACCTCAGCGAGTTGGTCGACGGTGTCGATGCCTTGCATGCCCAGGTGGTCGGCGGAGACATTGGTGACGACCGAAACGTCATTGTGCGTCACGCCCAGACCCTTGAGCAGCATGCCTCCACGGGCAGTCTCCAGGATGCCGAGCTGAACTCCCGGCGTCTCCAGCACAGCCCGAGCGCCCGCGGGACCGGAGTAGTCACCGGGCTCGACCATGGCGCCCATCGCCACGACGCCGTCAGTCGAGCTCCAGGCGGTGGTGAGCCCGGCCGTCATGCCCAGGTGGGCGAGCAGGCGAGTCGTCGTGGTCTTGCCATTGGTCCCGGTGATCGAGGCAACCGGGATACGCGGGGTGATCACTCGCGGCGGCGGGCCGCCTGATGCCGCAGTCAAGGCGTCCCGCTGCGCGGCGACGAGTTCGGCGAGCCGACCCCCCGTCGCTACCCCGTCCAGCACCTCGGCCAGGGATCTGCCCAACTGCTCGGAACGGCCCCGATGGCGCCAGACGAATGCCGCAACTACCTCCGTGGGGTCGCCGCCGGGCCGCACCCGAACCCCCAGTCGCCGTACGCCAGCATCGGCCGCCAGCGTGCGCAGCGCCCGCTCGGTGACGCGCAACAGGGCCCGCTGTCGTTGACCAGAATCGGCCGCACCGACCTGAGCCCGGTCCAAACCGACCTCGCGGCAGACCGCTCGCATCGCTGAGGGCGAGAGCGCTGCCAGTGCCTGCAGTCCGAGACGCACCTTGACCGCTGGCTTGGTGAAATAGAGATTCGGTCCTTCGAGAACCCGCAGTTCGCGCAGCTCGGTCCCGGTCATCTCACACGCCCATGGCGTGGAAACCGCCGTCCACGTGAACGATCTCGCCGGTCGTGGCGGGGAACCAGTCCGACAGCAACGCGACGCAGGCGCGGGCAGCCTGCTCGGCGTCATTGACATCCCATCCCAATGGCGCGCGAGTGCCCCACTCCTGCTCGAAGCGCTCGAAACCAGGGATGGATTTGGCGGCCGTGGTGCGGATCGGGCCGGCCGAAACCAGGTTGGCCCGAATGCCCTGCGGTCCGAGATCACGGGCCAGGTACCGGTTGGTGGCCTCGAAGGCTGCTTTGGCGACGCCCATCCAGTCGTAGACCGGCCAGGCGTAGCGCGCGTCGAAGGTCAATCCCACGATGCTGCCGCCCGCTGACATCAGCGGCAGCGCCGCCTTGGCCAGCGCCTGCAGCGAGAAGGCACTGATCTGCACCGCCGTGGACACGTCCTCCCAGGAGGCGTCCATGAAGGTGAATGCGCCTTGCGGGGCAAAGCCGATCGAGTGCACGACGCCATCCAGGTGCGGCACATGCTCTCGCACCCGATCGGCGAGGGCACTCAGATCTTCCTCGCTGGAGACGTCGAGCTCGACCACGGGTGGCGTGCGGGGCAGCCGTCGGGCGATCGTCGAGGTGATCTTCATGGTGCGCCCGAAGGAGGTGAGCACCACCTCGGCACCCTGTTCCTGCGCCAAGCGGGCGACGTGGAAAGCAATCGAGGAGTCCATCAGGACACCGGTGACCAGGAGGGTCTTACCGTGCAAGAGCATGGGGGCAGTGTGCCTTTCGGGAGGGCTGAAGGGAAGTGCAGGGCGCAAGGGCCGGGCGGCTCAGTGGCCCATACCGAGGCCACCATCCACCGGAATAATGGCACCGGAGATGTATGCCGCCTGCGGGCTAGCCAGGAAGGTCACCGCACTGGCCACCTCCTCGGCCTGGGCAAAGCGTCCTGCGGGGATCGCAGCCTGGTACTGCGCCCGGGTCTGCGGGGCGAGCTCGGCGGTCATATCGGTCTCGATGAACCCAGGCGCCACCACATTGGCGGTGATTCCCCGGCCGCCGAGTTCCCGGGTAATCGATCGCGCCAGACCAACCAGGCCGGCCTTGCTGGCCGCGTAGTTCGCTTGCCCGGGCGAGCCATACAGGCCGACCACGCTGGAGATGAAGATGATGCGCCCGCGCCGCAGTCGGATCATCCCCTTGCTGGCTCGGCGGGCGCACCGAAAGGCACCGGTGAGATTGGTATCGACCACACCCTGGAAATCCTCATCGGACATCCGCATGAGCAGGGTGTCCCGGGTGATGCCCGCGTTCGCGACGAGCACCTCGATCGGGCCCCCCAGGGCCGCCTCCGCGGCCGCGAAGGCGGCCTCGACCGATGCGGAGTCGGTGACCTCGCAGGTCACCCCGATCAGCCCCTCCGGCGGCTCGCCGGAGCGATAGGTGACAGCAACTCGGTCGCCTTGCGCGGCGAAGGCTCGGGCGATGGCCAGCCCGATACCTCGGTTGCCGCCGGTGACCAGGACGTTTCGTGCTTCGGTCTCGGGCGCAACAGTCATGGGCGCGACGCTAGTCGACTACCGGTGGGTAGCCGCTTGCCGCCCGCCGTACAGTAGAGATATGACTGCGCGCCGAAGGCGAGAGGAGCCGGTGGTCCACACGGTGACCACGGCACCCACCTCGCGCGCCCTGGACATCGAGGCACGCCGCACGCGCTACCTATGGACCATGGGAGTGCGCACCCTGTGCTTCATCCTGGCGATGGTGTCCTCGGGCTGGCTGCGTTGGTCTTTTGCCCTCTTTGCCGTTGTCCTGCCTTTCATCGCAGTGACCCTGGCCAATGCTGTGGGGCCTAGTTCGCCAGGTCGGCTCAGGAGGATCGCCCCCGAGCCCGGGCGCCGGCTACTGGGCCGCTGACCCCTGCTCCGCGCGCCTACCCGCCGATAGCAGACATCGGGCGGTCAGGCTGTTCAAAGTCGGGGCTGTCGATCCCGTGTCCCGGGCCTTTGCGGGCCATCTCGCCCATGATCAGCTCCTCGATCTCCGGATCCGAGGCACCTGAGCGCAGTGGACTCAAGAGGTCGATCTCGCGTCGGGCAAAGAGACAATTGCGCAACTGACCGTCAGCGGTGAGCCGCACCCGATCGCACCGCGCACAGAAGGGCGCAGTCACGCTGGCGATCACGCCCACGGTCTGCGGGCCACCGTCGACGAGGAAGAGCTCCGCGGGCGCACTGCCGCGTTCGGCGACCGGGGTCAAGGCGAAGCGTTCACCCAGTCGTTCGAGGATTTCGGCCTGGGGCACCATGGCGCGGCGGTCCCAGGCGTGCTGCGCATCCAGCGGCATCTGTTCGATGAACCGCAAGGCGTAGCCACGATCCAGGCACCACTGGAGCAGATCGGCCACATCGGTGTCATTGACGCCCCGCATGGCCACGGCATTGACCTTCACCGGCGCCAGGCCGGCGTCGGCGGCGGCCTTGAGGCCCGCGACCACGTCACCGAAGCGGTCACGACGCGTCAGACGAGCGAAGTGATCGGGATCGACCGTGTCCAAACTGACGTTGACCCGATCCAGGCCGGCCGCTGCCAATGGCGCCGCCAGCCGGTCCAGGCCGATGCCATTGGTCGTCATCGCGATCGTGGGTCGAGGCTCCAGGGCCGCGATCCGCCGCACGATGTCAGGCAGCGAACGACGCAGCAGCGGCTCACCGCCGGTCAACCGCACGGCGGTGATGCCCAGCCCCACCAGGACACGCACGAGGCGCACCAATTCGTCATCGCTGAGCATTCCTGGCTTTTCCAGCCAGGCCAAGCCCTCCTCGGGCATGCAGTAGGTGCACCGCAGATTGCAGCGATCCGTCACCGAGACGCGCAGGTCCCGTCCAAATCGGCCGTATCGGTCGATGAGGCGCGGTTGCGGCAAGGAGGTCATAGACCACCAGGGTACGACGGGTACGGTGGTGCACGTGTTTCGCCGCTTGCTGACTCCTCGGTGGTTGGGAATGTTGCTCGCGGCCTTCGTCTTCGCCGCAGCCTGTGTCCAGCTCGGTCGCTGGCAGTTCGGCCGCCATGAGCAGCGCTCCGCCTACGCCGATCGGGTCGACACCCACTACAGCGCACCGGCGCGGCCTATCACCGACGTCATCACGAACCAGAGCCTGAAGCCGGATGACGACTGGACGGCGGTGACCTTAAGCGGCAGCTACCGGCCGGATCCGATCTTCGTGCGCAACCGAACGAACAATGGCGAGCCGGGGACCGAGGTGCTTGGTGTGCTCGATGTGCCCGCCCTGGGCGCCGTACTGGTCGACCTGGGCTACGCCCTGGCTGGCGGCGATGCCCGGGAGTTGCCGGCGGTCGCTTCCTTGCCCTCGGGTCGAACTGATCTCACTGGCTGGGTCCGGCTCCCGGAGGCCTCACGTGGGCGTGAACTGCCGGCCGGTCAACTGGCCTCGATCACACCGGCCGACGCCGAGCCTGCGGTGGGTCCGCTGCTCGACTTCTACGTGCGCGCCAAGACCCCGCTCACCGGCTTGGCCGAGCTTGAAGCCCCATCCACGAGTCTGGGTCCGCACTTGGCCTATGCCATTCAATGGTGGCTGACCACGGTGGCTGGCTTTGCCTTCGTGTGGTTCGGCATCAAGCGGGAATTGCAGGAGGAAGCCCTCGCCAACCCTGCGGGTACCGCCGGCCCAACGCGCCCTGCCGTACGCCGCAGGAGCCCGAGCCTTGAGGACGAAGAGGACGCCGAACTCGATCGTCACTACGCCCAGGAGTAGCCGCCCCTGGGGCATCGGCCAGCTCAGTCGTCAGTGAACTGCGTCCGATAGAGATCGGCGTACAACCCACCAGCTGCCAGCAACTGGGCGTGCGTCCCACGCTGCACGATCTGGCCATCCTCGACCACGAGGATCTGGTGGGCGCGACGGACCGTGGACAGTCGGTGCGCGATGACGATGGCGGTGCGCCCGACCAGAGCATCATCCAAGGCCCGTTGCACAGCCACCTCGGACTCACTGTCGAGATGAGCGGTCGCCTCATCGAGCACCAGGACCGCGGGCTCTTTGAGCAGCAGCCGGGCAATGGCCAGGCGCTGCTTCTCGCCCCCGGACAGGCGATGGCCACGATCCCCCACCACCGTGTCCAAGCGGGATGGAAGGCCGCTCACCAAACCCCACACTTGGGCGGCCCGCAAGACCCGCTCCAGATCGGCATCCGAGGCGTCAGGGTCGGCGTAGCGCAGGTTGGCGGCGATCGTGTCGTGGAAGAGGTGGGCCTCCTGAGTCACCATGCCCACGGTGTCGTGCACGGAGGCAAAGGTGGCCGCACGCAGATCCACCCCATTGATCCGGACCGTGCCAGAAGTGGGGTCATACAGCCGAGCCACCAGACCGGTGATGGTGGTCTTGCCCGCGCCACTGGGTCCCACGATCGCGGTCACCTCGCCGGGCTGGACCGTGAAGGAGATCCCTCGAAGGACCGGCTCGCCCGCGCCCCGATCGCCGCTGTCGACGCTCTCCAGCGAGGCCAGAGAGACCTCGTCCGCGCTCGGGTAGGCAAAGGAGACGCCCTCGACCTCGACCCGCGCCGGACCGAGTGGGATATCCCGGGCGTTCGGCGACTCCTGCACCAGCGGCTGCAGGTCGACGACCTCGAAGATCCGCTCGAAGGACACCAGGGCGGTCATCACATCCACCCGGACGTTCGACATGGCGGTCAGCGGGCCGTAGAGCCGTCCAAGGAGCGCGGTGAGGGCTAGCAAGGTTCCGACGGTGAGCGAGCCGTTCACGGCATACAGGCCACCCACGCCGTACACCATGGCGGTGGCGAGCGAGGCGACCACGGTGAGGGCGACAAAGAAGACCGAGCGATTGACCGCGATCCGCACCCCGATATCGCGGACCCGCCCCGCGCGGTCGGCATACTCGGCGTCTTCGCGCGCGGGTTGGCCGAAGAGCCGAACCAGCAGCGCGCCCGCCACGTTGAAGCGCTCGGTCATCCGGGTACCCAAGTCCGCATTGAGCGTCATCTGCTCGCGGGTAAGCGCGGAGAGCCGCCGACCCATGTAGCGGGCCGGAAAGAGGAAGAAGGGCACCAATGCCAGCGAGGCCAAGGTCAGCGGCCAGGACAGCGTGGCCATGGCGATGAGGATCAGGACCAGGGAGATCCCATTGCCGACCACCGAGGCGAGCACCGAAGTGAACGCCTGCTGAGCGCCCATCACATCGGAGTTCAACCTCGAGACCAGGGCGCCGGTCTGGGCGCGCGTGAAGAAGGCAATCGGCTGGCGCAGCACGTGCGCAAAGACCTGTGTGCGCAAGTCATAGATCAGGCCCTCGCCGATCCGCGAGGAGAACCATCGCTCGACCAGGGTCACGGCGCCTGAGACCAATGCGATCACCGCGGCCAGGACCGCGAGCCGGATGACCACCGACCTATCCCCAGGGATCACCCCGTCGTCGATGAGGCTCCGGAGAATGAGCGGGGTGGCGACCACCAGCAGCGCCTCAACCACGTTCAGGGCGACGAAGGCCGTGATCGCAGCGCGATAGGGACCGGCGTAGCCCAGCACTCGCCGGGTGGTGCCGTCCTTGAGGCGGACATCCTTGACGCTGGCGTCCTTGGTGAGGCTGCGCATGGAATGCCAGTTGCCCTGCATGCTCATCTACTCACCTCCTCCGCGACCGACGCCATAGTCAATCACGGGGCGTGGGGTGAGTTATTCCTGACCATGTGCTTGCCTGACGACCGTCACGCAGGCACGATATGGCCATCAGGCCACGAGGACGCAGTGGCCCTCACCGAAGAGGTATGTCGTGGCCGAGACCCGAAAGATCGTCCTCACCGAGGCCGAGATGCCCACCCGCTGGTACAACATCCTGGCCGACCTGCCTCACGAGTTGCCGCCACCACTGCACCCCGGCACCGGTCAGCCGGTCGGTCCGGAGGATCTCGCACCGCTGTTCCCGATGGACCTGATCATGCAGGAGGTCTCCACCGAGCAGTACATCGAGATCCCGCAGGAGGTCCAGGACATCTACAAGATCTGGCGGCCATCCCCGCTGATCCGGGCTTATGGCTTGGAGAAGGCTCTGGGCACCTCGACCCGGATCTACTACAAGTACGAGGGCGTCTCCCCTGCAGGCTCGCACAAGCCGAACACCGCGGTCCCGCAGGCGTTCTACAACAAGAAGGCCGGAATCACCCGATTGACCACCGAGACCGGGGCGGGCCAGTGGGGCACCGCGCTCTCCTTCGCCTGTGCGCAGTTCGGGATGACCTGCGAGATCTGGCAGGTGCGGGCCTCGTATGACGGCAAGCCGTACCGCAAGGTCATGATCGAAACCCTGGGCGGCGTCATTCACCCCAGCCCCTCTGATCTCACCGAGGCCGGGCGGGCGATTCTGGCTCAGGATCCGCAGAGCACCGGCTCGCTCGGCATCGCGATCTCTGAGGCCGTGGAGGTGGCCGCACAGAGCGCTGACACCAATTACGCCCTGGGCTCGGTGCTCAACCACGTGATGCTGCACCAGAGCATCATTGGCGAGGAGGCGTTGCTGCAGTTCGAGCGCTTCGACGACTACCCCGAGCTCGTGGTGGGTTGCGCCGGTGGCGGGTCGAATCTGGCGGGACTCACCTTCAGCTTCTTCCGGGAGCGTTGGCTCAACGGCAAGCAAACAACGATTCGCGCTGTGGAGCCGGCGTCCTGTCCGTCGCTGACTCAGGGCACCTACGCCTACGACTTCGGCGACACCATCGGCATGACCCCGCTGATGAAGATGCACACCCTGGGGCACGACTTCATCCCAGACCCGATTCACGCGGGTGGATTGCGCTATCACGGCATGAGCCCGATCATCTCGCTGCTCAAGGAGACCGGCGAGCTGGAGGCGGTTGCCAAGACGCAGCGGGAGTGCTTCGAGGCCGGCGTGCTCTTCGCCCGCGCCGAGGGGATCATCCCGGCGCCCGAGTCCACGCACGCCATCGCCGAGGCCATCCGCGCGGCCAAGGCCGGGGAGGCAGAGTCGATCCTGATCGGGCTCTCGGGTCACGGCATCATCGACCTGGGCGCCTATGCCGCCTATCTTGACGGAGATCTCGAGGATCACACCTGGGCGGATGCCGAACTTCAGGAGTCCGTTGCGACGGCACTTACTCGGCTGCCCTCAATCCCGGCCTGAGTCGCACGCCCGGTGAGCCGCGGCTCACTGGGCTGGCGCGGACCGATCGATGACGAAGGCGTCGCGCAGGTGCCCTTGCGCGGGCTCGAAGGAGGCTACGAGCCGGTCGGGCCTCACCGTGACTGCGAGCGAACCCCAGGTCGGCGTCTCGTCTGAGCCCGAGGTCACCACGAAGTAGCGGAACTCGGGATCCTTGCGGTGGACTTCGCGCAGGGCGCGGCCGCCAGTGCCCACAGTGACGAATGTCGTGCCCGCTCCCAGGGCGAGGTCAGCATCCCGGTCGGCCACGCAGGCGGGTTCAAAGGCATCGAGAACCAGGCGTGGGCACCGCGTGGATGACGTGATCTGAGCAGTCCGCTGATAGCCATGCTCATGCCCCGAGAGGACCAGCGGCACCCGCTCGCTGACCAGGAGATCGACCAGATCCCGTCCGGGCTCGCAGGAGTACTCCCCCACGCTCAGGCACGGGGTATGCATGCCGACGACCGTCCAGGGGATGCCCTTAGCCCGCGCGTCTCGCAGTGCGTTACGCGTCCAGTCGTACTCCGCGGTGCCCGCGGCATAGCTGGCGATGCCGTCCGGGAACTCAATGGCGGGGCCGATCATCACGAACCTGACCAGGGGTTCGTTGGCCGGAAGGTCGACATACCACTGCCGCGGGTAGTCACCCACGAGTCCGGGAAGCCGATTGGGTAGACAGCGCGCGAAGGCCCGGATGTCGCCATTGCGTCCGTTGCTCTCGTGGTTACCCGCCAGCAACTCAAAGGGGTACGCGGCGGTGACCCGATCGGTGACCAATCGGCACCACTGCGCCTCTTCACCTGAGCGACCGTAAGACAGGTCCCCCAGCGCGAGGGTCAGGTCATCTCTTCGCGCTCCAATGGCGCTGAGCACCTTGCGGGTCTGTGCCGTGCTGTCGAAGTCTCCGGCCGCCGAGAATCGCAGCTCGCGGGTATCGGTCGCGATCGGACGGGGCGATTCCGTCGCGGGAACGGAGCTGGTCGTTGGCGCGGCAGGGTGCGGGGACGGTGCTGGCGAACAGGCCGCAGCCCCCAGGGCGAGGAGCCCGGACAGTGCCAGGATGGTCCATCGCCCCCGCGATCCGCTCATGCCAGCGCGACGAGGTCCTGGTAGTCGGCGCCCCATAGGTCCTCGACGCCGTCAGGCAGCAAGAGGACTCGCTCAGGCTCGAGGGCTTCGACCGCTCCTTCGTCGTGCGTCACCAGGACCACCGCCCCTTTGAACGTCCGTAACGCCCCCAGGATCTCACCCCGGGAGGCTGGATCCAAGTTGTTGGTCGGCTCATCGAGCAGCAGGACGTTCGCGGCCGATACCACCAGTAACGCCAAGGAGAGGCGCGTCTTCTCACCGCCGGAGAGCACCCCGGCTGGCTTGTCGACGTCATCGCCGACGAAGAGAAAAGAACCGAGAACCTTGCGGACCTCGGTCTCCCCTAGGTCTGGGGCCGCTGACTTCATGTTCTCCAGGACGGTTCGGGCCACGTCCAGGTTCTCGTGTTCCTGGGCGTAGTAGCCGACCTTGAGGCCGTGGCCGGGCTCGACCTCGCCGGTGTCTGGAGTGTCCACCCCGGCCAGAATGCGGAGCAGGGTGGTCTTGCCCGCTCCATTGAGCCCCAACACCACGACCCGAGAGCCCCGGTCAATCGCCAGATCCACGTCGGTGAAGATCTCCAGCGAGCCATAGGATCGCGAGAGCCCCGACGCACGCAAGGGGGTGCGTCCGCAAGGTGACGGATCGGGGAAACGCAACCGGGCCACCTTGTCATGGGCCCTTTCGGCCTCCAGGCCAGAGAGCAGCCGCTCCGCCCGGCGGGCCATATTCTGCGCGGCCACGGTTTTGGTCGCTTTGGCGCGCATCTTGTCGGCCTGCGCCATCAGGGCGGCGGCCTTCTTCTCGGCATTGGCGCGCTCGCGACGCCTGCGGCGCTCGTCCGTCTCGCGCTGCAAGAGGTAGGCCTTCCAGCCCAGGTTGTACTGATCCATGGCGGCCCGATTGGCATCGAGGTGGAAGACCTTGTTGACCACAACGTCCAGCAGGTCGACATCATGCGAGATGACGATGAGGCCGCCCTTATAGCTCTTGAGGTGGTCCCGCAGCCACGCGATGGAGTCGGCGTCCAGGTGGTTCGTGGGCTCGTCGAGAAGCAGGGTCTGGGCACCCGAGAAGAGGATCCGGGCCAGCTCGATCCGGCGCCGCTGACCGCCGGAGAGCGTGCTCAAGGTCTGCTCGAGGATGCGCTCCTCCAAACCCAGGGCTGCGGCAATAGCGGCCGCTTCGGACTCGGCGGCATACCCGCCGGCAGCGGTGAACTCCGCGGTAAGCCGGTCGTAGCGCCGCATGGCACGCTCTTGCTTCTCCCCCGACTCGCTGGCCATGCTGAGTTCGGTAGCCCGAAGGTCGCGCACAATCCCGTCCAGGCCGCGCGCCGAGAGCACCCGGTCCCGGGCCGTGACATGCAGGTCGCCCGTGCGCGGATCCTGGGGCAGGTAGCCGACCTCGCCGCTGCGGGTCACCGTTCCGGCGGCCGGGAGGCCGACACCTGCGAGCACCTTGGTCAGGGTGGTTTTGCCTGCGCCATTGCGACCGACCAGACCGATCCGGTCACCCGGTGCTACCCGAAAGGTCGCGTCCTGCAGGAGCAGGCGAGAGCCCGCGCGCAACTCCACACCAGCGGCGGTGATCACAAAGGTCCTTCCGATGATGGCTGGCACGCGACGCGCCGATCACTCAGGCGCATTTGGGGGGCCGGTCGGCTCGTGCGCCGTCTAGTCTAGGGTCCGTCGCGTTGTGCGGCGGCACCACTGTGGTCCAGGGAAGGTCTCCACCATGAGTTTCAACGAGAATGTCACTCTCGACACCTCGCAGATCGAGTCAGGTGGCCGCGGTGGTGGCGCCCCAGGCGGCATGGTGGTCGGTGGTGGGATCGGCGGCATCATCATGCTCATCCTGGCGCTGATCTTCGGGATCAACCCGGGAGATGCCACCGGCGGTACTGGACAGATCGACCCGGGCCAGGTGGACACCGCCGGCCAGCAGAGCGCCAATGCCTTCTCGGAGTGCAAGACCGGGGCGGACGCCAACAAGAGCACGGAATGCCGCATCATCGGCACGGTGAACTCGGTCCAGCAGTACTGGGCAACCGAACTCCCCCGCTACAAGCGTGAGTGGACCCCGGTGAAGACCGTCCTCTACCGAGGATCAACCTCGTCGGCCTGCGGGACCGCAAGCAACCAGGTCGGGCCGTTCTACTGCCCGTTGGACAAGAAGGTCTACCTGGATGCGTCCTTCTTCCAGATCCTCGAGCAGCAGTTCGGGAGCAGCGGTGGCCCGTTGGCGCAGGAGTATGTCGTCGCTCACGAGTACGGTCACGCCCTCCAAGACCAGCTCGGCTTGCTCGGGCGAGCCCAGCAGGACCCGCAGGGGGCCGAGTCCGGCGCCGTCCGCACGGAACTCATGGCCGACTGCCTGGGTGGTGTCTGGGCCAAGCACGCATCCACGGTGCCCGACGCAGACACCAATACGCCCTTCTTGGCCCCGCTCAGCGAGCAGGACATCCGGGATGCCCTTTCGGCAGCGGCCTCCGTCGGTGATGACCACATTCAGGAGACCACCCAGGGCCGGGTGAACCCCGAATCCTGGACGCATGGGTCCTCCGAGGCGCGCATGCGCTGGTTCCTTCAGGGGTACAAGTCCGGCAATCTCAACCAGTGCGACACCTTCGCGGTGGACTCGGTCAACTGATCGCAGCGTCCTCGACGCGCACCCACACGGCGCGAGCCCGCTCCAGGGCCGCGTCCAGGACGGCTCGATTCGGGTCGGCTAGGTCGTAGAGTTCGCGGCGCGGCAGATCGGCTACGCCCCCCAGTCGCGGGTCCTCCAAGACCTCGGCAACCAGAGACCGGTCACCTCCGACCACGAGAGCGCGGCAGGTGACGCCACCCAGAATGCGAGCGGCGTGATCGCGCACCGCGCGGACCAACTCATCGGCCTGGTTGGCCCGGCGCCGGGCAAAGCGCTGCTGACTCCAGCCACCGGCCGCGGTCCTCGACTGCACGTGTCTGGTGCCGACCTTGTGTGCGCTCAAGCGGGCCCCGTCGGTGAGCGCTACGGCATACCCTCCGCGTCGGATCAGGATGACCGCAAGGGGCGAATGATCGAACCGCTCGATCGCGATAATCCGCTGGGGCCCATCAGGGTTCGACGCTTCGAACCTGGCGAGCCAGCCGTCGAATCGCTCCGGTGCGACGGGCACCAGACGCGAGGATGACATGGTGCTCAGATGTTGAAACCGAGCGCGCGCAGCTGCTCGCGCCCGTCATCGGTGATCTTGTCCGGGCCCCAGGGCGGCATCCACACCCAGTTGATCCGGTGCGAACTCACCAGGCCCTCCAGGGCTTGAGCAGTCTGGTCCTCGATGACATCGGTCAGCGGGCAGGCGGCCGAGGTGAGCGTCATGTCGACGACCGCGTGATTCTGCGGGTCGACCGTGATGCCATACACCAGACCGAGGTCAACGACATTGATCCCCAGCTCGGGGTCAACGACATCGCGCATGGCCTCTTCGACGTCGGCAACATTGGCAGGCATGGTCACAACTGAACTCCTTCGCTCTGGTGGAGAGCATCGGTCAGGGCCATCCAGCCCAAGAGAGCGCACTTGACGCGCGCGGGGTATTTGGCGACGCCGGCCAACGCGACGCCGTCGCCGATCAGATCCTCATCCCCGGCGCTCTCGCCCTTCGAGGTGAGCATGTCACGCATCGCGGCGATGGTCCGGCGGGCATGCGCGACCGAGGTCCCGGTGACCTCCTCGGCCAGGATCGAGGTGCTCGCTACCGAGATCGAACACCCGGTGGCGTCATACGACACATCGGTCACCACCGGCCCATCGGCGCCCTGCTCGACGTGAACTCGCAGGGTCACCTCGTCGCCGCAGGTCGGGTTGACGTGGTGCACCTCGGCGTCAAAGGGATCGCGCAAACCCGCGCCAACCGGTCGCTTGTAGTGCTCGAGGATCAGTTCTTGGTAGAGGTCCATCTCAGGCTGACACCTCCACACCAAAGACCGCCGGCACCTGGTCCAGGGCCGTCAACAGCGCATCGATCTCCGCGGGCGTCGTGTACGCCGCAAAACTCGCCCGCGTGGTGGCCGCGGCCTCGAGGGCGCGGTGCAGCGGCCAGGCGCAATGGTGACCGACCCGAACCGCAATACCGGCGTCATCGAGCACCTGGCCAACGTCATGGGCATGCACGCCCTCCACCACGAAGGACACCGCTCCCCCACGCTCCGGACCGGCGGGCGGACCCACGACCCGAATCCACGGGCGCTCAGTCAAACCGTCAAGCAATCGCCGGGTCAGAGCCTGCTCGTGTGCGTGAACCCGGGCCATACCGAGCGCGGTGAGGTACTCGCAGGCCGCGGCAAGGCCAACCGCCTGGGCCGCCACCGGGACCCCCGCCTCGAACTTCTGCGGCACCGGCGCATAGGTCGCCGACTCCATCGTCACGGTCTCGATCATTGAGCCACCGGTGAGGAAGACCGGCATCTGATCCAGGAGCGCGCGGCGACCCCACAACACTCCGATCCCGAGCGGCCCGAACATCTTGTGACCGGAGAAGGCCAGCAGGTCCACGCCCAGGTCGGACACGTCGATGGGCAGGTGCGGAACCGACTGGCAGGCATCCAGGACGGCCAACGCACCGACCGCATGCGCTCGCTCGGCGAGTTCACGCACCGGGTTGACCGTTCCCAGGACATTGGAGACGTGGGTGAAGGCGAAGACCTTGGTCCGCTCGGTCAGCAAATCATCGAGCTCGCTCAGATCCAGCTGCCCCTGCGGCGTCACCGGAAGCCAACGCAACGTGGCACCCGTGCGGCGGCAGGTCTCCTGCCACGGAATGAGGTTCGCGTGGTGCTCCATCTCGGTGACGAGCACCTCGTCACCCGGGCCGAGGCGGAAGCGATCACCAGCGCCACCACCACCGCCCGCGCTGCCATTGGAAAAGGCATAGGCGACCAGGTTGATCGCTTCGGTGGCATTGCGGGTGAAGACGATCTCATCGGCCGGGGCCCCGATGAAGGCCGCGATGGTCGCACGAGCCGACTCGTAGGCGTCGGTGCCTTCCTCGGAGAGTTGATGAGCGCCTCGGTGGACCGCCGAGTTCACCCGCTCGTAGAAGGCCCGCTCGGCATCCAAGACCTGGCGGGGCTTGTGCGAGGTGGCACCCGAATCCAAGTAGATCAGCGGCTTGTCGGCCCGCACGAGGCGGCTGAGGATGGGGAAGTCCGCCCGGATGCGGCCTAACTCCTCATCGCTGAACGGGGTCGCGGACATCTCAAGCGCCCACGCTCTGGAAGCGGTCGTAGCCCTCGGCTTCGAGCCGATCGGCGAGTTCCGGCCCGCCCTCCTCAGCAATCCGACCGTCCACGAAGACGTGGACGTGGTCAGGCCGGATGTAGCGCAGGATGCGGGTGTAGTGGGTGATCAGCAGAATGCCGCAACTGGTCTCCTTCTTGGCCCGGTTGACCCCCTCGGAGACGATCCGCAAGGCGTCGACGTCGAGCCCGGAGTCGGTCTCATCCAGCACCGCGATGCGGGGCCGCAGGAGTTCCATCTGGAGGATCTCGTGGCGCTTCTTCTCACCGCCGGAGAAGCCCTCGTTGACCCCCCGCTGCGCGAAGCTGTCATCCATCCGCAGATCGGCCATTGCCGCCTTGACGTCCTTGACCCAGGTCCGCAGCTTCGGTGCCTCACCGTCGATGGCCGTCTTGGCCGTGCGCAGGAAGTTGCTCACGGTCACCCCGGGCACCTCGACCGGGTACTGCATCCCCAGGAAGATCCCGGCGCGGGCACGCTCATCCACGGCCATCGCCAGGACATCCTCGCCGTCCAAGGTGACCGAACCAGAGGTCACGGTGTACTTGGGGTGCCCTGCGATGGAGTACGCCAGGGTGGACTTGCCGGACCCATTGGGTCCCATGATCGCGTGCGTCTCCCCCGAGCGGACCGTGAGGGTGACCCCGCGCAGGATCTCCTTGGTGCCCTGGTCGGTCTCAACGGTGACGTGCAGGTCCTTGATCTCCAGGACCGAGTTCGCAGTGGTGGACATCGTCCTTAGTTCCTCTCGGCGAGAGTGACGTAGACGTCATCACCCTCAATGGTCACGGTGTGGACAGCGACGGGCTCGGTCGCTGGCGGGGAGTCCGGCTCGCCGGTGCGCACATCGAAGCGCGAGCCATGCAGCCAGCATTCGATGTGGCAGCCGACGAGGTCGCCCTCGGTGAGCGAGATATTGGCGTGGGTGCACAACTCGTCGATGGCATAGACCTCGCCATCCTCGGTGTGGACCAGGGCGATCCGGCGGCCCTCGACCTCAGCGGCGGCCGCCCCGACGGTGGGCAACTCGTCGAGACGACAGATGCGGATGGGCTCACTCATGCCTGGGCACCGGCCAACTCGCGCTCAATGGCAGCCATCAGGTGCTCCTCGACTTCGGGTACGCCAATCCGGGCGACCACCTGAGCGAAGAAGCCCCGCACCACCAGTCGGCGGGCTTCGCCTTCCGGAATGCCGCGTGCCATCAAGTAGAACAGTTGCTGGTCATCGAAACGGCCAGTGGCCGAGGCATGCCCGGCACCCTCGATCTCGCCAGTCTCGATCTCCAGATTGGGCACCGAGTCAGCGCGGGCTCCGTCGGTCAGGAGCAGGTTCCGGTTGAGCTCATAGGTGTCGGTACCTTCGGCGCTCGCCCGGATGAGGACATCACCCACCCAAACGGTGCGGGCAGTCTCGCCCTGGAGTGCGCCCTTGTACTCCACATTGCTCCGGCAGTGCGGCGCTTCGTGATCGACGAAAAGGCGATGCTCAAGGTGCTGTCCAGCGTCGGCGAAGTAGACGCCATAGCCATCGAAAGACCCACCCGGGCCGCCATAGGAGGCATTGGTGTTCAGCCGGACCAACCCGCCACCCAAAGTGACCGCGATATGCCGGACGCGGGCATCGCGGCCAACGACCACGTCATGCTGACCGAGGTGTGTGGAGCCGTCGGCCCACTCCTGGAGGGTGACCACGGTGACCTCGCAGCCGTCCCCGGCCGTGATGGTGAGGAACTCGCTGTAGTCCGCTCGACCGGTGTGGCCGAGAATGATCGTGGCTCGGGCATGCGCACCGACGCGGAGCCAGAGATGTCCGTGCACGAGCTGAGAGTCGTTGCCCGAGAGCGTGATCCGCACCGGGTCGGTCAGCTCGAGCTCGGCAGGCACATCGACAAGGGCGACTCCGCCGCTGTGCGCGGCCGCCACCGCCGCTGCCCGATCGGCCGGCATGGGCAGCCCAGCGGCGCGCCACTGCTCGACCGACATGGTCGTGACGGTCACCCCCGCAGGCACCTGCTCGTCCCAGTCCAAGCACGCGCCGGTCGACTCGTCCCGGAAGAAGGCCCCGAGCTGGCCGACCGGAGTGAAACGCCACTCCTCCTCGCGGCCGTGCGGGATCGGGAACGCGGAAACGTCGAAGGACGCAGTGCGCTCAGCACGCGACTGGTCGGGGACCATCGTCGCGGCGCCATGAGAGTGAGCGCCCTCGCTGGGGCGCTGGGGGGTCAGCAGCGACATTTAGCCAACTGCTCCTTCCATTTGCAGCTCGATCAGCCGGTTGAGTTCGAGGGCGTACTCCATGGGAAGCTCCTTCGCGATCGGCTCGACGAATCCGCGCACGATCATGGCCATCGCTTCCTCCTCTGCCAGGCCCCGCGACATCAGGTAGAACAACTGGTCCTCGGACACCTTGGAGACCGTCGCCTCGTGGCCCATCTGGACGTCGTCCTCGCGGATGTCGACATAGGGGTAGGTGTCCGACCGACTGATCGTGTCGACCAGGAGGGCATCGCAAACCACAGAACTCTTGGAGCCGTGGGCGCCCTCGTTGATTTGCACCAGGCCGCGATAGGAGGTCCGGCCGCCTCCGCGGGCGACTGACTTGGAGACGATCGAGCTCGAGGTGTTGGGGGCGGCGTGAACCATTTTGGAGCCAGCGTCCTGGTGCTGGCCCTCGCCGGCGAAGGCGATGGACAAGGTCTCCCCCTTGGCGTGCTCGCCGAGGAGGAAGACCGCCGGGTACTTCATGGTGACCTTGGAGCCGATATTGCCGTCGATCCACTCCATGGTGGCTCCGGCCTCACAGGTCGCCCGCTTGGTCACCAGGTTGTAGACGTTATTGGACCAGTTCTGAATGGTCGTGTAGCGGACCCGCGCGTCCTTCTTCACGACGATTTCAACCACGGCCGAGTGCAGGGAGTCGGACTTGTAGATCGGCGCGGTGCAGCCCTCGACGTAGTGCACGTAGGAGCCCTCGTCCGCGATGATCAGGGTGCGCTCGAACTGCCCCATGTTCTCGGTGTTGATCCGGAAGTATGCCTGCAGCGGGATGTCCACATGGACACCCGGTGGGACATAGATAAACGAACCGCCGCTCCATACAGCGGTATTCAGCGAGGCGAACTTGTTGTCGCCGGCCGGAATGACGGTGGTGAAGTACTCCTTGAAGAGCTCCTCGTGCTCACGCAGGCCGGTATCGGTGTCGACGAAGATGACACCCTTCTCCTCCAGGTCCTCCCGGATCTGGTGGTACACCACCTCGGACTCGTACTGGGCGGCCACGCCTGCGACCAGCCGCTGCTTTTCGGCCTCCGGTATCCCGAGCCGGTCGTAGGTGTTCTTGATGTCCTCGGGCAGGTCCTCCCAGGAGGTTGCCTGCTTCTCGGTGGACTTCACGAAGTACTTGATGTTCTGGAAGTCGATGCCCGACAGGTCGGCGCCCCAGGCCGGCATGGGCTTGCGGTCAAAGAGGCGCAGCGACTTCAGCCGCAGGTCCGTCATCCATTGCGGTTCGTTCTTGCGTCCCGAGATGTCCAGCACGACCTCTTCGGAGAGACCACGGCGCGCGGTGGAGCCGGCCGAATCCGGGTCGGCCCAGCCGTACTCATAGCGGCCCAGGTCCTTCAGGCCGGGGTTGAGATCCTCGATGCTGCTCGTCATGACGGGCGCCTTCCAATGGAGGGGGTGGGCACGAACGTGGTGCAGACGTGATCGCCATGCGCCAAGGTCGCCAGCCGTTGCACATGGACGCCGAGCAATCGCGAGAAGGCCTCGGTCTCGGCATCACAAAACTGGGGAAACTCGCTGGCCACGTGCTGCACCGGGCAGTGCCCTTGGCAGACCTGGATGCCGTGCGTCTGGCCATCCGCGCGTGGGTCCCCTACGGGTCGGGCGGTGGCGGCGAAGCCCTCCTCGCTCAATGCCTGCGCCAAGGCGTTGGCCCGGGCGGCGGGGTCACTGCCCACGGCGGCGAGGCGAGCGGCATACCGGCCCTCGAGGTCGGCAACCCGCCGAGCCGCGAATGCCGCCACCGCGTCCTCGCCCAGCGTGTCGGCGAGAAACCGCAGGGCATCTCCCGCCAAGTCGTCGTAGTCCGAGACCAGCGCCCGGTGGCCGGCCGTGGAGACGACCCAGGAGCGGGCCGGGCGACCGCGACCCCGGGAGCCATGCGACTCCCGTGGCTCGATCAATTGCGCCTCCTGCAGGTTGTCCAGGTGACGGCGGACCGCTGTCTCGGTCAGTCCCAACTCGGCGACGATAGCGGCCGCTTTGATCGGGCCGCGCTCGCTGATGAGCCGGAGCACCCGATGGCGGGTGTCCTCCTGGGGCTCATCTTTTAGCACACACCCATGTTAGGTAATTCAGGGGGTGGGTGGCAAACCCTCACAGTCAACATCCTCGACCTCGACCTCGACCGGCACCGCGTCCTCGGCTAGGGGAAGGAAGACCGAGGGCATCCGTAGCCGTGGCGGTGCCACCGAGTCCTCGCCCAGGAACCGACGGCGCAAGGGTGCGGTGAGCACGCCGAGCGGCGCGGTGAGCACGTAACCGTAGGCGACCACGAGACCGGTCAATCCCGGGGCGACAATCATCCCCAGCAGGATCGCCAGCGCGACCGCGACGGTGGTCAGCCGGGCCCGCGGCGTGGTGGGCGCCAGGAGATTCCGGAAGGACCGGAAGCGGATGGTCATGACCATCAGCAGGGCCGGGATCACGCTGACAGTCAGCGGGAACCAGACCTTCCAAGGCCCCTCCCAAGGGCCGACATCCGGGCTATCGAGCGCAAAGATGGTCGCAATGACGACAGCTGCCGCTCCCGGGCTGGCCAGTCCAACGAAGTACCGCTTGTCGGCCGCCGGATCGATGGTGACATTGAACCTGGCCAGCCGGAATGCCGCGCAGCCCAGCCAGAAGAAGGCCACCAACCAGGCCAGCACCGGCCAACCGTCGAGCGCCCACGTATGGACCAGGACGGCCGGGGCTAAGCCGAACGAGATCAAGTCGGCCAGGGAGTCGAGCTGCAGGCCAAAGGGTGAGGTGGCGCCCACCAGTCGGGCGACATAGCCATCGGCGATGTCGAAGACGATTGACACCGCGATGAGCACCGCGGCAAGGCGGAATTGCTGGTCGAACGCCAGCAGCACCGCCGAGAAGCCGCTGAACATGTTGAGCGTGGTGAAGATGCTCGGCAGGGTCACCCGGATCCGGTCCTTGGGTGGTATCTGCCGCAGCGAGACCACTCGCGCACCTGTGGGCGACACCAGCCGCCAGCGCCCCAGGATTCGGCGTTGGTGGCCATCCCGGACCGGGTCGTACCGATCAGCGCTGCTCACGAGGCACCACCGGCCGGCCAGCGAGCGATGACGCTCTCTCCGGCCACGACCCGATCCCCCTTGCTGACCAGGACCTCGCACTCCAACGGAACGAAGATGTCCATCCGCGAGCCGAACTTCATCAGCCCAATGCGTTCTCCGGCCGCGATCTCTTGACCAACCTTCACCCGGGTCACCACCCGGCGGGCCATCAGACCGACGATTTGTCGGAACTTGACCACCCTGCGCTGGCCACGGACGACGGCCTCCACGGTCAGATCGCTGCGCTCATTGAGATAGGCACTCTCATGCTTATAGGCCGCTAGCCACTTGCCCGGTCGATAGGTGACCTCGGTGACCGTGCCCGCGACCGGAGACCGGTTGATGTGCACGTCGAAAGCGGACAGGAAGATGCTCACCTGCTGCCAGTCCCCCTCGGGCGCCACCTGGGGTTGCCCGGGCCCGGCATACATGACTTTGCCATCGGCCGGCGAGAGCACATCGTCCTCGTGGGTGGTGCCGACATCGGGCAGCCGGTCAGGGTCGCGGAAGAAGAGCGTCACCCCCACCGGAAGCGCGCAGAGCACGGCAGCCAGCCCGCGTCGTCCTGTGGCGGCGGCCACGGCGGCGGGCAGGGCTGAGATGGCAGCAGCCGGGATGGCCTCCCGATCGATGCGGAGCATGGGTACCACCTTAGGATGTCGAGTCATGGCAGCGGTTGAGGTGCGCGAGGTCCGTCGCGCCTTTGGCCCCGTCGAGGCGGTGGCCGGAGCCTCCTGGCAGGCCCACGCTGGCCAGATCACCGCGCTGCTCGGCCCCAATGGCGCAGGCAAGACCACCACGATCGAGTGCCTCGAGGGCCTCCAGCGCCCAGACTCGGGCACGGTATGGGTGTTGGATACCGATCCTTGGGGGGCTGGGGCGGAGCATCGCGCCAGGGTCGGCGTCATGCTGCAGGACGGGGGCCTGCCCAATACCGCCACTCCCCTGCCGCTCCTCAGCCACTTGGCCAGCCTGTATGCCGACCCGCTGCCGGTCCTCGGGCTGGCCGCGCGGCTGGGGATTGTGGACTTTGCCCGCACGCCGCTGCGACGGATGTCCGGTGGACAAAAGCAGCGGGTGGCCTTGGCCGCGGCCATCATCGGCCGGCCGGAGGTGCTCTTCTTGGATGAACCGACCGCCGGGTTGGATCCGCATGCCCGGCTGGACGTCTGGGATCTCGTTCGCTCCGAGGCCGCACGCGGAGTGGCTGTGGTCCTCACGACCCACTCCTTCGAGGAAGCCGAGCGTCTGGCCGACCGGATCGTCATCATGGCGCATGGCGCAGTGGTGGCCGATGGCAGCCTGGCCGAGGTCAGCGCCGGCAGGTCGTTGGAGGAGCGCTACTTTGCGTTGACCGGGCGCGGAGGTGGCGGATGAGCTCCACCCGGGCAGCAGCCCCCCGGCAGCGGGTCCTGAGCCAGGCCCGCTTTGAAACCAGCACACTCCTGCGCAACGGCGAACAGCTCTTGGTCGCGATCATCCTGCCGGCCATGGCGCTGGTGGGTTTGACGATGTCCTCCTTCCCTGACCTGGGACCTGGCCAGCGCATCGATACCGCGGCCCCCGGAGTCCTGGCGCTGGCTGTGGTGTCCACGGCCTTCACCGGGCAGGCCATTTCGACCGGCTTTGACCGGCGGTATGGCGTGCTGCGCTACCTGGGCGTGACTCCGCTCGGGCGCACGGGGCTGCTGCTCGGCAAGGCGATGGCGGTCCTCAGCGTCTTGGCGATCCAAGTCGTCATCCTGGGTGGACTCGCCCTGATCTTGGGCTGGCGGCCAGCGCCGCCCGGCATACCGGCTGCCCTCGTCACCATGGTGGTGGGCAGCGCGGCCTTTGTAGCCCTCGCGCTGCTCCTAGCCGGCACCATGCGGGCGGAGGCCGTACTCGCCGTCGCCAACCTGATCTGGGTGGTCCTGTTGGGACTCGGCCTGCTCACGCCCACCGACCGCCTCGGGGCGATCGGCCCACTAGCAGCATTCCTGCCCTCCGGCGCCTTGGGCGATGCGCTGCGGATCGCGTTGATCCACGGCGGCTTTCCCTGGGTTCAGCTCATCGTCTTGGCGCTCTGGGCGCTGGTCGCCGGCAGCCTGGTGCGGGGCCTCTTCCGGTGGACCCCGTGAACCGGCCAGCCGGCACGATCGCCTAGCCTTGACTGCTGTGACCCCTGCCCAACCGCGCTGGTTCTCCCCCCTGCTCCTCGCCAATCTCATTGCCCAGATCGGCATCATCGTCACCGGTGGTCTGGTGCGGGTCACGGGCAGCGGCCTGGGGTGCCCGAGCTGGCCCCAGTGTGTCCCCGGGTCGTACACCCCGACCGTCGAGCAGGCCGAGGGCTTCCACAAGTACATCGAGTTCGGGAATCGAACGCTGACCGGCGTCCTCGGCATCCTGGCCGTGGCCTCGCTCTTGGCTGTCCTGAGGTATGCCCGTCATCGGCACCTCGTGGTGTCCGCCGCGTTGGTCTTGGTTGGCGTGCTCATTCAGGCGGTGTTGGGCGGCATCACCGTCTGGGCGGGACTCCACCCGGCCACGGTGTCCGCGCACTTCCTGGTCTCGGCGGGCTTGGTCGCGGCAGCGTCGTACCTGTACTTCACCAGGCACGAGCCAGGTGGACCCACTCAACTCACCGTGCCGCCGCTGGTTTCCCGCCTGGGATGGGGCACGGCGGCGGTCGCGGGCCTCGTGCTAGCTCTGGGCACGGTGGTGACCGGATCCGGACCACACTCAGGCGATGCGGATACACCCGCACGCTTCGGCTTCGACCCCCGCACCATCTCCTGGCTGCATGCCGATGCGGTCATGATCTTCCTGGGCCTGGTGATCGGCATGGTTGTAGCCACGCGCCTGACCGGCCAGACTCCACGAGCCCGCTCCGGCTGGACCGGTGTCCTGCACGTCACCGTGCTTCAAGGGGTGGTCGGTTACGTGCAGTACCTCACGAAGCTTCCCGAGCCGTTGGTCATCGTCCACATGCTCTTGGCCGGACTGCTCGTGGTTATGGTGACGCGGGCGTTGCTGTCTGAGCGGGCGCGGACCGCTTCGGAGTAATCGCCAGACCCCCGGCCGTCGCGACCGTGATGGCCGCGATGGCGACGGCCGCCCAGAGCGGGTCGGCACCATGACCGGTGACGGCGGCCACCGCGCTCAGCGCCGCCAAGCCGACCGCCGGAATCCACCAACGCGCAGTCGCGAGCCAAGCCATCAGCGCCAGCGACGCCATGGTGAGCACTATCGGCAAGGTCAGCAAGGTCGGGTGCTCAACCACGGCAGCGGAGTTCACCGCGACCTTAGCCAGCCCGACCGCCAGCCCCAAGAGGCCCAAGTGCAGCGGCACGTGCAGGACGATCCACCAGGCACGCCGCGGACCGGTCAACCGGCTTGCCTGCGGCAGGTTGACGAAGTAGATCCACCACACCCCCGCGAGCGTCAGCAAGATCCCCGGCAGGGCGGCCAACCGCAGGGATTCCATGGACTCATCGGTGAGCGTGAGGGTGAGCTTGACCAGGACTTCCCCGATCACGATGACCGAGAGCTCCCCTAGCCGATGAGCGGCCCGGTGGCCGTCGGTCTCGCGATCTGAGGCCACCGACCACGCCGCCAGCGCCACACTCGCCAAAGCGACGAGCCACACCACCAGGCTGGCCGTCCCCTCCACATACCAAGACAAAGCCAGGGCCAGGCAGGCAAAGGCGACCGAGGCCGGCACCCGCCACCTCATCGGGCCGCTGCGCCGGCGGCGAAGTGCCAGGATCAGCGTGGTCACCATGACCGCGCCGAGCAGGACATCAAAATAGAACTCGGCGTCGACGATGGAGTCACCGGCCACGAGTGCCAGCAGGAGCAGCGCCGCCATCTGCGTCACCAGCAGGCCAATCGAGGCCACCGAGTGCGGAGCTTGCGTTGTCGTCAACGAGCCCGTCGCCCAACCGGTCAGCAGCCACGCGCACCACATCATTGCGTAGGCAATGGAGTACCAGATCACCGCGATGCCCGAATGATCATCCGCGAAGGATCCGGACAGCGCGATGATCCCCGCAGCGAAGGCGAGGTCGTAGAACAGATCGACCCAGGTGCGCTCGGGAACAACCCAGCGTGGTCCGGTGGTGGCATGTGGCGTCGGCACTGCGACACCATAGTTCACTGGGGTCAGCGCGTCGTGGACGTGACGCTGACTTGCCTACCAGGGAAGTGAAAGGTGCGCGATCGGATCGATCGCCACCGCAAGAAAGACGATCGTGACATAGCTGATCGAGTAGTGAAAGAGCCGCATGGGCTTGAGCACGTTCACCGGCGCCTGGGCGCGGGCAGCCGACCACAGGCGATGCGCCTCCGCCAAGAAGAGTCCGCCCGCGAGCACGGCGCTGACGGCATACACCCAGCCCATGGACGCGACCGGAATGAGTGCTAGCGAGCACGCCACCATCACCCACGAGTAGATGACGATCTGCCGTCCAACAGCCTCGTCGCCCTTCTCGACCGGAAGCATCGGGACCTCGGCGCTGGCGTATTCATCGCGGAAGGCCATCGAGAGCGGCCAATAGTGCGGAGGCGTCCAGAAGAAGATGACGAGGAAGAGGATCACGGCCGGCCACTGCACCGTGCCGGTGACGGCGGCCCACCCGATCAGTGTCGGCATGCATCCGGCGGCACCGCCCCAGACGATGTTCTGCGAGGTCCGCCGCTTGAGCAGCATGGTGTAGCCGACGGCATACATCAGGATCGCCAGCACGGAGAGCAGTGCGGCTGGCACGTTCACGAAGGCTACGAACCAGGCCGTCGAGATCACTCCCAGCACGAGCCCAAAGATGACCCCCGCCCGCGGGCTGATCTGCCCTGTCACCATCGGCCGGTTGCTCGTGCGATGCATGACCGCGTCGATGTCCCGGTCGTAGACCGAGTTGAAGGTATTCGCAGAACCGGCTGAGAGGATTCCCCCGATGAGCGTGGCCGCCAACAGCCACAGGTTGGGGACGCCGCGCTGAGCAAGGAACATCACCGGCGCGGTGGTGACCAGCAGCAACTCAATGATCCGTGGCTTGGTGAGCGCTAGGTAGTTCGCCGCGGTATGGCGCCACCCGCTGGTCGTGGCGCTCACAGGTGCAGGCGCCCGGACCGGAGTGCTTCCCACAGAGGTGTCCTTCACAGCAAGTCGATGGCCTGGTCCGGGCCAGTCTACCGGCCGGTTGAGCCACTAAGGTGGGCGGCATCCGCTCGTCGCTCTCGACCCCATGAAAGAGGTCCCGGTGGCCCGCTCACTGCGTACTGCCCGTTCCGTTCCTGCCCCCAAGGCCCGCCGGGCAGGGTGGTCTCCGCTCGATGTGCGCGCTGCGGACACCGCGCGACTCCTCGCGGCCGATGCAGTTCAGAACTGCGGCAATGGTCACCCGGGCACGGCGATGTCGCTCGCGCCCGTGGCGTACCTGCTGTACCAGAACGTCATGCGCCATGACCCCGCTGACCCTCAGTGGCTCGGTCGTGACCGATTCGTCTTGTCTTGCGGGCACTCCTCGCTCACGCAGTACGTGCAGCTCTACCTAAGCGGCTACGGCCTGGAGCTGTCCGATCTCAAGGCGCTGCGCACCTGGGGTTCGCTCACCCCCGGCCACCCCGAGGTGCACCATACGGCAGGCGTCGAGATCACCACGGGCCCGCTGGGCTCGGGCCTTGCCTCGGCCGTGGGCATGGCGATGGCCCAGCGACGCCAGCGGGCTTTGCTCGACCCTGAGGCCAAGGCCGGCGAGAGCCCCTTCGACCACCACATCTGGGTGTTGGCCTCCGACGGTGACCTCATGGAAGGTGTCTCCGGCGAGGCGAGTTCACTGGCCGGCCACCACGAGTTGGGCAATCTCACAGTCGTCTATGACGCCAACCGAATCTCTATCGAAGATGACACCGAAATCTCCTTCAGTGAGGACGTCGGGGCGCGCTATGCGGCCTACGGCTGGGAGGTCGTCGATGTCGATTGGCGGCGCAGCGACTCCCCCTTGGCTGCGGGCGAGTACGTCGAAGACATCGATGCCCTGTACACGGCGTTGAACCGGAGCCGCGCCAGCAAGCGCCCCACGATGATTCGCCTGCACACGGTTATCGCCTGGCCGGCGCCGACCAAGCAGGGCACCGGCAAGTCGCATGGCTCCGCGCTCGGCGACGAGGAGATCCGAAGCACCAAGGAGCTTCTCGGCTTCGACCCCAGCAAGAGCTTCGCCGTCGATCGCGATGTGCTCACGCACGCTCGCGGAGTTCGCAAGCGGGGCAAGGCCGCACACACTGCCTGGAACAAGACGTATGCCGCGTGGCGCCGCTCCCAGCCCGAGCGCGCGGCCCTGCTGGATCGTCTCGTGGCAGGCCAACTCCCTGCTGGCCTGGACAAGGCCCTCCCCGTCTTCCCGGCGGACCCCAAGGGCATCGCCACGCGCGCGGCCTCCGGCAAGATCCTGACCGCTCTGGCCCCGGTCATGCCGGAGCTCTGGGGTGGCTCGGCCGATCTCGCCGAGTCCAACAACACCACGATGGACGGCCAGCCATCGTTCATCCCCAAGAGCAAGCAGACCCACGAGTGGTCGGGCTCTCCCCTGGGCCGGACGCTGCACTTCGGCATTCGTGAGTTCGCGATGGGCCTGATCCTCAACGGCATAGCGTTGGAGGGCCTGACCCGTCCCTATGGCGGGACCTTCTTGGTCTTCTCCGACTACATGCGGGCGTCGGTCCGGTTGGCCGCGATCCAGAAGCTGCCCGTGACCTTTGTGTGGACGCACGACTCCATTGGCCTGGGCGAGGACGGTCCGACGCACCAGCCCATTGAGCACATCGCCTCGCTTCGCCTCATTCCCGACTTCGACGTGGTCCGCCCCGCCGACGCCAATGAGACTGCTGCGGCCTGGGCCGCGATCCTGCGCAACCGCCGCCCCGCTGGCCTTGCGCTGTCTCGCCAGAATCTGCCAGTTCTCGAACGTGGGTCCGGTGCGGCCGGATCCGTGAGCGGAGTCGCGAAGGGCGCCTACATTCTGCGGGAATCCAGCACCTCGACCCCGGAGGTCATCTTGATCGGCACCGGCTCCGAGGTGCACCTCGCCTTGGCTGCTCGCGAAACCCTCGAGAAGGCCGGCATCGGCACCCGTGTGGTGTCCATGCCCTGCCAGGAATGGTTCACGGCGCAAAGCGCCGCCTACCGCGAGAAGGTGCTCCCGGCCGCGGTCAAGGCCCGGGTCTCGGTCGAGGCCGGGGTGCCGACCGGATGGCGCGAATGGGTCGGTGACGCTGGCCGCGTCATCGGTATCGACCACTTCGGCGCCTCTGCCGCCGGGCCGGTCCTCTTCGAGAAGTTCGGCTTCACCACGGAGGCCGTCGTCAAGGCCGCCAAGGCCTCCCTCAAAGACGCAAGGAAGTGACCCTCATGGCTGCTGCCCCTCTGATGGCCCTGGCGCAGGCTGGCGTCTCGGTATGGCTCGACGACCTTTCGCGCGCGCGGCTAACCTCCGGTGGGCTAGCGGCCATGATTGCCGAGGGCGCCATTACCGGCGTGACCACTAACCCGTCGATCTTTCAAGCGGCCCTGGCTGATGGCGACGACTATGCCGACCAGGTGGCTGCCCTGGCGGCCTCCGGCGCCGGGGTCGAAGACGCCGTCTTTGCGATGACGACCGACGATGTCCGAGCCGCCTGCGACCTCTTCCTGCCGGTCTACCAGGCCACCAACGGGGTCGACGGCCGGGTGTCGATCGAGGTGGATCCGCGACTGGCGCACGTCACCGACGCCACCATTGAGCAGGCCAAGGCGCTGCACGCGGCCGTCGATCGACCCAACGTGCTGATCAAGATTCCGGCCACCATCGAGGGGCTCCCGGCGATTACCGCCGTCCTTGCCGCCGGCATTTCGGTCAATGTCACGCTGATCTTCTCACTGGATCGCTATCGCGCCGTCATGAATGCCTTCCTGGCCGGCGTGGAGCAGGCGCGGGCCAACGGTTTCGACCTGTCCACCATTCACTCGGTGGCGTCCTTCTTCGTCAGCCGGGTGGACAGCGAGGTCGACAAGCGACTCGCCGCAGTTCCCGCCGAGGTCGGTGAACGGCTGCGCGGCAAGGCAGCCATTGCGAACGCCCGCCTGGCCTATCAGGCCTACGAAGAGGTCTTCTCCACACCCCGGTGGCACACCCTCCAGGCAGACGGCGCACGCCCGCAACGGCCGCTGTGGGCGTCGACCGGGGTGAAGGACCCGAGCTACCCCGACACCATGTATGTCACCGAACTTGTCGCCCCGGGCACGGTCAACACCATGCCCGAGAAGACGCTGCTCGCGGTGGCAGACCACGGCGAGGTCACCGGGGACACCATCACGGGTGCCTACGCGCAGGCCAGCCAGGTACTGGATGACCTAGAGCGGCTTGGCATTTCGTATACGCAGGTCACCGACCAACTCGAGCAAGAGGGTGTGCAGAAGTTCGAGGCCTCTTGGTCGGACTTGCTCGCCGGCGTCGATCGCGCCCTGAAGGAGGCCTCGGCATGAGCGTCCTAGGACTAGCCCTTTCGGGCGTCGCCGAGCAAGCCGCGGCGGTTCACGTGCCAGCACTGGTCGCGGACCGTTTCGCCAGCCGGCTGTTCGCTGGCGACTACACCCTGTGGGGGCCGGCGGCCGAGGATGAGTCGAGCAAGCGACTCGGTTGGGTCGGTCTGCATCGCACGTCACGGCCACTCGTGGGCGAGATCTCGGCCCTGCGCGCTGACCTCGCCGAGCACTCGCCTTACGACCGCGTGGTGTTGTGCGGCATGGGCGGGTCGTCCTTGGCCCCGGAAGTCATCTGCGCGACTGCAGGCGTACCGATCGTCATCTTGGACTCCTCGGACCCTGATGTGGTTCGCGCGGCCGTGGTCGACCTGGATCGGACCGTGGTTGTGGTGTCCTCGAAGTCTGGCTCCACGGTGGAGACCGACAGCCAGAAGCGCATCTTCGAGGGCGCCTTCCGCGACGCTGGCATCGATCCGACGACCCGCATGGTGATCGTGACCGACCCCGGCAGTCCACTGGACGCTTCTGCTCGTGAAGCGGGCTATCGCGTGGTCAACGCCGATCCGAGCGTCGGTGGACGGTATTCGGCGCTGACCGCATTCGGGCTGGTTCCGAGCGGGCTGGCGGGCGCTGACATTGAGGCCTTGCTTGATGACGCTGAGGCCGTAGCGGACTCGCTGGCCGCCGACGAGCCGGACAACCCTGCCCTTCAGTTGGGGGCCGCCATGGCCGGGACCTCTCCCCTGCGCGACAAGCTCGTTCTCGTCGACGATGGCACGCCGAACCGCGGGTTCGGTGCCTGGGCCGAGCAGCTCATCGCCGAGTCGACCGGTAAAGATGGCACCGGCATTCTCCCGGTGGTTGCCGACGGGGCCGAGCCCGGTCGGATGTATGCCGATGGGCTGGTGGTCCGTCTGGTCTCCTCCGATGCGGCCGAGGATGCGACCGGGGGTCAGGTGATCGTTGACGGATCGCTGGGGGCCCAATTCCTCCTGTGGGAGGTCGCCACGGCGGTGGCCGGTCGTCTTCTGGGCATCAACCCCTTCGATCAGCCCGACGTGGAGAGCGCCAAAGCGGCCGCTCGCGACCTACTGGACGCCGGGATCTCCGGCGGCGAGGCAGCGGCCTTCGTGGACGGTGCCGTTGAAGTGCGCAGCATGGGTGGGGACTGGCTGGGTTCGGCGAGCACGCTCGATCAAGCGATCGACGCTCTGTTGAGCGAACTCGATGAGACCTCAGGCTATGTCGCCGTCATGGCCTATCTCGACCGCGAGGGCGATGCCGCGCTCGAGGGCGTTGCCCGAGCGATCTTCGAACGCACCGGCCGCCCATGCACATTCGGCTGGGGGCCACGCTTCCTGCACTCCACCGGCCAGTACCACAAGGGTGGCCCGGCCACCGGGGTCTACCTGCAGCTGACGGCCAGCCCCAGCGCTGACCTGGACATCCCCGGGCGCGAGTTCACGCTGGGGCAGTTCATCGCCTCGCAGGCTGGCGGTGATGCGAGCGTTCTGGCCGATCACGGCCGGCCGGTGCTGCGCCTGCATCTCACCGATCATGACGCGGGCGTGTCCCAGGTGTCGGCTGCGCTGACTCGGAGCCGCGGATGAGCCCCGCCCGGATCAGCGCCACGCACAACCCGCTGAGGGACCCTCGGGACAAGCGTCTCCCCCGGATCGCCGGGCCCTGCAGCATGGTGCTCTTTGGGGTGACCGGCGACCTCGCGCGCAAGAAGTTGCTGCCGGCCATCTACGACCTCGCAAACCGCGGCCTGCTTCCGCCTGGCTTCTCGTTGGTCGGTTTCGCGCGGCGTGATTGGGCCGATCAGGACTTCGGCAAGATCGTCTACGAGTCGGTCAAGGAACGCGCACGCACACCCTTCCGGGAGTCGGTGTGGCGCTCGCTGGCCGAGGGCATCCGCTTCGTTCCGGGGACCTTTGATGACGACGCGGCATTCGACCTGCTCGCTGCCACCGTCCGTGAGTTGGACGAGCAGCGCGGAACTGGCGGCAATCATGCGTTCTACCTCTCCATCCCGCCTGGATTCTTTGCCCAGGTGTGCCAGCAACTCGAGCGCTCCGGCCTGTCGACCGGCACGGGCGACTCCTGGCGCCGCGTGATCATCGAGAAGCCCTTCGGCCACGACCTCAAGAGCGCCCGCGAGCTGAATGCGATCGTCGAGGGGGTCTTCCCGGCGGACTCGGTCTTCCGGATCGACCACTACCTCGGCAAGGAGACCGTCCAAAACCTCCTGGCTCTGCGCTTCGCCAACCAACTCTTTGAGCCCGTATGGAATGCCAATTACGTCGACCACGTGCAGATCACCATGGCCGAAGACATCGGGATTGGTGGCCGGGCCGGCTACTACGACGGCATTGGCGCCGCGCGCGATGTCATCCAGAACCACCTACTCCAGTTGCTGGCCCTGACGGCCATGGAGGAGCCCGCGAGTTTCGACGCCAAGGGACTCCGGCTGGAGAAAGAAAAGGTGCTGGGGGCGGTCCGGATCCCCAAGGACCTCAGCAAGGGCACGGCCAGAGGTCAGTATGCCGCCGGCTGGCAAGGCGGAGAAGAGGTCCTGGGCTATCTCGAGGAGCAGGGCGTGGGGGCGCACTCCACCACCGAGACCTATGCCGCAGTCCGACTCGACGTCGAGACCCGTCGGTGGGCTGGAGTCCCCTTCTATTTGCGCACGGGCAAGCGCCTAGGCAAGCGGGTCACCGAGATCGCGGTGGTCTTCAAGAAGGCACCGCACCTGCCCTTCGCCGATACGGCAACCGAGGAATTGGGCCAGAATGCCGTCGTTATCCGGGTCCAGCCCGATGAAGGCGTCACGCTGCGCTTCGGCGCCAAGGTCCCGGGGGCGCAGATGGAGGTCCGCGATGTCACCATGGACTTCGGCTACGGACGCGCCTTCACCGAGTCCTCCCCCGAGGCCTACGAGCGCCTCATTCTCGATGTGCTGCTGGGGGAGCCGCCGCTCTTCCCACGACACGAAGAGGTCGAATTGTCCTGGCAGATCTTGGATCCCATCGAGAGGTACTGGGCGACCAAGGGTGCCCGACCGGATCCCTATCCCTCCGGGGGGTGGGGTCCGCGCAGCGCCGATGAACTCATGCGTCGCGACGGCCGCGAGTGGAGGCTTCCATGATCGTCGACCTGCCCAGCACCACCACGTCATCGGTGAGCAAGAAGCTGGTCGCTCTCCGTGAAGACGTCGGCTCGATGGCGCTCTCCCGGGTGCTCACCCTGATCGTCGTCGTTGACGACAACGGCGCGGAGAGCGCAATCACGACCGCCATGGCCGCCAGCCGACAGCACCCCTGCCGCATCCTCGTCGTGGTCACGGGCAACCGCCGTGGCGCGGTGCGCTTGGACGCCCAGATCCGCGTCGGCGGTGACGCGGGGGCCAGCGAGGTCGTCGTGCTGCGCTTGTACGGCCCGCTGGCAAGCCAAGGACGCAGCGTGGTCACTCCCCTTCTCCTGGCCGATTCGCCCATCGTGGCCTGGTGGCCGGGTGCTGCCCCGGCGGACCCCGGCGCCGATCCGGTCGGCGCGATCGCCCAACGCCGGATCACCGATGCCGCCCGCACCCCGGGCAAGCCCCGCACGGTGCTGGGCAAGTTTGCCGATGCCTATCTGGACGGCGACACCGACCTCGCCTGGTCGCGGATCACCCTCTGGCGTGGGCTGCTTGCGGCTGCCCTGGATCAGGCGCCCTATGAGGCGGTCACTCGGGCGCGGGTGGTTGCCGCCCCAGACTCCCCCTCCGGTGATTTGCTCGCGGGCTGGCTCGCCGTTCGCCTCAAGGTCCCGGTCGATCTCACTCGGTCCGCCAACCGAAGCGGCATCATTTCGGTGCGCTTGGATCGCGCCAGTGGTCCTGTCGATCTCGTTCGGCCGCAGGACGGCAATGTCGCCACGCTGCACCAGAGCGGGCAGCCGGATCGCACTATTGCGCTGCCACATCGCTCCGATGCCGAGTGCCTGGCCGACGAGTTGCGCCGCCTCGATCCCGACGAGGTCTACCAGGACGCCCTCACCAAGGGCCTGCCGAAAGTATCCACGTCACGGCAAAGCGCAGCGCAGGCCGAGCGCGCGGGGAAAGCACCGTCGGTCAAGGATTCCGCCAGAACGGCAGCCCGCCTGCGCCGCAAGGCCCGAACAGGTGCCAGCAGCGCCATGGTCGAAGCGAAGCCCGCGGCGCCAGCGGCGGCAGAGCGCGCCGTAGTCCCCAAGGTCGTCCGCAAACGTCCCCCTGCTCAGGCAAAGCCCTCGGCATGACGCCGGAGCCGACGCGCCTGGTCCTGCCGACACCGCGGGCGGTCGCCGACGCTGCGGCTGCGCACCTTCTGCTGCGGATCGACGAGGTCCTGGCACGCGATCCGGAGGCTCAGCTCGCCCTCACCGGCGGCTCGCTCGGATCGGCGCTGTGGCGCAGTGTTCTCGATGACCCTCGTAGCGAGCTCATCGACTGGTCGCGGGTGCGCGTCTGGTGGGGTGATGAGCGGTGGCTGCCTCTCGGCGACCCCGATCGCAATGACACGCAGAATGACGCTGCGGGTCTGGAGCGACTCGGCCTAGATCCCGCCATGGTTCACCGGGTCCTCGGCCCCGATCAGGTCAGCACCGCCGAGGAGTCAGCTGCGGCATATGCGGCGACGATCAAGGCCCACGGCAAAGGCAGCTGGGATGTCGTTCTGCTCGGCATGGGCCCCGACGGGCACATCGCCTCGCTCTTCCCGAGGCACCCGGCGCAGCGGGTCACCGACGCGCTGACCGTGGCGGTGCATGACTCCCCCAAGCCCCCGCCAACCCGCGTGTCACTGACCTTTGAGTGCCTCGAACGAACCCAGTCGGTGCTTTTGCTCGTCGCTGGAGCGGAGAAGGCGGACGCGGTTGCCGCAGCGCATCGTCCCGGCGTCACCGGTTGGGACGTGCCGGCCAGTGTGCCGAGGGGTAGCCGTGAAACCGTGTGGTTCCTCGATATGGCCGCCGCTGGGCCATAGCCCAGGTGCGCCCGGCCTTACTGGATGAGGCCGCGGTCCCGCAGGGTGCTCAAGGCCTCGTCGAGGATTTGCGCGCCATCCTTGTCGGAGCGACGCTCCTTCACATACGCCAGGTGCGTCTTGTATGGCTCGACGCGGGCCGGTGACGGCGGGTTGTCCTGATCCGGACCGGCCGGGAAGCCGCAGCGAGGGCAGTCCCACACCGTGGGCACAGCGATGCCCGCCTCAGTGGAGAAGCTCGGCGTGGTCTGGTGGCCATTGGCGCACCAAAAGGTCACCCGGACGCGCGGAGCAATGTCGCCACGCTCGGCCTCACCCATCGGTCCAGCGCCGACTCGAGACCCACGAATCGCGTTTCCACCAGCCATGATCGCTCCGTTCTAGTCCCGGTCAGGCCGAGAATCGCTCAAGAACCCCGAGGCCCACGATGGCCGTAAACCAGACCACAGCAACGCCCACCGTGATCCGGTCGAGGTTGCGCTCGGCCACCGACGAGCCACCCAGCGAGGTCGACATGCCGCCGCCGAACATGTCGGACAGGCCGCCGCCCTTGCCCTTGTGCAGCAGGATGAGCAGGGTCAAGAAGAGGCCGCCCAGGACGATGAGGACCTGCAGGCCAATGCGAGCGATGTTCAACGCGGGGGCTTCACTTTCGGGAAGTGGTCAGTGGTGCTCGGGACAGGATACCTGGTCCCTGCCGTCAGCCCGTGGTGAGGTGGTCCCGGAAGCGGCAAATAGCAGCGAATTCGCCGGCCTCCAAGGAAGCGCCACCCACCAAGGCGCCGTCGACATCGCTTTGCGCCATGATCGCGGCGACATTGCCGGACTTGACCGAACCGCCATAGAGCACCCGGATGCCGTCGGCGACATCCTGGCCGTACAGGTCGGCCAGCTTGCCGCGGATCGCCGCGCAGACCTCTTGCGCGTCCTGCGGGGTGGCGACTTCACCGGTGCCGATGGCCCAAATGGGTTCGTAGGCCACCACGATGCTCCGGGCGTGCTCGATCGACAGGCCCTCCAGGCCGGCTTCGATCTGGCCGAGGACGTGCTCGACATGGGTGCCTGCCTGCCGGATCTCCAAGCCCTCGCCGCAGCAGAAGATCGGCGTGATGCCGTGGCGGTAGGCCGCGGCGATCTTCGCGTTCACGATCGCATCGGTCTCATTGTGGTACTCCCGGCGTTCACTGTGGCCGACCGTGACATAACTGCAACCGAGCTTGGCCAGGAAGGCCCCACTGATCTCGCCGGTGTACGCGCCACTGTCGTACATCGACAGGTCCTGGGCGCCGTGCTTGAGCTCGAGGCGGTCCCCGTCGATCAGGGTCTGCACGCTGCGGATATCGGTGAAGGGCGGGAGCACCGCGACCTCGACGGCAGCAAAGTCATGCCGCCCATCGCGCAGGGTCCAGTCGAGCTTCTGCACGAGGTGGGTCGCCTGGAGGTGGTCCAGGTTCATCTTCCAGTTGCCCGCCATGAGCGGGGTGCGGCCGGTGGCCATGAGGTGCTCCTTGGTGTGGGGAGTTCGTGGGGCTACGGGACTGGGTAGTCCAGCAGTCAGTGCGCGTTGAGGACGGCGAGGCCGGGTAGTTCCTTACCCTCGAGATACTCCAGGGAGGCGCCGCCACCGGTGGAGATGTGGCTGAACTGTTCGTCGGCAAAGCCGAGCTGGCGGACCGCGGCAGCGCTATCGCCGCCGCCCACCACGGTCAGCGCACCCGCTTCGGTTGCCTCGACCAGTGCCTGGGCGAGCGCCTTGGTGCCGGCCGCAAAGGGCGCCATCTCGAAGGCCCCCATCGGGCCATTCCAGAAGACGGTGCGAGCATCGGCCAGCGCCGCGGCATAGGCCGCAGCCGACTCCGGTCCGATGTCCAGGCCCATCATGTCGGCGGGGATGTCATCGGCCGCGACTACCGCAGTCTCGGTGTCGGCCGAGAAGGTGCGACCGCACACGATGTCGGTCGGCAAGATGATCTGCACACCGGTCTCAGCAGCACGCTGCAGGTAGCCCTTACAGGCCTCAATGGACTCGGTGTCCAGCAGGCTGGTGCCGACTTCATGGCCCTGAGCGGCCAAGAAGGTGAAGAGCATGCCGCCGCCAATCAACAGCCGGTCGGCCTTGCCCAGGAGGTTGTCGATGACCGCGAGCTTGTCGGCGACCTTGGCGCCGCCGAGCACCACGGCATACGGACGTTGCGGGTCTTTGGTCAGCCGACGCAGAACATCGACCTCGGCCGCGACCAGGCCACCCATGGCAGCCGGGAGGCGGGTGGCGATGTCGTAGACCGAAGCCTGTGCCCGGTGGACGACGCCGAACCCGTCAGAGACGTAGGCGTCCGCGAGTGAGGCAAGGGCATCGGCGAAGGCCGCGCGATCCTCCTCGGCCTTGGCGGTCTCCCCTGGATTGAATCGCAGGTTCTCCAGCAGGGCGACCTCGCCATCGCCGAGCGCACCGACGATCGCGTGCGCGCTCTCGCCCACCGTGTCGGTGGCGAAAGCGACTGGGCGGCCGAGCAATTCAGCGAGCCGACCGGCGACCGGCGCGAGCGAGTAGCGGTCCTCGGGCGCACCCTTAGGGCGACCGAGGTGGGCGCACACGATGACGCGTGCGCCCGCCTCGGCGAGGGCCTGGATCGTGGGGACCGACGCGCGGATCCGACCGTCATCGGTGATCGTCGTGCCATCGAGGGGCACATTCAGGTCGGAGCGGACAAGGACGCGCTTGCCGCGCACGTCCCCCAACGAGGCCAGGTCACTCATGATGAATGCAGCCGCCTCAGAGGCTCGCGCCGACGTGCGTGACCAGGTCGACGAGGCGGTTGGAGTAGCCCCACTCGTTGTCGTACCAGCCGACGACCTTGACCTGGTTGCCGATCACCTTGGTCAACGGCGCATCGAAGATGCATGAGGCCGGGTCGGTGACGATGTCCATGGACACGATGGGGTCCTCGGAGTACTTCAGGATGCCCTTGAGCGGACCCTCAGCGGCCGCCTTGACGATCGCGTTGACCTCCTCGACCGTGGTCTCACGGCCAGCCTCGAAGGTGAGGTCGGTGGCCGAGCCGGTCGGTGTCGGGACGCGCAAGGCATACCCATCCAGGCGGCCCTTGAGCTCTGGCAGAACCAGCGCGATGGCCTTGGCCGCACCGGTGCTCGTGGGAACGATGTTCAGGGCAGCGGCCCGAGCGCGACGCAGGTCCTTGTGCGGGGCGTCGAGCAGGTTCTGGTCGCCGGTGTACGCGTGGATGGTCGTCATCAGACCCTTGACGACACCGAGCTCGTCGTGGAGCGGCTTGGTCATCGGCGCGAGGCAGTTGGTGGTGCAGCTCGCGTTCGAGATGACGTGGTGCTTCTCGGGGTCGTAGTCGAGGTGGTTGACGCCCATCACGAAGGTTGCGTCCTCGTTCTTGGCGGGCGCACTGATGATGACCTTCTTGGCGCCGCCGTCGATGTGCGCCTTGGCCTTGGTGGCGTCGGTGAAGAAGCCAGTGGACTCGATCACGATGTCTGCGCCCACGCTGGCCCAGTTCAGGGCGGCCGGGTCGCGCTCGGCAAAAGCCTTGAAGGAGTGGCCGTTGTGGATGAGTTCGGTGTCGGTGGAACTCACGTCACCGTCAAGGCGACCCAGGATCGAGTCGTACTTGAGGAGAGTGGCGAGCGTCGTGTTGTCCGTCAGGTCGTTGACGGCGACGATCTCGATGTCGGCACCGGAGGCGACGACTGCCCGGTAGAAGTTGCGGCCGATGCGGCCGAAGCCGTTGATCCCTACGCGCACGGTCACGGTGGATACTGCCTTCCATCTGAGGGTGGTATGCCGCGACTGCGCGGCACGATCTGTACAGCAGTCAGCCTAGTCCTGATCGCCTCCGCCACCAGCCGGGAGTCCGGCGTACGGGAGAGTAACGAGCGTCCGCTTGCGCGGGCATGGACCGAGTCTCGTCGTCAGCCGTCGAGTAGGTCGGCGGACAGGCCCGCCTCTGTGTTGGGGATGCCCTCGTCCGAGGCGCGCTTGTCGGCCATCGCCAGCAGGCGGCGAATCCGTCCGGCGACCGCATCCTTGGTCATCGGAGGACTCGCCAACTGACCGAGCTCTTCCAGAGATGCCTGCTTGTGGTCCATCCGGAGCCGACCGGCCTCCAGCAGGTGGTCGGGGATGTCCTCACCGAGAATTTCCATGGCGCGCTGGACGCGGGCCCCCGCTGCCACCGCGGCCCGTGCCGATCGGCGCAGGTTGGCGTCATCGAAGTTGGCCAGCCGGTTGGCCGTCGCCCGGACCTCACGGCGCATTCGGCGCTCTTCCCAGGCCAGGACCGTGTCGTGCGCACCAAGACGAGTCAGCATGGCCCCGATGGCGTCACCATCGCGGATGACCACCCGATCCACCCCCCGCACCTCCCTGGCCTTGGCGGAGATGTCGAGGCGACGGGCCGCACCCACGAGCGCGAGGGCCGCCTCGGGCCCGGGACAGGTGACTTCGAGGGCCGAGGATCGGCCGGGCTCGGTCAAGGATCCATGCGCGAGGAAGGCGCCCCGCCAGGCGGCCTCAGCGTCACACACGCTTCCGGACACGATCTTCGGGGGCAGCCCGCGCACGGGGCGACCGCGCCCGTCGATCAGTCCGGTCTGCCGGGCCAACGCCTCGCCGTCTTGAACGACGCGCACGACATACCGGCTGCTCCGTCGAAGCCCGCCGGCCGCTAGCACGAGGACCTCCGGAGTATGGCCGTACAACTCGGCAATCTCTCGACGCAGGCGCCGAGCGACGTTGGGGGTATCGAGCTCGGCCTCCACCACGATGCGGCCGCCGACAATGTGCAGCCCGCCGGCGAAGCGCAATAGCGCCGACACCTCGGCCTTGCGGCAGCACGGCTTGGTTACCGGGTGCCTGCTCAGCTCGTCCTTCACGCGTGCGGTCAACGCCATGACGGTCATCCTGCCACGGTCAGCGCCGCTCTCGAGGCGCGGTGAAGACGTCCTGGAAAGCTGCCGCCAGTCGGAGCGGGTCATGCACCCCTGCGGTATGCCGTGCCGCGACCGGAACGATGTGCGGCCGGGCACCAATGCGTCGGCAGGCGGAGTCGAGTTCCGCTTCGTCCTCAACGACGGCCGGATCGACCAGGACATAGTCGAAGCGCACCTCGGGTGCCAGGTCGATGAAGGTCTCAAGATGCTGGATCGCGCTGAACCCGCGCGTCTCTCCCGTGCCTGGCTCAAGGTTGAGGACCAGGACCCGACCGGCCCGCGTCACGGTCAGCGCTTCGCGCAGTTCGGGCACGAGCAGATGAGGCATGACCGAGGTGAACCACGACCCCGGACCCACGATCACCCAGTCGGCCGACCGCACCGCCGCGACCGACTCCGGATACGCCGGCGGGTCCTCCGGGAGGAGTCGAATCCGGCTCACCAGGCCCTCCGTGACCGCCACCTTGGCTTGGCCAGTGACCCTCCGCACGCGCTCTGGGGCGGCCGCATCCAAGCCCACGACCTCGGCCTCGATGGTGAGTGGGACCGCGGCCATCGGCAGCACTCTGCCCCGGGCATGCAGCAGCCTGCCCACGAGGTCGAGTCCGGCCACCGGATCATCGTGCAGATCCCAGAGGGCGACGATGAGCAGGTTGCCGACCGCGTGCCCGGCTAGCGGCCCATCACCCCGGAATCGGTGTTGGAGCACATCGCGCCAGGTCTGCCCCCACTCTGAGTCGGCGCACAAGGCCGAGAGCGCCATGCGGATGTCACCGGGTGGCAGGACGCTGAACTCCTCACGAAGTCGGCCGCTGGAGCCGCCATCGTCCGCCACCGTGACGATGGCGGTGATCTCGTCTGTGAGCAGCCGTAGAGCCGAGAGGGTGGCCGAGAGCCCGTGCCCCCCACCGAGGGCAGCAACGATCGGAGCGCTCACTCGTGCCCCAAGTCCCGGTGGACCACGAAGGTGGCGATCCGGTCACTAGCCAAGCGCGCCAAGAGTGCCTCGGCGATGGCCACCGAACGGTGTTTGCCACCGGTGCACCCCACCCCGATCGTGGCATAACGGCGGCCCTCGCTGAGGTAGCCCTCGGTGATCGGGGCCATGAGGTCGACGACTCGGTCGAGAAACTCCTGCGCCCCCGCCTGAGCGAGCACGAAGTCGGCCACGGCCGAGTCCTTGCCGGTCTGCGCCTTCAACTCAGGAATCCAGAATGGATTGGGCAGGAAGCGCATATCGAAGACGAAGTCCGCGTCCAAGGGAATGCCGTACTTGAAGCCGAAGGACATCACCGCCAGGCGCAGGGCAGGGCCCCGCTCCTCCCCCAGCATGGGTACGAGCTTGCGCGAGAGTTGGTGCACATTCAGGCCCGAGGTATCGATGATCGCCTGCGCCTCGGCCCGCAAGTCGGAGAGCAGGGCACGCTCTCGGACGATGCCATCGAGGAGCCGGCCCTCTCCTTGAAGCGGGTGCGGTCGTCGAACACTTTCGAATCGGCGCACGAGGGACTCATCCGAGGCGTCCAGGAAGATCACGTGCGGGTGCCAGCCACCGTCCCGGAGCTCCTTGACCGAGGAGCGCAGGGCCGTGAAGAAGCGCCCGGCGCGAACGTCCACGACGGCCGCGATCTTGAGGGTGTCGAAACCGGATGTGCGGGCGGCGGTAGCCAGTTCGGCCACCTGAACCAAGAGTTGTGGCGGCAGGTTGTCCACGACATACCACCCTTGATCCTCCAAGACCTTGGCCGCCGTGGAGCGGCCAGCGCCCGACATCCCGGTCAGGATGAGGAAGTCTTCGGGATAGGGGGTCGAGCCACTCACCTGGAATCTCCGTCGTCGAGCACCTCGCCGGTGCTGAGGTTGACCGCCGGCTCCGGGGCCGACTGTGCGCCCAACTCTGCCCTAATCACCCGGGCCAACGCAGGGCCGATGCCCCGAACCTCCGTCAGCTCGTCCTCGCTAGCTAGGCGAATCCGCTTCACCGAGCCGAAGTGCGCCAACAATGCGGCGCGTTTGGCGTCCCCAAGGCCCGCAATGCCGTCCAGCCGGCTCGCGGTCATGGCCTTGCTGCGACGCTTGCGGTGGAAGGTGTTGGCGAATCGGTGAGCCTCGTCCCGCACACGCTGAAGGAGGTACAGGCCCTCACTGGTCCGTGGGAGGACCAGCGGGAACTCCTGGCCGGGCACCCACACCTCCTCTAAGCGCTTCGCCAGACCGATCACCGGCAGATCCACGATCCCGAGGTCAGCGAGGACTTCTGCGGCGCTGGTGACTTGGGGAAGCCCTCCGTCGACGACGAGTAGCTGCGGCGGGTAAGCGAAGCGGGCGGCCCGTGAGGTGGTTTGGGTCCCCAGATCTTCGCTGTTCTCGCTGTTCTCGCTGTTCTCACTGTCCTTACGACCCTCGCGGCCTTCGCGACCCTCGCGGCCCTCGCTGTCTTCGCGGTCCTCTTCGGCCCGCGCACGCCGGAAACGCCGGGTGAGGACCTCGCGCATAGCGGCCGAGTCGTCCACCCCCTCCGGGCCAGCGGCTTCGGCGCTGCGGATGATGAAACTGCGATATTCGCTCTTCCGGGCTATGCCGTCCTCGAAGACCACCATCGACCCGACCGGATGGGCGCCCTGGATGTGACTGATGTCGTAGCACTCGATTCGCAGGGGCGCGCCATCCAGGTCCAGGTGGTCTTGGAGCTCCTGCATCGCCTGGCTGCGGGCGGTGAGGTCTCCGGCGCGGGCGACCTTATGCCGGGCGAGGGATTGAGTCGCATTGTGTTCGACGGTCTCCATCAGCGTGCGTTTGTCGCCTCGCCGGGGTACCCGCAGGTCGACCGCAGAGCCTCGCAGGTCGGTGAGCCAACTCGCCACTGCGACGTGGTCCTCGGGGAGGAAGGGCACCAGGACTTCCTTCGGGATGTCTTCGGGTTCTTGTCCGCCATAGAACCGCTGAACAAGTCCGGCCACCACCTCGGCGGTGCTCTCGGCGTCCCGCTCGGCAACCCAACCACGCTGGCCGCGTACCCGTCCGCCGCGCACATGGAAGACCTGCACGGCCACTTCGAGCTCGTCCTCGGCCAGGCCGAAGACGTCGGCATCGGTGGCATCCGGGAGCACCACCGCGGAGCGCTCAAGGACCCGGTTCAGGGCGCCTAGATCATCGCGGATCCGGGCCGCCTGCTCGAACTCCAAGGCCGCGGATGCCGCGCGCATCTGAGCGGTAAGTCGGGTGACGAATCGAGCGCTCTCCCCCGCCATGAAGTCACAGAACTCTTCGGCGATGGCGCGATGGTGCTCGGCGTCCACCCGACCGACACAGGGCGCGCTGCACTTGTCGATATAGCCGAGCAGGCATGGGCGCCCCACTTGGCCGGCCCGGCGGAATACGCCTGCCGAACAGGTGCGCATGGGAAAGACCCGCATGGCCAGGTCGAGCGTTTCGCGGATCGCCCACGCGTGGGCGTACGGGCCGAAGTAGCGGGTGCCCTTACGTTTTGCGCCGCGCAAGACCATCGCCCGCGGGAACTCCTCCCCCATGGTGACCGCGAGATAGGGATAGGACTTGTCGTCCCGGTAGCGGACGTTGAACCGGGGGTCGTACTCCTTGATCCAGGCGTACTCAAGTTGGAGGGCCTCGACCTCGGTCCCGACCACCGTCCACTCCACGCTGGCCCCGGTGCGCACCATCGTGGCCGTGCGGGGGTGCAGGGCAGTGATGTCTTGGAAGTAGGAGGTGAGGCGGGAACGCAAGTTCTTGGCCTTACCGACGTAGATAACGCGCCGATCCTTGTCGCGAAAGCGGTAGACCCCTGGCTGGTTCGGGATCTCGCCGGTCGCGGGCCGGTAGGTCGACGGGTCAGCCACGATGCCAACTGTATGCGGCCTCCCCGACACCCCTCCCGCCTCTGGATTTCGGGGTCACCCCGAAATCCCCGGTTGGTCGGACTTTCCTTGTCGTCAGTTCTCGGGGAAGTCTTGTCTCAGCAGGAGTTCGCCAGCGTCGCTCAGGCGGCCGACGTTCCCAGCGCTTCACGCGCGAGCGCGATCAATCGGCCCGGTGCCTCAAGATCAGCCCAGGTCACCCGGATGACGACATATCCCAGTCGACGCAGGCGGTCCTCGCGGCGCTTCTCCCTAAACAGTGCCCGCGGGTCATCGGCATACTTCAGCGCACCGTCGAACTCAACGAGCACGTTGGTGCCTTTGATCTGCATGTCCGCACGTCCGATCACGCCCCACTGATCGCGAACCACCACCTGGGTCTCGATCTCGAAGCCATGGGAGGTCAGGATGACCCTGGTACGGGATTCGCCGACGCTCTCGGATCCGGCGTCCACGAGGCTGAGCATCGCCAAGGCATGCTGAATGCGACGGTTCCCCGCTCGTCGCATGATCTCAGCCTCCACCCGCGGCAGGTCCACGAGTTGGCGATGCAAGGCGGAGTCGGTGACCACGACGCCGGCAATCGCACCGTGATCGAGCGCGACCTGCACGCAAGCAACCTCGGGATCAACGGCCCGCCCGTATGCCGTGAGCGTCGTCGCCGACGTTGATACCGGGCGGATTACCGCGCCGCTCCGTCGAACTTGCCGAGCTACCGGACGCTCGAGCCGAGCCCGCGAATAGTCGACACCCCAGAGCGGCAGGCCATATGCCGCCGCTGCCGACCGGCCGGCCAGCACTGCATCCGGATACAGCAACAGCAACCCTCGGCAGAGCTCTAGATGGATCTGCTCAGGCGTGCCCACCTGCAAGCCCCACGCGTATGCGCCGCGCGCAAGATGGCGGCATTCGCGCCGGCGAACGAGGTCGCTCAGCATGAAGTCGTCAATACCGAGCCCGAGAGCCTGAGCTGTGGTGAAGACACCATCCTGAGCGGTGGCGAGTTGTGCGAGCGCCTCATACATACGAGCACGGTGATTCACCCGTCGCCGCGGGTCCAGCGGCGCCTGGCGCGCTGTGGACAACTCAGGCCGTCGATCGCCGATGTGTATAGAGAGTCCGCGGTTGACCCCGAGACAGGACTTGTCCGAGAAATGTAGGGAAGGAAAGTCCGACGAACCGGGGATTTCGGGGTGACCCCGAAATCCAGAGTCAGGAGATGGTGATGCCGTCGGCGCTGACCGAGACCGACTTTGTTGCCAGGGGCTGGGTCGCCGGCCCAGTCTTCACGGCGCCGGTCGCGATATCGAAGGCACTCGAATGGCAGGGGCACACGATCTCGCCATTGCTCACGCCGCTAACCGTGCAGCCCTGATGAGTGCAGACAGCCGAGAACGCTTTGAAGTCCCCCGCCGTCGGCTGAGTGACGATCACCTTGAGGCTCTCGATGACCTTGCCGCCCCCCACGGGGATGTCGGCGGCCTTGATCGCATCGGCGACCGCGCTGGCGGCATTCGACACCTGGCTGGCGGCCTCGCCGCAGGAGCTCAGCGAAGCGGCACCCACGACGAGGGCGCCAGCCACACCGGCCGTGCGCACCGCGTCGCGCCGAGAGAATTCCGTTGGCTGCGTCTGCGACATAGCCGTCAGTATGCCGCCCTCCCGGCCGATGTCCCTAGACCCACTCAGGTAACAAGTTCAACACTGTGAACGGACATCAGCCTCTGGCCCCCCTCTTTGCGGTTACTCTTCACTGTGCTCGCCTCACGCGGGTCCGAGCGACATGCGCTCGTACAAAGAAACAACCAGGAGGAAACGTGGCTCAGCGTTCCGTCGTCACCGTCGGCGCCTCGATGCTCGTCGCTTCGCTCGCACTCGCGGCATGTGGCTCGCGCAGCGGCGACACCGGCAGCTCTGGCGCTGGTACCAGCGACAAAGAGGCCGTCATTGGGGTCATCGCCCCCCTGACCGGCGACCTGTCCCCCCTCGGCCTCGGCATCCAGCACTCCGTTGAGCTGGCCGTCAAGGAGGCCAACGAGAAGAAGCTCATCCCGGGTTGGACCCTCAAGGTCGAGGCTGTGGACGACGAGGCCAAGCCTGACGTGGGCAAGAACGCCGCGTCGAAGCTGGCCGGCAACGACAAGGTCGTTGGCGTCGTTGGTGACCTCAACTCCAGCGTCTCCCTGCAGACGCAGCCGGTTTTCGCCCAGGCGAACATCGTCCAGATCTCCCCCGCGAACACCAACCCGCTGCTGACCAAGGGCGAGAACGGTTCGCGCAACTTCAAGACCTACTTCCGTACCTGCACCACCGACGCGGTTCAGGGTCCGTTCGCGGCCCAGTACCTCCTCGGCCAGGGCATCAAGTCGGTCGCCACGGTCAACGACAAGAAGGCGTATGGCGCCGGTCTCGTTGCGGCCTTTGAGGCGGAGTTCAAGAAGGGCGGCGGCACGATCACCACGTCCCAGACGATCAACGCCGACGACACCTCGAAGGACTACACCGCGGTGGTCACCGCGATCAAGCCCACCAACCCGCAGGCCGTGTACTACGGCGGCGAGTACCCGCAGGCTGGTCCCCTCTCGCAGCAGATGAAGACCGCTGGTCTGAAGATGCCGCTCATGGGTGGTGACGGCATCTTCGATGGCAAGTACATCGAGCTCGCCGGCGCCGACTCGGCCGGCGACCTCGCCACCTCCGTGGGTGCACCGACCGACTCCACCGACGCTGGCAAGGCTTTCCTCGCCAACTACGAGAAGGCTGGCTTCAAGGACCCGGCTGGCGCCTACGGTGGCTACTCGTATGACGCGGCCAACGCGATCATCGAGGGCCTCAAGACCGCGCTCGCCAGTGCGACCGACGCCAAGAGCGCCCGCCAGGCCGTTATCGACGCGGTCGGCAAGGTCTCCTTCGACGGCGTGACCGGCAAGGTTGCCTTCGACGAGTTCGGTGACTCGACCTCCAAGATCCTCACCGTGTACAAGGTTGAGGGTGGCAAGTGGGTCGCCAGCAAGACCGACGAATTCAAGTAAATCGACTCCGCTGAGTTCAGCTCGGCTCGACGTCGACCCGGAGGGGGCGTGCCCGCAGTGGGCACGCCCCCTTCGTCATGCCCCCACCCAGCGGTGTGTGCACGTCCCGTGGTGTGCCCATTCGTCCGCACGCCACGATCCGAGTCGGGGTCGGGGTAGGGGGATTCGCCTCACCGCGCCGAGCGCCGCCCTTGCGCGAACCGCCACAACCACTAAGGTGATCGAGACCACATCGGATGGGTGCACATCCCGCCCCAGCCTCGGAGGACATATGCAATTTCTGCAACAGCTCTTGAACGGGCTGACCATCGGGTCGCTGTATGCGCTCATCGCCGTCGGGTACACCGTCGTCTATGGCATCGTGCAGTTGATCAACTTCGCCCACGGTGAAGTCTTCATGATCGGGGCCTTCGGAGCGCTAGCGACCTGGAGCTTGCTCTTCAAGGGCACCACGGCCATCTGGGTCCTTCCCATCATTATCCTGGGCGCCATGCTGGCCTCGGTGTCAGTGGCATTGCTGATGGAGCGAATCGCCTATCGGCCGTTGCGGAACGCACCACGACTCGCACCACTCATCACGGCCATCGGCATCTCGGTGATCCTGCAGGAAGGCGTTCGGCTGTTCTACCCCGAGGCCAAGAGTTCGTTGTCCTTCCCCGGCATCGACATCGTGACCGGGCCGCCGATCGCTATCGGCGGATTGGACCTCCGGCGCTCGACGATCTTCATTATTCTCGCGCTCATCGTCTGCGCCGTTGGCTTGTGGGTCTTCATCAACCGGACCAAGCAAGGACGGGCCATGCTCGCGGTGTCACAGGACCCTGACACCGCACGCCTCATGGGCGTCAACGTGGACCGCACGATCGCGATTGCCTTCGCCCTCGGGGCCCTGCTAGCGGCCGTCGCCGGCGTGGCACAGGGCCTGCACACACGCACCGTCACCTTCAACATGGGCTTCATGGCTGGCCTCAAGGCCTTCACGGCGGCCGTGCTCGGCGGCATCGGCAATATCCAGGGCGCGGTGGCCGGTGGCCTCGTGCTCGGCGTGATCGAAGCCCTGGCCACGCAGTACCTGGGCGGTGCGACCTGGGCCAATGTGTGGGCCTTCGTGCTGCTGATCATCGTTCTTGTCTTCTGGCCCCAGGGCCTCCTCGGCGCCAAGGTGGTGGACCGCGCATGAGCAACGACCTCATGACCCCTGACCTCGACGACACCGTCGAGCCCGGCCCGAGTTACCCGCAGTTCGGCACTCCGATGGTGCTGGCCGGTTCGGTCCTGGTGGCCGCAAGCGCCTTCCTGTCGTGGAGCTACGATCGCGAGCCGCTCGGCGATGTGAGCATTACCGGCAACCCGGCCCCGACCCAGTACCTCGCGCTGATCATCGGCGTGCTGGGGATCGTGCTCTTCCTCGGCCGTGGCCCGCTGGCCCGCTTCTTCTCCTGGTTCGACGAAACCGCGGCCCTGCGAGGGCTAGGTTTTGGCGCGGTCGCCTTCGCGCTCGCGGTGATCCTGGCGATCTTCGCCAACACCAGCGGATTGATCAATGTCGACCCCGGTGGCTGGATCTTGCTGGTCGGCAGCATCGCGCTGGCCTTCGGGGCCGAACAGTTGCCTGCTGGGCGCACTCATGCTGACCCGCTACGTTCCAAGACATCCTCATGGACCGAGATCCTGGCGATCATCGCGCTCCTGACCGGGGTGCTCTTCCTGGCGGCCTACGCCTTGGCGATGGAGGACGGCTATGCCTTCCTCGCTCTGCTGGCCTTCCTTGGGGCCATCAGCGCGACCCTGATCCGCGGTGGCTTCTTCCAGTGGTTGAGCATCGCCACAGCCAAGCACCGCCAGGTGCTAATGCTGGGCGCCGTGGTCGTCGCCTTCCTCTTCCCGTTCACCCAGGACGGTCGCGACGCGAACATGACGATCGCCACGCAGATCATCGTTTTCGCGATCACTGCACTGGGCCTGAATATCGTCGTGGGTTTGGCAGGCCTGCTCGACCTTGGGTACATCGCCTTCCTCGGTGCTGGCGCGTATGTCAGTGCTTTGCTGTCGGGTTCGGCGACCTCGCACCTCGGCTTCCAGTTGCCCTTCTGGCTGACCGCCATCATTGGCGCCTGCGTTGCCTCAACGCTGGGGTTGATCATCGGAACTCCCACCCTGCGGGTTTCCGGTGATTACCTGGCCATCGTCACCCTGGCTTTCGGTGAGATCTTCCGGATCACCGTCAACAACCTCGATGGCATCAACGGCCCGTCGATCACGAATGGGCCCAATGGTGTCTCGGGCATCCCCGAGTTGAACCTCTTCGGCTTCGACTTCGGCCAGCCGCACACCCTAGGCGGGTTCACGTTGACCCGGTACGCGAATTACTACTTCTTGCTGCTGCTGCTCGGCGCTTTCGTGATCCTGGTGTTCACCCGGCTCAACAACAGCCGCATCGGCCGTGGCTGGGTGGCGATCCGCGAGGATGAGCGTGCTGCCGAGGCCATGGGCGTCAATGTCTTCGGCCTCAAGTTGTTCGCGTTTGCGGGCGGCGCCTTCCTGGCCGGCCTCGCCGGCACGATCAAGGCTCACCAAGACTTGGCGATCAGTCCGGACCAGTTCGTCTTCCTGGAGTCCGCCTTCCTCTTGGCCGCCATCGTCCTTGGAGGCATGGGCACCGTGGCCGGCGCCCTGGTCGGCGCCACCATGCTCAAGCTCCTCCCGGAGAAGTTGCGCTTCCTGGAAAACTACCGGCTGTTGATGTTCGGCATCCTCTTGGTCCTCATGATGCGCTTCCGTCCCGAGGGACTGGTGGCCTCCAAGCGGCGCCAGCTGGAGTTCCATGAGGATGATCAGGAACTGGCCGAAGCCATCCAAGTGGAGCACCTCGAGACGAAGGAGGCTCAGGCATGAGCACGGCTGTGAGCCACGAGATGCCCGCAGCGCCGGCGGCCGGCCGGGAGGTCGTCCTCGACGCCAGCGGCGTGATCATGCGCTTCGGTGGTCTGACCGCGGTCGACAATGTGTCGATGAAGGTGCACGACGGTGAAATCGTCGGCTTGATCGGCCCCAATGGGGCCGGCAAGACCACCTTCTTCAACTGCCTGACCGGGATGTATATCCCGACCGAGGGCACCGTTCGACTTCGCGGTGAGGTCCTGCCGCCCAAGCCGTCCAAGGTGGTCAAGGCCGGAATGGCTCGGACCTTCCAGAACATTCGCCTGTTCGGCAATATGACCGCGCTGGAGAATGTGATGGTGGGGCGCTACTGCCGCACCTCCTCGATGGCGCTCACGTCCATCATTCGTGGACCCAAGTTCCGCCGCGAGGAGGAAGCCACCCGGGCGCGCGCTCAGGAACTCCTGGACTACGTCGGTCTTGGGAAGTCCGCCGAGTTGCTAGCCCGGAACATGCCCTATGGTGACCAGCGCCGTTTGGAGATCGCGCGCGCGTTGGCAACCGACCCGCAGGTTCTGCTGCTGGATGAGCCCACCGCGGGCATGAACCCCAAGGAGACCGAGGAGGCGATGCATCTGATCTTCAAGATCCGGGACAGCGGCCTCGCGGTCATCGTCATCGAGCACGACATGCGGTTCATCTTCACCCTCTGCGACCGGGTGCTCTGTCTGGTCCGCGGCGCGCTCCTCATCGAGGGCAGCCCGCAAGAGGTCCAGTCCGACCCACGGGTCATCGAGGCGTATATCGGCGGCGACGAGTCGCAGGAGGAGGGCGAATGAGCGAGCCCCTGCTTGAGGTATCCAACCTCGAGGTGTCCTACGGCAAGATCAAGGCCGTTAAGGGCATCAGTTTCACGGTGGGTGAAGGTGAAGTGGTTTCGCTGATCGGCACCAATGGCGCCGGTAAGACCACGACCTTGCGGACCATCTCCGGGCTCCTGCGCCCCTCGGGTGGCTCGATTCGCTTCATGGGCAAGGACATCGCCAAGACCCCTGCCCACGAAATCGTCGGCATGGGCCTGGCGCACTCCCCCGAGGGTCGGCGAATCTTCCCGCGGATGACTGTCGAAGAGAACCTCTTGCTCGGCGCCTTCTCGCGCGTCGACAAGGACTTCGATGCCGACCTCCGGGAGGTCTATGACCTCTTTCCCATCCTTGAGGAGCGCTCCCAGCAGCCAGCTGGCACGTTCTCCGGCGGAGAGCAGCAGATGCTCGCCATGGGGCGCGCCATGATGAGCAAGCCCAAGTTGCTCATGCTCGACGAGCCGTCGATGGGCCTGTCTCCGCTCATGATGAAGCGGATCATGACCACGGTCACCACGCTCCAGCAGCGCGGCACGACCATCCTTCTGGTCGAGCAGAATGCCCAGGCCGCGCTTCGCCGCGCGACCAAGGGCTATGTGCTCGAGGTCGGCAAGATCGTCCTGACGGGGACCGGCCAGGAACTGCTCACCAGCGAAGAGGTCCGCAAGGCCTACCTCGGCGAGGACTGAGCGGTCCTCGTGCACGGTCACGCAGACCGTGCACGGCGACGGGCGCCCGCTTCGGCGGGCGCCTTTCGCGTGCCGCTGGCGGCGGTCCGGCGCGCTGCTGGAGCCCGATCGGGAGTGCGAGCCGTACGCGCGAGCACCGGCGCGAGGAATCTCCCGGTGTGGGAATGCTCCATGCCGGCGACCTGCTCCGGGGTGCCCTCGGCGATCACGCGACCGCCGCCTCGACCACCTTCGGGACCCAAGTCGATGATCCAGTCCGCGCTCTTGATGACGTCGAGATTGTGCTCGATCACAATGACCGTATTGCCCTTGTCCACCAAGCCCTGAAGGACGATCAGCAATTTGCGGATGTCCTCGAAGTGCAGCCCCGTGGTCGGCTCGTCCAGGACATAGATCGTCCGGCCGGTCGATCTCTTCTGGAGCTCCGAGGCGAGTTTGACCCGCTGCGCTTCACCGCCAGAAAGGGTGGGCGCTGGCTGGCCCAGCCGAACGTAACCCAGGCCGACATCGTTGAGCGTCGTCATATGCCGCGCGATCGCCGGCACGGCCGCGAAGAACTCAGCCGCCTCCTCGATCGGCATGTCGAGCACGTCGGCGATGGTGCGACCCTTGAAGTGAACCTCCAAGGTCTCGCGGTTGTACCGGGCGCCGTGACAGACCTCGCACGGCACATAGACGTCCGGCAAGAAGTTCATCTCGATCTTGATGGTGCCGTCGCCGGAGCACGCGTCACAGCGTCCGCCCTTGACGTTGAAACTGAAACGCCCTTGCTGGTAGCCGCGGATCTTGGCTTCGGTGGTCGTAGCGAAGAGCTTGCGAACGTGGTCGAAGACGCCGGTGTAGGTCGCGGGATTAGAGCGAGGCGTCCGCCCGATCGGACTCTGATCGACGTGAACGACCTTGTCCAGCTGCTCCAGTCCCATCACGGTGGTATGCCGCCCGGGGACATGCCGAGCGCCGTTGAGCTTGTTGGCCAGCACGTTGTAGAGGATGTCGTTGACCAGTGTGGATTTGCCCGAACCCGACACCCCGGTCACCGCGATCAGATTGCCCAGCGGAAAGTTCACGGTGACGTTGTCGAGGTTGTTCTCGCGGGCACCCTTGACGGTCACGACTCGACCGCGCTCCTGAGGCCGCCGAACCTGCGGCGTGGGAATCTCCAGGCGTCCGGAGAGGTACTTGCCGGTCATCGAATCCGGATGCTCCAGCAAACCCGCCACCGGACCGGAGTGGACGACCTGGCCGCCGTGCTCACCGGCTCCGGGACCGATGTCCACAACCCAGTCGGCCACCGCGATGGTGTCTTCGTCATGCTCCACGACGATCAAGGTGTTACCCAAGTCGCGCAGTCGAGTCAGGGTCTCGATCAGCCGGTGGTTGTCGCGCTGGTGCAGGCCAATCGATGGCTCGTCCAGAACGTAGAGCACACCCACCAATCCCGAGCCGATCTGGGTGGCCAGGCGAATGCGCTGGGCCTCCCCACCGGAAAGTGTGCCCGCCGGCCGATCCAGCGAGAGGTAGTCCAGGCCCACATCAAGCAGGAAGCCGAGGCGAGCGTTGATCTCCTTGATCACGCGCTCAGCAATCTGCCGCTCACGATCCGTGAAGTCCACGTCCTCCAGGAAGGTTGCGGCATCACCGATCGCCAGGCCGCTCACATCGGCGATCGAGCGTCCACCGATGAGCACGGCGAGGGATTCCGGCTTGAGTCGCGCCCCGCGGCACACCGGACACGGAACCTCCCGCATGTAGCCCTCATAGCGATCGCGGCTCCACTCGGAGTCGGTCTCGGAGTGCCTCCGTTTGATGAACGGGACAGCTCCCTCGAAACCTGTGGAGTAGGACCGCTCACGACCGAAGCGGTTCTTGTAGCGGACGTGGACCTGATGGTTCTCACCGAAGAGCAGGGCATCCTTGGCCCGCTGAGGCAATGCTCGCCACGGGGCATCCATGGAGAAGGTGAGGTCCGCGGCCAGACCGCTCATCACCCGCTGGAAGTAGTCGGCGGCACCGCTCCCGCTCCCCCATGGCGCGATGGCTCCCTGCGCCAGCGAGAGCTCCTCATCCGGCACGATCAGGTCCGGATCGACCTCCAACTCGGTGCCGATGCCGGTGCAGGCGGGACAGGCACCAAAGGGGCTATTGAAGGAGAAGGAGCGCGGCTCGACCTCATCCATCGTCAGGGGATGGTCGTTCGGGCAGGCCATCCGCTCGGAGAAACGCCGCTCACGCTCGGGGTCCTCGAGGTCGCGGTCGACAAACTCCACGACCAGCACTCCCCCGGTCAGCCCAAGCGCCGTCTCCACGGAGTCGGTCAGTCGTCGCTTTGCGCCGGCGTCCTCGCCCTTGGCCACGAGTCGATCCACGACCACGTCGATCGAGTGCTTGATCTGTTTGGCCAGCTTCGGTGGATCCGTGAGCGCGATGACCTCCCCGTCCACCCGCGCGCGGGCAAAACCCTTGGACTGCAACTCGGCGAAGAGGTCGGCGTACTCGCCTTTGCGGGCCCGCACCACAGGAGCGAGCACCTGGAACCGGGTGCGATCGGGCAACTCCAACAGGCGATCGACGATCTGCTGTGGCGTCTGTCGGGTGATCGGCTCCCCACAGGTCGGACAGTGCGGTCGCCCGGCCCGCGCAAAGAGCAACCGAAGGTAGTCGTACACCTCGGTGATCGTGCCGACCGTGGAGCGTGGGTTGCGGTTGGTGGACTTCTGGTCGATGGAGACCGCCGGAGACAGGCCCTCGATGAAGTCCACATCCGGCTTGTCCATCTGGCCGAGGAACTGGCGCGCATACGCCGACAGCGACTCGACATAGCGTCGCTGCCCCTCGGCGAAGATCGTGTCGAACGCTAGCGAGGACTTCCCTGAGCCCGAGAGCCCGGTAAAGACCACGAGGGCATCGCGGGGCAACTCGACCGAGATGTCCTTGAGGTTGTGCTCGCGCGCGCCGCGCACGATGAGGTGGTCATGACTCACGCTGGCAACTCTAGGTGCCGCCGCCGACAGTGCTGACATCGAGCCAGATGGCGCGTAGCGTCACCCTATGCACGACCTTCCCACCCTGCTCACCCGTCACACGGACCTCCTCCTGGGTACCGCGCGGCGCCTGACTGAACCGGACGCGCCCAGCCTCTGCCAAGGATGGACCCGGGGACACATCCTCACTCACCTCGCGCGCAACGCCGATGGCCTCAGCGCACTGGTCCGGGCGGCCAGCGAGGGTACCGGCGAACCGATGTACGCCAGCGATGCGGAGCGCGATGCGGACATCGACGCTGGCGCCGGCCGCCCCCTGCCGGCGCACATCGCGGACCTCGAGTCCAGCGCGCAGCGCCTCCACACGCTGCTCCCGAGGCTGGAGGAGGTGGACCCCGGGTTCACCGTCGAACGTACCCCTGGCGGCCTGCGGTTCAAGGCCGCCGCACTCCCCTGGATGCGCTTGCGTGAGGTGGTCTACCACCACGTCGACCTCGCCGCTGGCTTCACCTTCGCCGACGTTGAACCGGAGCTCGTGCGCGATTATCTCGAAGATGAATACGTTCGTCTGGGCGATCTGCCCGCCCAACAGGCCCGGGCGGCCGATCTGCTGTGGCGCGCCCGAGGCATACGCGAAGATGGCTGACATGACCTATACCGGAGACGTGGAGGGCGACGGCCCGTCCGACGTGCGTGAGCTCACGCACCTCATCATCCGCAAGGCGAGCGTGAGCGCGATGAACAACAACACCTATCTGCTCACCTGTCGCGCCACCGGCGATCAGTTGCTCATCGATGCTGCTGACAACGCTCCACGGTGCCTGGAGCTCATTGCCGAGGGCAGCGGCCGGCTCGATCACCTCCTGACCAGCCACCGCCACTGGGACCACACTCGCGCGCTGGTCGAGGTCGTTGCAGCAACCGGCGCGCGCACCTACGCCGGAGACCTTGACGCGGACGCTTTGCCCTTGGCCCCAGACGTGCGCTTGCGTACCGGCGACACGATCAGTGTGGGTGCGGTGGCCCTTGAGGTCATGCAGCTCACGGGTCACACCGAAGGCTCGGTCGCTTTGGCCTATCGCGACCCGGCCGGCCACGCCCACATCTTCACCGGCGACTGCCTTTTCCCCGGGGGCGTCGGCGCCACCTCCTTCGAAGGCCAGAACTTCGACACCCTGTATGCCGGGGTCGTGGAGCAGATCTTCGATCGCTTCGATGACGACACCTGGATCTACCCTGGACACGGCGGTGACACCACCGTGGGCGCGGAGCGCCCGCACCTCCAGGAGTGGCGGGCGCGCGGTTGGTGACCTCGGCCCGATAGCGTTCCCCGCATGACTAGCCGGGCCGAGCGCGTCCCTGCGCCCTTGCTCGTCCTCGCGGGCATCATTTCGGTCCAGTTCGGCGGCGCGCTCGCTCAGACGCTGATCCCGGTCATTGGGGCCGGCGGCTCCGTCGTCATGCGGCTGCTCTTCGCCACGGCCATCCTGTATGTCGGTTTGCGGCCCCGTCGCGGAGGGCACTCGCGGAGCGACTGGATCACGGTGATCGCCTTCGGGCTGTCCCTGGGGCTGATGAACTTCACGTTCTACAGTTCCCTAGCGCATCTACCCATCGGCGTCGCCGTCACCATCGAGTTCATTGGCCCACTCACCCTGGCGGCCGTCCTGTCACGACGATGGACCGATGCCGTGGCCGTTGCCGCCGCTGCCGGTGGGGTCCTGCTGATGTCGGGTGTCTTCCACGAGCACCTGGACACCCTGCCCTGGGAGGGCATTCTGTTGGCGCTGGCTGCCGGCGCACTGTGGGCGGCATACATCATCTTTAGTGGGCGAACCGGCGCGGTCTTCGAGCGGCTCGACGGGCTGGTCTGGGCCATGGTCGTCGCCACCGTGGTCACGCTGCCTCTTGGCGTGGCCAGCATCCCCACCTGGACGGCAGCAAGCATGGTGAAGGGCCTAGGGATCGCGGTGCTCTCCTCGATCCTGCCCTACAGCCTGGAACTCATCGCGCTGCGACGGCTCTCGGCCAAAGCCTTCGGTGTCCTGCTCAGTCTCGAACCGGCATTCGCCGCATTGGCCGGCCTGCTGGTGCTGGGTCAGCGGCTCAGCGCGAACCAACTCATCGGCATGGCCTTGGTGGTCTCCGCCTCAGCGATCGTCCTTGGCATGGGAGCCCGCGACCGGCAGACGATCCTTACTGACTAACTGAGGCCAGCGCGGCATCTCGGCGCGATTTCCACACGCTCGCAATGGTGGTCACGCCAAAGATGACGACGATCGCGCCGAGGCTGACGGCGATCGGAATCTCTGGGGCGTTGACATGCTCACCGCCATTGATGAATGGCAACTCGTTCTCGTGGAGCGCATGCAGGAGGAGCTTGACGCCGATGAACGCCAAGAGCACCGCCAAGCCGTAGCTGAGATAGACGAGCTTCTTCAGCAAGCCACCCAGCAGGAAGTACAACTGCCGCAGCCCCATCAGCGCGAACAAATTGGCCACGAGCACGATGTACGGCTCCTTGGTCAGACCATAGATCGCCGGAATCGAGTCGAGTGCGAAGAGCAGGTCCGTCGTGCCCAGTGCCACAATCACGAAGAAGAGCGGGGTTGCCAGCCGCTTGCCGGCATCATGCACAAAGAGCTTGGTCTCCTGGTACTCCTTGGTCGCCGGGAAACGCTTCTCCATGGCCCGCATGAAAGCGTTCTCTTCGTACTCGTCATCGTCGCTCTCGCCCTCACCGATCAACTTCCAGGCGGTCCAGATGAGGAAGGCTCCGAAGATGTAGAACACCCAGCTGAAGCTGTTGATGGCCGTCGCGCCAAGCCAGATGAACAACCCGCGCAGGATGATGGCGATGACGATGCCGACCATGAGCGCGAACTGCTGCAGCCGCTCGGGGACCGCGAACTTCGCCATGATGAGCAAGAAGATGAACAGATTGTCCACCGACAGCGAGTACTCGGTCAGCCAGCCAGCGAAGTACTCACCAGCGAGTTGGGCACCGGCATAACTCCACAGCCAGATACCGAACAGGATCGCGGCACCGACGTAGACCGACAGGGCGAGCGCCACCTCTTTGGTCGACGGTCGGTGGGGATTGCGGGCAATCCAGTACACGTCGAAGGCCAAGACCGCGACGGCGATCCCGATCGTGACAAACCAGATCGACGGATGGAGGTCCAAGCGCGGCGTCACGGCGGTGAGGGCGGAGGTCACCCGATCAGTCTAGGTGGGCCTAGCCTCCCCCGGCCCCCGTGCCCGACGGCCGCCGAGAGCGTGGCAGCCGCGCCACTACCAAGGCATAGGACGCATCGATGGCCTCCTTGAGCACCTCCGCGCCAATCGCCCCATCGATGCGCAAGGTGTTCCACCCAGAACGCCCGAGGTAGGGCATAACCGAGGCGTCAGCCGGGAACTCTGCGAGCCACTCGTCGGCCTCCGCTCGCGTGCTCCCGCACTTCACGCCGATGCTGCTCTCCCCGAGGAAGCAATAGATCTTCTCGGCGACCTTGGCGACGTGATCACCTTCCCAGGGCTGGTCTGCCCAGGCGCCCGGTTTAGCCAGGGCGTATGCCGCCAACTCACCCCCGACGGCCGACCGGTCGGACGTCACTTCGTGCCTTCGGTCATCTGGCGAAGCTCCTTCTTGAGCTCACCGATCTCGTCGCGCAGCCGGGCGGCCAATTCGAAATGCAGGTCGCCTGCGGCTCCATGCATCTGCGCGGTGAGCTCCTGGATGAGTGCGGCCAGGTCGGTGGCCGCGGCGCCAGCCGGCAAGCGGCTGGCACCAACTGGCCCGGCAATCGCGCCGCTGCGGCCGCGGCCACCATCGGACTTGCCCCGGCTGCGCGCTCGCCCCGAGCCGAGCAAGGACTCGGTATCCGCGTCCTCGCGTTGGAGCATGTCGGTGATATCGGCGATCTTCTTGCGCAGCGGCGTGGGGTCGATCCCATGCTCGCGGTTGTAGGCCATCTGCTTCTCGCGGCGGCGATTGGTCTCGTCGACGGCCTCAGCCATCGACGGCGTCACGGTGTCGGCATACATGTGGACCTCACCCGACACATTGCGCGCCGCCCGACCAATGGTCTGGATCAACGACCGGGATGAGCGCAGGAAGCCTTCCTTGTCGGCGTCCAGGATGCTGACCAGGGACACCTCGGGCAGATCCAAGCCCTCGCGGAGCAGGTTGATCCCGACCAGCACATCGAACTCCCCCAGCCGCAACTCGCGAAGCAACTCAACCCGCCGCAAGGTATCGATGTCTGAGTGCAGGTAGCGCACCCGAACGCCCTTGTCGAGCAGGTAGTCGGTGAGATCCTCGGCCATCTTCTTGGTCAGCGTGGTGACCAGCACCCGCTCGTTGCGCTTGGCCCGCTCACCGATCTCGTGGAGCAGATCGTCGATCTGCCCCTTGGTGGGCTTGAGGATGACCTGCGGGTCGATCAGCCCGGTCGGCCGGATGATCTGCTCGACCACGCCGTCTGCCTTGGCTAACTCGTAGGCCCCTGGGGTGGCCGAGAGGTAGACGGTCTGCCCGATGCGCTCAAGGAACTCCTCCCACTTCAGTGGGCGGTTATCCATGGCACTGGGCAGGCGGAAGCCATGCTCGACCAGCGTGCGCTTGCGGGAGGCGTCGCCCTCATACATCGCGCCGATCTGCGGCACGGTGACGTGCGACTCGTCGATCACCAGGAGGAAATCCTCCGGGAAGTAGTCGATGAGGCAGTTCGGCGCGCTGCCCGGGGAGCGCCCATCGATGTGCATCGAATAGTTCTCGATCCCGGAGCACGAGCCCACCTGGCGCATCATCTCGATGTCATAGGTCGTGCGCATCCGCAGGCGCTGGGCCTCCAACAATTTGCCCTGCCGCTCGAATAGGGCCAGTTGGTCCTCGAGCTCGCGCTCGATACCGCCGATCGCGCGCTCCATCCGATCAGGCCCGGCCACATAGTGGCTCGCCGGGAAGACATACATCTCGGTTTCCTCGCGCACCACCTCCCCCGTGACCGGATGCAAGGTGTAGAGCGCCTCGATCTCGTCGCCGAAGAACTCGATGCGCACCGCGAGCTCTTCGTACATGGGGATGATCTCGACGGTGTCACCCCGCACGCGGAAGGTGCCCCGCGTGAAGGCCAGGTCGTTGCGGGTGTACTGCATGTGGACGAAGCGACGAAGCAGGTCATCGCGCCCGACCTCATCCCCCACCCGCAGCGGGACCATCCGGTCGACATACTCCTGCGGGGTGCCCAAGCCATAGATGCACGACACCGACGCGACGACCACCACATCCCGGCGAGTGAGCAGACTGTTCGTCGCCGAATGCCGCAGCCGCTCGACCTCGTCGTTGATCGACGAATCCTTCTCGATGTACGTATCCGTCTGCGGGACGTACGCCTCGGGCTGGTAGTAGTCGTAGTAGGAGACGAAGTACTCAACAGCGTTGTTGGGCAACAACTCTCGGAACTCGTTGGCAAGTTGAGCAGCCAGCGTCTTGTTGGGTGCCATCACCAGGGTCGGGCGTTGCACCTTCTCGATCAGCCACGCCGTGGTCGCCGACTTGCCGGTGCCGGTGGCGCCCAGCAGAACCACATTCTGCTCGCCCCGGTTGATCCGCTCGGCAAGCTCCGCAATCGCGGCCGGCTGGTCACCGGCGGGCTGGAACTCAGAGATCACCTCAATGGGCGCGAGCTTGCGCTGCAACTCAGTAACGGGACGCATGGGTCCACGGTATGCCGTGCCCCCGACAGTGCACTGCGCCCGAGCGAGTCGAGGCGGCTACTGAGGCTGCCAGCCGGTGCGCCCGGCCCACTCCAGAACTCGCTCGTGGATGCCGTCGAACCACGGCTCCTTGCGTTCGGGGTAGTCATCCCAGCCTGACAATTGCTGCGCGACCATGGTCTTCATGGCGGCATACTCCGCTCGAGCCTCATCATCGGCCCGCAGCCAGTCTCGGAATCGCAACGCCCAGAGCCACCCCGGCGACCCGACCTCGCGGACGTGCACATGGACGATCTGCCCCGGATCGCATCCTCCGTAGAACCGCTTGGCCCAGACCGAACCATCCTTGGCCCGATCCGCGAGCGTGCCCTCCATCAGGACATACCCGGCCTGCCCCATCGCCAACCGGAAGTCCGGGTCATCGGCATTCCCGAGGTGACGCACCCCGACCTGAAGATCGATGACCTCCTTGGCCAGCAGGTCAGGGACCGCGGTGGAGCCAATATGGTCCACCCTGATGGCGCGAGGACCGAGCGCTGCACTGATCCGCGCCGCCAGGCGGGCTCCGGTGCTTTCCCAGGCGGGGTTCAGCACCAGCGTCACCTCGTTGGGCCGTCGCTGCCGGATGCCGAGGCGCAGGTTCCGCTCGAAGGGCACCAGCCGTTCCTGCCAGAGCCGATCCACCTGCGCCATGAGCTCGTCCGGAGTGCCTTCGTTGTCCAGCCAGACGTCCGCGGCGGCGCGGCGGGCCGCATCGTCGGCCTGCGCCTGGATCCGCGCTGCGGCGTCGGCGGGGTCCATCCCTCGCAAAGAGATCAGTCGAGCCCGGCGAGTCCGCTCCGAAGCCCCCACGACGACTGTGAGGTGGTACTCGGAGGACATGGCCTTCTCGACCAGCAGCGGCATGTCATGCACCACGATCGCCTCGGCAGACATGGCGGCAAACCGCTGGGCCGTTCGGGCCCAGATCGCGGGATGCGTGATGGCTTCCAGCGCGCGCAGGGCCGCTGGGTCGCCGAAGACCCGCCGTCCGAGTTCGGCCCGACGCAGGCCGCCATCCTCGCTGACCAGTTCTGAGCCGAAGTGCTCGGCGATCGCGGCCAAGGCCGGCTCGCCCGGCTGGACGACCTCGCGGGCAATCACGTCGGCGTCGATGATCTCGGCGCCGAGTTCGGCCAGCCGCGCTGACACCGTGGACTTGCCGGAGCCGATTCCGCCGGTGAGTCCGATGCGCAGCATGATTGGAGCCTACGACCCCAACGGTGGCCGCTGCCCGGTACTCTCCAACGGTGACCGAAGCCACGCCGGCGCCGTCGGCGACCCGAATAGCCGCACTGGACGGCTTGCGTGGCGCGACCATCGTGCTGGTCGTGGTCGGTCACGCCGGGAATCTGCTGTGGCCCTTGGACTCGATCAACCGGGTTCCCCTGCTGCGGGGTTTCTTCGGTGGCGGCGCGGTGGGCGTCTTTTTCATTGTGGGTGGCTACATCGTCACCCGCGGGCTGCTGCGCGAGCTCGACCGCGGCACCTATGACCCGGTGCGCTTCTATCTGCGTCGTTTGGTCCGGCTCGGGGTCCAGGTGATCCCCTTGGCCGTCGCGATCGTGCTCATTCACTTCCTCGACAGCACCGACCCGTACACGACCCGCGCCACGACCATGTCTGCGGCGAATATGGTGACCTACACCACGAATCTGCAGGCGACGAACGACCTGCTCAGCACCAGGGCGGACCTGGGCCATATGTGGTACCTCTCGGTTCAGCAGCAGGTGTACCTCGTGCTCCCGCTGATCCTGCTGGTCTTCGGTCGCCGCCGGGCCGCGCTCGGCGTCGCCTTGGCCGAGCTCATCGTTGCCAGCGCCGCCTGGCGTTTCCACGTCGTCGCCACCGATGGCTGGATTCCCGCCACGGTGTCGACCGCGACCCGCGCTGACGCGGTCCTGCTTGGCTCCCTGGTCGCGGTGTTGGTGAGCTACGGAGTAGCGAAGCGGTATGCCGCAAAGGCACTTGCGGTGGGGGTGCTCGCCCTGCTCGTCTTGATGTCGATCCTTAAGGAACTGGGTCCCTTCGCCTATCTGGAGACGTGGGGCCTGTTCTACTCGGGATTCGCCGCGCTCACCGTCCTGGGGATCGCCCAACTCGACCGAGCGAGCGTGGTCAGCCGGGCATTGTCGACGCCAGCCCTGGTGTGGTTGGGACGGGCTTCATTGGCCGTCTTTATCTGGCACCTACCGATCTTCATGCTGGTTGAGCGCCACACCAAGGCCTGGACCTGGCAGCCCCGCGCCATCACCGCCCTCTTCCTCTTGGCTGTAGTCAGCGCAGTCACGCACCGCTATCTCGACGAACCCGCTCGCCGGTGGCTGCAGACCCACCTCCGTCCGAATGCCGCCCAGGCTGAGCAAGCGACTCTGAGCACCAAGGCATCGTCGTGACCGATTCTCCGACACCGCTCCCCGCCACCCCCAGGTCATTCGTCCTCGACGGGGTGCGGGGGCTGGCCATCGTCTTGGTGGTGCTCTCGCACTCGTGGAAGATCTGGCCCGAGGATGCCCGAGATGGCATCGGTTCATTCGCTGCGCTTTTCAACTCCGGCTCGGTGGCCGTCAGCATCTTCTTCACCATAAGCGGGTTCCTCGCCACTAGGGCCCTCTTGCGCGCCCGCGACTCGCAAGGACCGACGAGTGCGCTGGGGTGGTTCACCCGCCGAACAATCCGGATCACGGTGCAGATGTGGGTGCTTCTCGGCGCCGTCTGGTTGATGATCAGGTTTGACCCCACGGATCTCGCAACCGACCAAGTCAACCGTGAGTCCTTGCTCAGCGCAGCGACGTACACGTGGAATACCTATGTTCGAGACCACGCGCTGGAGGCCCGCTCGGACATCGGCGCGCTCTACTTCCTGGGCATCGACGTGCAGGTGCTGGCCGTGATGACGCTGCTTGTCGTCGCCGTGGGCAAGTACCGCCGCGTCTTGGGCGGCGTCGTCCTGACCGCGCTCGTGCTGTCGTCGGTGTGGCGCTCCGTCGATTTCGCCGCCCATGGGTGGTTCCACGCCACGCTGACGACCGTGGATCGCCTGGACGCCATCCTGTGGGGCGTGGCCGCTGCGCTAATCGCACCCAAGCTGACCTGGAGCCGTGAGCGCGCTGCCGCTTACCTGGGTGCGGGAACGCTGATTCTCCTGGGTGGCATCCTGAGCACGGCCTTCTTCGGCTTGGACGCCTACTTCACCTGGTTGGGCCCGATCATCGGCGCCGCGACGGCCATGATGGTCTTGGGCGACGATGGGGCGAAGGGCGTGCCGACGATGGCCGGAACGCTGTGGTCATCGGACCGGCTCAGCATGCTCGGCCGGATGTCCTTGACCATCTTCCTCTGGCATATTCCGATCTTCGAGGCGATGGCCAGGCACACCCCGCAATGGCATCCCCTCCCCCGCAGCCTGGTGACGATCGGTGTGCTGATCGCCGTGGTGGCGCTGGTCGAACGCGTTGTCGCCCGCCCGGTCGATCGCCTGGTCGGGTCCTGGGGGCGTCGGCCGTCCGCGCGAGAACCGATGGCAACCACTCGCGACAAGTCGCCCTGAAGCCACCGTTCTCCCGGCGATACCACTAGCGTGCGTCCTGTGAGCGACCTCTTCGACGCCTACCCCTACGCCAGCCGCTTCCCCGTGCTCCGGGCGATCCCCGAGCAAGGACGCGATCGCGACCAGATCTTGGCCGAGCTCCGGCTGCTCGCCCAAGAGGAGGACTCGTCCTGGCAGGGTGGACAATGCTCGGGAACGATGTACTCCGGGGACCATGCACACTACGGCTTCCTGGAACAGGCCTTCGGACTCTTCGGGCATGCCAACGCCCTGCAACGTGACCTTTGCCCCAGCGCCACCCGTTTCGAGGGTGAGGTCATTGCGATGACCCTGGACCTCATGCACGCCGATGCGGCCCGCTCGGCGGGACACGACCCGGTCGGCATGATGACCGGTGGGGGCACCGCCAGCATCCTCCAGGCCATGCTGGCGTATCGGGATCACGCAGCCAAGTACCGCAGCATTGATCGGCCCAATGTGGTGCGCCCGTCCACGGCCCACCCGGCCTTCGCCAAAGCAGCTCATCTGTTCGGGATGGAGCTGCGGACCATTCCCGTCGATCCGCAAACCACGCTGGTGGACCCTGAACGGTTGGCCGAGGAGATTGACGCCAACACCGTCGCCATCATCGGATCCGCGGGGAATTACCCCTACGGGACCATCGATCCGATTGCCGACCTGGGCGCACTCGCGCTTGAGCGGGGCGTCGGCCTGCACGTCGACGGTTGCCTCGGCGGCTTCCTGCTGCCATTCGCCGAGCAGCTGGGATATCCCATCCCGGCGTTCGACTTCCGCGTCCCCGGAGTCACCTCGATCTCCGCGGACACGCACAAGTACGCGTACGGCCTCAAAGGCACCTCGACGGTACTCTTCCGCGACAAAGTGGTGCGCAATGCCGCCTATTTCGCAGAAGCGGATTGGGTGGGCGGCAAGTACTTCTCGCCGGGGATGGAGGGCTCCCGGAGCACCGGCCTCCTCGCCTCCGCGTGGGCCAGCTTGGTCGCCACCGGGGCGGAGGGCTATCGGCGGTACGCCCGGGAGATCTTCGAAGCGTCCTACGCGATGCAGGCGGCCGTGCGCTCCCATCCCGACTTGCGCCTGCTCGGTGACCCGACCTTTCTCTTCGCGTTCACCTCCGATTCCTTTGATCCCTACCACGTCTCGGAGCACATGGCTCGCAAGGGGTGGCGCTTCAACGGGCTGCAGTACCCCAACGGGGTGCACTTCGCCGTCACACGCCCGCAGACGCAGCCGGGCGTCACGGATCGATTCGCCGCCGACCTGGCCGAAGCCGTGGCGTACGCGCAGGCCAACCGCGATACCCCGTCCCGCACCGGTGCCATCTACGGCGGCTTCCCCGGCGGCCCGACGCCCGAATCCGGATCGATGCTCGAACTCCTCATGGGTCAGTTGATGGACGCGCAGCTCTCGGTACCCATGCCGTGAACGCGATCCCTGATCGGGAACTGGTCCTCGCGGTCGACCTGGGAACCGGTGGGCCCAAGGTAGCCCTGGTCAGCCTGGCCGGCGTCATTGAGTGGAGTGGATTTCGCTCGACAGTAACGACCCGCGGCCCGAACGGCATCGCCACTCAGGATGCCGATGACTGGTGGCGAAGCATCGTCGAGTTGACGCGTACGGCGCTCTCAGAGAAGGCAATTGAGCCGGAGCGCATCATCGCTGTGGCGGTCACCGGTCAATGGAGCAGCACGGTGCCAGTGGACGCTGACGGCCGGCCGGTGGCTCCCTGCCGACTGTGGATGGACACCTCTGCTGCCGGACATAGTGCTGACCTGATCGGTGGCAAGGTGATGGGCTACCACCCCACCCGAATGCCGGTCTGGGTGCGCCGCACGGCCGGGGCACCTTCACCATCGGGAGGTGATCCGATCAGCCATATGCTCGGCTTCACCCGTGATGACTCGGTGGTCGCGCAGCGGGCTCGCTGGTTCCTTGAACCTATCGACGCCCTCACTATGCGGATGACCGGGATAGCTTCGGCCTCGGCCGCCTCCATGAGTGGAGCATGGCTGGTGGATGTCCGGGGACCGCGCGCCACGTACGACCCTGCGTTGATCGGCTGGACCGGCATTGATCCCGCACGCCTGCCTGAGCTAGGGCCGGCGCTGCGTACCGTGGGTCCGCTGCGGCCGGAGGTCGCCACCGAACTCGGGCTGCCGCGATCCTGCGTGGTGGTGGGGGCCGTCCCGGACATCCACAGCGCCTGGGTGGGTTCGGGCGCACTGGGGCCGGGACAGAGCCATCTCGCGATCTCCACGACGTCGTGGATCTCGGCGGAGGTGGATCGCAAAAAGACCGATGTCTTCCACTCGATCGCCACCATCCCCGGGCTCCGTCCAGGCAGTTATCTCATGGCCAACAATCATGAGGCCGCCGGAGCGTCCTTAGCCTGGCTGGCGGCGACCTTTCCCGGCCTCGACTATGGCGCGTGGTGCTCCTTGGCTGCCACCAGCCCGGTTGGCGCCAATGGCGCCCGGTTCGCACCCTGGCTGGCCGGCATGCGCTCCCCTGTGGATGATCGCGCGGCCAGAGCGAGTTGGCACGGGATGTCGCTGACCACCTCTCGAGCCGATCTCGCCCGGGCGGTCCTAGAGGGGGTAGCCCTCCAAGCGGCCTGGCTGCTCGGTCCCGTGGAGCGGTTCGTGGGCCGCGAACTCGACGCACTGCGCATCCTCGGGGGTGGCGCTCAATCCGACCTGTGGTGTCAGATCCATGCCGATGCGTTGGGTCGCACGATCGAGCGGGTTCGCGACCCGATGCACGCTCAACTGCGGGGTGCCGCTCTCCTCGCTGGGATTGCGCTCGGCGCGCTCTCCTTCGACGACGTTTCGCAGCGGGTGCCCGTGGACGGTGCCTTCACCGCGCGCCAGCCGGAGGCAAGGGCATACGCCGGTATGCGGGACGGCCTGCGCTCGTGGCATCGGACGTCCGCTCGCGTGCGCTGACCGAAAAGCCCTCGACAACCACCGAGCGAGGCTCCGGAGGTCCGGAGCCCCGCTCGGGGTGGTACGTGATCTGCTCAGCTGAGGGATCAGTTACCGGTTAGCTTCTCGCGAAGAGCCGCCAGTGCCTCGTCGGAGGCCAGGGTGCCCTCGACCGCCGGGGCGCTCGGACGCGGAGCGTCGCTGTCGTCACCGGTCTGCGAGGAGTAGGACGCGGAAACCTCGGCGCTAGCTGCGGCCTCGGCATCGGCCTTGACGGCCTCCTCGACCTGAGCGCGGTGCGCCTCCCAGCGGGCGTGCGCATCGGCGTACTGCTTCTCCCACGCCTCGCGCTGCTTCTCGTAGCCCTCGAGCCACTCGTTCGCCTCCGGGTCGAAGCCCTCGGGGTACTTGTAGTTGCCCTGCTCGTCGTACTCGGCAGCCATGCCGTACAGGGTCGGGTCGAACTCGACCTGGTTGGCGCCATCCTCGTTGGCCTGCTTCAGGCTCAGCGAGATCCGGCGACGCTCGAGGTCGATGTCGATGACCTTGACGAAGATGTCCTGACCGATGGTGACGACCTGCTCGGGCAACTCGACGTGGCGCTCGGCCAACTCCGAGATGTGCACCAGGCCCTCGATGCCATCCTCGACGCGCACGAATGCACCGAAGGGAACCAGCTTGGTGACCTTACCCGGCACAACCTGACCGATCGCGTGGGTCCGGGCGAAGTGCTGCCACGGATCCTCCTGGGTCGCCTTCAGCGACAGCGAGACACGCTCGCGGTCCATGTCGACATCGAGCACCTCAACGGTGACCTCGTCGCCCACCTCGACAACCTCGTTCGGGTGGTCAATGTGCTTCCAGGACAACTCGGAGACGTGCACGAGACCGTCCACGCCACCCAGGTCGACGAACGCACCGAAGTTGACGATCGAGGACACGACACCGCTGCGGACCTGGCCCTTGCCAAGCTCCTTGAGGAAGGTCGTGCGGACCTCGGACTGGGTCTGCTCAAGCCAGGCCCGACGCGACAGCACCACATTGTTGCGGTTCTTGTCGAGCTCGATGATCTTGGCCTCGATCTCCTTGCCGACATACGGCTGGAGGTCGCGAACGCGACGCATCTCCACCAGGGAGGCCGGCAGGAAGCCGCGCAGGCCGATGTCGAGGATAAGACCGCCCTTGACGACCTCGATGACGGTGCCGGTGACGACGCCGTCCTCTTCCTTGACCTTCTCGATCGTGCCCCACGCCCGCTCGTACTGAGCGCGCTTCTTGGACAGGATCAGACGACCCTCCTTGTCCTCCTTCTGGAGAACCAGGGCCTCAACCTCGTCGCCGACCGAGACGATCTCGCTCGGGTCAACGTCGTGCTTGATGGACAACTCACGCGAAGGAATAACACCCTCGGTCTTGTAGCCGATGTCGAGCAGGACCTCGTCCCGGTCAACCTTGACGATGGAACCGGAAACGATGTCACCGTCGTTGAAGTGCTTGATCGTCGCGTCAATAGCGGCGAGGAGATCTTCCTCCGTACCGATGTCGTTAATGGCAACGGCAGAGGCGGTCGTGTCGACCGTGCTGGCAGTCATGTAGTAGGAACTCCGATGTGGACAGATTGAGAAGGGACAGTACGAGCGCACGCAGCGGCCAGGATGGCCACACGCGTGCTCCGGCATCCTACCGGCCTGGGGAGCCCCCCTCCAAAACCGCGCTGACGTGCCGGTATGCCATGGCAGGAGTTCACCGATGACCGGCTCGGTCGGGCGCCGTCCGAGCGATCCACACGAGACCGCGTCAGCCAACCGAACGTGGTGGGACGCGCAGGCGCAGGACTACTACGCGGAGCATGGCGCCTTCCTTGGGGACACCGACTTTGTTTGGGGTCCTGAAGGCTGGACCGAGCACGAGTTGCAGGTCCTCGACAGCGCGCCCGGTCAACGGGTGCTCGAGGTCGGCGCGGGCGCTGGCCAGTGCTCCCGGTGGTTGGCGCACCACATCGGCTGCGATGTCATCGCCACCGACCTCTCGATCGGCATGCTGCGCCGCGGCCAGCAGATCGACCGGGATGCCGGCGCGGGAGCACGCATCCCGCTAGCGCAATGCGACGCTCTCGCATTGCCCTTCGGCGACGGCACCTTCGATCGCGTCTTCACGGCATACGGTGCGGTCCCCTTCGTGGCCGATTCAGGAGCGCTCATGCGTGAACTGGCGCGGGTGCTCCGTCCGGGGGGTCGGCTTGCCTTCGCGACCTCGCATCCCCTGCGCTGGGCCTTTCCCGACGATCCCGGTCCCGGTGGCCTCACGGTTCGCCAGAGCTACTTCGACACGACGCCCTATGTCGAGATGGGCACCGACGGGCGGGCCACCTATGTCGAGCATCACCGCACCATGGAGCAACGGGTCGCCGAGGTGGTCGAGGCCGGACTGACCCTCACCGCGCTACGCGAACTGCCCTGGCCGGAGCGAAATCGGCTGGTCTGGGGTGGCTGGTCACCACTGCGCGGTGAGCTCATACCAGGCACCGTGGTGATCGTGGCGGACAAGCAGGTCTGAACACCACGAACAGCCCCCCGAGATCGGGGGGCCGTTCGTTGACGTGGTGACGCCGGTGCGAAGCTGTCAGGCGGACGCGCGGCCCGAGCGGGTGCCCGCATCGGCTTGGCGAGCCGCCGCCTGGCGCCGAGCCAGGAAGAGTCCCGCCAGGAGGCTGATCAACCCAAGCGGGATGGCGACCAAAGGAACCGTGGAGCCCACGGTCTTGAGCAGGCCAGCGTTTGCCTTGCCATCCTTGACGTTGGTGGCGACCGTCTCATCGGTGAAGCCGAAGTCGATGTCCAGCACCTTCTGCCCATCCGAGCTTTGGATGCGCGTCTGCTTCTCCGTCTGCTTCATGATCGAGCCGGTGTAGGGCTCGATCCACATCATCTTCTCCGAGTTGTACTTACCGGGCACGCCATCGGTGATCTCAATGTCGCCGTCCTTGACCGAGACGAGGAACTTGTAGGTGTTGAGGCCGTCGATCTCCTCCTCACCCTGGAAGACCGCATCGACCGCGCGGCCCACGTAACCGTCCCAAATCTGGTAGGTCTTCTGCTCGGTGTCGAAGGGGAATTTGTTGACCAGCCCCTCCTTGCGCTCCGCCTCGGCCGGCAGCGCCGCGAACTCCTGGACAGCCAGGCCGGTGCGTCGGTCCGTGGCAAAGGTGTCCGTGCCCGCTGCGATGAGCCGGTTCATCGGGTCATCGGCGGACACACAATCCGGCGCGTTACCGTCCGGGTCCTTCAACAAGCAGCTGGAGTTCTGGAAGAGGACGACCTCATCCGTCGACAACTCTGAGTCCGAGTGCGTCGTGCTGGTGGCTTTAACCGGCGTCGGCACCAAGGTGGTGCCGTCATACAGCATGGCGTCACCGGACAGCCGGGTGACCGAGTTCACATCGAGCGGGGTCTTCTTCACCTGGCCCGGGACATAGAACGCGGCGAGCGCCGCTGTGGTGAGCAAGAAGGCACCGAGAAAGATCAGCACCTTGGTCAGAACTCCACGCACCTGACACTCCTTTAATTGACAGAATCGCTGACGCAGCGTAGCAGTCTCGCGTACCCATGAGTAGGCCTCTTGGAAGCAACTCGCCGAAAGCATTCGCGCACGTCAGTGGCCGGATATCGTGGCCGCATGCTTGGCGCCCGCCTTCGAACCCCACCCGCCCCCGCCGCGGCCAAGGGCGCTCGGCGCGTGGGCAGCTCTCGCGAAGGCGCACTCGACGGGCTCCGAGGCCTGGCCATCGTCCTGGTGGTCCTTTCCCACGGCTGGATCATTTGGGCCCAATCCGACCTCGCAGGCTGGCCTGCCCTGCTGCACATCTTCCAAAGCGGCAACCTCGCGGTCTCGGTGTTCTTCGTGGTCGCTGGCTTCCTGCTGGTCCGCTCGCTGCTCAACGATCGCGGCCCTCGACTTAGCCCCGACGGGACGGTCGTGATCGGGCCGGCCGCGCACCCATGGCGAGCGGTCGCCAATCGATGGGTGCGGCTCAGCGCGCAGGTGTACCCGCTGGCCCTGGTCATCTTGCTCGTCGCTTGGCTGGACCCGACCGACATCCAGCCCCTGGACCAGACCCGCGACTCGCTCTTGCACATCGTGACCTACACGTGGAATACCTACCTGCAACGGGCAGCCCTGATCTCTCGGCCGGATCTCGGCCACCTTTGGTACACCTCGGTCTACCTGCAGGCCACCATCGTCCTGGTGATCATCGTGCGAGTCTTGGGTCGGCGCACCTGGGCTCTCACCTTGGCCCTCGTGGCGACCTTGGCGTTGGTTACCGCCTGGCGGGGCCATGTCCTGGCCGTCGAAGACATCTCCTTCGCGCTCTTGCGAACGTCCACCCGAGTTGACGGCATGTTCTGGGGAGCGCTGCTGGCGGTGGCCTGGCCGTGGGTGCAGCGCTTCCGCGAGGCTGGCTCGTCGCTACTCAGCACTGGTCTCATCGGCCTGACCGCCTTGGTGCTCACCACCGGGTACTCCCCCGACTACTTGGGGTGGATCGGGATAGCCACCAATCTGGCCACCGTCTCGATCATCGCCGGCAGCTTGATGGCGCCACAGTTGGCACTGTCCCGAGCCCTGGGCTGGCGCCCGCTGGCCACCCTGGGTCGGTACAGCCTCGCGCTGTATATCTGGCACTACCCGGTGTTTTGGGCGGTTACGCGGCATTCGCTGAACTGGCCGATCTGGCTGCGCATCGTGGTTCCCGTGGTGATCACCGCGATCCTCGTGGTGATCACCACGCGCTGGATCGAGAACCCCGTTGCCAGGCTCCTGGGGTCCCTCTTGGATCGCTGGCCGTGGCGGCGACGGGTCTCGCTCAGCCAGAGCGACGTCGACGCGCCACCCAACCCAACACCTGCTGAACCCGCTCATCGCTGATCCCGAGACGTCGTTTGACGACGTCATAGGCGGCGACCACATTGCGGTCAGCCCAGATCGCGACCTTCTTGGCACCGTCCTCGGGCCGAGCACGGTAGTTGGTCGACTTGCGCACGGCCGACTCCTCCTCAGTGAAGAAGTACAGCGCGAGCGATCGGCGGGCCATCCCCGGCGGGCAGGTCAGCGGGTCTGGGTGCCCATGGAAGCTGTCGAGTGAGGTGGTGAAGACCAGCATCCGATTGCCCTTGGGGGTCACCGTGCCCTGCTTGGCCGTCATGGCCTTGTCCCAGAGTTCGAGGTGACCGCCCCACTCGTCCCGCCATTCCTCGTTGAGGTAGAGCAGGATGTTGACCCGGCGGGCCCAGTTTTGGTGCACATGGTGGGTGCTGAAGTCGGCGTGAATGTTGAGGTGGCCGCCGCGAAGGGTTTGGTGCAGCCCGCCCCCGTCCATCGACCAGTCCGGCATGAGCCCCTGGATCCCGGTGATCTGCTCAAGCCAGGCGATGAAGTCCGGGCCGCAGAACTCCTTGGCGACGCCGGCAAGCGTGGGTCCCCAGGTGTCGGGAGCGGTATTGGAGTACTTCGTCTCGTTGACATGCAGGTAGCCCCGCCAGAACGAGTCATCCGTCGCGGGGAACTCGCGGACGCACTCGTCAAAGGCCGCGTCCGTCAGCACGTCATCCAGGACGATGTGCGGGAAGGGCTGGGCGGCGGCATACCGCGCCCGGTCGGACTCGATATCGGCCTGCAGCCGATCAAGATCAATCAGACCGCTTGTCATGCTCACTACTATTGCACGCACGTTCCTGGGACACTCGCGAGTCGGTCAATTAGACTCCAACGGCAGCCAGGCTGCATACCGGCGCCCACACCATCGAGAGGACGCGCCCCCTGATGGCCAACTCCACGCCCGACCAGCCTGCGTCGGCCCACCCCCGCGTCGGGGTCTTGGTGGTCGCCTACAACGCGGCAACGACCCTGGTCCGAACGCTCGACCGGCTGCCGGCCGACTTTCGGGCCTCCGTGGATCACATCCTGCTGGCCGATGACGCCAGCCAGGATGACACCTATGCCGTGGGCATGACCTACCGCGAGAGCTCCGACCTGCCGCTGACCGTTGTTCGCCATGAGATGAACCTGGGATACGGGGGAAACCAGAAGGCGGGCTACGCCTGGGCGATGAGCCACGGGCTCGACGTCGTGGTGCTCCTTCATGGTGACGGGCAGTACGCCCCTGAAGTCATCGGTGACCTGGTGCAGCCGCTGCTGGACGGCAAGGCCGACGCCGTCTTCGGATCCCGGATGATGACCCGAGGTGGCGCGCTGGAGGGGGGCATGCCGCTGTACAAATTCGTGGGCAACCGGATCCTGTCGACCTTCCAGAACTCGATGACGGGGCTGCGCCTCTCCGAGTGGCACTCGGGCTACCGGGCCTATCGCGTTGACGCGCTGCGCGATATCCCGCTCGAGAGCTACACCAACGACTTCGACTTCGACACCGAGATCATCTTGGGCTTGCACGCGGCCGGGAAGACCATCGCCGAGGTGCCGATTCCCACGTACTACGGCGACGAGATCTGCTATGTCAACGGCATGCAGTACGCCCGCAATGTCGCGGCAGATGTCGTGCGTTATCGGGCCGCTCGGATCGGCTTCGGCCATGGTTCGACCGGGGTGGACACCTCGAGCTACGACCTCAAGCCGTCGGCGCACTCCAGCCATGGCCGGCTTCTGGCCTGGTTGTCATCCGCCGCGCCCGGAAGTGTCCTGGACGTCGGCTGCTCAGATGGCGCCTTCGGCGCGCAGGCGCGGGCTCTTGGCCACACGGTGCACGGCGTCGACCTGGTGAAGCATGATGGCGTGGGTGAGCGCCTGGATGACTTCCATGAGGCCAATCTCAACGACGGCCTTCCGGCCGAGGTTGGCAGCGGTTATCAGCGCATCGTCGCCGCCGATGTGGTCGAGCATGTCGTCGACCCGGCGAACCTGCTGACTCAGATGCGCGAGCGCCTCGCCCCCGGTGGCGAGATTCTGGTGTCCATCCCGAACTTTGGTCACTGGTACCCACGAGGTCGGACGGCGATCGGCCGCTTCGACTACGACACCCGAGGACCGCTCGATCAGGGCCACGTGCGCTTCTTCACGCGGCGTTCCTTCGAGCGCATGGTGGCCGAGTGCGGCCTGCGGATCGTCGAGCGCGACGTCGTCGGTGTGCCGGTCGATGTGGTCGATCGGGGTGCCTCGCCGGGGCGGCTCACCCAGGTGCTCGCGGGAGCGTCGGCCGCGGATCGAGCAGCGGCTCGGGCCTGGCCGACACTCTTCGGCTACCAGTTGCTCTACCGCCTCGCTGCGGCGTGAAGGATCGGCGCGTGCAGCGCCGCCGGGTCGCCCTTTCCTCCATCCTGGGCTTGGCCGTCGGCGGGTTCGCGTATGCCGCGATTCTGCTGGATTTCGGCTGGTCACCGACACGAACCGCGATCCAACTGCGATACGCCTCGAACTTCTTTGATCTGCAGGCAGACGCCCTGTTGCAGGGGCGGCTCGATGTCGCGCCCGGAAGCCTGGGGATTGAGGGCTTCGTCGTCGATGGCCGCACCTTTATGTACTTCCCTCCCTTTCCCGCCTTGGTGCGGCTCCCGGTCATGCTCGTCACCCGGGCCTTTGATGGGTACCTCACGGTCGCTTCGATGGCCTTGGCGTGGTTGGTCTTCGCCATCTTCGCCGCTCGACTGCTCTGGCTGGTCCGTTCCCTGATCCACCCTGATCTGGCGGTCTCGCGCCTTGAGGCCTTCGGCATGGGCGTCCTGCTCGCCGCCATCAGCGGGGGAACGGTGTTGACCTTCGACGCGTCCCTACCGTGGGTGTATCACGAGGTCTACCTCTGGTCAGCGGCAACCGTGATTGGCACGCTGTATTGGCTGATCCGGGCGACCGCTCGACCGAGCACTTGGACGATCGGCTGGACCGGCGCCTTTGCCCTGGCCGCGGTCTTGACCAGAACCACAGGCGGCCTGGCCGTGTGCGGTGCGATCGTGCTGGCTGCCCTGTGGGCGGCTCGGCGGGCCCGGAAGCCCGGTCAGCAGTTCCGGATCACCCGCCCGGTGGTGCTGTTCGCGGCGGCTGGGCTGGGCCCCATGCTCGCCGGGATCACCCTGAACCTGGCGAAGTTCAAGCATCCGTACATGTTCCCGCTCGAGCTGCAGGTGTGGTCCCAGGTCAATGAGCATCGACGCGAGGCGCTGATCGCCAACGGTGGCACGATCACCGGCCCGCAGTTCCTCCCGACCACCCTGCGCGCCTACTTTGCGCCGAATGGTCTGCGCTTCACTGACTACTTCCCGTGGGTTTCGCTTCCGGCCAAGGCGCCCGCGCCGGTTGGCGATGTGGTCTTTGATCAGACCTACCGCACCGCCAGCGTCACCGCGACGACACCCCTGCTCCTCGCTCTGGCCCTGGTGGGCACCTGGTTCGTCCTTCGGCGTCTGCGCACCCCTGTGGGTCGTCTGCTGACCCCCTCCCTGGTGGGGGCAGCGGCCGTCGGGGGCGGCGTGCTGATGTACGGCTACCTGAGCAACCGTTACACCAGTGAGTTCGTGCCGTATCTGACCATGGGAACAGCCGTGGCCGCGGGCTGGCTGCTGCCGACACTGCCGCAGCGGCGAGTCGGAATTCGCCGCGGTGCGATTGCGGCCCTCGTGGTGCTCACGGCATACTCCATCGCCGTTCAGATGGCCCTCGGGTACCGCGAGGCCTCGGTGGTCGGCGGGGGCGCCCAGTTGCACGGATTCTTGACCCGGCAGACCAACCTCAGCGGCGGGCCGGGATCCGGACAGGCCGCCATGGTGGCGCGCGTCGACGCGCTGCCGACCGACGCACCGACCGATACCCTCGCGATCGTCGGGCCTTGTGACTCCCTCTTCCTCGCTACCGGAGACACCTACAACCCGTGGGCGCTGGTCGAGTCGCAGCCGCTGGTCTTCGACGTCACGGCGCCTCGTGACCTCGGCTATGGAACCATCCCGCTCGCGACCGTGGCTGGGACTATCGAACGCCAAGTGAATCTGCAAACGCGCGATGACAATCACGTCCGCTTGGTGGTCACCGAGCCCAACTCCGTGGTGGCCGGGCCGTGGGTCGGGGTGTATCCCGGCACCAGCATCAGGGTCGGGCTCTCGATCCGCTCGGAATTGGGTCACGTCGAGGTGAGCTCGATTCCGGGCGGCCATGTCGCCCTGATCCCCTGGACCCGGATAGACGCCGACTGGGTCATTTTGCCGGGGATCGTCACCGTGAGCCCCGCCCTGGACGACGCCGCGCAAGCCCTGCGGATGACCATCCGTCGCGCCAAGGCCACTCCCCTGCCGCTCTGCGAGAGGCTGGCGGCGAGCGCCTCGTGAAGGTCCTTATCCTCAGCTGGCGGGACCGCGACCATCGCGATGGCGGGGGTTCCGAGGTGTACGTCCACGAGGTTGCGCGCAGACTGGTCGAGCGAGGTCATGCCGTGACCATTGCCACCTCTCGTCCTGACGCGGGCCCGCAGCGCGTCGTCCGCGACGGCGTCCTCTACCGACGGCGGGGCGGTCGCCTCACTGTGTATCTGCACGGTCTGGCCGCGGTGCTGCGGACCCGGCGAGAGCGGGATGTCGTGGTCGACGTCATCAATGGCTTGCCCTTTTGGTCTGTCCTGGCGCGGCGCTCAGGTGTGGTGGCGCTGGTGCATCACGTCCACCGCGAGCAGTGGCAGATCATCTACCCGGACTGGCGTGGTCGTTTCGGCTGGTTCATCGAGTCTCGGGTCACGCCGCGGCTCTACCGAGCCATCCCCCACATCGCCGTATCGGAGTCGACCCGTTCCGACCTTGAGGCGCTCGGCATTGCGCCCGAGTCGATCAGCGTCGTACGCAATGGGTTGACGAGCCACCCAGCCCTCCCTGGAGGCGAAGCCCAGGCCGGCCCACGGCTGATCGTGGTGTCTCGGCTGGTGCCGCATAAGCAGATCGAACATATCTTGCTCGTCGCTCGGGCCCTGCGTTCGGAGTTCCCGAGCCTACGGGTGGACATCGTCGGTGATGGCTGGTGGCGAGCGCATTTGCGTGAGCACAGCCGGGATTGGAATCTGGACGACATCGTGACCTTCCATGGCCACGTGGACGATGCCCAGCGTGACGTCCTGCTGGCCGCGGCCACGGTTCAGCTGCTGCCCTCGGTCAAAGAAGGGTGGGGGCTCGTGGTCCTCGAGGCGGCCGCCCAGGGCACCCCGACCATCGGCTACCGATCGAGTGGGGGCCTTCGCGAGTCGGTGCACGATGGCGTCACCGGCTGGCTGGCCGAGGATTTTGATGATCTTGTCGCGCTGACCCGGTCCGTGCTCAACGGCTCACTCCCGCTCGCCGCGACGTCGGAGGCAGCGAGGGCGTGGGCAGGAACCTTGGACTGGGACAACAGTGCCCGCGCCTTCGAGCACGTGCTCGAGAAGGCGCGGGCAACCTGAAGTGATGAGTTACTTGTCGCCGTAGACGATGATCTCCGAGGAGGCCGGGTTCTTGTCAGGTGCAGCGGTCTGCGAGGAGACCAGCCCGAACAGGCTCACCAGCGCGAGAATGATGCCGGTGACCGCGGGGGCGACGACGTTGCTGATCATGAGGTCCCTCTGTCGTGGGTGGAGAGTCAACGGAGTCTAACAGAGCGGGTGCTTATCTGTCGGGGATATCGGCGCTTCGTCGCCGAGGAAATCTCCCGGCCAACCACGTGCCGACAAGCAGGAGCGCCACGGCGAGATCCAGGCCGGCTATCGCGGCCACCTCGGCGGACGATGGGGCGGGTGCCGCCGCAGGATGTGAGCTCACCTCGATGAGTTCGAGCCAACGGCCACCCACGACCACCCGGCCCCCTTCTGCGACGAGTTCGTTGCGCAGAAGTTCGGCATCATTCCCATCGCGATGGACCAAGACCCAGCGCACCCCCAGGCGAGACAGGTCGGCGGGCCGGTGCGGGCTGGGCGCCGCCAGGGCCTGTCCCACGGCCGCGGCATACGGGTCCTCCCCCGCTATCGAGGTGCCCCCGACCAGGAGCCGGTCATCGGTCACCACTCGGGCATCCAGGAGTCGGCTGGCCGGATCGTAGACCCCGGCCGGCCCGGCCCAACCCAGCCGACGATAGAGCCGCCACGGCCCGACCGCGACCGCGCCATCGGAATCGCGAACCGCCGCAGAAATGGCGGCGACTTCGGCCGGATAGCGCACGGGGGCAAGGGTGCGATGAACCACCACCGTGGCATCGGGGAGCAAGACCAGCGGCCCCATAATGGCCAAGGCAGCCAGCAATGGCACCCAGGCGGCGGCTCGAGGTCTCACGTAGGCCAGCACGGAGTCGATGAACAGCCCCCAACCGAGCACCCCGACCAGGACCAGGGGCGCTAGCCATTTCTGGCCATCCCGAAGCAACCCAAAGCCGGGAACCGTATCGATGAGCCGCACCAGTAGCGGCTGCAGAAAGCTCACCGAGCCGAGCCCGGCGACCAGCCACGAACCCAGAGCGAGGACGACCAGCGCCGGGCACTGGCGCACAGCGACCAGGCTCATCCTCGCTCCCCGCTTGGCGAACCAGAGCACCCCCACCAGGCCCACCAGCGCGCTGAGAACTCCGAGCCAACCACTGCGGCTGGCGGGCACGCTTTGCGCATCCCAGATCCCGCCGAAACCCCACAAACTGAGGTAGGCAGAACCCCCGAACTCCGACCGGGCCGCAAAGGCCGACAGCCCGGCGGCATCGGACGTAGTGGCCGCCGACGAGAGCAGTGACGGGACGATCCAGGGCAACTGTGCCAGGATCGCCAACCCGACAGCGCGCAGCCGCGCCCGCCCCTCGTGGGCGGCCGGCAAAGCCATCGCGATCACGGTGGCGAGCGCCAGCAGCCCCCCGGTGGGAGTGAGCGAGGCCAGAGCCAGCGGTGCGACGATGGCCGCGGCCCCGCCACGGGTCATGCCCAGGACGAGCCACGGCAGCGCGGCATACGCGAGCAGCAAGGCCCACTGACCCAACGCCAGCCGTTCGGCGACATAGGGGTTCCAGATGGCGAAGCCGGCCACCGTGGCGCGGGCGATCCAGTCGGCCCTGGGGATGAGGCGATGCATGCCCATGCCGGCGAGCACCAGCGCGCCCGCGATGGCCACCCTTGCGAGCACGGCGCCATCCACGGCGAACCCGAGGATCGCGACCACGGCGTCCAAAGGGACCGCCCGTGGCGCAGCCGTGCCGAGGCCCAGGGTTTCCGGCCGTAACGGGATCGCCGGCGTGAACACCAGGTCACGGGCGAGTGGGTAGCCGCCGGATTGCCACAGCGGCCAGGTGAAGGCCAGGGTCAGCACCAGCGCCCAGAGGTCGACAGGCAGCGCACGTCGAGCGCGGAGCTGCACCAGTCCTCCCTATGCTTAAGGGCACCGAACGAGCGCTACCCTAGCCCGTCCCTGCTGGCAGAAAGCCCATGGAGCACACCTCTTTCGACACGCTGTGGCCGCAGGTCGACCCGATCCCGGGCTGGCTGACCCAGGATCAGGCCCGCGTCCTGTTCTCGGCCGCTCAACAGGCGCCGACGGCTGCACCCATCGTCGAGATCGGCTCCCATAGGGGCCGTTCCACCGTCGTGTTGGCGGGCGGCGGTGGCGGCCGGCAGGTCGTGGCGATCGACCCCTTCGTGACCGGCCGGCTCTTTGATGGCGACGCGGCCCGGCGTGACTTCGAGGCGGCCCTGGCGCGCACCGGGCTGAGCGACCGGGTCGAGCTGAAGGCGGCTCGCAGCCAGGACGTATATGCGCGCTGGAATTTGCCGATCGGCCTGCTCTATATCGACGGCAAGCACGATTACTGGTCCTGCCTTCGGGACCTGAGGTGGGCCCGCTTCCTGGCCCCAGGGGGCCAGGTCCTCGTGCACGATGCGTTCTCCTCGATCGGTGTGACGACCGCACTCATCCGCCATCTGGCCACGGACCGAACACTGCGGTATGCCGGTCGCACCGGATCACTGGCCAGTTTCATCCTCGCCCCGCCCACCGCGTCGAGTACAAGGGCCTTCCTGGGTGAATTGCCGTGGTGGATGCGCAATGTCGGGATCAAGGTGCTTCTGCGCCTGCGGGCTCGGGGAGTCGCCGCTCGACTGGGGCACACCGATCGCTTCGATCCCTACTAAGCGCCCGCCTACTGGCTGGTAGTCTGCGGCGGTGCCCCGACGGCGGATCACCCGCGAGAAACTGACCGGCGGCCTCCTCGTCGCCGCGGCGATCGCCGTGATGAATGTGACGACCTACGGCCTGACCCTGGCGGCGGCGCGGCTCCTCGGCCCTGACCAGTTCGGCCAGTTCTCTTCGCTGCTCGGCGTGCTGATCGTGGTCAATGTCGTTTCGCTCGCCTTGCAGGCCACCGGGGCCCGTCGCGTGGCCACCAGCGAGCAGTCCCGCCCGGAGTTGGAGCATCGGATCCTCTCGGCAACCCGAATGGCCGCCGCGGCGGTCCTGGTGATCGGCCTGCTCCTTGCGCCCGTGCTCAATCAGGTCCTCCGCCTGGACTCGATCTGGGGCGCAATCGCCATGGCCGTGGCCGCCGCCCTGCTCTGCATCATGGGTGGCCAGGCCGGGATTCTGCAAGGCGAACAGCGGTGGTCCTCCCTGGCCCTGGTCTACGCCGCCATGGGCATTGGCCGGCTCGCCTTTGGGCTGCTCGCCCTCGGCGTTCATCGGTCGGCGGCGGCTGCGCTGATCGGGGTTGCCGTGGCGGCCATAGCCCCGGTGGTGGTTGGTGTCTGGGCGCTCGCGCACCCCCAACGCACCATCGGCAGAGCCCCGGTCGGTGCCGAACCTCCGTCGGCGTGGATGCCATGGGAACGAGGCAGCATCCTGCGAGAGATCATGCACAGTTCGCATGCGCTCTTCGCGTTTTTCGCGCTCTCCAATGTCGACGTCCTGATCGCGCGTGCCTTGCTGCCGGCGCACGAGGCTGGCTTGTATTCCTCGGGATTGGTCCTCACCAAGGCGGTGCTCTTCCTCCCGCAGTTCGTCGTTATCGTGCTCTTTCCCTCGATGGCCCGATCTCAAGGTGGTCGGCGGCTGCATGTGCTCGGCCTAGCCACCGTCCTGGGGGTGGGCGTGGCAGCCAGCAGCGGTGTCGCGCTCCTATCGGGCCTCGCTCAAGAGTTCGTGGGGGGCACGGCATACGCTGAAGTCAGACCGCTGCTCTGGGTTTTTGCGCTGCTCGGCACGGTCCTGGCCATGATCCAACTGCTCGTCTATGGCGCGCTCGCCGGCCGGCACCCGCGGGCAGTTCTGGTCTTGTGGGCCGGGCTTGTGGCGACGGTCGCGGCGGCGACCATGGTGGACACCGTGGCCGAGTTGCTGGTGCTGAAACTGGGTATCGACGTTGCCGTGCTGGTGGTCTTGGCCGTCATCCTCATCGTGTTGCCGGCACCCGCGGGCGAGCCGAGCGCGGACCTGCCAACGCCGCTGGCCGAGGACGTCTCCTCCCCCGAGCAACCCGGCGTGCGCTGAGCGGTCAGTGCGCCGCGTCGTGCCAGGTACGGCCGATGCCGATGCTGACCTCGAGCGGCACGTCCATCGCTACCGCCGCGCCCATCTGGGTACGCACCAGCTCTTCGACCTGCTCACGCTCTCCGGGGGCGACCTCAAGGACGAGCTCGTCATGCACTTGGAGCAGCATCCGTGAGCGCACGCCAGCAGAGCGCAAGGCCCGGTCCACTCCAAGCATGGCGCGCTTGATGATGTCCGCCGCGGAGCCCTGGATCGGCGCATTCAGGGCCATCCGCTCGGCCATCTCGCGACGCTGCCGGTTGTCGCTGGTCAGATCGGGCAGATACCGGCGGCGCCCCAGCATGGTCTCGGTGTAACCGGTCGCTCTCGCCTGGGCAACGACGTCACGCAGGTAGTCCCGCACGCCACCGAAGCGTTCAAAGTACTCATCCATCAGGCCCTGGGCCTCGCCGGTGGTGATGCCCAGTTGCTTGGACAGGCCAAAGGCTGACAGACCGTAGGCCAGGCCGTAACTCATGGCCTTGACCTTGCTGCGCATGGCTGAGGTCACCTCGGTGGGGGGCACGCCGAAGACGCGTGAGCCGACAAAGCGGTGCAGATCCTCGCCACTGCGGAAGGCCTCGATCAAGCCCTCGTCGCCGGAGAGATGCGCCATGATCCGCATCTCGATCTGGCTGTAGTCGGCCGAGAGCAGCGATTCGAAAGCCTCGCCGACGATGAAGGCCTCACGGATCCGCCGCCCCTCCTCCGTGCGAATCGGGACATTCTGCAGATTGGGGTCGGTCGAAGACAGCCGCCCGGTGGCCGCCACGGTCTGCAGGAAGGTGGTGTGGATGCGCCCGTCACCGCCGATGGACTTCAGCAGCCCCTCGACCGTCACGCGCAACCGGCTGGCGTCTCGGTGCCGCAAGAGCGACTCCAGGAAGGGATGCTCGGTCTTGGCATACAAATCCGCCAGGGCGTCGGCGTCGGTGGTGTATCCCGTCTTGGTGCGACGGGTCTTGGGCAGGCCCAACTGCTCGAAGAGAACCTCTTGGAGCTGCTTGGGGCTACCGAGGTTGACATCCCTGCGATCAATGGCATCCCAGGCATCCTCCTGAGCCTCACGAACCGCGGCATCGAAGTCCGCCTCGAGCGAGCGCAGACCCGGCTCGTCCACGGCGACCCCGGTGGCCTCCATGTCGGCGAGCACCTGCACCAGGGGCAACTCGAGCTCGTGCAGGAGGTCCGTGCCGCCCGCATTGGCGACCTGGGAGGCGAGCGCCTCGGAGAGATCCAGGATGCTGCGGGCCCGCACCAAGGCTTCGCTGGCGACTGCGTCCTCATCCAGGCCGACGGCCAGCATGCCCTGGCCCAATGCCGGCTCCTGTGGGCTAAGGTCACGGCCAAGGTATCGCACCGCGAGATCCGTGAGGTCGTAGGAGCGCTGATCGGGCCGCACGAGGTAGGCCGCGATGGCCGTGTCATCGCTCAGCCCCGCCACCGGAAGCCCCCGGGCCGCAAGCCCCTGCAATTGCACCTTGGCCTCGTGCATGACCTTCGGCGCCGAGGCATCCGCGAGCCACGCAGCGAGCACCGACTCGGCCTCTGGCCCGAGCTCAGCGAGATCGATATAGGCCGCATCCCCGTGCGCTGGAGCGACGGCGATGGCGCCGGCATCTCCGGCGCCGAGGCGGTAGTGCGCGCCCAGCACGGCCAGGCCGACGGGAAGCCGGGCACCGGCATAACCATCACCGAAGGTCACGATGACACCCTCGTCGCTCAGTGGCCCACCCTCGACGGTGAAGCCCGCCTCGGCTTCGTCCTGCGCCGTGTCGAAGGTCGCGAAGAGCCGATCGCGCAGGACGCGGAACTCCAAGGCATCGAAGACTCGATGCACCTCCTCGCGATCCCAGGTCACCCGCTCGGCGTCCGTCAGCGACAGCGGAAGGCTTAGGTCGCTGACGAGCCGGTTGAGTCGACGGTTGCGCAAGACCTGGTCAAGGTGCTCCCGCAAGGACTCCCCGACCTTGCCGCCGATGGCGTCGACGTGAGCGACGATGCCGGCCAGGTCGCCGTACTGATTGATCCACTTTGCCGCCGTTTTGGGGCCAACGCCCGGCACCCCTGGCAGGTTGTCGCTGGACTCCCCGACCAGCGCGGCGAGATCGCTATAACTCTGCGGCGGAACGAGGTACTTCGCCTCCACCGCCGCCGGGTCCATCCGCCACACCTCGGAGACGCCGCGGACGGGGTACAACAGGGTGACGGTCTGCGTCACCAATTGGAAGGCGTCGCGGTCACCGGTGCAAATGACCACCTCCATGCCATCCTCGACCGCTTGCCGGGTCAAGGTGGCAATCACGTCATCGGCCTCATAGCCCGGCAACTCGACGTGGCGGATCCGCAGCGCGTCGAGCACCTCCTTCATCAGCGGGATCTGGCCGCTAAACTCCGCGGGGCTCGAGGAACGACCGGCCTTGTATTCGGCATATTCCTCGGAGCGGAAGGTCTGACGCGAGACGTCGAAAGCCACGGCGACGTGGGTGGGCTGCTCGTCGCGAAGGACGTTGATGAGCATGGCGGTGAAGCCATACACGGCATTGGTGTGCTGGCCGGTGCTCGTCGAGAAGTTCTCCGCTGGAAGCGCAAAGAACGCGCGATACGCCAGGGAGTTGCCATCGAGCAGGAGTAGCCGACTCATGGGGATCACCCTATTGCCCAGCCCTGACGTACCCACGCCACGCGACCAGAGAGAATGGACCCATGACGGACGAGAACACGGACAACCCGATCCTGGCCGCGGCGAGTGCGAGCCTGGCCGGCACGCTGATGGAGCGAATGGATATCCGCATTCTCGAGGCGAGCGCGCAGCGCTTGGTCGCGACCATGCCGGTCGCCGGGAACACCCAGCCCTATGGCCTGCTGCACGGCGGCGCGTCGGTCGTGCTCGCCGAGACGCTGGGTTCTCTCGGCACTGCGCTGCATGCCGGTCCGGGGAAGGCGGTCGTCGGACTCGATATCAACGCCACCCATCACCGCTCCGCGCGCGAGGGCCTGGTCACCGGGGTGGCCACCCCAATCTCCTTGGGACGCACCATCGGGTGCTACGAAATCATCATTTCGGACCAGTCCGGGGTACGCCTGTGCACCTCGCGTATCACGTGCATGATCCGCGACGCCGGCTAGCGCACGCAGCCGGCTCAGCCGGCCAAGTCGGCGTGCTCAGACGCCCGCGCGCGCCCGCAGCGTGCGACGACGACGAATGACCTCGAGCCGCGAGCCGGTGACCTCGGGATCCAGGCGACGACGCAAGACCGATGCAGTGACCACGCGTCGAACGAGCACCGAGCCGAAACCGAGTCGGGCGAAGAAGCGGTTGGCATCTTTGCTCGTCGCCGGCACATTGGACACGATCACTTCGCAGCCGGTGCGCTCGGCATAGGCCAGCACTTGGGCCAGCATGGCTCGCGCCACGCCCGTACGACGGGCCGAGGGCACCACATGCAGCTGCTCGATGGCCAACTCCGTGCCTTGGCTCAGCCCGAAGGGATTCTGAGAGGTGACCACGAAGCCGGCCGGTTGGGCGTCTACCAGGGCAATCCAGGCCCGCACGTCCGGACGCTCCAAGGCACCATGGAGCCGATCGAAGGCCGCTCGTTGTCCGCCGTCATTCGGCAAGCCCAACTCGGCGCGGGCGGATGCCCAAAGGTCGAGCAGCAGGGCGTGATGTTCCGGCCTTACGGCCTGCACTTCGACGGTTCGTCGAGCCACTCCACACCTCCTCGTGCGCCGCGCCTGGCTCAACTACCGGGCGACGGTTCCCCGACATTACGACCTTCCCGATGTCCGGGGAAGACCGGACCGCGAGATGGACCGTGATCAGGCCTTCTCCATGCTGGCGATGATCGCGTCGGCGACCTCTTTCATGCCCATCCTTCGGTCCATGGCTGATTTCTGGATGAAGCGGAACGCCTCGGACTCGTTGATCTTGAGTTTGGCCATGAGGACACCCTTGGCTCGATCCACGGCCTTGCGGGTCTCGAGCCGATCACCGAGGTCCGCCACCTCGGCCTCCAGCGCGGCGATTTCGCTCCACCGGGACAGGGCGATGTCCAGCGCTGGCGTGATATCACTCGCCGTGAACGGCTTGACGATGTATGCCATCACACCAGCGTCACGGGCGCGTTCGACAAGCTCGGTTTGGCTGAATGCCGTCAGCATCACCACCGGGCAGATGCGTGCCTTGCTGATCTGCTCGGCTGCGCTGATCCCGTCGAGCACCGGCATCTTGACGTCCATGATGACCACGTCGGGGCGAAGCGAGGTTGCCAATGCGACGGCCTGCTCACCATTGCTCGCCTGGCCGACAACGTCATAGCCAGCGTCGGTGAGCATTTCGGCCAGGTCCAACCGAATGATCGCCTCGTCCTCGGCGACGAGGATTCGTCGCGGAGAAGAGGGAACTGGGTCAGTCATGTGCCGGGAGCGGGACTTGAACCCGCACGCCCTTTCGAGCAAAGCATTTTGAGTGCTCCGTGTCTGCCATTCCACCACCCCGGCGGGTGCCCTCAGAGTGTAGCCCGCGCGGGGCTCGCGCTCTGCACACCTCAGGGAGTGGACAACTCGCGATAGGCCGGGGCAACCCGATTGCGGGCGTCACCGATCCGGTGCACGCGCAGGGCATTGGTTGAGCCCGGGATACCGGGCGGCGAGCCCGCCACGATGATCACCAGATCGCCTTCATCCACCCGACCGGCATCAAGCAGCACATTGTCCACCTGCATAGCCATCTCGTCGGTGTGCTGGACCGAGCCGACCAGGAAGGTCTCCGTGCCCCAGGTCAGCGCCAACTGCGATCTGGTCCATTGATCCGGGGTAAAGGCCAACATCGGGATCCTCGACCGGACCCGGGAGAGCCGCCGCGATGAGTCTCCGGTCTGGGTGAAAGTGATGAGGAATTTCACACCGAGCAACTCGCCGATATCGGCAGCGGCCGCGGTGACCGCACCACCCTTGGAGTTCGGGCGGGTGCCCAGCGGGCGGATCCGGTGCAGGCCGTGATCTTCGGTGTTCTCGATGATCCGAGCCATGGTCTTGACCGCGTCGAAGGGGTGCTTGCCGACACTGGTTTCACCGCTGAGCATCAAGGCGTCCGCGCCGTCGAGGACGGCATTGGCGGCGTCCGAGGCCTCAGCCCGAGTCGGGCGGCTGTTCTCGACCATGGACTCAAGCACCTGGGTCGCGACGATGACTGGTTTCGCTCGGCGCCGGGCAATCTCGCAGGCCCGCTTCTGGACCAGGGGGACCTCCTCCAGCGGCATCTCCACACCCAGGTCGCCTCGAGCCACCATGACCCCATCGAACGCCCGGATGATCTCGTCGAGGTTGTCGACTGCCTGCGGCTTCTCGATCTTGGCAATGACCGGAAGCCGCACTCCGACCTCGTCCATGATCGCGTGCACATCGCGGATGTCCTCGGCACTGCGCACGAAGGAGAGCGCGATCATGTCGACGCGCAGGCCCAGCGCCCAGCGCAGGTCTTCCTTGTCCTTCTCCGAAAGGGCCGGCACGCTGACGGCGACGCCCGGGAGGTTAATGCCCTTGTTGTTGGAGAGTTGTCCGCCGTCGATGACCCGGCAGATCACGTCGGTGTCGGTGACCTCGGTGGCCACCAGGGCGAGCTTGCCATCGTCAATGAGGATCCGATCACCGGGTCGCACATCCCCAGGCAGTCCGGCGTAGGTGGTCCCCACCTCGGTGGCGGAACCGGGAACCGTCCGCGTGGTGATCGTGAACTCGGCTCCGGGCTCCAACTGAACCGGTCCGTCAGCGAAGCGGCCGGTGCGGATCTTGGGGCCTTGCAGGTCGACCAGGATGCCCACTGCTCGACCGATCTCGTCGCTTGCGCGGCGCACGTCATGGTAGATCCGCTCGTGCTCGCTGTACTCGCCATGGCTGAGGTTGAATCGGGCTACGTCCATACCGGAGCGAACCAGTTCCCGCAGGCTCTCGGCGCTACTGGTGGCGGGACCGATGGTGCAGACGATCTTGGCGTGGCGCATGGACGGGATCCTACTGCGAAAGCGCTTTCCAACGTGACCCGCGCCACACCGCGTCTCACGTTCTGAGGCGCCTTAAGGGTGGGCTAGTTCACCGTCTCGTCGCCGCCGAGATACTGCTCCGGGTCGCGCAGATAGGTCTTTTTACCCTTGACGGCCCGATTGGCGATCCAGGTGAGGCCCCAGAGCACCACACCACCGGAGAGCAGCCACCCAGCGATCACGTATTGGGTGGTGTCCCGGCCAGTGAATGGAGTGACGAAGAAGGCACAGGCCAAGGCGCCGACAACGGGCAGCACGGTGGGCGTCACGAAATGATCGCGACCGATGACGTCTTTGCGGAGGACCAGCACGCAGATATTGACCAGTGTGAACACCGCGAGCAGGAGCAGGGCCGTGGTCCCCCCGAGGAGCGAAATGCTGTCGCTGCTCATGTTGGAGACCACGATGATGAGCGCGAACGCGACCGCGGTGGTGAAGATGATGGCAACCCACGGGGTCTGGCGGCCCTTGTGAACCCATCCCAGAACCGGCGGCAGGACATCTTGTCGAGCCATCCCGTAGAGCAGCCGGCTCGCCATGAGCATGTTGAATTGATGAGCGCCGAGTTAGCCACCGCGAACATGGAGATGAAGGGCAGCAGGGTCTTGATCGGGACTCCGGGCGCCGCAGTCTCCACGACGGTCACCAACGGGGTGTCGCTGGCGCCGAGGTCCCCCACGGGGACGATGGCGACAGAGAAGAGCGCCACCAAGAGGTAGATCACCCCGGTGATTGAGATCCCGAGAATCATCATTCGGGGGAAGGTCCGGACCGGATCTTTGGTCTCCTCGGCCATGTTCACCGAGTCTTCGAAGCCGACCATCGCGAAGAAGGCGAGGGCAGTCGCCGCGGTCACCGCGAGGAAGGCGCTCTTGTCGTCGCCGCTTTCGAAGACCATCGTGCGGGAGAAATCGGTCTTGCCGGCAAAGAGGGCGTAGAAGCCCACGAGGATCACCAGCAGCAGGCCGGAGAGTTCCACGGCTGTGAGGACGATATTGGCCTTGACCGACTCACCCACACCGCGGAAGTTGACCGCCATGACCAGCGCCATGAACCCCAAAGCGATGAGCATCACCAGGGTCTTATTGGTCGTGTCGAGGCCGAAGCCCTTGGCCAAATTGGAGGCGAAGGCGCGACTGGCGGTGGAGGCCGACGTGATGCCCGAACACATCACCGCGAAGGCCACCATGAAGGTGAGGAAGTGGATCCCGAAGGCCCGATGGGTATAGAGCGCAGCGCCCGCCGCCTGCGGATACTTCGTCACCAGCTCGAGGTAACTGAAGGCCGTCACCATGGCGATGAGGAAGGCGACCAGGAAGGGCGCCCAGGCGGCGCCCCCCACCTTCTCCGCGACATCACCGGTCAGCGCGTACACCCCGGTTCCCAGGATGTCTCCCACGATGAAGAGCAGCAGGAGTTTGGGGCCCATGACCCGCTTGAGTTCGGTCGAGACCTCGCCCGTCTGCGTTGCCGCCACCTGGTCATCGGAATGGATGGCCATGTGCACCTCCCCCTGACCTGCGCCATTGCAGGTCCACCGGTCCTACCACGGTAGCCCGGGCGCCGCCGATTGGCCATCGGAGCGGGGGTGTGCCCTACACGAGCAGCGGGCGATCCGTGGGATTGATCGGGCGCGGCAAGCGCGATGGCTTGCCCATGAGCCAGGCGTCCACTCCATTGGCGGCCGAGCGACCCTCGGCGATCGCCCAGACGATCAGGGACTGACCGCGGCCGGCATCCCCGGCAACGAAAACACCGGGGACGCTGGACATATAGGCCGCATCCCGCTTGACATTGGAACGCTCGTCACGCTCGACGCCCAGCTGGTCGACCAGTCCCTCCGCCTGCGGCCCAAGGAAGCCCATGGCGAGCAGGACGAGTTGGGCGGGCAGCTCGCGCTCGGAGCCTGCCACCTTCTCAAAGCCATTCGGGCCCAGCGACACCTCGTGCAGTCGCAGTGCGCGCACCTTGCCCTGGTCGTCGCCGACAATCTCCGAGGTCGACACGGCATACACCCGCTCGCCGCCCTCCTCGTGCGCGGAGGCGACCCGGAAGATCATCGGGTAGGTCGGCCACGGCTGACCGGCAGGTCGCTGCTCCGGCGGCTGCGGCATGATTTCCAAGCTGGTCACCGAGCGCGCACCCTGGCGCAGCGCGGTACCGATGCAGTCGGCCCCGGTGTCGCCACCCCCAATCACGATGACGTCCTTGTCCGTGGCCGTGACCTGTCCGGGCGCCTGCTGACCCAGCGCAACGCGGTTCGCGGGCGGCAAGAAGTCCATCGCCTGCATCACCCCGTCGAGTTCGCGGCCCGGGACGGGTAGGTCGCGCGGCACCGTGGCCCCGATCGCCAACACGACCGCGTCGAAGCGGCGGCGCAATTCGGCGCCGGTGATATCGGTACCGACCGCCATGCCGGTCCGGAATCGGGTGCCCTCGGACTTCATCTGCCCGATCCGACGTTCCAGAACGGACTTCTCCATCTTGAACTCGGGAATGCCGTAACGCAGCAGCCCGCCGGGCTGATCCGCCCGCTCGTACACCACCACCGTATGTCCGGCCCGGGTCAGCTGCTGGGCCGCGGCCAGGCCCGCCGGGCCGGAGCCCACCACGGCCACCGTCTTGCCGGAAAGCCGCTCTTGAGTTTCGGGCTGAATCAGCCCGTTCTCCCAGGCACGGTCAACGATGGTGACCTCGACCTGCTTGATCGTCACGGCCGGCTGATTGATGCCCAGAACGCAGGCGGTCTCGCAAGGCGCCGGGCACAGCCGGCCGGTGAACTCGGGGAAGTTGTTGGTCGCGTGCAGCCGCTCAATGGCCTGCCGCCAGTCACCTCGCCAGGAGAGGTCGTTCCACTCGGGAATCAGGTTCCCAAGCGGACAACCGTTGTGGCAGAACGGGATTCCACAGTCCATGCAACGTCCAGCCTGGCGCTGCAATTGGTCCAGTTCCTGCTCCTGGTAGACCTCACGCCAGTCCTGGAGCCGGATGGGCACCGGTCGTCGCGCCGGCAATTCGCGCTCGCGCGTGGTGAGAAAGCCTTGCGGGTCAGCCACGAGATGCCTCCATGATGCGCTCCCAGACCTCGGTTCCATCGAGGTCAAGTCCCTCTGCCTCAGCTGCCGTCCGCACGTCGAGCACGCGTTGATAGTCGCGCGGCAGGACCAGGGTGAAGGCCGCCTTGGCGGTGTCCCAATCGGCAAGTAGTCGGGCCGCTACCGCCGAATCGGTCAACTCGCGGTGGCGAACCAGAAGGTCGCGCACGAGCACCTCGTCCTGCGGGCGTAGCGGCATACAGTCCACGAGTTCTCGGTTCACCCGGGAGGTGTCCAGATCGAGGATGAAGGCCCGCCCGCCGGACATGCCAGCCGCGACATTGCGACCCGTCGGCCCGAGAATGAGCGCAACCCCGCCGGTCATGTACTCCAGACCATGGTCACCCACGCCCTCGACGACCGCGGTAGCGCCCGAGTTGCGCACGCAGAAGCGTTCGCCGACCCGCCCGCGCAGGAAGATCTCACCGCTGGTCGCGCCATAGCCGATGACATTGCCCGCGATGACATTCTCCTCGGCGACCAGAGCCGACTGAGGCGCTGGGCGAACCACGATCCGCCCACCCGAGAGTCCCTTGCCCACATAGTCATTCGCGTCGCCGATCAGGCGCAGCGTCACGCCGGCCGGGATGAACGCCCCGAATGACTGCCCCGCCGAGCCAGCAAGCGTGAAGTCGATGGTGTTATCGGCCAGACCCTGGGGATGGCGCTTGGTGACCTCGTGCCCGAGCATCGTGCCGACCGTGCGGTTGACATTGCGGATCGAGAACCGGCCGGTGCACGGGGCGCCTCCGTCAAGGGCATCCCGAGCGACCGCGATGAGCTCATGATCCAGGGCCTTTTCCAGGCCGTGGTCCTGGGCGATCAGTTGACGCTTGCCCGAACCATCCGGGCTGTCGACCGCAGCAAGGACCGGCGCCAGGTTGAGCCCACTGGCCTTCCAGTGCGCGACCGCGGCCGCCGTGTCGAGGTGCTCGATGGCGCCCACCGCCTCGGCGATGGAGCGAAATCCCAGCGCTGCCAGGTGCTCGCGCACCTCCTGCGCGATGTATTCGAAGAAGGTCTCGACGAACTCGGGAGCCCCCGAGAATCGCGCCCGCAACTCCGGGTTCTGGGTGGCAATACCCACCGGGCAGGTGTCCAGGTGACAGACCCGCATGAGGATGCAGCCGGAGACCACGAGGGGTGCGGTGGCGAAGCCGAACTCCTCCGCGCCAAGCAGCGCCGCGATGACCACATCGCGCCCGGTCTTGATCTGACCGTCGACCTGAACCACGATGCGGTCGCGCAAGCCATTGAGGACCAGGGTCTGCTGGGTCTCGGCAAGGCCGAGCTCCCAAGGGCCGCCAGCGTGCTTGAGGCTGGTCAGTGGTGATGCGCCGGTCCCGCCGTCGTGACCGGAGATCAGCACGACATCGGCATGCGCCTTGGAGACTCCGGCCGCGACCGTGCCGACGCCGACCTCGGAGACCAACTTGACGTGGATCCGAGCGGCCGGGTTGGCGTTCTTGAGGTCGTGGATGAGCTGAGCCAGATCCTCAATCGAGTAGATGTCGTGGTGCGGAGGCGGGCTGATCAGGCCAACCCCGGGAGTGGAATGCCGCGTCCGCGCCACCCACGGGTAGACCTTCTGTCCCGGGAGTTGACCGCCTTCGCCGGGTTTGGCGCCCTGCGCCATCTTGATCTGGATGTCGTCGGCATTTGTCAGATACAGGCTGGTGACCCCGAAGCGACCGGAGGCCACCTGCTTGATCGCAGAGCGGCGGGCTGGGTCCATCAGCCGCTCCGGGTCCTCGCCACCTTCACCGGTGTTCGAGCGAGCCTTGAGCCGGTTCATCGCGATGGCCAGCGTCTCGTGGGCCTCCATGGAGATCGAGCCATAACTCATCGCGCCAGTGTTGAACCGCTTGACGATCTCACTGACCGGCTCAACCTCCTCCAGCGGGACCGGCTGACGATCGCGCGCGTCCAGCCGGAAGAGCCCGCGCAGTGTCATCAAGCGCTCGGCTTGGTTGTCGATGCGTTCGGTGTACTGGCGGAAGATGTCGTATCGACGATTGCGGGTCGCGTGCTGCAGACGGAAGACGGTCTCGGGGTCGAAAAGGTGCGGTTCGCCTTCGCGGCGCCACTGGTACTCGCCACCGACCCACAGCTTGCGGTGCGACTGGCGAACCCCATCCGGCGGGTATGCCGCAGCATGCCGTGCGGCCGCCTCGCCGGCGATGACGTCAAGGCCGATTCCGCCGAGCTGGCTGACGGTTCCGGTGAAGAACTCGTCGACAAAGTCGTGCGAGAGGCCGATGGCCTCGAAGACCTGGGCACCGCGGTACGAGGCCACGGTCGAGATACCCATCTTGGACATGACCTTCAGGACGCCCTTGCCGAGCGCCTTGATCAGGTTCTTGACCGCCTGCTCCTCGCTCACCCCCGTGATGGCGCCGGATCGCACCATGTCCTCGACACTCTCCATGGCGAGGTAGGGGTTGACCGCGGCCGCGCCGTAGCCCACGAGGAGGGCGACATGGTGCACCTCGCGCACGTCACCGGCCTCCACGAGCAGACCCACCTGGGTGCGCGTCTTCTCGCGAATGAGGTGGTGGTGGACGGCGCTGGTCAGCAGCAGGGATGGGATCGGCGCGTGATCGCGATCCGAATCACGGTCCGAGAGAACGACAAAACGGGCGCCCTCCTCGATCGCCGCAGAGACCTCCGCGAAGATCTCGTGCAGCCGCGCGCGCAGCGCACCCTCTCCCCCGGTGACATCGTAGATGCCACGAACCACGACGGTTGCGTATCCAGGCAGGTCACCGTCGTCGTTGATATTGGCGATCTTGGCCAACTCATCGTTGTCGATGACCGGGAAGTCCAAGGTGATCTGGCGAGCATGTGCGGCGCTGGCGTCCAGGGCGTTGCCCTCCGGGCCGATCGCCGACCCCAGCGAGGTGACAAGCTCTTCTCGGATGGCGTCCAGGGGCGGGTTGGTGACCTGCGCGAACAATTGGGTGAAGTAGTCAAAGAGCAGGCGCGGCTTGTCCGAGAGCACCGCCAGCGGGGTGTCTGTGCCCATCGATCCGAGCGCCTCGCCACCGGTGCGGCCCATCGGCGCGATGATGACCTTGAGTTCTTCTTCGGTGTATCCGAAGGTGCGCTGACGGCGGGCCACCGAGGCTGCGGTATGCATGATGTGCTCGCGCTCGGGCAGCTCGGCGAGGTTGATCATGCCGGCGTGCAGCCACTCCTCGTAGGGGTGCTCGGCGGCCAATTGTGACTTCACCTCGTCGTCGCTGACGATGCGGCCCTTGGCTGTGTCGACCAAGAACATCCGGCCCGGCTGGAGCCTCCCGCGACGGACGACCTTCTCGGCCGGCATATCCAAGACTCCGGACTCGGAGGCGAGCACGACCAGGCCGTCGTCGGTGACCCAGTAGCGGCCCGGGCGAAGGCCATTGCGGTCCAGCACCGCACCGATCAGCGTCCCGTCGGTGAAGGTCACGCAGGCCGGACCGTCCCAGGGCTCCATGAAGGTGGAGTGGAACTCGTAGAACGCCCGCCGCGCGGGGTCCATGTCCTCATGGTTCTCCCAGGCCTCAGGGATCATCATGAGCACCGCATGCGGCAGGCTACGGCCGCCGAGGTGGAGGAGTTCGAGGACCTCGTCGAAGGAGGCCGAGTCGGACGCTCCGGGTGTGCAGATCGGGAAGAGCCGCTCAAGGTCGCCGGGGATGAGCTCGGACTGAAGTTGGCTCTCGCGGGCGCGCATCCAGTTGCGATTGCCCTTGACGGTGTTGATCTCGCCGTTGTGCGCGATCATCCGATACGGGTGAGCCAGCGGCCAGCTCGGGAAGGTATTGGTCGAGAAGCGCGAGTGGACGAGGGCTAGTTCGGTGGCGAAGAGCTCATCGGAGAGGTCGGGGAAGAAGGGCTCGAGCTGACCCGTGGTGAGCATTCCCTTGTAGACGATGGTGCGGGCCGAAAGCGAGGGGAAGTAGACCTCAGTCTCACGCTCGATCCGCTTGCGCAGCGCGAAAGCCACGCGGTCCAACTCAATCCCCGAGCGCGATCCGTCTTTGCTGGCGACGAAGAGTTGGCGGAAGTACGGCATACAGTCACGCGCTGCTTTGCCGACCAGGCTCGGGGTGACCGGGACGCCACGCCAGCCGAGGATGACAAGGCCCTCCTCTTCGGCGAGATCGGCGATCTGCCGCTCCGCGTCGGCCCGATCCCCGGCATCGCGCGGAAGGTAGGCCGTGCCCACGGCATAACTGCCTACGGGGGGCAGGGTGAAGTCGACATTGGCTCGGAAGAAGTCATCCGGGATCTGGGTGAGGATTCCGGCGCCGTCACCCACCAGCGGGTCTGCTCCGGTAGCTCCACGGTGATCCAAATTGCGGAGGGCATCCAGCGCGTGAACGACGATGTCGTGCCCCGCGCGGCCCCGCATGGTGGCCACCAAGGCCACACCGCACGCATCATGCTCGTGCTCACGGCGGTAGAGCCCGATGTTGTCGGGCTGGGCGGAGAAGCGGGCGACGGTCACGTCGGATCACCGTCCTCGTGGTCGGCGGGCAGAGGCCCGGGGCGCAGCAGGGAGGGCGCGGACGGCAATGGCCACGTCTGGCCGATGCTAGCGGAGGGCCTGCTCGTCTTGAGATCCGAGCCAGGCCATCTCACGATGTGAACCTGGCAAGCTGCGTCTGTGAGGTCCGCAGGCTCAGGGATTGGCCTTTGCAAGGGCGGCCGTGAGCAACTCGGGGCTGGCGATCTCAGCGATCGGCACGATGGCGCCGTTGATCATGATCGTGGGGGTTCCTTCGAAGCCCTTGATCTTCCACGGCTCGGTGGTTCGCGCCGAGACGTAGGCCGCATAGCGCTGGTCGGCCACACACGCATCCCAGGCGGTCAGCTGCGCCCCACTCACGCCGGCCTGCTGCGCAATCGAGCGCAACTCCGCGTCGGTCCACCCCTGACCGGCGTCGGCCGCGGCGGTGGCGAAGACTCCATCGTGGAATGCCTGGAGGGTCCCAGCGTCGGCCGCGCACACCGCTCCTATCGCGGCCCGCCGCGAGGCCGTGTTCCGGGCTTGCTCGTCCAGGAACGTCATCATGTGATAGCCGAGACGAATGCTGCCCTGAGCCGCCAGGTCGCGCAGCGTGGAGCCCAAGACCTTTTCGAGGTCATGGCAATGGCCGCACTGAAAATCCTCAAAGACCTCGACCAATGGCGCCTGCGCGGCAATCGGCGCCGACGGATTAGCCCACACCGCCTGGGTTCCGTTCAGCAGGGTGCTCGGCGTCTGCTGAGCGGTTGGCGGCGCATCCTCGCCGCGCGATGACCAGATGGCCCCGCCCACCATGGCCGCGATGGCAAGCACCGCGACCACGGTGGCGACGGCAAACCGATTGCTCTTCACCCGTCCCCCCTGGATGGCTTACTTAGTGGCCGCAGTAATCGCAGCCGTGAACTTGGCGGGGTCGTAGGCCTTGCCCGTGCTGTCCACCAAGGTGTTGAGGTCAAGCACCGTGCCATTGAGCTTCAGGGTCGGGGTGCTCTTGACACCGGCCTTGAAGGTGACCTCCTCGAGATCGCTCAAGTAGTTCTGGTACTTCTTGGCCTTGGTGCACTCATCCCAGGTCGTCAACGCAGTCCCGGTGATCCCTGCGCCCTGAGCGAAGGCATGCAATTGCGCATCGGTCCAGCCCTCGCCCTCCTTGGCCGGCTGGCCGGCATAGGTCGCATCGTGGAAGGCCTCGAACTTGCCTGCGTCGGCGGCGCACAGAGCCCCGATGCCCGCCCGCATCGAACTGTCATTGCCGAGGTTGTCATCCAAGAAGGTCTTGATGTGATAGACGGCCTTGATCTTGCCCTCGCGCGCCAGCGATGCCACTGTCGGGCCCATCTGGTCCTCGAAGAGCTTGCATGCCGGGCACTGGAAGTCTTCGAAGACATCCAGCGTGGGCGCGCCCGCCTTCAGGGTGGCATCGGCGTAGGCCGTGAAGCCCGCTCCCATGGAGGTGCCCGCCGGCACGGCCTTGCCGCCATCGGTGATCGAATCGGTCTTGGAGTTCTGCTGCCAGATCGCCCCCACGACGATGGCGATCACGGCGAGCACGGCAACCACCGTGCCGATGACGATCTTGTTCGGCCCCTTGGACGTCGACGCGGCGGCCGCCTGGATTTTGGCCTGGCGGTCATTGACCGGCCCTTGCTTGCGGGCGGGACGTGAGCTCTTGCCCATGGTTTTTAGTTCTCCTTAGAGGCGCCGAAGAGGACGCGGTCGAGGGAAGCAATCGACGTGGGACGCCACCACAACCAGGCCCCACACAGAACGAGGCCGAGGTCTCGGGCGATCTCCTGAGGATACGCGGTCTCCCCGGCAGTCACCTGGCCGCCGCCGCCGAAACAGCCACAGTCGATGGTCAAGCCTCTGGCCCAGGCCTGCGCAATACCCACGATGAAGATCGTCATCAGCAGCGCACTGATGGCTGCTGCAAGTCGCGTGAACAGACCCAGGACCAACAGCAGGCCCAGGACGATCTCGGCAAACGGGAGGATCAGGCCCACCCACCCGGCCAGGTCATAGGGCAGCACGTCATACGCCTGGACAGCGCGCTGCGAGGTGAGCGGTTTCCCGACCTTGACCGCACCGGCATAGATGAGCACCCCGCCGAGAATCAGCCGAGCCAAGAGCCCGAGGACATCCTTCACCCGTGCGTTCATGGGCGTCCCTCTCTTACTCCGGCCGCTAGTTCTCGTGTCAGTGCCCGCAACGCCTCAATGCGCTGCGAGAGTTCCCCCTCGCCGAAAAGGCAGCGCACCAGCGCCGAGCCCACGATCACGCCGTCGGCCACGCCGGCCAAGTCCGCGGCCTGCTGCCTGGTGGAGACGCCGAGCCCGACGCACACCGGGAGATCGGTCACAGCTCGCGTGCGGGTGACGATGTCATAGGCGGCATCACTCACCGATGATCGGGCGCCGGTCACCCCCATCGTCGAGGCGGCATACACAAAGCCCCGGCATTGAGCGGTGACCTGCGCCAGCCGGTCAGGCGTCGAGGAAGGCGCGACCAGGAAGCACCGGTCCAGCTGGTGACGGTCGCTCGCGGCGATCCAGTCGGCGGCTTCATCGGGGATGAGATCGGGGGTAATCAGGCCGGCCCCACCATTGGCCGCCAGATCCGCAGCGAATCGCTCAACCCCCCTGCGCAACACCAGATTCCAGTAGGTCATCACCAGCGGTGGCGCGCCCGCGGCCCGGACCGCCGCGGTGGCGCGGAAGACGTCGTCCACCCGGGTCCCGGCCTCGAGGGCTGCCGCAGCGGCCTGCTGGATGACCGGACCGTCCATGAGCGGATCCGAGTAGGGGATGCCGACTTCGACGATGTCGACGCCCTCCTCGACCATCGCCACCATGGCCTGAATCGAGCCCTCGACCGAGGGGAAACCCACCGGGAGGTAGCCGATCAGCGCGGCTCGACCCTGCTCGCGGCAACGCGCAAGCACCTCCCTCACTCCCGGCGAGGTCACTGCGCCTCCTCGATCAGCCCGAAGTAGGCGGCCGCGGTATGCATGTCCTTATCCCCGCGACCGGACAGATTCACCAGCAGCAGCGCCTCCGGGCCGAGTTCGCGGCCCACTTCCATGGCGCCCACCAGCGCGTGCGCGGACTCCAAGGCGGGGATGATTCCCTCGGTGCGGCACAGCAGGTGGAAGGCATCCATCACGTCGGAGTCAACGGCATAGCGGTATTCGGCCCGCCCGCTGTCGCGCAGCCAGGAATGCTCTGGACCCACGCTTGGATAGTCCAGGCCCGCCGAAATCGAGTGCGACTCGATGGTCTGGCCGTCCTCGTCCTGCATCAGATAGCTCATCGCCCCGTGCAGGACACCCGGGGTGGCATCGGCGGCGAAGCGGGCGGCATGGCGCCCAGAAGCCAGGCCCTCTCCCCCGGCCTCGACGCCGATCAGCCGGACCTGCGCATCAGGGATAAAGGCGTGGAAGATGCCCATGGCATTCGAGCCGCCGCCGACGCAGGCCAGCACCGCATCAGGCAGCCGGCCGGTCAGGTCGAGCACCTGCGCGCGCGCCTCCACGCCGATGATCCGGTGGAAATCACGCACCATCTCGGGGAAGGGATGCGGGCCGGTCACCGTGCCGATCAGGTAGTGCGTGTTGTCGACATTGGTCACCCAGTCCCGCAGTGCCTCATTGATCGCGTCTTTGAGAGTGGCCGAGCCATGCTCGACGGCGATGACCTCAGCGCCCAAGATCTTCATCCGAGCGACATTGAGCGCCTGCCGCTCGGTGTCGACCTTGCCCATATAGATCGTGCACTCCAGCCCCATCAACGCAGCGGCAGTGGCGGTAGCCACTCCGTGCTGGCCGGCGCCGGTCTCGGCGATGACCCGCGACTTGCCCATCCGCTTGGTCAAGAGGGCCTGGGCGAGGACGTTATTGATCTTGTGCGAGCCGGTGTGGTTGAGGTCTTCACGCTTGAGCAGGACCCGAGCCCCGCCACAGTGGGCGGCGAACCGGGGCACCTCGGTGATGATGCTGGGACGGCCGGTGTAGCTGCGGTGAAGGCGGGCGAGCTCGGCCTCGAAATCCGGATCCACCGCGGCCTTGAGCCGAGCTTCGTCGAGTTGCTCGAGCGCCGGAATGAGCGCCTCGGGCACATATCGACCGCCGAAGGGCCCGAACCGGCCGACCGCGGGGCGCTGCTCACTCATGACAGAACTCCTGCACTCACCATCGCGCGGGCGGCCGCTTCGGGGTCGCCATCGCGCACGAGGGACTCCCCGACAAGTACCGCATCGGCGCCCTGCGCGGCATAGCGGGCCGCATCTGCCGCACTGGCGATTCCGGACTCGGCCACCGCGACGATCTCGCTGGGGATCAGCGGCCGCAGGCGACCAAAGACGTCGGGGTCGATCTCGAGGGTCTTCAGGTTGCGCGCGTTCACGCCGATCACCGCCGCCCCCAGGCGGACGGCCCGATGCGTCTCGTCCTCGTCGTGGACCTCCACCAGTGCGGTCATGCCCAACTGATGGGTGAGGTCGAGCAGACGGCTGAGCTCCTCATCACCCAAGGCCGCCACGATCAGCAGGATGACGTCCGCGCCATGGGCCCGCGCCTCGAGGATTTGGTACTCGCTGACCATGAAGTCCTTGCGCAGGACGGGAACCGACACGGCCGCCCGGACCGCATCCAGATCAGCCAACGAGCCACCGAATCGGCGCTCCTCGGTCAGCACGCTGACCAGGCCGGCGCCGCCACGCACGTATGCCGCGGCCAGGCTCGCGGGATCGGCGATGGTGGCTAGCTCCCCTTTGCTGGGGCTGGCCCGCTTGACTTCAGCAATCAGCGTGAGTCCCGGGGCCGCCAGCACGCAGCGGGCGTCGATCGCGGGCGTGGTTAACTCGGCCATCGCGCTCAGCGCGGCATACGGCAGAGCGTGCTCCCGGCGCGCGAGATCCTCGCGGACCCCGAGGATGATGGCGTCGAGGACGGTGCTCAGGAGACCGACCCGCCGGGCTTCGCGCCATAGCCGGCCATCGCCATGACCTTGCCTGCGACGCCGCCGAGAGCGATGATCGCGACCGAGACCCAGATCAGCGGAATGCTCGCGACCGCAACGGCCCACGAGCCGAGCGCGAAGCCCACGATCATGATGACGACAGTGGTCCACGCAGCAACGCTATGACCGTGGTTGTCGTGGTCGTCCATGTGAGAAGCCTTCCTGCGGGTTCAGCTGGATCGGAATGTCGTTGGCCATTGTGTCAGGTCGAGACCTGCTCTTCGTCACCTGGCTCGTCGAGTGTCGGGTCCTCTCCTACCGAGAGTCGATCCCAATCACTACTGACCCGCTCGCCCCGGCTCCCAGCGCGATCGGTATCGGGGGCGGCGTAGCGTCGTCCAAGGCCGCCCCAGTCCCGCTGCCCACGCACCGCCCCGACCCACGCCAGGGCGCCCACCAGCACACCGACCAGAGCGATCCACGGCCAGATCGTCACCGCTGCCTCGACCGGCAGATCTCCCGTTCGGCCCGCTGACGAAGCGGCCACCGGCTCGAGCACTCCGGCTGGTGACAGCAGCGCGCGCACCACCAGGGCGCCCACCACGCCCAGCACCACGGCATACCCCAACAGGGCGATCCGCCGGGGCCACACGCCGGTCGTGGCCGCTGCGACTCCCGCCGCCAGCAGCGCCACGGCCAGCGAGAGCAGGCCCGGAATCGCCTGCGAGCCCGAGGCCGACAAGGGAGTGCCAGCCAGCACGGGATCAGAGCTTGAGCCGCTCACCCATGGCCGGAAACTCGCCACCAGCAAGATCAGCGCCGCGACCACGGTGAGCAGCAAGACGGTCCGCTTGCTGCTCACGACACAGTCCGCATCGCACTCGCCGTCGCCACCGCACGCAGCGCAGCGGCTGCCTTGGCGACGCACTCCTCATGCTCGGCGGTCGGACGGGAGTCGGCCACGATGCCGGCTCCGGCCTGGACGTGTGCGACCCCGTCCTTGATCACTGCGGTCCGGATCGCAATGGCCATATCCAGGTCTCCATGGAAGTCCAAGTAGCCCACCACCCCGCCGTAGAGGCCCCGTCGGGTCGGTTCATACTGCTCGATCAGCGCCATCGCGCGCGGCTTCGGAGCGCCGGATAGGGTCCCGGCCGGGAAGGTGGAGACCAGCACATCGAATGCGGCGGTCCCGGGTCGGATCGCTCCCGTCACGGTCGACTCGATATGCATGATGTGGCTGTACCGACGGATAGCCATGAGCTCGACGACGTCAACGGTGCCGGGGCGGCATACCCGCTGGAGGTCATTGCGCCCCAGATCGACGAGCATGACGTGCTCTGAGCGCTCCTTGGGGTCCGCGATCAGTTCCTCGGCGAGTCGGACGTCATCCTCCGGGGTCTTGCCGCGGGGCCGCGATCCTGCGATGGGGTGCGTGATGGCTTGCTCCCCGGTGACCCGCACCAAAGCCTCCGGCGAGGAGCCGACGATGTCATAGGTCATGCCCTCAGGGCCCGGCACCCGCAGCAGGTACATATACGGGCTGGGGTTCGAGGCTCGCAGCGCCCGATAAACATCGAGGGCGTCGGCCGCGCAGTCCAGCGAGAACCGTTGGGAGAGGACGACCTGGAACACCTCGCCGGCCCGGATGTCCTCCTTGGCCAACTCGACGATCTCCTCGTAACGCTCCTGGGTCATTCCAGGTCGCACGGTCGCCAGGGTCGCCGCCGCGATGGCGTCGTCGACCAACGCCACGGTGCTCGCGGCCGGCTGCGCCAGGGCAGCGGTCATGGCGTCCAAGCGGGCGAGCGCATCGGTATACGCCCAATCCACGCGCTCATCGGTGGCGTCATAGTTCACCGCGTTCGCGACCAGGAGAACCGAGCCGTCGGCATGATCGAGGACGGCGAGATCGGTGGCGAGCATCATGCCGATCTCGGGCAGGCCCAACTCGTCCGGCGCGGTGCTCGGGACGCGCTCCCACCGCCGCACCGCGTCATAGGTGATCGCGCCGACCATGCCACCGGTCAACGGCGGCAACCCCGGAATCGGTTCGGTCGCCAACACGGCCATGGTCTCGCGCAGCGTCTGCGTGGCCGGCCCGCTCGTGGGCACGCCCGCCGGCGGCTCCCCCACCCAGTAGGTCTCGCCATCCTTCTCGGTCAGCGTGGCTCGGCTGGCCGTCCCGATGATGGACCAACGAGACCACACCCCGCCGTGCTCCGCGGACTCCAGGAGGAAGGTGCCTGGACGGTTGTCTGCCAGTTTGCGGTAGAGCCCGACCGGGGTCTCGGCGTCGGCCATGAGGCGGCGCACGACCGGGATCACGCGGCGGTCTCGAGCCAGCACGGCAAAGGAGTTCGCATCCGGCCAGGTCCGACCGAATGCCAGGTCGGGCACGATGTCCCGGCTCATGGGCTGCCCTCCGCCGCGCCGAGGTCCCCGGCGTCGAAGCAGGTACGGTCCCCGGTGTGGCAGGCCGCTCCGACCTGCCACACCCGCACGAGCAACGCATCGCCATCACAGTCCAGCGCCACCGAGCGCACGAACTGGGCATGTCCGGAGGTATCGCCCTTGCGCCAGTACTCGCCGCGGCTGCGTGACCAGAAGGTCACCCGCCCGGACGTGAGCGTGCGGTGCAGCGCCTCGTCATCCATCCAGCCGAGCATGAGCACCTCCCCGGATTCGGCGTCTTGAACGATGGCCGCAACCAGGCCGGCCGGATCCCGCTTCAGGCGGGCGGCCACGGTGGGATCCAGGTGGGTCGACACCCGGACATTGTGCCTGGTGTGTCTGCTCAGGTCATGATGGGGTCCATGAGCGAGACGATGACTGCTGCCCGGGCCGAGCGTCTGGCGCTGTGCGACCTCTTTGAGAAGGTCGGCCCGGACGCGCCGACGCTGTGCGGCACCTGGTTGACCCGGGATCTCGCCGCGCACCTCATTATCCGCGAGCGCCGCCCGGACCTGGCGGTCGGCATCCTCGTCCCAGGGCTAGGCGGCCGCCTGGAGAAGGCCCAGGATGAGCTGGCCCAGACAGACTGGCGGCAGTTGATCCACGCCGTCCGTACCGGTCCACCCTTCTGGCACCCCACCCGCGTGGATCTGGTGGATGCCGCCGTGAACACCCTGGAATTCGTCATTCACCACGAGGACGTCCTGCGGGGCGATGGCGAGCCGCGGGCTCGGCGCGAAGTACCGGCATTCGTGGCCGATGCCACCTGGGATGCCCTTGGACGGATTGCGCCGCTCTTCCTTCGGAGGGCGGGGGTCTCGGTCGATCTCAAGGCGCCCGGCCGCAAGATCATCCGCGGCGGCCGGGGGCCCGGCGTTGTCGTGACCGGCGCTCCGGTGGACTTGGCGCTCCTGATCTATGGCCGCGCGCGGGTGGCCGACGTCGGCTACGCCGGCGCGGAAGCGGCGATCGAGACCCTCAAGAACGCCAACCTGGGGGTCTGACGCCCCTCGGTCCGGCCGCCCGAGCTGGACGAATGTCCCGGTCTAGGGACGGGATCAGGTCAGTCGAACCGGTATGCCGTCCGCGGCCAGGGCCCGCTTCACCTCACCGATGGTGAGTTCGCCGAAGTGGAACACGCTCGCCGCCAGCACCGCATCAGCCCCCGCGCGCACGGCCGGAGCGAAGTGCTCGAGCCGCCCAGCACCGCCACTGGCGATGACTGGGATGGTCACTTCGCGCCGTACCGCCTCGATGAGTTCGAGGTCGAAACCATCCTTCGTGCCATCAGCATCCATCGAGTTCAGCAGGATCTCCCCGGCGCCCAACTCCTGGGCCCGCACGCACCAGGCGGTGGCCTCGAGCCCAGCGCTAGTCCGCCCACCATGGGTGGTGACCTCAAAGCCACCCGCCGCGCGCCGGACGTCAGCGGAGAGCACCAGCACCTGGGAGCCAAAGCGGTCGGCAATCTCGGCGATCACCTCCGGTCGAGCAATCGCTCCGGTGTTGATACCCACCTTGTCTGCGCCCGCACGCAGGAGCCGGTCCACGTCGTCCAGGGTGCGCACCCCGCCGCCCACGGTCAGCGGAATGAAGACCTGCTCGGCCGTCCGCCGGACCACCTCCACCATGGTGTCCCGGCCGGCGCTGCTGGCCGTGACGTCGAGGAAGGTGAGCTCATCTGCCCCCAGCCGGCCATACCGTTCGGCCAATTCGACCGGATCGCCCGCGTCTCGCAGGCTCTCGAAGTTGACGCCCTTGACCACCCGTCCGGCATCGACATCCAGACAAGGGATTACCCGCACCGCGACCGCCACGAGCACGACTGTAGATGCCTAGGCTGGCCTTCGTGAGAGACGACCACGAAGCGGGCCACCTCACCCTGGTGCGCCGCCTCGCTGCCACCCGCGGCCCGCGATGGGGCGGTTGCACGCTGGTTGCCGTGGACGGTCCCAGCGGTTCGGGCAAGAGCACGTATGCCGTGGGCCTGGCGCAGGCCATTGGTGGACACGTCCTTCACGTGGACGACATGCATCAGGGGTGGACCATGCTGGCGGGAAGCATTCACCTGGTGCGGCAGCTCCTGATGGATCCGGTCCGCCTCGGCGAGCCGGCGGCATACCCGACCTGGGACTGGGAGCGGGACCTGCGCGGGCCGGACGTCCCGGTGGCCCCTCGGCCATTGGTGGTCCTCGAAGGAGTCGGCGCGATGGTGGTAGCCGAAGACCTGGCCAGCGCGTCAATCTGGGTGGAAGCCCCCGAGCCGGTGCGCTATCGCCGGACCATGAGCCGCGATGGCCTGATGGACGGCCGGTGGGCTCAGTGGGCGGCTCAAGAACGGGCGATCTACGCCCGGAACCAGACCAGGGCCCGTGCCGACATCGTCATCGACACGGGCCCGGCCCGGCTCACCCCTTGACACAGAGCAGCGTGCTCAGGCGGGTGACCACCTCAACCAGCGGCTCCGGGCCGGTGCTCTGCGCAGCAATGACCTGACCAAGGTCCTTGTAGGCGCCGGGGATCTCGTCCAGCACCCCAACGTCCTTGCGGCATTCCACGCCGGCGGTCTGACGCTCCAGGTCCGCGACCGTGAAACTGCGCTTCGCCTTATTCCGCGACATCCGCCGGCCGGCGCCATGGGAGGCCGAGCAATAGGCCAGCTCGTTGCCCAGACCCCGCACGACATACGACCCGGTCCCCATCGAACCGGGAATGAGCCCGAGGTCGCCCCGGCCCGCGCGGATGGCCCCCTTGCGGGTGACGACCACGTCGAGCCCGTCGTAGGTCTCCTCCGCCACGTAATTGTGATGGCACGAGACCTCCTGCCCGAAGGACACCTGCGGGAAGGCCGCCCGGATGATCCCTTGGAAGAGCTGCATCATCACCGAGCGGTTGAGCAGCGCGTACTCCTGCGCCCAGTACAGATCACGCAGGTAGGCCGCCATCTGGGGGCTGCCAGCGATGAAGACCGCAAGGTCACGATCCGGCAGGTCCGCGTTGTGCGGCAGCGTCTGCGCGGTGGCGATATGCCGCTGCGCCAGTTCGTTGCCGATATTGCGGGATCCCGAATGCAGCATGAGCCACACGCGCTCGTGCTCGTCGCTGGTCACCTCGATGAAGTGGTTACCGCCCCCAAGGGTGCCGACCTGGAGAGTCGCCTTCTGCCGCAGTCGGTGAACCCCGCCGTCGAGGGCATCAAAGCGGTCGAAAAGCGCATCCGCCGCTGCGGCCTGCGTTCCCGAGCCCGTCAATGGTGCGGCCGGGTCACGGTGGGCCCGGAAGCCCACGGGGATCGCTGCCTCGATGGCCGACCGCAGCGAACGCAAGGAGTCGGGCAGGTCATCGGTGGTCAGCGAGGTCTGGACCGCGGTCATCCCGCAGCCGATGTCGACCCCGACTGCGGCCGGCGAAACGGCCGAGCGCATGGCGACGACCGAACCGACGGTGGCGCCCTTGCCCAAGTGAACATCGGGCATCACGGCCACCCCCTGCACCCAGGGCAGTGCGGCGATATTGCGCAGCTGGGCCAGCGCGGCTGGCTCGACGTCCGTGGGATCTGCCCACATCCGGATCGGAGCCACCGCACCCGGCAGCGAGACCGGAAGAGTGCTGGTGGACACGGTGATTCGCTTTCTCATTGTCGTTGGATTGCCCACATCGGGCACTGACAAGCGTGCGGCACCAGCGGCCGACACGCCACCCATTTTCTTGAGCACCGGGCATACTCGACCCTCATGACCCGCCCGAGCCAGCGTCTGCCTCGGTGGATCGTCATCGCCGCCCTGGTCACCGTTGCCGCGAACCTCCGACTGCTAATGGCGAGTTTGCCCCCGCTGACGGCCTCGATCCGATCCGACCTCGGGCTCGATGCCCGAGCGATCGGCGCACTGACGATGATCCCGGTCTTGTGCATGGGCGTGCTGGCTCCGTTGTCCAGCCGGATCGGCCGACGACTGGGGATCGCCCACGCGATCGGTGGTGGCGTCACCCTGGTTCTGCTCGGGACCGCGCTGCGTGGGCTCGGCGGCGTCCACACGTGGAGTTTGTATACCGGGACGCTCACCGCCGGTGTCGGCATTGCGCTGACCGGCACGCTGCTGCCGGGCCTGGTCAAGGGCTTCTTCCCGCCGGAGCGCTGGGGGCTAGGGACCGGCCTGACGATGTTCGCGATGATGGGTGGCGCCGCGATCGCGGCGGCCTCGTCGGTGCCGCTGGAGAGCGCGCTCGATGGTTGGCCCGCGTCCCTGCTGGTGTGGGCGGCGCCGGCGACCGTTGCCGTGCTCCTCTGGGTGCCCATCGCCTCAGGCATTGCCCAGCACACGCTGGCCGCCCCGGCACCGCAGGACGTCAGCCATGCCCTTCCGTGGCGTTCGGGCACCGCCGTGCTGATGGCGGCCTACCTGACCGCGCAATCGTGGCAGTTCTATTCGTCCCTGGCGTGGCTGGCGCCGACCTATGTAGCGCGTGGTTGGGACGCCGATCACGCTGGGCTGCTGCTCTCGGTGTTCACGGGCGCGCAACTGCTCTCGGGTCTGATCGCGCCGGCGCTGATGGATCGGGTGCGCGACCATCGGCTGCTCCTGCTGGCGGCCTGCAGCCTGGGCCTGGTGGGACAGCTCGGAATCTGGTTGGCGCCGGCCAGCGCTCCCTGGGCCTGGGCGGGGGTGCTCGGCGCTGGCCAAGGGGCCGCGTTCGCGTTGGGCCTAGCGCTCTTGGTGCGCTATGCCGCGACGCCGCGCGACAGTGCCCGGCTAACCGCTTTGGCGTTCCTGGTGTCATACAGCCTGGCGGCTCTCGGGCCGGTCACCATGGGCGCGGTTCGTGATGCCACCGGTGGCTATTCGGCGATCTGGGGCGTGCTCTGCGTGGTCATGCTCCCGCAGATCGTGTTGGCCTGGCGATTACGCCCCGGGCTCGCCCAGGTCACCTGACGACGGGCCACGGTGCTGCGTGACGAGCGCCGCGAGGCGGCGTGCCTCCTCGCGGCCCCAATCGCCATCGGCGCGTTGGATGGCCATGATGCCCAGGGTGTCGCCATCGCTGAGGGCGGCATACACCCAAGGGTCGCCGTGCGCGAAGCGCATCGACTCGATCTCGGACCACGCGATCGTGCGGGTGAGGAAGAGATTGCGGACGGTCAGGTCCTCGTGCGTGGCGACCGCGCGGATGGCGGCGTAGCGCACCAACAGACCTGCCATGGCGGCACCGATGCCGAGGAGCATCAGCTGATCCCCCACGCTCCAGCCGGATCCCCCCATCAGGGCGGCGATGGTGCCGGTCAGCGCGAGTGAGACGGCCGCCATCGCGAGCGGGAACCAGCGCCCCCGTCGCGGTCGGAAGACGGCGACCTGCGTGCTCACAGGCGGCAGGCCATGATGTCGGTGACCAGGATGGCGCGGGCACCCACGTCGTAAAGCTCGTCCATGACCTTATTGGTGACCGAACGGTGCACCATGGCGCGGACGGCGACCCAGCCCTTGTCGTGCAGGGGGCTAACCGTCGGGGACTCCAGTCCGGGTGTGATCGCGCAGGCCTGATCGACCTTCTGAATCGGGCAGTCGTAGTCGATCATCACGTAATTGCGCGCCGTCACCACGCCATGGAGTCGCCGGCGGAGCACCTCGATCGCACCATTGCCGGCCGAGTGCTCATTCTTGATGAGCACCGCCTCACTGATCAGAATCGGCTCCCCGAAGACCTGAAGACCCTGCCCGCGTAGCGTCGCCCCGGTCTCCACGACATCGGCGATGACGTCGGCCACCCCGAGCGTGATCGCGGTCTCCACCGCACCATCGAGGCGCACCACCGGAGCACTCACCCCGTGGCGAGCCAGGTGATCCGCGACCAAACCGGCATACGAGGTGGCCACTCGGTGCCCGGCGAGATCGGCAACACTGTTCGCCGTCCCGGGGCGGGCGGCATACCGGAAGGTCGAGCGACCAAAGCCCAGTTCCATGACCTCGCTGGCCTGCGACCGCGCATCGAGCAGGAGGTCCCGGCCCGTGATGCCGACGTCCACCGTGCCGGACCCGACGTAGACCGCGATGTCTCGGGGCCGCAAGTAGAACAGCTCGACATCGTGCTCGGGGTCGCTGACGACGAGTTCCTTGGGGTCTCGGCGAATGCGGTAGCCCGCCTCCCGGAGCATCTGCTCGGCGGGCTCGGCCAGGGATCCCTTGTTGGGGACAGCGATACGCAACATCGGCTTCTCAGAGGTGGGAGTAGACGTCATCGGGGGTGAGGCCGGTGGCCAGCATGAGGACCTGCAGGTGGTAGATCAATTGGCTGATCTCCTCCGCGGTCTTCTCGCGGCCTTCGTACTCGGCCGCCATCCAGACCTCGGCGGCCTCCTCGACAATCTTCTTGCCGATGGCATGCACGCCGGCATCCAGGGCCGCGACCGTGCCCGACCCGGGTGGCCTGGTCCGAGCGCGCTCGGCGAGCTCGACGTACAGCGAGTCGAAGGTCTTCACGAGGGTCAAGCGTACGGCGGCCCGGGAGTAACCCCGGGCCGCCGTCCACCATGCGTGTTGTGCGCCAACTCAGACCCAGCGCTGGCACAGGCCGATGCGCCGGTTGGGCACGCCGCTGAGGAAGAGCACCCGATGGCAGTAGACCGGGTATCCCGAGGCGAATGCGCCATTGGTTTGGCGACACTCGCCCAACCAGTTGCAGTTGAAGTAGTTCGGAACGATCGCGGTCACGGCCGTCGAGGCCGGGGCGATCGTGATACCCGCACCAACAGACAATGCGACGATGGTGAACAGGCGGGCAATCAGGCGGATCATGATCCAGGCTCCTTCTTCCTCGCAGCCCCATGACTGGGCTGGTCGAGAACACCGTGGCAATGCCCGCTGACACGCCCCTGACACACTTGCGCCCGGGCTGCGGCGTCGTGATCGCCGGGGTTAGCTGCCGGCCAAGGACGGCTCGGGATCGGGCTGACCCGCGCTTTCACGGCTGACCTTGACCCACTGGCTGAAGCCGTAGAGCACGAACATGCCGTAGAAGATGTACATCACGGCCGTGGGGACGTAGCCGGTGGCGAAGCCGAGGGGCACGCCGACGAGATCCACCCCGATCCACGCCAGCCAGAATTCATTCCAGCCGCGCGCCATCGAGTAGGTCGCAACGATCGAGCCCACGAAAATCCACGCATCGCACCAGTAGAACCACCACTGCGGGCTCCAATACGGGTTCGGCGCGAGGTTCCAGAGCGCCACGAAGACCTGATGGACGACGACGGTGCCGAGCAGCCAGAAGGCGACCAGGCCGAGGCGCTCACGGGCGGTGGCCCAGCGCGGCGTGATGGCGGCTTGATCAGTGGCCGCCCCACGAGCCTTGCGGAGCTGATTCCAGCGCCACCAGCCGTAGATGCTGGTGATGATGAAGAAGATCTGGCGGCCGGCCTGACCAAAGAGCGGGATGCGCTGGTCAGCGCCAAAGAGGGCACCGAGGTAAACAAAGAACAAGATGATGTTGGCGCTGATGCCGATTGGCCACGCCCAGACCCAGCGCTTCATGCCGTACCAGGCGGAGACGACGCCGATGAGGACGCCGACGACCTCGAGACCATGGATCTCGTAGGTCGTGAACGGGATGGATTGGGTCCAGTCGATAAGCCGCTGGAAGAGGTTGCCGCTGGCCTCATCGGCGGCGGCGAGAGTGGTGATCATGTGGTGTTCGTCCTATGGAGTCGAGCTGTACAGGGCGAACTCCGGGGAAACGAGCACACCGGGGGCCGCCGAGGGCTCGCGAGCCCACGGCATAGCCGATGCACGTGCTGCCTACCATCCGGACTTTCACCGTCGGTCCTGGAGTTTCACCAGGTCAACCGGCCGCTGGCTGCGGTCGGGTCGCGGACTGTTACCGCCGGTTCGGAGTTGCACCGACCCCGGAGCACGTGAGATCCATTATGCCCCTGGTGGGTATCTCCGGGGTCGCCTGGGCGACCGTGATCTCACCCACGAGGCGGCCCTTGGCCCCCCACTGTGGAAACTTCTCCCAGATCGCCAGGTTGCGGGGCATCGTGCCGGCATGGATCTTGCCGCGCGTGCCCGCCGTCAGCACGGCCTGCTGACCCGCGCGCAGGCTCTGGAGGAGCTCACCCCTGCGCAGTTGCGCTGGCGCCTCACCTCGCGCCGATGGCGCAGGATTCATCCCGGCGTGTATGCCGTGCACCTGGGCCCCTTGGACTGGGCCACGCGCGCCGAGGCCGCACTGCTGGCCTGTGGCCCCCAGGCTGCCCTGGCCCGAGAGTCGGCGGCATATGTGCTCGGCCTCACCTCGACGCCGCCCTCGCTGGTTCAGATCGACGTCCCGCACCCGGAATCCCCCGAGCGGCTGCTGGGACACGCATTCGTCGGCGCCGGCGGCTGCCGACCCTGATGCGTGGCGGGCTGCGCGTCACGGACCCGGCATTCACGGTCGTCGACCTCGGGCAAGGTCGTGGGCAGCGCGCCGACGATGCGATCGCCGTGATCGCCAGGGCAGTCCAGCGGCGCGTTACCACCGTCGATGCCGTGGTGACCGAGTTGGCCGCCCGCCGAGCCGTGCGGCATCGAGCCGCGATCCTGTTGTCCCTTGGGGTGGTCGCCGATGGCGGCGAAAGCCTGCTTGAGATTCGCTTCGTTCAGCGGGTTCTGCGCGCACATCGGCTGCCATCGATGGTGATGTCTGCGCCCACCACGAACGGGCTTGGTCGCATTCGGCGGGACTTCGAGCACCTCGAATGCGGCGTCATCGTCGAGGTCGACGGTCGACTTGGCCACGTAGGTGACGGGCGCCTGCGTGACCATCGTCGTGACCGTCACGCCGCGGCGAGCGGCAAAGTGACCCTGCGCGCTGGGTGGGAGGACGTCTCGATCCGCCCGTGCGAGATCGCCGCAGAGGTCTATGCGACCCTGCGCGCTCGCGGCTATCCGGGCGGCATCACGCCCTGCGGGCCGAGCTGCCTGGCTCAGCGGTACCTCGACGCCATCGCCTGACGCCCACCAGGCATCGTGGGTGCGTTCGGTGTTGCCAGGGCGACACCGAACGCGCCCACGAGGCGGCGCGGCCTACGAAAAGACGTGCTGGTCCACCCAGACTCGCAGCGGTTGCAACGAACGCCACGCCGCGGCGATCTGGTCCGCGGCCCCTGGAGTGTCGACCCAATCCGGCATTCCCAGTCGCTGGATGACCAGGAGCTCCTTGCGCCGCAGCAACTCAATTCGCGGGTGGTCACGGGGGTATCCGCGCGGAGCGGTCGCCACCGCTTCGCCGAGCATGTCGAAGCCACTCGCCACGATCGGCGCCAGCGCGGCCTCGAGCTCGAGCCCCGATCCCGGGGTGTCCACGGCAGCGCGATAACGCGCGGTCACGGCAGTCGACGTCGCCCGGAATCCCCCACCCAGCGCCAAGCCATCGGCCGACATTTGGACGTAATACCCGAATGCCGTGTCCGCGCCCGTGAAGGCTCCCTGATGGGTCTTGTACGGAGACTTGTCGGCACTAAAGCGCACATCGCGGTACGGCCGGAAGAGCCGCGCCTCGCCGAACTCACCCGCCAGCGCGTCCACCAGGGCCAGCATCGGCTCCCGAATCGCGCTCTCGTACACCGCCTTGTGGGCCAGCCAGTATGTCTTGGTGTTATCCGCCTCGAGGCCCTCATAGAACGCTGGCCCCGCGTCGGGGAAACCGGAGAAGGTCATGCGGGTCAGCCTGCCACGACGGTGATGCCGAGCGCAGCGACCACGTCGAGGGCGGTCGTGGCGTCGAGTTCAAGCCCGGCAAGGCGACAGGAGGCAACCTCCATGGCCCATCCGGCCGAGCCCACCAGGCTGGCCTCCCGCAGGTCCGTCCCCACCAGGCGCGCACCGGAGAGGTCACAGTCGCGCAGCACCACCCCACGACAGTCCGCGCCGGTGAAGTCGACCTCCCGCATCGAGCACCGCTCAAAGCTCATCCCCCGGACGTCGGCTCCGGCGAAGGACGAATAATCCAACCGGGAATCCACCACCCGAAGGCTGCTAGTAGCTAGCCCGCCGCCGCGCGCACCGAGCCAGGACACACCCAGCGCCTTGGACTCTCGCATCTCACATTCGGCGAAGCGCACATCGAGTAACGCGCACATGGATAGGTCGACCCCCACGAAGGTGCACTCCTCAAAGGACACCCCACTCAGCCGGGCCTTCTCCAAGGAGAGGCGTTCGAAACGACACTCCTCGAAGTCCGTATCGCGCAATTCCTCGCCCTCGGCCAGACCGAGCGTCAGGACTCGCCTGGAGACCAGTCCGTGAGCACCGCGTAGGCCGTCATCCATGGGTATGCCGCGTCACCAATTCCCGCAAGTAATCCACAGCCCCCGCTGCCGACTCGGCGTTATAGACCGCGGACCCGGCGACGAAGACGTCCGCCCCAGCCTGCGCGCACTGCTCGATCGTGGCGGCCGACACCCCCCCATCGACCTGGATCCAGACCTCACCGCCGTGACGACGCACGGCCTCGCGGACCTCGCGCACCTTGGGCATCTGGTCAGCCATGAACGACTGTCCGCCAAAACCCGGCTCCACGGTCATGACCAGGACCATGTCCACCTCGGGCAGCAGATCGGCATAGGGGGCAAAGGGAGTTCCCGGTTTGACCGCGAATGCCGCCCGCGCGCCTGCGGCCCGGATGGCGCGAGCGGTGGCGACCGGGTCGGCCACTGCCTCGATGTGGAAGGTCACCGACCCGGCCCCAGCCTCGGCGTAACCCGGAGCCCAGCGGTCAGGGTCGTCGATCATCAGGTGGCAGTCGATGGGGATGGGCGAGACCCGCAGCAGCGCCTCAACCACCGGTAGCCCAAGGGTGAGATTGGGGACGAAGTGCGCATCCATCACATCGACGTGGGCCCAATCGGCATTCGCGATCGCGGCCAACTCCGACTCGAGGTTGGCGAAATCCGCAGACAAGATCGAGGGCGATATTTGCACGGCCGACACCTTAGCGGCGCCGCAACAAGGCGAAGAACATCGCGTCGGTCCCGTGCCGGTGAGGCCAGAGTTGGACGTAGGGCCCTGCCCCCAGATCGGTCAGCGAGTCGCCCGCGGCATCGGTGAAGAGCGGGCGGGCATCGAGCACCTCAATGTCCTCTCGTCGTTTGACGACATCCTCGACCACGAACCGAGTCTCGGCCAGATGCGGCGAGCAGGTGGCATAGCCCACCACCCCACCGGGCGCCACCGCGTCAAGCGCCGAGGAGAGCAGCGAGCGCTGCAGGGGTCCCAGCTGAGCAAGGTCGGAGGGTGTGCGCCGCCACCGCGCCTCCGGCCGGCGACGCAGCGCGCCGAGCCCGGTACAAGGTGCATCGACCAGCACCCGCCCGTATGCCGCTGGCTCGGCTTCCCCGAGCTCTCGACCATCGGCCGTGCGGACCGCGACGCTACGCCCTTGCGCCGCAGCGTGATCCGTGAGGACACGCAAGGATGAGCGCACCAGGTCAGCGCGGTGCGGAGACACCTCGGTGCACACCAGGTCGGCTCCGCCCTGAACCGCCAGCCCTCCGAGAACCCCGGACTTGCCGCCCGGCCCGGCGCACAGATCCAGCCACCGAGCCGGGACATCCGGGCCGACCTCGGCGCGGGCCAGAGCCAAGGCGACGAGCTGGGAGCCTTCATCCTGGACCGCCGCCCGGCCGTCTCGAATCGCGGGGATTCGGCCCGGCACCCCGCTTGCGAGGACGGCTCCGATCGAGGACAGCGTGCTCGGTGCGGCATCCGCGTTCTCGCACAGCTCCGCCACCGTCGACAACCCGGGTCGGGCCACGAGATGGACCACCGGCGCGGCATTGTCGGCCGCCAGGAGGGCCGCGAGTTCCTCACCCACGCTGTCCTGGTTGGCGGCGCCATGCCCGAGGAGCGCCGCGCGCAGCGCCTTGACCACCCACTGCGGATGCGAGTACCGAATCGCTAGGGCGTCCGCGCCCTCGCCCGGCGGCACCACCACGGACAGCCAGCCCTCCAGGTCCCGCTCCCCCACCCGGCGCAGCACGGCGTTAACGAAGCCAGCGGCCCCGACCCCGGCCACCGTGCGAGCCAAACCCACGCTCTGGTCCGCGGCCGCATGCGGGGGAACACGCATCGCGAGCAGTTGATGCACCCCCAGGCGCAGACAATCCAGCACCGGCTCATCGATGCTCGCGAGCGTGCGCCCCGAGGCCGACTCGATGATCGCGTCATAGAGCCCGCGGCCCCGGATCGCCCCGAAGGCCAACTCGGTGGCGAAGGCGGCATCCCGCGGGTCCAGCCGACGTGCACGCAAGACCCTGGGCAGTTCGAGGTTGGCGTAGGCACCCTCGGCCACGGCACGCAGCACGGCGAAGGCGGCGAAGCGTGACGGCTCGGCAGCCCGGCTGCGCTGGCTTGGGGCGGTCCGGGAACGGCGAGCGGGCGGCGGCATACGCCACATGGTGTCATCACCGCGCCCGCGCCGTGACACCCGTCGCTACTCGAAACGCTCGCCGGGCTCGATCCGCACGCCGCGCGCCCAGTCAGCGGCCGGCATGGCGCGCTTCCCGACCGGGCGCAGCTCTCCCAGGGTCACCTGACCACCAGCGGTGCCCACGAGAACCTCACGCTTGCCGGCGAGGATTTCGCCGGGTGCCAGGTCGCCTCCGCTGGCGTATGCCGTGAACGCTCCGATCCCCACGCGCTCACCTCGCAAGGTGCTCCAGGCCCCCGGCGCCGGCGTGCAGCCACGCACCGCTCGATCCACCAGGTGAGGTGGCAACGCCCATCGCACGCAGGCGTCCGTCACGTTGAGTTTGGCTGCCTGGCTGACGCCATCCGCACTCTGCGGGATGGGTCGCAGGATCCCCTCCTCGACCCCGTCGAGCGTGTCGACGAGCAAGCCGGCTCCCACCTGCGACAGCCGCTCAAGGAGCTCCCCGGCTGTGTCACGGGGGCGAATCGTCTCGGTGATGGCCCCAAAGACCGGGCCGGTGTCCAGACCTTCCTCAATCCGGAAGGTGCAGGCTCCGGTGACCTCGTCGCCGGCCATGATCGCGCGTTGCACGGGGGCGGCCCCGCGCCACGCAGGCAACAGAGAAAAATGCAGGTTGATCCACCCATGCCGGGGGATGTCCAGGACTGCGGGTGGGAGCAGTGCCCCATACGCGACCACCGGGCAGGCAGCCGGCGCGAGCTGGCGCAGCCGGTCCTGAAGGTCGGCGTCACGAGCGCTGAGCGGGGTGAGCACCTCGATGCCTTCAGCGAGGGCGACCTCCTTGATCGGCGACGGGTGCAGCGCGCGTCCACGACCGGCTCGCGCGTCCGGGCGAGTCAGCACCGCGACCACCTCGTGACGCGAGTCGAGGATCGCCCGCAAGGAAGGCACTGCCGTCTGCGGGGTGCCCGCGAAGATCACCCTCATGCGCGCCTGCCGAAGGCTGAGGCACCGAAGACCGCGCTGCCACCCGCATGCGGTGAGGCTTTGACCACGGGATCCGGTCCACCCCATGAGGTGTCTCGGATGATCCGCATGGCCTCGCGGCGAGCCTCACGGTCGAGCCGGTCGATGAAGAGCACCCCATCCAAGTGATCGGTCTCGTGCTGGATGCAGCGGGCCATGAGGGCGGTGCCTTCGATCGCGATCGCCTCTCCGTGCTCGTCAAGACCGCGGGCAATGACCTGCAACCGGCGAGGGGTGTCGAAGCGCAGGCCCGGAAACGACAGACAACCCTCCGGTCCGCTCTCCTCCTCCTCGCCTAGGCTCAACTCGGGATTGATCAGATGCCCGATCACCCCATCCACGTGATAGGTGAACACGCGCAGCCCCACCCCGAGCTGAGGGGCCGCCAGGCCAGCACCACCGGCATCCAGCATGGTGTCGGTCAGGTCCTGCACCAGCCGGCGTAACTCCAGGTCGAAGTCAGTCACCGGCGTCGCGGGAGTGCGCAGAACCGGATCTCCGAAGAGTCTGATGGGGGTGACGCTCACGGGGCAGGAGTCTAGGTCGTGGGCGTCGAAGCACCCTGCGCTAGGAGACTGCGCAGCACAGTGATGGCGTGGTCGGTAGCGGCGTCGTCGACATCGAGATGCCAGACCAGGCGCACGAGGTTTGGCCCCATCGCATAGCCACGGACTCCCTGGGCGAGCGCTGCCTCGACGAGATCTTTTGCTGCCCAACCCGTTTCGGAGGTGTTGATGACGAGGATGTTGGTTTGGACACGGTCGAGGTCAACTGCCGTGGACGCCACCTCGGCCAGTGCCTCGGCGCAGCGGCGGGTCCGCGCATGATCGTCAGCCAACCGCTCGATGTGGTGATCGAGGGCGTACAACCCGGCGGCCGCCAGAATGCCGACCTGCCGCATCCCGGCGCCATACCGCTTGCGCCACACCCGGGCCTCGGCCATTTGCGCGCTCGACCCGACCAGCACAGACCCGACCGGTGCGCCCAACCCCTTGCTGAGGCACACCGATACCGTGTCTGCACAGGCGGCATATGCCGCGAGGCTGGTTCCGGTCCCGACATGCGCGTTCCAGAGGCGGGCGCCGTCCAGGTGCACGGCCACTCTCTGAGCGCGCGCGCCCTCCGCGAGGACCTGCATGGCGCCGAGCGGCTGCACGACTCCTCCGCCGAAGTTATGCGTGTTCTCGATGACAACGCAGGCGGTGCCAACTTGGTATGGCCCGCCGCCCACGGCCACCAATGCGAGCGCGTCGGCGGGGTCCAGTAGTCCCCCACGACTGACCCAGGTGCGCGAGGTGATCCCGGAGAACACCGCGGCCGCGCCCAGCTCAGCCCGGACCACGTGCGCGAGCGAGTCGGCGATGACTTCCTCCCCCGGGGCCACGTGGAGCCGCATCCCCAACTGGTTCGCCAGCGACCCCGTCGGAGAGTAGAGCCCGGCCTCATGACCTAGGAGACCTGCGACGCGCTCCTCGAGCTCGCGCACGGTCGGGTCCTCGCCGAAGACGTCATCGCCGACCTCGGCCTCAGCCATTGCCCGGCGCATGGCAGCGGTCGGGCGAGTCAGGGTGTCAGACAGCAGGTCGGCCACGATGGGTGAGCCCACGGCATACCTCTCGTTCCCGCGCGCGGCGGCTAGTCGGTGGTGAGCATCTCCGCGACGAGGAAAGCGAGTTCCAGGGACTGCTGGTGGCTCAGGCGCGGGTCGCAGACCGACTCGTAGCGCTGCGAGAGATCGGCATCGGCGATCCGCTCGGAGCCGCCCAGGCACTCGGTGACGTCATTGCCGGTGAGCTCGACGTGGATGCCGCCGGGCACGGTGCCCAGCCCACGGTGAACCTCGAAGAAGCCGCGGACTTCCTCGACAATGTCGTCGAAGTCCCGCGTCTTAAAGCCGGAGGCCGACTCAAAGGTGTTCCCGTGCATCGGGTCACAGATCCAGGTGACCTGAGCACCGCTGGCCGTGACCTTCTCGACGATGGTCGGGAGCGCCTCGCGCACCTTCCCGGCACCCATCCGGGTGATGAAGGTGAGCCGTCCAGGCTCGCGGTGCGGGTCGAGTACGTCGACCATCCGCAGCAGGTCGTCCGTGGAGGCGCCGGCGGAAACCTTGACCCCGATCGGATTGCGGATCTTGGAGACGAAGTCCAGGTGCTGGCCGTCCAGGTTCCGGGTGCGCTCACCCACCCAGATGAAATGCCCCGAGGTGGCGTACAAATCTCCGGTGCGGGAGTCGACCCGGGTGAGTGGCCGTTCGTAGTCCAGGATCAGTGCCTCGTGAGCAGAGAAGAACTCGGTGCGCTTCATGGCCTCGAAGTCGGCGCCGCAGGCGATCATGAACTTCATGGCCTTGTCGATATCCCGGGCGATCTTCTCGTAGCGCGCATTCGCAGCATTCGCGACGAAGCCCCGGTTCCAGTCGTGGACGTGGCGTAGGTCCGCGAAACCACCCTGGGTGAACGCCCGCACCAGGTTCAGCGTGGCGCTGCTCGCGTGGTAGGCCCGGACCAGCCGCTGCGGGTCGGGGATGCGCGCCCCTTCGGTGAACTCGAAGTCGTTGACCATGTCGCCCCGGAACGCGGGCAGCGTGAGTTCCCCGCGGGTCTCGCTGTCCGAGGAGCGCGGCTTGGCGTACTGACCGGCCATCCGGCCGACCTTGACCACGGGCACCGAGGCCCCATAGGTGAGGACAGCCGCCATCTGCAGGATCGTCTTGACTCGATCCCGGATGTTGTCGGCGGTCGCGCTGGCAAAGGTTTCGGCGCAGTCGCCACCCTGGAGCACGAAGGCCTCACCACGGGCGGCCTCGGCCATGCGGGCCTTGAGAACGTCGCACTCACCGGCAAACACCAAGGGCGGATATGTCGCGAGCGTGGCGATGGCGCCGTCCAGCGCGTCACGGTCCGGCCAACTGGGCTGCTGGGCAACCGGCAGGGAGAGGCCGTCGAGAAGGCGGCTGCGCGGATCGGTGTTGGGCAACGTGCTCACAAGCGTCAAGGATAGGTCCCACTGCCCGCCATCTGGACAGCCCGCTCGTATGCCGGTCCGGCCGCGAAGCGCTCAACTCGCCTTGCGCTCGGGGTTCGGCCCGTCATCGAGTCCCTCGGCATCCAAGGCCGCCTCCAACTCGCTGACCGCCCGGCCGGGCTTGGCGGCTTCGGCGGCCACTCGGGCCCGCACCTTCTTGGCCTTGGCGATGCGTTCCTTCATGACGCCGGCATACATGTCGACGTACTCCTGGCCGGAGAGTTCCATGAGGGCATACATGATCTCGTCGGTGATGGAGCGCAGCACGAATCGGTCGCCCTCCATGCCCTGATACCGCGAGAAGTCCAGCGGCTCGCCAATGCGCACCCCGACCTGGACGAGCTTGGGTACCGCCCGTCCGGTGGGCTGAGCCTTGTCGGTGCCGATCATTGCGACGGGGATGACCGGAACGCCAGCCTCCAGGGCCATCCGGGCCACCCCGGTCTTGCCCTTGTAGAGCCGGCCATCGGGGCTGCGGGTGCCTTCGGGGTAGAGCCCTAACAGGTGGCCGGCGCGCAACACTTTGAGCCCGGAGCGCAGGGCGGCCTCGCTGGCCCGACCCCCGGAGCGGTCGACCGGCAACTGCCCAGCACTCTTGAAGAACCACTTGGTCAGGCGCCCCTTAATGCCCTCGCCAGTGAAGTAGTCCGACTTCGCCAGGAAGGTCATGCGGCGAGGCACCATCAGCGGGAGGAAGATCGAGTCCGAGAAGGACAGGTGGTTGCTGGCGAAGATCGCCGGCCCGGACTCGGGAATGTGCTCCTCCCCCTCGACCCACGGGCGAAAGAGCACGCGGATGATCGGACCAAGAATGATCCGCTTGAGCACCCAATAGAACACGAGGACAGTTGCCCTTCTCGCACGTCGACGACCATCGCACTCTAGTCCAGATCACCGCGAAGTCCATCGCGGCAAAAGGCTCCCGAAGGGCGCTGACATGGCAGGATCGGTATCTCGACCACACCCCCGCCAAGGAGTCCCGATGACCACCGTCCGCCCAGGCGCCGAGTCCTTCTCTCACGACGGCTCCTCCGTCGGCGTACTGCTCTCCCACGGATTCACCGGCAGTCCGATCTCCATGCGTCCCTGGGCGGAGCACCTGGCCGCGGCCGGGCACACGGTGCGTTTGCCTCGCCTTCCCGGCCACGGGACGACCTGGCAGGAGATGAATCGCACCACCTGGCAGGACTGGTATGCCGAGCTTGAGCGGGCCTTCGAAGAGTTGGCCGCGCGCTGTGACCACATCGTGGTCGGCGGCCTGTCCATGGGCGGCAGCTTGACCACCCGGATCGCCGAATTGCACCAAGACCGGGTGGACGGACTGGTGCTGGTCAACCCGGCATACAAGGTCGAGGATGTGCGACTCAAGGCGCTGCCGGTGCTCAAGGCACTCGTGCCTGCCCTGCCGGGCATCGGCAATGACATCAAGAAGCCCGGCCAGGACGAGGGCTGCTACGACAAGATCCCGCTCAAAGCACTGCACTCGCAGGTCAATGGATGGCGCGAGGTCATCGCTGGGCTGCCCACCTTGCGGGTTCCCGTTCTGCTGATGCGCTCGCGTGAGGACCACGTCGTGCCGGCGTCGAGCTCGGCGCTCTTCCTCTCCCAGGTCGGCAGCACCGATGTCACCGAAATCGTGCTCGAAAACAGCTACCACGTGGCCACGCTGGACAATGACGCCCCACAGATTCTGGCCGAGGCCGACCGCTTCATCGAGCGAGTCACTCAGGGCTAAGCCCCACCTCCCATGACGATGCCGCCAGAGCGATCACGCGACGAGGTCGATCGGGAGTTCGAGGCCATCGTCGCGGGATGGACGCCTTCGGTGCCCGAGAGCGAGCCACCCGAGCAGCCAGCGACCCCTGAGCCGCCGGCTCCGACCCCATCGTGGGTCGTTCTGCCCGAATCCATCTGGCGGGGTCCAACCAACGAGGAACCGATCTCGGCCATCGATGACCCCGCCGCCATGGCGGAGGACGACGAGCACTTTGAACCGCCTCCGGTCACGCTGCCCGCGGTCGAGGACCTGTCGTACTGGGGTGCCTTGGCCGGCCTGATTCTTGGCCCGCTCGTCGTCATCTATGCCGTCGTGGCCGAACCGTTCAGCCAAACGCTGATCGTCACGCTCGGGGTATTGGCCTTTGTTGGCGGCTTCGCCCTCCTCCTGTGGCGCCAGCCTGCTCGGCGAGAGGACTTCGACTCTGGGGACGACGGCAGTCGCGTCTAGTCCGCGACGGTGAGGTCCACCCAGACCGGGCGGTGATCACTGGCCCGGGCGAGCAGGTCCTCCGGCAGGATCGGCTGCTCGGTGACCTGTGCGCGGACCAACGGAGGCGAGGCGAAGACTGCGTCCAAGCAGATCGAGGGAGCCGCAGCGGGGAAGGTTGCTCGGACCGAGGACACCAGCCGAGTCCTGCCCGCTTGGGCCAAGAGCCGCCAGGCTTCCCCGGCATCATCCTCATTGATGTCCCCGGCGATGACGGCCGGATCGCCCAATGGCACTCCGGGCGAGAGCCGCTCCACCTGTCCAAAGCGCTCCTGCGGGCGCAGGCCGAGATGCACCGAGACCACGGAGATCGGCAGGCGTCGTCCGGCGAGGTCGAGGTCCAAGCGCACCACGGCATACCCGCGAACACCTTCGCGCAGGCCCTGAACGAAAGGAACCCGCAACCGATGGTGCGACCACCCGGTCACCGCCAGGCCAGGACGCACCAGCACGGTGGTGCCGCCGCCGCGAGCGCGATTGGCCGGCCAATCCAGGCCAGCTGCCGCCGCGAAGGCCCGAGTTCGCCGGGTCGGGAACCAGGTCCGCGACACCTCCTGCAGGCAAAGCACATCGGGTTCGACCACGCGCACGGCATGCGCGGCGGCCCGCCAGTCATCACGGAAGGCCCGCAGGTTGTAGGTCATCACCCGAAAGCCCGGCCGGCTCACGAGGCGGTAACTCCCGCCCGCGCCAGGTCGGCTGCCCCGACCACACCCGCCTCATTGCCCAGTTGGGCGGCCACGATGCGGGCCTCGGGGCGATACCCACGTCCGGTCAACTGGGCGCGGAATGCCGCCCGTGCGGGCTCGAGAAGTAGGTCGCCCGCGGCGCTGACACCGCCTCCGATGACGAAGGTTCCAGGGTCGAGGGCGGCCGCCAGGTCGGCGATCCCGATCCCCAACCAGGTGCCGATCTCACCGAGCAACTCGCGGGCCAGCCGGTCCCCGCGCCGAGCCGCCTCGGTGATCAAAGGCCCGGTGAGATCCTCCGGCCGCCCCACCATCGAACGCAGGTCATCGGTCACCGTGGGGCTGCCGGACTCCCAGAGGGCGCGGGCCTCGCGGACCAGCGCGTTGCCGGAGGCGTACTGCTCCCAGCAGCCCTTGTTGCCGCATTCGCAGCGGATCCCGTTTGGAACGACTTGCATGTGCCCAAACTCGCCGGCAATCCCGTGACGCCCGCGGAAGACCTGGCCACCGAGCACCAGGCCCCCGCCAATGCCGGTGCCGAGGTTAACCATGACCAGATGGCTCTCGCCGCGCCCGGCGCCAAAGCGGTACTCCGCCCAGATCGCGGCATTGGCGTCATTGTCGACAAAGATCGGCAACGCCAGCCGTGAAGCCAGCGCATCCCGCAAGGGCTCGTGGCGCCACGACAAATGCGGGGCAAAGACGACGGTCGCTCGATCGGCGGCCACAAAGCCCGCCGCCCCGATGCCCACCGCCACCACCCTGTCGGCGTGATCGGCCAGCAACTCTTCGACCACCGAGACGATGGTGTCTTCCACCACATCCGGGCTGGTGCTGCGATGAGGGGTATCCCGCCGGGTTCGCGCGATGACCTCTCCGGCGGCATTGACGACGCCTCCGGCGACCTTGGTGCCGCCGATGTCGACTCCGACGGCCAGCTCAGTCATCGCCGCGGGCCTCGTCGTCGGCAGGGTGCTCGGCCGCCCGTTCGGCCTGCCGTTCTGCCTGCCGCTCCGCCAGGTCGCCCAGGGCCATCGCAGCGAAGGAGGCCAGGTCGGCCAACCGGGAGATGGTCTCCGGGGACACCGACTGCAGGAAACGGGCGCCACGGCATACCGGACACCATTGGCACTGCGCCGAATGTGCGCTGGCCGTGGACGGCGAGGACATCCCAGGGTCCCGGGGGACCTCAGTCCCGGCTGGGGAATCCGGGGTAGCGCGGGCGGCAGCCCGCAGACTCGCAACGAGCTTGGCCGCCTCGTCCTCGACGGACCAGGCTTCGCCAGCAGACATCACGCGCCGGACTCGACCCGACGCTGCAGTTCCTTGAGCGCGGTGTCGACGATGACCTTCTCGGCCTTGCGCTTGAGCATGCCGATCATCGGGATCTTCACATCAACCTCAAGCGCGTAGGTGACTTTGGTGCCCTTCGCGCTGGGTTCGAGGGTGTAACTGCCCGTGAGGGCCTTGAGCACGTCGGCGCGAACCAGGTGCCAGGAGACGACCCCCACCCCGTCCTCATCGATATCCCAGCCGTACTCCAGCACGTACCGGTCCTTGATCGCCCCCGCATCCAAGACGAACTCGACCTGGTCAGCCCAGCCGTCGCCGTCCTCACTCACCACGGTGCTGGTCTTTACTTGCTTGGCCCATTCGGGATACCGCTCGAAGTCGGCGATGACGTCAAGGACGTTTCCGGGGGGCGCGGCAATCTCGATGACGGACGAAGTGCTGTCGGACATGGCTCGAAGGGTACCGCGTGATCCAGGTCGCGGCGCGAAGACGTGAGCAGACCGTAGGGTTGCCTCGATCTTCTCCACCTCCCCCAGGAGTTCTTCGTGCGCGAGACCTCGACCCCGACAATCATCCCGGCCGATAGCGCCGGCAGCCTGGCCGATCTCCCCGGACGCAACGCCCAACGCCAGCCGGAGCGAGTGGCCTTCAGCGTGCGCTCCGGAGCGGGTTGGCGGGATGTCACGGCGGCCGACTTTGCCGCCGGGGTCGACGAGCTGGCGCGCGGCTTCATCGCCGCTGGAATCGCGCCCGGGGATGCGGTCGGCATCTTGAGTCGCACGCGGTATGAGTGGACCCTGGCGGACTTCGCCCTCTGGTCGGTGGGAGCAGTGCCGGTCCCGATCTACGAGACCTCCTCCCCCGACCAGGTCCAATGGATTCTCTCGGACGCCCAGGCCGTCGGGGTCATTGTCGAGACGCGAGCGCACCTGGACGGGGTTGCCCAGGTTCGTGACTCGCTGACCGGCCTGAGGCAGGTCTGGTGTATCGATGATGGCGACCTCGACGAGGTGGTCGAGCAGGGCGCTTCGGTGACCGCCGCCGCCGTCGTCGACCGACGGGCAGGGCTGGGCCGCGACAGCCTGGCGACGATCATCTACACCTCGGGGACCACCGGCCGCCCCAAGGGCGTGGAACTCACCCATGGCAACTTCCTCACCCTGGCCGAGAACACCTGCGCGACCCTGCCGGATGTGATTGGTCGACCCGGAGCCGCGACGCTGCTCTTCTTGCCGTTGGCTCATGTGTTCGCCCGGTTCATCGAGGTCCTCACGGTGGTCGGCGAAGGCCGGATGGGCCACAGTTCTGACCTCAAGAACCTGCTCGACGATCTCGCCTCTTTTCAGCCGACCTTCGTCCTGGCCGTTCCTCGGGTCTTTGAGAAGATCTACAACTCGGCTGAGGCCAAGGCCGAGACCGGGGGCAAGGGCGCGATCTTCGCCAAGGCCGCCGCGACCGCGATTGAGTGGTCGCAGGCTCAAGACGCTGGTGGTGCCTCACTGGCGCTGCGGCTCAAGCACGGCTTCTTCGACCGGTTGGTGTACAGCACGCTGCGGTCGGCCTTGGGCGGCAAGACCGAGTATGCCGTCTCCGGTGGCGCGCCCCTGGGCACCCGCTTGGGGCATTTCTTCCGCGGGATCGGCCTGGTGATCCTGGAGGGCTACGGTCTGACCGAGACCACCGCGCCAGCGACCGTGAATCTGCCTACCGCCCTGCGGATCGGCTCGGTCGGGAAGCCGCTGCCGGGCGTCGGGGTGCGGATCGCCGAGGACGGCGAAATCCTCGTGCAGGGCGTGAACCTCTTCCACGGGTACCACGGCAATGCCCAGGCCACCTCCGAGGCGATCGTGCAGGGCTGGTTCCACACCGGCGATATCGGCGAGTTGGATGACGACGGCTTCCTCAAGATCACCGGCCGCAAGAAGGAAATCCTGGTCACTGCCGGCGGCAAGAATGTCGCACCGGCCGTGCTCGAGGATCGGCTGCGGGCGCATCCCCTGGTCTCCCAGTGTGTCGTCGTGGGCGACGGCAAGCCGTTCATCGCCGCCCTGGTCACCTTGGACGAGGAGATGCTGCCGGCGTGGGCCGCGAACAATGGACTCGCCGGCCTGAGCGTCGAGCGGGCCCGCACCGAACCCGCGGTACTGGCCGAGATCCAGCGCGCCGTCGATGACGCCAATTCCGCCGTGTCCAAGGCCGAGGCCATCCGCAAGTTCGCCATTCTCGACACCGACTTCACCGAGGCCAGCGGGCACCTCACGCCTTCGCTCAAACTCAAGCGCAATGTCGTGATGACGGACTTCGCCGACGAGGTCGAGCAGCTCTACGGTGGCTGATCGGGCCGAGCTGCGTGGGCCAGCCTCCTGGCCTGCGGTGATCGCGGCGCTCACGTGGCTGGTGACCTTCGCCATGCTCCAGTGGAGCGTGGTGCGCTTCGAGATCGCCATCGTGCTCACCTTGACCGGCGCTGCCGCAGTGCTCGGGTGGTGGCAGAGCCGGTATGCCGCCGGCGCCCGGGATGGCCGCGTGGTGCCCCGATGGTTGGGTCCTGTCGTGCTGCTGGCCAGCGCCGTGATCACCTGGCAGGTCCCGCTCTTTAGCTACCTACGCGGCGGTGCTCTAGACGCGGCGCGGTGGGCCGTGACCATCACCGCGATTGGCGTCGCCAGCCTGCTGTGGTTCGGCGAGCGTTCCCGGCTGGCCAATGTCGCGGCATACGCGAGCGCGGTGGCCGGTCAGCTGGCGCTCGCCGTGATCTGCATCGTGGGAGACCCGGCGCCGCGCATCGATGTCTGGGTGATGCTGCAGCAGGCCAGTGATGTGCTGGCTGATGGCGGCAATATCTACACGGCGACCTGGTCCGGATCGCCCGGTGTCAAGGATGCCTTCACGTATCTGCCGTGGATGGCGGTGCTGCTGGCGCCCGGACGGTGGGTGGCTGGGGACATCCGCTGGATGATGCTGATCTGGTCGCTGATGGTGCTGTGGGGGTTTTGGCTGCTGGCTCGCGGCCACGCCCACCGGGCAGCCCTGGCCGCGGGCGTGCTCGTCGTGGCCCCGGGCACCATTACCCAGATCGATCAGGCGTGGACCGAGCCCGTGTTGGCGGCCCTCTTGGTGGGTTGGGCCGTCTTGGTCCAGCGCGGCCGCATGGGTTGGGCGATCGTGGTGCTGGCCCTGGCCTGCGCGAGTAAGCAACACCTCGTCCTGCTGCTGCCACTGATCGCGCTCTGGCGCCCTTTTGGCTGGCGGCGCGTGCTGGCTTCCGCGGCGGTGGCCGGAGCGCTCATGGCGCCATTTGCGCTGCGGGATCTGCCCGCCTTCGTGCATGACACCGTGACCTTGCTCGTCGGATTCCATCCCATCCGGTTCGCCAACACCTGGTTCCTTTATGCGCTGAATGTGCACGGGGTGACGCCGCCGTTTTGGGCCACGGGTGCGGTCACGGTGGCGATCCTGGCGATCGCGTCGGCGGCGATCGTGCGCCGACAACCCGGGTTGCCCGAGGTCCTCAGGTGGGCGGCACTGGTCCTGCTCGTGGCCAATCTGGTCAACAAGCAGGCCTTCTATAACCAGTTCTGGTTGAGTGCCGCTCTGCTGGTCGCCGCTCTGGCGGCCTCATCCGGCGACGGAGTCGGCGGCTCGCGAACGGACACCGTGCAGCGGTAGCGGCACCCTGGTCGCCGTCGCCTGGCCGGCCTCCTGCGCCGTGATCACACCCCGGTCGAGGAGCAAGCGCACTGCCGCACGCTCCTGCACATCGAGCGGCACCTGGCTAGCCCGCTCTAGGTCCTCATGTCCTCGGTCCGCGTCCAGGAGTGCGGTGACCATGCACCCTGCGCAGCCCGGGCCAGCCACCGGGCAGCGGACACAGTCCACCGCCAATGGCGCACCGTGTGCCAGAGCCCATCCAGGGCTCTGCTCCCGACCGGTCATCATCCTCACCGTCCTTGTCCAGATTCGCTCGAGGTGAGCGCGTGATGATCACCGTAGGCAGGCACACCGACAGTGCAGACTTGCGCCCTCCTGCATGACCTCTTACGGTTTGGGCAGGCAGATCAGCGACCGCAGGGGTTCGCGGAACCGCCACAGGGGAAATGGGGAACATCATGATTCATCGACTCATCGCGACCGGGATGGTGAGCGCGGCCATCGCCGCCCTGGCCCCATCGGCGCAGGCAGCCACCACCGACGACCTGCGCAATGCCGCCGGCCAGACCAATGGGTGTCGGAGTCAGGTGTCGCTGCGCACAGGTCCACAGGGGCGCGTCATCATCGGGCTAAAGGTCGACTGCCCCAGTTCGGCGGACGTTCACCGAATCAGCGGGATGATCAAGATCGACCGCGTTGAGCCTGACGGCAGTCTGCTGACCTTGGCCCCGTGGGAGTCCTTCGGGTCGTTGAGTTCGAGCCGGGAGCCACTGACGTCCTTTGAATCGAGATCTACGACGCCGTGCTCGACGTATGGATTGACCGGGGCCGCGCGCTTGCGGGTCACTGCCCGCGGCGCAACCATGACCACCGTCGACCACACCGACCCGGACCCCTATGTGGCGCGGGTGTCCATCGCGCGCGACGTGGCCTGCTAGTTCTCGATTCAGGGCTGCCGCGACGACCTTTCCCGGCGTGCCACGACGGCACTGTCGGTGGCGCGCCCTAGCGTCCTGATCATGACGACCACGGCGCGCCTTGCCCAGGGCTCACCGTGGCAAGGCAGTTTTGAGGATCTGGGCACCCCACTGCGGGAGGTCACCTTCGTGGTCGTCGACCTCGAGACCACGGGTGGCAGTGCGCACGAGCATCAGATCACCGAGATCGGCGCGGTGAAGGTCCGCGGCGGGGAGGTGCTTGGTGAGTTTCAGAGCCTGGTCAACCCCGGGGAGCCGATCCCGGCGTTGATCTGTGTGCTCACCGGCATCACCGACGCCATGGTGGCCAGCGCGCCGCGGATCGGCCGAGCCTTGCCAGCCTTCTTGGAGTTCGCCGCGGGCGCGGTCCTGGTCGCGCACAATGCCCGCTTCGACATGGGCTTCCTGCAGGCCGCCTGCGCCGCGACCGGCCAGGACTGGCCCAGCCCGCAGGTGCTCGACACGGTTCACCTGGCCCGGCAACTCGTCTCGCGTGACGAGGCACCCAACCATCGGCTCTCCTCATTGGCCACCTTGTTTCGCTCGCGCACCATCCCCAACCACCGTGCCCTAGAAGACGCCCGGGCCACTGTCGATGTGCTCCACGGGCTCATCGGTCGAGTGGGTGCCCTCGGTGTGCACTCCCTGGAGGAGCTGCTCGACTATTCGCGGCGCGTGCCGGAGGCCCAGCGACGCAAGCGGCACCTCGCCGACGGACTGCCCGACGCCCCTGGCGTCTATCTGTTCAAAGACGACCACCAACGCGTCCTCTATGTCGGCACCTCGGTGTCCATTCGCACCCGGGTGCGCTCGTACTTCACCGCATCGGAGCAGCGCCGCCGGATGGGCGAGATGGTGCGCCTTGCGGCTTCGGTCACGCCGGTCGTGTGCGCGACGCCCTTGGAGGCCCAGGTGCGCGAGCTGCGCCTGATCGCTGAGCACAAGCCTCGATACAACCGTCGCTCACGACACCCGGAGAAGGCGGTCTGGGTGCGCCTGACCGACGAGACTTTCCCCCGATTCTCGGTGGTGCGATCGGTCAATGGAGATCCGCAGCGTTATGCCGGTCCGTTCCCGTCGCGCAGCAGCGCCGAGGCCGCCATCGCCGCAGTCCATGAGGTGCTCCCCGTGCGCCAGTGCACAGCACGCCTGTCCGTGACCACGCCCTCGCCCGCGTGCGCCCTCGCCGAGTTGGGGCGCTGCGGTGCGCCCTGCACTGGGGCCCAAAGCCTCGATGCCTACACCGCCATCGCCGCGAGCGCGCAGGACGCCCTGGCCGGACGCTCCCTGCACCTCTACGACCGATTGCGTGATCGCTTGCAAGCGCTCTCGGCCGCGGAGCGTTTCGAGGATGCTGCCCTGGTTCGAGATCGGATGCGCGCGCTGGCCAGGGGCAGTAGCCGGGTGCAGCGGCTGGCTTCTCTGGGCGGCATTGAGCACCTGGTTGCGGCCCGCCGTTCTCCCACCGGCGGCTGGGAGCTCATCTGCGTGCGCTATGGCCGGCTCGCGGGCGCGAGCGCCTCGCCTCGCGGGGTCGACCCGATGCCGCATGTGGCCGCTTTGGTGGTCAGTGCCGAGGTCGTTGCTCCCCCACAGGGCTCGGTGACCGCGGCATTACACGAGGAGAGCGAGGTGGTGCTGCAATGGCTGGAGAGCCCCGGGGTTCGCCTGGTTGAGATGGAAGGCCAGTGGTCCCTGCCCATCGCCAGTGCCCTCCCGGTTCACGCCGAGCTCGACTAGGCTGCCAGGCGTGATCACCGCCATCGTCCTCATCAGCGTCGACGTCGACTCCATCCCCGAGGTAGCCCAGCAAATCGCCGACCTCGACGGCGTCACTGAGGTGTATTCGGTCGCGGGCGATGCGGACTTGATTGCTCTGGTGCGGGTGCGCCAGCACGATGAGTTGGCGGATGTCATTGCCGACCGGCTCAACAAGGTGCCCGGCGTGACCGGGACGGCGACACATATCGCCTTCCGGACCTACTCCAAGCACGATCTAGAGGCGGCCTTCAGCCTCGGGATTGAGAGCTGACCGCAACCCACCGCTCCAGCAGCGCGGCCGCCCGACCATCGTCGATCGCGGCTGCTGCGGTGGACATCCCGGCCCGGACCGCGGCGGCCAGGGTCGCGTCGTCGCCCAGACCTGTCCCCGCCACATCGAGGTCCGCAATGGCCAGCGCCAAACCGGTGTTGACCAGGACCGCGTCCCGGACCGGTCCGCTGGCTCCCGCGAGCAGATCCCGGGCGACCTGGGCGTTATAGCTCGCCTCGCCGCCACGCAGGCTCTCCAAAGGTGCGGCCGCAATGCCCAGGGCATCAGGCGTGAGGGTGTGTTGGGTGACCGTGCCACCGCTGACCCACCACACCGTGGTGGAGGTCGCAATCGTCACCTCATCAAGGCCATCATCCCCGCGGAATACGGCAGCCGGTCGGCCACGATCGGCAAAGACCCCGGCAATCAGCGGCGCCATCCTCGAGTCGGCGACCCCGACGGCGGCATAGTGCGGTTGCGCCGGGTTGGTCAGCGGCCCCAAGACGTTGAATGCCGTGCCGATCCCCAACTCGCGCCGGGCCGCGGCCGCGTGCCGCATGGCCGGGTGGAAGGCCTGGGCAAAACAGAACGTGATGCCCGCGTCCTGGGCCACCTGCGCCACCTGATCTGGGCTCAAGGTGAGGTTGACCCCAAGCGCCTCCAGCACGTCGGCCGAGCCGGAGGACGAGGACGCCGCCCGGTTGCCGTGCTTGACCACGCGTAGCCCTGTGGCGGCCGCGACGATCGCAGACATGGTGGAGATGTTCACGCTGTGGGAGCGGTCTCCACCGGTGCCCACGATGTCGATGGTCGGTCCGGGCACCTCGATGCGGTGCGCGAACTCGAGCATGACGTCCGCCAGGCCGCGCAATTCCGCGACCGTCTCCCCTTTGCTGCGCAAGGCGACCAACAGTCCAGCGAGCTGGACGGGAGTCACCTCCCCACTGAAGATCGCCGTCATGGCGAGCCGAGCCTGCTCCAGGGTCAGATCCCCACCACCGATGACCTGGGTGAGCAGGTCGGGCCAGGAGAACGCCAGGGCGGCGTCCTGGGTCACGCGCGAGATCCGACAGTCCGTGCGAGGCCAGCGATGGCCTCGGAGACCGCGATCGGGTCCAGCGGATGCGGAACGGCGTCGTCAGCCAGCGACCAGCCGGCCAGCCAGCCATCTTGGGGGCGTCCGGTGAGTACGAGGACCGGCGGGCACTGGAAGATCTCGTTCTTCAGCTGGCGGCACAGCCCCAGGCCACCGGCGGGCACTGCCTCGCCATCGAGCACGATGACGTCGATCCCGCCCGCGTCGACGGCCTCGACCACGGCCGCCGCCGTGGCGCACTCGCGCCACGAGACGATTTCCACATCCCGTGCAGGCCGACGGCCAGCCGCGGCTCGCACGGCATCACGGGTGGTGATGTCGTCGCTGTACAAGAGCACCGAGACCGCGTGAGTCGCCGTGGAGGCGTCCTTGGCCGCAGCCACGGGGTCAAAGGGGGCTACGGCCTCGGCCTCATCGATCTCATCGGTGAGACTCGTCATGGGCTCCTGCTCCTCGATTGGGGTCGCCTGCGCTGGGGTCATGCGCATGATGCTACCCGCGCGCAGCGGCCCGATGGCGGCCCGGACCGGCATATGCCAACGTGCCTTCACCAGGAAATGTTCCGCTTTTCCGGGGGTCGCCTCGTCACCGCCCCCGGATTACCGACATAATGGCGCCGTGGCGACTACGGCATCAGGACAGACAAGGGTTTCCGGACCCGTGCAGAGCATCGCTGGGCATGGCCCTGCGACCCGACCGAACATGGTCGCGGTGGGCACCATGGTGTGGCTCTCCAGCGAGTTGATGTTCTTCGCGGCGCTCTTTGCCTTCTACTTCACCATTCGTGGACACGAGTCCGCGTTGTGGGCTGAGCGCACGAGCATGCTCAATGTTCCGTTCGCATCGGCCAACACGCTCGTCCTCGTGATCTCCTCGGTCTGGTGCCAGCTTGGCGTCTGGGAGGCCGAGAAGGGCCGTCCGGGCCGGCCGGCCGGGGCTTCGCTCTTCAAGGTCAAGCAGTGGGGCATGCGCGAGTGGTACGTCCTGACGTACATCTTTGGCGCGATCTTCATCGCCGGCCAGGTGTACGAGTACGCCAACCTCGCTTCCGAAGGTGTCACCCTCTCCTCCGACGCCTACGGCTCGGTGTTCTACCTCGCCACCGGCTTCCACGGTCTGCACGTGACCGGTGGTCTGATTGCCTTCCTGCTGATCATCGGACGCACCTTCACCACGCGCCGCTACTCGCACGCCCAGGCCACTGGCGCCGTCGTGACGTCGTACTACTGGCACTTCGTCGACGTTGTGTGGATCGCGCTTTTCGCCATCATCTACCTGCTCAAGTGACCCGTTCATCCGCTCGATACTGACCACCGACTCAGACCTCACAGAGAACCAGGAACGCACCGTGAACGCACTGGCCGCCCGCCGCCGCCACCCGGCGGCGATCGCCATCCTGATCATGATCGGACTCGTCCTCACGGGAGCCGCCTATGCCGTGGTGGCGCCGCGTCCCGCTGACGCCGGCGTCATCTCCGCCGACAAGGTGGCCGAAGGCAAGGCGCTCTTCCAGGCCAACTGCTCCTCCTGCCACGGCAAGAACGCTGAGGGCATGCAGTTGGACGGCACCCGGGTGGCTGGCCCGGCGCTCGCCGGTGTGGGCAAGGCCGCGGTCGACTTCCAGATGTCGACGGGGCGGATGCCGATGGCGCAGCCGGGTGTCCAGGCTCCCCGCAAGGCTGAGGTCGGCTTCACCGAGGAAGAGATCGACAAGATCGGTGACTACATCGCTTCGCTGGCCCCCGGGCCAGGTGTCCCCACGGACGAGATGGTCGACCCCACCAAGGGCGATGCCGCCCGCGGCGGGAACATCTTCCGGGTCAACTGCGCGATGTGCCACAACTTTGCCGGTTCGGGCGGCGCGCTGACCCGCGGCAAGTACGCCCCGTCCCTGGACGGCGTCGCGCCGCGTCACATGTATGAGGCCATGGAGACCGGCCCGCAGAACATGCCGGTCTTCAGCGACCGCAACCTCTCGGCTGAGGACAAGCGGGATGTCATTGCCTTCCTCACCACCATCCAGGAAGAGCCCAGCCCGGGCGGCATGACCTTGGGTTCACTCGGCCCGGTCACCGAGGGCATGTTCGCCTGGATCTTTGGACTCGGTCTCTTGATTGGCTGCGCCATCTGGCTCGGCCAAAAGGCCGCCTAACCTCCCCCGACCCCCTCATCGAAGGAAATCGCACCCGATGAATGAGCAGGACAGCACCGAATTCGGTGGCACCGCGGTCCGACTGGACCAGGGGCACATCGAGGGCTCGGGCGGCATACCGGAGCGGTTCAGCAACCCGGGTCTGCCCGCCCACACCCCACGCATGGCGGACCTGGACGAGGCAGCCGCGGCTCGCGCCGAGAAGCAGGTCGTCGCCCTGTTTTCGCTGTCGATCCTGGGCACGATCCTCTTCCTGGCGGCCTACTTCCTGATCGACCTGGACCGTACGGTCTTCATCCCAGGCATCGGGACGATGAGCGCCTCGAATGCCGCGCTGGGCGTGACCATGGCGCTGACCCTTCTGGGTATCGGCTTCGGTGCCGTCCACTGGGCCAAGACGCTGATGCCCGACACGGAGTCCGTCGAGATGCGGCACCCCATGCGCAGCACGGACGAGTCCCGCGCGGCCGTCGGCGAGACCCTCGCCGAGGGTGCAGTCGCCTCGCAAATCACCCGGCGCCCGCTGATCAAGTACACCCTCGGTGGCGCGCTCGGCCTCATGGCCGTGCCGCTGATCGTGCCGGTCGTTGGTGGCCTGGCGCCGTGGAAGTACCCCGCCGATGAGCTCTCCAAGACCTTCTGGGATGGCGAGGGTGAAGGTGCCGCGTTCACGCCCATCCGCCTCATGCGCGACCCGCAGAACACCGCGATCAAGGCCGAGGATGTGACCATCGGCTCGGTCTACCACGTTATGCCCGACGGCCTGTTGCCCGACCCGAAGACCGGTGAGGGTGGCGTGGAGCACGGCCTGCTCGAAGAGAAGGCCAAGGCAGCCGTCCTGCTCATGCGCCTTGACCCCGCGATCATCAAGTCGCAAAAGGAACGCGACTGGGGATACCAGGGCATCGTGGCCTACTCCAAGATCTGCACGCACGTCGGCTGCCCGGTTGGCCTCTACGAGCAGCAGACGCACCACCTGCTTTGCCCGTGCCACCAGTCGACCTTCGACGTGACGGATGACTGCAAGGTCATCTTCGGACCGGCAAAGCGGGCGCTGCCCCAGCTGCCGATCGCGGTGGACGATGAGGGCTATCTCGTGGCGATCAAGCCATTCCAAGAGCCTGTGGGCCCGAGCTTCTGGGAGCGCGACTGATGAGTAAGCAGACTGCTCGAGTGGCCGACGGGTTGCGCGTCGACGACGCCCCCGCGACCAATCCCGCCAGCGCGGGCGCGCGTCGCCTGGGCGGCGTGGCCGGCTGGGTGGATGACCGCACCGGCTCCGCCAAGGGCGTGGGCTACCTGATGAAGAAGGTCTTCCCCGACCACTGGTCCTTCATGCTCGGCGAGATCGCGATGTACTCGATGATCATCTGCCTGCTGACCGGCGTCTTCCTGACCTTCTGGTTTGTCCCGTCGGCCGGGCACACCGTCTACGACGGGTCGTACATCCCCTTGCGGGGCGTGACCATGTCGGAGGCCTACAAGTCCACCCTGGACATCTCCTTCGAGGTCCGCGGCGGTCTGATCATCCGACAGATCCACCACTGGGCCGCGCTGATGTTCATTGTGGCGCTCACGGTGCACATGTTCCGGGTCTTCTTCACCGGTGCCTTCCGCAAGCCGCGTGAGATCAACTGGGTGATCGGTTCGGTGCTCGCGCTGCTGGCCATCGTCGAAGGCTTCGCCGGCTACTCGCTGCCCGACGACCTGCTCTCCGGCACGGGTATCCGCGCCATGCAGGGCTTCGTTCAGACGGCCCCGGTGATCGGGTCCTACCTCGCGTGGGGCATTTTCGGCGGCTCCTTCCCGGGTGAGGCGATCATCCCCCGGCTCTACTCCGCGCACGTCCTGCTCATCCCCGGCCTGCTGATTGCCCTGTTCACGGCGCACATCGTCTTGGTGGCCGTGCAGAAGCACACGCAGTTCCCCGGGCCGGGCCGGACCAACGACAATGTCGTCGGCTTCCCCGTCATGCCGGTGTATGCCGCCAAGGCCGGTGGCTTCTTCTTCATCGTCTTCGGTGTCATCACCCTGATCTCGGGCCTGATCCAGATCAACCCGATCTGGGGCTACGGGCCGTACGACCCCTCCCCGGTGACCGCTGGTTCGCAGCCTGACTGGTACATGGGCTTCGCGGACGGGGCCCTGCGACTGCTCCCCGGCTGGCTGGAGTTCAGCTTCCTGGGCGTGACCCTGAGCCTGAATATCGCGCTCGGTGCGCTCGTTCTGCTTCCGCTGGTGTACACCGCCCTGGGTGTCTACCCGTTCATCGAGGGCTGGGTCACGGGCGACAAGCGGGAACACCACCTGCTCGACCGGCCCCGCAACGCCCCGGTCCGCACGGCCATCGGCATGGCGGCGATCACGGCTTACAGCGTCTTCATGTTCGCGGCCGGCAATGACATCATCGCCATCAAGTTCGGGATGTCCATCAACGACATCACGGTGTTCTTCCGGTGGGCGCTGTTCATCCTTCCGCCGCTGGTCTTCTGGGTGACCAAGCGGATCTGCCTGTCGCTGCAGCGCCGCGACCGCGACACCGTCCTGCATGGCCGCGAGACCGGCACGATCCTGCGCTCCCCCGCGGGTGGCTTCTCTGAGCGTCACGACACGACGATCACGCCTGAACAGTGGAACCTGGTGCAGCATGAGGCGGTGGCTCCCATCGAGGCAGCCGAGACCGTTGACGAGAACGGCGTGGCAGCCCCCGGCACCAAGTCGGCCCGTCGGCGGGCTCGCCTCTCGAAGTTCTACTTCGGCGATGCTGTCAACCCCGTTACGCCGGCCGAGTTGGCGGCGGCTCACCACGATGGCCATGGCCACGAGGCCATTGAGGGCGAGCACGCCCCCAGTAGCGGTCACCACTAGGCACCTCGCGTTAAGAGGAGGGGCCCCGAACCTCGTTGGTTCGGGGCCCCTCCCCTTTGGGCCTATTTGGGTGGCTGGGTCAGCCCCAACCCCAGGCATGGAGCTGCTGGTCATCGATTCCGAAGTGATGGGCGAGTTCATGGACCACGGTGACCGCGATCTCTTCACGCAACTCTGCCTCGTCAGCGCACCACCGGGTCAGAGGCCCGCGGAAGATCGTGATCCGGTCCGGCAGCGCCCCCGCCGCCCAGCCGCTATCGCGTTCGGTGAGCGGCACGCCTTCGTAGAGTCCTAGGAGTTCAGGCTCCCCCGCCGGCGGCTCGTCGTCGACCAGGACCACCAGGTTGTCCACCATGTCCAGGAGCTCGAGCGGCACGGTGTCGAGCGCATCGGAGACGGCCCCGTCGAAGTCCTCCGGGCGCAGCGGCAGCACCCCTCCACTCTAGGCCGCGGCCCCGGTGGCACAATCGCCAGCGTGAGAGTGACCGTACGGGTTCGCCCAGGAGCCTCCAGGACGCGCGTTGGTGGCCGCTATGGCACTGGGGACGTCCTCACCGTGTCCGTGGCCGCACGGGCCGTTGACGGGGCTGCTACGGCCGCCGTATGCCGCGCCGTCGCCGACGCCTTTGGGCTCCGAGCTCGCGACGTCAGTGTGGTGACGGGCGCAACGGCCCGCACCAAGGTGCTTGAGTTGGCGTCCCCCGATGACCCCGTGGCGCTCCGGGAGCGGCTGAACGCTCTCCTCGACTCCCCCTGATCGGGCCCGTGGGAAACGGCGGGGCCCCCGGTGATCGAGTCACCAGGGGCCCCGCCGACGGGCTGAGCGCACTCAGAGAGCGTGCTCACCCTTCCAGTATTCGAAGGTCCAACCGATGAGGGCTGGAATGGCAAAGAACGCACCAATGATGAAGAGCCACCAGCCGACCGCGAGGCCGAGGAAGCAGACGGCCGCGGCCGCCGCCAGGAACAGGGGCTGCCAACTGTGCGGGCTAAAGCTGCCGTACTCACCGGCGATATCGCTGATCTCACCTAGCGGGTCATCAGAGGGGTCCGTGTCCAACTGCCGACGGAACACCATCAGCACGAAGAAGTTCATGAACCCCAACAGGCCACCGAGGATCAGGCCGACAACTCCGACCCACTCGGTGCCATAACCAGCCGAGTTGGTCCACCAGGCGTAGATCCCGGCCATCGCGAAGGCGAAGACTCCCACGAGGAAGCCAATGCGATCCATTGCCTTCATGATCAGCCCTCCTTGCCGTCGGCGTCGCGTGCCGCAACCAGCACCTCGTCGTGCACGCCAGCGGCGGCCACTTCGGGGTGATGCAGGTCGAACGCCGGACGCTCCGAACGGATCCGGGGCAGGCTGTGGAAGTTATGCCGCGGCGGCGGGCAGGACGTCGCCCACTCCAGCGAAGCGCCATAACCCCAGGGGTCGTCGGTCTCCACCAGCGGAGCGGTCTTCCAGGTCTTGTAGACATTCCACAGGAAGGGCAGCATCGACAGGGCCAAGATGAAGGCACCAGCCGTCGAGACCCGGTTCACGATCTGGAAGTTGTCCTCGTAGAGGTAGTCGGCGTAGCGACGCGGCATACCCCAAATACCACCCAGGTGCTGGATGAAGAAGGTGGTGTGGAACCCGACGAAAGTCATCCAGAAGTGGATCTTGCCCAAGCGCTCGTCGAGCATCCGACCCGTGAACTTCGGCCACCAGTAGTAGTAGCCCGCAAACATCGCGAACACCACGGTGCCGAAGATGACGTAGTGGAAGTGCGCGACCACGAAGTAGTTATCCGACAAGTGGAAGTCCAGCGCCGGCGAGGCGAGGATGACACCGGTCAAGCCACCGAAGAGGAAGGTGGTGAGGAAGCCGATCGCCCAGATCATGGGGGTGGCGAAGACCAATTTGCCACCCCACATCGTGCCGATCCAGTTGAAGAACTTCACGCCTGTTGGCACCGCGATCATCATCGTCATGACCGCGAAGAAGGGCAACAGAATCTGGCCAGTGACGTACATGTGGTGCGCCCACACCGACACCGACAGCGCGGCGATCGCGATGGTCGCTGCGACCAGGGTCTTGTACCCGAAGACCGGCTTGCGGGAGAAGACCGGCAGCACCTCGGAGATCAATCCGAAGAAGGGTAAGGCGAGGACGTAGACCTCGGGATGCCCGAAGAACCAGAAGATGTGTTGCCAGAGCAATGCTCCGCCGTTATCTGGATCAAAGACATGGGCTCCGAATCGTCGGTCTGCGCCGAGCGCGAAGAGCGCGGCGGCCAGGGCCGGGAAGATGAGGAGCACGAGCACCGAGGTCACCAACACGGTCCAGGTGAACACCGGCATCCGGAACATGGTCATGCCCGGGGCCCGCATCGTGAGGATCGTCGTGATGAAGTTGACCGCACCCATGATCGTGCCGAAACCACCCATGGCCAGGCCGAAGACCCAGAGGTCACCGCCCAGTCCGGGGCTGTACGCGTCATCGGAAAGCGGCGCGTAGGCGAACCAGCCGAAGGCGGCCGCTCCACCTGGGGTGAGGAAGCCGGCCGCGGCAATCAGTCCACCAAAGACGTACAGCCAGTAGGCGAACATGTTGAGTCGCGGGAAGGCCACATCCGGCGCGCCGATCTGCAGCGGCATGATCGCGTTGGCGAAGCCAGCGAACAACGGGGTGGCGAAGAGCAGCAGCATGATCGTGCCGTGCATCGTGAAGAGCTGGTTGTACTGCTCCTCGTTGTCCACGACCTGCAGACCCACCTCAGCCAGCTCAGCCCGGATCAGCAGGGCCATCAGGCCGCCGAGCATGAACCAGATGAAGGAGGTGATGAAGTACAGGTTGCCGATGGCCTTGTGGTCGGTAGTGGTCAGCCACTTCACCGCCACCGAGCCTGGGGCGATGCGACGGGTCGCGGCGCCATCGGCGGTGCGCAACATCGTGGCGTCAGCGGTGCTCATTTCAGCCCTCCGGAGGTCTCGAGGTCTTCGCCCTTCATGAGCTTCTCGCGGCTGAACTCGTCACCGAGAATGCCGGTCTGCCCTGCAGCCTTGAGGTCGGCCATATGCTGGTCGAACTCCGCCTGCTCGACGATCTTGACATTGAACAACATGCGGGAGTGGTAGGCACCACAGAGCTCAGCGCACTTGCCGGCGAAGGTCCCGGTCTCGGTCGGCACCACCTGGAAGCGGTTGACCCGGCCCGGGATCATGTCGAGCTTCTCGAGGAAGGCCGGCACCCAGAAACTGTGGGCGACATCGCGACTGGTCACGATGAACTCGACTCGCTTGCCGACCGGAATGTACAGCGTGGGCAGGGTCTGCTCGACGCCCGGCTCACCGGTCAGCACCGCCTGGGTGCCCACCTCGTGCACATCGGCGTCGAGGTAGTTGAAGTCCCAGCTCCACTGCTTGCCGTAGACATTGACCCGGACATCGGGCTGCTTGCCCACGCCCATGACATCCGACTCCACCTTGGCGGTGTAGTAGAAGAACGTGATGATCATGAAGATCGGCACGATGGTGTAGAGCACCTCGATGGGCACGTTGTAGCGCAACTGCGGCGGGATGCTGTCATCCCCAGGCTTCGCGCGGTACCGGATCACCACCCAGAAGATCAGGCCCCACACCAAGGCGCCGACCCCGATGAGGGCGACCCAGGCCCAGACCCACAGATCGGTGATCTGCCGCGACTCCTGCGTGACCCCCTTGAGCAGGTATCCATCGGAGAACTCACCCTGGCACCCAGTGAGCACGGCTACCGCACCGAGGACCGCGGCGGTCCAGAGCGCGCGCAGACCGCGGCGGGAGCGAGCAGAGTGGAGGTCGTGCTGACGCACCGGTGCACCCTTCGTCGTAACGGCCATCGGACAGAGCAAACCCTACTACCCCCGGGGCCTGTCGTGGCGGCGGGGTGGGCTAACCTCGGGTCCGTGCCGTCAGAGCCTGGTCAGTCGGCCTTCCTCGATGCCGCGCCCGGCCCGCTTCACCCAGCCGCCCGGGCCGCTTTGGCCGCGGCCGCGGATCCCCTCCATGGACTGAGCGCGGACCCCCAAGGGCGTCATCGAAGGGGTCGCGCCGCCGCACACGCGCTCGATCAAGCCCGCGCCGAAATCGGCGCCGCGCTGGGTGTCGAGCATCAGTGCGTGTCCTTCCTGGCCTCGTCTTCTGAAGCCCTCGTCGCGGGCCTGAGCGGTATGAGCCATGCCCGACGGCGCGTTGGTAGCCGGGTGGTGGCCACGGCCGTCGACCGTTCTGTCGTGCTCAACAACGCCTCGACCGAGGCGATCGTGCCCGTGGATCGTGACGGACGGGTCAGCGTGGCGGACTTTGCCGCCGCACTCACCGCCGACACCGCGCTAGCCACCCTTCAGTTCGGCAATCCGGAAGTCGGGACACGGCAACCGGTGACCGAGGCCTTCGCCGCCTGCCGAGCACGCGGCATACCGCTGCTCCTCGATGCCAGTGCCGCTCTCGGGCGGGCAGAGCTACCCACCGACTGGGATGTGCTGGTGGGCGATGGCGCCTCCTTCGGCGGCCCACCGCTGGGAATCCTGGTAGTCCGCACGGGCACCCGTTTCACCCTGCCGTATGCCGCGGAGGCCGAGCACCGCCGCGCCCTGGCGGCGCCCTGGCCCCCGCTGGTGGCCGCCCTCGCTGCAGCCTGGACGGCGGTCTTGCCGGACTCAGCCGACGACGCGGCAGACGCGAGCCGGCTCATCGACCATCTCCGGGCGGAAGCAAGGCGCTGGCCCGATGTCGAGGTCCTCGGGGATCCCATCGATCGGCTCCCCCACGTCCTCACCCTGAGTGCGCTGTACGTCGATGGTGAGCGCCTGGTCGAGGAACTGGACCGCGCGGGCTTCGCGGTCGGCTCGGGGTCGGCCTGCGCCTCTAGTCGGCTCGAACCCAGTCACGTGCTCGCAGCCATGGGAGCGCTCACCCACGGCAACATTCGGATCACCCTGCCGTTGCGCGCCATCCAAGCGGACCGCGCAGAGGCGATGGCACGGCTCGCCCTCACCCTCCCCCGTGCGATCGAGCGCGTCCGCACCGAACTGGGGGCCGGTGGACTATGACCCTGGTCGATGCCCGCGGCGAACGCTGTCCGATGCCGGTCATCCGGCTCGCCAAAGTCGCTGCACAGGCCCACCCCGGCGAGCAGATCGTGGTTCTGGCCACGGACCCGGCGGCCCGCGCCGACATCTCGGCCTGGAGCCGGATGCGCGGGCACACTCTGGTCGAGATCCGCGATGAGGCCGAGCACACGGCATACGTGGTCATCATCTCGCAGGGTCCGCTACCCAGTCCGGAGCCTGCAGCGCCAGCGCCAAGCGATTCAGGTAGTTCTGGCGGCTGATGCCTTGGACGCCCAGCGAGGCCAGATGAGCGGTCGCCCATTGGGTGTCGATGACGCGGCGCTCGTCGCCATCGCTGAAGAAGCGCTCGACCAGCCCGACCAAGGCCACCTTGGAGGCATCCCGCTCCCGGTGAAACATCGACTCGCCGGCGAATAGACCGCCGATCGCCACCCCATATAGACCCCCCACCAGGCGCCCATCCCGCCACGCCTCCACGCTGTGCGCCCAGCCGAGCGCGTGCAGTGCGCCATATGCCGAGGCCACCGCCGGGGTGATCCAGCCGGCGGCCCGTGAGGGGTCGGCGCACCCGGCCACGACCTCGTCAAAGGCGGTATCCACCCTGATCTCCATGGTGCGGCAGGCCGCCCGCAGCGAGCGGGACACCCGCAAGGCTCCCGGAAGGAGCACGCCGCGCGGGTGCGGCGACCACCAGCCGATGGGGGGCCCACCTCCCTGCGACACACCCATGGGGAAGAGTCCGCGTCGGTAGGCGGTGAGCAGGGTTCCGGGTTCGAGATCCCCGCCGATGGCGATCAGATCGTCGTCGTCCTCGTCAGTGAGGTCGAATCGGAGCGCGCGCTCCCACCGGCTTGCGGCCGGCTCGATCGGCATGGCAACACCGCGCCATTAGTCCCGGGCACACCGGATGTGCGGGGCGATCTCCTGCGCCGCCGAGGCGCCATAGGCACTTCGCACGCGCGCCACGAACCCGCTTGTGGTGATCGAGTACTCCTGAGTGCCCACCGTCTCGAGCACATAGGCCGCCAGGGTCGAGCCAATCTGCGCGCAGCGCTCGTAGGACAGTCCCCCAGCGAGGCCGGTGAGGAATCCCGCCCGGAAGGCATCACCCACCCCGGTGGGATCGATCCGCTCGACGTTCGGGACCACCGGGACCTCGATCGGTGCCTCACCTTGGGTGCGGATGGTCACGCCATCGCCGCCGCGAGTGATGACTCGGGTGGTGACCCGGGCATCGATCTCATCCGAAGTCCAGCCAGTCTTGGTCGAGGTCAGGTGCGACTCGTACTCATTGGTGAACAGGTAGTCCGCGCCATCGATCAGCCGCCGGATGAAGGGGCCATCGGCAAAAGCCAACTGCTGGCTTGGGTCGGCGATGAACTTGATGCCCCGCACCTTGCACTCGTCGGTATGCCGCAGCATCGCCTCGGGGTCGTTGGCGCCGATGAGGACCAGGTCGAGAGCTGCCTGGGCGTGAATAGGTCCGAGCTCGATCATCCGGGCCTCGGACATCGCGCCCGCATAAAACGTGGCGATCTGGGCCATGTCGTCGTCGGTGGTGCAGACGAATCGCGCGGTGTGCTGACTCTCGGAGAGCCGCACGTGGTCGGTGATCACCCCGTGACGCGAGAGCCAGCTGCGGTAGTCGGCGAAGTCCTCCCCCGCGGCGCCCACCAGCAGCGGTCGGCCGCCGAGGGCGGCCACGCCGAAGCAGATATTCCCGGCGATCCCGCCACGACGGATGTCGAGAGTCTCGGCCAGGAAGCTCACCGAGATCTTGTCGAGCTGCTCGACGACGAGGCTGTCCGCGAAACGGCCGCGGAAGGTCATCAGATGGTCGGAGGCGATGGACCCAGTGACAGCAATGCGCACGGCAGAGAACCTACCGGATGCTCCCTGAGCGGGCAGGACATAAGCCAGGACGCCGCATCGTGATCGATGTGGCGCCCTGGGCTAGCGGCTCGATCGGCCGATCAGCTGAAGGAGTCCCCGCAGGCACACGAGGAACCGGCGTTGGGGTTGTCGATGGTGAAGCCCTGCTTCTCGATGGTGTCGGAGAAGTCGATGGTGGCGCCATCAAGGTAGGGGGCGCTCATCCGGTCGACCACGACCTCGACACCGTCGAAGTCCGCGACCAGGTCACCGTCGAGGCTGCGCTCGTCGAAGTAGAGCTGGTAGATCAGGCCGGAGCAGCCACCGGGCTGCACGCCGATGCGCAAGCGAAGGTCATCGCGGCCCTCCTGCTCGAGCAGCGATTTGACCTTGGTCGCCGCGACATCGGTGAGAAGGACGCCGTGGGTGGTGCTGGTGGTCTCGGTCGTCGTGGTCGCGTCAGTCATGAGGGCTTCCTGGGATGTGGCTGCGGTGGACATGGCTGGTCAACCATGCTGCGGGCACCATTGTTCCCGCCGGACGCCACCAGGATACGGTGCGCGCCGCTCAGGGACGTCCAGGCGACCAGGTGCGGGCCACCCTGGCCGTGCGCGCGCGGAGGTGGCCCACCGGGTCGGCGACCACCGCGGCCACCTCATCGGGGGATTCGGCCAGGGCATATGAACCGCTCAGCCCGATGGACATGAGCTCTCGTCGCCCTACCGGGCACTCACCAGAGATCGCCACCGAAGGCACCCCCAAGTCCAGGGCTTGCTGGGCAACGCCGGCGACCACCGACCCCCGCAGGGCAGCCCAGTCCAGACACCCCGTCCCGGTGAGGACCAGGTCGTGGGCACGCAGGCGGTCCGCGAAGGCGACCAGTTGAAGCACTTCGGCGACCGCATCCACGCGATGCGCGCCCAAGAGCATCAAAGCCCAGCCGAGGCCACCAGCGGCGCCGGCACCCGGCGCGCGGTCGAGGCGTCGGCGGGTGCCGGTCAGCAAATCGATGCGTGCCGGGAGCATCCGCTGGGCGAGGTCGACGACATGTCCAACCGCTGCTTCCAAGGCTTGGGCCGTTTCTGGCGATGCCCCCTTGTCTGGGCTGTCCACCGCGCTGGTCCCCTGGAGACCGAGCAGTGGCCCATCGTGCAGCGTGGCAATCACCAACTCGACGCCTGCGAGTCGCTCGATCACCCCCGACAGACCGCTGAGGCTGGCGGCATGAGCCTGCGCTAGCGCACGCCCTCCGCGGGCCAGATCCTCGGCTGGACCGGCACCCAGGGCGCTCAGAGCACCGGCGCCCGCGTCATTGACAGCGTCACCACCCAGGCCCAAGACCACGCGCTGGGCGCCTTCGGCGATGGCCGCCGAGATCAGTTGACCGACGCCCCAACTGCTGGTCAGTGCGGGGTCGCGCTCGTCGGCCGCCAAGAGGTGCAGCCCGATGGCCTGGGACGTCTCCAGGTAGGCCGTGCGGGTGCCATGCGCCTCGCTGAGCACCATCTCGGCCGGGACTTCGCGCCCCAGAGGATCGCTCACGGTCAAGGCAATGCTCTCGCCCGCCACGTGCGGAGCCAGCACGTCGAGGAAACCCGGCCCGCCATCGGAGAGCGGCTGCAGATCCAGCACGTCGTGCGGCGCGCCGTCGGCCCAACCTCGGGCCATAGCCTGCGCCGCTTGAGTCGCCCCGAGGGTCGCTCCGAAGGCCTCAGGGGCGATGAGCACACGCACAGACTCAGCGTAGCCGCGGCATACGATGTGGCCATGACCGCCGAGGCGACCCGCCCCTCCATCCCACTGCTCGTCCTGGGCAACGGACGCGACCTGCACACCGAGCGCGGAGTCGAGTGTCCCGGCGAATTGCCGGCGCCCTCTGACCCCGACCTGGTGGCGCGTGCGCGAGCCGCCAAGGCGGCCCTCGGTGACCAAGTCTTCATCCTCGGACACCATTACCAACGCGATGAGGTCATCGAGTTCGCGGACGTGACCGGCGACTCCTTCAAGTTGGCGCGTGAAGCAGCAGCCCGGCCGGACGCTCGCTGGATCGTGTTCTGCGGCGTGCACTTCATGGCCGAGTCCGCGGACATCCTCACCTCGGAGAGCCAGAGCGTGATCCTCCCAGACCTGGCGGCCGGGTGCTCTATGGCTGATATGGCGGCGATCGACCAGGTCGAGGAGTGCTGGGACGAACTCGCTGACCTGGGGCTCACCGATCAGGTGGTGCCGGTGACGTACATGAACTCCTCCGCGGCGATCAAGGCCTTCACCGGGCGCCATGGTGGCACGATCTGCACCTCGTCCAATGCCACGACCGCCCTGTCCTGGGCCTTGGACAAGGCCGGCGCGGGCGGCAAGGTGCTCTTCCTGCCCGACCAGCACTTGGGGCGCAATACCTACGCTCGCGACTTGGGCCTGCCGCTGGAGGACTGCGTGGTGTGGGATCCGCACAAGCCCATGGGCGGGCTCACTGCTGAGCACGTGCGGTCGGCGACGATGATCCTGTGGCGCGGGCATTGCTCAGTCCACGGACGGTTCTCGGTGGAGGCGGTCGAGGCGGCCCGGCGCGAGATTCCGGGCGTCAAGGTCATCGTGCACCCCGAGTGCCGCCACGAGGTCGTGGAGTTGGCCGACGAGGTGGGCTCCACCGAAAAGATCATCAAGACCATCGCCGCGGCCCCGGATGGCACCGCGTGGGCCGTTGGCACCGAACTCAATCTCGTCCGGCGCCTGGCCGCGCAGTTCCCGAAGCAACGGATCGTCTTCCTCGAGAAGAACGTGTGTTACTGCTCCACGATGAATCGGATCGACCTGCCCCACCTGGTGTGGGCCCTGGAATCCTTGGTCGATGGCAAGGTCGTCAATGCGATCCGGGTCGACGCCGAGGTAGCGCGGTCCGCCCGGGCCGCGCTGGACCAGATGCTGGCGCTGCCGGGCAAGACCCATAAGGACTGACGCCGACCCTCGTCGGGACGATTGCCCCGTTAACGCTGGTCAGTCCCGCGGCATACTGCCCAGGCGGGCAAGCAGCAGGGCCTCGGCCACGCATACTCGCTCGAACTCAGCCAGATGCAGGGACTCGTTGGCACCATGCGCGCGGGTATCGGGGTCCTCGACCCCCGTGACGAGAATTGCCGCCTGCGGGAACCGCTCGGCGAATGCCGCCACGAATGGGATCGATCCCCCGACACCAATGTCGACCGGCGTGACTCCCCAGGCATCGGCGAAGGCGGCTCGCGCCTGGTCGTAGACCGGACCGCTGGCCTGGGCCGCGAAGCCATTGCCGCGATCATCCAAGGTGACCTCGACCCGCGCCCCCCAGGCGGTATGTGACTCCAGATGTGCTCTGAGCAATTCGAACGCCTCCAGGTCCAGCTCGTCGGGGGCGAGCCGCATCGAGATCTTGGCGGAGGCCGAGGGCACCAGCGTGTTGGATGCGGTGGCCACGCTGGGGGCATCGATGCCGATCGTGGTGATCGACGGCATCGTCCACAGCCGTGACAAGAGTGAGCCGCGGGACCCGATCACGTCCACGCCATCGAGCAGCCCGGACTCGGCCCGAAGGCGATCCTCGGAGAAGTCCAAATCGGCGGCCTCCCCCGACTTCAGGCCACGAACGGCAACATTGCCCTGCTCGTCATGCAGGCTTGCCAGGAGTCGGATCAGGGCAGTCAGCGCATCCGGAATCGGACCGCCGAACATCCCCGAGTGCACCCCGTGATCCAGGGTGCTCACCTTGACGACCACCCTGATCATGCCGCGCAGCGTCGTGGTCAGCGCCGGCTCCCCGATCGCCCAGTTCGTCGAGTCGGCCAACACAATCGCGTCGGCGGACAGCCGGTCGCCGTGGCGTTCGAGGATGGCCGGGAGGGACTCGGAGCCGATCTCCTCCTCACCCTCTACGAAGACAGTCACCCCGACGGGCAGCTCCCCGGCGTGCGCCCGGAGGGCCGCGATATGGGCCATGATGCCAGCCTTATCGTCCGCCGCGCCTCGACCGTACAGCCGGCCGTCGCGTTCGGTCGGCTCGAATGGCGCACTGTCCCAATCACTTTCGTCCCCAGGCGGTTGTACATCATGGTGCGCATAGAGCATCACGGTCGGTGCACCGGATGGGCCGTCGATGTGCGCGATCACCGCCGGGCGCCCGCCCTCGCGAACGATCTCAACCTCTAGTCCCTCGGCCTGCAGCAGGGCTGCGGTCGCCTCGGCGGAGGCGTCTACCTGCGCCTGATCAAAGGCTGCCAGGGACACGCTCGGAATCCGGGTGAGCGCCTCCAGGTCGGCACGCACCTGCGGCATCAAGGCCGTCACGCGCGCACGAATGGACTCGATTTGGGCTACGGAGATCACATCGTCCACACCACCGACCCTACTGGCGTCGGCGCGCAGACGGCATACCGACGTAGACCACCTAGAGTGGTCCCCGTGTTCGGACGCAATAAGAGCTATAACGAGGAGTCGCTGGAGGCTGCCCACCCCCAGCGGGAGGGCGCCAAGAACCGGCCGACCCCGAAGCGGCGCGATCAGCAGGCTGCCCGCAAGCAGCCATTGGTGGTGCAGGACCGCAAGGCCGCCAAGGCCAAGTCACGCTCCGCGCGCAATGAGGAGATGGCGCTGCGGCGCCAAGCGATGCTCACCAATGACGAGCGCTACCTCCCCGAGCGTGACAAGGGTCCGCGCCGCAAGTTCATCCGTGACTATGTCGATGCCCGGCGCAATCTGTCCGAGTTGATGCTTCCGGTGATGGTGCTCGTGCTGGCCCTGAGCTTCTTCCGGAACTCGACCACCTTGCTCATCGTCACGCTGGCGACCTACAGCATCATGATCGCCGTCGTCGTGGACAACGCACTCCTGTGGCGCGGACTCAAGCGTCGGCTCGTGGAGAAGTTCGGTGCCACCGCCAAGGGCGATCTGATGTATGCCGTGATGCGGACCTTCCAGATCCGGCGCACCCGAATGCCGCGCCCGCAGGTGCAGCGCGGCGAGTACCCCGCCTGATTCAGACCACCCAATCTAGACGGCGGCGTCCAAGGACATCGGGCCGTAGACGAGGACGCCATCTCGGAGCAGGCTGACGTCGGCGACGCCGGCCGCCGCCAATTCGCGCCAGGTCTCACCGAACCAGTTCTCGGCATCTGACTGGGTCGGGAATGCCGTCTCGGTGGTCGGCTCACCGGTCACAGCCCGCCCGGCGCTGTCGGTGTAGGTCCAGGACCAGGCCTCGCTCACGACTCGCGCACCCCCACCTCGACGAAAGGTGGCTTGGTCACGGTGGCGGGCACACCGCGGCCCCGCACATCGATGACCACCTCATCGCCCAGCGCGACCGAGCGATCGAGCAGCGCCAGCGCAATGCCCTGTTTGCGGGTCGGCGAGAACGTCCCGGAGGTGACCTCTCCCACGACCTCGTTGTCGACGAGCACCTGGCAGTGCGAGCGGGGGATGCCCCGTCCGGTGACCACAAGGCCGCGCATCAGCCGGCACTCCTTGGCCTCACGCTGCGCGATCAGCGCCTCGCGGCCCCAGAACTCATCCTTGGACCAGCCGACGGCCCAGGAGGAACCCGCCATCACTGGAGTGATGTCGAGCGACAAGTCATTCCCGTGCAAGGGGTAGCCCATCTCGGTGCGCAAGGTGTCCCGCGCACCCAAGCCACACGGCATACCGCCATGCTCGACGACGGCTGCCGCAAGGGCGTCCCACACCGAGCCGGCGACATCCCAGGCAGGAACGATTTCGTAGCCCCGCTCCCCGGTGTACCCGGTGCGGCAGACAATGACGGGCAGGCCCTCCCACTGGGTCTCCACGAAACTCATGTAGTCGTGGTCCACCGGCAGCCCCAACCCACGCAGGACCTCATCTGAGGCTGGCCCCTGAACCGCGATCACGCCATACCGGTCGTGCAGGTTCTCGACGGTGATGCCCTCGCTGGCCGCGGAGCGCACAAGGTCCACCACGGCCGCGGTGTTGGCGGCATTCGGGATGAGGAAGACATCGTCATCAGCCCGCAGATACTGGATGAGGTCGTCGACCACCCCACCCTGCGGCGTGCAGCACAAGGTGTACTGCGCTTGGCCCGGGTTGATCCGACGCAGATCGTTGGTGAAGCAGCGGTTGACGAAGTCCGCGGCACCGGGACCGGACACCCGCGCCTTGCCCAGGTGGGAGACATCGAAGATCCCCACGCGCTCCCGCACGGCGGTGTGCTCGGCGACGACACCGCCCCCGGGATACTCGATGGGCATCTCCCAGCCACCGAAGTCAGCCATCTTGGCGCCGAGGGCCACATGACGGTCATGCAGCGGTGAGTGCAGAAGGTCAGTCATGGTGGGCACGCTATCGCGCCGAGGTCGGTATCGTGCAGACCCTGATTGACACCAACAAACAGCCACCGCACTCCAAGGGAGCCTGACACTGTGCCCACACTGAGTCTCACGACCCGGGTTGCCAACGAAGTCTCTGCCGACGCCCTGGTGGTCGGTTCGGTGCCAGGCGAGCAGGGCGCCGAGCTCGCGGCCTCGCATGGGCTCCCCCAGCCTGCGGTCGTGCACATCCACGCCGTGCTGGCGGCACTTGACGCGACGGGTGCCCCCGCCGAGGTGCATCGCATCGTCTCTGTGCCTGGGGTGCGGGCAACCACCGTGGTCGTGGTCGGACTGGGCGCGCCCGAGCCCGGGCAAGGGCACTCTCCGGACGCACTGCGCCGCAGTGCGGGCGCCGCGCTGCGCAGCGTGCGCGAGAAGAGCGCCGTGGCGGTCGCGCTCCCCACGCCGGATGTCGGGGCCGTCGGCGCGGTTGCGGACGGGGCGTATGCCGGGTGCTACCGCTACGCCAAGCCAGTCGCCGCCGCCCGTGGTCGGGGGCTGAAGGCCGCGACTGCACCCAAAGGTCCCAAGATCACCATCGTCTCCGGCGCCGGCCAGACCAAGGCAGTCAAGGATGCGATCACGCGCGCCGGCGTTCTGGCTGATGCCCGAGATTGGGCGCGGGACCTGGTCAATATGCCGCCCAACTTGCTCTACCCGCAGACCTTCGTCGACGAGGTCAAGGCCCGCGTCGGTGCCTCAAGCGCCAAGATCGCGATCAGTGTGCTGGACGAGAAGGCCCTGGCCAAGGGTGGCTTCGGCGGCATCACGGGTGTCGGGCAGGGCTCGATCCACCCCCCACGGATCGTCACCATGACCTACGCTCCCCTGGACTCCCAGGCCACCGTGGCCTTGGTGGGCAAGGGTCTGACCTTCGACTCCGGTGGCGTCAACCTCAAGACAGCCGCCGGGATGCTGGCCATGAAATGCGATATGGCGGGTGCGGCTGCGGTCGCGGCGGCGGTGCTGGCGGCGGCCGAGTTGGGTGTCCCGGTGACCGTCAAGGGTTACCTCTGCCTTGCGGAAAATATGCCGAGCGGTACCGCACAGCGCCCCAGCGATGTGGTCGTGATGCGCAATGGCAAGACCGCCGAAATCATCGATACCGACGCGGAGGGCCGGATGGTTCTCGGCGATGGCCTTGCTCTGGCCTGCGAAGGCCGCCCGGATGTCGTGGTGGATATCGCGACCCTGACAGGATCCCAGCAGATCGCCCTGGGTAATCACATCTGCGCGGTGATGGGCAATGACGACGCCTTCCGCGATCAGGTCGTCGCCACCGCGAATGCGGGGGGCGACCAGGCGTGGCCAATGCCGCTGCCGGAGGCACTGCTCAGCAAACTCGAGTCGGACACGGCCGATCTGCGGCATAAGGGTGATGCTGACGGCGGCATGCTCACGGCCGGACTCTTCCTGCGGCACTTTGTCACCGAAGGCACCCCCTGGGCGCACCTGGACATCGCTGGCCCGGGGTGGAATGACAAGGCACCCCACGGCTCCACCCCCAAGGGCGGTACCGGCTTCGGCGTGGCAGCCTTGCTCGGCGTGTGCGAATCTCGCGCGGCGAAGTAGTCGCCTACCGGCCAGCCTGGCGCTGCCGGGAGGTCCACGCCCGCATCCTGGCCGGATAGCCGGTCTGGTTCACGTCATAGACCGGGATGCCCAGCGTGGGTCCGAGTTCAGCGGCCAGCTTCGCGGGGTAGGCCCGACGCGTCCATTCGCCGTCGTGGGCGATCAGGACCACGGTCGTTGAGGTGATCCGCGTCGCCGGCTCCACATAGGCCTCGACGCCGCGTCGGCTCGCGACGAACTGGCGAAAATGCCCCAGGCTCTCCGCCGGGTCGCTCACCCGCTCACCGCGGGATCGACCCGCATCCTCGCCGCGCCCTCGACTCCACCACGCCATGACTGATCACCCTAAGCCCCTGGCTGTGAGCCACCTGGACACCGGACTCGACAAGCCTGTGAACAGTGACAAGATGGGTGTGCGTCACCTCACATGCCCACTGCACCCTCCGACACCCAGGAGCCTGACGACATGACCGCTGAGCCCGCAACGAACAGCGGCGACGCGGCCTACGACATCGTCATTCTGGGCGGCGGCAGTGGCGGTTATGCCTGCGCGCTGCGGGCGGCCGAACTCGGTTTGCGGGTCGCCCTGGTCGAACGAGACAAACTCGGTGGCACCTGCCTGCACCGCGGGTGCATCCCCACCAAGGCTCTGCTGCATGCCGCCGAGGTGGCCGACACCACCCGAGAGGCCGGTCGGTTCGGCATTCGGGCCAGCCTCGATGGCATCGACCTCGGCGCGGTTTCGGCATACCGCGATTCAGTGGTTTCCCGGCTCTACAAAGGGCTTCAAGGCCTGGTGGCATCACGTTCGATCGACCTGGTTCAGGGGGTCGGCAGGCTCAGTTCAGCGAGCACCGTCACGGTGGAGGATCGAGTTCTCACCGGTCGACACATCGTGCTGGCCACCGGCTCGTATGCCCGCACCCTGCCTGGGATCGAGATCGCCGGGCGGATCATGACCAGCGACCAGGCACTCGAGCTCGACCAGATTCCTCGGCGCGTGATCGTGCTCGGTGGTGGCGTGATCGGCGTGGAGTTCGCCTCGGTCTTCCGCAGTTTCGGTGCCGAGGTGACGATCGTCGAGGCGCTCCCCCGCCTCGTGGCCGCCGAGGATCCCGCGGTGAGTACGACCTTGGAACGGGCCTTCCGCAAACGCAAGATCGGATTCCGGACCGGGACGATGGTGGAGTCGGCGACCCAGGATGATGCCGAGGTGCAGGTACACCTTGAGGGCGGCGAATCGCTCACCGCCGACCTCTTGCTCGTTGCGGTCGGTCGTGGACCGGTAACCGACGGACTCGGGTATGCCGAGTGCGGGCTCACCCTGGATCGTGGCTACGTGATCACCGACGAGAACTGCCGAACCGGGGTGGACGGGGTGTATGCCGTGGGCGACATCGTGCCCGGGCTCCAGCTCGCCCACCGGGGGTTCGCTCAAGGGATCTTCGTGGCCGAGGAGATTGCTGGGCTGTCACCGACCCCCATCGTCGAATCCTCGATCCCGCGAGTGACCTACTGCGAGCCCGAAATCGCCTCCGTGGGCCTCACTGAAACGCAAGCCCGCGAGCAGCACGCGGAGGTTGAGACCTACGAGTACAACCTCGGCGGCAACGGCAAATCCCAAATCCTGGGAACTGCGGGGTTCGTCAAGCTCGTACGGATTGCGGACGGCCCGGTCGTCGGGGTCCACATGGTCGGTTCACGCATGGGTGAACAGATTGGGGAAGCCCAGCTCATCGTCGGTTGGGAAGCCACTCCCGAGGATGTCTCGGTTCACATTCATGCCCACCCAACCCAGAACGAAGCTCTTGGGGAGGCGCACTTGGCGCTAGCCGGCAAGCCCCTCCACGCACACAACTAACATGGTGCAGGTCACCGGCCAGAAGGAGAACGAAAGCTCATGTCAGAACGCGTGAAGATGCCCGCTCTCGGCGAGTCCGTGACGGAGGGCACGGTGACTCGTTGGCTCAAGAGCGTGGGTGACCACGTCGCCATTGACGAGCCCTTGCTCGAGGTGTCCACCGACAAGGTCGACACCGAGATCCCCTCACCGGTCTCGGGGATTTTGCAGGAGATTCTGGCAGCCGAGGATGACACCGTCCCGGTGGGCGCGGACCTAGCCGTGATCGGCGACGGCTCGCCGGCCGCACCTGCCGCCCCAGCACCCGCCACGGTGGCAGCACCTGAGCCCGCCCCGGTTCCGGCGCCTGCCCCCGCGCTTGAGCCTGTCCGCGCGCCAGAGCCGGTCCCAGTGGAAGCGCCCCAGGCCGCACCTGCCCCGCCGGCCGCCGAGCCTGCACCGACGGCACCGGCACCCGCGGTCGGCGGTGGCACCACGGTCACCATGCCGGCCCTTGGTGAGTCGGTGACCGAAGGTACCGTCACCCGTTGGCTCAAGGCCGAAGGCGACACCGTCGCCATTGACGAGCCCCTGCTCGAGGTATCCACCGACAAGGTCGACACCGAGATCCCCTCGCCGGTCGCTGGCGTCCTGACGCGGATTCTGGTCCACGAGGATGACACCGTTCCGGTTGGGGCGGACCTAGCTGTTGTGGGTGGCGAGGCTGCGGCTGCCGCTCCTGCGCCGGCAGCCGAGCCGACAGCGCCCGAAACTGTGGCGCAAGTGCCAGCTGCTCCCCCGGCACCTGCCCCCGAACCAGTCGCGCCCGCCCCCGCGCCGGAGCCAGTGGCCCAGTCCCCTGCCCCGGTCGCTGCTCCCTCTGCTCCCGCCGCTCCGGTCGCCGAAGCTCCCCAAGCTGCCGAAGATCCCGAGGTAGCCGAGAGCCACAGTGGCGAATCGGCTGATGGTCCGCGCGATGCCGCTGCCTATGTGACCCCGCTGGTGCGCAAACTTGCGGCCGACAATGGCATCGATTTGACTACCCTCCAGGGCACTGGGGTCGGCGGGCGCATCCGTAAGCAGGATGTCTTGGCCGCAGCCGAGGCCGCCAAGGCGCCTGCCACCGTCCCGGACTCACTCTCGAGTGCCCCAGCGCAGCCCTCGCCGGCACCCGCGCCCAGCGTCGCGGCCCCGGTCGACTCAAAGCGAGGCACCACCGAAGCGATGTCCCGCCTGCGCAAGATGATTGCCCGACGGATGGTCGAGTCCCTGCAGACCTCCGCACAGCTCACCACCGTCGTCGAGGTCGATGTCACCAAGGTGGCTCGCCTGCGCGACCGGGCCAAGGGTGACTTCGAAGCCCGCGAGGGCACCAAGTTGAGCTTCTTGCCCTTCCTGGCCCTGGCCGCTGTCGAAGCCCTCAAGGCGCACCCCACGGTCAACGCCAGCATCGATGGCGACAACGTCATCTACCACGGCGTCGAGCACCTGGGGATCGCGGTCGACACCGACAAGGGCCTGATCGTGCCGGTGATCAAGAATGCTGGCGATCTCAATATCGCTGGCCTGGCCAAGGCTATTGCCGATGTTGCCGAGCGCACCCGGACCAACAAGATCATGCCGGATGACCTGGCGGGTGGGACCTTTACGATCACTAACACCGGCTCCCGAGGCGCCCTCTTTGACACGCCGATCATCAATCAGCCACAGGTCGCCATCCTCGGCACCGGTGCGGTCGTCAAGCGTCCTGTGGTCGTGATCGACAAGGACGGTGGTGAGACCATCGCCGTGCGCTCGATGATCTACCTCGCGCTGTCCTACGACCACCGGATCGTTGATGGCGCGGATGCTGCCCGTTTCCTGTCCACCATGAAGGCCCGTCTCGAAGAGGGCGCCTTCGAGGCATAAGTCGGCGGCGTCATGGGGCAACGCATCGTCATTGCTGGTGCCAGCGGGCTCATCGGCACGGCCCTGAGAAGGGCCCTTGAGGAGCGCGGCGATGCGGTGCTCTCCTTGGTGCGCCGCGAGCCAGACAACGCTGGTGACCGCAGATGGGATCCGGCCAGTGGGTCCATGGACTCGGCGGTCCTTGACGGCGTTGACGCGGTGGTCTGCCTCTCCGGCGCTGGGATTGGTGACTCTCGTTGGACGCCCGCCTACAAAAGGCACCTCCTGCAGTCCCGCGTGGACAGCACCGGCACCCTTGCCCGGGCGATTGCGGCCAGCGGTCGACCTATCCGCTTCGTGGCGGGTAGTGCGGTGGGCGCCTACGGTAACCGCGGCGATGAGGCCCTCGATGAGGACTCCTCCCCCGGCGAGGGATTTCTCGCTGAACTGGTCCGCGCGTGGGAGGCTGCCGCCGGCCCCGCACGGGAGAGTGGCGCACCGGTGGCCCACGCGCGCACCGGCATTGTCCTGTCTCGCACGGGTGGCGCCATGGGTCGCGTGCTGCCGCTCGCCCGCCTCGGGTTGGCCGGCCCGCTGGGCTCAGGGCGGCAGTTCTGGCCGTGGATCACCCTGGTGGACGAAGTGCGCGCCTTGATGCATCTCATTGACCGGCCGGATCTGGTCGGCCCGGTCAACCTCGTGGGACCGACCCCCAGCCGTCAGCGTGACCTCATGCAGGCGCTCGGCACGGCACTTCACCGGCCTGCGGTCTTGCCCGCCCCCGCGCCGGCCCTTCGGTTGGCCTTGGGCGAGTTTGCCTCGGACATTCTCGGCAGCCAACGGGTCGTCGGGAGAGTGCTGGTCGACAGCGGTTTCGCCCATACGCATGCCCAGCTGGGCTCAGCGGTCTCCTGGCTCGTCGGCCATCAGGACTGACACTCAGGCCGGCTCACGGATATCGGCCACCCGCCACCCCCCTGAGGTCCACTGAAGCACCACGTCCAGCGCCGGGCCCGCCCGGGCCGCCTGCGCCACGCTGCCCGTGGGAGTGCGCACCTCGTAGGCCGTGGCATCCACCGAAGCCCGGATGACGACCTGGTTCTCGGACAGTGAGGCTGGCACGGCCGAACGCACCCGGAAGTTCAGTCCGGCGTATGCCGTGCCACGGCGCTCAAGAGAGTCCAACAGGCGGCTATCACGCTGCCAAGCAGCACTCCCCGGGGCCACTGCCTCGGCCAAACCCGCCGGAGATCCTGAGCGCCAACACGCTGCCCGCGCATCAACCAGGGCCTGCAAGACACCCCGGGCGTTGCTCGGCGCGATGGTGCGCGCCAGCCGAGGATCCGGTGCCGGCGCGGCGGATGTCGGTCTCTGGGTCGGGGCGAGCGCGCCGGCCCGATCCTGAACGCTGATGACGCCCACGCCCAGCACCCCCAGCGCCACGGTGGCTGCCAGAGGAAGGGCCGCGCGCCGGCCGAGCGCACGCAGCCGCTCTGGCCAGCGCGGCTGGTCGCGACGATGTCGACCGACGATTGGCTCCGGGTGATCTCGGGCCACCACCCGGATACGTTCGGTAATCGAGGACACCTGGCTCGGATCGGTGACCAGGCGCAGCGGTCTCGGCCGACACACGGCATAGGTGTCGACCGCGAGCGTGACCGCGTCCGGTCGAGCGCTCGGGTCAAAGCTCATCGCCTGCTCCAGCAGGGCGCCCAGGGCAGCGTGCTCGGCAGAGTCCCAGCCGCGCTCGGCGAGCAACCGCGGCACCCTCTCCCGCGCCATCCACGGCGGTGGCGGCTCGCCGGTCAGGCAGTGCCAGCCCAGCGCACCCCAGGCATAGACGTCTGCGGCAGGGGATGGCGCCTCCCCCACCTCCAACTCGGGCGCCGCGAATCCACTGGTGCCCCAGATGTCGTCGGCGAGCACTTCGCCAGGCCCACGCCCGGCCCCCAGATCAGCCAGGAGCGGCCGACCGTGCCGGGTCAACAGGACATTGCCCGGCGAGAGATCGCCATGAGTGATGCCCGAGGCCGCCAGGCGCCCCAGAGTCTGGGCCAATGGGACCAGCACGGTCACGGCCTCGGGCACGCTGAGTCGCCCACGCGCCGCCAGCACGCCGCCCAGCGAGCCTCCCTCGACCAGGTCCATGACGATCGCGCTGCAACCATCGGGTAGGGCCAGCACCTCCTGCACCGCAACGACGCCTTCAAGGTTGTTGCCGGCCCGGGTCGCTTCCCACGCGGCGTGGTCAGCGCTGTCCGCCAGCAGCTTCACGGCACAGCGAGCACCGTCGCGATGGCGGGTCGCGGCATACACCTCGCCCGAAGCACCACGACCCAGCAGGGACTCAAGGGTGAATCCCGGAATCCGACTCATGCGGCAACTGAACACCCAATCGCCCCATCACAGGAAAGTTATCCACAGCCCTGAGCCATGAACTCTAGGCTGGCCGCATGCCAGCAGATCAACCGACCATCGTCGCGACCTCGGGGGGTTACCGCTACGGCCGCCGCACGCGGCTGGAGTTCAACTCCCTGGTTCATCACGCCATTGACCTCTCTGGCGTCCACGGCCGCACCCCACGGCTGACCTTTGTCGGCACGGCCAGTGGCGATCAGCAGTTCGCCAACCACTGGATGGTGCAGGCCGGGGCGGTCGCGGGCGTGACCGTGACCTGCCTGGACCTCTTCCCGATGCCCAGCGTGGACGATGTGCCGGGGCTCCTGCTCGATAGCGATGTGGTCTGGGTCCAGGGCGGGTCGGTCGCCAACTTGCTGGCGGTGTGGGCCGTGCACGATCTCGGGCCAGCGATGCATGCGGCTTGGCAGGCCGGGGTGGTCCTCGCCGGGGTTTCCGCAGGCTCGATCTGCTGGTACGTCGGTGGCTGCACCGACTCCTTCGGACCCGAACTGCGCCCCGTGACCAATGGCTTGGCGCTATTGCCCTACGGCAATGGCGTGCATTACGACTCCGAGGAGTCTCGCCGACCCACGATCCACGCGCTGGTTGAGCAGGGCACCTTGCCACTGACTCATTGCACGGACGACGGGGTTGGCTTGGTCTATCACGGCACCGACCTGGTCGGAGCTGTCGCCGAGGAGGACGGCAAGGGCGCCTATGTCGTGGAGCGGAGCGCCACGGGAGTCACCGAGACTCGGATCGATCCGCGCCGGCTGCCCGAGGTTTAGGCGGGCCGTTGCCCTGGGGTGATGACCTCGACCACCCGATTCTCGTCCGAGCTCACCCGGGCGGCGTCGATGACCGCGAGCGTGTGGACGGCATCATGCGGATCGACCGGCATGGCCCGCTGAGGGTCTTGTGCGCGCAGTGCTTCGGCAAGGTCGCGGTAGAAGTCGGCCTGGGAGCTGGCCACCCGCGGAGCCGCTGAGCGTTCCTCACCGGCATACACCCAGCCGTGGTGATCGCGGTCGACGTCGGCCAGGTCGGCGCCGACGTGCGGCTCACCTCCGACCGCTGCCAACACATATGCGGCCCTGGTACCCAGGATCCGCAGGCGTGGTCCGGGCGCGGCCACCAGAGATGACGCCGTGAGGATCGACAGGGCGCCGCCCTCATGCCAGCAGGTGAGGTGGGTGTCGTCTTCGGCCAGGGTCGTCCGGCTCGCGACGGCGGCATACACCGAGGTGACCGGTCCAAGCATCCGCACCGCTCCGTCGACGACGTGGCTGTGGAGATCAAGCATGATGCCGCCCCCCGCCTCGGGCCCGAGTTGCTCGCGCCACCGCCCCTTGGGCACGGGGCGCCATCGCTCCCACCGGTACTCCAGGCGGAAGATCTCACCGAGGTCACCGGAGGCCACGACGGATTGTGCAGTTGCCCACTCGGCGTCATAGCGCCGGTTCTGGAAGACGGTCATCGGCACCGCGTGATGGGCGGCGAGGTCGACCAGGCTCAAGGCATCGGTCGCGCAGACGGCGAGCGGCTTGTCGACCACGAGAGGCACGCCGGCCCGGATCACCTCTTCGCCCTGGGCCAGGTGCACACCGCTTGGTGAGGCCAGGACAATCACGTCCACCCCGCCAGCGGCCAGCATGGCGCTCAGGTCTGCATCGATGCGGGCACCGGGATGCCGGGCCCGGGCCAGGGCGGCCCGCTCCGGACTGCCCGTCGCCACGGCCGCCACCTTGAGACCGGCCTCGAGGATGGCCGGGGCGTGGATGTCCTGCCCGGCAAAGCCGTACCCGACCAGACCAATGCGCGTCATGGTCCTCAGACTAGGGGCGACGCGCCAAGGCCGATGGCCACCAAATCCGCGAACCGATGTCATAGGACAGCGCAGGCACCAGCAGCGATCGCACGATGAAGGTGTCGAGCAACACGCCCGCCGCGACGATGAAGGCGATCTGGACCAGGAAGATCAACGGCAGCACCACGAGGGCGGAGAAGGTCGCGGCAAGCACAATGCCGGCGCTCGTGATCACTCCTCCGGTGACCGCCAGGCCGGTGAGAATGCCCTCGCGGGTGGTCCGCTTCGTGGCCTCTTCGCGCACTCGTGTCATCAGGAAGATCGAGTAGTCGATCCCGAGCGCTACGAGGAAGACGAAGCCGTACAACGGAATCGAAGGGTCACCACCAGCGAACTCAAAGACATGGTTGAACACCAGCGCGGAAAGCCCAATCGCGGCGCCAAACGAGAGCACGTTGGCGGCGACCAGGAGCAGTGGGGCGATCACCGCGCGCAACAGCAGGCAGAGCACGACGAAGATCACCAGGAGAACCACGGGGACGATGAGTTTGAGGTCCCGCACGCCCGCCTCCCGAACATCGAGGTTGATGGCGGCATTACCACCCACAATCGCCTCAGAGCTCACGCTGTCGAGGTCGCTGCGCAGCCGCGTCACGACCTCCTCACCACCGGGCGAATCGGCCGCATCCTTAGAGGTGGCCTGGATGAGGACCTGCCCATCGACCACGGCCGGGGGCACTGCCGGCGCTCCCGGCGCCGGGGGCACGAGTCCGAGGTAGGCGCTCTCAATCCCCTCGTCCTTGGTCACTCGCGCAAGCGCTGCTTCGGCCTTGTCCTGGGGGACAACGATCTGAACCGGACTCCCGGAGCCGGCCGGGAAGTGCCGCTCGATCGCGTCCTGGGCCTCCACCGAGTCGACCTTGGTCAGGAAGGTATCGGCCACCGAGACGCCATCGGCCTTCAGCGACGGGGCAAAGGCCGCCAACGCCAGCAGACCGACCAAGGTCACCACCCAGGTGCGACGGGGGTGGTTGCCGACCATGCCTGCCACTCGACCCCACACCCCGCGGGTGCCGACCTTGTCCTCGCGGTGGACGTGGTCGACCTTGGGCGCAAATGGCCAGAAGGCCTTGCGTCCCAACAGAACCAGGGTGGCGGGGAGGAAGGTGAGGGAAGCCAGGAAGGCGCCGGCGATGCCGAAGGCACCCACCGGGCCCAGCCCGCTGGTGCTTCCGAGGTTGGCCAGCAGGAGACACAACAGGCCCAGGATCACAGTCGCCGCGGAGGCCGCGATGGGTTCGATCGAGCCACGCCACGCACGCTTCATCGCCTCCCAGGCGCTCGCGTGATCGTGGAGTTCCTCGCGATATCGCGAGACCAAGAGCAGGGCGTAGTCCGTCGCGGCTCCGATGACGAGGATCGACATGATGCCTTGGCTCTGACCCGAGAGGGCGATGGTGCCATTCTTGGCCAGCGGGTACACCGCGATCTCGGCCAGGAAGAGCCCGAAGACCGCGCTCAGCAGCACGATGATCGGCAGCACCGGGCTGCGATAGACCACCAGGAGAATGATCAGCACCACGGCGAGCGTGGTGCGCAGGAGAATGCCGTCAATGCCCGCGAATGCCGCGCCGAAGTCCGAAATCAGACCGGCCGGACCACCGAGGTGGGCGGTGAGTCCGGCGGGCTTGAGCACGCCTTCCGCCTCGGCGCGAATGGCCTCCGCGCCAGCAAGGAGCGCGCTGCTCTTGTTGATGGTCTCGGTGCCCTTCGTGCCGTCGAGCGGGATCACGAAAAGGGCCGCCTTACCGTCCTGGCTCGGCACCGGAACGATCGGCGCACTGCCGACCAGATAGTCCCCCAGCGAGCCGCCTCCGATGGCGGTCAGCTTCAGGCCGCGCAACGAGGTGGCGAACTGGCCCAGGGTCGCAAGATCGGCGGGGGTAAGCGAGCCCTGGTCCTTCTCCACGCTCAGGAGGAAGGGCAACTCCTCGCTCTGCGAGAACCGGCTGACCATGTCGATCACATCGGTGGACTCTGCGCTGGTCGGCAGGAATGACGCATTGTCATTCTTCTGCACCTCTGAGAGGCGACCCTGGGTCTGACCTCCCCAGGCGCCGACAGCCATCCAGGCAAGAATGATCGCCAGCGCGGCCCAGAGCACGGCTCTCGGCCGACGGGCCGCGACCTTGGCGTCCGCACGATTCGGTGCGGACTGCGTGGACTCCTCGGAGCGGTTCTCGACAGTCATGTCGGCATCCTAACCCAGCCCAGTGACCACTGCTCGCCACCTAGCGGCGGACGGCATACGCTGCTCGAATGGAGTTCGAGCATCTCGGGTTCGCCCCGCACCTCGTGGACTACCAGGCCGCCTGGGACCGACAGCGGGAGGTGCACGCGGAGGTGGTCGCCGGCACCCGACCCGACACCACGCTCCTGCTTGAGCACGCTGCCGTCTACACCGCCGGCAAGTTGACCGCATCGCACGAGCGTCCCTTCGACGGCACTCCGGTGATCGACGTGGATCGCGGGGGCAAGATCACCTGGCATGGCCCCGGCCAACTTGTCGGCTATCCGATCGTGCAGCTGCGCGAGGTCCCCATCGACGTGGTCGCCCACGTGCGCCGGCTCGAGGAGGTCATGATCCGGGTATGCCGTGAGTTCGGCCTCGAGACCATCCGGGTTGACGGGCGCAGCGGGGTCTGGGTGCCCGCCGATCACCGCGGCCCGGACCGCAAGCTTGGTGCCATCGGCGTCCGGGTCAGTCGGCGGGTGACCATGCACGGCTTCGCGCTCAATGCGGACGCGGACCTGACCTGGGCGGACAACATCGTGGCGTGCGGCATTCCGGATGCCGGGGTGTCCTCACTGACCCGGGAGCTCGGTGAGCGCGTTGGCGTTCAGGACATCCTGGGCCACACCGAGAAGCACTTGAGCGACCTGCTCTCAGCGGTCTCTTAGGATTGATGCCGTGACTGTCGCACCCGAGGGACGCCGCCTGATGCGCGTGGAGGCACGCAATGCGCAGACGCCCATCGAGCGCAAGCCCTCGTGGATCCGCACGACGGCCAAGATGGGCCCCGAATTCACCAGCATCCACGGACTGGTCAAACGGGAGGGACTGCATACGGTCTGCCAGGAAGCTGCCTGCCCCAACATCTTCGAGTGCTGGGAAGACCGCGAGGCGACCTTCTTGATCGGCGGCGACACCTGCACGCGGCGCTGCGACTTCTGCGATATCGCCACGGGACGCCCGCAGGCACTTGACCTCGACGAGCCCCGGCGAGTGGCCGAATCGGTGCGCTCGATGGGGCTGCGCTACTCCACGGTCACCGGGGTGGCCCGCGACGACCAGCCCGACGGGGCGGCTAGCCTTTATGCCGAGACGATTCGGCAGATTCACGCCTTGAACCCCACCACCGGAGTCGAGATCCTGCCCCCGGACTTCGGCGCGCGGCCCGAGCTCGTCGGGCAGGTTTTCGATGCTCGACCCGAGGTCTTCGCGCACAATCTAGAAACTGTGCCGCGGATCTTCCGGCGCATCCGCCCGGCCTTCACCTACGAGAAGTCCCTGACGGTGCTCTCGATGGCCCGCGAGGCGGCCCTGGTCACCAAGTCCAATCTCATCCTTGGCATGGGTGAGCGCGAAGAGGAAATTGCGGCCGCGATTACCGACCTGCACGATGCGGGCTGCGACATCCTCACGATCACGCAGTATCTGCGGCCCTCCCCCACTCACCACCCGATCGAGCGGTGGGTGAAGCCCGAAGAGTTCGTGCACTGGTCCACCTTTGCGCAGGACCTCGGCTTCAAGGGCGTCATGGCTGGCCCGCTGGTGCGGAGTTCGTACCGAGCTGGCCGACTGTGGGCGGGGGCAATGATTCGCTGGGGTCGTCCGATCCCTGAGCACCTCGCGCATCTCGCCCAGGAGGGCGCTGCACCGGCCCGTCAGGAAGCCACCACCCTCCTGGCCCGCGTCAACGCCGTATCCTAGGGAGTCTCAACCGCCACCCCTCAGGAGCACGGGACCGAAGCATGTCCGACACCCCGCAGAAGACCGGGCGCATCGCGCAGATCCGCGACGCCTACCGCGCGATCAAGTCCATCGACCCCAAGCTCGGCCAGTGGATGCTCTTGGCCGCCCTGCTCACCGCGGCGGTGATCATCGGTCTGGGCATCTGGGGCGGCGGGTTCTGGATCCTGTACGCCGTGGTCATCGCCATTCCGGCGGCCGCGCTCGCGGCCACCCTGGTGATGAACCGTCGTGGTAACAACGCCATGTACGCCGCCCTCGAGGGCAAGGCGGGCGCGGTCGGAGCGGCGCTACAGGGCATCGGCCGCCGCGGCTGGTATGCCGCCCTGGAGCCGGTCGCCGTTGATGCTCCTCGCGGCACCAAAGCCAATGACATGTCTGGCGCAGCCATGGTCTTCCGGGCCCTGGGCCGACCGGGAGTCGTCCTCATCGGTGAGGGACCGGACGCCCGAGTTAAGAAGCTCCTCAAGGCCGAGGAGAAGAAGGCCTCACGGGTCGCTCCCGGCGTCCCGATCCACCTGTGGACCGCGGGCGATGCCGAGGGCCAGGTTCCGGTCCGCAAGATCGCCGGCAAGCTGACCCGGATGCGTCCGGTGCTGACTAAGGCCGAGGTCTCGGCCGTGAACAAGCGGCTGAAGTCCCTGGGAGGGATGCGTCCCCCGATCCCCGCAGGGATGGATCCGCATCGCGCACGGGTGGATCGCCGCGGGTTGCGCGGCAAGTAGGACGCCTCAGGATTCGCCAGCGAGTCCGGACAGCACGGCATACTCGAGCGCCGCCGCCGCGGCCACGGAGTTGTCGGGGTCGGTCAAGAATTCGGCGACGAAGGCGCGGCCCCAGGCATGGGGGCTCAGCGGCCGGCCACCGATGGCCACGTGAGCCGCGATCGCCTGGTCGAGCCGCCGTCGGTCGGCCAGAATCGAGGTGGTCAGCGGGCACACCTGCCGCAACCCGAGCGAGGCCCACGAGAGCACCGACCAGCGCACGACGGCCTCGCCGTGCGTCACCGGCGTACGGCGCCCGGTCACTAAGTCGGCCACGCTTCGTTCGTAGGCCACCAGAGTCATGGCGCGACCAGCCGATGGCTGTTCAGCAGCGCGCGCAGGGCGCCCAATTGGTCGCCGATCGCGTCGACTCCGAGCTTGGGCACGGCCGCGGCGAGCACCTCGTAGACCACCAACTCCAGGCCGGCGGCGCGTGGGAGCACGTCGTGCAGCAGGTCGCTCGTGCTGGTCGCGACCAGCCCTGAGTGGACATCGAGGTGCAGCCCCTCGTGCCAGACCCCACCGGCGAGGTGCAGCTCCCGAACGGCCGACCAGTCCAGTTCGTCGACGAACTCCCCAAGATCGAGCAGGCCGTTGTCGGCATCGCACTCCAGATTGTGCAGATCGATGAGCAGCGACGCGCCCGACTCGGCAGCGACCAGGTTCAAGAATGCCGCCAGCGACATCTGGTCGGGTCGGGGCAGCGGCGAGGCGACATGTTCGAGCAGGAAGTCCAGTCCGTATGCCGCCCGCATCGCTTGGGCGCGCCCGATCACCAACTCGGCCGCTTCCGACGTCAGCGGAAGCGCGGGCATCGTGCCGAGGAAGGAACCATCCACCACGGTGAGCCCGAGGTGCTCGCTGTGCCAGCGCGGCATCCGCCAGGTGAGCATGGCGTCAAGCAGCCGCAGGTAGTCCTCATTCCAGCCTTGAGTGCTGCCGATCGACAGGCCGATGCCGTGGAAGGTCACCGGGTGATTGGCGGCGTGCTCATCCAGGTGCTCCAGCAGCGCGGGATGCGGCCGCTGATCGGCCGCCACCAGCGAGTCCGGCACGATCTCGACGACATCGGCGAGGTGAGCGACGGCGGGCAGAAAATCCGCCGGGCGCCCCTCGAAGGACACGCCGAGGGCGGGGGCGAAGCAGGCGCCCCCGCCGTCGGCTGTCGGTGTGCGCATCAGCGCGTGAAGGCAACCTGGTCGACCTGGACCGCGGACATCACATCGGCGATGTCGACCTTGAAGGTCTCGATGTCCCGGATGAAGTCGAAGCGGTCCTTGAACCGCGTCCAGTCCGGGCCGGGATCGACGCCGAAGCCGATGTCGAAGCCATTGAGCCCGCATGACGGGCAGCCAAGCTCGCCAACGAGCTCGGCCAGCGACTTCTGCAGTTGCTCCAGGTTCACGCCCTGAGCGACCTTGAGAATATGTGTTGCCATGTCTCCTCCTGGGGTGGGATGGGCCCCCACACGCTCGGGGACTCAGTCGAGAAGACGACCCGCCACGCCGGGTGATACGTAACACCGGCGAAACATGCGGGTCACCGGCGAGAAATCCCGCCTGGCTAGCGTCGGTCCGACCGCTTTCCCATACCCAGGAGGAACACTGTGTTCAGCTCTGCTGACGAGGTTCTGAAGTACATCCAGGATGAGGACGTCAAGTTCGTCGACATCCGCTTCTGCGACCTGCCCGGCATCATGCAGCACTTCAATGTGCCCGCCGAGTCCATCGACGCGGACTTCTTCACCGTGGGGCAGGCCTTCGACGGCTCCTCGATCCGCGGATTCCAGGCGATTCACGAGTCGGACATGAAGCTCCTCCCCGATGTGGCGACGGCCTACCTCGACCCCTTCCGGGCTGAGAAGACCCTGATCATGAACTTCTCGATCGTCGACCCATTCACCGACGAGCCCTACAGCCGCGACCCGCGCAATATCGCTGCCAAGGCTGAGGCGTACCTGAAGTCCACTGGCATCGCGGACACCGCCTACTTTGGCGCCGAGGCCGAGTTCTTCATCTTCGATGACGTCCGGTTCAAGACCGACATCAACTGCGGCTACTACTACCTCGACTCGCGTGAGGGCAACTGGAACACCGGTCGCGAGGAGGAGGGTGGCAACCGTGGCTACAAGCCGCGCCAGAAGGGTGGCTACTTCCCGGTTTCGCCGGTCGACCACTTCGCTGACCTGCGTGACGACATCTGCCTGAAGCTCAAGGATGTCGGCCTCACCGTCGAGCGGAGCCACCATGAGGTGGCCGCCGGTGGTCAGCAGGAGATCAACTACCGCTTCAACACGCTGCTGCACTCGGGCGACGACATGATGAAGTTCAAGTACGTCGTCAAGAACACCGCCTGGGCCAGCGGCGCCACCGCCACCTTCATGCCCAAGCCACTGTTCGGGGACAACGGTTCGGGTATGCACACCCACCAGTCGCTGTGGAAGGACGGCGAGCCGCTGTTCTACGACGAGCGCGGCTACGGTGGCCTCTCCGACCTGGCTCGTTGGTACATCGGTGGCCTGCTCGCGCATGCTCCGGCGCTGCTGGCCTTCACCAACCCGACGGTGAACTCCTACCACCGCCTCGTGCCGGGCTATGAGGCTCCGGTCAACCTGGTGTACTCGGCGCGTAACCGCTCGGCCTGCATCCGCATCCCGATCGCCGGCGCTTCCCCCAAGGCCAAGCGCATCGAGTTCCGCATCCCGGACCCGTCGTGCAACCCGTACCTCGCTTTCGCCGCGCAGCTGATGGCCGGCCTGGACGGCATTCGCAACCGGATCGAGCCCCCGGAGCCCGTGGACAAGGACCTCTACGAGCTGCCCCCGGAGGAGCACGCAGAGATCAAGCAGGTCCCCGGCTCGCTGGGCGAGGTGCTCGACGCACTGGAGGCGGACCACGAGTTCCTGCTCGAGGGCGACGTGTTCACCAAGGATGTCATCGAGACCTGGATCGAGTACAAGCGCAAGAACGAGATCGACCCGATCCGCTTCCGCCCGCACCCCCACGAGTTCGAGATGTACTTCGACATCTGATCCTCGTAGGCCACTGGATTTCGGGGTCACCCCGAAATCCCCGCCGAGACCCCGGAATCCTTCCCCGCATTTCTAGGGATTCCGGGGTCTCGGCATGTTTCCCCAGCCGGGCGCGCGGTCGTCCGGCCACGCATGCCTTGCCGAGCTATCGCTAGGCGTGTGCCGAGGAGTCTGCCGAGCTCGAGTCTCGGATCGCCGGCAGGGTCCGGCCGGTGGGCTCACGCGTCGTCTGCCACTCCGCCCAGCGCAACCTTTAGGTCGGGGGTGTCAGAGCCAGATTGACCCGCGCCCGTCGGGTCCCCGCTAGCGTGGGTCACAAACCAGAGGAGGGGTAGGAATGGCGAAGTACTCGGTGACGCAGTCCGCCGTCACGCAGTTGTTAGCGGACGTCAAGAGCGACCGGATCGCAATCCCGGAGCTCCAGCGTCCGTTCGTCTGGGACAGCGTCAAGGTGCGCGACCTTATGGACTCGCTCTACAAGGGCTACCCAGTCGGCTACCTGATCACCTGGCAGTCGGTCGGCGCGAAACTCAAGGGTGGCCAGGTCGCGGCTCACCAGCAGATCCTGATCGATGGTCAACAGCGCATCACGGCCCTCCGGGCTGCAGTCGCCGGCCTCGAGGTGATCAACAAGCGGTACAAGTCCGTTCGGATCACGATCGCGTTCAACCCCATCACCGAGGAGTTCGCGACGCTGACACCGGTGATCCGTAAGAACCCACAATGGATCGCCGACATCAGCGAGTACTTCAACTCCGAGTCACCGCTGTCCTTCGCGCGCGAGTACCTCGAACGCAACCCCGACGTCGACGCCAAGATCTTCGAGACCAACCTCGCCCTCCTCGGCCGGATCCAGAACGCCCAGATCGGCATCATCGGCCTCGCAGACGACCTCGATGTCGAAACCGTGTCCGAGATCTTCATCCGGATCAACTCCAAAGGCGTCCCGCTGAGCAGCGCCGACTTCGCGATGAGCAAGATCGCGACGTACGGCGACCGTGGCCGCAACCTCCGCAAGCTCATCGACTACTTCTGCCACCTCGCGGTCGCTCCACATGCCTACGCCGACATCAAGGAGAACGACAGGGAGTTCGCCGAGACGCCGTATCTGAAGGCCGTCAGGTGGCTAAAGGACGAGGCCGAGGACCTCTACGACCCGGAGTACAGCGACATCATCCGCGTCGCTGGCCTCGTCGGCTTCAGCCGCGGCAAGGCGTCCAGCATCGTCAGCGAGCTCTCAGGCCGCGACCCGGAAACGCGGAAGGTGGACGAGGAGCGCATCCCCGTCGCCTACGACAAGCTCGAGCGAGCACTTCTCCACATCGTCAACAACTACCACTTCGACAACTTCCTCATGCTCATCAAGTCGGCCGGCTTCATCACTCCGGGCATGGTGAACTCGAAGAACGCGCTGAACTTCGCCTACGCCCTCTACCTCCGGCTCCGCCAGGACAAGGAGATGACCGAGGGCCAGCGGAAGCGCATCGTGAAGCGCTGGTTCGTGATGTCGATGCTCACCGGGCGGCACTCCGGCAGCTTCGAATCCACGTGGGAGCAGGACATCCGTCGGATCGGCGAACAAGGCGCCGCGAACTACCTCAAGCAGGTCGAGGAGTCCGAGCTCTCTGAGGCCTTCTGGGCGGTGACACTCCCGGTCGCACTGGAGACGACGAGCACCATCAGCCCGTACTTCCAGACGTTCCTCGCAGCACAGGTCACCACGAACGCCCGAGGGTTCTTGTCGAGGGGCATCACCGTCGCCGCTATGCATCAGCAGTCCGGCGACATCCACCACATCGTGCCAAAGGACTACTTGCAGAAGAACGGCTATCCCGACCGTGGCGACTACAACCAGGTGGCCAACTTCGCGCTGACCGAGACGTCGATCAACATCAGCATCAGCAACAAGCCGCCGAGGCAGTACATGGCAGACATGGCCGCCCAGATCGAGTCAGGGCTGTTGACACTCGGAGAGATCACCGACCCGAGCGACCTCGCCGCGAACCTCGCTGAGAACGCCGTGCCGGCGAATCTCGTCGAAGTCACCGCAGGCAGCTACAAGGAGTTCCTAGGACAGCGCCGCAAGCTGATGGCTGCGACCATCCGCGACTACTACCAGGCACTCTGACCGAGGGATTCCAATGCAGTTGCACCTATGAGCGAACTCGCTTACCCGAAGCGCGGTCAGACACACCTCTCTACCCGCACGGCGTGGGTGCCCGTCGGCAACTCTTCCAGCAGCAGGGGGGGCGGCCTTGCGGTGCCGCCCGGAGGCCGTCGAACATCCGACCTGCGACGTCGAGCAGCGCGGCATCCCAGTGCATCCCCGCGAGCG
>CALMQX010000032.1 GCA_937873315.1 uncultured Nostocoides sp. | reverse complement strand
TCAAGCCGGCCGACGGTCGCCCGGTGACCATGCCCACCCAGGACATGATCATCGGTCTGTTCCACCTGACCTCGGAGACCTCGCCGGCGTATGTCGCCGCCAAGGGCGCCGGCGCCGACCAGCTTCGCAGTTTCGGCACGCCGTCCGAGGCTCGGATGGCCTTCGACGCCGGTGAGATTGAGTTGGGTTCGCGGGTGCGGATCCGGTTCACCGACATCGTGCCTGCCCCGGGCTCGGACGTCGAGGTCAACGATGAGGGCTTCGCGTCGGTGTGGATTGGCGAGACCACCCTCGGGCGTGCGCTCTTCAACGAGACCCTCCCGGCGAACTACCCGTTCGTCAACGAGCAGGTCGACAAGAAGCGTCTCTCGACGATCGTCAACGACCTGGCCGAGCGCTACACCAAGGTTCAGGTTGCTGCGAGCCTCGACGCGCTCAAGGAGGCTGGCTTCCACTGGGCGACCCGTTCGGGTACCACCGTGGCCATCTCCGATGTCGTGACCCCGCCGCGCAAGGGGGAAATCCTCGAGGGTTACGAGGTCAAGGCCGACAAGGTTCAGACCCAGTACGAGCGTGGTCTGATCACCGACGACGAGCGCCGTCAGGAGCTCATCGAGATCTGGACCCAGGCCACCAACGAGATCGCCAAGGAGATGGAGGCCAACATCCCGGTCACCAACACCATCTTCCGGATGGTCTCCTCCGGTGCTCGTGGTAACTGGATGCAGCTGCGGCAGATCGCCGGTATGCGTGGTCTGGTGTCGAACCCGAAGGGTGACATCATTCCGCGACCGATCCGCGCGAACTTCCGTGAGGGCCTGTCGGTGCTGGAGTTCTTCATCTCCACGCACGGTTCCCGTAAGGGTCTGGCTGACACCGCGCTGCGGACGGCCGACTCCGGCTACCTCACCCGTCGTCTGGTCGACGTCTCGCAGGATGTCATCATCCGCGAGGACGACTGTGGCACCGACCGCGGTCTGGCTATGCCCATCGCCAAGGTCAACGAGCGCTCCGGCGAGCGGGTGCTGCACGACGACGTGGAGACCTCGGTCTACGCACGGACCCTGGCTGCGGACGTCGAGCGCGACGGCACGGTGTTGGCACCGGCCGGCATCGACCTCGGTGATGTCGTGATCGACGCGCTCTTCGACGCTGGTGTCGACGCGGTCAAGGTGCGCTCCGTGCTCACCTGTGACTCCAAGGTCGGAACTTGCGCGAAGTGCTACGGCCGTTCCTTGGCCACCGGCAAGCTGGTCGACATCGGTGAGGCCGTCGGCATCATCGCCGCCCAGTCCATCGGTGAGCCCGGTACCCAGCTGACGATGCGGACCTTCCACACCGGTGGTGTGGCCGGTGACGACATCACCCAGGGTCTGCCGCGTGTCGTCGAGCTCTTCGAGGCCCGTACCCCCAAGGGTGTCGCGCCGATCGCCGAGGCGACCGGTCGCGTGGAGATCGAGGAGACCGACAAGGCTCGTCGCATCCTGCTCACGCCGGACGACGGCAGCGAGCAGCACGCCTACCCGGTCAGCAAGCGGGCCCGCCTGCTGGTGACCGATGGCGAGCACGTCGAGGTCGGCAGCCAGCTGACCCAGGGCGCCATCGACCCCAAGAACGTCCTGCGTATCCTTGGCCCCCGCGCGGTGCAGATGCACCTCGTGGACGAGGTCCAGAACGTGTACCGCCAGCAGGGTGTGTCCATCCACGACAAGCACATCGAGGTCATCGTTCGGCAGATGCTCCGCCGGATCACGATCATCGAGTCTGGTGACGCGGACTTGCTGCCTGGCATGCTCGCCGAGCGTGGCCGGTTCGAGGACGAGAACCGCCGCGTCGTGGCCGAGGGCGGCAAGCCGGCCTCGGGTCGCCCGGAGCTGATGGGTATCACCAAGGCCTCGCTGGCGACCGAAAGTTGGCTGTCCGCGGCGTCCTTCCAGGAGACCACCCGGGTCCTCACGGAGGCGGCCATGGAGGGCAAGTCCGACCCGCTGCTTGGTCTGAAGGAGAACGTCATCCTGGGCAAGCTGATCCCCGCCGGGACCGGCCTCATGCGCTACCGCGGCATCGAGGTCGAGCCGACCGAGGAGGCCCGCTCCGCGATGTACGCCATGCCGTCCTATGACGACTACGCCTACCCGACCTTTGGTCCGGGTTCGGGCGAGGCCGTCCGCTTGGACGACAGCGAGTTGGGTCTGGACCGTCTCTGACGTAGATCCGCTTGGTACGGCGAGGGGCCGGCGAACGCGAGTTCACCGGCCCCTCCCGCATGCTGCGCTTGGGTCCACTCTCAGTGAGCGGCACTAGGCTCCAGCAATGGTGGGGACGTCGCAGCTTCTGGCGCGTGCCGAGTGCGCCGCCGGCGAGGTGGTGCTGCGACGCCGAGGCGAGATCCTCGAACTGATGGTCAACGGCGCCTTTGCCATGGACACCACCGATGTCTCCACCGAGGTGCTGCTCGCCACCGAAGGTCTTCAGCGGCATCCGAGACCGAAGCGGGTTTTGGTCGGCGGGCTCGGTCTGGGCTTCACCACCCGGGCGGTGCTGGCCGACCCGCGGGTGGGTCACGTCGATGTCGTTGAACTTGCCGAGCCGCTCGTGCACTGGTCCCGCACCGGGCTCGTCCCTGAGCTGAGCGGGATCGAGGGGGAGCGCTGCACGATGCACAGTGGCGACATTGCCCGCGTGCTCGGCGGCGAGGGGCCGGCCGGACCGTGGGACCTCATCCTGCTCGATGTGGACAACGGTCCGGACTTCCTGGTGCACGCCCCGAACGCTCGCCTGTATGCCGCCGATCAGCTCGAGCTCACCGCCAGCCGGCTGTCGGAAGGCGGCCTCCTGGGCATCTGGTCCTCACACCTGGCACCCTCACTGTTGGCGAATCTGCGATCTATCGATCCGGGCGCACGCGAGTCGCGGCATACCGTCGATCGCGACGGACGCACCCTGGAGTACGCGATCTACTGGGCCCGCAAGCCTGCGCGCGTCCGCGATTTGGTGGCCAGATCAGCCTGGCGGTAGAGTTGGACGCTGTGTCTGGCAAGGTCCGGACCACACGAGCCGAGTGCCCGCCACCCGGCCCGCCCACCTCTCGCCGGGCGCCCTATTCAACTCCGAGAATCTTTCGCGGTGTGCCATGGGGAATGCAGGGGAGAGTACCCAATGCGACACACCCGACCGCGGGGGCCGCAAAGGGCATGACAAGGAGCCGCCGCAATGACGTGGCGGCATCGACCAGATGCAAAGGATCCAGGTTGCCTACCATCAACCAGCTGGTGCGCAAGGGCCGGCAGGACAAGACCACCAAGGTCAAGACTCCTGCCCTGAAGGGCTCTCCGCAGCGCCGCGGCGTGTGCACCCGTGTGTACACCACCACCCCCAAGAAGCCGAACTCTGCTCTGCGTAAGGTCGCCCGCGTGCGCCTCACCAGCAGCATCGAGGTCACGGCCTACATCCCCGGCGAGGGCCACAACCTCCAGGAGCACTCGATCGTGCTCGTGCGTGGCGGCCGTGTGAAGGACCTCCCCGGTGTCCGTTACAAGATCATCCGGGGTGCCCTTGACACCCAGGGCGTCAAGAACCGCAAGCAGGCTCGTAGCCGCTACGGTGCGAAGAAGGTGAAGGGCTGATGCCTCGCAAAGGTCCCGCTCCCAAGCGGCCGCTCGTGGTTGACCCGGTCTACCAGAGCCCTCTGGTGACCGCGCTGGTCAACAAGATCCTGCTCGACGGCAAGAAGTCGATCGCTGAAACCATCGTCTACGGCGCCCTGGAGGGCTGCCGTGAGAAGACCGGCACCGACCCGGTAGCCACGCTCAAGCGCGCGCTCGACAACATCAAGCCGACCCTCGAGGTCAAGTCCCGCCGCGTTGGTGGCGCCACCTACCAGGTGCCGATCGAGGTCAAGCCCAACCGGGCCACGACCCTTTCCCTGCGCTGGCTCGTGGGTTACAGCCGTCAGCGCCGTGAGAAGACCATGACCGAGCGGCTCATGAACGAGATCCTCGACGCCTCCAATGGCCTGGGTGCCGCTGTGAAGCGCCGCGAGGACACGCACAAGATGGCCGAGTCCAACCGGGCCTTCGCGCACTACCGCTGGTAGTCCCAGCTCTCGTATGCCGCCCGCCTCGCGGGCGGGCGGCATACGGGAACCGCCGATACGGCATTCGCACTGACAGATGAGATGAGTAGACAGAAGTGGCACAGGACGTTCTGACGGACCTCAAGCAGGTTCGCAATATCGGCATCATGGCGCACATCGACGCCGGTAAGACCACGGTGACCGAGCGCATCCTCTTCTACACCGGGGTGAACCACAAGATCGGTGAGACCCACGACGGTGCTTCCACCACCGACTGGATGGAGCAGGAGAAGGAGCGGGGGATCACGATCACCTCCGCGGCGGTGACCTGCTTCTGGGACAAGAACCAGATCAACATCATCGACACCCCTGGTCACGTCGACTTCACCGTTGAGGTTGAGCGCTCGCTGCGCGTCCTCGATGGCGCGGTCGCGGTCTTCGACGGCAAGGAGGGCGTTGAGCCCCAGTCCGAGACCGTGTGGCGTCAGGCCGACAAGTACAACGTGCCCCGGATCTGCTTCGTCAACAAGATGGACAAGCTGGGCGCGGACTTCTACTTCACCGTGAAGACCATCGTGGACCGCCTTGGCGCGGAGCCGCTGGTCCTCCAGCTGCCGATCGGCGCCGAGAACGACTTCGTCGGTGTCATCGACCTGCTCGAGATGCGTGCCCTGGTCTGGCCGGGCGACGCCAAGGGTGATGTCACCATGGGCGCCAAGTACGAGGTTCAGGAGATCCCCGCCGACCTCCAGGACAAGGCCGAGGAGTACCGCAACACGCTCGTCGAGCGGGTCGCGGAGTCCAATGACGAGCTCATGGAGAAGTACCTCGAGGAGGGCGAGCTCTCGCTCGAGGACCTGCGCGCCGGCATCCGTGCGCTCACCGTCAGTGGCGAGGTCAACCCCGTCCTGTGTGGCTCGGCGTTCAAGAACCGTGGCGTTCAGCCGATGCTCGACGCCGTGATCAGCTACTTGCCGGCCCCGGTCGATGTGCCCGCCATGCAGGGCCACGCGCCTGGCAACGAGGAGGAGCAGATCCTGCGGGAGCCGAGCGCGGAAGAGCCCTTCTCGGCGCTTGCCTTCAAGGTCGCCGCGCACCCCTTCTTTGGGACGCTGACCTTCATCCGCGTGTACTCCGGTCGAATCACCTCCGGCACCCAGGTGCTGAACTCGACCAAGGTCAAGAAGGAGCGCATCGGGAAGCTCTTCCAGATGCACGCCAACAAGGAGAACCCGGTCGATGAGGCCCGCGCGGGTCACATCTACGCCGCCATCGGCCTGAAGAGCACGACCACCGGTGACACCCTCAGTGACATCGACAAGCCGGTCGTGCTGGAGTCGATGACCTTCCCCGAGCCGGTCATCCAGGTGGCCATCGAGCCCAAGACCAAGGGCGACCAGGAGAAGCTGGGCACCGCGATCCAGAAGCTCGCCGAAGAGGACCCGACCTTCCAGGTCACCCTCGACGAGGAGACTGGTCAGACGATCATCGCCGGCATGGGCGAGCTGCACCTCGACATCCTCGTTGACCGTATGCGTCGCGAGTTCAAGGTCGAGGCCAACGTGGGCAAGCCGCAGGTGGCCTACCGCGAGACGATCCGTCGGACCGTCGATAAGCTCGACTACACGCACAAGAAGCAGACCGGTGGCTCCGGCCAGTTCGCCAAGGTTCAGATCTCGATCGAGCCCTTGGACACCACGGACGGCGCGCTCTACGAGTTCGACAACAAGGTGACCGGTGGCCGCGTGCCGCGCGAGTACATCCCGTCGGTCGATGCCGGTATCCAGGACGCCATGCAGTACGGCGTGCTGGCCGGCTATCCGCTCGTGGGCATCAAGGCCACGCTGCTCGATGGTGCCTACCACGACGTCGACTCTTCGGAGATGGCGTTCAAGATCGCCGGTTCCATGGCGCTCAAGGAGGCAGTCCGCAAGGCGGACCCCATCCTGCTTGAGCCGATGATGGCCGTGGAGGTGCGGACGCCCGAGGACTACATGGGCGACGTCATCGGCGATATCAACTCTCGCCGTGGCCAGATTCAGGCCATGGAGGACATCTCTGGGGCGAAGGTCGTGCGCGGCCTGGTCCCGTTGTCGGAGATGTTCGGGTACGTCGGCGACCTGCGGTCCAAGACCCAGGGTCGGGCGAACTACTCGATGGAGTTCGACTCCTACGCCGAGGTCCCGCGGTCCGTGGCCGAGGAAATCATTAAGAAGACCCGCGGCGAGTGACCTAGACTGGTCGCTGGTCACGAGTTCACAACTCAGTAATCCACACCAACCCAAAAGCAACGCCACGTCCTGACCCTGGGCGCACGGCGTGAGGCAAGAGTCCTGAGGAGGACAGACAGTGGCGAAGGCAAAGTTCGAGCGGACCAAGCCGCACGTCAACATCGGCACCATCGGTCACATTGACCACGGTAAGACGACGCTGACGGCTGCGATCTCGAAGGTCCTGCACGACAAGTACCCGGACGTCAACCCGAAGTTCGCGTTTGACGACATTGACAAGGCGCCCGAGGAGAAGCAGCGCGGTATCACCATCTCCATCGCGCACATCGAGTACCAGACCGAGGGTCGGCACTACGCCCACGTCGACTGCCCGGGTCACGCGGACTACATCAAGAACATGATCACCGGTGCGGCCCAGATGGACGGCGCGATTCTCGTCGTCGCGGCCACCGATGGTCCGATGCCGCAGACCAAGGAGCACGTCCTCCTGGCCCGCCAGGTGGGTGTCCCCTACATCGTCGTGGCGCTCAACAAGGCCGACATGGTCGACGACGAGGAGATCCTCGAGCTCGTCGAGATGGAGGTCCGTGAGCTGCTCTCCACCTACGAGTTCCCGGGCGACGACCTGCCGGTCGTCAAGGTCTCGGCGCTCAAGGCCCTCGAGGGCGACGCCGAGTGGGGCGCCACCGTGCTCGAGCTCATGCAGGCCGTGGACGACTACATCCCCGAGCCCGAGCGTGAGACGGACAAGCCGTTCCTCATGCCCGTCGAGGACGTCTTCACGATCACCGGTCGTGGCACCGTCGTCACCGGTCGTATCGAGCGTGGCATCCTCAAGGTCAACGAGGAGGTCGAGATCGTCGGCATCCACGAGAAGTCGACCAAGTCGACCGTCACCGGTGTCGAGATGTTCCGCAAGCTGCTCGACGAGGCGCGCGCCGGCGAGAACGTCGGTCTGCTGCTTCGTGGTGTCAAGCGTGAGGACGTCGAGCGCGGCCAGGTCGTCATCAAGCCCGGCACGATGACCCCGCACACCGAGTTCGAGGCGCAGGTCTACATCCTGTCCAAGGACGAGGGTGGCCGTCACACGCCGTTCTACGACAACTACCGTCCGCAGTTCTACTTCCGTACCACCGACGTGACCGGCGTTGTGCACCTCCCCGAGGGCACCGAGATGGTCATGCCCGGTGACAACACCGAGATGAAGGTCGAGCTCATCCAGCCGATCGCCATGGAGGAGGGCCTGAAGTTCGCCATCCGCGAGGGTGGTCGGACCGTGGGCGCCGGCCGCGTCACCAAGATCACCAAGTGATCTGACGCGAGTCGCTTGTCGACTCATCGCACGAAGGGCCCGTATGCCGCACGGCATGCGGGCCCTTCGTCGTTGTCAATGCCAGTGGCCCGGGGTGGTGTCGCTCTGATGACACCACCCCGGGCCACTGGGCTGGTCACTCGCGGTGAGCGGGCTTCGCTCGTCAGCCGCGGATCGGGTGGGCTGGTTAGCCGCGGATCGGGTGGGCTGGTTAGCCGCGGATCGGGTGGGCCGGTTAGCCGCGGATCGGGCCGGCCGGTTAGCCGCGGATCGGGTGGGCCGGTTAGCCGCGGATCGGGTGGGCTGGTTAGCCGCGTGGTCCACCAGCCGGGCCAGCGAGCACGCCCGCGTCGAAGGCCTTGAGCACCGCAGCCTTGTCCGAGGCCGTGAGCTTGCCCGCGGTGACGGCCGCATCGAGCCGGGTCGTGAGCTCGGCCTTGTGCTGGGCCTCGTGGGCGGCGCGCTCCTTGGCCAGGGCGGCGGTCACCTTGGCTTCGTCGACGCCCAGCTCCTTGGCAAGCGCGCTGACAAAGGCCTTGTCGCGCGCGGTCTTGTCCGCGGCGGTCGGGGGAGTTGGGGCGGTGGTGCTGGTCCCGGTCTTCGGCGGCGTGGCTGGCTTGAGAGCCTCGTGCACCTTCTGCAGCGCCGCGGTGACCTTGGCCTCGGTGACGCCGAGGTCCTTGGCGAGTGCGGCGGCGTCGAGACCGCGCATCCCGCCACCTGCGTGACCGCCTGGGCCACGCTGGCCCGCCGGGCCCCGGCCGGCTGCACTGGCACCGGCTTGGGCCCCACCCGTATTTGCCTGTGTGCCGGAGGCTGCCGAAGCAGTGGAGCCCTGGGGTGCTGGGTTGGTCGCGGCGGAGGCGCTGGCAATGCCGAGGCCTGCGCCGACGGCGACCAGACTGCCAAGCGCGGCGACCTTGATGGAGGTGGGCGAGATGCTCATGTGGGGGACTTTCTGTGAGAGTTGCAGGGTCTGGCGCCACGTGGTGCGGCGCTGATGTCCCAACACTGCGCATGCGGCATATGACAGTCCTGCGCGGCACCTGTCAGGACGATAAGAATGCGCGGGTGCCGTTGACGCCCTGAGGGGCCGCCGGGGACCCGGGCAGCGCGAGCGACCTGGCAGCGCGAGGGCGCGGGCAGCGCCGGGGACCCGGGCAGCGCGAGGGACAGCGCGGGCAGCGCGAGGGCGCGCGCAGCGACCCGACGAGACGATTCCGGCTCCAAACACCCGCGCACGCCGCGACTGGGGGTCGGAACCTTTCAGTGAAGGCCCCATATAACCGACCGCTACCGCGGATTTCCGGCATCAGGCGGGAAAAGTGGTGCGGGGGAGACCGTCGAGACCTTCCGGCTCCGTACACCCGCGCACGCCGCGACTGGGGGTCGGAACCTTTCAGTGAAGGCCCCATATAACCGACCGCTACCGCGGATTTCCGGCATCAGGCGGGAAAAGTGGTGCGGGGGAGACCGTCGAGAAGCCGCGGATTTGGAGGGTCAGGTCGGCCTCTGGCACACTAGTTCAGTTGCCTGGCGCGCGGGTGCTCTCACCAGCACCTGCCCACCGCGTTGACAGCGCCCTTCGGGGTGATGGCATCGCGAAGAGTCAGGCCCCGGTCATCACCGGGACCTCCCACCACCGTGGATCGACGAGAAATCGCCGATTCACCCGCGGAGCAAGGGCGACACGCCCGACCGCGGGGGTCGGAGGTCACGACGGTGACCGACACAGACAGCAGTGACGCGAGAGAAAGACGGAAGTGACGATGGCGGGACAGAAGATCCGCATTCGCTTGAAGTCGTACGACCACGAGGTCATCGACAGCTCGGCGCGCAAGATCGTCGACACGGTCACCCGTGCCGGTGCGACCGTGGTCGGCCCCGTGCCGCTCCCGACGGAGAAGAACGTCTTCTGCGTCATCCGGTCGCCCCACAAGTACAAGGACAGCCGCGAGCACTTCGAGATGCGCACCCACAAGCGCCTCATCGACATCATCGACCCGACGCCCAAGGCCGTCGACTCGCTGATGCGTCTCGACCTCCCGGCAGATGTCAACATCGAGATCAAGCTCTGAGGCACAGACGACGATGAACGCAACTAAGACGCAGAAGGGAATCCTCGGCACCAAGCTGGGGATGACCCAGGTGTGGGACGAGAACAACAAGCTCGTACCCGTCACCGTGATCCAGGCCGGCCCGTGCGTGGTCACCCAGGTCCGTAGCGATGAGGCCGACGGTTATGTCGCGGTCCAGCTGGGCTTCGGGGCGATCGACCCGCGCAAGGTCACCAAGCCGCTCACCGGGCACTTCGAGAAGGCCGGGGTTACCCCGCGCCGTCACCTCGTTGAGCTGCGCACCGCGGACGCAGCGGAGTATGCCGTGGGCCAGGAGCTTGGCGCCGACACCTTCGAGAGTGGCCAGCAGGTCGACGTGACCGGCACCACCAAGGGCAAGGGTTTTGCCGGTGTCATGAAGCGCCACGGCTTCGCCGGTGTCTCCTCCTCGCACGGTTCCCACCGCAACCACCGCAAGCCGGGCTCGATCGGTGGCTGCGCCACCCCGGGCCGCGTGTTCAAGGGCATGCGGATGGCTGGCCGGATGGGCGGCGTGCGCCAGACCACCCAGAACCTCACGATCCACGCCGTGGACGCCGACAAGAGCCTGCTGCTCGTCAAGGGTGCCGTTCCCGGCCCCCGTGGCGGCCTGGTCCTGGTCCGCACGGCTGCGAAGGGAGCCTGAGCGTAGATGGCTACCACCACGCTGAATGTTGAGCTGCCCGCCGAGATCTTCGACGTGCAGACCAATGTCCCCCTGATCCACCAGGTCGTTGTCGCGCAGCTTGCTGCGGCGCGCCAGGGGACGCACGCCACCAAGACCCGGGGCATGGTCTCCGGTGGTGGCAAGAAGCCGTACAAGCAGAAGGGCACCGGCCGCGCCCGTCAGGGCTCGACCCGGGCGCCGCAGTTCGCTGGCGGTGGCACCGTCCACGGCCCGCAGCCGCGTGACTACTCGCAGCGGACCCCCAAGAAGATGAAGGCCGCCGCCCTGCGCGGTGCCCTCTCGGACCGGGCCCGTCACGGTCGCATCCACGTCGTTGACGCCATCGCCTCCAGCGATGCGCCCTCGACCAAGGCCGCGGCCACGCTGCTGTCCGGCCTGACCGAGCGCAAGAACCTGCTCGTCGTCCTGGACCGCCCCGACATCGCGTCGTTGAAGTCGGTGCGCAACCTGGACAACGTCCACGTCCTGGCGGTCGACCAGCTCAACACCTATGACGTGCTCTGCGCGGACGATGTGGTCTTCACCAAGGCGGCCTTCGACACCTTCGTCGGTGGCGTCGCCGTGGCGGCCCCCGCCGCCGAGAAGCCCGCCAAGGCCGAGAAGCCCGCCAAGGCCGAGAAGCCCGCCAAGGC
>CALMQX010000031.1 GCA_937873315.1 uncultured Nostocoides sp. | reverse complement strand
CCTCCGCCTCCGCGCAACCGGGAGCCCCTGGACCGTCACGGTCCAGGGGCTCCTGCGCGTTCGCGAGGGAACGCGCCGTTCGGTATGCCGCGGCTCCGCGTCAGGCCAGCGGCAGGGTGACCTGGAACTGGGTTTGACCCGGGTGAGAGGTCACGGTGACCTGGCCGGCGTGCGCGTGCACGACGGCCGACACGATGGACAGGCCGAGCCCGGTGGTGCCGGACGCGCGATTGCGCGACTCGTCCCCGCGGGTGAACCGCTCAAAGATAGTTGGTAGGAACTCGGCCGGGATGCCGGGGCCGTTGTCGGTGACGGTCATGACGGCCGTGGCGCCCTCGGTACGCAAGGCGGTCACCACCGTGGAGCCCGCTGGGGTGTGCGTGCGGGCGTTGCCGAGCAGGTTGACCAGCACCTGGCGCAGCCGAGCCTCGTCACCGACCACGAGCACCGGATCCTCCGGCAGGTCCAGGGTCCAGGCGTGGTCTCGCGCTGCTACATGGGCGTCGCCCACGGTGTCCATGACGATCCGACTCAGGTCGACCTCGTCACGGGCCAGCGGCCGCCCCGCGTCGAGGCGGGCGAGCAAGAGCAGGTCCTCAACGAGACCCTGCATCCGCACGGCTTCGGACTCCACGCGACCCATCGCATGGGCCACCGACGCGGGTACCGGCTCAGGCTCGCGGCGAGAGAGCTCGGCATACCCACGGATCGAGGCCAGCGGCGTTCGCAATTCATGGGACGCATCGGCTACAAACTGACGGACCTTGGACTCGGACGCCTCACGGGCGACCAGCGCCGATTCGACGTTGTCGAGCAGGGTGTTCAGGGCGGTACCGACCTCACCGACCTCGGTGTGCGCCTCGGCCTCGGGGATCTCCACCCGCTCGGCGAGGGCTACCTTGCCCTGGTGAAGCCGTTGCGAGGACACCCGCTGGGCGACCGCGCTCACCCGGTTGAGCGGTTCGAGGTTGCGCCGAATGAGGTAGGTGCCGCCGAGCCACATGGCGATCAGACCCAGGACCAGGCCGCCCAAGACGAGCTCGAGCAGGGTCCGCACCACGCCATCGACGCCGCGGGTGGGCAAGCCCACGAAGAGCACGCCGCCATCTTGGGTACGGGTGGAGATCACCAGATAGGTCCCGACATCGCCGCCGATGTTCACCCGGTACGCCTCGTCGTCATCGCGAGAGGCGATCAAAGCTGCGACCTGGGCGTCGTCGAGGGTGTCATGTGCACCCTCCCTGTTGATCACGCTGTTGAGGTAGGCGCCGTGGTGATCCTGAGCGATCTGGCCGGAGGCCGTGAGGCCCAGGAGCAGTTGGTCGGCTGATCCTCCGGGAATGCCGCGAGGCCCGTCATTGTCCCGGTCCTGCCCCGGACGAGGCAGGGTCTGAACGGGGACTTCGAGGTCCGTGCGGGTCTGGATGGAGCGCACGTCATCGATGAGTTGGTTGGTCAGATAGCGCTGGACCGCGCCCACGGTGACCGCGGCGACCAGCAAGGTGACCACGGTGAAGAGTGAGAGCACCGCTACGACCAATTTGGTCCGCAGCGTCCAGGTGGCCGGCCGCAGGATCGCGCCGCGCGTGTGCGGCATACCCGGCTGGGCCAGTTCAGTTGGCAGGCTTGAGGACATAGCCCACCCCGCGCATCGTGTGGATCATCGGGGAGCGGCCTGCGTCAATCTTCTTGCGCAAGTAGGAAATATAGAGCTCGACGACATTGGCCTGACCACCGAAGTCGTAGTTCCAGACTCGGTCGAGGATCTGGGCCTTGGAGAGCACGCGCTTGGGGTTGCGCATGAGGTAGCGGAGCAACTCGAACTCGGTGGCGGTGAGCTGGATCTGCTCGCCGGCGCGGATCACCTCATGGCTGTCCTCATCGAGGGTGAGGTCGCCGACGACGAGCACCGAGTCCGATGCCTCCGGCACGACCGCGGTGCGGCGCATGAGGGCGCGCAGGCGGGCGACCACCTCCTCGAGGCTGAAAGGCTTGGTGACATAGTCATCGCCTCCGGCCGTCAATCCGGCCACGCGATCCTCGATGGCGTCCTTGGCGGTCAGGAAGAGGACCGGCACATTGGGGTCATCCGCGCGCATCCGGCGCAGGACCTCCATGCCGTCAAAGTCCGGGAGCATCATGTCCAGCACGACGGCGTCCGGGGCGAACTCCTTGGCGGCGCGGACGGCGGCCAGGCCGGAACCAGCGGCGCGCACCTCCCACCCCTCGTAGCGCAGAGCCATCGACAGCAGTTCGGTCAGGTTGGCCTCGTCGTCGACCACGAGCACGCGAACGGGCGTGCCGTCGATGCGGGTGAGCTTGGGTGCTGGGGTGTTGGTCGTCATCACGATCTTTACTGTCCATGGGGGTGCTGAGGGCTTCCCATGGTATTCCTGTGCGCTTTCTGTGAGGGGGGTGGGCAATGCTTAGCCACGGCTCAGGGTGGCCACAGGGTCTGCACAGGACTGGTTCGGAGGGTATGGGTGAACGGCGCGAGTGCGCCCGACGCCCACAGTGCCGCATCCGTAGCAGAGGACAGAAGAGGAATCGCCATGGCCCGCAAGATCCCTAACGTTGACCCTGAGCAGTCGCCTGAGCAGACGCCCGACCAGCAGTCGCCCGAGCAGAACCTGGTTCAGGACAACCTGGTGCAGGACACGGCGCTGAGCCGCGAAGAAGGGGCGCTCCCCGAGTGGGCGAGCGCCAACGAGGCTGAGGTGTCGGCTGTGCCGTTCGATGACACGGTCGTTGGGTCAAACGCGGACACGGTCGTTGAGCCGAACGCTGCTCCGGCAAGCGAGCCGGCGACGGTCGTGAAGCCGCTTGAGCCGGTCGTGGAACCGATTCAGCCGGTGGATCCTGCCGTGACGCCCACTGTCGAGGCCCCGCAGCGCCGTGGCCTGGCTGCTCGCTTCGCTGGTAAGGGTGCCGTTGCGGCGGCATTGATGGCCGGACTCCTGGTGGGTGGGGGCGCGGGCGCCGCCATCGCCACGGCCGTCTCTCATGGTTCGGACCGTGGCGTAGTGGCCGACGGCCAGGGCGGGGATGGCTTTGGTCCGCGTGGACACCATGGCGGACCGGACATGGATGGTGACGGTGGCGGCCAGTTCGGGCCTCCCGACGGTGGTCAAGGCGGCCCCCAGGGTGGGCAGAACAGTCAGAACGGCCAGAACGGCCAGAACGGCACGGTGGACCCGCGGGTTGCGCCCAGCACCGCACCGTCAGCCAACTGATCGAGCGCGGCGCGGCGCAAACGCCGCCCGCCACTCAGCACACCAAAAGGGACGGCGGCATAGGTTTCTACCTATGCCGCCGTCCCTTTTGGTGTCTAAGCAGAGGAAAGAGGGGGCGCGTCAGGCGTTTTCGAGGTTCGCCTTCAGCGTGGCGAGCTCGTCGGCCAGCTGGCTGGGGAGCTTGTCGCCGAACTTGGCGAACCACTCCTCGATCAGCGGGAGCTCCTTGCGCCACTCCTCGAGGTCGACGCTGAGCGCCTTGGCGACCTGCTCTTCGGTCATGTCGAGCCCGGTGGTGTCGATCGCACCCGGTGCCGGGACGTAGCCGACCGGGGTCTCCACGGCTTCGGCGTCACCATCGAGGCGCTCGACGATCCACTTCAGCACGCGCACGTTGTCACCGAAGCCCGGCCAGAGCCAGTTGCCTTCCTCGTCCTTGCGGAACCAGTTGACCTGGTAGATCTTGGGCAACTTGGACTCGTCCGCCTGCTTGCCGATCTCGAGCCAGTGGTTCATGTAGTCGCCAGCGTGGTAGCCGATGAAGGGCAGCATGGCCATCGGGTCGCGGCGAACCACACCGACGGCGCCGGTTGCGGCCGCGGTGGTCTCCGAGGAGAGCGTGGCGCCCACGAAGGTGCCGTGCGTCCAGTCGCGCGATTCGTACACCAGCGGAACGGTGGTCTGCCGACGGCCACCGAACAGGATCGCGTCGATCGGCACACCGTCCGGGTTGTCGTACTCGGCGGCGATCATCGGGCACTGCTTGGCCGGGGTGGTGAACCGGCTGTTCGGGTGGCTGGAGACCACGCCGGACTCGGGGGTCCAGTCGTTGCCCTTCCAGTCGACCAAATGCGCGGGCTTCTCCTTGGAGATGCCCTCCCACCACACGTCGCCATCGTCGGTGCGGGCGACATTGGTGAAGATCGAGTTGCCCTGCTCGATGGTGCGCATGGCCATCGGGTTGGTGCTCATGCCGGTGCCGGGGGCGACGCCGAACAGGCCGTTCTCGGGGTTCACGGCATACAGGCGACCATCGGGGCCGAAACGCATCCAGGCGATGTCGTCGCCAACCATCTCGGCCTTCCAGCCGTCGATCGTCGGCTCGATCATCGCGAGGTTGGTCTTGCCGCAAGCGCTCGGGAAGGCGCCCGCCACATAGTGCACGCTGCCCTTGGGCGACGTGAGCTTGAGGATGAGCATGTGCTCGGCCATCCAGCCTTCATCACGGGCCATGGCCGAGGCGATCCGCAGCGCGTAGCACTTCTTGCCGAGCAGGGCGTTGCCGCCGTAGCCCGAGCCGTAGGACCAGATCTCGCGGGTCTCCGGGAAGTGCGCGATGTACTTGGTGTCGCTGCACGGCCACGGGACATCGGCCTGGCCCTCGGCCAGCGGGGCGCCGACGGAGTGCAGGCCCTTGACGAAGTCGGCCTGGACCTCCTCCATCTTGGCCAGCACGGGGGTGCCGATGCGCGCCATGATCCGCATGTTGACCACCACATACGCGGAGTCAGTGAGCTCGACGCCGAACATCGGGACGGTCGCGTCGAGGTGACCCATGACGAACGGGATGACGTACATCGTGCGGCCCTGCATACAGCCGCGGTAGAGCTCGCTCATGGTGGCCTTGAGCTCGGCCGGGTTGATCCAGTTGTTCGTCGGGCCCGCGTCCTCTTCGCGCTCCGAGGCGATATAGGTACGGTCCTCCACGCGGGCCACATCGCTGGGGTCGGAGGCGCACCAGTAGGAGTTCGGCTTCTTGTCCTCGTTGAGCTTGACGAAGGTGCCCGAGGCCACGAGCTCAGCATTGAGACGGTCGCGCTCCTCCTCGGACCCGTCACACCAGACCACCCGGTCTGGCATGGTCAAGGCGGCAACTTCGTCGACCCAGGCCTGCAGGCCTTCGAGGGTCGTGCCGCGGGGGGAGGTGTCGGTGCTCATGCGCTCGTCCTTAGCTTGCCGGTTGATGGCTTTGACAGTCTTCACGGTACCCCTGGCACCTAGGCCCTGCCGTGGTCAGGGGTGCCCGGACAGAGGCCTCACGGGCCCTGCACTTCTACGGTATGTCGGGCTACTGCTGGGTAGGTTCATGCAAGCGCTTGCGCAGCCGTGACCCAGGCCACACGGGCTCCCCTTGCTCCCCAACTTTCCCGCCGGATGCCGGAACCTTCAGGTAGGGGCCCGTTATAAGGGGCCCTAAGTGAAAGGTTCCGGCACCCGGCGGGAAAGTTGAGACTCGGGGGGCTGCGGGAGGGCGCTGGCTCCGCGGATTTCCGGGGGGCCGGGTGGCTCGGGTACGCTTGCGAGTCGCTGCCCACAGGTAGCAGGCGCCCGTAGCTCAACGGATAGAGCATCTGACTACGGATCAGAAGGTTAGGGGT
>CALMQX010000030.1 GCA_937873315.1 uncultured Nostocoides sp. | reverse complement strand
GTGCACTGGGTGCGGGGTCGTCCCAGGGGTCGGCTTCCACCGCAGGTGCCGCCGCCGCGGTTGCGCTGGGTGCAGCGGCAGGTGCGACCGCAGGCTCAACCGCGGCCACAGGCTCGGCCACCGGGGAAGGCTCGGCAACCACCGCAGGAACTTCCTCGGGGACTGACTCGGTCTCCGGCGCGGCGCGCTTCACCGCGGCCAGCAGCATCTGGGCCACGTCGACGACTTCGACCTCGTTGCCGACTCCCTCGGCCTGCTTCGCGGTCAGTCCGTCGGAGATCATCACCCGGCAGAACGGGCAGCCGATCGCGATCCGCTCGGCGCCGGTACCTAGGGCTTCCTCGGTCCGGTTCATGTTGATCCGCGTACCGAGCTTCTCTTCCATCCACATGCGGGCACCGCCGGCCCCACAGCAGAAGGACTTCTCGCCGTGCCGCTCCATCTCGCGCAATTCCACACCTGGAAGGGCTCCGATGAGTTCACGAGGCGGCGTGTACACATGGTTGTGGCGGCCGAGGTAACACGGGTCGTGATAGGTCACGCTGGATCCCGTGGAGGCGGCGTCCCGAGCGCTCGACATCCCCGGCACGTCGGCCGGGCGGGCCACCGGCACCAGCCGCTTGTCCCGCACCAGGCGGTTGAGGAGCTGCGTGTGGTGCACGACCTCGAAGGATCCGCCCAGCGGCCCGTACTCGTTCTTGATCGTGTTGAAGCAGTGCGCGCAGGTGACGACCACCTTGGTCACGCCGAACTCGCTCATCGTCTCGACGTTCTGCTGGGCCAAGGTCTGGAAGAGCACCTCGTTGCCGGCCCGCCGCGCCGAATCGCCGGTGCAGGTCTCGCCGTCACCGAGGACCGCGAAGGACACACCAGCCAGGTCGAGCAATTCGGCCACCGACCGGGTGGTCTTCTTGGCCCGGTCCTCGTAGGCGCCCGCGCAACCGACCCAGAAGAGCCACTCGACCTCGGTCGCGGACTCGATGTCCCGCCCGAGCACCTTGACGTCAAAGGGGAGGCCCTTGGCCCAGTCGAGCCGGTCCTTGGGGGCCATCCCCCAGGGGTTGCCCTTGGTCTCGAGCTTCTTGAACAGGCCGCCGAGCTCGCTCGGGAAGGCCGACTCGATCAGCGTCCGGTACCGACGCATGTCAACGATGTGGTCGACATGCTCGATGTCCACGGGGCACTGTTCCACGCAGGCGCCACACGTGGTGCAGGACCACAGCACGTCCTCGTCGATCACGGCGCCGGAAGCGCCGAGCGGGTCGTATGCCGCCAGTGGCGCGTCTGCGGCATACCCAGTGGCACCGACCAGCGAGACCTCGGTGAGGCTGCGCACCGACTCGGGCACCTCAGCGCGGGCCGCCTCTGATGAGGCCAGCAGCCACGGAGCCTTGGCGTTCGCGTGGTCGCGCAGGGTCATCATGACGAGCTTGGGGGACAGCGGCTTGTCGGTATTCCAGGCAGGGCACTGAGATTGGCAGCGACCACACTCGGTGCAGGTCGAGAAGTCGAGCAGGCCCTTCCAGGTGAAGTTCTCGATCGCGCCGGCCCCCAACGCCGCGCCTTCGTCGAGGTCCTCCATCATCTCCAGGTCGAATGGGCGACCGTCGACGGTCAGCGGCCGAACCGCACCCAGCGCCGTCCGTCCGGAGGCCTCACGCTTGAACCAGATGTTGGGGAAGGCGAGGAATCGGTGCCAGGCCACGCCCATCGTGGGGGTCAGGGCGATCGTGATCATCCAGGCAAAGGACACCAGGATCTTGACCGCAGCCACGACATAGATCCAGTTCCGCACCGCATCCTCAGAGAGGCCGGACCAGATGCCGGCCAGCCAGCCGGTGAGCGGGAAGTGGAGTGCGGTTGAGGTCTCCGGCTCGATGATCTGCAGGAGGCGAGCCTCCAAGGTGCGCAGGGTGATGATGCAGATGGTGACCGCGAGGATGGTGAACTCGACGTAGTACGCCTGCCACCAGGTCGAGCCGAAGAATCGGGAGCGACGGCCTTCCTCGCCGGCGGCGGAGCGTGGGTGATTGCGCTGGCGCACCAGGATGAGCACGAGGATGCCGACGAAGCCGGCCCACGCGAACAGCTCGATGAGCCACTCGAAGGGGGCGAAGTGGCCGATGATCGGGAGCCGGTAGTCCGCCCAGATCAGCTGGAAGAAGGCGTTGACCAGAGTCGCAAAGAGCAGGAAGAAGGAGATCGCCGTGAACCAGTGCGCGATCGCCACCACCGGCAGCCGCGACATCCGGGTGTGTCCGAAGAACTCCTTGAGCAGAGTCGTCGTACGGGACCCGGGCTGATTGGTCCGCGTGGGATCGGCCTGTCCGGATCGGTACAGCGCGGCGAACCGGAAGACCTGACGGAAGAGCAGTGCCCAGCCGATCAACGGGATGGTGAAGCACAGCGCGATTGCGGTGATCTGCAGCGCGGACATGCTGGGGAGTCTATGCCCGCCTTGGGTTCGGTCATGGGCAGTGTGACGCCGGGCGCACTGGTCACGAATGTGCCGTCCGCCACTGTCTCGCCAGGCGACGGCCGTTTGACCCAAGACATAACAGAATGTTGGAATAACCATAAGAGCAACCCGCGTTACTCGCCACACGACCCCAGGTGTCGCGCGCCCATCGGGCACGCGGCATACCGCCTCATCTCATGGAGACCTGAACCCATGCCGATCTATGCCGATGTCACCCAGACCGTCGGGAACACCCCGTTGGTGCGTCTCAACCGGATCATGCCCAGCGGCCCGATCGTGGCCGCGAAGCTCGAGTTCGCCAACCCGGCGGCCTCGGTGAAGGATCGAATCGGTGTGGCCATCGTGGACGCCGCTGAGGCCAGCGGCCAGCTGCCCGCGGGCGGGACCATCGTGGAGGCCACCTCGGGCAACACTGGGATCGCCCTGGCAATGGTGGGCGCGGCGCGCGGTTATCAGGTCGTGCTGACCATGCCCGAGTCGATGAGCAAGGAGCGCCGGGCGCTCTTGCGCGGCTTCGGCGCCGAGCTGGTTCTCACCCCGGGCTCCGAAGGCATGAAGGGTGCCGTCGCGCGCGCTGAGGCCATCGCCGCCGAACGCCCTGGCGCCGTGCTGGCACGTCAGTTTGCGAATGCCGCCAACCCGGAGATTCACCGCCGCACCACGGCCGAGGAGATTTGGCGCGACACCGACGGTCAGGTCGACATCGTGATCGCCGGTATCGGCACCGGCGGGACCATCACCGGTGTGGGCCAGGTCCTCAAGGGTCGCAAGGCCTCCGTGCAGATCGTCGCGGTCGAGCCCGAGGAGTCCCCGATCCTCAATGGCGGTCAGCCCGGCCCGCACAAGATCCAAGGCATCGGCGCCAACTTCGTGCCGGAAATCCTCGACACCACCGTCTACGACGAGGTCATCGACGTCAACGCCGAGACCGCCGTGCAGTGGGCCCGTCGCGCCGCGCGCGAGGAGGGGCTGCTGGTCGGCCTGTCCTCGGGCGCAGCGTTGGCCGCGGCCGCGCAGGTCGCCGCTCGGCCCGAGAACGCCGGCAAGACCATCGTGGTCATCATCCCCAGCTTCGGTGAGCGCTACCTCTCCACGGTGCTCTTCGAAGGCCTCGTTGACTGATCGCGGGTATGCCGTGAGCCTCCTTAGTTCCGCGCGAGATCGGGTGCGCGAGGACATCGACGCCGCGATCGCTCGTGACCCAGCGGCCGCAAGCCGAGCCGATGTTGCCGTGAACTCCCCTGGGCTGCACGCGATTTGGACGTACCGAGTGGCGCACCGCATGTGGCAGAAGCCTGCCTTGAAGCCGGCGGCCAGGGTCTTGTCGACGGTTGCGCGCGCGGTCACCGGGGTGGAGATCCATCCGGGCGCAACCATTGGGCGGCGCTTCTTCATCGACCACGGTATGGGTGTCGTGATCGGCGAGACGGCGGTCGTGGGTGATGACGTGATGCTCTACCACGGGGTGACCCTGGGCGGGCGATCGTTGGCGCGCGGGACCAAACGGCATCCCACGGTCGGCGATGACGTGACTATCGGTGCGGGCGCTCGGGTGTTGGGCGATATCGAGATCGGTGACGGCGTGCAGATCGGCGCCAACTCCGTGGTGGTCAAGGACATCCCGGCGGGCGCCGTGGCGACCGGCATTCCGGCCACCGTGCGCTTTCCGGCGGTCAAGGGCGAAGACGCCTATGACGCGCTCTATCGGGACCCGGCGCTCTTCATCTGAGTCGGGCACTGCCAGTTGGCGCCATAGACCGCGAACAGGCCAGCATCGGGGATCCCCTGGCTGGCTGTTTGCAAAGCCGTCGCGGCGTCGGCTCCCCGGGCGAGTTCGGCGTGATAGGCCGCCATCAGCGGGGCCGCCGACGAGTCGAGAACGGGCGCCACGGCGGCGATCACCGAGCGCACGCCGCAGCCGAGCAGGCTGGCCGTCAAGCCAAGGGACTCATCACCCACCCGGAAGTGTGACTGGCCGGCATCGCAGCTGGACAGGACGACGTGCTGAGCTGCGATGCGCACTTGCTGGAACTCGTAGGCGAAGGCCGGGCCGTCGGCCAGCTGGACGAAGGAGAACAGCGGCGACTCGTCGTGGTGGACCCCGTGTGCCGCGACATGCAGGACTTCGCTCTCGGCCAGAGCGGCATTCAGGCGCCCGGTGGTTGCCTCGTCGGCGACAAAGGCCCGGCCTCCAGGCCACTGAGCGCACACTGCCCGGACCTCGGCCTCCGCGCGTGGGACTCCCGGTCCCGAGATCGCACTCATCGATCCGGTGCCTGGCTCGCACGGACGACCCCACGTGGACAGCGACGGCGTGATCACCACCGAGCGTCCGGTCAGACTCGGCAGCATCCGCCACGGAACCGAGGGCAGCACCCGTGACGGGACGATGATGGCGGCGGTGCGCCCTGGCGCGAGGGCCGGAGCCAGCAGCGCGTCGAGGCGAGCCACTTCGCGGGCGATGCTGGCTTCGACGACCGGCCGCAGCGCGGGTGGGGCGTGCGAGAGCACCCGCAGGTCGGCCGTCAGGCGCCGACTCAGCGAGCGCACGTCCGCTTCATTCGCCAGCTCGTGAATCCGGCTTCGACCATCCTCCATGGAGATGGCGCACAGCCGACCCCGATGGGTGAAAAATGCCGCGGCGCCCGCATCCGCGTCCGCCAACGCTCGCCGGGCAGCGGCATAGGACAGCGGTGATGTCACGCCGTCCCGCGCCCCGGTCCCCGAGAGCTCGCGTTCGCGCTGAGCGATCATGCGTTCCAATCGCGCTGCGTCCGTCCGCAATTCGCCATCGTCGCTGATGTCGTCGAGATCGTCCAGCTGCGCGTGCACGTGGCGAAGCTCGGCCGCCAAGTCCCGCAACCGGTCGTCTGCGATCGGTTGGAGGCGAGGCAGGCGCGAGGACAGCGACCGCCAACGTTCGGTTGCGGCATACACCGAACCGGGCCGCCCGGACTCGAGCGCCACATCGAGGTCCAGTTGAGCCAAGCGCCACCCGTGCAGCGCGAGCGCGGTGCGCGAGTCCATCCCGGAGTAACTCGCCGAGGCCTTGACCAGTCGGGTTGAGGCGCGGTGCAGGGCCCGGCGCCGACGGTCGGCTTGACCGAAGCGGTGGCCGATGGTTGCGTCCAAGAGGTCCCGGTGAAGCCGGGCGGTCAGCACCACGCGCCCGGCCTGGCGGGCCTCACGCAGCCGAATGTCCGCGGTCACGAGGTCCCCGGTCTGTAGGGCCTCTTCGGTCGCCACCAGGGCCGCGTCATGGCGGAGGGCTGGCGACTCGCTGCGGTGGCGCCGCACCGCGGTGGCCAGTTGGGCGAAGCCCTCAAGGTCACCGGAGAGCAGGCTGGCCTGGGCGCCCATGACCTGGGCCTGCTGCCGCCAGGCCACAGCCGAGAAGCGATCGAAGATGTCCGCGGCCTCGCGGGCATAGGTCGCGGCATTGCCAGGCTCGGCTGCGATGACGGCTTCGCGGGCAAGCGCGATGAGGAGTTCTCCGCGAGTGTGGTTCAGGCGATCGCCGGTCGCCAGGTGCAAGCCCCGCCAGAGCTGGGTGCGCGCCTCCTCGAGCAGACCTGCCTCGATGTAGGCCCGCCCGAGGTCGAGCAGCGTGGCGGCCAGTGCCATCTCGCTCTCGGTTGCCAAACCCTGGGTCATCAAGGCAAGCGCAGCCGGGATATCTCCCTTGAGCAGGGCCAAGCAGCCCTGATTGTGGCGGGCCATCTGGGCGATATCGCGGGCGCCGCAGCGGGCCGCCACCTCGTGTGCCAGCTCGAGATCAGCCAGACTCCCGGAGAAATCGGCAAGGTACTGCTTGGCCAGGCCGCGGTTGAGGTAGGCCACGGCACGTTCGCGGTCGCTGAGCACCTCAAGGTCGCGGTCGACGTCATCAATCGCCCGCACCGACTGCGCCCACCGCCCAGACCGAGCCTGCAGCCCGGCCTCTTGGACCTGGGCCAGCACGACCAAGTCGATGGCCCCGGCCGCCTGCGCCTCGGCACGGGCCCGCTCCAGGACGTCCACGCCCGCGCTGAGCCCATGGGATTCAAATCGGGGGACCGCCAGCGCGATCAAGGCTCGGGCTCGAAGCGCGATCAATCCTGGTTCTACCGCGTCGACCAGGAGATCGCAGGCAGCAGTCAGCGCGAGGGCGGCTTCGCGGGGCCGCCCAGCGGCGTTGTCCTTGATGCCTTGCTCGATGAGTTCGGCAGCAGAGGTGCGAGCGGAGATCGGTACCTCTCAGAGGTCAATGGATGGAGTGATGACCGGCTTCCCCCCGGGGCTGTGGTCCAGTGGGTAGAGCACGAACTGCACCATGCCCCGGGCGACCTGCTCGAATGAGAAGCGACCGTCCTCGTCGACCTCGACGGAACTGGTGCGTGAGCGTTCGCGCAACTCGATCCGCACGGCTCCACCGGTCACCCAGCCGTCGATGCGGACCTCGTCGGGCCCGATCCCGACGATCGACACCATGGTGGTGAAGGCGCCACCGGTGAAGGTCAGGGTCTCGGCCCGCGTGTAATCCACCGAGCGGACCAGGGCCGAGTCGGCGCTGAGCCGGGTCAACTCGGCCACCTCCGCGTGCAGGGCCTGAACCGTCAGCGCGAACTTCACGTCATCGGTCAATCCGGCCGGCACCGGGTCCAGCTCGGCGTGCAGGGCGCGCAGTGCGGCCAGCAGGGCGACATCGCTCTCGTCCAGAGGCAGGGTCGTCGGGTCGATATTGGCGCTCATAGCGCACCCTCCCAAGTGGGGTCGGCGGTCAAGGATTCTCGAAGTTTGGCCAGGCAACGGCCTCGGGTCGGGCCGATGCTGCCCAGCGGCATACCGAGGGCCTCGGAGATCGCCGCATAGTCGGGCTTGTCCGAGAAGGCGATCACTCGAAGCAGGGCCTGGCAGCGGGGGGTGAGTTGGCGGAAGTGGTCCCAGAGGGCGCCATTTTGCTCGGAGACCACGGCCATGGCCGCCGGTCCTGGAGCCTTGTCCACGATCTCGGCGGGCACCTCGCCGGCAACCCGGCCCGAGTCTTTGACGACCCGCCAGCTCTCGCGGCGCACGGTGACCAGGAGCCAGCCCATCACCGCCTGAGGCTCGTTAATCCGGTCTGCGTTCTCGACCAGGCGCAGCCATGCGGTCTGCACGACATCCTGGGCGCCGGTCTGACTCAGTCCCTGTCCGCGGGCGGTGTGCCAGAGCAGCGGACTGAGCATGTCGACCAACTCATCCATGCGATGCAGGTCGCCTCCGCGGTATGCCGCGAACGCCTTGGCTGCCCGGGTGGCCAAGCTCTCGGAGGTGGTATCTGTGTGCATGGCTACTCCTTCTCGCCAGGGTCGTCATCGAGTCCGCGGGCCATGGTGACGGACTCGTCGGCGCGAGCGGTGACGGCATCGAGCGCGGTCTTAGCCAGTCGGCCAGGGTCTTTGGCGTCCAGCGCCAGCAGGCACTTGGCGACCTCGGCGGCCAAGACGGGCGCCGCGAACGAGGTCCCGCTCCAGGCGGCGAAGCCGGCACGGTAGTCATCGGGATCGATGGTGCCTCGGGGGAGCGGGTCGGTGCGCTGTTTGGCGATGGCGGCCTGACCGGAGCCGGTCATCGAGGTGGGGACGGTGCTCACGACGGCCGCCGCGATGCGGTGCTCTTCGACCCAGTCGCCGTGGTTGGAGAAGAGTGCGACCGAGGTCCCGGAGGGGTTGAGGGCGCCGACGCTCACCAAGCGGTGCTCGCTCGGCGCGAATGCCGCGGGGTAGAAGCGCGCCCGGGTGCCAGCGTTGCCGGCGGCCGCGATGACCACGACCCCCAGGTCGATGAGCTCTTGGATCAGGGCGCGGATTGGTCCGTCCTGCACCACGGCGTCTTCGGGTCGCTCGTGGTAGTAGCCCAGTGACAGGTTGACCACGTCGATCAGCAGGCTCGGATCGCTCAGCGCCATGGCGCTCTTTTGGCGCTCGATCAGCAGGAGCAGGGCGTCGTGGATGTCTTTCTCTGCGGCCGCACCAGCAAAGGGAATCACCGGCACCACCAGGAGTGCCGCCTGCGGGCAGATCTGTCGGATGATCCCGGCGATGAAGGTCCCGTGGCCAGCCTCCGGGGCCAAAAGGCCGTCGAGTTCGCCAGCGAGGGCCGGGCTCGGGTGTCGTCCATCTCCCAAGCTGAGCACCGTGGGGGCGTGCGCACCGCTGAACCACGGATGCGGCCCGACCAGGGTGTCCACGATGGCCACGACCGGCGGGCGCTCCGGCAGGGGGACGTGCTCCCTGGGGTTATCCGCCCGCCACATGAGTGGAGAGCGACCACCGAAGCCGGGGACGCCATACAGATCGGCCGCTCCGACCGAGCCCCACTGGCCGACCGAGCCCCACTGGCCGACCGAACCCCACTGGCCCACGGAGCCCCACTGCCCCACGGAGCCCCATTGGCCGACAGATCCCCATTGGCCGACCGGGTTGTAGTCGCCGCAGGTGGTGAGCAGGTGGTCCAAACTGACGCCTTCCAGCGGCTTGCCGGTCTCCAGGCTGCCGTTGTGGTTCTTGGTCACGATCAACTCCTGGAGGATGACCCAGGCATCGGCCACGCGCTGCACGCCGCCGCTACTGCGTTCGAAGCCGATCTGGGTGACGGCTGACCGGTTCAGGATCGAAATCCAGTCCTCGCCGATCTGCTCGGCGACCACACGCGCGCGCTCTGCTCTGGCCAGATCGATGGGCGAGACCTCGACGCTATAGCCGAGCTCCTTGGCAACACCGGCAATGTCATCGATCACGGGTTGCGCAGCGCCGCCGACCCCGGGAAGTCCGCGCACGAGAAGGGTGTTCGCGGCATACACGGTGGGTTGAGGGACCGGTTGGCCGGGCGCCAGGTATGCCGTGTCCGGGTTGAGGATGCGGGCGTTGAAGCCGGCGAGGACCCCCTGGGGGATCACGGGCGATGGGTTGGGGAAGGCTGCTTTAGTGCCCTTCGGGGGGCGAATGGGTGGCTCGCTCAGGCGCCGGTCGCCGACCCGCCGGAGGGCGTCGTCCGAAGCTGCAGGCTCGGGGCTCGGGGTCGGGCACATGGGGCACACTCCGTACGGTTTGGCCTAGGCGGTGATCCGGGTCACAGCCTAGTGAGGCGGCGTCTCGCTGGACAGGAGTATTCGACCCGCGAACTGATACACCGCTCGCCCAGGCGCGCACCATTACGGTCGCCACTGGCGCGCTCTTAGTCCACGTTCGCCGTTCCCTTGACCACCTGCGCCAACAAGGACCGCAGGCTCTGCCGCTGTCGCTCACTCAGATTGGCGAGCAGGCCGGCCTCGATCTGGGTGGCCGCCTCGGTGGCGGTCGTCAGTCGATGCTGGCCCGTATCGGTCAACGTGATCAGTCGCCGACGCCGATCGGAGGGGTCGGCTCGGCGTACAACCAGGTCGGCGGCCTCGAGTTCATCGATGAGGGCCACCATGCGTGCCGGGTCGATCCCCAGGATTGTGCCGATCGCCTGTTGGGCCAGCGGGCCGCCATGGCCCACGACCGCGAGCACGTCAAAGAGCTGGGGCCGCAAGCCGAGCGGCGCGATGGCTTCTTCGAACGAGCGCTGGGTGATCTGGCCGATCCGGATCGACAGATAGCCGGCATGGGAGGCCATTACCGGGGGCAGCTCGTCAAACCAGCTCATGGATAGACCGTATCTCTCCAAAATAGTATTTGGTACAAATCATTGATGCGATGAAGTAATATCGCCACATGACAGCGAACGCCATCCCCTCCCATCCCGACATCGACGCCGCGCTGGCGGTCTCCCGCGCCATCCTCAACGGCGAATGGAACAAGCTCGACACCCTGCTCGCGCCGGACTTCAGGTACCACGGCGACCTCGGCGACGTGTACGACCGCGACCAGTACATCGGCTTCATGCAGGCGATGAAGGGCGCGATGAGTGACATGAACATGGAGTTCACCCACGCCGTGACCACCGATGGGTTGGTGTCGATCCGGTTCATCACCACGGCGCGGCAGACCGGCAAGTTCATGGGTGCTCCCGCCACGGGCAAGAACGTTGAGGTGCGAGGCATCTTCATGCGTCGCGTGGTCGACGGTGTCGTGCAGGAGGAGTGGCAAGCCACTGACCTGCTGTGGCTCATGACCCAGATGGGGTTCGGAACGCTGATGGGCTATGCCGTCGCCGCAGGCCTGCTCAAGAAGAAGAACCCGGCGCCCCAGCGCATCGACGCGTAGTGACCCGGTCGGCGGGGTCTGCCCGCCGATAAGGAAGTTCCCCGTAGTGCCGATGTATCAGGCATCCCTGTTGTGTCTCTTGCAGGGTGCTGTGCAGGGGCAGCACGTCAGGGGCGAGCGAGGCTCGTGCTGGAGGTGACGATGCAGGGATCGTCGCGTCTGGCGCGAGCCTCGCTGTATCTCGCCTAGGCTTGGGGCGCTGCTCGGCGTATGCCGTGTGGCCAGGAGGGCTCGCATAGTGGCCTAGTGCGGCGGTCTTGAAAACCGCTATGGCGGCAACGTCATCGTGGGTTCGAATCCCACGCCCTCCGCTCGATCCGGCGAGTTGTCCGTTGCTGAATGCCTGACAGGGCGGACCGGCGATCGCCACGTCAACGGACGCAGGCTCAGCGGTCATCGCCGGTTGCCGCGCCAGGCACGGATCAGGGCCAGGAGTCGGCGATACGGCTCCCTGCCCGGGTGGAACAGCACCGCGGCCACCAGAAGCAGCACCCCCAGCCCGAACAGCAACGCGAGACCTCCCGTCCCGGCGAACAGGTCGGCGACCTTCTTCAACTCGGCCATGGCATCACTCTCGTCTTCCACATCGACAGCTATCGGTCGCTGCTGTACTCGGCAGGGCCGATCCAGAACCCGGCTCCATCGATGACCATGCGCCGACGTCCCGGCTAACGTCGCGCCCTCACGCTTCAGTGCGCCCAGACCCCTGCGTCCCGGCTCGTCCCCAACTCCGACCTCGCGCGCGGTGTGGCGATCCTCGCCGAGAACACCCGCACGCGCTGACGCACGGCAATCGGAGGGTGCGGTAGATCGGTTCCTCGACGGAAAATCGCCGTCGAGCAAGGCGACAACCGTGCGGCAGTACCACCGTCGATCTATGCCGCGTGCCCGCCGATCGGATATCGCCTAGCCGTCGGGTGGCCGGACGTCGCCTACGCCTTCGGGAAGAGCGAGCCCAGGAGCTTGGTCCGCACCGCACGCCTGGACGCAAGTCCTACCGGGCGGAGGGCCGGATCTCTCCTGATCCCCGCGAGACAAGACCGCGGGTCGCCGGGCCTCTGGACGACAGGCCCGGCGACCCGCCTCCACCTCTGGCGGGGTTGGGTGCGCGATGCCACCCGTGCAGACGGCAGACTGACCCCTATGAGCGCGCCCTCCCGCGGAGTCATGAATCGGCTGCGCCGCGTGGCCACGCGTTCACCCCTGTCGCGCGTCCTGCTCCAGCCCAGGGTGCGCAAGACCCTCGCTGGCATCCTGGCCACCCGCTTCCTGATCGCCGCTAGACAGACCACCGAGCCGGGCCGCTTCCTTGCCGATGAATTGGCCGGCCGTGCAAGTAGCGCTCGCAGCCGTGCTGGTCGCCGCGCTGACCTGCGCGCTGACTCCCGAGTTCCGCGGACCTACACCCTGCGCTCCACTGGCCGGCAACTCCCGGTGCGCCTTCCGGCCGATCTCGAGGCGTTCTATGAGCTCTTCGACCGTGCCGAGTACGCCCCGCCAGAGCCCTTGGAGACCCGCCTCACCGCCGATCGCGTGCACCGCATTCTCGACATCGGCGCGAACTGCGGGATGTTTGCCGTATGGGCTGCCGGCCAGTGGCCCAATGCCACCATCACCGCCTTCGAGCCCGACCCGGACAGCGTTGCGGCACTGCGGCATACGCTGGCTGTGAGCCAAGCCCCGATCGAGATCGTTGCCGCGGCTGCGGCCACGTCACCAGGGACCCTGCGCTTCACGACCGGCTGGGGCGGCGGATCCCACACGGCCCGCGAGGGCGAGGACGGCATCGACGTCCCGACCGTCGACATCTTCGAGCATCTGCGGCGGGCCGACCTCGCCAAGATCGACATCGAAGGCGGCGAGTGGCCGATCCTGGCCGACCCGCGCCTGGCCAGCCTGCATAACCTGACCATCGTCATGGAGTACCACCGCAATGGCGCCCCCCGACTGCCGGCCGCGGAGGCCGCCAGCGAAGCGCTGACGTTGGCCGGCTTCACCGTCGGACACATCCGCCCCAATGAGTGGGGCCATGGCGTGCTCTGGGCCTGGAAAGACTAGAGCCGCAACGCAAGACCCCCGCCCCGGATGAACCGGGAGCGGGGGCCTTGAACGTCGGTGGTGACGTCAGATCGGGCGGACCTGCTCAGCCTGGGGGCCCTTGGGGCCCTGGGTGACCTCGAACTCGACGCGCTGCGCCTCTTCGAGGCTGCGGTAGCCCTGAACGTCAATCGCGGTGTAGTGGACGAAGACGTCAGCGCCTCCGTTGTCCTGCTCGATGAAGCCGTAGCCCTTCTCGGCGTTGAACCACTTGACCTTGCCCTGTGCCATACGGGGTAACTCTTTCTGTGTGTAACACTCCGGCCCCACACGTCGTGGAGCCCAAGGAGGCGAAACCTGAGACCCCTGGTGGTGCTTTAGTTCAACCGCGAGGACTGCTTGGTACTGCTTCCAGCATCGAAACTAGCATGCTGGACCCCTCCGAGGGTAGGTGCGACGGCGTCGTGGACTGCACGTACCGGTCCGCAGCCTCCCAGCAAGGACTCAGGGAGCGGCCTTATGATCGTAAGGTTCGCTCGCCCCTGGCCACGCGCTCAGCGGGCGGCGACACCCCTGTCATGAACCAAAGGAATTGCTCGTGAGCGAGCCGGACGCGGCGGAAACAGCCCCCCGGACCACCCGAGCCAGCCGTCGCCGCGAGCGGACCAAGAGCCGCTGGCTGCGCAAGCTTGCTTGGGCGATGGTGGCCGTCCTGGTGGTGGCGATCGGCGCCACCGTCTACGCGTACTTCAAGCTCAACGGCAATATCACCCGGATCTCGGTCGACGACGCCGTCGGCACCAACCGGCCGACCGCTGCTGCTGGCGCCCTGAACATCCTCTTACTCGGTTCCGATACCCGCGAGGGCGAGGGCAACACCAACTACGGGGATGGGAGTTGGGAGCCCGGCGCGCACGCGGACACCACCTTGGTCCTGCACCTTGCGGCCGACCGGACCTCCGCCACGGTCGTCTCGATTCCCCGAGACTCGATGACCCTGGCCCCACCGGAGTGCTCGGCCACGGCGGCCAAGTCCACATGGATCGTGCGTCAGTGGAACAAGAACTATTCCCTCGGTGGGCCGGGCTGCCTCATTCGCACCCTGGAAGAGTTGACCGGGCTGTACATCCATCACTTCGCGGTCGTCGACTTCAATGGTTTCAAGGGCATGGTCGATGCGCTCGGTGGGGTCCCGGTCTGCACCAAGGATGGGATCAAAGATGTTCGAGCCAATCTCGATCTCTCGCCTGGCAGGCACGTGCTCAATGGAGAGCAGGCCCTCGGGTATGTCCGAGCCCGCTATTCCCTGGGTGATGGCAGCGACCTCGGCCGCATCAAGCGGCAACAGGCGTTCCTGTCCTCCGTGGCTCAGGAGGCGACTCGCACCTCCCTCCTGCTGAGGCCGGACAAACTCTTCGGCTTCCTTGACGCGGCCACCCAGTCGCTCACCACGGACGAGAGCTTCTCGGTGGGAACCATGCAAGACATCGCAACCAGCGTGAAATCGCTGGGCATCAACAAGATCAAATTCGTCACCGTGCCGACCCGCAGCTACCAGCCCGACCCCAACCGGGTGGAGTGGACCGAGGGAGCCAACGCCATCTGGCAGGCCCTGAAGGAAGACCGACCGGTCAACTCGACGCCCAAGCCAAAGCCCACTCCCACCCCAACGGACAGCAGCCCGCTGACGGTCAGCCCCACGAAGATCTCGGTCACCGTGATCAATGCCTCGGGACAGTCCGGCTTGGCGGCCTCCGCGGCCTCAGCGCTGCGGGTTCAAGGCTTCGCCAATGTCGGGACCGGCAATGCCGCCCTGGCGACCCAGCCTGCTGTCGTTCGCTATGCAACGGGCAGCAAAGAGGCCGCCAGGACCGTTGCGGCCGCCTTCCCTGGCGCCACGCTTGAGGAAGTCGCCGGCCTGGGCGCGACCATTCAGGTGGTGCTGGGCCCCGAGGCCCCGGCCGTAGTCGAGATCCCCAATCGGGTGGGCACTGACCCGCTGCCGACCCCTTCAGCGACCCCTTCACCGTCGACGACCATTGAGGAACGCAGCGCCGACCAGGACATCTGCAGCTAGCCCCGGCTGCTTGGCTGACATGTCGCCCTCTTGACTGTCGTCACAGAGAGGGCATACTGCGAAGACCAGCCTGAGTGCCCCTCGGGGTGTCCTTGTGGGAGGTCTGTCCGTGACTCTGAGCCCCTCCGCGCACCTCGACACGTTCTGCCGCGATCATCTGCCACCGCGAGAGCAGTGGCCGGAGTTCCTGCTCGACCTCCCCGATGTGCGCTATCCCGCGCGACTCAATGTCGCCACCGTGCTGCTGGACGACGCGATCGCCGCGGGCTGGGGCGAGCGGCCCTGCCTGGTGACCGCCACCGGCGAGAGCTGGACGTATGCCGACCTGCTGGCCAAGGCGAACCAGGTCGCCCGGGTGCTCACCGAGGACCTCGCCCTGGTGCCCGGCAATCGGGTGCTGCTGCGCGGGCCGAATAACCCGTGGCTCGTAGCCGCCTGGTTTGGCGTCCTCAAAGCAGGCGGGGTGGTCGTCCCGACAATGCCGCTGCTGCGCGCTCGCGAGCTCACGACGATTGGCGAGGTCGGCCAGTTCAGCATCGCCATCTGCGATGCCCGATTCCTCGAGGAGCTCGCGCAGGCCGACCTGCCAGGACTCACGATCATCCCGTATGGCGGTGAGGACGCGACGGACCTGACCCGCCGGGCAGCCGGTAAGTCCGCGGCATATGTCAACGTGGACACCGCCGCCGATGACGTCTCGATGTTGGCCTTCACCTCCGGCACGACCGGACGGCCGAAGGCCACCATGCACTTCCACCGAGACGTCCTGGCCAATGCGGACACCTTCGGACGGCATGTGCTCAAGCCCCTCGCGGACGATGTCTTCATCGGGACGCCGCCGATTGCGTTCACCTTCGGTCTCGGCGGCTTGGTGATCTTCCCGCTGCGAGTAGGCGCGAGCACCGTTCTGCTGGAGAAGGCGACGCCGATGGAACTGGCGCAGGTGATCGCCGATCGGGGGGGCACCGTCTGCTTCACCGCGCCCACGGCATACAAGGCGATGATCGCTGGTGGTGCGGTGCCCCAGTTGCGGACCTTGCGGCGGGCAGTCTCGGCCGGCGAGCACCTCCCGCTGGCCACCTGGGAGGCCGTGCGGGCGGCCACCGGCCTGCGGCTCATCGATGGCATCGGCTCCACCGAGATGCTGCACATCTTTATCGGGTCCTCCGACGACGAGATCCGGCCAGGCTCGACAGGCCGGCCCGTGCCCGGCTACCGAGCGCGGATCATCGACGCCGACGGTCAGGAGGTCCCGGACGGCCAGGCCGGGCGGTTGGCTGTGCAAGGGCCGACCGGCTGCCGCTACCTCGACGATGCGCGCCAATTGGTCTATGTAGAGCACGGCTGGAATGTCACCGGGGACACCTTCATCCGCGACGCCGACGGCTACTTCTGGTACCAAGCGCGTAGCGACGACATGATCATCTCCTCGGGCTACAACATCTCCGGCCCAGAGGTTGAGGAGGCGATTTCGACGCACCCGGCGGTGCTCGAATCGGCGGTGGTGGCCTCGCCGGACGAGGACCGCGGGGCCATCGTCAGAGCGTTCGTTGTGTTGAAGGATGGGCTGGACCAGGTCGCGGAACCGGGGGCCCGATCGGCGCTGATGCGGTCGATTCAGGACCACGTCAAGCGGGAGATCGCGCCATACAAATACCCTCGCGCAGTCGAATTCGTGGCGGCGCTCCCACGGACCTCAACCGGGAAGGTGCAGCGCTACGTTCTGCGCCAGCAGGCTGCCTCAACGGCACCCTGAGTCAGCAGAGTGCCGCGCGCGCCCACTCGACGATCTGCGCGGTCGAGGTGCCCGGGGTGAAGATTCGGGCGACCCCCAGATCGGCCAGCGTCGCAATGTCGGCCTCCGGGATGATCCCGCCACCAAAGACCACGATGTCCTGCGCGTCGTGTGCCCGCAATTCCTCCAACACACGGGCAAAGAGCCGGAGATGCGCGCCGGAGAGGACGGACAGCCCGATGCCGGCCGCGTCCTCCTGGAGCGCAGTGGCCACGATCGCCTCGGGACTCTGATGCAAGCCGGTGTAGATCACCTCGAAGCCGTTATCGCGCAGCGCCCGGGCCACGACCTTGGCGCCGCGGTCATGCCCGTCCAGCCCGGGTTTGGCGATGACCACGCGCGGTGGTGAGCTCACGGCATACCTCCCACGTTCAGCGATAGGGCGAGAAGTCCGGCGGGCGCTTGTCGGCAAAGGCCTGCGCACCCTCCCGGCCTTCGTCTGAGTGGACGAAGAGGTCGAGCCCAGCGAAGGCGACATTGCCGATCCCGCCCTGGTGGTCGGTGTCGGCGTTGAAGGAGTGCTTGAGGAAGCGGATGGCTGTCGGCGAGTAGGCCGCCACCTTGCGCGCGTAGCCGCGGGCCGCGTCCATGAGCTGCTCGGGCGGCACGACCTCATTGACCAAGCCCCAGCGCTCAGCGGTCTGCGCGTCATAGAGATCCAGGAGGAACCAGATCTGGCGGGCGCGCTTCTCCCCGACGACCCGGGCGAGGTATGCCGTGCCGAAGCCGGCGTCGAAACTCCCGACCCGCGGGCCGGTCTGCCCGAAGCGGGCCGTGCTCGAGGCGATCGAGAGGTCGCAGAGCACATGCAGCACATGGCCGCCGCCGACCGCAGCCCCGTTCACTGCGGCGATGACCGGCTTGGGGATCGCTCGGATCAACTGGTGCAGGGATTGGATCTCGAAGAGCCCGCTCTCGGTCTCGCCGTAGGACCCGGTCTCGGCGCGTTCCTTCACATCGCCGCCGGCGCAGAACGCCTTGTCGCCGGCGCCAGTGAGGATGACCGCGGCCACCCGAGAGTCGGCCCAGGCGTGCTTGAGGGCCGCATTGAGTTCATCGATGGTTCGGCCACGGAAGGCGTTGAAGCGCTCCGGCCGATTGATCGTGATGATCGCGAAGGCGTCCTCCTCCACGACGTAGGTGACATCGGTGAACTCCTGCGGCGCAAGCATGGGCAGTCCTCCCTAGGGCTTGGTGGCCGGTGCCTCGACGTGGACGAGGACGGCCTGGCCGAGGCCCACCCCGATGCAGGCGGCGGCAATGCCATAGCCGCCCCCGCGACGACGCAACTCCCGACACAGGTCGACGATGACGCGTGGCGCAGATGCCCCCAGCGGGTGGCCGATGGCGATCGCGCCGCCGTTGACGTTGACGCGCTCCGGGTCCAGCTCGGGCAGCTCATGCAGGCACGAGAGCACTACGGCCGCGAAGGCTTCGTTGATCTCCCACAGAGCGATGTCGTCCGCGGACAGTGCGGTGCGGGCGAGCAGCGCGCGGATCGCTGGCACCGGGGCCACGGCAAACTCGTCGGGCTCGACGCCCACGGTCGTCGACGCCACGATGCGGCCCAAGGGGTCCACGCCGAGACGGTGCACACCGGCGGCATTGGCAATGAATGCGGCGAGCGCGCCATCGTTGATCGGTGACGCATTGGCGGCCGTCACCGTGCCATCGGCGCTGAAGGCGGGTTTGAGGGCGGCCAGGGCCTGCGCGCTGGTCTCAGGGCGCAGGGACTCATCGCGGGTCACGCCCTCGAGCGGCATCACGAAGCCGTCATGCAAGCCGCTGTCGTAGGCATGGGCGACTCGCAGGTGCGAGCGGGCGGCATACGCGTCCATCGCCTCACGTGTGATGCCCAGCCCCGCGGCCACGGTCTGCGCGCACTCGCCTAGGGAGCGGGTCCAGCTCTGCGGGAAGAGTGGATTGACCATCCGCCAGCCGACGGTGGTCTGATGCAATTCCATCGCGCGGGGCAGGCCGTCCTCCGGCTTGGGCAGCACGAAGGGGGCGCGGCTCATGCTCTCCACGCCGCCAGCGATAACGAGGTCCAGATCCCCGGTGGCCACCGCGCGGCTGGCCATGATGACCGACTCGGCGCCGGAGGCGCACAGCCGGTTGACGGTGACCCCCGGCACGCTCACCGGTAGGCCGGCCAGCAGGGCAGCCATCCGGGCCACATTGCGGTTTTCCTCGCCCGCGCCATTGGTATTGCCATAGATCACGTCGCCGATCAGGCTGGGGTCCAGGCCGGGATGACGGGCCACCAAGGCGCGAATCGGGATCGCGGCGAGATCGTCGGTGCGGATCCGGCTCAGGCCACCTCGGTGCTTGCCGAATGGCGTGCGCACGGCATCGACAAGGTAGGCGTCCTGGATCGCGTTCATATGTCGCTATCTTGACGGTCGTCACGCGCGCTGGCAATGTCGAGCCGTGCCGTCGACCCCTGTGGACCTGCCCGTTGCTCTCGTCACCGGCGCCTCCAGCGGCATCGGCCGCAGCGTGGCTATCGCGCTCTCCGAGGCGGGCTACGCGGTGGCGCTCACCGGCCGTCGAGCGGCCGAGGTGTCCGATACGGCAGCCCTGTGTTCTGGGCCAGCGCTCGAGATCATCGGCGACATCACCTCGGGTGAATTCGTCGAGTCGCTGTTTAGCCAGGTGGAAGCAGAGTTCGGGCCCGTCGCGGTGCTGGTGGCTAATGCGGGGGCCGGGGTGTCGGCTTCGGTCGCGCGCACCACCGATGAGCAGTGGGCGCAGATGCTCGACCTCAACCTCACCGCACCGTTCCGGTGCATTCGTCGCGCGCTGCCCTCGATGGTCGAGCGCGGCGACGGGCGGATCGTGGCGGTCGCCTCGGTCGCGGCCAAGATCGGTGAGCCCTATATCGCGGCATACACCGCCTCCAAGCACGGAGTCCTGGGTTTGGTGCGGTCCGCGGCCACCGAGGTCGCTCGGTCGGGCGTGACCGTGAATGCCGTGTGCCCGGGCTATGTGGACACGCCCATGACGGATGCCACGGTCGCCGGGATCGTTGCCAAGACGGGTCGATCGGCGCAGGAAGCGCGCGCCATGCTCGAGGCCAAGCAGAAGAACGGCCGCTTGGTGACGGCGGACGAGGTCGCCGAGGCGGTGCTCTTTTGCGTGCGGACCGGCTCGGTCAATGGTCAGGCGATCACCCTGGACGGTGGGAGCACCACATGAACCTGGATCGGATCAACCCACCGGAACTCGCGGCGCCTTCGGGCTTCACGCACGCGGTGGTCGGGGAGGGGCGGATCGTCTTCCTGGCTGGTCAGACCGCATTGGGGCCGGACGGGCGAATCCATGGTGATGGGGTGGTCGAGCAGTTCCGGATCGCCCTCAGCTCGCTCCTGACGGCCTTGCGGGCCGCTGGCGGCCAGCCCGAGCACCTCGCGAGTCTCACGATCTACATCGTGGACATGGAGGACTACCGCGCCCACGCCCGTGAGATCGGTGCCGTCTGGCGCGAACTGGTGGGCACGAGCTACCCCGCGATGGCCGGCATTGGGATCTCTCGGTTGTGGGATGCCGAGGCGCTGGTCGAAGTCCAGGGCTACGCGATCCTCGGTTAGGCCTGGGACGCGTCCTCGACGAATCGCTGAGCGGGGGCCTCAAGGCGCTGTCGGAGATCGGCAAAGAGTTCGGCTGCCTTGACGCCAGCCCAGTCCCGCGGGAGCACTTCGGCGGCCAGCCCTGGGTCGAGATAGGGCAGTCGCCGCCAAGCAGTCAGGACGCGGACGTAATCCGCGAACGCCTCGCCGGTGTCATCGCGCCCGCGGCGACGTCGCCAGCCCGCGAGCACGGGTGCCTGCCCCCGGGTGAACTCGGCGTAGAGCCCACCGAGCTCATCGAGGTCCCACCAGTGCGCCACCTCGCCCGGCAGCGAGGCGAACCCGCGGTAGTCCGCGTGGAAAAGGTCGACGTAGTCGGCCAAGCCATCGCGATCGATGGCGTCGCGGGTCTCGGCCTCAAGGTGGCCAGGAGCAATCCAGATCCCCGGCCCGACGGTCCCGAAGCCCAGCCAGGTGAGGCGCGAGCGCAGCGCATGACGCTTGCCGCGCTCAGACTCCGGCACGGAAAACACCGCCAGCACCCAGCCGTCGTCCAGGGTGCCGCGGGGGCGGTCGAAGATCCGCCGATCACCCTCATCCAGGATCGCTCGCGCGTGCGCCGAGAGCGCGTAGCCAGCGGTCCCGTCACGGCGTTCCGGCTCCAGAATGCCGCGGCGCTTGAGTCGTGAGATGGATGAGCGGACTGCTGGTTCTTCCACACCTAGGCGGCCCATCAGCCGGATCAGGGTGGAGACGCCGAGCCAGCCGCCGGCGGAGCGGGCGTAGAGGCCGTAGATCGTGACGATAAGTGCGCGCGGCCGAGCGGCGGTGGAGCCCGTGCCCGCTGGCCGCAGCTCCTCGCTGACCTCGTCATAATCCATGTGCCGCACCCTACTCAGCGTGCGGGGATGAACCCTAGGGCTGGCGTCGCCCGGGCTTACCGTGGCTTCACAGCGGCATTACAGCGGCATGAACCGGCCGCCATTGACGTCGAGTACCACCCCGGTGATGTAGGAGGCCTCGGTCGAGGCCAGGAAGAGGATCGGGTCAACGATTTCGCGGAGCTCGGGGAAGCGGTCGAGCGGTATCGCGTCCAGGACCTCGCGGCGCTCCGCCTCCGGCATGGCGTCATACATCCCTTGCAGTCTCCCGGTGAGAAAGAGCCCCGGTGCTACCGCATTGACGCGGATGCCGCGACCGCCCACCTCCCGCGCCAGGCGTTTGGTGAGGCCGACCACGGCGGCCTTGGACGCGGCATACGGGACGCCGGTCACGGGAGAGGGCTGGCGACCGCCGATCGAGCTTACGGTGATGATGGCGGCGCCGCTGGTCAGATGCCGCAGGGCTGCTTGGGCGGCATAGAAGGTGCCTTTGACGTTGACATCAACGACCAGATCCACGTGCTCTTCGGTGATGTATTCGAGGTCGCGGGGCGTGCCGAGCGAGCCGCCGGCCAGGGTGACCAAGACATCGATGCGACCGAGGTCGGCGACCACCTGATCCATGAGCGCCTCGACGGCCCCGCGGTTGGCGACGTCCACGGCATATCCCGTGGACCGTATGCCGTGTGTCCGGCTGAGTGCCTGCGCGCAGTCGGTGGCCGGCGCATGGTCGAGGTCGACGACCGCGATGTCGGCGCCTTCGGCGGCGAAGCCGTCACACACGGCCCGGCCGATGCCTCCGGACCCGCCGGTGACCACGACGACCTGCCCGGCGAAGCGTCCTGGCGAGCGACTCATCGGCATACCGTTCTCTTGACGACCGTAACGAATGCAACATACTCTGAGCCCACCCTTGGGACCCAGGAGGCGGCCGTGCGCATCGCTGTTGTCGGTGGAGGTCCAGGCGGCCTCTACTTCGCCATTCTCGCCAAGCAGCTCGATCCGCGCCATGACATCACGGTGTGGGAGCGCAATGCCCCCGATGACACCTTCGGCTTTGGCGTGGTCTTCTCCGATGAGACTCTTGGCGGGATCGAGACCGCCGATCCGGCGGTGTTCACGGCCATGGAGGCCGAGTTCGCACGTTGGGATGACATCGACATCCACCTGCGCGGCGAGGTCATCACCAGTGGTGGACACGGCTTTGCGGCGATGACCCGCAAGCGTTTGCTGGAGTTGTTGCAGGCTCGGGCCGCGGACTTGGACATCCCCGTGCACTTTCGCACGGACGCGCCCGATGTCGATGACCTCGGCCGTGAGTACGACCTCGTGCTGGCGGCGGACGGGATCAACTCCGGTATTCGCGCCCGTTACGCCGACAGCTACCTGCCCACGCTGGACCATCGCCGCTGCAAGTACATGTGGCTCGCCACGGACAAGGTCTTCGACGCCTTCTCCTTCTTCATCCTCGAGACCCCGCACGGGGTGATGCAGGTCCACGCCTATCCCTATGACGCCACTGGTTCGACCTTCATCATCGAGATGCACGAAGACGTTTGGCGGGCAGCAGGATTCGCCGCGCATGACCGCCCCGACTGGAAGCCGGGGGAGAACGACGAGGCCTCCATCGCCGCGGTTCGGACGCTGTGCGCGGACATCCTGGGAGACCACGAGGTGATGGCCAACAACTCCCGGTGGATCACCTTCCGCACGGTCCGCAATGAGCATTGGGTTGCGGGGGAGCGCAAGAACGTCGTCATCTTGGGCGATGCCGCGCACACCGCGCACTTCTCGATCGGATCGGGCACGAAGTTGGCCATGGAGGATGCGCTCGCGCTCGCGGCCTGCCTGCATGAGCAGCCCACCATCGAGGAGGCGCTCGCGGCATACGAGGAGGAGCGCAAGCCGGTCGTGCTCTCGACCCAGCGAGCGGCCCAGGCCAGCCTGGAGTGGTTCGAGAACCTCGGGCAGTACCTCCATCAGGAGCCGGAGCGCTTTGCCTTCAACCTGATGAGCCGCAGTCGGCGAATCACCTTGGACAACCTACGTGTTCGCGATCCCGAGTTCGCTGCGCGGATGGAGTCGGCGTTCACGGCGTCCGTGCCTGGGGGGCGGCCGGAGGCGCCGCCGATGTTCCAGCCGTTTTCGCTCGGCGACCTGGAACTCACCAATCGCGTCGTGGTCTCGGCGATGGATATGTATGTCGCACGCGGCGGAGTGCCCAATGACTTCCATCTGGTGCACCTGGGCGGCAAGGCCCTCGGCGGCGCCGGCCTGGTGATGACCGAGATGGTCTGCGTCTCTCCCTGGGGGCGGATCACCCCGGGATGCGCCGGCCTGTGGACCGACGAGCAAGCCCTCGCGTGGCGCCGGATCACCGACTTCGTCCACAGCCGGTCGGCCGCCAAGATCGGTGTCCAGATTGGGCATTCAGGACGCAAAGGCTCCACCAAGCTCATGTGGGATGGCATCGACCAGCCGCTGGATGAGGGCAACTGGCCGGTGGTCGGCCCCTCGCCCATCGCTTATCAGAAGGGGGTCAACCAAGTTCCCCGCGAGCTGAGCATTGAGGACTTGGACTGGATCAAGGGCGAATTCGTGGGGGCGGCGCGGCGCGCAGTGGAGGCCGGCTTTGATCTGGTCGAGGTGCATGCCGCCCACGGCTACCTGCTCTCCTCGTTCATTTCGCCGGTGACCAACCATCGGGACGACGAATATGGCGGCGATCTCGCCGGACGGCTGCGCTACCCGCTGGAGGTCTTTGCCGCCATGCGCGCGGCCGTGCCGGCGCGCATCCCGATGACGGTGCGGATCTCCGCGACTGACTGGGTCGAGGGCGGCACCACGGTGGAGGATGCCTGCGCCATCGCTGAGGCCTTCCGCGCCGCGGGTGCCGCCGCCATCGATGTTTCCTCGGGTCAGGTCACCCCCGACGAGGTGCCCGAGTATGGCCGGTCCTTCCAAACTCCATTCTCGGATGCGATTCGCAATCGGGTTGGGGTGCCCACCATCGCGGTCGGCGTGATCAGTTCCTGGGATGACGTGAACTCGCTCATCCTGGGCGGTCGAGCGGATCTGTGTGCGCTCGGTCGGGCGCATCTCTATGACCCGTCCTGGACCCTGCATGCGGCCGTCGAGCAGGACTATGACGGCCCCGGAGCGGTCTGGCCGTTGCCCTGGCGTGCGGGTCGCCGCAAGCCGCAGACCGGGCGTACCGATGGACCCAAGCCGCGCCTGCAGCTCATCCGCGAAGGCGCCCAGCAAACCCGCCATGCGAGGTGGCGCCCTGGTGATTGACCTCAATGCGCGCACGGCCGCGCTTCGCGCGCTCTGGGCAGCGCGTTCGGTTGCGGTGGTCGGCGCCTCGGATCGGCCGGGGGCTCTGGGCCGGCTGCCGGTCGAGTTCTTGACCCGCTATGGGTATGCCGGACGCATCCTTCCGGTCCGACCCGGTGGTGGCGAGGTCGCCGGTGTCGCGGCATACCCATCGGTGGCGGCGTGTCCGGGCCCGGTGGATCTGGCCATGATCATGGTGGGCGCTGCGAATGTGCTTGCGGCCGTGGATGACTGCGTGCAGGCGGGGGTCCCGGTCGCGATCATCTGCACGAGTGGCTTTGCCGAGACCGGCGAGGTCGGCGAGGCTTTGCAGGCTGAGGTGGTTGCCCGCGCCCGGGCGGGCGGCCTGCGGATCCTCGGACCCAACTGCATCGGCTCGGTCGGGGTATCCACCGGGCAGGTCAGTTCCTTCTCGCCACTCTTCAGCGGCGAGAGCACTCAACTCGTGCCGGGTGGCCTGGGCTTTGTCTCCCAGAGCGGAGCCTTGGGTTATGGCGCGGTGTCGCTGGCTTTCGAGCGCGGGCTCGGCCTGGGGTGGGTGGTCAACACCGGCAACGAGGCCGATGTCGATGCTGCCGAGGTCATGGAGGCGATCGCCGCGGAACCCGGTTGCACCGGCATTCTGGGCTACCTCGAGTCGCTCGATGGGCGCGCGCTGAGCGACCTGCGCCGGGTGGTCGAGGCGGGGACGCCGATCGCCGTGGTCAAGGCGGGGCGCTCGGAGGCCGGCGCGGCCGCAGCCGCGTCCCACACGGGGGCGCTGGCCACGGGCGACCGCGTGGTGGACGCTGCCCTACGCCAGTTCGGCATCGTCCGGGCCGAGGACGTTGATGAACTGCTCGACATCGGTGAAGCGTTCGCTTCGGCCGCCCGGCCGCGGGATCGCCGGGTGGCCATCGTGACGACCTCGGGCGGCTCGGGGATCCTCGCGGCAGATGCCCTGGAGCGGCACGGGTTGTCCCTGGCGAGCTTCACGACCCAGACCACGGCCGAGCTGGACCAGATCGTGCCCGCCTATGGTTCGACGGCAAACCCAGTCGACGTCACGGCCTCGGTGATGAGCGATCCGGCCCTCTTTGATCGAGCGCTGCACGCCATCGCCGGCGACCCTGGGGTCGATGCGATCATCGCGTGCTTCTGTGTCCTGACCGGGCGAGATGTCGACGCGGTCGTGAGCGCCCTCTCGAAGGTAGCCGGGGCGTCGGGGTTGCCGGTGCTGGCGGTGCGCACGGGCGCGGATCACCTTGCCCCACTAGCGCTTTCGCGGCTGCGGGCGGCCGGAATCCCGTGCTTCCTCACACCGGCTCGGGCCGTGCGTGCTCTGGCCGCGCTGGCGCAGATTCGCGAAGCCGGAGAGCGAGATCTGGTGGGTGTGCCGACCGTGCTCGTCGAGCCGCCGGGGGATCACCGCGAGGGCGCGGTCAAGGCCTGGCTGGCGCGCCACGGTCTGCCCAGCCCCGCGGGTCGGTTGCTCACCGCCGCTGACGAGGCTGTGGCGATGGCCGCTCGGCATGGCCAGATCGTCCTCAAGGCGGTCGTGCCTGGCCTAGTGCACAAGTCCGATGTCGGGGGAGTGCTGCTGGACGTGACACCGGAAGGCGCGCCGGCGGCATACGCGCAGGTCGCAGCCCTCGGCGGCGAGGTGTGGGCCGAGGAGCAGGTTGTCGGCGGCATCGAAGCCCTGGTTGGGGTGGCGCCCTCGCCGCTCGGCCCGGTCGTCACCGTGGGGGTCGGTGGCGTGCTCGCCGAGGTCATGGACGATGTCGCCCTGCGGATCGCCCCGCTCAGCCGCGCGGACGTCGAGCAGATGATCGACGAGACCCGTTTGGGTCCGCTGTTGTCCGGCGTACGCGGCGCGCCCCGCTGCGATCGGGCGGCGTTGGTCGAGGCCGTGCTGACGTTGTGCACCCTGGCGGTCGGCATCCCCGAGCCCTTCGAGCTGGACCTGAACCCCATCGCCGTGTTGCCCCAGGGCCGTGGCGTGCGCGTCCTCGATGCGGCCTATGTGCCTGTACCCGAGACGCATCGAGGGGCAGAGTAGACAGCCATGGATATCGGCACACTGGTGGCCCGGGCCGGCCGCCGATTCGGTGACCGGGTGGCGGTGGAGGGTCCGGACGCCACACGCACCTTCGCTGAACTCGCCGAGCGCGTATGCCGCATTGCCAATGGCCTTGCCGCCAAAGGGCTTCAGCCCGGGGATCGAGTGCTCGACCTGCAAACCAACTCCACGGCATACCTCGAAACGGACCTGGCGATCAGGGCAGGTGGCTTCATTCGGGCGGCGCTCAATCACCGGCTGCACCCGACCGATTGGGTGCGGATCGCCCGGGACTGTATGGCTCGAGGACTGGTCGTGGACGCCGCACACGTCGACCTTGCCGGCGAGGTGGCCGAGCTGGTCGACGTCGTCGTGGTCGTCGGCGGCGATGACGAACGGCTCAGCCTGGAGCGTTTGATCGCGACCAGCCCGGCGACGCCGCTGCCCGCGCGCGACCCGGACGCCTTGTGCGGGTTGCATTACTCATCCGGGACAACTGGCCACCCCAAAGGCGCCGAGCGCACCCACCGCAACTGGCTGGCCTGCACGACGAACATGACCCAGGACGTGCTCGGCGGTCCGCCCGATCCGGATCGGCACTGCTACGTGCATGCGGGCCCGATCACGCACACCTCCGGGCTTTTTGTGCTGGCCTTCCTCGTCGCCGGCGCCCGCCAAATCATCCTGCCGACCTTCGATCCCGAGTCCTTCATCGATGCCGTCCAGCGTCGGGGCGCGACGCACTGCGCCATGGTGCCGACGATGATCGCGCGGCTGCTCTCGGTGCCGGGTATCTCGCGCGACACCCTGCGTGGTCTGGAGATGCTGGGGTATGCCGGTGCGCCGATGCCGCCGGCCCAGATGCGGCAGGCCTTCGAGCGGCTCACGCCGCACCTGGTGCAGTACTACGGACTGGTCGAGGCGATTCCGCCGGTCACGGTGCTCGACGCTGAATTGCATGCGCGCGGTCTGGGGGCGCAGGGCCGCGCGGCCGAGCCTGAGCTGTTGACCTCGGCCGGCCGACCCGCGCTGGGCGTCGAGGTGGCCGTGGTCGATGAGTCCGGAGCCCTGGTCACCACCGGTGAGCCGGGGGAGGTCATCACGCGAGGCGATCACGTCATGGCCGGGTACTGGAATGCCGCTGCGCGGGCGGATCTGGGCAAGGCGGTCCGTGAGGGCTGGCTACACACCGGCGACCTCGGTCGGCTCGATGCTGAGGGCAACCTCTGGCTTGTCGACCGCAAGGGGGACCTGATCATCTCTGGCGGCTACAACATCTACCCGCGCGAGGTTGAGGAGGTCGTGGCATCGGCGCCGGGAGTCGCCGAGGTGGCGGTCGTCGGTGTCCGCGATGCCGAGTGGGGGCAGCGGGTGGTCGCACTCGTCACCGCGCTGCCTGGATCCGTGGTGGACCCGGAGCTGGTGATCGAGCATTGTCGGGAGCGGCTTGCGGCATACAAGAAGCCCAAGGAGGTGCGGGTGATCGAGCACTTCCCGCTGAACTCGACCGGCAAGATCGCCAAAAAAGAATTGCGCGCCCAGCTGGATGCGGAGGTGCCTGATGCGCGGGGATGATCCGATTCTTCGGGTGGACTATGCGCCCGATGGCGCTGAGCGTCCTGGTGAATTCCCTTACACCAGAGGAGTTTCCGCCGATCCGAAGGCCTGGGTGATGGGCCAATACGCAGGCTTCGGCACGCCCGCGGAGTCCAATGCCCGCTTCAAGGCGCTGTTGGATGCGGGCGTCACGGGATTCTCGGTGGCCCTCGACCTGCCCACCCAGATGGGCATCGACTCGGATGACCCGACGGCCCTGGGGGAGGTCGGTCGGGTGGGTGTCGCCATCGACAGCCTGGCCGATATCGAGATCCTCATGGACGGGATTCCGCTCGAGCAGATCACCCAGGTACGCACCACGGCGAACTCGATCGGGTACATCTGGGCCGCGCTTTTCGTCGCGCTGGCCGAGAAGCGCGGGGTGCCACCCACGGCATTCGGCATGTTCATCCAGAACGACGTGCTCAAGGAGTTCATCGCGCGCGGGACCCAGATCTTCCCACCGGAGCCCTCACTGCGACTGGCCGTGGACTGCATCGAGTACTGCGCCCGCGAGCTGCCGACCTGGACTCCGCTGGCGATGAGCGGCTATCACATCCGCGAGTCCGGAGCCTCGGCCGTGCAGGAGATCGCGTTCACCTTTGCCAATGCGCGGGCTTATCTGGACGAGTGCGTCCGCCGCGGGCTGAGCGTCGACGTGGTCGCGCCGACCCTGTTTACCTTCCTCGCGATCACCACCGACGTGCTGCAAGAGGCCGCGAAGTTCCGGGCGGCCCGGCGAGTATGGGCTCGGCTCATGCGCGAGCACTACGCCACCCGCGATCCTCGCGCGGAGCAGCTGCGGATCTTCGCGTTCACCGCCGGCTCGACGCTGACTGCTCAGCAGCCGCTCAATAACGTCGTGCGCGCGACCATCGAGGGGATGACCGCCGCGCTGGCCGGTGTCCAGACCATGCACGTCTCGGCCTACGACGAGGCGCTCGGGGTGCCGACGGAGGCCGCCGCGACCTTGGCGCTGCGCACCCAGCAAGTGCTGGCCTTCGAGACCGGGCTCACCTCGGTGGTGGATCCGCTGGCGGGCTCGTATGCCGTGGAAGCGCTCACCGATGAGCTGGCCGAGCGGATCTGGGGGCTGATGGACCAGATCGAGGGCCGCGGCGGCGCCTTGGTGTGTATCGCCTCTGGGGCATTCAGCGAGGAACTCTCCGATGCGGCCTACCGGCAAGCGTTGGCGATCGAGTCCGGGGAGCGCGTCGTGGTGGGGGTCAACCGCTACCCCGCGGCCAGCGAGCCGCTGGAGGTCTTTCGGATCGATCCCGCGGTTGAGGCAGCCCAGGTGGCCTCGGTCGCAGCGGTGCGTGAGCGTCGAGATCAAGCCGCCGTCGATCGTGCGTTGAGCGCGCTGCGGGCCGACGTGGCGGCCGGGCGCTCGGTGATGCCGGCCACGATTGCCGCGGTCACGGCATACGCGACGATCGGGGAGATCGTGGGGGTGCTGCGGGAGGCATTCGGGTCCTGGCAGCCCACCTCGGCCTTCTGAGGGCCAGGGGCTGGCCCGGCTTTGCTCCGAGCGTGGGCGAGCGGATACCCTGTCGGAGCGAAAGGGAGGCGTCGCCTAGTCCGGTCTATGGCGCCGCACTGCTAATGCGGTTTGGGTTAAACGCCCATCGAGGGTTCAAATCCCTCCGCCTCCGCGCTGTGATGTCTCAAGACATCGGAAACCCCCGAACCCTCAGGTTCGGGGGTTTCGT
>CALMQX010000029.1 GCA_937873315.1 uncultured Nostocoides sp. | reverse complement strand
ACGTCATGCACGGCCAGTGGGACTGGATGCGTGACCCCAAGATCCACTCGACCGCGTGGGAGTGGGACAACGCCAGCCCGAGCAGCCAGTGGAAGCACTCGCACAACGAGATTCACCACACCTTCACCAATGTGCTGGGTCGGGACAATGACCTCGGGTACGGCATTCTGCGGGTCGATGAGGACCAGAAGTGGACCCTCTTCTACCTCTTCCAGCCGATCTGGCATGTCGGCAATGCACTGATGTTCGAGTACTCCATCGCCGCCTATGACCTCGAGCTCGGCGGCTACCTGGCTAAGCGCAAGCGGATGAGCGAGGAGGACAAGGCCGCCTGGAAGGCCGAGGCCACCAAGACCCTCGGCAAGATCCGGCAGCAGGCGACCAAGGACTACCTGGTGCACCCGGCGCTCAGCCTCGCCACCGGCTCCGCGCGCACCACGTTGACGGCCAATATCGTCGCCAACCTCATGCGCAACCTGTGGACCAACACCGTGATCATCTGCGGGCACTTCCCCGCCGGGATCGCGACCTTCGAGAAGTCCTCGATCGAGGGTGAGACCCGCGGCGAGTGGTACCTGCGTCAGATGCTCGGCTCCGGCAATATCTCCGGCTCCAAGGCCATGCATGTCATGACCGGCAACCTCAGCCACCAGATCGAGCACCACTGCTACCCCGATATGCCGTCCAACCGGTATGCCGAGGTCGCACCCAAGATCCGGGAGATCATGGATCGCCACGACCTGCCCTATGTCACCGGTCCGATCTGGAAGCAGGCAGCCTCGGTGTACGCCAAGGTTGTGCGCCTGTCCCTGCCCAACAAGGTCGAGGGTCGGCGTCGCCGCGACATCATCCGGTTGGCCGCCAAACGGGCCTGGAAGACCAAGTCTGCGGGCCGGCGCTACTGATCGCTGGTCGAGTGTCGGGTAATGGCTCCTCTGAGCGACTCAGAGGGACCACAACCCGACACTCGAGCGTTGAGTAGGCTGGAGCGGCACCACATCCGTGGGCCCCTGATCGCGACCCACCCTGGAGAACTTTGATGGCTGGCGGACTTGCCGCCCTGCTCGACGACATCGCTGCCCTGGCCAAGTTGGCGGCAGCCTCGATCGACGACGGCGGCGCGGCCGCGGCAAAGGCCAGCGCGAAGGCGGCCGGAGTCGTGGTCGACGACACCGCCGTGACCCCGCGCTATGTCCACGGCTTCACCGCCGACCGCGAGTTGCCGATCATCAAGAAGATCGCCCTGGGCTCGCTGCGCAACAAGCTGCTCTTCATCGTGCCCGCTGCCCTGCTGCTCAGCCAGTTCGCCCCATGGGCGCTCACGCCGCTGCTCATGGTCGGCGGCACCTACCTCTGTTTCGAGGGCGCCGAGAAGCTGTACGAGCACCTCTTCCACAAGGACGAGCACGGCGATGACCACCCCGAGCAGGAGGTTCCCGCGGCCGCGCAGGGCGCCGAGCAGGAGAAGACCATGGTGGCCGGGGCGATTCGCACCGACTTCATCCTCTCCGCTGAGATCATCGTCATCGCCCTGAACGAAGTGTCCAATGAGCCCTTCGTCTCGCGCACGATCATCCTGGCCATCGTCGCCGTGCTCATCACGCTGCTGGTGTATGGGGTGGTCGCACTCATCGTCAAAATGGACGATGTCGGCCTCTCGCTCGCCGAGCGACCGTCCTCCTTCGCGCAGCGGCTCGGCCGAGGCCTGGTCGTCGCCATGCCGCGCCTGCTCACGGCGCTTTCGGTCATCGGAATCGTCGCCATGCTCTGGGTCGGCGGCCACATTCTGCTGGTCGGCATGAACGAACTCGGCCAGACCGCACCCTACGAGCTGGTACACCACGCCGAGCAGAGCGTGGCGGCCGCCACCGGCGCCTTTGGCGGCGTCCTGGGTTGGCTGACCAACACCCTGGGCTCGGCGGTCCTCGGGGTCATCGTGGGGGCGATCGTGGTCGCGGTGATGCACCTCATCCCGCGGCGGAGCGCCAGCGCCACAGCGCACTAGGCCACCAGCGCCACAGCGCACTAGGCCACCAGCGCCACAGCGCACTAGGACGGCGAGCAGCAATTCAAACAACGAACGGCCCGGGGCGATATCGCCCCGGGCCGTTCTTCGTGCGCTCTTAGTCCATCTGCGGGAAGCCGAGGTTGAGCCCGCCGTGGCTCGGGTCGAGCCAGCGGCTGGTCACGACCTTGCCGCGGGTGAAGAAGTTCACGCCCTCCATGCCGTGGGCGTGCGAATCACCGAAGAGTGAGGCCTTCCAGCCGCCGAACGAGAAGTACGCCATCGGCACCGGGATCGGCACGTTGATGCCGACCATGCCGACCTCGACCTCGTTCTGGAAGCGCCGGGCCGCGCCACCGTCATTGGTGAAGATGGCGGTGCCATTGCCGTACTGGTTGTCATTGATGAGCTTCAGGCCCTCGTCATAGGACTTCACTCGAACCACGGAGAGCACCGGGCCGAAGATCTCGTCGTCGTAGACCGGCATACCCGGGGTGACATTGTCGAAGAGGCAGGGCGCCAGGAAGTAGCCATTGTCGTCGCCGTCGATGCTGACCTCGCGGCCGTCGACCACGAGGGAGGCACCAGCCTGAACGCCAGCATCGAGATAGGACGCGACCTTGTCGCGGTGTGCCGCGGTCACCAGCGGACCCATGTCGGCATCCCGGGTGCCATCGCCGGTGACGAGCTTGCCCACCCGGTCCTTGATCTTGGCGACCAACTGGTCACCCACCGGCTCGACCGCCACGAGCGCGGAGATCGCCATGCAGCGCTCGCCAGCCGAGCCGTAGCCCGCGTTGACCGCGGCGTCGGCGGCTAGGTCGAGGTCGGCATCGGGCAGTACGAGCATGTGGTTCTTGGCGCCACCGAGGGCCTGCACACGCTTGCCGTGCGCCGTGCCGGTCTCGTAGACGTACTTCGCGATCGGGGTGGACCCCACGAAGGAGATCGCCTTGACGTCCGGGTGGGTCAGGAGGGCATCGACGGCCTCTTTGTCACCGTGCACGACATTGAGCACGCCATCGGGCAGGCCGGCTTCCTTCCAGAGGGCGGCGACGGCGTTGACCGCGCTCGGGTCCTTCTCGGAGGGCTTGATGATCACCGCATTGCCGCAAGCAATGGCAATCGGCACGAACCACAGCGGCACCATGGCCGGGAAGTTGAACGGGCTGATCACCGCGACCACACCCAGGCTCTGCCGGATGGAGTAGACGTCGACCTTGGTGCTGACGTTCTCCGAGAAGCCGCCCTTGAGCAGATGCGGTATGCCGCAGGCGAACTCGGCGACCTCGAGACCGCGGGTGACCTCACCCTCGGCGTCGGAGAGCACCTTGCCGTGCTCGGCGGTGATGAGCGCGGCGATCTCCTTCTTCTTGGCATTGAGCAACTCGCGGAAACGGAAGAGCACCTGAGTGCGCTGGGTCAGGCTGGCCCGCTGCCAGCTGGACTCCCAAGCGGTCTTGGCGAGGTCGACGATGTCGCTGACGTCCTGCGTCGAAGCCAGGTCAAGGACACCGGTCTGAACGCCGGTCGCGGGGTTGTAGACCGGGGAGGTGCGCTGCGCGGTGCCGTCCCAGGAGGCGCCGGCGACGAGATGGGTGATGCGGGTGGGCGTGCTCACGGTTATCAATTCCTTGGTGTGGGAGTTGTGGATCAGTGTCCCAGATGCGGTGAGGCAGCGGAATACGTCAGTCAGACCGACATTTCGGTGTGGAGACCGACGACTACTCGGGCAGAGTCGGAATGTCCGTCAGCGCCACCGGTCGACCGTTGTCCAGGGATCGAGCGCACGCCTCGGCGGTGCGGAAGGCCTGGAGCGCGTCGGCCACCGTGCACGGACTGGGAATCGCCCCGCGCGCGACCTCGACAAAGGCGGTGAGCTCGGCCCGGTAGGCAGGCCCGAAGCGATCCATGAAGGAGTCATGTGGTGGGCCCGGCGGGAAGGTGACTCCCGGTTCCGCCGAGGTGAAGGCCAGCGAGTCGTCCAGACCGACGGCGAGCGCACCCGCGGACCCGTGCACCTCCATCCGGACGTCGTGTCCGCCGCCGTTGTAGCGCGTCGAGGAGACCAAGGCGAGCGTGCCATCGTCGAGGGTGAGCACCGCAGCGCCGGTATCCACGTCCCCAGCCTCACCGAAATAGGACTCGCCCTTGTTGGCGCCCGCGGCATACGCGGTGACGACCTCGCGACCCGTGACGAACCGGAGGATGTCGAAATCGTGGACATTGCAGTCCCGGAAGATCCCTCCCGAGGTCGGCACATATGCCTCGGGCGGCGGACTGGCGTCGTGGGTGTTGGCGCGCAGCAGATGGGTCACGCCGAGCTCGCCGCCCTGGACGGCCTCCCGCAACCGCCGGTATGCCGCATCGAACCGCCGCTGGAATCCGATCTGCACCGGCACCTGCGAGTCGGTGACCAAGCGAACCAGCTCAATGGACTCGGTGAGGTCAGCGGCCAGCGGCTTCTCACAGAAGGTCGGCACCCCCGCGGCGACCCCGGCCCGCAGGAGCGGCGCGTGGGTGGAGGTGCCCGAGGTGATCACGAAGCCGTCCAGGCCGCTGGCCAGCAGCCCCTCGACGCTGGTCGCCACGGAGGCGCCCAGCTCATCCGCCGCCGTGTGCGCGGCCTGCGGGAGGAGGTCATAGAACACCAGGTCATCCACCGCCGCCAGACCGGCCAGCGTGCGGGCGTGGAAGGCTCCGATCCGGCCGAGGCCGGCGATTCCGATGCGCATGCGGTGGTCTCCTCGGTGGAAGGACGATCAGGTCAGCTCAGGCGTGGGTCGACCGGCAGGGTGGGCCAGGTGTCGCGCACCCAGGCGTGCGCCGGATCGTCACAGATCAGCCACGCCCGCTGCGGCCCCGGTCCGGCCATGATGTTGAGGTAGTACAGGTCAGCATCGGGCGCTGCGACCGCCGGACCGTGCCAGCCATGCGGCACCAGGACGACATCCCCGGTGCGCACCTCGGCGAGCACGTCGATGGGCCGCTCGCCCGCGGCATACACCCGCAGCAGGCCCAGCGGGTCGGTGCCGCGTGGATCGGTGCTCCGGGTCTCGACGTAGTAGATCTCCTCAAGCTCGCTCTCCACGTCGGCGCACTCGGTGTCGTGCTTGTGCGGCGGCCAGGAGCTCCAGTTCCCGGCGGGCGTGATGACCTCGCAGGCGATCAGCCGGTTGGCGTCCAGGACTCCAGGCACCCCGAAGTTGCGGACCTGCCGGGAGGCGATGCCCGCACCGCGCAGCTCGATGGGGACCTCGCTGGCCGGCAGGTGCCGGAAGGCCGGCGGCTGGGTGCCGCTCTGATCGGCCGCCAGCGCCACCGCGATCCTGCCCGTGCCGGTGCCGGTGCCGGTGCTGCAGTCGGTGCCGGTCAGCGTGAGATGGCTGCCGGTGGGCACATAGACCACATCGCTCGGCCCGCTCCAGACCGACTCCCGTCCCGCCAGACTGGCCTCATCCACCCGCCCGGAGCGCTCGGCGCGCACGTGCACGCCTCCGGCCAGCGGGATGACGATCGCTTCGCGGCCGGCGAGCTCGACCTCGCGCACTTCACCCGGGGTGAGCGTGGCCACCAGCAGCCCAGCGTGCTGCCAACCTGCGATGCCGTCGGTGAGGTCGACCTCCCAACCGGATGCGGCCAGGCTTCCCCGCGGGCGCACCCATGCCGCATTGTCCTGACCTGTGCTCATGGCCACTCCCCCAGCAGCGCCAGCACCTCGTCCGCAGTGGGCATGGCGGTCGAGCATTCGAGCCGGCCCGCGACCAACGCGCCGGCGGCATTGGCGAAGGTGATGATCCGCTCGAGCGACCAGCCCTCGAGGAGGCCGTGACAGAGCGCTCCCCCGAAGGCGTCGCCGGCGCCGAGACCATTGACGACCTTCGTGGGCGCCGGTAGGACCTGTACCTGCTCGTCAGCGGTCATGGCGAGCACTCCGCGTGGGCCCTGTTTGACGATGGCGAGATCCACGCCGCGCTCTAGCAGGGCTCGAGCCGCGCGCTGCGGATCGTCCTCACCGACGGCCACGCGGCATTCGTCCCGGTTGCCGATGGCGACGCTCGAGGCGGCGAGGGCAGTCGCCGCGGCCTCAGTGGCCTCGGCCTCCTCCGTCCAGAACATGGGTCGGTAGTCGAGGTCGATGACCGTATGCCGTGCGCGCCCGCGGGCTTGCCAGGCGGCGGCGTGTGCCGCGCGGCTGGGCTCGGCGCAGAGTCCGGTCAAGGTCGTCCACAGGATGCGGCATTCGTGGACCGCCTCGACGGGGATCTCCTCGGGCGTGATCCGCAGATCCGGGGCGACGGGGTACCGATAGAAGTACAGCGGGAAGTCGTCGGGAGGGAAGATCTCGCAGAGGGTGATGGGGGTCGGCATCTGCGGATCGCTCGCCACATACGCGGGATCGACCCCGAGCTCGCGCAGACTGCGAGTGAGGTAGCCACCCAGGGGATCGTCACCCACGCGCGAGATCAGGGCCGCCGAGCGTCCGTATCGCGCAGCCGCCACCGCGACATTGGCGGCACTGCCGCCTAGGAACTTGGCGAAGGTCCTCACCTCGGCCAGGCCGACCCCGATCTGCTCAGGGTAAAGGTCAACACCGACGCGACCCACGGCGAGGACGTCATAGGGGCGCGGCGACACGGGCCCTCCTTCTGCGGGGTTCACCCACCTTGCCCCAGGGGCCAGGGCCTGTCAAGATTTGTCCTGACATTTGCACGGCAGGTCAAAGGAGCCGTCCAGGCTAGGTGGAACCGTGAACCAGATCCCCGTCGTGATCGATCGTGGCAGTCCGATCCCGCTCTATCACCAGTTGGCGGAGCAGCTGACGGCCGCTGTGGAGAGCGGCCGACTCGGCCCAGGCGACGCCTTTGAGAACGAGCTCGCGCTCGCGGATCGGCTGGACCTCTCTCGGCCCACGGTTCGGCGTGCCATCGCGGAGCTGGTTGATCGAGGGCTCCTGATCCGGCGTCGGGGGGTCGGGACTCGGGTTGCCAGCCAGGTGATTCACCGTCGAGACGAACTCACCAGCCTCTACGACGACATGGAGCGTAAGGGCCTGACCCCGACCACGACGGTGCTGCGGATCTCGCGCGCAGAGGTTAATGCCGTTGCCGCAGAGGCGTTTGGCCTGCCAGCGACCACTGCCTTGGGGTATCTCGAGCGGCTGCGTTATGCCGGCGGGACGCCCACCGCGCTGATGCGGAACTGGCTGCCGCCGGACCTAGTGGAGCTGCTGGACGCGGATCTGGAGCGCGGGAGTCTGTATGCGCTGCTGCGTGAGCGCGGCATACGACCGGTGATCGCTCATCAACGCATTGGCAGCCGACGACCACGAGCCGCCGAACGTAAGGCCCTGGGGCTGGCGGCTGGCGACCCGGTGCTCACCATGTCGCGGCGGGCGTATGCCGCCGACGGCTCGGCCGTCGAGTACGGCGACCATTGCTACCGCGGCGATCAGTACTCCTTCGACGTGACCGTGCACGGACGGTGAGGTCCGCATGAGTGAGACAGTGCGATTGACCGTTGGCCAGGCGGTCATCAGGTTCCTCGGCCAGCAGTACTCCGAACGCGATGGTGTCGAACGTCGGCTCGTTACAGGCATGTTCGGCATCTTTGGCCACGGCAATGTGTGTGGCGTCGGTCAGGCGTTGCTGCAGGACCAGAGCGCATACGGGGACGCGGTGGCAGCGGGGACGTATGCCGCCGACGCGGATCCGCTGGAGCACGGGCATCTGCCGTACTACCTGATCCGCAACGAGCAGTCCGGGGTGCATGCGGCCACGGCATACGCCCGGAGTCTGGAGCGGCTCCAGGTCATGGCGGTGACGACCTCGATCGGTCCGGGGGCCACCAACATGATCACCGGGGCGGCGCTGGCCACCACGAACCGGATCCCGGTGCTGCTCTTGCCCTCCGACCAGTTCGCCAGCCGCGGGCCGGACCCGGTGCTGCAACAACTGGAGAGCCCGCAGGCGCTGGACGCTGCGGTGACCGACTGCTTCCGGCCGGTCTCCCGATTCTTTGACCGGATCGTGCGGCCTGAGCAATTGATCCCCAGCCTGATGAATGCCATGCGGGTCCTCACCGACCCGGCGGACACCGGCGCCGTGACCATTGCGCTCCCTCAGGATGTGCAGGCGGAGGCCTTTGACTGGCCGGTGCGCTTCTTTGGCCGGCGGGTCTGGCATGTCGGGCGACCGGTCCCGCAGCCTGCTGAGCTGGCGCGGGCTGTCGAGATCATCCGGGGCGCGCAGCGTCCGTTGATCGTCGCTGGTGGCGGGGTCGTCTACTCCGGAGCCTCTGCTGAGCTGCGCGCCTTTGCGGAGGCGACCGGCATCCCGGTAGCCGACACCCACGCGGGCAAGGGCGCGATCAACTGGGATCACCCCAGTGCCGTCGGCGGGGTGGGATCCACGGGCTCGGCTGCCGCGAATGCCCTTGCGCGAGAAGCCGATGTCGTTATCGGGATCGGGACGCGGTATAGCGACTTCACCACGGCGAGCCACACAATCTTTGAGGAGCCGGACGTTCGGTTCGTCAATGTGAACACCCTGGGGTTCGACGCGCTCAAGCATGGCGCGACCATGCTGGTGGCGGATGCCCGTGAGGCCCTGCGGGCGCTGACTGCGGCCTTGGACGGCTGGAGCGTCGAGGCGGCATACCGACAGCGGGCCATGGACCTCGATGCGCAGTGGCAGCGCACGATCGATGAGTGTTACCACCGCGGCCATGGGCCACTGCCGGCGCAGACCGAGGTCTTTGGGGTGCTCAACGAGGAGATGGGCCCGCAGGACGTGCTCATCAATGCCGCCGGGTCCATGCCCGGTGACCTGCAGGCGCTCTGGCGGGCGTCGACGCCGGTCGGCTATCACGTGGAGTACGCCTACTCCTGCATGGGTTACGAGATCCCGGCGGCCATCGGGGTCAAGCTCGCTCTCGGTGCCGACCACGAGGTGGTGGCCATCGTGGGTGACGGGACCTACCAGATGCTCCCCATGGAGATCGCGACCGCGGTCTCCGAGGGCATCAAGGTGATCTACGTGCTGCTCCAGAATCATGGCTTTGCCTCGATCGGAGCGCTCTCGGAGTCCCGGGGGTCGCAGCGCTTCGGCACGGCATACCGGATGCGCAGGGATAGCGCCGGTGGCCGCCTCGATGGCGAGGAAGTCCCCTTTGACCTGGCCGCCAATGCCGCGTCGTGGGGTGCCGATGTGTTGCGCTGCAATGGCATTGAGGAGTTCCGGGCGAACTATGCGAAGGCGGCTGCGTCGGACCGGGTGACGGTGTTGTACATCGAGACCGATCTCACCGGCCCGAATCCGCCTGGGTCAGCGTGGTGGGATGTGCCGGTGGCGCAGGTGTCCACGCTGGAGTCCACGCAGGCGGCATACGCCGAGCATGTCGCGCAGAAGGCCGCTCAGCGGACCTACCTCTAAGCCGGCGGAGGCCGGCGACGGCCTACGGCAGGCCGAGGCCAAGCGAGGCGAGGTACGCCCGGGTCTTGATCGCGTTGGGCAGCGGGTAGTCCTTGGCGCAGCCGTACATGTCCTGCTCGCAGATCACATAGAGCTCCTTGTCGAGGTCGGCCAGCGCCTCGATGAGCAGCTCCATTGTGGGTTCGCCCTCGGGTGGCGCCACCGAGCAGCCCGCGTGGACCGCCTTGACGAAGGGCCAGTCCTCCGCGTGCGCCTGAGCCACGAGGGTGGGGTCCATCGCCTTGATGTGCACATACGAGATGCGCTCGGGGTATTGGCGGCACAGCTCCATGGGATCGCCATTGCCGTAGACGATGTGGCCGGTGTCCAAGCAGAAACCGACGTACTCGGGGTCGGTCGCCTGGAAGATCCGATCGATGTCCGCTGGCGTCTCGATGTGACTGTCGCCGTGCGGGTGCAGCACCATCGTCAGGCCGTAGTCCTGCTTCATGATGCGCCCCAGCCGATCGGCATTGCTGATGTAGAGATTCCACGCCTGGGTGCTCAAGGTGCGATCGTCGATATAGGCGCCGGTCTTTTCATCCCGGAACATCGGCGGCAAGTGGACGATGTATTCGGCACCTACCTCCGCGTGCGTCTGGGCGATCGCCCGGAAGAGTCGCTCCGTGGTGGGCCAGGCTTCCTCCTGATGCAGCACGCCCCAGCCGGTCCCGGCTACAACCCGGAAGCCGCGGCTGTCCATCTCGTCTTTGAGCCGGATCGGGTCGGTGGGGAAGTAGCCGAAGGGGCCGGTCTCCATTACGGAAAAGCCCGCGGTGGCCATCTCGTCGAGGGCGGTCGGCCAGTCGACCTGCTGCTCGTCCTGGGGGAACCACACCCCCCACTGGTCGGGGCACACCCCAATGGTGAGTTTGGCGTACCGATCGTTGACGGTATTGCGGGAGGCGTCGGCAGGCACGGGCGTGAAGTCCTTCCACAGGGATGCCTCGACCGTAGGTGGCGCGCAAATGTCCTGTCAATACGTCATTAGGCCGGTGCCTCCGCGACCCGCGCATGGATGATCCCCACGCCTGGCGCGCGACGTCCGCGCAGAGGTATGGCGTATTTGCCTGTCCTCTGGGCGATCCGGCACCTAACTCCTACGTGTTGAACCACGCCAAGAGAGGGTTATCCACACGGCGACTGTGATGAACATCGTCGTGGCCAAGAGGAGCAGCATAGGTAGAGTTGCTTCACCTCTTTCAAACCTCTCGCGCGTTATGCAAGAAATTATCCCATGGTCGGACAAGTAATACTCGCAACCAACCCCGCCTCCACCCGCATCGCCGGGAGGATTAGTGAAGAAGGTAAAATAGGACATGGCAAGGGATGAGGCTGCCAGAACCGCGCCCGTGAAGAGTAGCCTCTCATCAATGTCGGCATTGACTGAGGTTCGCAGGATCTGTGTGACGATGTCCACGCTGGCACAGATCTGAATGAGCACAAGACAGGTGACAGAGATCCAAGTGCCTCTAACATTAGAATGAGACCAATTCCACCAGGATGAGGCCGTCGATATCGCTGCCGCAATGAGATATGCCCGTGTTCTGACATCCAACCGTAGTCGCACGTTCACCCGCCGAATCCCCATGGGTTCAAGCCGAATCCAACTCCTGGTGCTTAGGCGCACCCGCAGCTGATAGTTGCTCTTGCTCCGATCTCGACAGCCATATGCGGCATAGCCCCAGTAGTGCGCCGAGACCCAATCCAAGGCTAAACAGGCCCATTAGTCCACCATGTGGGAACGTGCCTTCCACCCACAACCGGACGCCGATGATGGCCGATATTCCCAGGTTCACAAGAAGAATGAACCCATACAGTCGCTCAACAATCCGGCGCAGCGTCATGAGTGTGCTAAACCCCCTCAACCAGTGCGCCGAAGCACGATGTACTCATCCTATGGCGAACACGCCACGACTGCCGTCCAGGCTCAACCATCGAAGTCCACGCTGACCGAAGCCGAGGTCGGATACGCCTGGCACGCGAGCGCAAACCCCTGGGCCACCTCGTCCGGCTCAAGGGCGAAGTTCTGAACCATGTCCACGCTGCCCGCCACCACGCGGCAACGGCAAGTGCCACACACGCCATTGGTGCACGAGTACGGCACCTCGGGGCGCACTGCCCGCGCGGCCTCCAGGATGCTCGGGGAGCGGGGCGGCATAACGAACTGCGTCGACCGGCCACCCAGCGTCATCGTGACCTCGACCCCACCGCCGCCACCAGCAAGCGCCGCCCCAGGAGGCCGCGGCGGGGCCGCATCGACATGGAAGAGCTCTCGGTGGATCACCCCGTCATCGACCCCCCGCGCCACCAGCGTCTCCCGCACCATGTCCGTCATCGGCAGCGGGCCGCACAGGAACCACTGGTCAACACGCTCAGTGCCGTCCAGGATGGCGCCCAGCCGCTCGGCGTCCAAACGACCCGACAGCAGCGGCGTCTCGGTCTTCTCGCCATCGAGGACATGGAAGATCACCAAGCGCTCCAGATAACGGTTCTTCAGGTCCTCGACCTCCTCGAGGAACATGACCGAGGCAGCACTGACATTGACGAATATCAGTGTGGCCGTGGTGTGTTCACTGGTCGCTAGGGCCGTCGAGAGGATGGACAGGATCGGGGTGATTCCCGAACCCGCCGCCACCGCGCCATAGTGCAGCGTCTCGCCAGGCGTCATCTCTCGCGTGAAGGTGCCTGCCGGCGGCATCACCTCCAGGACGTCCCCGACGGCAAGCCGCTCCACGGCATACGTGGAGAAGACCCCGCCCGCCAGGCGCTTGACGCCGATCCGCAGTCGCCCCGACCCAGCCGGCGCACAGATCGAGTAGGTGCGCCGAACCTCCTCGCCATCGATCTCGGTATGCAGCGCGACATGCTGCCCGGGCATGAACTCGAATTCGCTCGCGAGCGCCGGCGTCACCTCGAAACTGATCGCCACCGCGTCGGCCGTGATCCGGTCGACCTCGGCCACCCGCAACCGGTGGAAGCTCCCACGCGCACTCATCGACCCACCGCCTCAGATCGCCTTGACGTAATCGAAGGGCTCGCCGCACCCGGTGCAGACATACGCCGCCTTGCAGGCCGTCGAGCCGAAGCGCGCGCTCTCCCGACCCACCGCCCCACACCGGGGGCACACGACCTCCGGCGGCCGATGGGTGGCCACACTCAGGTTGACCGGTCCCGCGGGTGCCCGCCCCACCGGTGGGGCGATGCCGTATGCCGTGAGCTTGCGTCGGCCGTCCGCGCTGATGTCGTCGGTCGTCCAGGGCGGGGAGAGCACGGTGGTCACGCTGACCTCGCCGTAGCCCGCCTGGCCGAGGACGGCGCTGATCTCAGACTCAAAGTGGGCCATGGCCGGGCAGCCGGAGTACGTCGGCGTGATGACCACCTCGACCTCCCCGCTGGGTCCGACCCGCACGTCGCGCAGGATCCCCAGGTCCGCAATCGTCAGCACCGGGATCTCCGGGTCAACGACTCGGCTCACGATCTCCCGGACGGCGGCGACGGTGGCGGGGGGCCCGACGGTCATCTCCCTCACCACTGCGCACCCGGGTGCATCCGGTGCACCGATTGCATCTCGGCCAAGAGGTACCCCAGATGCTCGGAGTGGACCCCTCGGCGACCGGTACCGGGTCTAAACCCTCGGGCGGGACGGACCAGAGTCGCCTCCGCCAGCACCTGATCGATGGCCGCATCCCAAGCGGGCCTGATCGCCTCCGGATCCGGCAGCACCCCCGCGCACACCAGCCGCTCGGTGATCTCGTCGGCCTCGAAGACGTCCCCGGCCAGCGGCCAGATCTCGTCCACGGCCTGCTGCATCCGGGCCCGCGAGTATGCCGTCCCATCGCCCAGGCGATTGGTCCAGGCGGCCGCGTGCTCGAGGTGATAGCGCGCCTCTTTGACCGACTTCGCGGCGATCTCGGCCAGCCGGACATCGCTGCTGCGGGTCAGGGACTGCAGCATCGGCACCCACCAGGCACTAAAGGTCAGCAGGACCGCGATCAACCGGTCAAAGTGATGCACGGTCGGCTGCTCCACGAGCAACACGCAGCGGAACTCGCGCTCCGGCCGCAGGAACGCCAGCGCGTCCTCGTCCCGGCCCGCACCCTCGAGCTCAGCGGCATACGTGAGCAACAGGCGGGCCTGGCCTAGGAGGTCGAGCGCGATATTGGCCAGCGCCATGTCCTCCTCCAGCTGCGGCGCCCAACTCGCCCACTCCGTCATCCGGTGACTGAGGATGAGGGCGTCATCAGCCATCCGGAGCACGCCCTCGAAGAGGTCCACGGAGGACACCTGGGGGCTGGCCACGGATGAAGCCGCCTGCGCTGGGCTCACATCTGCACCCCGTCCGGCAAGTCATAGAACGTCGGGTGCCGATAGACCTTGTCACCGGCGGGATCAAAGAAGCTGTCCTTCTCCTGCGGGCTGCTCGCCGTGATGTCCGCCGCCGCGGCCACCCAGATCGAGACCCCCTCCTCGCGGCGGGTGTACAGATCGCGGGCATTGCGCAGGGCCATCTGGGCGTCCGGGGCGTGCACGCTGCCGACATGGTGATGGGAGAGCCCGCGCCGAGCCCGGACGAAGACTTCGTAGAGCCGCCACTGGTCCGACGCGGTCGGCTGGTCGGTGGCGGCCGGCTGGCCGGTGGCGGCCGACTCGCCTGACGCGCTGGTCATGCCGCACTCCCTTCGGCCGCGCGCGGTGCGTGCTTGGCGGCATACGCATTGGCGGCCTCACGCACCCATTGGCCCTCGTCGTGACATTGGTTGCGGTGGGCCAGCCGCTGCTGGTTGCACGGGCCATCGCCGCGCACCACGCGGTACATCTCGTCCCAGTCGATCGGCCCATGGTCGTAGTGGCCGGTCGCGGCATTCCAGCGCAGCTCGGGGTCGGGCAGGCTCATCCCGATCACCTCGGCCTGCGGGACGGTCATGTCGATGAACTTTTGGCGGAGTTCGTCATTGGTCTGGCGCTTGATCTTCCAGGCCATGGATTGAGCGGTGTGGCTGCTCTGCCCATCCGGCGGTCCGAACATCATCAGCGCCGGCCACCACCACCGGTTGATCGCGTCCTGGCACATCGCGCGCTGCTCGAGGGTCCCTCGGGAGAGCACCACGAGCGCCTCATAACCCTGCCGCTGGTGGAAGGACTCCTCCTTGCAGATCCGCACCATCGCCCGCGCGTACGGGCCATAACTCGTGCGGCAGAGGGCCACCTGGTTGACGATCGCGGCCCCATCGACCAGCCAGCCGATCGCCCCCATGTCGGCCCAGGTCAGGGCCGGGTAATTGAATACGCTGGAGTACTTGTGCGTGCCGGCATGCAGCAGGTCCATGGCCTGGTCGCGGCTCATCCCCAAGGTCTCCAAGGCCGAGTAGAGGTACTGCCCGTGGCCGGCCTCGTCCTGGATCTTGGCCAGCAGGATCGCCTTGCGCCGCAGGCTCGGCGCGCGGGTCACGAAGTTGCCCTCGGGCTGCATCCCGATGATCTCGGAATGCGCGTGCTGGGCGATCTGCCGAATCATCGTCTGCCGGTAGGCCAGCGGCATCCAGTCGCGCGGCTCGATCCGCGAGTCCTGCTCGATCAGGGCCTCAAAGTGCTCGAGCCCGACCGCATCCACGACCTCGTCGCCGGTCTGCGACTGGTCCTCCCCGAAGGTGGCGCCGTACATCTGCCGACATTAACTGACCGAGCGTTCAGGTGTCCAGCAGTGCCGCGGCCCCTCCAGGGTGGCTGTGTACCCTGAAATCTGACCGATCGTTCACTTATTCGAGCGACGTACGTGGGAGGGCCGCCGATGGCACGCCAACTGAGCAGTTATCTCTCGGGCGCCTGGTATGCCGCCCCAGGCGCGGGCGAGCCGATCCTCGACCCGACCACCGGCGAGACCGTGGCCACGATGAGCGCGCCCGGCGCCGACCTCGAGGGTGCCGTGCGCACCGCGCGCTCCGTCGGCGGCCCGGCCTTGCGGGCGCTGACTTTCCACGAGCGGGGCGGGCTCCTGCGCGAGCTCGCGGCATACCTGCTGGACCGCGTCGAGGAGGTGTATGCCGCCTACCCCACCTCCGGAGGGACGCTCGCCGATGCTCGGGTCGACGTCGAGGGCGGCATTGCCGTGCTCTCGGTCTACGCCCGGCTTGCGGTGCGCGAGTTCCCCGATGACACCCTCCTGACCGAGGGCGATGCGCGTGGGCTGCTCGGGAATCCGGGCTTTGTCGGGCAGACGATCTACACCTCGACGCGCGGCGTGATGGTCGCCATCAATGCCTACAACTTCCCGGTGTGGGGCATGCTTGAAAAGCTCGCACCCACGGTGTTGGCCGGGCTGCCGACCATCGTCAAACCGGCTCCGCAGACCATGCACCTGGCCGAGATGGTCGCTCGGCAGATCATCGAGTCGGGAATTCTGCCGGAGGGCTCCTTCCAGTTCCTCGCCGGCCCCCCGGAGTCGCTGCTGGACCACCTCAGGGTGGGCGATCACATCTCGGTCACCGGCTCGGCGCGCACGGCCGCCGTCCTGCGGGCCCATCCTGCGGTGACGGAGCGCGGGGTGCAGCTCAATGCCGAGGCCGACTCGCTGAACGCGACCATCCTGGGGCCGGATGCCATCCCTGGGACGCCGGAGTTTGACCTCTTCGTCAAGGCCGTGGTGCGCGAGATGGGGTCCAAGGCGGGCCAGAAGTGCACGGCCATCCGGCGCATCTTTGTCCCGAGCGAACACGTCGATGAGGTCGTCGCCGGGGTGCGAGAGGCGTTGGGCCGCATCGTGATTGGTGATCCACGCGAGTCGCAGACCCAGATGGGTCCGCTGGTCTCCGCGGTGGCCCGGGCGAGCGTCGAGGGCAAGGTACGCCAGCTCATGACGGCGGCCACGGTCGTGCATGGCGGCCCGGATGAGGCGGTGGCACCCGCCGCGGCCGGTCCGGATCACGGCTACGTCGCCCCCACACTGCTGTTAGCCAGTGACCGTCGAGCACCGATCATCCACAGCGTCGAAGCCTTCGGCCCGGTCGCCACCGTGGTGCCCTTCGACAGCCCGGCCGAGGTCGCCGAGTTGGCCGCCCTGGGCGAAGGCAGCCTGGTCGCGTCCGTGGTCTCCAACGATCCGGCATTCGTGCGCAGCATGGTCCGCGAGATCGCCTCCGGCCACGGCCGGGTGCTCGTGCTCAACCGCGACATCGCTCGCGGGTCAACCCCGCACGGCGCCGTGCTGCCCCAACTCATCCATGGTGGTCCCGGGCGGGCCGGTGGCGGCGAGGAGTTGGGCGGGCGACGCGGGGTGCTGCATCTGATGCAGGCGACCTCGGTGGCCTCCTCCGCCTCGATGAGCGCGGCGATCACCGACCGGTGGAATCCCGCGGCGGCCCAGTTGACGCCAGCGGTGCACCCATTCCGGCTGCACCTGGAGGATCTGCGGATCGGCGACACCCTGCATACCGCTGCCCGCACCATCACCCTGGCGGACATCGAGCACTTCGCCGAGTTCACGGGGGACACCTTCTATGCCCATATGGACGAGGAGGCGGCCGCGGCCTCCCCGATCTTCAACGGGCGCGTGGCCCATGGGTATCTCGTGCTGGCCTTTGCCGCCGGGCTCTTCGTCGACCCGGCCCCGGGCCCGGTGCTGGCCAATGTCGGTCTGCAGAACCTGCGCTTCCTCACCCCGGTCTACCCCGGTGACACGATCCGTCTCCGGCTGACCGCGAAGGCCAAGGTGCCGCGGCCGGACACCGGGTGGGGCGAGGTCACCTGGAATGTGGAGGTCACCAATCAGGAGGACGTGGTCTGCGCGACCTACGACCTGCTCACCATGGTGGCCTCGCGGGACGCCGCGCTCACTCCCCCCGAAAGTGCGGCGGACGGCGCTCCAGGAATGCCGTGAAGCCCTCGGCATAGTCCTTGGTCCGGGAGGCGCGTGACTGTGCCTGGGCCTCCCGATCGAGGGTCTCGGCGAGCGTGAGGGGACGCTGGGAGAGTTCGCGGACCAGGCGCTTGGATTCGCGGAAAGCGAGGGTCGGGCCTGTGGCGAGGGCAGCGGCATAGGCGCGTGTGGCCTGGTCCAACTCGTCGGCGGGGAGGGCGCGTGAGACGAGCCCGGCCGCCGCGGCTTCCACGCCCGAGAGGAATCGGCCGGAATAGATCAGATCCATGGCGACCGCCTGGCCGAGGCGCTCGACAAAGGCCTTGTGCGCGCCGGAGTCGAGCACCGCCCCGATCGAGGCGAAGGGCGAGCCGAGCTTGGCGGTGTCGGCGGCGAGGATGACATCGCAGGCCAGCGCGAGTCCGAGTCCGGCCCCCAAGGCCGCCCCCTGCACGGCCGCGACCGTCGGAATCTGCGCGTCGGCGACCGCCCGCACCATGGGGTTGAAAACCTCGGTGAGCACGCGGCCGCCGTCCTCCTCACCGGGTCGAGCGTCGGCCAGATCGCGACCGGCACAAAAGGCGAGGCCCTCGGCCCGGATCAGCAATGCCGCGGCCTCGCGCTCGGCCCGCCGAACCCCGTCGATGATCTGCTCGACCATCGGCATCGTCAGGGCGTTGCGGGACGCCGGCCGGTTAAGGGTGATCACCGCGACCCCGGCGCTGAACTCGTAGGTCACCTCGGTCGACGCCGTCATACGGGCTCCTCTTCGTCGGCAGGTGCGCCATTTACGATATCCGCGTGACCGGACGTTCGGTAAGCAATGGGCTCGCGGACCCAGCCATGCGGCAGCGCCGCGGGCGACCGGGATACGACCTCGCCGGCCTGGTCGCTGCGTCCGTGGAGGTCTTCCACGACAAGGGCTTTGACGGGGCCAGCATGGAGGACCTCGCCAAACACCTGGGGATCTCCAAGTCGGCGATCTATCACCACGTGACCAGCAAGGACGAACTCCTCGGCCTGGCCCTCAACCGTGCGCTGGACGCCCTGGATCGGGTCGTCCAGGACAACCGCGCGTTGCCCGGTGGGCCGCGCGAGCGCCTCGAGCACCTGCTGCGGGCCAGCGTTTCGGTGCTCTTTGCCGAGCGAGCGTATGTCGCCTTGTTACTGCGGGTGCGCGGCAATACCGAGGTCGAGCGGGCGGCGATGGCGCGGCGACGGGAGTTCGATACCTATGTCGCCGGGCTGGTTCAGGAGGCTGCTGCCGAGGGCTTGGTGGCGCCGGACCTTGACCCACGGATCGCGGCTCGCTTGCTTTTTGGGCTGGTCAACTCGCTGACCGAGTGGGTGCGTCCGGGCAGCGATCCCGCGGTCGTGGCGGACACCCTGGTGACCATCGCCTTCCACGGCCTCTTCGCGCCTCCCCTCGCCCAGCCCGCCACCCCAGGGATCGTCAGAGCTCATCGATGACATGGCGCAGGTATCGCCTCGGGTCTTCGATGAACCTCCGGTAGTGCTCCACGACCTCGAGATCCTCCCATCGCGTCTCCCGTATGCCGTGTGCTCCGACCTCCAGGATCCGCGCCCCTGGGAGCGCGGCCAGCACCGGTGAATGCGTGGCCAAGACCACCTGGGTGCGTGGCCTGGTCGCCATGGCATGCAGCTCGGCCACCAGATGCAGCTGCGCCGGGAAGGCCAGCCCCGCCTCGGGCTCGTCCATGACGAAGAGCCCCTCGCCGGCAAAGCGTTTGGTCCCCAACATCGCTACGAAGGACTCCCCATGCGAGAGCGCATGAAACATCGGATCCCGGCTCCACGGTGACTCACTGCGCGAGGTGTCGAGATAGGTAAAGAGCCCGTGCATGGTCTCGGCGCGCAGGAAGTACCCCCACTTGGCGGCACCGGCGCCGCGCACCAGCCGGACCCACTCGTGCAGCGGCGACTCGGTCGCGTGCGTGCGGTGCTGCGCACCGGTCGACCCGCCTTCGGCATTCATCCCAAACGCCATGGCCAGCGCCTCGATGATGGTGGACTTGCCCGACCCGTTCTCGCCGACCAGCACCGTGGCCTGAGCCAGGTCCACGCCGTCCTCGAGCAGCGCTCGCACCGCGGGCATGGTGCGCGGCCAGACGTCCTGCGGTGGCATCTCCACCAGCGGGTTCCCCTCGATCCGTCGCACCGGCAAAGGCGCGGTCCAGTCGGGGTGAGCACGCGGCATACGCGGCAGACTACGAGAGCGGACCGACACCCAGTCGCGCCACCATCCACCACGCGGCGGGTGCACGATTCCGCCGGCCGGGGGATGCCACTGCCAGTGACTGCCGGGCAGAGTGAGACCGGACAAGGAAAGGAGCCACCAGATGGCTATGGGTGTGGCCTTAGGCGCGTGCCTGGGTGTGGCGCTGTCGATCGTGACGCACAACTGGGGGATGTTGGCCATCGCCATGGGTGTCGGGGTCGCCATCGGTGCGTCCCGGGAGAACTCCCGACGATCGGACCAGTCCGAGGACTAGGCCGGATCGCTCGTAGACTTGGTCCTCGTGACCGACCCCGCGACCAACGCCGCGACCGCTACCGCCGCCGCCCCGGAGCCCAGCGTCCCCGAGCAGATGCGAATCCGCCGCGACAAGCGGGACCGGCTGATCGCGAGCGGGCGCCCGGCATACCCCGTCTGGGTTGACCGCACCCACAGCCTGGCCCAGGTGCGGGAGCAGTGGGCCCACCTCGAGACCGGCGAGGAGACCCAGGACCGCGTTGGCGTCACCGGGCGAGTGGTCTTCATCCGCAACACCGGCAAACTCGCCTTCGCCACGCTTCAGGAGGGCATCGGCACCCGCCTCCAAGTGATGCTGAGCCTGGCCGAGGTCGGCGAGGATGCGCTGGCCGCCTGGAAGTCCGATGTCGACCTCGGTGACCACGTGTTCGTTGAGGGCCGGGTGATCAGTTCCCGGCGAGGCGAGCTCTCCGTGATGGCCAGCTCCTGGCAGATGGCCTCCAAGGCGCTGCGCCCGATGCCGGTGCTGCACAAGGACATGAGCGAGGAGAGCCGGGTCCGTCAGCGCTATGCCGACCTCATCGTGCGCCAGGAGGCACGCGACATGGTCCGCACCAAGGCCCAGGTCCTCGGGGCTATCCGCGGGGTACTGGCCGAGCAGGGGTACCTCGAGATCGAGACCCCGATCCTGCAACTCATCCATGGTGGCGCTGCTGCGCGGCCGTTCCACACGCACATGAATGCCTTCGACCAGCAGATGGTGCTGCGGATCGCGCTCGAGCTGAACCTCAAGAAGGCTGTCGTGGGCGGGGTCGACCGGGTCTACGAGATGGGCCGGATCTTCCGCAACGAGGGCGTCGACGCGACCCACTCGCCCGAGTTCACCATGCTCGAGGTCTACCAAGCCTGGGGTGACCAGACCACCATCGGTGCCCTCATGCGCGAGCTCTACCTCGGGGTCGCCGACGCCGTGGGTTCGCGGGTTCTGGAGACTCCTCGCGGCAGCGTCGACCTCGGCGGCGAATGGCGTTGGTTGCCGGTGTACGACGCCGTTTCTGAGGCCGTCGGTGAAACGGTCACCATCGACACTCCCCGCGAAACCCTGCTGGCGTATGCCGCCAAGCACGGCGTGGAGGTCGACCCCGGTCTGGAGAAGGACAAGGTCTTCTTGGAGTTGCTCTCCGAGCTGGTCGAGCCCGGGCTGCTGCAGCCCACCTTCCTGTGTGATTACCCCGCGATTGCTCAGCCGCTGGCTCGCCCGCACCGCTCGGCACCCGGGCTCATCGAGGCCTGGGATCTGATCATTGCGGGCGTCGAGCGCGGTACCGGCTTCTCGGAGTTGGTCGACCCGATCATCCAGCGCGAGGTGCTCACCGAGCAATCCCTTCGCGCGGCCGGTGGCGACCCGGAGGCGATGCAGTTGGATGAGGACTTCTTGCGAGCCCTGGAATACGGCTGCCCCCCGATGGGCGGCCTTGGTTTGGGGATCGACCGCATGATCATGCTGTTCACGGATGCCAATATCCGCGAGACCATCCTCTTCCCTCATCTGAAGCCGGAGGCATGACGTCATGTGGGATGACATTTGGCCCTATATCGCGGGGATTCTCCCGACAATCCTGGTCGCGGCATTCTTCTATCGCATCATGAAGAACATGATCGAGGGCGATCGTCAAGAACGCGTCGCCCAAGCCCAGTGGGAGCGATCCCAGCAGGTCAGCCGCCCATCCGCGAACCAGTCAGAGCCCTCTCCCGACGAGGATGACCCCGCCGAGTCGGCTAATTAACCCGGGGTAACATTTGAGAAAGGCCGCTTCTTGGGGCCGTATTGCAGAACTGGTGACCAAGACGTCCCTTGTCCTCTACACTGCAGTAGAGATTTCTATGATCTGGATCTCTTCCTTTGTGAAAGGCATATAGACCATGGCCAAGCGAGTTCAAGTTCTTCTTGTTGACGACACCGACAACTCCGTTGCCGCCGACGAGACGGTGAGTTTCGCACTCGACGGTGTCTCTTACTCCATTGACCTCTCCAGCGAGAATGCCGCCGCGCTGCGGGACTCGCTGGCCCGGTGGATCGGCCACGCCGAGCGCGTGGGCGGCCGCAGGGCCACCAAGTCGGCGGCCAAGATCGGCCGGCTCGACCTCAACGATGTGCGCGCCTGGGCTCGCAGCCACGGACACGACGTCAAGGACCGCGGCCGCGTGCCGGCGAACGTGCTCGCGGCATACGACGCCGCCCACTGACCTCAGGTCAGGGCGGCCATCAGGTCGCCATAGCGCGCAAGACGGTCCGGAACGTCCTCGAGCAACACCTGCTCCAGGGTGCCGGGCCGTCCTGCTGCCGTCACCGCTCCGGACTCGACTTCGTCCCAGGTGCGCGGGGTCGCGGCATAGGGCAACTCCTTACCCCTTAGCGAGTAGGGGCAGATCGTCGTCTTGGCGGCGACATTCTGGCTCCAGTCGAGGAAGATCTTGCCCGGCCGCAGCGACTTGGTCATCTTCCAGACGATCAGGTCGGGGTGCGCCCGGGTGAGCTCTTGCGCCAACTGCGCCACCAGATCGCGCACCTGATCGCTACTCAGATCCCCACCAAGCCGGGCATAAAGCTGCATGCCTTTGCTACCCGAGGTGACCGGCACGAGGTCCAACCCGAGGGCTCCGAGCCGTTCTCGCACCAGAAGCGCCACCTGAGCGCACTCGCGCAATCCCGCCGGAGCGCCCGGATCCAGATCAATGACCAGCCGATCGGGATGCTGCGGCTCCCCGGCCACCACGGTCCACTGCGGCACATGCAACTCGAGTGCATTGAGGTTGATCAGGTACGTCAGCTGAGCGATGTCCTCAACCAACGGGTAGGTGACATCGCTGACCTGGACCCGAGGCAGCCACGAGGGCGCGCCCGAGGGCAGGTTCTTCTCGAAGAAGCTCTGGTCGGCCACACCATGGGGCCAGCGGACGCGCGTGACCGGCCGACCAGCCAACTGGGGCAGCAACACCGGCGCCACGGTCGCGTAGTAGTTCAGCACCTCCCCCTTGGTGGTCTCGGTTGCGGGGTAGAGGATCTTGGACAGGCTGGTCAGGCGCAGGGTCCGGCCGGCGACCTCGACCCGAGTGACTTCGGTGGGCAGGTCAGCCATCGCCGGCCTCCTGCAGGTCCTGCGCACTCACGTCATGACGACGACCGATGTATGCCGGCTGGCGCAGCCGACCGCCCGAGCCACGCCCAAGGGCCTGGACCTCGACAACCAAGCGCGGCTCGGTCCAGGTTGTGCCCAGGACATCCTCGCGCGGCACCTCGTTGCTGAAGGGATGTTCGGCCCGCGGCAACGCCTGCAGCTCGGGAAGCAAGGCCGCGCCGGCCGCGCCCACCAGTCCCGAGCCGACCCGTCCGAGGTAGCGCCAACCACCCTCACCGTCGGGCTCACCCACGAGCAGGGCTCCCAGGCGTGTACTCGAATCGGTCTCCCAGCGCCACCCGCCGACGACCACCGACTGCCTGGCCCGGTGCGGCAGCTTGCGCCAGTCCGGTGAGCGGCGGCCCGCGGCATATGCAGCTGCGCGACGCTTGCTGACGATGCCCTCCAGGCCCTGTTCCGCGGTGGCGGTCAAGAGCTGCTCGCCGTCGGCGTAGGTGGGCGGCACCTGCCAGTGGGGGCTGCGCAACTCGAGGCGCTCAAGGAGCTCCCGTCGGGCAGACCACGGCTGACTCGTCAGGTCCTGGCCGAAGAGCCTGAGGAGGTCAAAGATCATGAAGGTGATCGGCCGAGTCGCCGCCAGGGCGTGCGCCCGACGCGAGTCGCGCACGTGCATCCGTTCGGCCAAGGCGCCGAAGCTGGGGCGCCCTTGCTCCAGGGCGACGATCTCACCGTCCAGCACAACATCCTCGAAGGTCTCCCCGAGGCGGGCCAGCTCCGGGAAACTCGCCGTGACCTCGCGCCCGCTGCGGCTGCGCAAGGTGACCGCGCCCGCATGGATCTCGGCGATGACGCGCATGCCATCCCACTTGACCTCATGCACCCAATCGGCGCCAGCAGGCACCCGATCGGTGGCGGTCGCGAGCATGGGCTGCATACCTGCATCTTGACGCATGAGGGAGACTGGGCCAATGCGAGCGATCTGGAAGGGCGCGGTGTCCTTTGGGCTGGTCAACGTGCCGGTGCGCCTCTACTCCGCCACCGAGAATCACGATGTCCAGTTCCGTCAGGTCCACCGAGAGGATGGCGGGCGGATCAAGTACCAGCGGGTGTGCTCGGTGGATGGCGAACTGGTCGCCTATGACGACATCGCCAAGGGCTACGAGACCGAGGACGGTCAGATGGTCGTGCTCACCGACGAGGACTTCGCTGACTTGCCGAGTCGGACGAGCAAGGAGATCTCCGTCGAGAAGTTTGTGCCCTCGGACCAGATCGACCCGATGCTGCTCGACAAGTCGTACTTCCTGGAGCCGGACAAGTCTGCGGTCAAGCCCTATGTGCTTCTGCGCGATGCCTTGGAGACCGAGAAGCGGATGGCCATCTGCACGGTCTCGATTCGGACGCGGATGACCATGGCGGTCTTGCGCGTGCGCGACGGGGTCATCGTCATGCAGACCATGCTCTGGCCCGACGAGGTTCGCTCCGCGGACACGCTGAACAACCTGGTGGAGGACCTGCACGCCACCTCGCAGGAGCGGGATATGGCCAAGCTCCTCATCGATCAACTGGCCGGTGACTACGACCCGAGCGAGTATGAGGACGACTACGCCATCGCTCTGGGCGCCCTAGTCAAGGCGAAGGTGGAAGGCGGTGAGCTGCAGATCCCGGCAGCGGCCGCCGAGGAGTCTGGCGAGGTCGTCGACCTCTTGGCCGCACTAGCCAAGTCCGTGGAGAAGGCCAAGGCCGCTCGCGGCGAAGCACCCTCCAGCGCCGACCGCGCCAGCTAGCGCTGTCGTCGCCGATGCCCGAGGGACACACCCTGCACCGCCTTGCCGGTGTGCTCGACCGCACCTTCGCCGGCACCGTGGTGCGCGCGAACTCGCCGCAAGGGCGCTTCGTCGAGGGCGCCGCCCGGCTCGACGGGCGCCGCTGCGAGCGGGCCGAGGCCTGGGGCAAGCACCTCTTCGTGACCTTCGAGGACGACCTGATCCTCAATGTGCACCTCGGCCTGATTGGCGTCTTCGACGTTCTCCCGTATGCCGGTGGGCCGGGCCACGAGCCTCCTGCGGTCGGCGCGGTCCGGCTGCGGCTGGTCAACGACACCCACGTTGCCGACCTGCGTGCCATGACCGTGGTCGACGTGGTGACCCCGGAGAAGCTCGACGCCACCGTGGCTCGACTGGGCCCCGACCCGCTGCGGGTCGGCCAGAGCGGCAATGACCCGCAGCGCTCCCTGGTCAAGTTGGCCCGTACCGATCGCCCGGTCGCCGAACTGCTCATGGACCAGTCGGTCATCGCCGGGGTCGGCAATGTCTACCGCGCCGAGGTCCTCTTCCGGCACCGGGTCGCGCCCATGACCCCGGGACGTCAGGTTCGGCCGCGCACCTGGCTAGCAATCTGGGAAGACCTCGTCGCTCTGCTCCCGCTGGGGGTCGCCTTCGGCCAGATCATCACCCTGCCCGAGCAGGAGGCCGCTGCCCGCGCGTTGCTCGCCCAAGGGCAGGTCACGGTCGACTGGCAGGGCGGCGCCGAAGGTGAGCGGGGACGCGGACTCCGCCGCCCGGCATACGAGTCGGTCTCGCCATTCCCCCGTGAGTATGCCGTCTACAAACGCACCGGGGAGCCCTGCCTGGTCTGCGGATCGCGGGTCCGTGCCAGCCTGCTCGCCGGACGCACCCTGTACTGGTGCGGACGCTGCCAGCGTCGCCATTGACCTTCCCACAGGCAGGCCCAATCGAAGGTGTCAGTGATGTGTCAGCGACCTCTGGCAAGGTCGGTGTCGTGCAGGGGCGAACTTAGGCACTGAGTTCGAGCACGTTGAGGTCCAGCAGTCGGGCCAGGTCAGAGATGACCTCGGGGGTTGAGCCACCGGCAGGGAGTGGCTCGACCCCCGTCAACTCGACCAGCCGTTGCCGCTCCGCTCCCAGAAGTGGAGTTCCACCCCCGCCACAAAGCCCCCATGCGCCCGCCGCGAGTTGCCTGGACGTAGCTCCCGTGTACATCACGCTCAGCCCGCCGACGGCCAACGCGGCAGCCCCGCGATCAAGGTGCAACAACCGTTGGGTGGCGATACGCAGCTCGTGCTCGGCTCGGGCAAAGTCGTCACAGCGTAGGAGGTAGAGACCCAACTCTCGGCGGGTGACAGCGGCGGTGCGCAGATTCCCGACCCGTTCAATCTCACTGATGGCCCTATCCAGCCGAGCGATCACGCTCGAGCGTGGCGTCGCGCCGGTCTGCTCTGCTTCAGCGAGGGCAAACCGCGCTTCCTCGCCGGCGAGTAGCGCGATCGTTGCCGGCGAGCCGCTGGCGTGGCTCGCCGCGACGCCCATGCGGATGAGCTCGCCGAGCCGGGGATCGGACGCAAGGCGGGCCATGGTGATGGAGTAGTGGTACGCGATGGCCTGGCCGTTGGGGTCACCCATCTTCGCGAACCGCTCGGCAATAGCCTGCAACTCACCGACCCCCCGGCCAGGCTGGTCGCGCGTCGCCCAGAGCAGCGCGTCAACCTGATCCACCTGAGCCTCCATCCACGGCAGATCCCTCCCGCGCAAGCAGCCTCGGGCGAACTCCAAGGCCTCACCACATGCGGACAGTTCTCCTTGCCAACCAAGGCCGACCGCCTGCAGGCCCGACAGGGAGGCAAGAAGCACCGGGTCCGCATCGTCGGGGAGGGCCGCTAGCGCGCCATTCAGGGCGTCTACCTTCAAGGCCGTGGTGGCCAATCCACGCCCGGTCGACGTGGCAAGCACTGCGCGAGCGCGATCTTCGGGGTCAAGACCACGGTCGGCAGGCACCGCTAGCTCGGCCTCCAAGTGATCCAGCACCAAGGCCGACCGACCGAGCCACGCCCAGACCGCGTCGAGGTCGAGGATGGCCCGGGTCGCAGCAGCCCTTTCGTGGTCCAACCAATAGTCGATGGCCGCATCGAGGTTGATGAGCTCAGAGGCGACATCGGCGATGGGGCCGGGCAAGGGCACCTCTCCGCGCTGGTGAAGCCGCCCCCGCGACCAGGTCAGCAGTCGCTCGAAGGTGTGTGCCGGGCCGGGTTCCGGGGGCGCCCAGGCAGACGACAAGTCGGCCACCGGCTCCAGCACCCGATAGCGCAGCCCGGGGGTTCCGCCGTGGCCGAGCCGTGAGGAGGTCGATAACAGCGATGACTGTACGAGTTCTCGGACAACCCCACGCACCCGCGGATCACGCGATTCACGCTTCATGAGTGCGCCGATCAGCGGCGCCGAAGCGCCCGCCGGAAGGAAGCGGGCAGCGGCCAGGGTCGTGCGCGCCTCGGCACTGAGAGCGGCTATCGCGTCGGCGACGATGACCCCCAAGGACGGCACAGCGTCGGCGCCCTCGGTGAGTCCCTCGTCGGCACCGCCAGCTGCCAGGAGTTCGAGGGACAGCGGCAACCCACCAGAACGACGGGCCAGCATGCGCACCATCTGGGGATCCGGTGATCCACCCACGCGGTCCACCGCCAGCTCGATGAGCTCCGGCGAATCCAAAGCCAGCGGAGCCAGTGCGCGGAGATGCTCGCCGGTGACGCCCAGTGGGAGCCTGCTCGTCACGACAACGGTGAGTTCCGGGACTTGCGCGGTCAGCACGGCGACCGCACCGGCTACCTCATCGCTGACGCCTTCCGCGTTGTCAAGGACCAGAACGGTCGGCGTCGAGGGGAGCGCGTACAGGATGGTCTCCATAGCCATCCCGGACATCTCGACGCGTAGCCCTAACTGACTGGCTATCCGCATCAGCACGCCGGTCGAGTTCACCCCGTGCAAATCGACCCATAGGGCCGCGCCGCTGCGACCGCTGCGCTGGATCCACTCCGAGACCAGGCGGGACTTACCGACCCCACCGATGCCCAGCACCGTGACGATCTGATGTCGATTGGCATCCCGTTCGAGGTCGGCCAGGGCATCCGAGCGGCCAAAGAAGGCGGTCGCCGCGCGCGGCACCGGCCGCACCCCCGGGCGTGTTCTGACGGCCGCCAGAGTCGCGTCCGTGCGCAGGATCGCCCCGTGCGTGTACCGCAGTTGGGCACCCGGCTCGATCCCGAGTTCGTCATGAAGAATGTGCCTGGCCTCTTGGTATGCCGCCAGCGCGTCACCTTGTCGACCGGCCCTGGCAAGCGCCCGCATCGCCAGGCTCCAGCGAACCTCTCGGGTGGGCTCGGCTCGTGCCAGGGCCAGGATCGCGTCGGCGTGGACTGCTGCGTCACCGGCCGAGACCACGAGATCGCTCCAGGTGTCCTGTGCGCCGAGCAATCGCAGATTCCAGGCCCGAGCCGCGTCGCTCCAGCCAGGGGCATCGTCGGGTACCGCCGGCGCCACCGAGCCCAGCAGAAGGTAAAGGGCCTCGCAGGCGCCTGCCGGGTCGAGGTCGATGCCCGCCTCGATGTCGCGCAGAGCGTGCTCGGCGGCAGTCAGGTCCACCTCATCGGCAGCCAAGCGGTACCGACCGCCCACGGATTCAAGCCATTGGGCACCCCGACCGGCGCCCTCCGGATCGATGAGTCGGCGGAAACGCGACACATGAGCGTGCACCGCATTAGCCGACTCCCGCTCCTCCCCCGGTTCGTACATCCGGTCACCGAGTTCCTCGGCAGCCAGCGGGGTTGCCGCAGCCACCAAAGCCAAGACCAGGCGGCGTCGGAACTTGCCTCGGACGGGCACTGGCTCCCCGTCGACAGTGACTCGCAACTGACCCAGGACTTGAACACGCAAGCCAATGCCACCGGAGGCGGTGGCCTGGGCAGCGGTGCCGGTCACGCCGCCAGTGTGGCCGAAGTAGGGCCGTCGAGTGTGGCTGTTGTCGGAAAAACGGTTGTCGCGGAGGCCGCGCGAAGCGCACCATTGTTCGCGGACGGTCGAGCAAAGGCAGCGAGTTCCGGTGTCCCGGAGCAGTTCTGATGTGTTGGCTCGACCGAGGATCCACGGTGCAGATCGCGCCACTCCTGGCAAAGCCGCGCATGCGGCCGGGGTTCAAGTCCCCTTCGGCGTCGTCCGGTGGATCCTGCCGAGCCATCGCTTTGTGGCCCGACGCCCCTTCGGTGTCGATGCCCCGCGCGGCTCGGTGCCATCGGGCGACGCCACCCATCCACGTCCCCAACACCCGCACCTGAGGAGGTGCCACACCATGTCTCTTTGGTCCTTCACCGTGCCCACTCGCACGGCCTATGTCGCCTACCGCCACGGCATCGTGCAGGCCGTCCTCCCCACGGGGCGGCACCGCCGCGGCTGGGGGATGACCTACATCCCCGTCGACCTGCGCGAGCGCCTGCACGCCATCGCGCCGCAGGATGTGCCGGTGCAGGACGGGATCACGGTCCGGGTCTCGGCAGCAGTGCGCTGGCGAGTGTCCGACCCGGTGGCCTTCGTGGAGCGCACCGAGGACCCGCTCGCGGCGGTGCACCTGGCCACTCAAGTGGCGCTGCGCGAAGCGCTGGCGCCACTGACCGTGGCCGAGGTCGTGGCCCGCGGCGCTGGCGCTCCCCAGGTCGACCTGCGCGTACCCGTCGAGGCCGTCGCAGCTACCGTGGGGATCGAGGTCCTCGAGGTCGTCATCAAGGACGTCATCCTCCCTGCCGAGGTCAGGGCAGCCGCCATGGAGCTGGTCACGGCGCGTTCGCGCGGTCTGGCGCAGCTCGAGGCGGCCCGGGCGGAGACCGCTGCCCTGCGTTCGCTGGCCAATGGCGCTCGACTGCTCGATGAGCACCCGGCATTGGCGCGGCTGCGGCTGGTCCAGGCAGCCCCCTATGGCTCCCGCGTGGTGCTGGCGGTCGGTGACGGCGCGGTCAACCTCGTCACCGGCGAGGGCTGAGCCTTCGGTCAAGTGTGCGCTGACAGCGAACGCTTGCCTGCGGCATACCCCGTGAAGGAACACGGAGCGGGGTATGCCGCGTTGGCCGGGTTGAACGTCCCAGACGTCGGACGCCCGCCAGATCCGCACACCAGTGCAGCGGCCGCACGACTAGCATCGAGGGATACGCACGCAAGGAGACGGACATGTTCGAACGGTTCACCGACCGCGCACGGCGGGTGGTCGTCCTCGCCCAAGAGGAGGCGCGCGGGCTCAATCACAACTACATCGGCACCGAGCACATCCTCCTCGGCCTCATCCACGAGGGTGAAGGCGTCGCCAGCAAGGCCCTCGAGAGCCTCGGCGTCAGCCTGCAGAACGTCCGTGAGCAGGTTCAAGAGATCATCGGGCAGGGGCAGCAGTCCCCGACCGGACACATTCCCTTCACCCCGCGCGCCAAGAAGGTGCTCGAGCTCTCCCTGCGGGAGGCCCTGCAGTTGGGGCACAACTACATCGGCACCGAGCACATCCTCCTCGGCCTCATCCGTGAGGGCGAGGGTGTGGCCGCCCAGGTGCTGGTGAAGTTGGGGGCCGACCTGGCCCGCGTGCGTCAGCAGGTCATCCAGCTCATCTCTGGCTACCAGGGCAAGGAGAGCGTCGGCGCTGGCGCGGGGCCGACCCAGGGCGGCCCAGCCGAGGGTGCACCCGCAGGCAGCCTGGTGCTCGACCAGTTCGGGCGCAATCTCACCACCGCCGCCCGCGAGGGCAAGCTCGACCCGGTGATCGGCCGCGAGAAGGAGATCGAGCGGGTCATGCAGGTGCTCTCGCGGCGCACCAAGAACAATCCAGTCCTCATCGGCGAGCCCGGCGTCGGCAAGACCGCCGTCGTCGAAGGCCTGGCCCAGGACATCGTTCGCGGCGAGGTCCCTGAGACCCTCAAAGACAAGCAGCTCTACACCCTCGACCTCGGCGCCCTCGTGGCCGGTAGCCGCTACCGCGGCGACTTCGAGGAGCGCCTGAAGAAGGTCCTCAAGGAGATCCGCACCCGCGGGGACATCGTGCTCTTCATCGACGAGATCCACACCCTGGTCGGCGCTGGCGCAGCCGAGGGTGCGATCGACGCCGCCTCGATCCTCAAGCCCATGCTGGCCCGGGGCGAGCTACAGGTCATCGGTGCCACCACCTTGGACGAGTACCGCAAGCACATCGAGAAGGACGCTGCGCTTGAGCGTCGATTCCAGCCCATCCAGGTGCAGGAGCCGACCCTGGCGCACGCCATCGAGATCCTCAAGGGCCTGCGCGATCGCTACGAGGCGCACCACCGGGTCTCCATTACCGATGGCGCCTTGGTGGCCGCGGCCACCATGGCCGACCGCTACGTCAACGACCGGTTCCTGCCGGACAAGGCCATCGACCTGATCGATGAGGCCGGCGCTCGACTGCGCATCCGTCGGATGACCGCACCGCCGGACCTGCGCGAGTTCGACGAGCGCATCTCGGCCGTCGTCCGCGAAAAGGAGTCGGCCATCGATGGTCAGGACTTCGAGAAGGCCGCGCGCCTGCGCGACGACGAGAAGAACCTGCGCCAGGAGAAGACCCGCCGCGAGTCGGAGTGGAAGTCCGGAGACCTGGACGTCATTGCCGAGGTCGACGAGGAGCTCATCGCCGAGGTGCTCGCTGCGAGCACCGGCATCCCGGTGTTCAAGCTCACGGAAGAGGAGTCGGCACGACTGCTCAACATGGAGGCCGAGCTGCACAAGCGCGTCGTCGGCATGAATGACGCAATCAAGGCGCTCTCCCAGTCGATCCGGCGCACCCGCGCCGGGCTCAAGGACCCGCGTCGCCCGGGTGGCTCGTTCATCTTCGCCGGCCCCACCGGTGTCGGTAAGACCGAGTTGGCCAAGACGCTCGCCGAATTCCTCTTCGGCGACGAGGACGCGCTCATCCAGCTCGACATGTCCGAGTACTCCGAGAAGCACACGGTCTCTCGGCTCTTCGGCTCGCCCCCTGGGTATGTCGGTTACGACGAGGGTGGTCAGCTCACCGAAAAGGTGCGCCGTCGCCCGTTCTCGGTAGTCCTCTTCGACGAGGTCGAGAAGGCCCACCCGGAGATCTTCAACTCGCTGCTGCAGGTGCTCGAGGACGGTCGTCTCACCGACTCCCAAGGTCGGATGGTCGACTTCAAGAACACCGTCATCATCATGACGACCAACCTGGGCA
>CALMQX010000028.1 GCA_937873315.1 uncultured Nostocoides sp. | reverse complement strand
TCGTCCTCAGCGACCAGCATCGAGCGGGTCGCCACGGCGATGCCCGCCGCCAGAGCCGCCACCACGACGATAGGCGCCCCCAGCGCGGCGCGCGCGGGTCGGTCCCTACTGGCCACGGCCAAGAGCGCGGCACCGGCCGCCGCCACCCCCACGGTGACGCTCGCCGAGGTAACGATTGCTGCTGCTTCAGGCCCCATCGGGATCCCACCGATACCCGCGACCGAACACCGTGACCAGTCGGCGCGGCCGCCCCGGATCGGCCTCGACCTTTTCGCGAAGGCGCCGGACGTGGACCGTCACCGTCGAGATGTCGCCCACCTCCCAGCCCCACACCTCGCGGATCAGCGTTTGTCGATCAGCGACCTCGCCCGGATGCTGCAGCAACCAGATCAGCAGGTCGTACTCCCGCGCGGTCAAGGGGATCTCGCGTCCGCTACGGGAGAGCCGGCGCGCAGCCAGGTCGACGCTGAGGTCGCCATCGACCAGGGTCGTGCGCGCTGGCTCGGCCGCGGGGCGGCTGCGACGCAATACCGAACGGATGCGCAGGTCCAGCTCACGCACGCTGAAAGGCTTGGTCACATAGTCGTCGGCGCCATGTTGCAGGCCCTGGACCCGCTCGTGCTCCTGCCCCCGAGCCGTCAGCATGATGACCGGGAGGTCCCGGCGCATCGCCCGCAAGCGGCGGCATACCTCGAACCCGCCGAGGGTCGGGAGCATGAGGTCGAGCAGCACGAGGTCCGCGGGCGACGCCGCGTAGGACTCCACCGCGAGCGCACCATCGCCGACGGCGCTCACGTCGTAACCCGCGCGCGTGAGATAGGCCGCCACCGTCTCCCGGACAGTGGGGTCATCCTCGACCAGCAGAATGCGCACCACGAGTTCAGCGTACGAGCCCAGCGTGGTCGCGAGCGCACGTTAGCGCCGGGCTCGTAAGACCCTCGTAGCCAGCCGCTGGCTTGCGCAGCACCCACACTGCGTAATCCGGGTTGATCGGCTCAAGGGAGTATCCGCCCAACTGATGCTCGACGACCAGGCCGCACGCCTGCGCGTCGGACGCGAACTCTGCAGGCGGATAGTGCCGTCCGTGCGCCGGTCCCCCGCCGGCCGGGTGGAAGCCGACCAACAGCCGTCCCCCGGGGCGCAGCACGGCCGCCACCGTGCTCAGTGCCCGACGCTCGGTGTCCGGGGCGAGCAGGATCATCACATTGCCGACCAGGACTACCAGGTCGTATGCCGTGGGCCGACCATGGGCCAGCAACTGGGCTGGCGAGATGGCCAGGAGGTCCTGCTCGATGACCGGCAGGTCCGGGTACAGCTCGCGCGACATAGCCACGAGCTCGGGGTCCTTCTCCACTGCCGTGACCTCATGCCCCAACTCGCGAAGTCGTGCGCCGACCCGGCCCATGCCCGACCCAGCGTCCAGCACGAGGCAGCCGCGTGCGATGAGCGCATCCGCGAGCCGAGCCTCGCCATGAATGTCCTGGCCCTGCTCGACCAACTGGCGGAACTTGCGGCCGTATCCACGTTCGTGCGGCTCGGACTGCTCCCACCGATTCGGCGGGATCGGGTCGGTGGGGTTCTCGATGGTGGCCACCTGGCCAACCTATCCCGCGCTGCCACCACCCGACGTGTGATGCAGCGGACGCGAGCACGCGGCATACGGGCCGCACGAACCTGAGAGACTGGCGCGCATGCGCCGCATCATCCAGAGCAAGAAGCTGCAGCACGTCCGCTATGACGTGCGAGGTCCGATTCTCGTTGAAGCGCAGCGGCTGGAGGCCGAGGGCCACAAGATCCTCAAGCTCAACATCGGCAATACCGCGCCTTTCGGGTTCGAGGCTCCCGAGGCCATCGTCGCCGACATGGTGCACAACCTGCCCGACAGCCAGGGGTACGCCGACTCCAAGGGGATCTACAGCGCGCGGACCGCAGTGGCGCAGTACTACCAGTCACGCGGGCTGCGGGACACCACGGTTGAGGACATCTGGATCGGCAATGGTGTCTCCGAGCTGATCACCATGGTCTTGCAGGCCTTTATTGACGATGGCAACGAGATCCTCGTCCCGGCGCCGGACTACCCCCTGTGGACTGGGGCGGTGTCGCTGGCCGGGGGCACCCCGGTGCATTACCGCTGCGATGAGTCCAATGGCTGGAATCCGGACCTCGCGGACATCGAGGCCAAGATCACCGAGAACACGCACGCCCTGGTCATCATCAATCCCAACAACCCGACCGGCGCGGTCTACAGCGAAGAGACCGTCAAGGCGCTCGTGGACATCGCTCGGCGCCACGACCTGGTCCTGATGTCCGACGAGATCTACGAGAAGATCATCTTTGGCGACGCGGTTCACCACCACACCGCGACCTACGCCGGTGACGACGTCCTGTGCTTGACCTTCAGCGGCTTGTCCAAGGCGTACCGGGTCTGTGGCTACCGCGCCGGCTGGGTCATGGTCAGTGGGCCGACACACCTCGCTGAGGACTTCCTGGAGGGCCTGACGCTGCTCGCCAATATGCGCATGTGCGCCAATGTGCCTGCGCAACATGCGATTCAGACAGCTCTGGGTGGCTATCAATCGATCACCGAGTTGGTCGGAGAAGGCGGGCGCTTCTATGAGCAGAGCATGCTGGCCGCCCGGATGCTCAACGAGATTCCCGGGGTGTCGTGCGTCGAGCCCAAGGGGGCCCTGTACTGCTTCCCGCGGCTCGATCCCGAGGTTTATCCCATCAAGGATGACGAGGCCTTCGTCATCGACCTGCTGCGCTCCAAGAAGATCCTGGTCACCCACGGCACCGGCTTCAACTGGTTCGAGCCGGACCATTTCCGCCTGGTGACCCTGCCTGATACCGCCATGCTCACCGAGGCGATCGAGCGGATTGCGGACTACCTGGCCTCGATCCGAGTCTGACCGTGGCAGCTCCTCCGGTGAGTGCCCGGCTGCTGGTTGCGGTCGCGGCCGGTGGGATGGCGGGCTCCCTCGGACGGTATGCCGTGAGTCTGGCCCTCCCTCACGGCCCAGCGGCATTCCCCTGGTCCACGCTCATGGTCAATCTCTCCGGTGCCTTCGGGATCGGACTGCTCGTGGGTTACCTGGTCGACCGCCCCGGAGCCCATCCCTTTGTCCGGCCGGTCTTGGGCGTGGGCGTCCTCGGCGGATGGACGACCTTCTCCGCGTTGGCGATTGACGCGATCCGGCTGGCCGAGGGCTCGGCGATCACTGCCCTGTTGGGGTATCTCGCCGCAACCTTCCTGCTCGGAACCCTGGCCGTTGCGGCCGGAACCCGGGCGGCCCAACGAATGTGGCCTGGGCCATGAGGATTGCGCTCTTCGTTGCCCTGGGTGCCGCCCTGGGGGCGCCCGCGCGTTTTTGGGTGAGTCACGCGGTCGGCCAGCGCGAGCGACCCGCGTGGGTCGCCACCCTGATCGTCAATGTCGTCGGCTCATTCATCCTGGGGCTCGCCCTGGGGTCGGGATTCACGCAATCGTGGGCGGCCATGGTGTGCGTGG
>CALMQX010000027.1 GCA_937873315.1 uncultured Nostocoides sp. | reverse complement strand
ACTACAGCGAGTCCCAAGCCCGGATGGCTACCCGAGTGAGCAGCCCGCTCCCCGGCGACCTGGTCGTGTGGGGCTCGCCCTCGTGGCACGTCGGCATCTACGCCGGTGGCGGGATGATCATCGACGCCAGCTCCAACTCGGGTCGGGTCATGTACCGCCCGCTGTGGGGCAGCTACTACTTCGCCCGCTTCTGATCGATCTCGATTCGGGTGTCGGCGCCTGGGCTGCGGGCAACGGCGGTCAGCGACCGCTTTTGATGCCTCCCATGGGCGAGAAACTCTCTGCGGCAGCGGCTCTTGCCGATGCCAATGTGGCGGCCGGGGTCTTAGCCTTGCGGCCGGATTATCGCGCGCTGCTGCTGGTGGCTGAGGGGCTCGAGCCGGGGCCGAGCGATGGGGTCAGCGAGGAGCTGCTGGCGCGCGCCGAGGCCGCGACTGCCGGACTGCTGGCCGCTGGGCCCGTTGAGGAACTGCCGCATATCGCCGCCTGGCGGGAGGCCTACCGCGCCTTCGGCGCCAAGCCGCAGCGCACCCGCAACAGCCTCGAGGCACTCACGCGTAGGGCGGCTGCAGGCTTGCCAAGGATCAATCGGCTAACGGACCTCTACAACGCGATCTCGGTGCTGCACCAGGTGCCGATCGGTGGCGAGGACCTCGATGGGTATGTCGGTGCACCGCGACTCGTGCAAGCGTTGGGGAGCGAGGCTTTCGACACCGTGGCGGATGGGGTGAGTGTCATCGAGCATCCCGAGGTTGGTGAGGTCGTGTGGTGCGACGCGGCCGGGGTGACGTGCCGGCGTTGGAACTGGCGGCAAGGTCGGCGCACGGCCCTGCGAGAGGGCACGACCAGGGCGCTCTTCATCCTCGATGCGCTCGCCCCGGTGAGCGATGACGACCTTGCGGCGGCTGGCGCGGAGTTGGCTGTTTCGTTGCGGCGTCTTGGGCCTGGCGTGCGGGTCAGTGAGCGGCTGATCGCCGGGGCCTGGGATAGCGGGCCAGCATGATCTGCGTTCAGTTCATCTTTAGGCCGGGGACCTACGACGAGGACTTCCACCGGCTCGACGGGCTCATCGATGAGTATGCCCGTGCGCTGCCGGGGTTCGTCCGCACGGAGACCTGGAGTCAGCCCGAAGCCGGCTTGGTGAATGCCATCTACTACTTCTCGGATCGCGCCGCGTTGCGCGCGCTCGGCAGGTTTCCGACGCACGTGGAGGCCAAGGGTCAGGTGCGTCGCTGGTACGAGGGCTACCGGATCGTCGTCACCGAGGTGACCGCCACGTATGGCGATGGTCGCCTGCCGGAGTGACGGGCAGCCGGGCCGGGCGGTTAGACCAGATCTGCAAGGGTTGTCCCTCGTTGCGGGATGGCCATCCACCCCTCAACCTCCGCCGCGCCCTGGAGCTCTGCGGGGATCGGCTCAGTGAGGCCCATCGCTGCGGCGCGTGCCGCGAGCGCTGCGATGACTGCATCGAGCGCATCATCTGACGAGCGGCATAGGCCCTCGACATCGCGGAGATCAAGCCAGGGTGCCTGCATGAGCAGTTCATCGATCAGCCTGCCGCGCGCTTCGGCGTTCGCCGTGCCTTTGTAGCCCTTGCTGCGAAAGCCCCAACGGAGCAAGGTGGCAGCGGGGTAAACCTCAACCACAGCGCCCGAACCCGCGCGATCAACCGGTGCTCCGGCCCCGGCCAGTTGGGCGAGCAAAGCCGCAGAGCGCATGGCTGTGACGCCGATCCGATCTGTGGACACGCTGAGCCCGGTAACGCCTGGCAGGAGTGTGCGAACGTGAAGGTCGGTCACGCGGTAGGACAGTCGGCGCCGCCACGCGCCAGCGTCTCCCGGAGACAACGTCACGTGACCGTTCTGGTGCTGAGTGATAAACGCGATGAAGTCGCGCGGCCAACCAAGCGGGCAGTCGATTCCGGTTTTCGCAGCCGACGCGATAGCGTCCAAGACCATCTGATCCGTCGCGCCAATGTCGAGTTGGGTCACGCGTGCCCGACCCGACTCCCACTCCACCGTCGCCACCCCTGTCTTGGCGGGCTGTGCTGCAAGGTCGATTCCCACCGTCCGCATCGGATCATGCTAGGCCCGTGATCGACGTCGCCCGGCCTTGGTACTTCGGCGCGGGCTCGGCGCGGACCTCTGGGGTGTGGAGGTAGAGCGCGCTGCGCCACTAGATCGATCCCCACCCTCCGCATCGGATCATGCTGGGCCCACGCCCAGGGGCGGCATACTTCACTTGTGGGGATCATCGGACGTGGCGAGTTGTCTGACATCGACAGGCTCCACGACCACGTCGTTGCCGTACTCGGGTCTGAGTTGACGCAGTGGCCCGGCGGGTGGCCCGATGAGATTGATGCTGCGGTCATCGATGCCGTGTTTTCGGTGCGGGCTCGATACGGGAGCAGGGCCAGGCGGACCGGTGTCTACGGTGCCGTGATGCGGTGGCGGAAGGAGCGAGACGCGGCGAACGATCTCAGCGTGTTGGCGAGCGTCGATTCGGATGCCCTCAGGCGGATCACGAACAACGGCAAACTGGCCCAGCGGTACAAGGCAGACATCGTGATCGAGGTTGCTCGGGCATTCGTCGACGCTGGCATCGTGTCCGCAGATGATTTCAGGAACAAGGAAGTCCTTGCGCGCACAACCTATCTGAGCGTCAAAGGTTGTGGGCCGGTGACGTGGGCCTACCTGCGGATGCTGACCGGCCTCGAAGATGTCAAGACAGACACCTGGCTGGTGCGCTTCGTCCGTGACGTGCTGCCTGATGCTTCCGAGGACGACACCGGACGCCTCATGAAGGAGGTGGCGAGTCGCATGGGGGTCGATGCGCATCGGTTAGACCACGCGGCCTGGGCCTATCGGCGAACTGTGGACGTCGAGGGCAAGACATGAGTGACCGCCCAGAGATCGTCTGACCCTGGTGGACGCGCTCCACCTGCGCAAGATCGACTTGGCCGACCGCGTGCTGATCGTCAACCCCGGCGGCTGCCTGGGTGAGTCGACCAGGCGGGAACTCGCCTACGCCCAAGCGGCTGGCAAGCCCATCTCGTTCACCGATCCGGTGTGAGCCGCTTTAGGCCGGTATGGACGAGATCGGCCGCCGACCGGTGTTGGTTCCGTCCCGGAATGCCGTGATCCCGCGCCGTCGTCGAGCGATGATCGCCCTCTGCACGACTACGATCCGGGGCCCCCCTCGCCGAACAACTGCGACGGGGGCTACGACGCGGCGCCAATTCGTGCTGCGAGCCAAGCCGCGAGCTGCCGAACGTCCAGCTCGCCGGCGGCTGCATCGAGCATCATCTGCTCAGCTTCGTCGACGGTGTAGGTCAGGTCGCGGCCGTTGAGCAGGCAGAACACGCGGGCGGCCGACCATGCGAGGCGCTTGTTGCCGTCCACCAGAGCGTGGTTTCGGACCAAGGAGTGCAGCAGCGCCGCGGCTTTGTCCTCGAACGTCGGGTAGGCGTCCTCGCCGAACACGGTGGTCCTCGGTCGGGAGGCGGCCGCCGCGAGCAACCCTGGATCCCTGACTCTGACCTCGTCCAGCACCCCGGACGCGATCTCGAGGAGGTCCTCGATCGAGAGGTAGTCGAACTTCTCGGAGCTCACCGACTCAGACGCTCAAGCAGTGTGCCGTCTTCAGTACTAACGCGCCCGATCGCGGCCCTCAATCGTTGGGGACGCTCTGAGACGTACTGAGCGATCGCGGCTCGAGCGACCTCCTGCATCGAACGCCCCTCCTGCTCGGCCTTAAGGCGCAAGGCTTCGCTCTCGGCGTCGGTCAGTCTCAGGTTCATCGCCATGCAACCATGGTACCGCGTCGGTACCACCTGCCCCGAATTCTCCGGCCGCATCCATGCCGCGACTCAGGACATTGGTGCCCCCGGCAGGATTCGAACCTGCGACACCTTCTTTAGGAGAGAAGTGCTCTTCCCCTGAGCTACGAGGGCGGCGGGCCCCATCTGGTGAGCCCGGGGCTCAACCCTACCCAAGCACGCGGCATACTCGATCCTCATGACGAGCGCGCTCACGGACACCGCAACCGAGCGCAGCCGCGTCCAGCGTCGCATCCTCGGATCCCTCGCCGTCACCCAGGTCCTCGGCGGCATCTCTCTCGCCGTCGGCGCCACCGTCGGCGCTCTGCTCGCCGAAGACATCTCCGGGTCAGCCACCTGGGCCGGGCTCGGCGGCAGTTTCCAAGTGCTCGGCAGCGCACTCATCGCCATCCCCATCGCCCGCCTCACCGCGGCCTATGGCCGTCGCCCCGGCCTCGCGTTTGGCTATGCCGTCGCGATCATCGGCGCCATCGGGATGATCACCTCTGGCGTGGTCCGCAACTTCCCGCTGCTGCTCATCTCCGCGACGCTTTTTGGTGGCGCCACCGCCTCCAACTCGCAGACCCGGTATGCCGCTGCCGACCTCGCGCTGCCACAGCGCCGCGCCCGCGACCTCTCGATCGTGGTCTGGGCGACGACCATCGGCAGCACGCTGGGCCCCAATCTCGTCGGCCCTGCCAAGGCCTTCGCGGCATTCCTCGGCATCCCGCGCCTTACCGGTAGTTTCGCGATCTCGGTCGTGGGACTGGTGCTCGCCATCGCGGCGCTGCTGACCCTGGTCCGCCCCGACCCGCTCCTGGAGTCGCGCCGCCTCGCCGCGCTCGATGCCGGCCAGAGCGCAGCCGAAGCCGCCGCCGCACCGGCAGACGGAGCCGTCTGGAACGGCCTGCGCATCATCCTTGCTCGCCCGGTCGCGCGCTTGGGCCTGCTCGCGCTGGCCGTCGGTCACTCGGTGATGGTGTCGGTGATGGTGATGACCCCGCTGCACATGGCCCACGGTCACGCCGACCTCACGATCATCGGCTTCGTCATCAGCATGCACATCTTGGGGATGTTCGCCTTCGCGCCACTGACCGGCCTGGCCGTCGACCGCTTCGGTGGCCGCGCGGTCGCGGTCATCGGGTCGATGGTGCTCACGACCGCCACCGTGCTGGCCTCGGTCTCGCCGGTCGGTCACTCGACCACATTGCTGATCGGCCTGTTCCTCCTCGGTCTGGGCTGGTCGTGCACCTTCGTGGCGGGATCCGCGCTGCTCACCGGCGCACTCACCCCACAGGAACGCCCCGCCGCTCAGGGTGCAGCCGATGTCATCACCGGGCTCGCCGCAGCCCTGAGTGGCTTCCTCGGTGGCATCATCGTGGCCCACATCTCGTTCCACGCGCTCGCGCTGACTTCTCTCGGATTTGCGCTCGTCATCGGTATCGCTGCGGCGTTCACGCCGGTCGATCGCGACCAGGGTTAGCCTGTCGAGGTGAGTCGGTTCCGGTTGTTCTCCAGGCGTGCGGCCACGCGGCCGGGCTCGGCCGCGAATGCGGCCTCCGCGGAGGCGCAAAGCCCCGCGTCACTCACCCCCAAAGTCGGCCCCGAGCGTATGCCGCCCGCCGTTCAGGAGACCTCCCCGCCGCCAACCGCCACCCGTCCCGAGCCTGAGCCGGCCACCCCACGGGAGCGCCTCGTGCACGATGCCGTCCGGGCCTGGACTGCCGAACTCGCCGACCTCGGCGGACCCAACAACCTGCTCTGGAAGTCCGACTCGGGCACCGTGGTCCTCGACCTGACCCGCGCCCACCCTGGCGGGCTGACCCGGCTGTTCACCGGTGCCCCGACCCGGCTCGATGACCTCTTCCGCGAGCCAGCCGCCCACCGCGCGGCCACCGCGCTCGCCGCGCGGATCGCGGACAAGGACACCGAACTGAGTACCGAGCGCGGGCTCGCTGCCTGCTTCCTCGCGATCGGCGAGGCCACCTGGCCGGTCGCGCGATCCGGACGCACTGCAGCTGCCCCGGTCATGCTGCGCCCTTGCCGACTCACGCTCGGACCCGGCACTGCGGGAGAGACCCAGGTGGAGATCGAGGATGACACCATTCTCAACCCCGCTCTGGTCCAGTACCTTGCCAGCGCCCACCAGGTCCGCATCGACCCGCGCGCCTTGGTCGCTCAGGCCTGGGCCACCGGCCTCTTCGACCCTCGGCCGGTGTATGCCGCCCTGGCCGGTGCCACGGCCGCTATCGAGGGCTTCACGGTCGCCGATGACGCCCGGGTCGGGACCTACACCACGACCAAGGCCGCCATGGTGGCCGACCTGTCCGCCTTCACCGACCTGGCCGCCAACGATCTCGTCGCGGCCCTTGCCGGGCACCCGGACGCGATCTCCTCGCTCGCTCACGGCCAGCCCCCCGCCGCAGTCCTTGAGGCGGCTCGTCAGGGCCTGGTGGTGGAGGCCGACGCCGACCAACTGGCTGCCCTCGCCGATGTGCGTCACGGCACCAGCCTGGTCATCGACGCCCCACCCGGCACCGGCGCCACCCACACGATCGCCAATCTCATCGCCGCCAGCGCAGGCAGCGGGCAGCGGCTGGCCCTGGTGGCCCAACGGCCCGGAGCCATCGCAGACCTGCGGGCTCGCCTGGCTGAGGTCGGTCTGGACGATCTGGTGCTGGAGCTGCGTGATGGTGTGGCCACCTCTCGGGACCTCGCCGCGCAGTTAGTGCACAGCATCGATGCCGCTCACCAGAGCGAGCAACCCGACGCCGACCGGGTGAGCAATGCGGCGCACGCCGCGGCCGAGGATGAGCTTGCTCAGCACGCGGCGGCGATGCACACCCCCCGAGAGCCCTGGGGCGTCAGTGCGCACGCGATCATTCAGGAGGTTGCGCGCCTCACGGCCTTGCCCTCTGGCCCGCGCACCCGCGTCCGCCTCGACGGCGCCGCCCTTGCGGCAATGCCCCGCACCAAGGCCCTGGAATTGGGCGCCCGACTACATGAGCTCGCGCGCCTGGGCGCCTGGAGCGAGACCGGCGAGGATGACCCCTGGTTCGGCTCCAACCTGGTTGACGAGGCCGACGCCGATCGGGCCAGCGACATCGTCCTCGGCCTCGCCGAGGGTCGTCTGGACACCGTGCAGTCGGTAGTGGACACCGTCTTTGAGGGCATCCAGCTGCCGACGATGCCCACGGTCGCGGCGTGGGGACGCCTCATCGACACGGTGTCCTCGGTCCGCGACACCCTGGAGACTTTCCGCCCTGACATCTTCGACATCCCGCTGACCGAAATCGTGGCGGCCACGGCACCGAACGACCGGCAGGAGAATGAGCTCAGCTGGTGGGCGCGGCGCCGCCTGCGTCGACAGGCGCGTTCGCTGCTGCGCCCCGGTGTGCCCCCGCCCGACCTGCATGCCGCGCTGCTCACCGCGCATCACCAACGTAGCGCCTGGCGCGATCTCGCCGGACCCGGTGGCCGCCCAGAGATCCCTGCCGAGTTGGACCGCGCGCAGAGCGCCTACTCAGCGTTGGCGGACGACCTGGCCTGGCTGGATTCGCGGGTGCCCGACGGCAGCGGCATACGCCTGATCAACAAGCCGAGGGCCGAGCTGACCGCACGAATCGCCGCCCTTGCGGAGAGCGCGGAACGAGCGCGAGTGGTGCCCCACGTCCGGGAGGGTCTCGAGGCTGTGCGGGCTGCCGGCCTGGGCCCCTTGGTGGACGACCTCGCCGCCCGAGGCGTGCTCCCGGATGCCGTGTCCGACGAAGTGGAGCTGCTCTGGTGGGGCTCGCTCGCCGAGCAACAGGTCCTCACCGACCCTCGCATGACAACTTTCTCGGGTGACGAACTCCGCACGCGTGCAGCGGAATTCGCGAAGACTGATGAAGCCATGCTGCGCGGCCAAGCGCGCTTGGTCAGGTCCTTGATCCGGCAGCGCAGCCGGGCCGCGCTCGCGGCAGACCCGGCGGCTGAGACCGCGATCCGTGCGGCGGCCGAGTCCGACGCACCAGCTGTCGCCGTGGCCCATCTCCTAGCCGCGCATGGCGATGCCATCCTCGCGCTGCGGCCTTGCCTCGCGGTCAGCCCACTGCTGATCGGTGCCTTGGTTCCGCCGACGACCCGGCTCGACCTGATCATCGTCGAGGAGGCCTCGCAACTGCCCACGGCTGCCGTGATCTCCGCGGTTGCCCGCGCGCGGCAACTCGTGGTCGTGGGTGACCCTCAGTTCCTGGCGCCGAGCGGTTTTGTGACTGGGGCAACAGCTCGGGATCGATCCGAGTTGGTGGCTGGGGAGGGCGAACTGCCGGACTCGGCGTTGTCGGCGGCCGTCCACATCCTGGCGGTTCGCGAGTTGAGTCAGCACTACGCAGCGATGGACGAACGTCTGCTCGAGCTCGCCAATGAGACCTTCTACGACGGTCGGCTGCGAGGTCTGCCCGGCGTCGACGTTGCCTCACCGGTCCATTTCACACACATCGACGGCGAGGGTATGCCGCGTGAGGGCGCGGGTGCTGTGGAGACCACGGCTGCCGAGGTGGACGAAGTGGTCCGCCAGGTGCTGGCGCACGCTGCGCACTCGCCCGACCAGTCACTCGGGGTGGTGACCCTCTCGACGGCCCACGCTGAGCGCATACAGCGGGCGCTCAACCGGTCCCTGGCAAGTGCCACGCCCGAGGTTGCCCGGGCGCTCACGCCGGCTGGTCCGAACGGCTTCTTCATCGCTCCGATGGATCGCGTGTCCGCAGAGGTGCGCGATCACATCGTCCTCGCGGTGGGTTTCGGCAAGACCCCCCACGGTCGGGTGCTGAACCAGTTTGGCCTCCTCAGCGACCCGAGCGGTGAACGCCATCTCGCGGTCGCGCTCACCCGGGCGCGCCGGCAACTGACCGTCATCTCGAGCCTCATGGCAGCCGATCTGGAGCCCTCGCGGCTGCGCTCGGAAGGCGGGCGGCTGCTCCGGGCTGTCTTGGAGCGGCTGCCCGAACTGAGCCGCCAAGGCCCCACCCTCAGTGCCGGCGCACTCGATCCGCTGATGCGCCAGTTGGCGGAGCGTCTGCGGGCCGCTGGCCTGGTGGTTCATGAGCGAGTGGGTGCCAGCGACCCCATCGATGTGGTGGTGCAGCACCCGCAGGACCCAAGCCGACTGGCGCTCGCTATCGTCGGTGACGGGGCGGCATATGCCGCCCGACCCACCGTGCGCGACCGGGATCGCCTGCGAGCCCAGACGTTATCTGCGATGGGATGGACCCCGGCTCAGGTCTGGTCCATGGAGTTCTACCGCGATCCGGCCCGCGAGGTCGCTCGACTCCTCGCTCTGGTTCCCGGGATGCCATCGTGACCCGCCGAAAGCACCGACGCGTCATCCGTCCCGCGACCGGTGGCAGATCCACGCCGACGGAGCCAGACCACGCCGATCAGCGGGCGGCGACCACGCAGACAACGCAGCAGACCCGCGACGACACCGACGAGGGTTGGGGCGATGGCGCGGGCGACCCCGCGCACGATCGCTGGTTGCAAGAACAGCGCCCCCCACATTGGGAGTGAGCATGACGAAAGGCCCCGGGAAACATCCCGGGGCCTTACGTCGAGACGAACTCAGGCGCGGTTGGCGCGGACTGCGTCGCGGATCTCCTTGAGGAGCTCCACCTGCGGGTCCGGCGCGTCCTCGGCGGGCGCGTCCTTCTTGAAGCGGGCCTGGGCTGCCTCGTAGGGCTTGACGACCATGAGGTAGACCGCGGCGGCCAGGATCAGGAAGCCGACCAGAGCCGTGATGACGGTGCCGTAGACCACGCCACCGGCGTTGAGGCTGTCGAAGTTCGGCTGGCCACCAATGACCTTGCCGATGATGTCCATGATGAGCTTGACGAAGGCCTCAACGACCTTGCCGAATGCCCCGGCGATGACGACGGCCACAGCGAGCTCGACGACATTGCCCTGCATGATGAAGTTCTTGAATCCCTTCATGGGATTCCCCTTTCAGTTTCAGAAAACCTGCAGTCCGGAAATCTAGCGTGAAAACGCTTGCTCATCTACTTTGGTTGGCCCGCTGCGCGTGTCCGCGACGGCCGTGCTAGCCGGCGCTCGCCAGCACGACGAGCACGGCGGGGGGTTGGCCGTCGGGTCTTTGACCTTGATGAATGCGGTCAGCATCACGTTGAGACAGCGCCACCGTCAGGCCCCGAGGCGACGAATCTGCGCCGAGTCCCAAGGTGTCATCGGGTGCCGGATCGACCGCAAGCACCAGCGCTGCGTGCGCCCAGGCTTCACCTCCGGTGGCGGGGTAGACCGTGACCCGGGTCCCCGAGGTGACTAGGCGCAGTGCCGCCGGGTCAGCGGCCAGCAGGTGAACGGCGACCTGGCCGAGGGCGAGGCCATCAGCGGCCGAGCGCGGGACCAGACGGGCCAGGGTGACCGGTTCGCCGGCGACCAGCGGACCGGTGAGGACTCGACCGTGCAGCTCGCTCTCGCTGGACATCGAGCCGGGGTAGACCCATGGCGAGGGCACTCTGGTTGCGCGGAGGTCTGCCGCGCTGATGGTGGTGCCGCCATCGAGGTCATGCGCCGCGACCAGGACCTCGGTCATGCTGGGGGAGGGTGGACGAAGCGTGAGGATCACCGCGATCGCCGCCCCGGCGAGCGCGAGCACCGCGAGCACCTTGCGAACCAGTCGGCGACGCCATCGTGACCGGCGGCTGACCGAGGTGGCCGGAGTACGGCGGAGGTGGAGTCGCGGCATACCCGAACGCTAGGCGCCCAGGCGATATCCCCAAGGGGCGCGTCAGAGCGCTGTGGACGCAGACGCGGCGGCGGGAGCTGGTGTGGACGAGGACTCCCCGGACGATCCCGTTCCCGAGGTGCTGGATCCCGAGTCGGAGGAGGTCGACGTCCCTGAGTCAGAGTTGCCCGACGCGGCGGCGCCTCCAGTGCCTGCCGGGACGGTGCTCGTGCGCGAGGTCGCGTTGTCGGTGCGGTAGAAGCCGCTGCCCTTAAAGACCACGCCGACCGACGAGAAGACCTTGCGCAATCGACCGCCGCATTCAGGGCACTGCGTCAAGGCCTCGTCGCTGAAGGACTGGACGGCATCGAACCGGTGGTCGCATGCGGTGCAGGCGTAGGCGTAGGTGGGCACCCGAGGATTTTACAGTGACCGTGGGGTCCCCGAGGCACCCAGCGATGTGGCCTACGCTCGAACCCGTGAGTAATCGGGCAGTCACGGTACGCCGGGTCCTCGTCGGGCTCGGTGCAGTGCTGGTGATCGCGCTGGTCGCTGCTGCGGTCGTGGGCATCTCCTTCGCCCGCCGACCCTTCCCCCAGGTGACCGGTGAACTGGAACTGAGCGGACTCTCGGCGCCCGTCTCGGTTCTGCGTGACGAGAGCGGCGTGCCGCACATCTTCGGGGACTCGCTGACCGACCTCGCCAGGGCGCAGGGCTATGTGCACGCTCAAGAGCGCTTCTTCGAGATGGATGTGCGACGCCGGGTGGCGAGCGGGACGCTGGCCGCGCTGGTGGGTGACGGGGCGCTCACCTCGGACAAGACCATCCGCACGATGGGTTGGCGGCGCGTCGCCGAGGCCGAGTTGCCCACGCTCGATCCCCAGACACGGCAGGTGCTGCAGGCCTATGCGGACGGCGTCAACGCCTATCTGAAGGGGCGTTCCACATCTCAGGTGGCCCTGGAATACGCCGTGCTCTCGGTCCGGGTGCCGGTGGGTTCGATTCCGGAATGGAGCCCGGTCGACTCCCTGGTCTGGCTGCGAGCGATGTCCTGGGACCTGAAAGCCAACTACCGGGATGAGCTGGCTCGCGCGCGGATGGCCGGTCGACTTACCGCCGCCCAGATCCAGGCGGTCTATCCGCCCTACCCTTACCTCGAGCACCCAGCGATCCTCTCGAGTCAGGAGTGGCAGCCGAGTTCCTCCGGCGGCCAACTCGGCTCGGCTGGCGAACCGCTCGCCGAGGTGACCTCGCAGGCCGCTCAGCGCCGGTATGCCGCGGTGGAAGACGCCCTGGCAGCGGTCCCCGACCTGGTCGGACGGGGGGAGGGCATCGGATCGAACTCCTGGGTGGTCACCGGGAAACACTCAGCCACCGGCAAGCCGATCCTCGCCAATGACCCGCACCTGGCCACCAGCCAACCCGGCATCTGGATCCAGAACTCCATCCAGTGCCGCGCTGTCTCGGCTAGCTGCCCGCTGCGCGTCAGTGGCTTCTCCCTGGCCGGTGTGCCGGGCGTGATCATCGGTCATAACCAGTCCATTGCCTGGGGCATGACCAATATGGCGCCCGATGTCAGCGACTTCTATCTCGAGCGCATCCGCGATGGGCAGGTGCAACTCGATGGCGCCTGGTCGCCGGTCCAAACGCGCAGTGAGCGCATCGAGGTTGCCGGCGGGGACCCGGTCACCATCACGGTCCGCTCGACTAGTCACGGCCCGGTTCTCTCTGACGTGCTGGAACCGCTGGCCGAGGCCGGCCGAAGCGCGCCGGTGGCTGGCAAGGGGGCCACCGACGAAGACTTCGCCGTTTCGCTGGCCTGGACGGGTTTGCAGCCGACGACCACTGCGGATGCCATCCTCGGACTCAATCTCGCGACCAACTTCAGTGAATTCCGTGCAGCAGCAGCCAAATTCGCGGTGCCCGCACAGAACTTGGTCTATGCCGATACCTCCGGACATATCGGCTACCAGGCTCCGGGCCTGATCCCGGTGCGGATCTCCGCCGTCAGTGGCGCGCCGGCGGGATACTGGCCAGCGCCCGGTTGGGACTCCTCGTACTCCTGGCGCGGCTTCGTCAAGCCTGCCGACCTGCCGTGGGTGCTGGATCCGGCGGACGAGATGATCGTCACGGCCAATCAGGCTGTGACCCAGGCGAGTAGGCCATTCCTCACCACGGATTGGGACTATGGCTACCGGGCCAAGCAGATCACCGACCTGATCACCGGGGCGGGCGCGTTGACGCCGGCGGCCATGGCGCAGATCCAGATGGACGACACCAACCTCTTCGCCGACACTTTGTCCGCGGCCTTGGTCAAGATTCCGCTGGCCAGCGACTCCTTCACCAGGGAAGCCCAGGATCTCCTTCGCGCCGGGACCTCCGCCACCCCGGCCAGCGGCGAGGGGTCGGCCGCGGCCGCCTATCTCAATGCGGTCTGGCAGGCGCTCACCGAACTCACCTTCGACGACGACCTACCCTCCGGGATGCGCGCTGATGGCGGCGCCCGGTGGCGGGCGGCATTCGCACAGATGCTCGAGGATCCCAAGAGCACGTGGTGGGACAACAAGCGAACGTTGACGGTTGTCGAGTCCCGCGACGAGATCCTTCGGCTGGCGCTGGTTCAGGCCCGCGAGGAGCTCACCCGCAAACTCGGCAAGGATCCGGCCACCTGGGAGTGGGGCCAGCTGCACCAGATGACGCTGAAGCACGCCATTCTCGGCGGGGACACGACCCCGGGGATCGTTCAGTGGATGGTCAACAACGGCCCGTATGCCGTCAGTGGCGGCGGCGCGATCGTCAATGCGACCTCCTGGGATGCGGGCACCGGCTTCGGTGTGGTTGCAGCGCCATCGATGAGGATGGTGGTCGACCTGGCGAACCTCGACGGCTCGACCTGGATCTCGCTGTCGGGCGTGAGCGGGCATCCCTTCAACGATCACTATGCCGATCAAACGCAGGACTGGGTCGAGGGTCGCCAGCGGCCGTGGCGGTACTCGGAGAACGCGATCCGCGAGGCTGGCGTGGATGAGTTGACCCTCAAACCCATCGCGGCCAGCTAGTCCTGGGCGGTCGCGCCCGGCAGCCAGGTGACGCCTTCGCAGGTGAGCACGCCATCGACGCACTGGTCATGGCTTTCCCGTGGCAGTGGCCCCTCCACCAACTCGCCGGGGTGGAGCATGGTCACGACCTTCACCCCTGGGTGACGACGGGGCAATGCCTTGTCGTAGCAGCCGCCGCCCTGGCCGAGCCGCGTCCCGAAGTGGTCGACGGCCAAGCCCGGCGCCAGGATCAGTTCGGCTACCCCAATGGCGTTCTTGCCTAGCGGGGTGCGTGCTGGGTCGTGGGCGGCATACCAATCGAGGTCCAAATCGGGATCGGTGATCGGCAGCAAAACCCGAATCCCGCGAGCCTGCAAGCCGCCCAGCAGTCCGGCGGTCGGCGGTTCGCCGGCCCAGGCCTCGTAGAGCGTGACCGTTGATCCCGAGCCGAGTCCGAGCGAGCGGACCAGGGTGAGCCCCTGACGAGTCAAGGCGAGGTCGTCGGCATCCCGGTCGCGAGCCTGCGCGGTCGCTCGCCGCCCCGCTCGCAATTCGCGTCTCACGTCATTCTTCAGAGGTGACGGGTCCACACCATCATCGTAGGCTGTGGCGCATGAGCAGGCTCGGCCTAGAGGCCGCCCGCGAGACCATGGTGGCCGCCGGCGTCAACCCCATAGCGATCTCGGTATTCGAGCGCTTCTATCGCCAACTCGAGGCGGAGGTCACTGGCTTCATCCCCGAGTCCACCATCGAGCCGATGGCCGAGGTGGCTCGACTTGACGATCTCAGCGCCAGCGCCGAGGAGTTGCGCCAGGCGCTAGCGCGCACGGTGGTGCTCAAGCTCAATGGCGGGTTGGGCACGAGTATGGGGATCACCGGCCCGAAGTCGGTGCTCAGTGTTCGTGACGGCCTGACCTTCCTCGACATCACGGCTCGGCAAATCCTCGACCTGCGCACACGCTATGGCGTGGATATTCCGCTGCTGCTGATGAACTCATTCCGCACGCGGGCGGAGTCGCTGCAGGTGCTCGAGCGTTACCCCACCCTTGCGGTGGGGGACTTGCCGGTGGACTTTGTGCAGTCACAAGAACCCAAGCTGAGGGCCGAGGACCTCACCCCGGTGTCCTGGCCGGCGGACCCCGAGCTCGAGTGGTGCCCGCCCGGCCACGGCGATGTGTACACCTCACTGAAGACCTCGGGCCTGCTGGATGCCTTGCGCGACAAGGGTTTTCGCTACCTCTTCCTGTCAAACTCGGACAACCTCGGCGCGACCTGCGATCCGGCAATCCCGGCCTGGATGGCGGCCAACGAGATCCCGTATGTCGCAGAGGTCTGCGAGCGCACCCTGAACGACCGCAAGGGCGGCCACTTGGCGACCCGCAAGGCCGATGGTCGGCTGATCCTGCGCGATAGCGCGATGGTGGTGCCGGGGGAGCAGGACTTCTTCCAGGACACCGAGCGTCACCGGCTCTTCCACGCCAACAACCTTTGGGTCGACCTGGACGTGCTCGATGCGGCGCTGACCGCCGGGGAAGGGGTGCTCGGGCTGCCCATCATCGTCAACCGCAAGACCGTTGACCCCACCGACCCGCAATCCACGCCAGTCATCCAGATCGAGTCGGCGATGGGCGCGGCCATAGAGGTCTTCGAGGGTTCCCGTGCCCTGCAGGTGCCGCGGTCGCGCTTCCGCCCGGTGAAGTCCACCAACGAGTTACTGCTCATCCGTTCCGATATCTACCGGCTCGACAGCGCCTGGCAGGTGCAGACCACGATCGACCATGACGAGCCCTTCGTGAATCTCGGCCGCACCTATGGCTTCGTCGATGGCTTCGAGGAGCGCTTCCCCCACGGCGTCCCGTCGATGCGCGAGTGCACCCGCCTGGAGGTGGCTGCCGACGTGACCTTTGGCGCCGAGGTGCGCTGTGTGGGCGCGGTCAGTATTCACGGCGAGGCTCGCGCCATCCCAGACGGCGCCGTCCTCAGCGGCGACTACTGATGCGCACGGTTACGGAGCATCGGGCACACGTCCTCTCGCTGGTCGCCCCGCTTGCGCCGGTCGCGGTGCCCATCGCAGCGGCCCGGGGGTTGCGGCTCGCGGCCCCGGTCAGGGCGGCCGTCGACCTCCCGGGCTTCGACAACTCCGCGATGGATGGGTATGCCGTTCGCTCATCCGATGTGCTGGGCGCGAGTGTTCGCACTCCTGTCGTACTGCCGGTGGCTGGTGACATCGCCGCAGGGGACACTCGGCGGCACGTGCTGCCACCCGGTGCGACCCTGCGGATCATGACCGGGGCGCCCATGCCGCAGGGAGCGGATGCCATCGTGCCGGTGGAGGAGAGCGATGGCGGCACCGATCAGGTCGTGCTCACCCTGGCCGCCGAGGTGGGTCGGCATGTGCGTCCTCAGGGCGAGGACGTTCGCATCGGGGATGAGCTTCTCCCTGCCGGATTGGTCGTCACACCGGGCCGCCTGGCGCTCGCAGCTGCCGCCAATGTCCCGGTGCTGCAATGCATTCCGCGACCCCGAGTTGCCGTGCTGTCCACCGGGGATGAGTTAGTCGACGTTGGCCAGCCCACGGCATATGGGCAGATCGTCAACTCGAATGGCGCCATGCTGGCGGCACTGGTCGAGGCGGCGGGCGGCGAGCTGGTGAGCGTGCGCCACGTGCCGGACGATCCCGAACTCATGCGGAGCGCACTGGTTGACCAGCCCGGCGATCCCGATCTGATCCTGACCTCCGGCGGGGTCTCGATGGGCGCCTATGACACGGTCAAGGAAGTACTCACGTCGGTCGGAGGAGTGGACTTCGTCAAGGTCGCCATGCGGCCCGGTATGCCGCAGGGCTCGGGAGTCGTGGGTGCTCGGCGCACGCCCATCATCACCCTGCCCGGCAATCCGGTGTCCTCCTTTGTCTCCTTCCACGTCTTTGTCTGGCCGGTGCTGCGCAGGCTCGCCGGTGAGGATGTGCCCGCGGATCTCCTCCAGGAGGTGGCCGTGATCCAGGCGGTCGCCGCCGACGGTTGGTCCGCTGCGGCGGGCAAGGTCGAGTTCACCCGAGTGCGCCGGGACCCCGATGGCCTGCGTCCATCCGGTGGACAGGGCAGCCACATGCTGCGAGCCCTGTCTGAGGGAGACGCGCTGGCAGTGATTCCGGGTGACGTCGACCGGATCGAGCCGGGTGACCTGGTGCACTGTCTGCCCCTCGTCGGGCACAGTTGACCCATGAGCGAGCCTGACCTCGGCGCGAGTGGCCCTCGGCTGACCCACGTGCGCAGCGATGGCAGCGCGCACATGGTCGATGTGTCGGCAAAGCCCATCACCGGGCGCTCGGCCAGCGCGGCCGGTCGGGTGCTGCTCAGCGGTACTGCGGTTGCCGCCCTGCGCTCGGGCAATGTCCCCAAAGGTGACGCCTTGGCGGTCGCGCGGATCGCCGGCATCCAGGCGGCCAAACGCACCCCCGACTTAGTGCCGCTGGCCCACCCGATCGCGGTGCACGCAGTCGAGGTGGACCTGCGCGTGGTCGATGACGGGGTGGAGATTGCCGCCACCGTGCGGACCGCCGACCGCACCGGCATCGAGATGGAGGCCCTGACCAGTGTCAGCGTCGCCGCCCTCGCCCTCGTGGACATGGTCAAGGCGGTCGATAAACACGCCCGCATCACCGATATTCGGGTGACGGCCAAGTCCGGTGGCCGATCGGGAGACTGGACGGCCCCATGACGAGTGCACAGGTCGGGAGCTGGGACGGGCTACTGGTGGCGGTGATCACCTGCTCGACGCGGGCAGCCGCCGGTCACTACCCGGACCGCGGCGGTGCATTGATCGTCGAGGTGATTCGCAGTTGGGGTGCGCGGGCGAACGACCCGGTCGTCGTGCCGGACGGCCCGGCTGTCGGGGAGGCCTTGGCTGCGGCCTTGGCAGCGGGCGTCGACGTTGTGCTGACCACCGGGGGCACCGGGATCACTCCGTCCGACCGGACCCCAGAGGCCACCGCGCCGCTGATCACCGCGCACTTGCCGGGGATCGCCGAGGCCCTACGGGCGGCCGGGGTGTCCGCGGGGGTTCCGACCGCGATGCTCTCGCGCGGACTGGCCGGCATGGCTGGGCAGACACTGATCGTCAACCTCCCTGGCTCGACCGGCGGGGTACGCGACGGGCTCGGCGTGCTCCGGGAGGTCGTGCCTCATGCGGTGTCTCAGCTGCGGGGCGGTGACCATTGAGCGGCTCGGTGGCGGGGGGCTGGCGACGGATCAGCCAGGCGGCGCGTGTCCTCACCGGTGCGGCGCCCATCGATGGGGTGACCTGGCCGGTTGCCCTGCGCGGCACGTCGGTCGGCGGGATCTCCCTCGAACTGCGGGCGCTTCGGCTCTCGGATGAAGGCACCTTCCATGCCGTGCGGCGGGCGAATGCCGCGTGGCTGGAGCCCTGGGACGCGACTTCCCCCGCCGAGGACGGACCGCCGCTGAACTTCGCCGCCTTGGTCGCGCGCTACGACGAGGAGGCGCGCCTGGGCCGGGCACTGCCCTTCGTCATCACCGTGGATGGCCAACTCGTGGGTCAACTCAATGTCAGCAATATCGTGTTGGGCTCCTTTCGCTCCTGCACGGTTGGCTATTGGGTCAGTCGCGCCGTGGCCGGCCTGGGTGTCGCCCCGACGGCTTTGGCGCTCGCCGGTGACTTTGCGTTCGAGCATCGGCGACTGCATCGCATCGAGGTGAACATCCGCCCGGAGAATGCCGCGTCGATCGCCGTGGTGCGCAAGCTGGGCTTCCGGGATGAGGGCGAACGCCAGCGGTATCTGCACATTGATGGCGCCTGGCGCGACCACCGTTCCTACGCCGTGACAGTGGAGGATCTGGCCGGCGAGCGGCTCATTGATCGGCTGGCTAGGCTGGGCAATTCCCGTAGCTCGCAGGCATGATGAACACCCGTCACACGTGTCACTTCTGCGACACACCGGGTGAGATCCACGGGTGACTCGGGCGGTCGGCATACCGTCGACTCCGTGCAGCCAAACAGCCTCGTCTTCGTCGCCATCGTGGGGATCTGGGCTGTCTTCTTCGTGCAGTACTGGGTGCGCCGCCGCGAGCACGCCATGACCGCTCGCACCGTGGACCAGCTTTCAGACGCCATGCGCGTCCTCGACGCCAGCGGTCGACAGAGCGCGCGGGTCATGGCCTATGGCGAGGAAGCTGGCCGAGAGACCCGCCCGGCCATCCTGACGACGCGGTCCACCCAGCGCGAGAGCGCGCAGGCACCGGCTTCGCGGCCCGCCATGCCGACTCGGCCCGCGGCATACCGGGCCCGCCCGGCCCGCCCGGTACGCGGGCTGACCTTCCTCGGTGGCCTCCTGGCCACGCTGATCACCGCCGTGTTGGCGCCCTTCGGGTTGACCTCGTGGACCGTGGTTGCGGGCGCGCTGGCCATCACGGTGGCCGCCCTGTTCTGGCTTCGCTCGTGTGTGCAGGCAGAGCAGCGCGCTCAGAGCGCTCTGCGCGAGTACCGCCGCGCCCAGCGCCGTGCCCGTGGCGAAGACGTCCCGGCTGCCGTGGCCCGCTCGACTCCGCGCGCTGCCTCGGCCTCGCCGACGCCTGACGTTGCGGCCTCATCGCTCGACCCGGCCGCCGAGGCGGTCGCCGATGCTGCCGGTTTGGCCACCGAAGAGTTCATCTCCGTCGAAGTGGTCTCGGCCAGCGCTGAGTCCGTCCCGGCCGTGGTCGCGGTGGACGAGGATGACATCCCGCTGACCTGGCAGCCCGTGCCGGTGCCGCGCCCGACCTACACGATGAAGGTCAAGGCCGCCCCGGCTCCGGTTGCCCCGGACGCGGCGATCGATGCCGACGAGTCCGCGACAGCCCCGGAAGCCGAGGCTGGCTACGAGCCGCAGACCCGCCGGGCCGTCGGCGACTGATCAGATCGGCCGCCTGTCACGGGCGTGGATCAGGGGGCGCTACGCGTCCTCGGTGCTCGTCTCCGCGGGCGCAGCTGAGTCGGGCGCCGACTCCTCGGCGGAGTCCTGCGGAGATGAGTGATCCCCGTCGAGCAGGTGATGGCCCACGGCATTGAGGACGGCCACGCTGGGGACCGCGATCAGGGCGCCGACGATTCCCGCGACGACCACTCCGGCCGCGATAGCGAGCACCACCGCCAAGGGATGCACGGACATCGCGCGACCGATGAGAATCGGCTGCAACAGGTGGCTCTCCAGCTGCTGGACGGCGACCACGATGCCGACCATGATGAGCGCCTTGACCGGGCCCAGGGCCACGAGCGCGAGGATGACCGCAACACTGCCGGAGAGTGCGGCGCCGATGATCGGCACGAAGGCGCCGAAGAACACGAGCAGGCCGATACCGGACGCGAACGGAACGCCGAGTATCGCCGCACCCACGCCGATACCCAGTGCGTCGACGGCCGCGACGAGGACGGTGGCGCGGGCGAACGCGGAGACCTGATTCCAGGCGATGAGACCGCTGGAGTGAACCTTGTCCCGGGCTCCGCGGGGGAACAGACGGACCAACCAGCCCCAGATTCGGGGTCCATCTGAGAGGAAGAAGAAGAGCGAGAACATCGCCAAGAAGAAGCCTGCGACAACATGGCTCGCGGTGAGCCCAGCCGCCGCCGCACGCGCACCCAGGTTGGTGTCGCCCGAGGTGAGCTCATCCCGGGCCTTGCTCAGGTATTCAGTGATCTGGGTGTCCGAAAGCCGGAAGGTGCTGGAGATCCAGTCTCGAATCTGCGCTAGGCCCTCGCTCACCTGATTGGTCAGATCGCCAAACTGAGTGGAGAACTGGCTGCCCACGAAGGAGAACAGCCCAATCAAGATCGCCAGCGTTCCCAGGACGGTGATGCCGGCGGCGAGTCCGTTGGGCATGAAGCGCTGGAGAAAGCGCTTGATCGGGTGCAGCAGGGCGGAGAGCAAGGTCGCCACCACCACCGGAATGGCAACCTCCGAGACCTGCGAGAGCAGCCACGCGGTGAGGCCGACCGAGGCGACGATGACCATGTACCGCCAGGCCCACTCGCTGGCGGTTCGCACCCCCAAGGGGACCGCCCACTCCGGGCGCCGGGTCTCGCCGGGCGCGAGCCCAGGATGCTGCGGGGCAGGCTGGAGTTCTTGCCGCTGCGGTCGGCGAGTCAAGCGGATTCCCATGCGGGCATCGTATGTCGCGGGCTGCGGTGGGGCGCGTTGGGCGGGAGCGTCGTAGGGTCAGGGGAACGCGCGGAAGGTGTCCGCCACGAACCCAACGAGGACGGTCGTGACCGCAGTTCTGCTCAGTCGTTCGGAGCGGCAAGGGCGGCTGACGCTGCTCGCGCTCACCCTCGGCTCGGGGGTGGCCATCCTCGACGGAAGCATCGTCAATATCGCGCTGCGCACGATTGGCGGTGAACTCAATGCCTCGCTGGCGGAGCTGTCGTGGGTGGTGAATGGCTACCTGCTGAGCCTGGCCTCGTTGGTGCTGGTTGGCGGGGCGCTCGGGGATCGGCTCGGTCGCCGACGGGTGTACCTGGTGGGGATGACGGTCTTCATGCTCGCATCGGCGGCCTGTGCGCTCGCGCAGTCACCGACCCAGCTCATCGTGTTGCGCGTGCTCCAGGGCGTGGGGGCGGCCTTGCTGACCCCGGGTGCCTTGGCGATCATCCAGAGTTCGTTTGGGGTGGAGGACCGGGCGCCGGCCATCGGCACCTGGGCCGGCCTGTCCGGGGTCGCCGCGGCGGTCGGCCCATTTGTCGGGGGCTGGCTGGTGGATCACGGCGGCTGGCGCTGGATCTTTGGGATCAACATCCCGCTGTGTCTCATCGTGATCGCTGTGACGCTGTATGCCGTCCCGGAGAGTCGGAACCCGGATGCGGTTGGTCGCTTCGACTGGACCGGTGCCGGCTTGACGGTAGTTGCCCTGGCGGCTTCGACCTACGCCCTGACTGCGGCCGGCGATGGCGACTCCCGTGGGGCCTGGCTCGGAGGTGTCGCCGCGCTGGTTGCGGGCGTGGGCTGGGTGGTGAGCGCGCGGCATACGACCCATCCGCTCGTGCCGCTCTCGCTGTTCTCCTCGCGGGTGTTTTCCGCTGCCAATGCCATGACCGCGCTGGTGTATGGCGCGCTCGGCGCGGTCTTCTTTGTCGTGGTGCTGCAGCTGCAGGTTTCTGCCGGGTGGTCGGCCCTGGCGTCGGGCTTGAGCGCTCTGCCGGTCACCATCGCCCTCATGCTGCTCTCGTCACGAGCCGCGTCCGTGGCGGATCGAATCGGTCCGCGTTTGCCCATGACCATCGGGCCGCTGGTGTGTGCCGTAGGAGTGGTGCTGCTGCTCGGGGTTGGCCCTGGAACGCAGTGGTGGGGGGTGCTGCCCGGCATGGTCGTCTTCGCGCTGGGGTTGGCGGCCTTGGTTTCGCCGCTGACGGCGGCAGTCTTGGGGGCGGCCCCCGATCAGCAGGCAGGGGTGGCCAGCGGGGTAAACAATGCCGTGGCGCGCGCCGGGTCGTTGCTGGCTGTCGCGGCCGTGCCGGCGCTGGCCGGGCTCTCGGGGGAGGCCTACCAAGATCCGACGGCGATGACGAGCGGCTATCGGATCGCGATGGTGGCGTGCGCGGTGCTCTTGGCGCTGGGTGGGTTGGTCAGTTGGTTCGGGCTGCGTGAAAAGGTGCGCGTCGGGGCCTAGTTCCCCGTGCGCCGGTTCGCGGCGGCGGGGTCGCCTCGGCGAGTTGCCCGGGCGCTGCAACTGTCAGGTAGGCCGTGCCTCCTTCAGGGCGGCGATGACGCTCCGGAGGGCCGGACGTCCTTGGGCCCCAGTACGGCTGGCCAGGTAGACCTGTCGCCTCGGCGAGCCGTGCAGGGGGATGATCCGGACGCGCTCCCACGCCTTCGCCCCTGAGAGGGCGGGTATTCGATACCAACCCCAAAACGCGAAACAGGGCGAACCCTGAGGGTTCGCCCTGTCGCCGATGTCTTGAGACATCACACGGGTGGAGCTGAGGGGATTCGAACCCCTGGCCTTCTCATTGCGAACGAGACGCGCTACCAACTGCGCCACAGCCCCGAAGTGCGCAGCAACGATAACACCGACGCGGAGTCACGACGAACTCGATGCAGTGCGTGAGCCGTGGGCGAGCGAGGAGCTCAGCTCCCGAGCAGTCTCAAGAAAGCTCCGAGTGCGAGCAGATCCTTCGGCGTGCTCGGCGCGACCTCCCGCAGCCCGCGTCCGTGGACGAGATAGGCCGCCACCTGTCCGCGGGAGATGGCGACATTGAGGCGGTTGCGCGAGAGCAGGAACTCCAGGCCACGCGACACCCCCACCCCGCCGGCACCCGACGCAGCCAGCGAGACGATGGCCACCGCGGCCTCCTGCCCCTGGAACTTGTCGACCGTCCCCACCGGCACGTCCGCCAGTCCCGCGCCCGTCAGCGCGATGCGCAGGGCCGAGACCTGGGCGTTGTACGGCGTAATGACGATGACATCGCTCTGCGCAAGCGGGCGGCGGGCCTCGCCTGCACCGGGCGCAAAGTCCCGGCCGAGCAGTGAGCCGACCAGGTTCACCACCACCTCGACTTCCTCCGGAGACCAGGTCGTGTTCTCGCGGTGGTCGACCTCCACCGAGTGCAGACCCGGCTCGACGCCAGCGATCGCGCGGACCGCAGTGACCGCCTCTTGCGAGAGCAATTCACCGGCATACGACAACTCGGAGACGGCCTCGGTGAGTCGAGGGTGCATCCGCCAGGTTCGCTCCAGGAAGTAGCCGTGCGTCGCGGGCACGACCGGATCGCCGCCCAGGAGCCACCCCAGCGCGGACTCATCCACCGGATCCGGATGCGAACCGGTAGACACCTGGGGGAGCTGCTGCGGATCACCCAGGAGAAGCAGGCGCGAGCCTGCCAGCGCAACAGCCAGAGTCTTGGCCAGCGAGAACTGGCCCGCCTCATCGATGACGACCAGGTCGAGTTGACCCCGCCCGACCCGCCCCAGGTGGGTCAGATCCCAGGCCGTACCCCCGATGACATAGCCACCGCCCTGGCCCGCGGCAAAGGAGGCGAGCTCGTCGGCCTTGGCCAGCGCTGTCCAGGTCGGGTCAGCCGTCGCCTTGGGCTCCTTGGCGACCTGGTCGGCGGGCACCCCAGCAGCAACGACAGCAGTCAGCAGGTTCTCGATGGCCGCGTGGCTCTGCGAGGTGACCCCGATCCGCCAGCCCTGCGCCACCAGCGCCGCGATCACCCGCGCCCCGACCCAGGTCTTGCCCGTCCCCGGGGGGCCCTGCACGGCGACATACGAGTCATCCATGCCGCGCAGCGCGGCCGTGATGGCGTCGATATGGCGCGTCGGACCGCTTCCGACGGCAGGCAGCGCCCCGCCACCCCGACAACGAGGTGCCCGGCGCAGGAGCAGATCACTGCCCACACAGGTCGGCAACTCCGGCAGCGCCGCCAACACCCGCTGCCCATACTCGGCAAGCGCTGCGTCGATGCTGCCGGTGCGCACATGGCCGCTCGGAACCAGCGCCGTCGGGTATGCCGTGTGCTCCGCGCCCGCTCGTGGCATCAGCTCCAGCACGGTCAGCACTTGGCGCAGCCGGCCATTGGCGCCGACCCGCTCCTCGGTCCGCAGGATCTGCACGGTCGCGGTCGACTCGCCATTGGCGTGTCCGGGCTTGACGTCGATCCCCTCGGGCGCGGGCAGCGCGTAGACCGCGTGCACCTCTGCGCCGGTGCCCAGCGGGATCTCCCGCAATGGCTCACCCTCGAGCCGCAGCACCCGCCGCGGGCGCTGGCGGGCGCTTTGGGTGAACCAGGCGTCGACCACCTCGGCCTCATCGACAATGAAGACCCCCTCCTCGCCGCGCCAATCGCGCACCGGAAGCCGCAGTCGCTCAAAATGCGCCTGCCACTTCGGCTTGTCCTCGCGGGCGTGAAAGAGCACCGAGGCGGCGGTCATCGCGACGGCCTGCTCGTGCGGGCTGCGCTCCGGGACCCGAATGTCGGCGATCCGCGAGCGCAGGAGCTCCTCGAGGTCCATGAGGGCTTGACGCTCTGGACTGACCGAGTCAGGCTGCGGCATGGTCTCAACTGGCGGCGGGGTTGGAGCCTCCTCGTCGTCCCCGGCCTGGCTGAGCAGCCAATTGCGCAGCCGGAGCGTGGAGACACAGTCATCCCGGTTGTAGTCCGCGATCTCGTCCAACTGAGCTCGGGCCTCATCGAACCGGTCGGCATCGCGCAGCGCCATGAACTGGTGGTAGGCCACGATCGAGTCGGCAGCCGCCGTGACCTCCCCCGAGCGGGCCTCCATGTACAGGGGCTCGAGCTTCTTGAGGGAGTAGGAGCGCTGCGAGACTCGCAGCGATGAGCGCACCACCGCATACAGGTCGACGAAGAGCCCGTCGCGCAGCCATTGATCGACGGTGTCCTCGCACACGGCATAGCGCGCGGAGAGTCGTTTGAGGGCGCTCACTTCGTACGGTGCGTAGTGGTAGACGTGCAGGTCAGGCCAGGTGCGACGGCGCGCCTCGACATGCTCGACGAAGGCGATGAGCGCGGCCTTCTCATCGAGTCGGTCATGCGCCCAGAAGGCGCGATACGAGGGCGCCCCGGCATCGACCTCGACCATCCCGAAGAGGTACTCCAAACCCCAGAGCGATGATCCGCGCTCGGCCCATAGCGGGTCGCCCTCGAAGTCGAAGAAGAGATCCCCGTTGCTTGGTGCGGGCAGCCGCCGCAACTCGTGTCCGTCGATGATCTCCGCGATGACCCCGGCCTGGGGGTTCGCGGCGAAGGCCACCTGCAGTTGGGCCTGGCGGCGCAGCCGCTCCAGCGTCCGGTCGCGGACCTCGTGCACCGGCTCGGTGCGGGCCGCCAGGTCGGACACGGTGAGCACGCCGGCCTCCCGCAGTCGGCGGCGGGTGGGCATGCGCATGCCGGCAACCAGAACCAGGTCCAGCGACGCCTGCGCTTCCTCCTCGCAGACCGAGCAGCGGCCACAGGCGGTCACCGTGTCGTCATCCCAGCGCGCCGGGAACGGTTGCGCGCGATGTGCGGCAAGGAGCGCGTCGAGCCGGGCTCGGCGGGCGGCATACACGGCGACCAACTCGGCGACCGGAAAGTCCTCGTCCGCACCCGACCCCAGCGACAGGCGCGCCTGCGGGGCAAGCGGGACTCCGGCGGCCTGCAGGACCGCGGCATACGCCCCGATCTGCAGCAGGGCGGGCACGGTCGCATGACGAGCCAACTTGGTGTCGGAGACCAGCCAACCCGCAGGCGTGCGCTCGAGGAAGTCCACATGCCCCACGAATGAGCCATCGAAAAGTGTTGCCTGACAGAGCACTTCGACGCCCGAGTCGAGTGAGAGGGCGTCAAGCGTATGCCGCATGGCGGCGTCCAAGGACTCCACGCTGGAGTAGTCAGGTCGGCCGAGCTCTACGACAGCGCCCTCACCGGGGTGCTCGGCGCGCAGCTCGCGCAGCCGGGCCTGCTCGTGCAGATCACCCAACTCGCCGAGCCGATCGGCCATCGGGTCATCCTCGACCACGCCCTTGTCGACCCGGCCGAGTGTCAGATCCAAGGCCCTCAGCGTGGCGAACTCGCACTCACTCGCCAACCGCAGATCGCTGGCGCTGACGATCAGGCGGTCACGCAGGAGAAACATGACCCCAACCTACGCACTCACCCCGACAGCTCAGCGTCCGGCTCAGATCCAGGTGGGCAGCCACATCCGCCAGGACCACTGCGGGTACGGGATGACGCTGCCGACGTAGATTGGGTAGAAGAAGGCAAAAAGCGCGAGGGTCACCAAGAGGTAGCCACCCACGACGTACCAGCGCCGGCGCCACTGCTCCGGGTCCAGCTCGCGCGAGACCCCCTGCAGCCAGTGCCCGATGACAAACACGATGGCCAAGACGACGAACGGCTCGAAAGCCACCGCATAGAAGGAGAACATCGTGCGGTTTTGGAAGGCGAACCAGGGCAGGTAGCCGCCGATCATTCCGCCCGCGATCGCGCCAGCCCGCCAGTCCCGGCGGATCAGCCAGAACCACAGCACGATCAGCAACGCGGCCACGCCGACCCACCACATCGTGAGCGTCGGCACGGGGTTGACGGCCGCTGAGCAGTCCGTGACCGTGCACCCCGCGACGCCCTGAGTGAAGGACTCGTAGTACATCGACGTGGGCCGGGTCTGGATCAGCCACGACCACGGGTTGGCTTGGTAGGAGTGCGGCGTCTCCAGGGTGGAGCTGAAGGCGTACATGTCCTGGTGGTACTTCACCCAGTTACGCAGCACCGGCGGCAGCCACTGGATGCCTTCGCCGGGGTGGAAGGTGTCCCACTGCCGGTGATAGCCCACGCTGGTGACGAACCACCCGGTCCACGATGCGACATAGGTGACCGCAGTGGTGCCGACCATGGCCATTGCGGCATACGGCCCGTCTTTGAGGATGGCCGCGCGAGCCCATGGCCGAATGCCGGCCGCGCGTCGGGCGCCCATGTCCCACCACACGCTCATCACCCCGAAGGCCGCGAGCGCGAAGATGCCCGACCACTTCGTCGAGGTGGCCAGGCCGAGCATGAGGCCGGCCATCCATCGCCAGGGGCGCGCTCCGAGCCACGGCCCGAAGCCCGCGGGCCGCACGCCGATCGGGAGCGCGCCCACGCGTTCGGCGAGCCGCATCCGCGATCGGTCGCGGTCGATCAGGAGCGCCCCGAAGGCCAGCAGGATGAAGAAGGACACCATGATGTCGAGAATCCCGGTGCGGGACATGACCAGGTGCAGGCCCTCGAAGGCGAGCAAGAAGGCGGCGATGCAGCCCAGGGCCGTGCTGCGGAAGAGGCGCCGGGCCACCCGGCCCATGATGAGGATCGAGAGTGTGCCGACGACGGCCACCGAGAAGCGCCAGCCGACCGCGGACTGCATACCGAAGAGCCATTCGCCGCCCGCGATGATCCACTTCCCAACCGACGGGTGGACCACCATCGTGCCGTCGGTGGCCGAGAAGATGTCCGGGTTGCCGGCCACCCAGAGGGCGTTCGGGTCTTTGATTTCTGGACGGGTCTGCATCTCGACGCCGTACTTCAGCAGCGACCAGGCCTCCTTGACGTAGTACGTCTCATCGAAGACCAGAGCATGCGGCTGACCGAGATTCCAGAACCGGACAAAGCCGCCGAGCAGGGCGATCAGGCCGGGGCCGAGCCAGCCCCACAGGCGGTCGGTGGGCATGGGGTCGACGAGCCGGGCCTTGAGCTCATCGACGCGCGTCATCGGGCCATCGTAGGTCGGGTGTGTGAGGATCTTGGGTCATGACCGAGGGTGTGCTTGTCCTGGCGGCGACGCCCATCGGCAATATGGGGGATGCCTCGGCGCGCCTGGCGCAGGCCTTGGGGGAGGCCGAGATCATCGCTGCCGAGGACACGCGCCGGTTGCGTCGGTTGTGCGCCTCGCTCGGGGTGGAGCTCTCCGGGCGGGTGATTTCCTTCCATGAACACAATGAGGCGGCTCGGGTGTCGGACCTGGTATCCGCGCTGGTTGAGGGCTCGTCCGTGCTGGTGGTCACCGATGCGGGGATGCCGTCGGTGTCAGATCCGGGCTATCGGCTCGTGGCGGCAGCGACGGCGGCTGGGGTGCGGGTCAGCGCTCTGCCGGGGCCGTCCGCGGTGCTCATGGCCTTGGCGGTTTCGGGGCTGCCGGTGGACCGGTTCTGCTTCGAGGGCTTCCTGCCGCGGAAGGCGGGCGAGCGGCATGCGGCCCTGGCGGCCTTGGCGGGGGAGCGGCGGACGATGGTCTTCTTCGAGGCGCCGCACCGGTTGGCCGTGTCCTTGGCGGCGATGGCGGAGGTGTTCGGGGCGGAGCGTCCGGCTGCGGTATGCCGTGAGCTCACCAAGACCTACGAGGAGGTCGTGCGCGGCGGGCTTGAGGAGTTGGCGTCGTGGGCGATCGAGGGGGCGCGGGGGGAGATCGTGGTGGTCGTGGGCGGTGCTGCCGGGCCCGCGCTGGACCTGGATGCGGGGGTTGCCCTGGTGCGGGAGCGGGTGGCTGCGGGGGAGCGGCTTAAGGATGCGTGTGGGGCGGTCTCTGCGAGCACCGGGCTGTCCAAGAAGGCGCTTTATGACGCTAGCGTGCGCTGAACCGCGAGGGCTGAATCGCGTGCGCTGAACCGCGAGCGCTGAACCCCGAGCGCTGAACCCCGAGCGCTGAACCCCTTGCGCCGAACCCCGAGGTAGTTGGCATCCGCGAGCGCTGACGACCTGAGTGGCATGGGCGTGGTGCTGCCCTGGCAACACCGAGGCTGGCCACTCGCATCGCCACTGACCCCCGCCGGGCGGCATACCTCGCTTCGCCGCTGATGCCCGCCTGGTGGCGCTGACGATCTGAGTGGCATGGCCTGGTGCTGCCCTGGCGACACCGAGGCTGGCCACTCGCCTCGTCTCTGACCCCCGCCGGGCGGCATACCTCGCTTCGCCGCTGACGCCCGTCGGGGCGGCATACCTCGGCACGCCCCCGAGACCGCCTGGTGGCGCTGACGATCTGAGTGGCATGGCGTGGTGCTGCCCTGGCGACACCGAGGCTGGCCACTCGCCTCGTCACTGACCCCCGCCGGGCGGCATACCTCGCTTCGCCGCTGACGCCCGCCGGGGCGGCATACCTCGACGCAAGACTTTCCCGAGAACTGACCACAAGCAAAGTCCGACGAACCAGGGATTTCGGGGTGACCCCGAAATCCAGGGGCGGATACTCGTGAGTAACGTGCCAATCTCACACTCGAGTTAGGCAAACCTGACCTCCCCGGGCACGGCCCTGCGCGCTAGGTTGAACCCGTGGCCACAACGACTGTTTCCTCGCGTCCGACGAGCGCGCGCGGCACGACGGTCTTCCTCAAGCTGCTGATGGCGGCGACCGGGTTGTTCTTCGTGTTCTACGTGCTCCTCCACATGTATGGCAACCTCAAGGTGCTTGCCGGGCCGGAGGCCTTCGACGGCTATGCCCACCACCTGCGCACCTTCGGCGAGCCGATGCTGCCCTACGAGGGATTGCTCTGGATCTTCCGGATTCTGCTCGTGCTCTCCCTGGTCGGCCATGTGTATGCCGCGGTCACGCTGTGGAGCCGCGCCGGCAAGGCCCGCACCACGCGCTATGCCGTGGTCAAGTCCGCGATCACCAGCAAGGCGATGCGCTGGGGCGGGGTCTTCCTGCTGCTCTTCATCATCTGGCACCTGCTGCACTTCACCATCGCCAAGCCGGTGGTCAATAGCGCGGGCCCGGATGCTGCCGCGATCGCGGCCTCGCCCTATGCCATGGTCGTGGCGAGTTTCCAGTTGTGGTGGATGGTGCTGATCTACCTCCTCGCGCTGGCCGCCCTGGGGTTGCACCTGGCACACGGCGTGTTCTCCGCGCAGCAGACCCTGGGCTGGACCCAGACCGCCAAGGGCTACACCCGGGCCAAGGGCCTCGGACACCTGATCGCGGCCCTGGTTGCGGTCGGCTTCGCGATCCCGCCGCTGGCGATCCTTTTCGGCCTGGTGAAGTGAGGTAACGAGATGACTGACACCCTGAGCACCCCCACGGACACCTTCGGCAAGTGGACCATCGGCGAGGGCATCGCCGACACCAAGGCCCCCGGCGGCCCGATCGACGCCAAGTGGACCAAGCGCAAGTTCGAGGCCGCGTTGGTCAACCCGGCGAACCGCCGCAAGCTCTCCGTCATCATCGTCGGTACCGGTCTGGCCGGTGGCGCGGCGGCAGCCACGCTCGGCGAGGCGGGCTACCACGTGAAGTCCTTCTGCTTCCAGGACACTCCCCGGCGCGCCCACTCGATCGCTGCCCAGGGCGGCATCAACGCGGCCAAGAACTATAAGGAGGACGGCGACTCCGTCTTCCGGCTGTTCTACGACACCGTCAAGGGCGGCGACTACCGCGCCCGGGAGACCAACGTCTACCGCCTGGCCGAGGTCAGCGCCAACATCATCGACCAGTGCGTCGCCCAGGGCGTGCCATTCGCCCGTGAGTACGGCGGCTTGTTGGACAACCGCTCATTCGGTGGCGTGCAGGTGTCCCGCACGTTCTACGCGCGTGGCCAGACCGGTCAGCAGTTGCTCATCGGCGCCTACCAGGCGTTGGAACGTCAGGTGGCCGCTGGCACCGTGGAGCAGTTCGTCCGCCACGAGATGCTCGAGTTGATCATCTCCGGCGGACGCGCTCGCGGCATTATTGCGCGTGACTTGGTCACCGGCGAGATCGAGACGCACATCGCCGACGCGGTCGTCCTGGCCAGTGGTGGCTATGGCAACGTCTTCTTCCTTTCGACCAACGCCATGGGCTCCAATGTCACGGCGACCTGGCGGGCCCACCGCAAGGGTGCCTACTTCGGCAACCCCTGCTACACGCAGATCCACCCGACCTGTATCCCGGTCTCCGGCGACCACCAGTCCAAGCTCACCTTGATGTCCGAATCGCTGCGCAATGACGGCCGCATCTGGGTGCCCAAGCGACGCGAAGACTGCGACAAGGACCCCCGCCAGATTGCCGAGGAGGACCGCGACTACTACCTGGAGCGGATCTATCCCTCCTTTGGCAACCTCGTGCCCCGAGACATCGCCAGCCGTCAGGCTAAGAACGTCTGCGACGAGGGCCGCGGTGTGGGCCCGATGGTGGGCGACTTCAGGCGCGGCGTCTACCTGGACTTCGCCGACGCGATCGCCCGGATGGGCAAGGCCGCGGTGGAGGCAAAGTACGGCAACCTCTTTGACATGTATGCCCGGATCACCGGGGAGAACCCCTACGAGGTGCCCATGCGGATCTACCCCGCCGTGCACTACACAATGGGTGGGCTCTGGGTCGACTATGACCTGCAGTCCTCGATCCCCGGTCTGTTCGTGACCGGTGAGGCCAACTTCTCCGACCACGGCGCGAACCGTCTCGGCGCCTCCGCGCTCATGCAGGGGCTCGCCGATGGCTACTTCGTGCTCCCGAACACGATCCGCGACTACCTGGCCAAAGGCCCCTTCGACAAGCTCGATGTGGATGCCGCCGACGTAGCCGCCGCACGCGCCGAAGTGCAGGAGCGCACCGAGCGCTTGCTCTCGATTCAAGGCGAGCGCAGCGTGGACTCCTTCCACAAGGAACTCGGCAACATCATGTGGGAGTACTGCGGCATGGAGCGGACCGAGGAGGGCCTGCTCAAGGCCATCGACCTCATTCGTGGGCTGCGCGAGGAGTTCTGGCGCAACGTGCGAGTGCTCGGCTCGGCCGACACGCTCAACCAGAGCCTGGAGAAGGCCGGCCGCGTCGCCGACTTCCTCGAACTCGGCGAGTTGATGTGTATCGACGCCCTCCACCGGCGAGAGTCCTGCGGTGGACACTTCCGGGCCGAGAGCCAGACCGAGGACGGCGAGGCACTGCGTCACGACGACCAGTTCGCATATGTCGCGGCCTGGGAGTTCACGCCGGAAGCGGCGGACGGCATTCCCGGCGGTGGCATGGGAACCCCGGTGCTCCACAAGGAGGACCTCACCTACGAGTTCATCGAGCTGAAGCAGCGGAGCTACAAGTAATGAACCTGACACTGAAGATCTGGCGCCAGAACGGCCCCCGCGACAAGGGTTCGCTGGTCACCTACCAGGTCGAGGACATTAGCCCCGACATGAGCTTCCTGGAGATGCTCGACGTCCTCAATGAGCGGCTCAACGCCAAGGGCGAGGAGCCGGTCGCCTTCGACAGCGACTGTCGTGAGGGCATCTGCGGCATGTGCGGCCTGATGATTTCCGGCGAGGCGCACGGCCCCGAGAAGACCACCACCTGCCAGCTGCACATGCGCTCCTTCCGGGACGGCGAGACGATCACCATCGAGCCGTGGCGGGCGGAGGCATTCCCGATCATCCGCGATCTCGTGGTGGACCGCAGCGCCTTCGACCGGATCATCCAGGCGGGCGGGTTCATCTCCGCCAACACCGGTTCGGCTCCCGACGCGCACGCAGCCCCGGTTCCCAAGCCGAATGCCGACCGCGCCTTTGTCGCGGCCGAATGCATCGGTTGCGGTGCCTGCGTTGCCGCCTGCCCGAACGCCTCGGGCATGCTCTTCATGAGCGCGAAGGTCACTCATCTCGGGGAGCTGCCCCAGGGGCAGCCCGAGCGGATGGCGCGGGTGGTCTCCATGGTGGCCACCCATGATGCTGAGGGTTTCGGCGGGTGCACCAACCTCGGTGAGTGCTCCAAGGCCTGCCCCAAGGGCATTCCCCAGGACGTCATCTCGACGCTCAACCACGACCTGCGCATGGCGCTGCAGTCTGGTCACTGACCGACTGGTTGACAGCCCAGGGGCTCAGGGGCTCGGCGAGGTGAGCCGTGCTCCCAGCGAGTACTCCACCTCAACGCCGATGTCATCGAGTCCGGCATGATCCAGGGCCGACCGGAGGGCGCTGATGTCCGGCGTGGTCGTCGTTCCCAAGGCCGCCACATACAGGGTGCCGCCGCGAACGCTGAGGTCGGTGGGCGTGTAGCCGTGCGATCGTCCCCACAGTTCCACGATGGGTTGGGCGGTGGCGAGCGTCCGTTGCTCGCGGGCGACCTGGGCGCTACCGATCGCGAGCGGCACCGCGACCAGGGCCAGGGTCGAGGCGACGATGGCGAGGGCCGAGCCCTTCAGCTGACCCAACGGTTGCCCACTGGCCAGACGTGCCTGCCGCAGGCCGCCTAGGAGGAAGAGCAGTACCCCGGTGGCGACGATCGCGGTGACATTGGTGCCAAAGAGCAGCAGTGCCCCCAACGCCTGACCCGGCTCGCCAGCCTCCAGCGTGAGGCCGACCACGGCCAGTGGCGGAACCAGGGAAATCGCGATCGCCACTCCGGGCAGCGTGTCCGAGACATCCGAGCGGACCGCGGCGAAGGCCCCCACCAGGCCGGTGGCCAAGGCCGCGATGAGGTCGATAAGTCTGGGGCTGACACGTCCGGCGACCTGCCCATTGGTCGCGGCCTGCACCGGCTGTGAAGTCAGCAGACCGATGGCCACTCCGGTGCCGATAACCAGCAGCACACTGCCCAGCACCAGCATCACAGACCTGGTCAGCATCCGGCGATCGACCAAGACCAAGGCAGCGGCGATGCCCAGGATGGGTCTCATCAATGGCGCGACGATCATGGCGCCGATCACCGTGGCCGTCGAGTCCGCCACGATTCCCGCGGACGCGATGAGGGCCGCGAGGATCAGCAGGACGCCGTAGCCGGAGAGATCGCGCTCGCGGTCGGCGGAGCCGACGAAGAAGGAGCGGGTGATGCGGTCAACATCTGATGGCTCCATGTGGAGCACGCGCGCGGCGCCTCCTGCCCTCATCAATGACCTTGTCAGTGCGCGTCAGGCTGGCTGGGCGGTCTGGGAGCGCACCCGCAGGCCCATGGCGAGCAGTACCGCACCCCAGGACACGGCGAGGATGCCGACCCACAGCGCGATCGCAACCGCGCCGACCCCCGGGTTAGCCAGCAAGAAGACCCCCGCGATCAGCCACAGCACACCGCCGAGAGCGATCCCCCAGCGGGAGCCGGCGACCTCTCCGGTGAAGGCCGAGGCGATCTCGATCAAGCCACGGAGCAGCAGCCAGATGCCGAGCACGACGGTGAGCACGACGGCGCTGGAGAAGGGTCGGAAGATCGCGACGCAGCCTGCGATCACACCCATCACGCCGGTGACCAGGAAGAGTCCCCGGGCATTGCCGGCGTCCTTGCCGAATGCCGTCACCAGTGCCAGGACTCCGTCGGTCAGGGCGTAGATACCCCACAGGGTGACCAGGGTGCCGACGGTCCCGATGGGATAGATCATCGCCACGATGCCGAAGATCATGGACAGGACGCCGGTCACAATGAGGTAGGTCGCTGAGCGCTTGAACACCATGGTCGGATCTCCTTTGAGTGATACATCGCCGTGGTTGTCTGCGATCCCCAGTCTCCCAGGGGTGCCGGTCGCTCACAACCGCAGGCAGGCGCGCTCACAACCGCAGGCAGGCGTGCGCTCACAACCGCAGGCAGGTTAGAGCCAACCGAGCCGATCTTTGAGCAGGGCGTAGCCCACGAAGGCGACCACGTCGAGCACAGTGTGCGCCAGGACCAAAGGCATGACCCGGCGAGTGCGGGTGTAGACCCAGCCGAAGACCACCCCCATGGCGACATTGCCAAGGAAACCACCGAAGCCTTGATAGAGGTGATAGCCGCCGCGGATCAGCGCACTGCCGAGGATCACCTGCCAGCGGCCCAGGCCCGCCGCCCGCCAGCGGGAAAACAGATAGCCCACCATGACCACTTCCTCGAGGACGGCATTCTGGGCGGCCGCGAGGATGAGCACCGGGATGGTCCACCAGGCTCCCGACAGGTTGGCGGCGGCCACTGTGGTGTTGATGCCCATGGCCCTGGCGGCCAGATAGAAGCCCAATCCGGGAAGACCGATAATCGCCGCCAGCCCCAGCCCGCGCAGCAGGTCGCGCCCCGGCGAGCGCAGATCGAGCCCCATGGACTCGCGGGCGTGGGCTTCATCTCGCTGCAGGAGGAAGACCGCGAGCAGCGCGGGAACGACCCCGAGCCCGATTCCGACCAACTGGTAGGCCAGGTCCAGCCACGGCCGGTCAGGGGTGATCGAGGAGTTCATCGAGGTGGTCTGTGCGGCGATGCTCCCCGGTCGGGTGAGCAGGTCCACGATGCGCAGCACGGACCAGATGGCCGACGCGCCGAGGGACACCCCCAGCACCAGGGCCGTTTCGATCAAGAGGGGGCGGCGGGTCACGCGCCCAGGGTATGCCGTGTGCTCACCTAGACTGGGCGGTGCTGATGCGGTCACTGCCCTGGCTGCCCCTCGAAAGGTGTCTTGATGTCCCAACCCATCCTCCGTGGGCCCTTGTCTGTGGGCGCTGCGCTGCTCTGTGCGGGGCTTCTGGCCTCCTGTAGCGGCAGCACCGGGAGCACCTCGACGACCCCGGCACCGTCATCGAGCGAGCCGGGCAGCAGCAGCTCCGCGACGCAGACCGGTGAGGGGCCCAGCGCGAAGGAGGTGTGGGCCAACGTCCGCAAGGAGGCGCTCGCAGCCACCTCGGCCACGATGGTGGGGACGGTCACGACCGACAGCCAAACCATGGGTGTGACGATCACTGGCGAGACCGACGGCGACCCTCAGCGCGCCACACTCGACCTCGGCGGGACTCAAGGCGAGGTCACCATCGTCACGGTGAACAAGACCTACTACATGACTGGTGACCAGGCCTTCTGGACCGAGCAGGCTGGCGCTGATGCCGCCAAGGCGCTCAAGGGGAAGTACGTCGTCATCGAGGAGGCAGCGGCCAAGGAATTGGGCGACTTCCAGGTCGGCGCAATCCTCAAGGAGATGTTCTCCGACCCAGAGTTGTCGGCTTTTGAGAGCCTGCTCACCCCGGTGCAGCAGCAGCGGCTGGGGGACACCGACGCCTGGGTGCTCGGCGCGCAGGGAGCTGGCCAACTCTTTGTTTCGGCCGATGGCAAGAACCAGTTGCTCAAGATCGTTGGGCCGAAGTCGTCGCCGGGTGAGTTCGCCTTCTCGGGGTGGAATGTGGCGCCCAAGATCGCAGCGCCTGCCAAGAAGGACATCGTCACCCCCTGACCGAGTGGTCATGAAGCAGGGCCCCGGTCACGGCGACCGGGGCCCTGCTTCATGGGCTTACGACGTGCTGGGCCGGATTGAGGTCGACCTGGCCGACGAGGCTTCCCGGGAAGCGCGCCACCGCCGTACCCGAATCCACACCCAGATGATCAGCCACGCGAGCAGGATCAGGACGAGGATCACCAGGATCGGGAAGAGGATGGCAATGATCGACAAGCCCACGGAGGCGCCATCTTCGACCGTCGAGACCACCGGGGCGCCGGCTCCCAAGGTGCCGGCGTTGATCACCGGGCGCGCCGCCATCTTGCCTGAATGCACCAGGCCAGAGACGAGCATGCCGAGGACCACGCCGATCCAGGGGTGATCGGTCATGGTCGTGGAGTTATCGAGGTTGTCGGCGGCATTCGTGGCCGCAAAGATCAGCCCGCCCATGCTGGGGCGGATGAAGGTCTGGATGGTGTCATTCACCGTGTCGATCGCTGGGATCTTGTCGAGGACAACCTCGGCCAGCAGCAGGACCACACCGATACCGATCGCCCAGTTGCTCTCGATCCAGGCGAACTCGGCGGGCAGGGTGATGTAGTCGGTGAACCGCGCAAAGAGCGCGACGATGAGGAAGGGGATGTAGGCGTTGAAGCCTGCCGCGGCGGAAAGCCCCGCCCCCGTGAGTGCTGCAAGCACCGGCATACCTTTCGTCGGCCGACCACGATGGTCGGCGCCCTACGCATAACACTGGCCACCAGCGAGCCTAATCCCGGCACCCACCGGCGCAGGGGAGAAATGGCATCGGCGAGCCACTCCTAGGATGTGGGCCATGAAGGTGCTCACCTCCGTTGCCTGGCCCTACGCCAACGGTCCTCGTCATCTCGGCCATGTCGCCGGCTTTGCCGTGCCCTCGGACGTCTTCAGCCGATACATGCGGATGGCGGGCCATGACGTGCTCATGGTGAGCGGATCGGATGAGCACGGCACCCCCATCTTGGTCCTCGCCGACAAGGAGGGGGTCACCCCCGGCGAACTCGTCGACCGCAACCACGCGATCATCGCCGCTGAGTTGACCGACCTGGGCTGCACCTATGACCTGTACACCCGGACCACCACCGTCAATCACTATGCGGTGGCGCAGGAGCTCTTCCGCCGGGTCTGGGAGAACGGCTACATGGTGGAGCGCACCCAGCATGGGGCGATCTCGCCCTCGACGGGGCGGACGCTGCCGGACCGCTATATCGAGGGCACCTGTCCGATCTGCGGGTACGCCGAGGCGCGCGGCGATCAATGCGACAACTGCGGCAACCAGCTTGAGCCGGAGGAGTTGATCTCGCCCCGCAGCAAGGTGAACGGCGAGACGCCGCAGTTCATCGAGACTCAGCACTTCTTCCTCGACCTGCCTGCGCTGGCCGGCGCCCTGCGGACCTGGCTCGAGGAGCGCGAGGCATCGGGGACCTGGCGGCCCAATGTCATCAAGTTCTCGCTGAACATCCTGGACGACATCAAGCCTCGGGCGATGACCAGAGACATCGACTGGGGCATTCCGGTGCCTCTGGACGGCTGGCGGGAGAACCCGAGCAAGCGTCTGTATGTCTGGTTCGACGCGGTCATCGGCTACCTCTCGGCTTCGATCGAGTGGGCTCGGCGCAGCGGGGACCCGGAGCGTTGGCGTGAGTGGTGGAATGACCCGGAGGCGGTGTCGTACTACTTCATGGGCAAGGACAACATCACCTTCCACTCTCAGATCTGGCCGGCAGAGCTCCTGGGGTATGCCGGTCGCGGTGACCGAGGCGGGTCGCCGGGCATCTTCGGCGAACTGAATCTGCCCACTGAGGTGGTCTCGTCCGAGTACCTCACCTTTGGCGACAAGCAGTTCTCCACCTCCCGCGGCGACGTGATCTACGTGCGGCACGTGCTGGACACCTATGGTCCCGATGGGCTGCGCTACTTCATCTGTGCCGCCGGCCCGGAGAGTCAGGACTCCGCGTTCACCTGGCGTGACTTCGTGCAGCGCAATAACTCTGAGTTGGTGGCAGGCTGGGGCAATCTGGTCTCGCGTACCGCCGCCATGGTGGCCAAGTCCTTCGGTGAGATCCCGGCCCCGGGCGCTCTTGAGCCGGTGGATGAGGCAGTCCTGGCCACCGTGCAGGGTGCCTTCGACACCGTCGGCGACTATCTGGCTCGTCAGCGGGTCAAAGCTGCCATCGGAGAGGCCATGCGCGTCGTCGGGGAGGTCAATGCCTATGTCTCCCGGACCGAGCCCTTCAAACTCAAGGGCGAGCACGAGCGTGAGCGCCTAGCCACCGTGCTGCATACCTTGATCCAGTGTGTGAGCGATCTGAACACGATCCTGTCGCCCTTCATGCCGCACGCTGCCAACCGGGTGCACCTGGCCCTGGGCGGGACCGGAGAGTTTGTCCCCATGCCGTCGCTGGTGAGCGTCAACGGCCTGGACGAGGATGCAGACCGTTCCTACCCGGTCATCACCGGCGACTATGCCGCGACCCCGCGGTGGTGCTCGGCGCCGGTGGCGGTCGGGACGGCGATCAACAAGCCCGCCCCGGTCTTCGCCAAGCTCGACGAGTCCGTGATCGACGCCGAGCTCGGCCTGGCCTGAGTCCATGCCGTGAGCCGCGCCCAGCCCCCGCTGCCAGACCCGCTGCCGCTACCGGTGGTCGATAATCACACCCATCTGGATATCTCGCGGGACGAGCAAGCGGTCACGATCGAATCGCTCGGTGCGGTGCTCGCTCAGGCCGCAGCGGTAGGCGTCGAGCGCGTCGTCCAGATCGGCTGCGATGTGCCCTCGGCGGCCTTCGCGGTGGAGATTGCGCATCGGTATCCGGCGGTACTCGCTGGGGTGGCGCTGCATCCGAATGAGGCGCCGCGCCTTGCCGCTCGCGGCGAGTTGGGGGCGGCATACGCCGAGATTGAGCGAATCAGTGCCGACCCTCGGGTGCGGGTGATCGGGGAGACCGGCTTGGACTACTTCCGCACGGGCACGGAAGGCGTTGCAGCGCAGCAGGATTCATTCAGGTGGCATATCGATCTGGCCAAGCGGCTCGACAAGGTCCTGCAAATCCATGACCGTGATGCACACGATGACGTGCTGAGCATCCTGGCGCGCGAGGGCGCGCCGCGGCATACGGTCCTGCACTGCTTCAGCGGGGATCAGGCGATGGCGCGCGAGTGCGCGGAGCGGGGTTATGTGCTCTCGTTCAGTGGGACGGTGACCTTCAAGAGCGCACAATCGCTGCGTGATGCCCTGGCGGTGACTCCGATCGAGCAGGTTCTGGTGGAGACCGACGCTCCCTATCTCACGCCACATCCCTGGCGTGGTGCCAGCAATGCACCGCACCTGATGCCGGTCACCGTGCGGGTGATGGCGCAGGTGCTGGGCGTCTCCGTGGCGGAACTGTGCGCGGTGACCACACAGACGGCCGAACGCCTCTATGGCCCGTGGTGACTGGCCCGTGGTGACTGGCCCCTGGTGATCGGCCCGTGGTGACTGGCCACTGTGACGCGGTCGTCGTTACCAAAACTTGACCTTTTTCTGGCGTCTCCTGCATGGTGGAGGGGAAAGCCGGGGCCGAGACCCCCGCGCAACTCGGGTCGGGACCGCCCCTAACACGGTCCTGGTCCCGGACGAGGTGCCCCTGCCAGCACGTCTCCATCGCTGAGCAGTGGCCGTTGCGCGTGGCCGGTACCCGGGCAGATCGACCATCGGAGCACCGTGATTTCACGTCTCAACCGGACCGTCGCCGTGGCGGCCGCCGCCCTGACCCTCACCGCTGGTGGGGTAGGGGTTGCCTACGCGAACAAGTCCGTAACCCTTTCCGTCGACGGCACGTCCTCATCGGCCAGCGTCATGGGCACCACCGTGGCTGACCTCTTGGACAAGCAGGGCATCGCCCTAGGCGCGCACGATGTCGTGGTTCCCTCCCCGGAGACGTCCCTGTCCGACGGAGACCTGGTGGCAGTGCGTTACGGCCGCAAGTTCACCCTCAATGTCGACGGCAAGATCACCGAGTACTGGACGACCGCGACCTCGGTCGACGCTGCACTCCAGGAGATCGGTGTCCGCACCGACGGTGCCGTGCTCTCGGCCTCCCGCTCGCAGGCGCTGGGCCGTGAGGGCCTCTCGATGACGGTCGTGCACCCGAAGGCGATCACCATCACTGCGGACAAGAAGAGCCGCAAGGTGAGTTCGACTGCGGTCGACGTTGCCGCCGTGCTGAAGGAAGCCGGGATCACCGTCAGTGCCCTGGACCGGGTCAGCCCGGCTCCGACGACCGCGGTGACCGATGGCATGAAGGTCGTCGTCAAGCGAGTCGTCGAGAAGTCGGTCACCACCTCGGTGTCGATCGCCTACCCCACGACCAAGCAGAAGGACGCGACCCTCTATGTCGGGCAGTCGCGCACGATCACCAAGGGCGTAGCGGGTTCCAAGAAGGTGGTGGAGAAGCAGGTGCTCGTGGACGGCAAGATCGAGTCCCGCACCATCCTGTCGACCACGGTGGTCTCGCAGCCCAAGGGCGCTGTCGTCGCGGTGGGCACCAAGTCCTACCCGGCAGCCACCACCTCAGCCGGCAACACTTCCGGCGGGGGCCTCAACACGGCCAATGCCGCCATGTGGGATCGGATCGCCCAGTGTGAATCCGGTGGCAACTGGCACATCAACACAGGCAATGGCTACTACGGTGGCCTGCAGTTCCTGACCTCGACCTGGTTGTCCAATGGTGGCGGTTCCTTCGCCCCCCGGGCCGACCTGGCCTCGCGAGAGCAGCAGATCACGATCGCGAACCGGCTCTACGCCCGGGGCGGGCTGTCCGCGTGGGGCTGCGCACACGCGGCCTGAGCCACCCTGCCGTCTGCCGATGGGCCCGGTTCGCCTTGTGGAGAGCCGGGCCCATCGGTATTCCCTCACGGCGTTTCGGGCGGGATGCTGCAGACGGTCGCTTGCCCGTACAGTGCCAGCGTGACTGATCCGCCGACCATGCTGGGTGCCGCGCACATCCGTGAGTTGGCTGCGCGCCTGGGGATCCGTCCGACCAAGCAGTGGGGGCAGAACTTCGTGGTCGATGCCAACACCGTGCGACGCATCGTGCGAGTGGCCGGGGTCGGTCCGCAGGACATCGTGGTCGAAGTGGGGCCCGGGCTCGGCTCCCTCACGCTGGCGCTTCTGCCCGAGGTTGCTGGGGTGATCGCGGTGGAGGTGGACCCGGTCCTCGCGGGGGCTTTGCCTGCGACGGTGGACACCCTGGCGAGCAGGTATGCCGATCGGCTGAGGGTCGTCCACGCCGATGCGCTGGCCGTCAATGAGCTTGCCGGTCCAGCGCCCACTGCGCTGGTCGCCAACCTGCCGTACAACATCTCGGTCCCCGTGGTGCTGCGCTTCCTCGAGCTCTTCCCCAGCATTGAGCGAATCCTGGTGATGGTCCAGTTGGAGGTCGCTGAGCGACTCGCGGCGAAGCCGGGATCCAAGATCTACGGTGTGCCCTCGGTCAAGGCCGCCTGGTTCTGCGAGGTGTCGCTGGCCGGGAATGTGCCCCGCTCGGTCTTCTGGCCGGTGCCCAATGTCGACTCCGGCTTGGTGTCCCTGGTGCGGCGCGATCCGCCGGTGACGACTGCCACCCGCGCCGAGGTGTTCGCGTGCATCGATGCGGCCTTTGCCCAACGGCGCAAGACCCTACGGGCGGCCCTAGCCGGGTGGGCCGGGAGCCCTGCCGCTGCCGAGGACTGCCTGCGTGCGGCGGGAATCGATCCGCGCACGCGCGGTGAGCAACTCGACGTGGAGGCCTTCGCGCGAATCGCGGCCGCACGGCATACGGCCGGGTCTGACTAGGGTAAGTGCATGACCTCAGCGCACTCGGACCCACCGCCGGTGACCGTCCGGGTGCCCGCCAAGGTCAATCTCGAACTCCTCGTCGGTCCGCTGCGTGCCGACGGCTATCACTCGCTGTCCACGGTCTACCACGCCGTGAGCGTGCACGACGAGGTCACCGTCGCCTTCGCCGATGAATGGGGCGTGACGGTGACCGGCGAACTCGCAGCGGGTGTCCCGACCAATAGGGACAATCTCGCGCTACGGGCCGCCATGTTGCTCGCGGCGCATGCTGACGAAGAGGACCCCGTCCACATCACCATTCGCAAGGGCATCCCGGTAGCCGGCGGGATGGCTGGCGGTTCGGCCGATGCGGCGGCTGCGCTGGTTGCCTGCGAGCACCTGTACTCCCTGGGTTGGGAGCGCGAAGAGCTCGAGTCCATGGCCAGCGAGCTGGGTTCCGATGTGCCCTTCCTCATTGCTGGTGGAACGGCCATGGGGTCTGGCCGCGGAGAACTCCTGGCGCCGGTGCTCTCTCGGGGGACCTATCACTGGGTCTTTGCCCTCAGCGAGGAGGGCATGTCCACACCGGCGGTGTATGCCGAGTGCGACCGCCTGCGGGCAGATGCCGTGATCCCTGAACCTGAGCCCACGCCAGCGCTCATGGCGGCCTTGCGGTCCGGGGACCCCCGGCAGGTGGCTCAGTGCCTGCGCAACGACCTCCAGCCCGCCGCGATCTCCCTGCGACCGCAGCTCGGCGAAATCCTCCAGGCAGGCCTGGACGAAGGCGCCTTGGGTGGAGTCGTCTCGGGCTCTGGCCCGACTGTGGCCTTCCTCGTGGCAAACGCCGAGGCGGGCATCGATCTCGCCGTGGCGTTGACCGCGAGCGGGGTCGCCGCCGATGTTCGACGGGCGACCGGACCTGCTCACGGTGCCCACGTCCTCCCGGCACGCGTCGACTGAGGTGGCCAATCTCGTCTCCGTCGAGCGTGCGTCAGTCGCGCTCGGCACAGCTGCAGTCCTCGACGCGGTGTCCCTTGGCGTCGGCGGTGGCGAGCGTATCGGCGTAGTGGGCCGCAATGGGGGCGGCAAGACCACGCTGCTCTCGGTGTTGTCGGGCCGGCGCGAGGTGGACTCCGGCCGGGTGGCCTGGACCGGCGGCCTGAGTATCGGCGTGCTGGGCCAAGCTGATGAGCTCGCCGCCGATGCGTCGGTGCGCGATGTCGTCCTCGGGGATCTCGCCGAGCACCAGTGGGCGGCCGATGCCCGGATCCGTGGGGTCCTTGACGGTCTGCTCGGTGGATCGCATGCCCCCTTGGTCGGCGGTCTGGACCAGGTCGTCGGCCCGCTCTCTGGTGGCGAGCGCCGCCGGGTTGCGCTGGCCGCTTTACTGGTTGCCGACCCGGACCTGCTGATTCTCGATGAGCCCACGAACCATCTGGATGTCGAAGGGGTGGCGTGGCTTGCTGAGCACCTGGTGGCCCAGCGGACGCGCTCGGACAGTGCCCTGGTGGTCGTGACCCATGACCGCTGGTTCCTGGATGCGGTGGCCACGAGCACGTGGGAGGTCGCCGACGGAGCGGTGCATGCCTACGAGGGTGGGTATGCCGCCTTCGTCCTGGCCCGCGCCGAACGGGCTCGCGTGGCAGCAGTGACCTCGGAGCGACGAGACAACCTGTTGCGCAAGGAATTGGCTTGGCTGCGGCGCGGCGCGCCCGCGCGAACCAGCAAGCCGCGTTTCAGGATCGAGGCCGCGACCGCGCTGATCGCCCACGAGCCACCTCCTCGCGATGACGTCGAGCTCGCCCGCTTCGCCGCGGCTCGGCTCGGCAAGGACGTCATCGACCTCCACGATGCGTCCGTATCGCTCGGCGATCGGCAGTTGCTCAACCGGGTGACCTGGCACCTCGGCCCGGGAGACCGGCTGGGCCTTGTCGGGGTCAATGGGGCCGGCAAGTCCACCCTGCTCCGTGTCCTTTCCGGGGACCTGCCCTTGAGTTCAGGCAAGCGCAAGGTCGGCGTGACGGTGCAGTTGGCCTTCCTCACCCAGGACGTGCGCGAGCTGGAGGCGCTCGCGGACCATCGGGTCATCGAGGCGGTGGAGATGGTTCGATCCACCGTGCGATTGGGACGCAAGGAGCTCAGCGCCTCCCAGTTGGCCCAGCGCCTGGGCTTCACGGGGCCGCGCCAGCAGACCCGGGTTCGGGACCTCTCCGGCGGCGAGCGGCGGCGACTTCAGCTGACCCGGCTGCTCATGGCTGAACCGAATGTGCTCTTCCTCGATGAGCCGACCAATGACCTGGATATCGAGACACTGACCTCACTGGAGGATGTTCTCGATGGCTGGGCGGGCACCCTGGTCGTGGTCTCGCATGACCGTTACCTGCTGGAGCGGGTGACCGATCGCCAGGTTGCCCTGATGGGGGATGGGCGGCTCCGCGACCTGCCTGGCGGGGTGGACGAGTACCTGCGCTTGCGGCATTCATCCGCCTCTGGATTTCGGGGTCACCCCGAAATCCCGAGTTCGCAAGACCTTCTAAGTGCGCAGAACTCGGGAAACCCTAGTGTCGACGGCGCGCAGGCCAGCCCCGGCCCTGCCGCGACGCCTGCAGCTCAGCGAGAGGCCCGCAAGGTCATGGCCCGCGTCGAGCGATCACTATCCCGTCTGGCCGAACGTGAGAGCCGCGTCCACGATGCGATGGCCGCCGCAGCGACCGATCATGCTCGCGTCCTTGAACTGAACCACGAGTTGCGTGACATCGTGGATGAGCGCGAGGGCTTGGAGCTGGAGTGGCTGGCGGCCGCCGAGATCGTGGAATGACGCCGAGCGCCTAGCGTCCTACGCCGCCCAGCGTCCTACGCCCCCGCGCACGCCAACGCGTCACCCACACACCCACGCTGCACGACACGCCCACGGCTGGCTGGCCCAGGCGTCGCACCCACGCTGTGGGGCCTAGGCGGTCTCCAGCGGACGCGAAAGTGTCCGCAGCAGGCCCACCAAGCCAGCGCGCTCGGACTCATCCAAGGCCGCAAGGATCGCCCGCTCATGCGCCAGTAGATCGTCCAGTGCCGCATCGACCGCCGCTCGACCGGATGGCGTGAGACGCACGATGACCCCGCGCCGATCGTGCGGGTCGGGGTGCCGCTCCACGAAGCCACGACCCAGGAGCCGATCCACCCGATTGGTCATGGTCCCGCTGGTCACCAAGGTCTCAGCCACCAACTGGCCGGGGGAGAGCTCGTATGGTGAGCCCGCCCGCCGAAGCGCTGAGAGCACATCAAATTCCCACCCATCCAGGCCTCGGTCACCGAATGCCTCGCCACGAGCCAAGTCGAGGCGGCGAGCCAGGCGAGAGATTCGCGAGAGCACCTCAAGGGGGGAGACATCGACATCGGGACGTTCGCGGCGCCAGGCCGCAACGATTTGGTCGACGTCGTCCAGGGGCATGCCCCAACTATACGCTCCGTCAAATATCTTGACGTCAAGATACCTGGCTGGCATTGTGGCACTCAGAACCCACCAGCCACCCCGGGAGATGACATGCGGAATATCGGAGAGTGGGATGCCACGGCATATGCCCGCTTCGGCGACGAGCGCACCAGGCCACTGATCGATCTGCTCGCCCGGGTGGGCAGCGAGGACCCGGCGCTGGTGGCGGATCTCGGCTGCGGGAACGGGCCGGCCACCTTGGTGTTGGCCGAGCGATGGCGACGGGCCCGGCTCGTGGGCGTCGACTCGAGTGGATCCATGTTGGCGGCTGCTCGAGAACTCGACGCGCAGGCTCGGGTCGAGTGGCTGCAGGCCGACTTGAGGGAGTGGGATCCAGCCAGTCTCGAGCAGTCCATCGATGTCATCGTGTCGAATGCGACCCTGCAGTGGATTCCGAATCACCTTGCGCTGCTTGATCGTTGGGTCTCATCCCTCGCCGATGAAGGCTGGCTGGCGCTTCAGGTTCCCGGCAACTTCGACGCGCCAAGCCACGCCCTCATGAGGAAGGCCGCCGCCACCCAGCCCCGCGCCGACGAGCTATTGGAGGCCATCGAGGTCCCCCAGGTCGGCGAACCCGCCACCTATGTGCGCTATCTCTCGCGGCTCGGATGCCAGGTCGATGCCTGGGAGACGACGTATACGCACGTGCTCCCGGCCGCAGATCGGCATCCGGTGCTGACCTGGGTGTCATCGACGGGCCTGCGCCCGCTGCTGGCCTTGCTCACCGAGGAGGACGAGCGGGCGAGCTTCCTTGCGGCCTACGAAGACCGGCTTGCCGAGGCGTATCCCGTCACTGCGGAAGGTGTGCTCTTCCCGTTCCGACGCGTTTTCGCGGTCGCTCAGCGCAGCGTCAGCGCGAGTCCTGCGTAAGGGTCGGGCGTCGATCCAACTTGGTCAGCCCGTTCCAGGCGAGGTTGACCACATGGGCGGCGACCTCGTCCTTCTTGAACTTGCGCGAGTCGAGCCACCACTGACCCACCAGGGCCACCATGCCCACGAGCATCTGGGCGTACATCGGGGCGGTCTTGGGGTCGAGGTTCCGTGCCTTGAACTGCGCCGCCAGCAGGTGCTCGACCTGGCTCGCGATATCCGACATGATGCTGGCGAAGGTTCCGGTGGGATGTCCAGTTGGACTGTCCCGCACCAGGATTCGGAATCCGTCCGTTGAGCTCTCGATGTAGTCGAGCAACGCCATCGCAGCCCGCTCGATGAGCTCGCGCGACGAACCGGCAGACGTCAAGGCGCTTTGCACGGCCCCCACCAGAGCCTGAATCTCGCGGTCGACGACGACGGCATACAAGCCCTCTTTGCCGCCAAAGTGTTCGTACACCACGGGCTTGCTCACCCCGGCAGCCGCAGCAATGTCCTCGACGGTGGCGCCCTCGAAGCCCTTGTTGGCGAACTGCTTGCGCCCGATCCCGATGAGCTGCTCGCGACGCTCGCGCCCGCTCATCCGCGCACGCGCCCCCCGGGCCTTCCTCGGGTTAGCGGTCTCGGTCACCGTGCCATTGTGCCCTGCTGCGTCGACTACCCTCGACGGGTATGCCGTGTGTCCGCGAGGGCGCCGGTCCCCGGTTGGTCTGCTGGCAGGGCCCGCCTGACTTTGAATCAGGATTAGCGACGATGGTTCGATTCCATCCCGGGGAGCTCCGTGGCTGGGGCCGTCGCGGTAGCAAGGCCGTGACACCAGCCAGGCCGTGGCCGTAGCCAGGCCGCGCGCGCGGCACTCCGGCGATGCGCCATTAGGATGGCGGCGCAAGCGCAGCCAACCGATCTGGAGTCTGAGCGCGTGAACGCCACCCCGGCAGCCGTCATCATCCTCGCCGCTGGTGAGGGGACCCGGATGAAGTCCACGACCCCCAAGGTCTTGCACCGTATCGGTGGGACCGCCCTGGTCGGCCATGCGATCCGCGCAGCCCGCGCCACTGGTGCCGAGCATGTCGAAGTGGTCGTCCGCCACGAGCGCGAGCGGGTCGTCGAGTTCTGTACCGGCTTTGATCAGGGCTTGGTCATCGCGGACCAGGATGAGATCAAGGGCACCGGACGTGCGGTCGAGTGTGGCTTGGCCGAGCTTCCCGCCGACCTGACCGGCACGATCCTGGTCACCTATGGCGATGTACCCCTGCTGACCGGCGACACCCTGGCGGCGCTCACCGCCCGCCACACCGAGCAGGAATGTGCCGTCACCGTCGTGACCGCCCACGTGCCCAATCCCACCGGATACGGGCGCATCGTTCGCGGCGCCGACGGCGGCGTTGAGCGGATCGTGGAGCAGAAGGACGCCAGCCCCACCGAGCAGCAGATCACCGAGATCAACTCGGGCATCTACGCCTTCGATGCCGCCGTCCTGCGCGCGGCACTGGCCGACGTGGGCACGGATAACGCTCAGGGCGAGAAGTACCTCACCGACGTGCTGGCCATCGCCCACCGCGGGGGCCATCGGGTCGATGCGCATGTCATCGATGACCTCTGGCAGACCGAGGGGGTCAATGACCGGGTCCAGCTCGCCACGCTCGGACGCGAGCTGAATCGGCGCGTCTGCGAGCGGCATATGCGCGCCGGAGTGACCATCGTCGATCCGATGACCACGTGGATCGATGTGGATGTCACGATCGGGGCGGATACGGCCATCCTGCCGGGAACGCAGTTGCTCGGGGCCACCTCCATCGGCAGTGATGCGGTCATCGGCCCCGAGGTCACCCTGACCGACACCGAGGTCGGCGATGGCGCCCAGGTGACCCGTGCTGTGGCCCTGCTCGCGGTCATTGGGGACAAGGCCACCGTGGGTCCGTACTCCTACTTGCGACCGGGCACGGCACTGGGGGCGCGCGGCAAGATCGGGGGATTTGTCGAGACCAAGAATGCGGAGATCGGCGAAGGTGCCAAGGTGCCGCACTTGACGTATGCCGGTGACGTCACCATCGGTGCCGGCGCCAACATCGGCGCTGGGACGATCTTTGCCAACTACGACGGGGTCGCCAAGCACCACACCGTCATTGGTCAGGACTCGTTCGTGGGCTCGCAGACGGTCATCGTCTCGCCGGTCGACGTCGGCGATGGGGCCTACGTCGGCGCGGGCACCGTGCTGACCAAGGACGTTGAGCCCGGTCAGATCGCGGTTGCACGCGCCCCGCAGCGCAATGTCGACGGCTGGGTCGAGCGCGCCCGGCCAGGGACTAAGACCGCCGCCTCGGCGCGGGCCGCGCTCAATGCCGGCGCCCGCCACGTGACCGCTGAATCCGACGACGCCCACGAGCAGGGAGCCTCCGCATGAGTTCCAACCGTCCGCCGTCGGCCAGCATTCGTAAGCGCCCCAAGAAGCAACTCATGGTCTTCAGTGGCCGCGCCAACCCTGGATTGGCTCAGGAAGTCGCCGTGCAACTCGGTACCGAGCTGGTCCCGACGAGCGCCTACGACTTCGCCAATGGCGAGATCTATGTGCGTTTCGAGGAGTCGGTCCGTGGGTCCGATGCCTTCGTCATCCAGAGCCACACCAACCCGATCAACGAGTGCATCATGGAGCACCTGCTCATGGTGGATGCGCTCAAGCGGGCCAGCGCCAACCGGATCACCGTGGTGATGCCCTTTTACGGCTACGCCCGGCAGGACAAGAAGCACCGTGGCCGCGAGCCGATCTCGGCTCGCCTCATGGCTGATCTGTTCAAGACGGCGGGGGCCGACCGACTGATCAGCGTGGATCTGCACACCGACCAGATCCAGGGTTTCTTTGATGGCCCGGTTGACCACCTCATGGCTCTGCCCCTGTTGTCGACCTACGTCCGAGAAAAGTACGGCACCGAGGATGTGGTCGTGGTGTCCCCGGACGCTGGGCGCATCAAGGTGGCCGAGCACTGGTCCAAGAACCTCGCGGGGGCTCCGCTGGCCTTCATCCACAAGACCCGTGACATCAACCGACCTAATGAGACGGTGGCCAACCGGGTCGTCGGTGAAGTAGCCGACAAGGTCTGCGTCCTGGTCGACGACATGATCGACACCGGTGGCACGATCGCCAAGGCCGCCGACCTACTGCGCCGAGAGGGCGCTCGCTGTGTCGTGATCGCGGCGACCCACCCCATCCTCTCTGGTCCGGCGGTGGAGCGCCTGGAAGCCTGCGGCGCCGAGGAGATCATCGTCACCAACACCCTGCCGATTCCCCCAGAGAAGGAGTTCGACGGCCTCACCGTGCTCTCTATCGCGCCCTTGATCTCGGCCGCGGTCAAGGAAGTCTTCCTCGATGGCTCGGTGACCAGTCTGTTCGGGGGCAGCGCCTGAGTGCAGGCGCCGTCAGTCCTGGCTGACCGACTCGCGGGCCCTGGCCCGGTATGCCGCCGCGGCGGCTTTGGTGCCGCACGTCCCGTCGCAGAACTTGCGCGAGCGGTTCTTGCTCAGGTCCACAAAGGCGTCATCGCAGTCCGCTGCTGCACATCGGCGCAGTCGGGAGTATGCCCCCGTTCGGATCGCGTCCGCGAAGGCCATCGCGGTGTCCACGGCCAGGCGGGTGGGAAAGTCAGACTCCGGGGGTGCCGCATGGACATGCCAGCCCACGGGCTCGTGGTTGACCAGTTGCGGACACGCGTGCGCGTCGCGCAAGAGGCCGTTGGTGATGTCGACCGCGACCTCCATCGGCGCGCCCCATAATCCGGCGATCCGCTGGCGCACTCGTCCCACCACCGGCACGACGGCGGCGTTTTCTGGCCGGGGACCGGTCCAGCCCCACGATTCGAAGAACGCGATGACCGCGTCGAGGGTCTCGGGAGCGGGCGTATTGACCAACGCAGCGGCCGCGCGAAGGCTGAGCTCGGTGTCATGAGTGAACACTGCTTGACTCATGACGACCCCCTGCGTACTGTCATGAGTCAAGTATAGATGGCTCATGACGCGAGCAGGACCTGTGCGGCCCCCGTGTCAGCGGAATGGAGTGAGTGATGGTCGAGGCCCTGCGCCAACGGATGGGCTTGGGTTTGCTGGCTTTGCTGCTGTCCAGCGCATCGTTCGGCACCTCTGGCCCCTTCGCCAAGGCCCTCATCGAGGCCGGTTGGGCTCCGCCCACTGTGGTGATCCTGCGTATCGCCGGTGCGGCCGCGGCACTCTTGCCGTGGGCACTGTGGTCGATGCGCGGCCAATGGGCTGCCCTGCGCCGCGAGCTGCCCATCACTGTCCTGTATGGCGCACTAGGCGTGGGCGCCGCCCAACTCGGCTATTTCCAGGCCATTGAACGCCTTCCGGTGGGCGTGGCCCTGCTCTTGGAGTTCCTGGGAGTCGTGCTCGTCGTGCTGTGGATGTGGCTGGTCACGCATCGGGCGCCCCACCGGCTCACGTTGCTCGGGGTCGCCTTGGCGCTGGCCGGGCTCGCCCTCGTGCTGAATATCACCGGGGCGCTGCGTCCGGACCTACTCGGCGTGCTCTGGGGACTGGTCGCGGCCGCTGGGCTGGCGGGTCACTTCGTCATTGCCGCTCGTGAGACCCGGATCCCCTTGACTGCCTTTGCCGGTCTGGGGCTGGCCGCTGGCGGGACGGTACTGATCGGGCTGGCCGCCTTGGGCATCCTGCCGATGCGCGTCGGGGGCTCGACGGTCGTGCTGGCGGGCCACCAGGTGCCCGCGTGGGTCGCCTTCGCTGAGCTCATCGTCATCGCGGCGGCAGCGGCATACGTGCTCGGCATCGTAGGCGCGCGCCACCTGGGCTCCACCGTGGCCTCCTTCGTGGGGCTCACCGAGGTGCTCTTTGCCATCCTCTTTGCCTGGCTGCTGCTGTCCGAGCTGCCCACCCCGATCCAACTGGTCGGCGGTCTGCTGATCCTGGCTGGCGTCGCGGCGGTGCGGATCGGTGAGTCCAGGCATGGTGGGAGCGCGCTTCCCACCGATGAGTCGGCGCAGGAGGATGCCGATTTCTCACGAAGTGGGCACCTCCCCTAGACTCACCTGGTTGCCTCGGCGAGGGACGCTGCACCGGCCAGAGCTGCTCGGATGCGCTCCGTGATCGACGAGATGTCGGTGCACTGTCCCGCGTCGAGGACGAATTGACGTTCCCCCTGAACTCCAAGGAGCCCCTGCGATATGTCTGACAACCGCATCGACGCCGAGCCGCGCACTCAGTTCGGTAAGGGCGCCGCCCGCAAGATCCGCCGTGACCACAAGGTCCCCGCGGTCATGTACGGCCACGGCAGCACCCCGATCCACATCACCCTCCCCGCGCACGACGCGATGATGGCGCTCAAGCACGCCAACGCCTTGCTGACCATCGTCCTGGAGGGCGAGGAGCAGTTGGCGCTCGCCAAGGACGTGCAGCGCGACCCGATCAAGCCGGTCATCGACCACGTCGACCTCGTGATCGTCAAGAAGGGCGAGAAGGTCACCGTGGATGTCCCCGTGCACATCGAGGGCAATGCCGCCCCCGACACGATGGTGACCACCGACCACACCAGCCTCTCCCTCGAGGTTGAAGCCACCCACATCCCCGAGTCTGTGACCGTTTCGGTTGAGGGTCTTGCCGGCGGCACCCAGATCCTGGCCGGCCAGGTGGAGCTGCCTGCGGGCGCGACCCTGATCACCGACCCCGAGGCGCTCGTGGTCAATGTGACCGAGGCCGAGACGATGGCCGCCGAGGGCGAGGGCGACGAGGCTGCGGACGCAGACGCTGCCGACGCAGGCACCGACGAAGCCTGAGCAGCGCGCACAGCATCGAGAGAGCCCCTTTCATTCACCGCAAGGTGAATGAAAGGGGCTCTCTCGTCAGGGAGAATGGCCGTATGAGTGCGGGCGACGGATCGGCGACTGGCCCCTGGCTCGTTGCCGGGCTAGGCAATCCCGGGGCGAAGTATGCCGGCAACCGGCACAACGTGGGCGCCATGGTGGTCGAGGAGTTGGCCCGCAGGTCGGGGACTTCGCTGCGCGCGCATAAGGCTGGAGCCATCGCCGCCCAGGTGCGCCTTGGCGGACTCCCCGGCAACCCCGGGCCAGCGGCGATCCTGGCGGTGCCCACGGCATACATGAATGTCTCAGGCGGGCCGGTGAAGGCGCTGATGTCCTTCTTCTCGGTGCCGACGCAGCAACTGATCGTCATTCACGACGAGCTGGATATCGACGCTGGGGTGGTGCGGCTCAAGCGCGACGGTGGCGAGGGCGGTCACAACGGCCTTCGGTCGATCAGTGGCGCCCTCGGCACCAAGGACTACCACCGGGTCCGGGTCGGGATCGGACGGCCTCCGGGGCGGATGGACCCGGCCGACTACGTTCTGCGCGACTTTTCCCCAGTCGAGCGCAAGGAGCTCCCGTTCGTGCTCTCCGATGCTGCCGACGCCGTCGAGCTCCTGGTTCTGCGCGGGCTGGTCGACGCGCAGCAGCAGGTGCACGCCCCGCGGGGGTGAGCGCTGTGGTGCCCCCATGAAGGATCGTCCGTTCGGATATTCCCGTCCCGCATGTGTACTATCGCAGAGACGCGAGGCTCATCTCGGAGTAGATTCCAAGTGCTGCTTTGGCAGCGCCTCGGTCAACAAGTCGGCTGATGCGCCCTCCCACGCAGGGGTGTTGTGGGATGCGCACGCGCACCAGTTTCCGCGTGCAGTCGGTGGTCGCCGAGGATGAGTGTAAGAGAAGGCAGGGGTAATCCGATGAGCGTTGAGCTTCGCGCTCCACACGGGATGCGTGAGCGTGCTCGCCAACGTCCTGAACCGCACGTCGATCTGTCTCACTATGGCCATGCGCGCGTGGTGCATGGCTTGCAGGGGTGGCAGCGACGGCACCTGATCATGTGCGCTCTGGTGGACGGCGCTGTTGCCCTGGTTGCCGCGTTGGTCGGGCTGCTCGCGCGCACCGAGTTGTTCAGTTCCTCGACGAGCTGGTTGGGCAGCCATTGGGTGGGGACGGCGTTGGTCGTGCTGCCGGCGGTCTGGCTCCTCTCGCTCTACCGCACCGGCGCATATGCCGCCCGTTTCATCGGCGCAGGTACCGATGAGTATCGCGCCGTCACGCGCGCAGGACTCATCCTGACCGCAGTCGTGGCCTTCCTTTCGTATGCCTTCAAACTCGAGGTGTCCCGCGGCTTCATGCTCGTCGCCGTTCCCCTGCTCATCATTGGCACCGGGCTCGGGCGCTGGCTGCTGCGTCAGGGGATCGTGCGCGCCAGGCGTCGTGGCGAACGGCTTCAGAACACCGTGGTGGTCGGGCGCGCGGATACCGTGGCCGAGATGGTCCGGCAGATTCGCCGCGACCCCGAGACCATCGGGCTGCGGGTCGTCGGAGCCTGCGTCTCCGATCTGGACAGTGCCGCGCTCAACGACCCGATCCTGGAGGGGGTGCAGCTGGTCGGCACGCCGTACGACACCCTCGACGCAGTGGACGATCTCGATGCCGAGGTGGTCGCCGTGTCCAGCCATCCCGACCTCGCCGGCCACGCTCTGCGGCGCCTCGGCTGGATGCTGGAGCAGCGCGGAGTGGACCTGCTGGTCTCGCCGGGCATCGTCGAGGTGGCCGGCCCCCGTCTGAGTTTGCGGCGCGCTGAGGGCCTGCCCATGCTGCACGTCGAGCGGCCCGTCACCAGTGGGGTGGCTTATCGACTCAAGGCGGTCATCGACCGCGTGGTGGGCCTGTCGATCCTGGTCGTGATGTCGCCGATCTTGCTGGCGATTGCGCTCCTGATCAAACTCGATGACCGCGGCCCAGCCTTCTTCCGGCAAGAGCGGGTAGGCGATGGTGGACAACCTTTCACCATGATCAAGTTCCGGTCGATGGCTGTCGACGCTGAGGCCCGACTTGCTCAACTAGCGTCACAACACGACGGCAACGAGACTCTGTTCAAACTGCGCAAAGACCCACGGGTCACCCGGGTGGGCGCGATCCTGCGCAAGTACTCGATCGATGAGTTGCCGCAGATCTTCAATGTGGTCAAGGGCCAGATGTCCCTCGTGGGTCCCCGTCCGCCGCTCAAGAGCGAGGTCGACACCTATGAGGATGATGCTATGCGGCGCTTGCGGGTCCGTCCGGGGATGACCGGTCTGTGGCAGGTCTCCGGGCGTAGCGACCTGTCGTGGGAGGATTCATTGCGGCTCGACCTTTGGTATGTCGACAACTGGTCGCTGGCGCTGGACGCACAGATCCTCGTGCGGACGGTCAAAGCCGTGGTGCGGGGTACGGGGGCCTACTGACCACCCGCTACGCCTCGAAGCCGACCGATACGATCACCAATGTGAGGGATTTACCATGACCGACGACCATGCCTTGGCGCGCGAGTTAGCGCAGCGGGCAGGCGACCTCCTGCTGAGCATCCGAGAGGAGTGGGCGGGGGCGCCCGAGGATGCCGGGGAACTGCGAGCCGCGGGAGACGCCAAGTCACATGAGTTGCTGATGGACGCGCTGCGCGAGGCTCGTCCGGATGACGCGGTCCTGTCTGAGGAAGGCAAGGACGACCACGCACGACTGTCCGCGCGGCGCGTCTGGATCGTTGATCCCTTGGATGGCACCCGCGAGTTCGGCGAGATTCCGCGGGACGACTGGGCTGTGCACGTAGCCCTGTGGGAGGACGGCGCTCTCGTCGCCGGCGCCGTGGGTCGGCCCGCTCGCGGTGACATTCTGGCGACCGACCAGCCGCCAATGCGTCCCCAGGGCCTGCCTGAGACCATCCGCCTTGCGGTCAGCCGCAGCCGCCCACCGGCATTCGTCACGGCCCTCGCTGAGCGACTGGGTGCCGAGTTGGTGCCGATGGGCTCGGCAGGGATTAAGGCGACCGCAGTACTGGATGACACCGTCGATGCCTATGTGCATGCCGGTGGCCAGTACGAATGGGACTCTGCCGCTCCCGTTGCGGTCGCTCTTGCGTCCGGACTGCACGCCAGCCGGATCGACGGGAGCGCGTTGGCGTACAACCGTGCTAATCCGCTTCTGCCTGACCTGCTTATCTGCCGACCCGAGATCGCAGGGCCACTCCTGGCCGCGATCGCCAATCTGACGAGTGAGGGACACCCGTGAGTACACCGCAGGGCCTCTACCAGCTCAGCCAGCTGGACACCCTCGAGGCCGAAGCCATGTTCATTATGCGGGAGGTGGTCGCCGAGTTCGAGAAGCCTGTGTTGCTCTTCTCCGGCGGCAAGGACTCCATCGTCATGCTGCATGTGGCCGCTAAGGCATTCCACCCGGCCCGGGTGCCCTTCCCGGTGCTGCATGTGGATACCGGCCACAACTTCCCCGAGGTGCTGGAGTATCGCGATCGCACCGTGGGGCGCTTGGGGGTGAACCTCGTGGTGGCCAAGGTCCAGGATGCGATCGACTCCGGTTCCGTGGTCGAGCCGCCCGACGGCACCCGCAACCGGATCCAGACCCCGGTGCTGCTCGACGCCATTGAGCGAGGCGCGTATACCGCCATCTTCGGTGGTGCCCGGCGCGATGAGGATAAGGCCCGCGCCAAGGAGCGGATCTACTCCTTCCGTGACGAGTTCGGTCAGTGGGATCCCAAGAACCAGCGTCCCGAGTTGTGGTCGATCTACAACGGGCGAATCCACGCGGGTGAGTCCATCCGGGTGTTCCCACTGTCGAACTGGACTGAGCTCGACATTTGGCATTACATCCGCCGCGAGGAGATCGAGCTGCCCTCGATCTATTACGCGCACGAACGCGAGGTCGTCGACCGCGGGGGCATGTTGTATGCCGTCAACGAGTTCATCCAGGCCCGGGAGGGTGAGCAGGTCACGACGCGCCAGGTGCGTTACCGCACGGTCGGAGACGCCAGCCTGACCGCGGCCGTCGAATCGGACGCGGACACCATCGACAAGATCGTCGACGAGGTCGCGACCACCCGCATCACCGAGCGCGGCGCGACCCGAGGTGACGACAAGTTCAGCGAGGCGGCCATGGAAGACCGCAAGCGTGAGGGGTACTTCTGATGGATATTCTGCGATTCGCCACCGCCGGCTCGGTCGACGACGGCAAGAGCACTCTGATCGGCCGCCTTCTCTATGACAGCAAGACGGTCTTCGAGGACCAGATCGACGCGGTCGAGCGGGTTTCCCGCGAGCGTGGGGACGAGAACGTCAACCTCGCGTTGCTCACCGACGGGCTTCGGGCCGAGCGAGAGCAAGGCATCACCATTGATGTGGCTTACCGCTACTTCGCTTCCCCCAAGCGCAAGTTCATCATCGCGGACACGCCTGGCCACATTCAGTACACCCGCAATATGGTCACCGGCGCCTCGACCGCCGACCTTGCCCTGATCCTCGTGGACGCGCGCAAGGGCCTGGTCGAGCAGAGCCGTCGGCACGCCTTCTTGGCGACCCTGCTCCAGGTGCCGCACCTCGTGCTCGTCGTCAACAAGATGGACCTAGTCGACTGGGACCAGCAGGTCTTCGACCGCATTCACGCCGAGTTCACCGCGTTCGCCACCAAGTTGCGGGTCCGCGATCTGGAGGTCATCCCGGTCTCCGCGCTTCGCGGAGACAACGTCGTCGATCGCTCGGAGAACATGCCGTGGTACGACGGGCCGAGCCTCTTGCATCATCTGGAGCACGTACACGTGGCCAGTGACCGCAACCTCATCGATGCACGGTTCCCGGTTCAGTATGTGGTGCGCCCGATCAGCGACGAGTACCACGACTACCGCGGGTATGCCGGTCAGATCGCCGGCGGCGTCCTGAAGAAGGGCGACGATGTGATGGTGCTGCCCTCGGGCTTCTCCTCCAAGATCGCGGCCGTCGAGATCGCTGGCAAGGAGGTCGAGGAGGCTTACCCGCCGATGGCGGTGACCATCCGCCTTGAGGATGAAATCGACATCTCTCGGGGGGACCTCATCTGTCGCCCGCACAATGCACCCACGGTGACCCAGGACATCGACGCGATGATCTGCTGGATGGATGAGACCGCACCCTTCCAGGTCGGCAAGAAGTACTCCATCAAGCACACCACGCGGTCCGCTCGCTGCATCGTCAAGGACCTGCAGTACCGGCTTGATGTCAACACACTGCATCGCGACGAGGCGGCAACGAGCCTCTCCCTCAACGACATTGGGCGTATCCGGCTGCGGACCACGGTCCCGCTCCTGTGCGATGACTATGGCACCAACCGGACCACCGGCGGCTTCGTGCTGATCGATGAAGGCACGAACCGCACGGTCGCGGCCGGGATGATCCACCTGCCCTAGTGGCGGCGCCGTTGTGGGGGCCGCGGAGCCGAGCGGCCCCCACAACGCGTCGCCCTTCGGTGCGGCACTGCTCGTGAGCTGGCGAGTCCGCTGTGGATTTCGCATACCGGTTGTTCGTGTCGCGCGGGCCGGGTAGAATCAGTGGGAATCGCATCGCAGGGGTGTGATGATCCGGATTCGCAGGGACTTCGGACGCAGGGATTCAGGGGATTCATCCATGGCATTTTTGGTTTCGCCTGGTCGTGGAAGCGATGCGGCAGGGGCGCGCACGGCGTCGGGCGTAAGTGGAGTTTCGCGGGGCCTTCAGCGGTTGCGGCCCGGGCGCAGGAACCGGTCTGGTCCGCTCAAGGTGGCAATGATCGGTCAAAAGGGCTTGCCCGCGACCTTCGGCGGGATCGAGCACCATGTCGAGCAGCTAGGTGAGTTGCTGAGCGCCCGCAAGGATCTTGAGGTGACGGCCTACTGCCGCACCACGTACGCAGATGGCGCTGTTATCCCAGAGTCCTACAGAGGAATTCGGCTCAAGGTCACGCCGACCATCAAGAGCAAGCATCTCGATGCCATTGTTCATTCGTTCACCTCCACCGTGCACGCGATGGCTTCCGGTGCCGACGTCATTCACTACCACGCTATGGGACCGGGCCTGGCTGCACCGCTGCCGCGCTTCCTCGGGCGCCAGAAGGTTGTGCTCACGGTGCATGGCTTGGACAACGAGCGGGCCAAGTGGGGTGGGCTGGCCGCCAAGGTGCTCAATCTGGCCCACTGGATGAGTGGACACGTGCCCGATCAGGTGGTCACCGTTAGCAAGACCCTGGCGGAGCACTACTCGGAGCGCTTTGACACCGATGCGCGCTATATCCCCAATGGGGTTGCCGCCCCGCAGGTGGAGCCGCTCCCTGATGCCCTCGCGGCTGAGTTCGGACTTACTCCTGGGCGGTACGTCCTCTTCGTTGGGCGGGTCGTGCCGGAGAAGCGGCCAGATCTGCTGATCGAGGCCATGAAGGCGCTGCCCCAGGACGTCAAGGTCGCCATCGTCGGGGGATCCTCGTTCACCGACGACTATGTCGCCTCACTCCACCAGGCGGCCGCCGCGGATGAGCGGGTGGTCTTCCCCGGCTACCTCCACGGAGCTGACCTGCGCGCGCTGTACACCAATGCCGCGGCCTTTGTGCAGCCCTCGGATCTCGAGGGGCTTCCGCTGACGCTGCTCGAAGCCATCTCGTACGGCATCCCGGTCGTGGCCTCAGATATTGCTCCCCACCGCGAGGTGCTTGACGAGTGCTCCTGCGGAGCGCATGTGTTGTTCAACCAGGGTGACGCGGCGAGCCTGAGCCGTGCCCTCGGGACAATCCTGGACGGCGGCGCTGGTGTCCGGGCCGCTGCCCGTGACGAGGTCGAGTACCTGCTCAAGCCCTACAGCTGGGCGGTGGCGGCCGATGAATTGGCCGGTGTCTACACCTCCGTGGTGGCGCAAAACCCCCGGTGAGGCAGCAAACCTCTGCCAATTGGATGGGGCCCCAGGCGTTTCGCCTGGGGCCCCATCCGTTACTGCGACGGCTGCGCTATGGAACAGTCACCGTGACCGCGATGGAGTAGGGGCTCCAACCGGCCGAGTTCTGGGCACGCACCCGGTAGGTGTAGGTGTGGCCCGAAAGGGCAGAGTTGTCGGTATAACTCATCATGGGGGCCAGGTTCACCAGGCGGACGCCGTCCCGGGTGATCTGTACCTTGGTCAGCGGACTGGAGCCGGTGTCGCCGATCGTCCAGGACAACTGGACAGGGTGCGTTGCCGTTGCTGACAGCACCGGCTTGCTGGGCACTCCGCTAGCCGGGACTGCGCTCTTTTCACCTGTGAGCGGACCCTGGCCAACCACGTTGACCGCAGCCACCTGGTAGAAGTAGCGGGTCCCGATCACGACCGCGGTGTCCACATAGGACAGCGCCGTCGGATCCAGGGTGGTGTAGAGCTCCTCCAGCCCGGCCTCGGTGCTGCGGTACAGACGGTACTCGACCAGGGGCGAGCCCCCACTCGACGTCGGCGCCTGCCAGCTGAGCGCGATCGTGCCGGTGCCCGGCACGAGTGTCAGGCTGCGGGGGGCACTCGGAGCGTTGAGCAGTCCAGCCATCGGGGTTGCGGAGGCGGCATCGGAGTTGAGCGAGTCCCCGACCGCGGAGTTCGCGATGATCGTGTACGTATAGGTGGTGCCATTGCGCGGGTAGTTGTCGGCGAAGGTCGGTTGGCGAACTGTCGCGACCTGCGCCGGCGGTTGCGAGGCGCTTGAGCGGATAACCCGGTAACTAAGAATCGGCGATCCACCATCGGTGTCAGGCACATTCCACGTGAGCACGATCTGGTGGTCCCCGGCAATCGCCGACAAGTTGGTCGGTGCTGCTGGTGTGCTGAGCGCATCGAGATCCCGGAACATGCCCAGGCCCTGTTGAGCACTCGGGCCAATTCGGGTGAAGTCTCCGCCAGCGAAGACGGCATCGGGCGACTCCGCCATGGAGAAAATGCCCAGGGCGCTGTTGATATTGGGCGCGTAGCTGGTGATGGCACCAGTAGCCGTGACCACGGACGCCATCTTGTTGCGGTCCAGCCCTTCAAAGGACGCGGTGCCACTGAAGTGGCCGCCGCAGTAGCTGTAGGCACCCTTGATGACCGCACCGGTGACATCGCCGGTCGTGTGCTTACTCCATTGGGTCGCACCAGTCGAGGCATCCAGCAGTGAGCAGCCGCCACCCGAGCCGCCAACGCCGGCCAGCAGGCTGTTGCCGTCCAACGACAGCGCGAACGCTGGGGAGCGAGACCCTTGGTTTGTCGCCCCCGACACGAAGTTGAGGTCGAAGGCACCCGTCACCGAGTCTGCCTTCGCGATCCGTCCGAGAGACCCCATGCCATTGATCGTGGTGAAGTCGCCACCGATGTACGTGCGGTTGGTCGGGCCATCCGAGAGGATCGTGCGGACTCGAGCACTAGCGATCGGCTGCCAGGTGGTATCGACGAGCCCGGTGACCGGGTTCATCCGAACCAGGAAGGAGCGGCTGGCGGTGCCATACGCATCGGTGACCGTCGTGAAGGGCCCACCGACGTACAGCCATCCGCCGGCTGATGAGAGCGCGTCCACCGCGATGGTGGTCGATCCCATCCAGCCCGCGAGGGTGTCTCCGGTGTCGAGATCCACCGCGGCTAGTGACTCGTGGGCAACTCCGTTGATGGTCGTGAAGTCGCCACCCACCCAGAGAGTGCTGCCGTCGGAGGCGAAGGCGTTGACCGTGGCATTTGCCGATACCGAGAAGGTCGGGTCAAAGCGGCCCTCGTCCGGAAGGTATTTAGCGACCCTCGTTGCCGGTGTTGCCTGGCCAGAAGGGGAGTACACCTCGGTGAAGTCGCCACCGACGATGACGCCGTCCGCGACCACGTGGATCGCGTTCACGCGACCGTTCGTGCTCCACGTTCGAGCGGCATTCACCGAGATGCCATCCGGCGAATCTGCGCCGGCCACGCTCGCAGGAGAGGACAGGCCAATGGCCAGTGCCCCGCTTGCGGCTACAGCGAGCAGTTGATGAAACTTCACGTGATTTACCTCGAGGTTCTAGGGTGTTCCGGTACGCATTCCTCATAGTCCCTGCCCCTCAGCAAGAATCCGTGTCGATAGGCTAGGCCATTTCGAGGCTTCGGGCACAGCCTTCAAGCCTTGGCGTCCGGAACGAGAGACGTGCGCGGGGCTCTCTAGCTGAACGGATGAGCCCGCATCATCCGTTTGGCCGATCCCTAGACCTTGAAGCGGTAGCCGAGTCGGCGCAAGAGCGGGAATGTCAGCGCCGTGACGAACCACTTCTGCGGACCAGGCATCGCTTGAGCCCATTCATCGTCCAGGCGGATCGTGACGGTGCCTTGCTGGTGCCGGTTGGGGTTGCCCGCCACCGTGTGTGTGGGCGCGAGCGAAATGCTGCGCTCGTCGACGAATGGCAATGCGTCCGTTCGTCCGCCGACCATGGAGACAATCTCCTTGGTGATTTCTTTGGGTCGGACCACGAAGTCCTCATATCGGACATTCAGGCTTCGTGGACCTGGCGGCCACCACACGCCAAGCAGGGTGTTCCACGCTGACCAGACCAAGGAACTGCGCCACAGCGCAAGCCGCTCCATCGTCGCTCCATCGTCGCGGTCATTGGTGCGCTTGACCCTGCGCCAGGACCAGGCATTCGCGCGAGGATCCCGCACGACATTGACGACACTGAGCTCAACCCCGGGGAGGCGTTCGAGGAGTTTGCCGTAGGGCGGCAGCTTCGAGGAGTCGACAATAACCTCGACCCCTGGTGTGTCGGCCAAGGCCTGATAGATGGCCGCGATAGCGGCGTCATGGGGGTGCTCTGGGACGGCGGATCGTCCAACGGCCGATCGCGCCAGCATGGCCGGGACCCGCAGGATGCGTAGCCGTGCCAAGAGGTCCGCAGAGACCGGCCCGGGTGCGGGCGGCCCCGCCGGACCAAACGCGCGGTCAATGACGTCCGACCAGAAGGGGCAGCGCGCGAAGGGCTCACCGCACCCGCATCGGTGGTTTTCCCCAAAAGCTCGCTCCCAGATGTAGCGCACCTCGCCGACGGCGACCATCCCGGGAACCTGGCCCAGAATCGTGTTCAGGATCGTCGTGCCGCTGCGTCCGGCACCGGCGACGAAGAGCAGGCGGATCGGCGCCGTCATCGTCGCCCACCGCCATTGTGGCGGCGCTCGCTGGCATCGCGATAGGCCTCATCCAAGGCGGCCAGATGCCCCTCCGGGGTGAACTCACGATCCAGTCGACGGCGCCCTTCGCGTCCCATTGCGCTTGCGGCCTCGGGGTCTTTGGCGAGTCGGATGATCGCCTCGGCCAGGGCGGCGGGATCATCATGGGGCACGACCAGACCCTGGACGCCGTCTTCGACCAGTTCCGGCATCCCGCCCAGTGCCGTCACGATGGGCGGAACGCTGGCAGCGAACGCCTCGAGGATGGTCATCGGTTGATTCTCAAACCATCGGGAGGGAACCGCCATCGCCAACGAACCGTGGACCAGGGCGGCCACGTCCGAGCCGGACAATCTGCCGTGGAAGGTGACCTTCCCCGGGGCCAGGGTGTGGGCCAGCGACTCGAGTTCAGCCCGCAGCGGCCCGTCACCCGCGATGTGCACTTCAATGCCGGCAGGTAGGAGCCCTGCGGCTCGCACCAAGGTATCGACTCCCTTCTCATGGCTCAGCCTTCCGGCGAAGACCACCCGAGACTCCTGGTGGGTGGCTTGGGCGCGGGGTGGGAGATCAACGACGTTGTGAATGGTCCGGATCCGTTCTTCCCCCAGGCCCGCCCGCAGCATCACTGATCTCAAGAAATGGCTCGGGGAGATGAAGAGGTCCACCGGGTCGTAGGCATGCAAGCGACGGTGGATCCCGGATTCCAGCGCGAGCACCGTGCTGCCGCCCAGTGAGCCCCCCTTGCAGCGGCGCCGGATGGCATTCAGGGTGCTGCCCGTCACGCAGGCATCGCAGAGTTGCCCGTGGTCGAGCATCTGGTAGTTGGGGCACGCCAACTTGTAGTCATGCAGGGTCATCACCGACGGTATTCCGGCGGCCGCCACGGCCTGCAGGATCGACGGCGAAAGTTGGTGGTAGACATTGTGATAGTGAACGACGTCGGGTTTGAAACGGGCGATCGCCTGCGCTAGACCCGATCGGCTGGCGGGGTGCCACACCATGCGCGCTGCCGCCGAAAGGCCCCGCAATCCGCCAGGGGCCGGCTCGAGTTCTACATTCGGGGCGAAGGTGTCCTCGAGGAGTGCACCCGGCAGGTTTTCCGGGTGAGCCATGCCCCAGTACTCGACGATGTCTCCGCGGGCGCGCTGCAGCGCCGACACATCCAGGAGGTAGCCCTCGGCTCCACCTCGCCGGTACAGGAATTTGTTCACATGCAAGATGCGCACCCGACCGCTGCCCCTTTCTCCTCTGCCCGCGCCATCTCCCTGATGTGACGCTCCCAGAAATGCTGTCTCAGTCCACCATAGGTGGGGTGGGAAGGTTGCAAGACCCAGACAATCCGCTCAACGACTCGTAGAATCGAGCCAGGGGTAGGTCGCTGAGGGACCTATGTTGACAGCAAGGATGTGGAAGTCGTGCGGCGTTCGTTGTCGGCAACCGCCGCTCGCACAGTGCGGCGGGCCGTCACTTGGCGGCCTAAGGTCAAGGGAGCCGCGACCCTCGATATCCGAGCGTTGATCTCCCCGCTCAGGTACGACGTGGTGATCCGGGCCTCAATCTTTGATCACATTGCGGCCCGGCCCGCTGAGCAATCACTGCAGGACTACCTCGACAGCTCGCTGGAGCATCCGTATGCCGTGTGGTTCAGGGAGATTGAAGCCCGCCGGTTTAGGCCGTGGCTCCTCTCCGACGAGGCAGCGCTACGAGCGGATTACCGTGAGCGCGTCAGTCGCGCCGTCGCTACCTTCGCCTCGTTCAGTCAGCGCGGCTTTGACGCCGCCTATCCGGTCACCCTGCGGTCCACCCGCGGACCTCAAGTCACTGACACCGGGCTGACCTTCCAGCACAACCTCCACGTGGGCGATGGGGGTCACCGACTGGCCCTGCTCATGCGTTCAGGTCAGCAGCTATTGCCCGAGTACTACCGCATTGATCCTCGGCCTCGGCCGGTGCTGGACAACACGTCACTGCTATTGCGGCATCTGCCGATCTCCGAGGACGAGTACGCCGCCTTCGTCGCCCCGGGTTACGTTCAGGGACCGTGGGGGAGCACCCTGGACGACCTTGAACGAGCTGTCGGAGCACAGGCTCCTGAGCGTCTTGGCGAATTCGGCCGCATCGTTCAGGCCCACCAGGAAGCCCGCCAACTATTCCTTTCTGGAGACAACCATGGCTAAGGGTGACCTGCTCGACCGCTGGTCGCAGCCACCGACAGGCCCGGAGTCACGGCCGAGGTACCTGCTCCGCAAGGTCCTTCGGCATGCCTACTGGGCACGCACCGAGGGCTTCCACCGACTCGTCGAGGAGGACCGCCTGGACCCTCGTGAGCGGATCCGAACTGCCGTGGCCAAGGCGCGCTGGCGTCGGGCGAACCCCCTGAAGCCGGGCACGGCGCGGCCGGTGTTCGTGGTGGGACTGCAGCGCTCGGGCACCAATATGTTGATGCGCGGTTTCGATGAAGATCCGTCCGTCGAGGTGCACAACGAGAATGACGGCGCGCTCTTTGAGCGATTTCAACTTCGATCGGATGACTCGCTGACCCGGGTGGTGCGTAACTCTCGCCACCGGCTGGTGCTGATCAAGCCGATCTGCGACAGCCAACGCACCGATGATCTCCTCGATCTGGTCGGTGCGAATGCTCGGGCGCTGTGGGTCTACCGGAACGCGGAGGATCGTGCTCGCTCCGAGGTCTCGAAGTTCGGGCAGGCACCCTTGATCGCGGTGCGCGCCGTGGCCGAGGGCGATGAATCCCGTTGGCAGGGAAGGCGCCACAGTTCGTCCAGCATCGCCCTCGCTCGCTCCTTCGACCTCACGACCATGAGTCCGCACTCCGCGTCCGCGCTCTTCTGGGTGCTCCGGAATCAACAGTTTTTCGACCTTGGTCTGGACGCTCGGGATGACGTGATCCTGGTCAGCTATGACGACTTCGCGGCGCGCCCGGCCGACGAGATGCGGCGGGTATGCGCCTTCCTGGGCTTCCCGTATTCGCCCGCCCTCTGCGCACATGTAGAGGCGCGCGAGTCGCACGGCCGCGAGTCGCTCGGCATCGACCCTCGGGTCGCCGAGCTCGTTTCGGCCATGACGAACCGCCTCGAGCAGGCCCGGCGTCACCAGGAGCAACGGTGATCAGGGCCGCAAGGACCAGGGCCATTGGCGTGGCCAGTGCGTGGGTGGTCGCGGTCGCCTTAGTGGGATGCACGTCATCGGATCAGCCGGTGCCGCGATCGTCGACCCCGACCCCAAACCAGACAGCGACGCAGAGTCCGAGCCCGTCGATTGCCCCCACCGAACCCGGCGACGTGCGCTTTGGGTCGAAGTGGGACTGGAGCCGAGTCGACTCCGCCGCTCCGTGGATCAAGGCCAATGCGCCTGGCGTGACCTTCTATGAGTTCCAATGGTGCGATGTGAGCCTCACGGGAGCGGCGCCCAACTGGTCCGCCATCGACCGCGTGGTGAAGCGCAGCCGTGAGTTGGGCGTCGAAATGATGCTCAAGATCCGCACCGGGACCTGCGAGGTCACCGGCGGCGAGGCCGTCTCGACCCGGGGCAATAAGAAAAAGTCCGAGTCCCGGTTGCCCAAAGATCTCGATGCGTACGCCGCCTTCGTGACCTCCGTCGTCGAGCGCTATGCCCCGCAGGATGTCCACACCTACGCGATCGAGAACGAGGTCAACGGCGAGACTTTTTGGTCGGGATCTGGTGCGCAGTTTGAAGAGCTCTTCGCGGTGGGATCCCGAGCCATCCGGTCGGCCGATCCCAAGGCGCGGGTGAGTGACGCCGGAATCAGCAGCACGGCATATGGCGCTGCGATCGCCAGTCGCTTGCTCGCCGCGGGCAAGGAGGCTGACGCGATCAACGCGTGGAACTCGTACATGGATCGCCGAATTGGTGTGCGGGGCAAGCAGATTCAACATGTTGACAACCGAGCGGACCTTGACGACATGCTCGCCCAGCCGCAGGCCGTACGCAACCTCGAGATGCTGGCCGCCAATGAGCGAGTCTTGAAGGCCGGGCTCGCTGACATCCGCCAAGTGCACTTCTACGAGCAGCCGGCGGCCGCCAGCCTCCTGGCCGACTACCTGGCGGCGACCACGCCGCGCGGCGTGGACCTTGAAGCCTGGGAGTTGGGCTCATTTGTCAAGGGGCGCGACCCTGACGAGGCCGAACGAGTCCGGGACGTGGTGCAGTCGACCGCCACCTTCATAGGGGCGGGTGCCCGCGTGGTGATTTGGCTTCCGCTGTCCACGAACCCTGATGGCCAGAATCCCGACGAGCCCCGCTCCGGCCTGCTTGACCCGGATGGCACTCCGCGACCGGCTGGGGATGCCTTCGCGGCCATGCGCGCTGCCTCCGCGGGCGCTGAGATTGTCACCGTCAACACACCGCAATTGCGTGGTGTGGCCTTTGATGTCGGCGGTAGCGTCACCGCTTTCGTGTGGGCGGCGTCAGGCAGTGTTGCCCTACCCTCAGGGGTCTCAGCCGCATCGCTGGCCACAGGTTCCGGGACAACCTCGGTGTCGGTTGACCCGGTGAAGATGACCGGCGGGCGCGCCGACGTGCAGACGATAATCCCCATGATGGAGCAGTGATGGCTGATCTCGACCCCACCCGTTTGGTCTTCGTCGGGGGGCTCCATCGCAGCGGCACTACGCCGTTCGCGCGGGTTCTGGGCGACCACCCAGAGGTATCGGGACTGACCGATACCGGCGTCCGTGAGGACGAGGGGCAGCACCTGCAGCAGGTCTATGCCAAGGCGAAGATGCACGGAGGCTCGGGTCGATTTGCCTATGCCTCAGCGGCGCACCTCACCGAGGACTCCCCGCTCATTGGCCCGGACAATGCACGCAAAATCGTTGACGCCTGGAGGCCGTTTTGGGATCTCGATGCCCGCCTCCTCGTGGAGAAGTCGCCCCCCAACATCATCATGGGCCGATTCCTCCAGGCAATGTACCCGGGCTCTGCGTTCATCGTGGTGGTGAGGCATCCGGTCACTGTCGCCCTCTCGAACAAGAAGTGGCGCAAGTTTGTCTCGCGCAACCCTAGGAAGTTCCAGACACTGACCGGAATGGTTGACCACTGGCTCACCGCCCATGCGCTGCTCGCCCAGGACCTCCCGCACCTGGACCGGGCCCTCGTGATTCACTACGAGCGCCTGGTCTCTGACCCAGACCATGAATTGAGCCGGGTCGAGGCCCTCCTTGGCCTGAGCTCGCCGATATCGCGGACCGCCTTTACCGGGCAGCACGGGTCGTCGTATGCGCAATGGTGGGAGGAACTTCGTTCCCCATGGCGCCCTGGCGGCTGGCAGCGGCAGATCATTGAGCGACGGCAGTCGGCCGATGTCTGGGACTTCGGCTATGACGTCAATGACCTAGGCCACCATGAGACGGTCAGCGGAGACCCCTTCGGGTTGAAGCGCTAGGTCGTCCATGAAGCGCTAGGGAGTGCTGGGCGTCAGCAGGCCTGCGCAGCGATCCCTTGAGCCGTGGCCAGCAAGCTCCCAGCCGCCGAGTTGGCTTTTGCGGCGACGGCATCGGCATCTGCCGCCTGAGTGCGCGCCTCGACTGCCCGAGCCTGCGCATCCTTGACCGCGTCGGCGGCGATGGGAATGCGCGTCAAAGGAACCTTGGCGGCCTTCGCGGCAGCCTCGACCGCGGTCGCGGCTGCCGCGACCGCATTGGCCAAGGCGACGCGCTGGCCGTTTGCGGCGTTGGCTGAGCGCGCGTGACTGGCTACCGTGCCGCGGGCCGTGGAGACCGCCCCAACGCCCTGGCTCACCGCTGCGCATGACTTGTCGGTCCCATAGGCCCGCTCGCGGACCTGAGCCAAGGCGGAGCGTGCCTGTTTCATGGCGGTGTTGATCAGGGCTAGCGAATCACGTGAGGTCTCGGACTCACGCAGGTCGCGTTGCTTGATCGCCAGGGTGGCCAGCGCGGCATCTACCGCCGGAGGCATCGATGACGCGGGGCTCGATGTGGCGGTGCTCGCGCTTGGGGTAGGCGTTGACGCCGTGGCGACCGGAGAACTGCTGACGTAGGACCCCTCAGGAAGGGGCTCATTCCCGGACGAACACCCGGCGATCAGCGTCGAGAGAATGGCAGCCGTCACGATAACGGATCGACGAGTCCTACCGCTGGTGCTCCACACCCGAAGGCTCCTTCATCCGTGCCGTGAGGGCATTGTTGCTTCTGACTTGGGCCGCTGTGATGGTTCCCCGGCAGCGGCGCCCCAGAGCATCGTAAGATGCTGACGAGTGATCATGAGCTTCATCGATGCCAATCCACCCGATGTTTCACGCCTCTGCCTGATGCGTGCGGGTGGTTGGTCAGTCGGGTAACACCTTGGTTAGGGGATTCGCTGATGCGCAAGTCGAGCACGCTCCGGCGTGCGTTGGCGCCATTGCAGACGGTGGCGTGGGGCGGTGCCGGTATGGAGCCGGGGTACCTCGTGGTGGGGACCAAGCGCGGCGGCTCGACCTCCGTGGCTGACTGGATTACCCGCCATCCGGAGGTCGCGCCGTGCCGCACCGACAAGGGCACGCACTACTTCGACGTGAACTACACCAGGGGCCGGGCGTGGTTCCGTGCGGCCTTCCCCAAGCAGCGCGCACCCTGGCGAATCACCGGCGAGGCCAGCCCGTACTACATGTTTCATCCCATGTCGGCGGTGCGCATCGCCGCCGAGTTGCCTGATGTCAAGCTTCTTGTCGTGCTGCGGGATCCACTCGCACGGGCGTGGAGCCATCACGCGTACGAGACAGCGAGAGGTCGCGAGACCGAGTCCTTTGAAAGGGCGCTGGACTTGGAGCCGCGCCGGCTCGACGGGGAAGTGGCGCGTCTGAGGCGGGACCCCGCCTACGATTCCGTGCCGTTTAGGTATCACGCGTACCTGCAGCGTGGTCATTACGACGAGCACCTGGCGCGCTTGCACCAGTACTTCCCGGTCGAAAACATCCTGGTGCTCCAGAGCGAGCGCACCTTTGCCGCGCCAAACGAGCAGATGGCCCGGGTCTGGGAGTTTCTCGGGCTCTCGCCGTACACCTTGACCGATGCGAAGGCCGAGAACGCCAACCGGCCCTATGGGGACATGCCGCCGCATCTCGTACAGCGGCTACACGAGTACTACCGGCCGCACAATGACAACCTGTACGCCATGCCTGGCATCGATTTCCGCTGGCCGGACGCCAAAGAAGGATCCTGATGGACATCATTGACTACACGACTATCGCCCGACGTCGGCTCAGGCTGCTCGTCGGGGTACCGCTGGTGGTGGCCCTGGTGGTCTTAGGGGTCACCTTCCTGTCGGCACCCGAATTCAAGTCCACCGCCACCGTGGGAGCGACGACTCTCGTGGGTGGTCCGGAGAATTCCTTCAACGGTCCGCAAGGTCCCAACCAGTTCACCGCTGCCTTCGCGGCAACAGCCGGGATGCCCGAAGTCGCCCGAAAGGTCTCCGACAGCACAGGTGTCCGCGCCCCGGACATCAGGGCCAACACCGAGGCGATGGCAACCGGAGCGAGTTCACAGATGGTGATCAGCTACACGTCCAAGGACCGGGACACCGTCGAGGCCGTCGTCAAGGGCGTCGCTTTGGAGATCCTGCGGGAGATCTTTGAACCTCGAGCGAAGGCGGCCGAGAATGCTCGCACTATTGCGCAGCAGGAGGTCGATGCCACCACGGCATTGCTCACCGAGTTCATCAAGTCCAAGGGGGTCGTCGACCCGAACGCCAGCTACCAGGCCCAACTCTCTCAGATCAACGCCTTGATGCAGCAGCAAACGAACTACCGGGCGAATGGCAACTCGGGTGCCGCCTCGACCCTGGAGAAGCCGCTAGCCGACGCACGCAAGAATTTGGCCACCCTGGCTCAGACGACCGCGGACTTCAACAGTCTCGATGCGCGCCTGAAGGCAGCCAATGACGATCTCGCGAGCGCCCAGCAGTCGTATCGACGAGCGGCAGCCGAATGGGCTGCGGCCCAGGGTGACGACGTCATCTACGTGACCAAGGCATCCCAGGTCGATCGGCTGGGTGACCTGGCCACCCTGTTGCCCTCAGCGGTGGGCGCGGCCATCTTCCTTTCCGCACTTGCGGTCTTGATTCTGGAGTTGCTCGCGCGCCGGCGGGCCGCGGCTACCGATCTGGATTCTGAGAGCCCGGAAGTGCCGTCCGAATCCGAGGGCGAAGGGTCCGAACTCGAGTCATGACACTCGACCTCCCCCCTGCGGAGAACGCGTCACTGACGGTGGAGGGCCGTCGGCCGGGCTGTTGGCTGAAGGTCATCGAGGTGCTGCTGGCCGTGGTCGTTGCTGCGGCTTCGCTGACTTCTGCCTACGGCGTGCTGTGGGGAAACACGAAGATCGCGCTATTGCCCATCGCTGCGGTGGTCGCCGTGGCGATGGCCGCATTGGCGTTCACCAGATTCTCGGCATTCGTGCTCTTGCTCTTGGGGGTGCGCCCAATTCTCGACGCGGTGAAGATCAGCGGCAAGACCTCGGGCACTGCGGCTGGCAATACGGTGGCCGACCGTGGACTCGACCCGAGCGCCCTGGTCGTCGTCCTCTTCTTGCTCGCCGCCGTGCTGTGGTTCGCGGCCCGGGTGGCCTCTGGCGCCTGGGTTCAGTTGTCGCCGCTGTCGTGGGCGCTGTTGGCCTTCCTTGTGGCGGGCTTGCTCAGCGTCATCGCGGCGATCAAGCCGCAAGCGTCGGCGATGGAGTGGCTGCGTATCTCATCGGTCGCCGCGATGTTCTTGGTCCTCGAACAACTCATTTCTTCTCGGACCACGATGATGAGGGTCATTGCGGCCTGCTACGTGGGCCTGTTGTTGCCGGTGCTGTACACCGTGGGAGGGATGGTGCTGGGCTACCAGGTCTCCGAGGCGCACTCCTCACTATCCCGACTTTCTGGCCCGTTCAACCAGTCCAATATCTTCGCTCGCTACCTGGCCTTCCTCGTCGTCTTCGCGATCGCGATCCTCCCGTATGTGGGCCGTCGCTGGCGGCTACCCCTGGCGGCCTTGACCTTGATATCGATCGTTTTCATGGCGCTCAGCGTGACGCTGACGGCCATCCTGGGAACCGCTCTGGCCGTGGTCCTCATTGCAGTACTGCAACGGCGTTCGCGCTTGTTGGTCTCGTTGGTCGCAGCCGGGGTGCTGGCGCTGACCTTTCTACCCGGGCTTGCCAGTCGGCTGATGACCTTGGACAGCGAACGGGAGGTCGGCGGCGGCGCGAGCGGCAGCAGCCTGACCTGGCGCTTCCAGTACTGGGCCGAAGTGCTTCCATTGGCCAACCGAAATCCGTGGACCGGGATCGGCCTGACCGGCACCCAGTACCTCACGAGTGAGCAGAAGCAGCCGCACAATGACCTTATCCGGGCCTACGTCGAGACCGGAGTGGTGGGCCTCGTCGCCTACGTGGCAGTGCTCGTGGCACTTGTCGTGACGGTGCGTGCGGCCCTGCGGCGGGCGACTGCTGGAACCCTGGAGCACGCGGTTGCCGCGGGCGCGGCTGGCGTCGTTGTGGCGTTCATCGCCAGCAGCTTCTTCGCGAACGTGATGTCAAATGTGGTCAGTGTCTGGTACGTCGTGGCCTTTGTCGCGGCTGCGGGCTTCGTTGCTCGAACGGGCTCGAGTGAATCACCGGACGCAGACCTTCACCTTCCCGGCGCAGACGTGCGCCCTCAGAGCCCGGTTGGGGTCTGAAGGCGCACGTCCAGGGGGTCAGCGACCGGCTAGCGGTTCAGGGTTCAGCACCCGGCAAGCGTCGGACTCACCACTGGCGCGGGTACGACCTTCGCGCCATTGAAGAGGTTGTTTGCCGCTACGAAGTACTTGCGCAGGTTGTTGGACAGGTCGATTTCCGTGAACGAGTTCGGGCCCAGCACACCATTGGCCATCCCGCCTGCCTGGAAGTCCTTGGCACCAATCGCCGCGTTGCAGCGCATCACCACGTTGTAGGACGAGGAATGACGGCTCGGCGCGGACATCGTCCCGTCCATCATCCGGATACTGAAACCAGCGGTTCGGTAGTCCGAGGCTCGGTTGCCCTCCCAGCGGTTGCCCCAACCTGACATCTGCTCGTTGAAGCCGATCGCGACCCCGGAGGCTGCGTTGCCGCGGAAGATGTTGTAGGAGCTGTCGACGTCGGTGGTGAAGGCACGGCCATCGCCGGGAAGGTCGGTAATGAGATTGCCGCTGACCAGGTTGTAGTTGGACGCCCCGCCGATCCGGATGCCTTCTTGCATGTAATGGCTCCGGGTGGAGGCGGCCACCTTGGTGACCGTGTTGCCGGAGATGGTCCAGCCATCGCTGTAGTTGCCCAGCCACACGCCAGGCCCGGTGCCACAGGCGATATCGCGAATGGCGGAGTTGCGGATCACGCCATAACGCGAAGCACGCGAGTGGATTCCCTTGACCGAGATCACGTCGCCATCGAAGGTGATCCCGTCAGAGGGCACGATGTGCTCTCCGACGATTCGGCTCAGCGACGCTAATGCGGACCGGGCGGCCACGGGGTCATTTACGCCGCGTCCGGGGATCGCGCGACGAGCGGAGTAGTCCTTGGCGTTGACCTTTGAGGTGAGCCACCGCTGCGCGGCGCTGGCACCCTTGCCGGCGACCATCACGCCGCCCTGGATGTTCAGTCCCCTCAGGGTCCACCAGCTCGATCCGGACGCAAAGGTGATGGTCCGGTTCTCATCGGGGCCGGAGGCTCCGCAGGAGGGCATCGGGAGATTGGCACGCAGGGTGACCGCCCCCGTACCTGCGGGCTCGATGGTGATCGGCGCGCTGGGGGTGCCAGAGATCCCCTTAATGGGCACGGTGCCCACGTAGGTTCCGGGAGCCAATGAGATGACATCGCCCGGGCGAGCAGCTGAGATCGCGGCCAGCAGGCCTGCATAGCTTGAGACCGGGCGCTTGATTCCTGAGCCGGTCGGCGTGGTGACCTGGCTGGCGCCGGAAGTTGTGGGAGTAGCGGATGGGGCCGTTGGCGTGCTCGACGGGGAGAGCGGAGTGGTCGCGCTCGATCGTGGCGTGGACGTGGGTTTCGCCGTCGTCTTGGATGAGCTCGGCGACGGTGACGTCGGCTGCGGGCCAGCGGGGGTTGCCACCGGCGAAGATGTGGCGACAGGGCTACCGGCGATCGGCGCGGCAGGCTCATCGAGAGGGGTGCACGCGCCGGCGAGCATCGCGCAGGAGGCGATCGCCGTAAGCGGCAGCAGGGTTGACCGGGGAAGGAACATCAGAGGTCCTTGGGTGTCGACTGGGGCGATCACGGGGGTGACGGCCCTCGGGCTTATCGATCTTAAGAGCCGACTTCCCCGACCCCACGGCCCAAATGTTAATCCTGAGTAATATCCGCCTCATCATCCTTGCTTGAGGGGGTTTCGGACCCCTGGGAGCGACCTGATGGCCTCGGAATTCGGCGTCTAAGGGCGCGGCCGATAGCCCGATCTTGGGGGTCCAAACCGATCCACAACAGCAGAACGAGATAGGTCAGGCCGACCGCGCTGCCCACCAAGAGGATCGTCCCCCACCAGGGACTCTCGATGTGCGTGGCAGCCCAGCCCACGGCAAAGGCCACCGCTCCAATTCCGAGCGTGCGGATCAAGGCCGGTCGCCGCGCAGTGACGCCCAGGATGTAGCGAACTTGGGCCACCTTGACCAGGTTGCCAACAATCAGGGCAGCGCTCCACGCAATCGCCGCGCCGATGATGCCCCACTTCGGGATGAGTGCCACATTCAAGGCCAGGTTGAGTGCCAGGACGCCCACGTTGTCGATCAGGCTCAGCCCGACCCGACCGGACATATTCAACACAACTCCGCACGGTCCGGCTGCTGCCGAGACCATCTGCCCCAGGGCGAGGATGACGACTACCCACGCGCCGCGGCCCGTCGACTCGCCCAGGGCGCGAAGCAACGGCCCGGGGATCAGGAGCAGGAGGACGAATGCCGGTGCGGACAGTTGGACGATCCAGCGGGTAGCGGAGCCATACGCATCAGAGACGCCTTCGCGGTCCTCTCGATGATGGAGGTGAGCAACGTGGGGGCTGAAGGAGTTGATGATCGGAGCCATCACAAAGACCGCAAGGGAAACCAGTCGGGCCGCGATCGAAAAGACACCGACGTCCTCCTCGCTGGCCATCGCACCGAGCACCAAGGTGCCTGCCCAGACCAGGCCCGTCTGAGCCAGGGCCGACCCCCAGCTGACCATCGAGAAGGAGAAGATCCGCCGCGCCGGCATGATCGCGCGGGCGGCAGGCACCCGACGCACTCTGCGGGCCAATGCGAACGCGGCGACAATGGCTGTGGCCCAAGCAGAAGCGGGCAACGCGATGATGGCGCCGTCCACGCCCCAGCCCAGCGAGATAAAGAGGGCGGTGAACGCGAGCAGGCCCAGCGGGTCGCCGATCCGCCCGATCAGGGCGAACTCTCGTTGGCTGCGCCATCCCTGGGTGGCCGCCAGAGCTGCGTCGGCGAATGATGCCGCGGGCAGTGCCAACGCGATCCACCGGATACCGCTCTCCAGGGCAGGGTTGTCGTAGAGGTGGGCTACGGTCGGAGCGAAGAGCGCCAAGGCAGTGGAAATGACCAGTGAGGCCCCGATCGTCACCCCGACCCCGAGCCGGATGGTGCCGCGTACTCGGGAGGAGTCGTCATCCGCCAGGAAGATGGCCACGAACCGCGTGAGCCCGGCTCGGAAACCGGCCAGTGAAAGCAGGCTGAGCAACGTCAGCATGGCGTAGAGCACGCTGTACCGACCGACCGCTGCGGTACCCAAGGTGTGACCGATCAGGGTGATCACGCCGAGGAGCGCGGCCTGGCCGACGACAGCCCCCATCAGGTTGAGCCCGCCACCTCGGGCCATCCGACCGACATCCGATGACCCCGAACTGGAGGGCTGCACCCCCCGGTCAGCTGAGCTCATTCGGTGCCCACAGCGATTCGGGAGATCCACCCACCATTGGCGAGGAAGTCAAGGACCTGGCGGACACCGTCCTCAACGCTCACCTGCTCGGTGTCAATGGACAGATCGGCGTCGGTGGGCACGTCATAGGGGTCCGAGATGCCGGTGAACTCTGGGATTCGGCCGGCGCGAGCAGCGGCATAGAGCCCCTTGAGATCCCTTCGCTCGCACTCCTGAAGAGAGGTGCTGACGTGAATGAGGATGAAGTCCCCGACCGCCTCGACCATTGTGCGCACTTCGGCCCGGGTATGGGCGTATGGCGCGATGGGTGCACAGATAGCCACGCCACCATGGCGGGTCACCTCGGCGGCCACGAACCCAATGCGGCGCACATTGAGAATCCGTGACGCCCGGTCAAAGCCCAACCCTGATGACAGCAAGCGACGCACCACATCGCCGTCGAGGATGCTGACCGTGCGTTGGGTCTGCGTCTCGAGCGCCAGGCGCACCGCGCGCGCCAAAGTGGATTTACCGGACCCAGAGAACCCGGTGAACATCAGGGTCAGACCTCGTCGCGGTCTAGGGGCACGCCACCTGCGAAGGATGTCGGCCGTGGCGGCGTCGAGTCCCTCAATCGGCCGCTCATCCACAGCCCGATGGAGAGCTTCCCGGGCGGACCTCCAGGTGGCCGCATGCGGGTCCACGTCAATGTTTGGGCTGAGCGCCAAGGCCGCGCCCGCTCCGGTGCGTTCGGCGAGCAAACCGATCAGGGCGGCGTCCGACTCGGCGTCGCGCCAGCGCAGCGGCGCGTACCGCAGGATCACCGTTGCCCCTTGAGCCTGCAGTTCGGCGGTCAGGCGCGCGCCGAGGGCAACCAGGATGGGTGGCGGGATGTGGTCAGTGGCCGCCCCGAGATCCGGGATGAGCAGGAGGACACGTTCGCCTGGCTGGGTCCGGATTGGCTGATCCTGCGTGGTGACCGGGCGAGCGAGAATGACGATCCGATCGAAACCCTCGTCGGCGTCCGCAAGGCTCAGGCGTTGCGCTCCACCCCAACCGCTCTCCCGAGGGCGCTCCGGCACCAGGGTGCCGCGTAGGCGGGTTGGCGGCTCGCCATCGACCCGATGCACCTCGGTCAAAGAGGCGACCGGCGTCTGCTCCTCGTCGACAACCGTGAGCCGCCGCGAAGCCAGCGCCGCCTCGATGTCGGCCGGATCGAGGTCGATGCCGGTGCCCATCTCCGGCGAGGCGGGCTGCGACTGGATGCCACCACCCAGGACGTGCGACCGGGCAAGCACGCCCAGGAGAACGAGTTCGCTGTCGCCAAGGATCGCCTCGTCCGCCGCAAGGACAAAGGAGTCGGCACGTGAGGTCATCACTGCTCCAAGCAGGTGCTTTGGCATGGTGCTGAGCCAAGGGATTGGATATCGCGGGCGGGCGATTCCCACTGTGCCCCTGACCGCTCCTCGTATTATGCCGTTTCGAGGCCCGACGGGGGCCATTGTCCGCGCTTCCGCTGCCCCGCTGAAGAGCGCAAGACCGCGTTGTGCCCCGAAGGGGAGGCGCCGGCACGCCGCCCGGATCGCTCGCGGCTAAACTCCTCACGGTGCACAGCCTTGAGCTCCTCCCGCGATCATTCGTTCGAGTCTCCGGATTCAACGAACTCGAGCGCGCGATCGGGGCGGGCGGGCGGATCGTTGCGCATTCAGTTCCGGGTGCCCGCCCGACCGTCATCGCCGGGCTGGCAACCACGTCGAGTCGCCCGCTGCTCGTCATCACGGCGACTGGGCGGGAGTCCCAAGACCTCACGGCCGCCTTGCGGGACCTCCTGGGCCCGCACGGCATCGCCGAACTGCCAGCGTGGGAGACCCTGCCGCATGAGCGCCTGAGTCCACGCAGCGACACCGTGGGGACCCGGCTGGCCGTCCTTCGGCGGCTGGCCCACCCGGACCCCAGCGACCCGGCACACGGTCCGATCCGGGTCTTGGTCGCGCCGATTCGCACGGTGCTGCAACCGCTGGCTCGTGGGTTGGGCGATCTGCGCCCGGTATCGCTGCACGCTGGCGCGGAATACCCGCTGGAGCGGGTGGTCGAGGAGCTGGCGGCGGCGGCATACACCCGGACGGACCTGGTCGAGCGCCGCGGCGAATTCGCCGTGCGTGGAGGGATTCTGGATGTCTTCCCACCCACCGAGGACCACCCTCTGCGGATCGAGTTCTGGGGCGACACCGTCGAGGAAATCCGATGGTTCAAGGTCGCAGACCAGCGAAGTCTTGAAGTAGCCACGCACGGGCTATGGGCGCCCCCATGCCGCGAGCTCCTGCTCACCGACGAGGTGCGCGACCGGGCTGCCGCCCTGGCGGATCGGCTCCCTGGCGTGCGTGAAATGCTCGAGAAGATGGCGGCCGGGATTGCGGTCGAGGGCATGGAGTCCTTCGCCCCCGTGCTGCTCGATGGCATGGAGACCCTGCTTGACGTCATCGCCTCGGACACGATCGTGGTCAGCGCCGACCCCGAGCGGGTGCGCTTGCGTGCGCACGACCTGGTGGCGACGAGTGCGGAGTTTCTCGAGGCCGGCTGGGCGAATGCCGCGGCCGGCAACCAGGTCCCCATTGATCTCCAGGACTTGCTCGGTGCTTCGGCCTTCCGCACGGTGTTGGAGTTGCACGAGCAGGCCGACGAGCTGGGCTTGAGCTGGATCGAGCTCACGCCATTCCCGTCGGATACCGAGGACGGCGCGGCGATCGATCTCGGCACTGTGGTGGCCCCGACCTTCCGTGGTGACACCGAGTCAGCAGTGGCCAGCCTTCGCGGGTGGATCGATGATCGGTATGCCGTGGTGGCGGTGACCGAGGGCCATGGGCTCGCTGCGCGCATTCGAGAAGTACTCTCCGACAGCGGCATACCGCATCGGGGTCCCGACGGCGACCTGGGTGATGAACTAGCCGCCGGGATGGTCACCATCCTGACCGGCGCGCTCGGCTCCGGATTCGTGGTGCCTGCTCACCTGCTGGCGGTGGTGACCGAGGCCGATCTCACCGGCTCGAGCGGCTCGGGGACCTCCACCAAGGACATGCGCCGAATGCCCTCGCGACGGCGCAACCAGGTCGACCCGCTGCAGTTGCGACCGGGCGATCACGTTGTCCACGAGCAGCATGGCGTGGGCCGGTTCGTGGAGATGGTGCAGCGGACCGTCCAGGGCGCCACCCGCGAGTACTTGGTGCTGGAGTATGCCCCGTCCAAACGTGGGCAACCCGGCGATCGGCTCTACGTGCCGACCGACCAACTCGACCAGGTCACCCGCTATGTCGGCGGTGAGCAGCCCACCCTTAACCGCATGGGTGGTTCCGACTGGCAGCAGACCAAGGGTCGGGCCCGTCGCTTCGTCAAGCAGATCGCTGCCGAGTTGATCCGCTTGTACAGCGCCCGGATGGCCAGCCAGGGCCATGCATTCGGTCCGGACACGCCCTGGCAACGCGAGTTGGAGGACGCCTTCGCGTTCGTCGAGACCCCGGACCAACTCTCGACCATCGACGAGGTCAAGGCCGACATGGAGCGCGCGGTCCCGATGGACCGGCTGGTGTGCGGCGATGTCGGCTATGGCAAGACCGAGATCGCGGTGCGGGCGGCATTCAAGGCCATCCAAGACGGCAAGCAGGCGGCCGTGCTCTGTCCGACGACCCTGCTGGTCCAGCAACACGTCAACACCTTCTCCGAGCGGTATGCCGGCTTCCCCGTAACGGTGCGGGCCCTCTCCCGTTTCCAGACCGACGCGGAGGCCAAAGCGACCATCGCCGGCCTGGCCGATGGGTCGGTGGATTTGGTGATCGGAACGCACCGCTTGCTCTCCAAGGAGATCCGCTTCAAGGACCTCGGTCTGATCGTGGTCGACGAGGAGCAGCGGTTCGGGGTGGAGCACAAGGAGCAGCTCAAGGCGCTGCGCACGAGCGTGGATGTCTTGGCCATGTCGGCAACCCCGATCCCGCGAACCCTCGAGATGGCGGTTACCGGCATTCGCGAAATGTCCACTCTCGCAACGCCTCCCGAAGAGCGTCACCCGGTTCTGACCTATGTTGGCCCGTATGACGAGAAGCAGATCACCGCGGCCGTGCGCCGCGAGCTCATGCGCGAGGGTCAGGTCTTCCTGGTGCACAACAAGGTCTCCACCATCGAGAAGGCGGCTGCCCGACTGCGCGAGCTCGTGCCCGAGGCGCGCATTGCCACGGCTCACGGCAAGATGGGCGAACACCGCCTGGAGCAGGTCGTTCTCGACTTCTGGGAGAAGCGTTTCGACGTGCTGGTGTGCACCACGATCGTTGAGACCGGTCTGGACATCTCGAATGCCAACACCCTGATCGTCGAGCGCTCGGATCGGCTGGGGCTATCCCAGTTGCACCAGTTGCGGGGCCGGGTCGGACGCGGACGCGAACGCGCCTATGCCTACTTCCTGTACCCGCCCGAGATGCCGCTGACGGACACCGCACACGACCGACTGCAGACCATCGCCTCGCATACCGATCTCGGCGCGGGGATGCAGGTGGCGATGAAGGATCTGGAGATCCGGGGCGCCGGAAACCTCTTGGGCGGCGAGCAATCTGGCCATATCGCGGGGGTAGGCTTCGACCTCTACGTTCGGCTCGTGGGCGAAGCCGTCGCGGACTTCCGCGGCGAAGGCGAGAGCGCTCCGGTGGAGATCCGCATCGAGCTCCCGGTTGATGCGCACCTGCCGCACGACTATGTCCCCGGCGAACGCTTGCGTCTCGAGGCCTACAAAAAGCTTGCCGCCGTCGCCGACGAGGCCGCTCTGAGCGAGATCGTGGCCGAGCTCACCGACCGATACGGCGCTCCGCCGCAAGCGGTGACCAACCTGGTGGAGGTGGCTCGGCTGCGCACGGTGGCTCGAGCCGCTGGGATCACGGAGATCAGTGCCCAGGGTCCGCACGTGCGCTTCGCTCCGGTGACCCTGCGCGAGAGCCAGGAGCTGCGGCTCAAGCGGCTCTATCCAGGCTCGATGGTCAAGCCCGCGGTCGCTGCCATTCTGGTGCCGCGACCGATGACTGCCCGAGTCGGTGGTCAGCCTTTGCGGGACCGTGAGGTTTTAGCGTGGGCCAGTGAGGTCATTCGGGCCGTTGTCATGGACAATATTGGTCAGGCCGCCGCGGTCGCCGCGGGGCAGAACTCGTCTGGGAAGGCACTTCAGTGACTCACGGGACCACCCGCTCGACTGCGCGAGCATTCGGCGCCAGCCTCGTCCTCGCGGCCGCACTCTTGACGACCGCCTGTGGCACGACTCAGCCCGGAGCCGCAGCGACGGTCGGCGACCGGGTGATCAGTGAGGCCGAGCTCACCACAGCGGTCGAGGAGCTCAACGCCGCGGGAGTCTCGCAGGACAAGCTCACGCCGGCAATTGTGCTGCCCTATCTGATCATGGAGCCGAGCGTGGTCGACTTCACCACCAGCCAAGGTGGCGGCGACCCGATGGATGCTGCACGGCAGTTTCTGCGTACGCGCGGGTTGGCTGACCCGGCGGATTCCACTGTCCGCGTGATGAGTTCGGCGACCATTGTTCAGGAGGTCATGGGGGCCGGGGGAGCGGCCGCGGACGAGCTTGCTTCGGTCATCGCCAAGAGCAAGGTCTCAGTCAACCCGCGCTATGGCTCCTTTGATGCCACCAACCCGCTGCGCTTGGTGAGCTCGCTGCCGGCGTGGATCGTCGCGCCGAGCCCGTGACGGGTCGGCTGACCTTCCTCCTGACCTCTCCCCGGGTCGCGCCCGGGCTGTTGTCCAAGGATGCCTGGGCAGCTGTGGCCGCGGCCGACGCGGTGTATGCCGTTGATCCCGCAGCACCCGTGGCGCAGGCCCTGTCCGAGACCGGCGTGGCCATCCTTGAGGCGCCGACGGGAGACCTCACGAGTGTGGCCCGGCACCTGCTCGACGCGGCCGCCGATCAGCAGGTCATCTGGCTCGGTTCGGCGGATGCCGACCCCGGGTTGAGTGACGCCATCACCACGGAGGTGGGCACCCGGCATACCGCCCCCGAGATCGAGATCCTGGTCGGTTCCTGGGATGTCCAAGGTGCTCGATTGCTCGACGCCGTGGCCGTCATGGATCGGCTCCGCTCGCCAGGCGGCTGCCCTTGGGACGCCCAGCAGACCCATGAATCGCTGATCCGCTACGCCCGAGAGGAAGTCGAAGAGCTCGCCGAGGCTATTGAGCACGGTGCGGATCGAGAGCACATTGCCGAGGAGTTGGGCGATGTACTCCTTCAGGTGCTTTTCCATGCACGGATCGCCCAAGACGCGGCTGACCAGGCCTTCGACATCGACACTGTGGCGGGGATGCTCGTCGAAAAACTGGTCCGCCGCCACCCGCATGTCTTCGCCGACGCCGACGCCTCCACCCCGCAGGAGGTCGAGGCGCAATGGGCGCGGATCAAGGCCGAAGAAAAGGCCGGGGGCCGCGCTCGGCGCGACCCCCGGCCCTAACTCCTGCGGAGCTTCTCAGGGGCGCAACGCCACGCTGATCCCAGCACCCTTAGTCGACACACTGTCCGTGGTCGCCGTCGACGCAGCCGCGGTGCCTGCCGAGCTACGCAGAGTTGGGTCGCTGGCGAACACCGAGAAGCGGGTGGTAGTTGTGCCAACCACGGACCCGCGCGCGGTGTCGGGCGCCCCCGCGGACCATGCCGATGTGGTGGCAGATCGGTCACCGAAGATGTGTACGACGAGATCGCCGCTGTTGACCGGGACTCCCGGAGCGGTGTGCGCAGCCGTCGCGGAGTCGAGGGAGAACCCTGATGTAGCGACCTGGGAGAAGCCGCGGTACACAAGGAGCTGAGCCACCGACCGCTTGGCCACAGGCTGGGTCAGCGTCACGGTGGTCCCGCCTTCGCTGCCGTCGGCCTGCCGCGACCACACGACCATGGCGAAACTGGTCCCTGAGGCGATGGATTGAATCTTGGTCCAACCCGCGGGGTCCGCCGGCACTGACGCCGGGTCGCCAGACCACGTCAGGACCAAGGTGTCGCTTGCTGTCACAGCAGCCGGAACCACCAGCTCCTTGGCCACCGTGAAGGCGTCCGTTGTACTGGCACGATCGATGAACCCGGTTCCCGCAGGGGTGTCAACCGGCTCAGCGGTTTCGGTGTGACTCGAGCTGGCGCCGTCATCATCGGTCACCGTCAGCGACACCGGAACCGAGCCCCCGGACGCATAGGTGTGGTCGACCACCGCATCGGTCGACGTGGTGCCATCACCGAAGTCCCATGCGTACCCGGTGATGGTGCCGTCCGAGTCAGCGGATTGCGCCCCATCAAAGTGGCAGGTCAGACCGGTGCACTGCGTCGTGAAGGCCGCGACTGGCACCTGGTTGGCGGGCGGGTTGCCCAAGAAGAGCGCACGGCCGGACCAGTTCGGCCCGCCGGTCGAGGGACCTGATACCCGCACAGCCGTACCGGTCGTGGCGGTTCCGGTCCAGCCGATTGACCAGAGATCGCCGGTGCTCCGCAGCACGTAGTACAGCGTTGAACCCGCAGTGAACAACTCACCGACGTCAGCGAAACTCAGCGAGGACGCGGCTGCGATCGGTGCCACGCCTTCGACGATGCCGCTGTCGGGCGAGAACTTCAGTCCCTTGAGGGTGGATCCTCCGTCGGTGTACCACAGTCGGCCCGCGGAGTACGTCATGCCACGGACCGCGGAAATCTGGCCGTAGAAGGTCGGAGTCACGCCGTCATAGGTGCCGCCACTGCCGTTGTTCTCGAACATCCAGCGAGGATCGTGGTACGGGTTCACGTCCGCGGGCGTGCCGATGGTGAGGCCGTCAAAGGGGGCAACCTTGAGCATGCCATTCGAGGCACCGAAGTAGAGCTTGTTGCCGACCGTGAAGGCACCCCGAACGGTGGACCAGTCAATGCTGGTCGTGCTGGTGTTTTGGGGTCCGGTCGAGCTTCCGTCGAAGCTCCAGGAGGCGAGGTCATTGGGGCCCGACGAACCCGGTCCGGTGGTCGTTCGCAGAATCTCGATTCCGGTGACCAGCGGGTTCTCGATCACGTGGGCGAAGTCGATGTTGATCGTTCCGTCACTGACGACCGAGGTCTCCCGCATGGTACCCATGAGGTTGCCTGAAGAAGCGACGATGTCGAAGTCGTTGAGCACCGTGGTGCCCTCGACCGCGACGTCGAAGACACGCTTGCCTGGCGTGGACGTGCCCGAGTAGGTGTTGGCGAAGTAGAGCCGCACCGTCGTTGGCGTACCCGCTGAGACGGGGAAGGCCCACTGCATCTCGGGTGCTGTCGAGCCGTCCCATCGATCGCTGCTGAAGATGGCCGCCGGGGTCGAGGCCGGGACGCTGGCGTCCTTGGGAAGTGTCGAGGCGGTCGTGGAGGCCGAACTGCCGCTGTTGCGATAAGGGCTCGTCGATGAGCTGTCTGACTGCCAGGCGGGGCCGCCGTCGGTCGAGGCGAGGGCGGGGCCACCGGCATTGATGCGGTAGACCACCTCACCCGTGCTGCTGCTGCCGCCCTGGCCCAGGTAGACCGTCCCGGGAAGGGTGGGGGTCGTCGTAGGCGTCGCCGTGTAGCCACCCTCGTAGGGGAAGAAGGCCAGCTTCGGCCGGTAGAACTCGCGAGGCCCGATGTAGTCGGTGTCCGACCCGATCCACACCCCGTCCTTGCTGACCACGAAGCCGAAGACTGCAGTGCCGCGAGGCTTTCGTCCGGGGTTCCACTTCATCGGAACGCCATTGAGCGGGTCCAGTGCCACCAGACCAGGTCGAGGGACCGCGCCGGAGCGTGCCGAGTCTGCCCCGAGGGCGTTGTTCATCCAGCGCATGTGACCGCCGACGTAGACGGCGTGCTCCGACGCAGCGACCGCCCACACGGTGTCGCCACCGGTGTACGAAATCCAGGTGGGCTCAAGTGCCGAACCGCTGGCGCTGGTCTGCCACCGCGTGGCGGTGTCGCACAGAGTTCCGGAGTTGGGACCGCCATTTGCGCCAACGACGAAGTAGCTGTCGTCCGGCGCCAGCGAGACGCCACGCACATAGGTGTCGGTTGCCCAGTTGAAGCAGAGCGGCTTATAGCGGTTGGTCTGCCAGTCGGGGCGCACGGCGGCCTTGGCACCAGTCAGGGAGATCTGGACGATCTGGTCGCGGTCCAGCCCGTCAGCCTTGCGGAAGTTGCCGACCAACACCATCAAGGAACCGTCCTTGGTGATGTCGAACTTGGCTGCGCCAATGGGATCCTGCGACCGGCTGGGGTCGGTGTTGTGATGCTCGGTGAGGTTCACCGTCAAGAAGTCGTTCAGCGCACCGGTCATCGGATCCAAGCTGGCCAGACCGCCTCGGGGGAGCCCCCCAGCCGTGGTGAACTGGCCGCCGACGTAGAGCCGCCCTGCGCGGAACTTGATGTCCTGGATCGCTCCGTTGAAGGCCGGGGGCTTGAAGCCCTTGACCGGGGCACCGGTGGCGGCATCAAGCAGTGCGATGCGGGAGAGAGACTTGCCGTTCACCGATCGCAGGAGTCCCCCGATGTAGACCGTGGATGCGGTTGGTCCTGCGGCCACGGTGTACACATTGCCGGCGACCGTCGGCGCGAAGCCGGTATCCAGTGCGCCGGTGTGCCGGTTGAAGGCCGCGATCCCCGTACGCGGCTGGCCACCAACCTCCGTAAAGGTCCCGGCGGCGTACACCCGCTCTCCCACCTCCTCGAAGGCCATGGCCTTCGTGCCGGCGGTGATGCCTGGGGTGACCGCCGATGGGGTCTCCGATGGCATCGCGCCCACGCGGGGCGGCGGCTGGCTATCCGGTGATGCGGACGCCGGTGCGGCCGTCACGGCGACCGATGCCACCAGAGCGGCAATAGGAATCAGCAAAGCAGACGTCCTACGCATGGAACTTTCCCCTGTCATAAAAGCCGTCCCTGAACGGCAATGGAGCTGTTGTCTGGCCTTGATACGTGATGCGCTCGCGTGGCCAGCGTGATGGTGATGTGGCAGCCCGCTGCATCGGGCTGCGTGGTACGCAACCTCAATGGTGACACAGCCGGCGGCGCCGAACTGCCGAATCGCAAGATCCGCCCGTATCCTTCGCCTGTGGCCCTGCCCTGTGACGTCCTGGTGATCGGGGCTGCCCTGCTCGATGTGCATGCGCGTAGCCGAGCGAACGTGGTCCACGGGACCAGCAATCCGGCGCGCATGATGAGCACTCCGGGGGGTGTGGGTCGCAATATCGCCGAGAACCTCGCCCGCCTGGGGACGCGCGTTTCGCTGGTAGCGCTGGTGGGGCCGGACGATGCTGGCGACCGGGTCCTCCGGGAAACGGCCGAAGCCGGGGTGGATGTCAGTCTGGTGATGACCGGTCCTGAACCCACCGGAACCTACCTAGCAGTGCTCGACCGGGATGGGGAGTTGGTGATCGCCCTCTCCGATCTCACCGGCACGGAGGGCCTGACCCCGGAGCGGCTGAGCGCCGTGGCGAGCGCCATCGAGGAAGCCCCCTACGTGGTGGTGGACGGCAACCTGCCGCAACGCGTCGTTGCGTGGATTCTGGAACGCGCGGCCAGCGGCGGTGCTCGAGTTGTCCTCGATCCGGTGTCGGTGCCCAAGGCTGCCCTGCTGGCTCCCGTTGTGGCGCAGGGGCACCCCATCGCCGTGGTGACCCCGAATGTCGACGAGCTCGGGCCACTCTCGGGCGGGGACGCCGATCCACTGCGATGGCTGCACGATCACGGTGTGCAGACCGTGTGGACCAGACTCGGTGCGCGAGGTAGCCAGCTGAGTTCGACCGGGGGCAGAGTGGAGATTGTCGGCCATCCGGTGAACGCGATCGACGTCACCGGGGCTGGCGACTCGATGACGGCTGGGCTGGTCAGCGCCCTGCTCGCTGGCGCTGAACTGGCGACCGCGGCGGCATACGGGCAGGCCGTCGCCGAACTCACGGTGGCCTCGCCCCACACGGTGCGGCCTGATCTCACCGACGCCCTGGTCCGGGCCCGGCTCGCCGAAACCCACCGTGGTCGGGCCGACGAGAGCATCCACACGGAAGGATGACCTCATGACTCACCCACTGATTGCCCTTGCTCCTGAGGTATCGCAGGCGTTGGCTGCCGGTCGCCCGGTCGTCGCGCTGGAGTCGACGATCATCAGCCACGGAATGCCCTATCCGCGCAATGTCGAGATGGCGCGCGAAGTGGAGGGGATCATCCGCGAGGGCGGGGCGGTGCCCGCGACCATCGCTGTCCTGCACGGCATTCCCCGCATCGGGCTCTCGGCTGAGGAGTTGGAACTGCTGGGCTCTGAGCCGAACGTCGCCAAGGTCTCGATCCGCGATCTGCCGTATGTCATGGCCACCGGTGGGCATGGCGCAACGACCGTGGCATCCACCATGAGACTGGCCCAGCTGGCCGGTATCCGGGTGTTCGTCACGGGCGGCTTGGGTGGGGTGCACCGTGGTGGTGAGGACTCCATGGATATCTCGGCGGATCTCACCGAACTGGGGGTCACCTCGGTGGCAGTGATCTCGGCCGGCGTGAAGTCGATCCTCGACATTGGCCGAACGCTGGAGGTGCTCGAGACCCTGGGCGTGCCGGTGGTCGTCCACGGCGCCGACGAGTTCCCCTCGTTCTACTCGCGGTCGAGCGGATTCTCCGCGCCGATGCGAACCGATTCCGTCGAGCAACTGGCCACGATGATGGCAACAAAGTGGGCCCTGGGCCTTCAAGGCGGGATCTCGATCGCCAATCCCGTGCCGGCCGAGGACGAAATCCCGGCCGACGAGATCAGCGCCCTCATCAACCGCGCGCTAAGTGAGTGTGACGCCAACGGAATCCGCGGCAAAGACATCACCCCATTCCTGCTGGGGCGGATCGTCGAGCTCTCGGACGGGCGGTCCCTGGAGACCAATATCGCGCTCGTGCGGGCCAACGCCCGCCTGGGCGCTGCGCTCGCGGTTGCTTATGCCGCCCAAAGTTCAGCGACGCCCTGAGCGCGGCTGGGTCGGTAAGCGGGGTGGGTCGGTGAGCGGCTGATCGCTCCTCGGCGACTAGGCTCGGGATTGAACCCTTTTCAGTCCTGACCCTTGGGAGCAGACGTGGCCAGCATCGAAGCCGTAGGCGCCCGCGAAATCCTGGATTCGCGCGGCAACCCCACCGTCGAAGTTGAGGTAGCCCTCGACGACGGCACCCTCGCCCGCGCCGCTGTTCCCAGTGGCGCCAGCACCGGTGCCTTCGAGGCTGTCGAGCGCCGGGACGGTGACAAGAAGCGGTACCTGGGCAAGGGCGTGGAGCAGGCCGTGGACGCGGTCATCGACGAGATCGGTCCCAAGTTGCTCGGCTTCGAGGCCAGCGAGCAGCGGCTCATCGATGCCGAGATGCTGGCCCTCGATGGCACCGACAACAAGGGCTCGCTCGGCGCGAACGCGATCCTGGGCGTGTCCTTGGCGGTCGCTCGGGCGGCAGCCGACTCCGCTGATCTGCCCCTCTTCCGCTACGTCGGCGGGCCGAATGCGCACATCCTCCCGGTTCCCATGATGAACATCCTCAATGGCGGCAGCCACGCGGACTCCAATGTCGACATCCAGGAGTTCATGATTGCCCCGATCGGCGCCGGCTCCTTCCGCGAGGCCGTGCGCTGGGGAGCCGAGGTCTACCACGCGCTTAAGAAGGTGCTGCACGACAAGGGTCTGGCGACGGGCCTGGGTGACGAGGGCGGTTTCGCCCCCAACCTGCCGAGCAACCGGGCGGCGCTGGACCTCATCCTTGAGGCGATTACCGCTGCCGGATACACCCCGGGCACCGACATCGCCCTGGCGCTCGACGTTGCGGCGTCGGAGTTCCACACCGACGGCAGCTACTCCTTCGAGGGCGGGACCAAGTCCGCGGCCGAGATGATCGAGTACTACGCCGAGCTCGTCGCGGCATACCCGCTGGTTTCCATTGAGGACCCGCTCAATGAGGACGACTGGGACGGCTGGAAGGCCATCACCGACGCCCTCGGCGACAAGGTCCAGCTCGTCGGCGATGACCTCTTCGTCACCAACCCGGAGCGGCTCAAGCGTGGCATCGACAGCAACACGGCCAACGCTCTGCTGGTCAAGGTCAACCAGATCGGCTCCCTCACCGAGACGCTCGATGCGGTCGACATGGCCCACCGCGCGGGCTACCGCTGCATGATGAGCCACCGTTCCGGTGAGACCGAGGACGTGACCATCGCCGACCTGGCAGTGGCCACCAACTGTGGCCAGATCAAGACCGGAGCTCCGGCGCGCTCGGAGCGGGTCGCCAAGTACAACCAGTTGCTGCGCATCGAGGAGGAGCTTGACGACGCCGCGGTGTATGCCGGCGCCGGCGCTTTCCCCCGATTCCGGGCGGCCAAGGCCTGATCGTGGCAACCCGGTCACCGCGCTCTTCGGCATCGCGTCCCCCGCGACGGCCGGTATCGGCGCGTGCCCGGGTCGCTCAGGCCAGCACGCGCGCGAGCAAAGGTCGGCCGCAGTTGTCGATGTCGTCGGGGCGAGTCGGTGGGTGGCGGCAGCGGATCTCGCTGGCCGCCGCCAACCGGCGCACCCAGCGCGTCGCAATGGTCCTCTCGATCCTCGGCTTCCTGGTGGTGGTGTCCGGCTCGACAGTTGCGGCCTATGTCACCCAGCGCAGCGAGATCGCCGCGATGGAGGCCCAGGTCCGCGAGCAGCAGAAGCGGGTCGCCGAGCTGCACGCTGAGATGACGCGCTGGGAGGACCCGGCCTATGTCGAGCAGCAGGCGCGCGCGCGGCTGAAGTTTGTGAAGCCGGGGGAGCGCTCGTACACCGTCATCGACCCCGCCAAGCCTGAGCAGGTGGCCGAGGTCGAGGTTGCGATTGCCGCCCCGACCGGCAGCCAACCGTGGTACTCCGCCGTGCTGCAAAGTGCCGTCGTGGCCGATGCCCCGACCGCCGCGCTCCCGTGAGCCTGACGCCGGCGGACCGCGCGGCGATCACGCGCCAGTTGGGACGTGAACCCCGCGCGGTGGTCGAGATTGCTCATCGCTGCCCGTGCGGTGAGCCCGATGTCGTGCGGACGGCGCCGCGGTTGCCCGATGGCACGCCCTTCCCCACCTCGTATTACGCCACCTGCCCCCGGCTTACCGGTGCCTTGAGCACGCTGGAGAGTGCCGGTGTCATGAAGGAGATGAGCGCTCGACTGGAGAGCGATGAGGCTTTGGCTGCGGCATATGCCCGGGCCCATGAGGACTACCTCGCCCGACGCTCCGCCTTGGGCGAGGTCCCAGAGATCGCTGGCGTATCCGCCGGCGGGATGCCCTCTCGGGTCAAGTGTCTGCATGTCCTGGTGGCGCACTCCCTGGGGGTCGGGCCAGGGGTCAACCCGCTGGGGGACGAGGCCCTCAAGCTGCTCGAGTCATGGTGGGAGACTCACTCTTGTGCGCAGGCCCATGCGCTAGCGACGGACGGCGAGGAGTCAGCATGATGCGGGTAGGCGCCATCGACTGCGGCACGAACTCCATCCGGCTCCTCATCGCTGACCTCACCGAGGATGGCGCCCTGATGGACATCGTCCGGGACATGGAAATCGTCCGGCTGGGGCAGGGGATCGACCGGACCGGACGGATCGACCCGGCCGCCATGACGCGCACGCTGCGGGCCACCCAGACGTATGCCGCCCTCTGCCGCCGCCATGACGTCCAGAAGGTGCGTTTCGTGGCCACCTCGGCGTCTCGGGATGCCGAGAATGCCGCGGATTTCGTGGCCGGCGTGGAAGAGGCCTTTGGCGACCTGGCCGTGACCCCGGAGGTCATCTCGGGGGCCACCGAGGCTAGCCTGTCGTTCAGTGGCGCCACCGGCGACCTTCTCGCGGCCGGTCAGCCGGGTCCATACCTGGTCGTCGACATCGGCGGTGGCTCGACTGAACTCGTTCGAGGCACCCGCAGCGTGGAGCAAGCTATATCGGTCGATATCGGATGTGTGCGGATCACCGAACGAGACATTCCGGGAGACCCGCCGACGCAGGCAGAGATCGAGGCCGCCCTTGGCGACGTGAATCGTGCCTTGGACCAGGCGCAGGAGGCTGTCGACCTCGCCGGCATCTCGACCGTCGTCGGTCTGGCCGGCAGTGTCACGACGGTGACGGCCTACGCCTTGGGCTTGCGTAGTTATGACCCCTCCGCCATCCACTTGGCCGATCTGAGCGTGGCCGAACACCAACGGGCCGCCGCGCTCCTGCTCGGTATGGCTCGAGGCGATCGAGCGTCGCTCGGATTCATGCACCCAGGTCGGGTGGACGTCATCGGGGCCGGCGCGCTCATCTGGAGCGAGGTGTTGGCCCGGGTCCAGGCCAGCTCCCCGAACGTGCGGGTGGTGACCTCCGAGCACGACATCCTCGACGGGATCGCGCTCAGCCTCCGGGACTAGCGCCGCGGCCCAGCCGTCACGATTCGGGCGCGGGCGGCAGCGGCGAGGACTGCAGGAGGAGCAGAAGGTCGGGGATGCCCCGGCCAGCGAGCGCCATGAAGATCTCGGCTGCCTGGTCGGCAGTGGTACCGGGGCGTCGAATGCGCATGAGCGCGAAGACATCGACGAGCGCAACCACGAGTTCGCCGACGGCGACGAGCGAGTCACGGGGGATCTCGGCGAACTCTTTGGCCTCGGCGAGTTGATCGGCAATCATGTGCGCGTGCAGCTGGCGCATCTCACCGATCGCCTCTGCAGCAATGGCGGACACGGCGATTTCTTGAGCCCAGACCTGGAATGGACCCGGTCGGGCATCCATGAACGAGTAAAAGGCGTGCACCATGGCCCGAATGCGATCCTGCGGGCTGGCCCGCTCCGGTAGCGCCGCCCACGCCTGGATGAAGAGTTGGGTGATCGCTTCCCCGAGGCGTCGGACGACGGCCGACAGCAGACCTTCTTTGGACCCGAAGTGGTCGTAGATCACAGGTTTGGTGACGCCGGCCTGGCGGGCCACATCGTCGACCGTGGTGGCCTGGTATCCGTGTTCGCCGAAGACCTTCTCGGCAACCTCGATCAGTTGCAACTCGCGCTCTGCCCGGGACAAGCGGTGACCTCGTGGGGTCCCCCGCACCGGACCGCGGCGACGAACGGGCGCGCCGTCAGCCGACATCGAAGGCCTTTCGTTGGCTAGGTCGTGCTTTCAAGTGTAGTGGCCTGCCACCTCGTGCGCGGGCGAACGCGGTGCCTGGTCGGTCGGCGGCATACAGTGGCGTTGTCCCCGTAGCCCAACCGGCAGAGGCAGGCGACTTAAAATCGCCAGAGTGCGGGTTCGATTCCCGTCGGGGGCACCACGAGATTGCCATCGTGCTTGGGAACATTCGTGATGCCTGGCACCATTGAGTTCAGTGAACGGGCACGAGTGTCGCTGTCCGTCGGTAAGGGAGGAATCAGATGTCGAACCCGGCATTCAACCGGCTTGAGCAGGACGCTCGCAGCGGCTACGCGGGCTTCCAGAGCTCCGGGGCCCCAGGGCACCCGACGGCGCCGCACGTGGGGAGCGACTACCCCACCCAGGAGCAGTTGCAGGAGATGTACGCCCAGCCGTCCGCGGGCCCGGTCCAGACCGACCGCGTGACCATGGACGACGTCATCATGCGCACCCTCACGCTCTTCGGCATCGTGCTGGTGACGGGCACCGCGGGCTGGCTGCTGTCCGCTGCCAACCCCAGCCTCGGCCTCCTGCTCTGGGGCGGCGGCGTGGTCGGCACCCTGGTGATCGGCCTGATCATCGCCTTCCGCAAGGTGCTCAGCGTTCCGCTGATCCTTACCTATGCCGTCTTCGAGGGGCTCTTCGTGGGCGCCCTCAGCCAGTCCTGGAATGACCGCTATGACGGACTGGTAGGCCAGGCCGTGCTGGCCACGGTGGCTACCTTCGCCGGGATGTTCCTCGCCTACAAGGCGGGCTGGATCAAGGTCACCAACAAGTTCCGCCGGATCATGGTCATGGCGCTTGCCGGGTACGCGATCTTCGCGCTGATCAACTTCGGTTATGCCCTGATCACCAGCCAGCCTCTGGGTTTTGGCGGCAGCGGTGGCCTTGGCATTGCCATCTCGGTCTTCGCGGTCGGCCTCGCGGCCTTCACCTTGGCGCTGGACTTCGACCAGATCGAGTACGCCATCGCGACCGGGGCCCCGCGCCAGTACTCCTGGCTGCTGGCCCATGGCCTGATCGTGACGCTGGTCTGGCTGTACGTCGAGTTCCTCCGACTCTTCGCTCGCCTGCGCGATTGAGCGCATGATCGCGGCATCCACCTCCGCCGGGACAGGTTCGCCTGTTCCGGCGGAGGTCGTTGTGGAGCTCGATCGACTGGCCACCCGTTGGGGTCAGTTGTCGCTGGACCTCGCCCAACGGCAGCTGCCAACGATTCGTGAACTGCTGGACGAGCTCACCCGTCGGCTCGACAACCCCGACGTGCCCGACCTCGGCCCGCGAGTGGTGATGGACCAACTTCGGGTGCTGACCTGGGATGCGTATGCCGCGGACCGGAGCGAGGGCGTCCTGGAACTGTTGACGGGCCTGCGGGCCAGGCTCAGCTGAGTCGTTCGACGATGATGGCCATGCCCTGGCCGCCGCCGACGCACATGGTCTCCAGACCAAACTGCCCGTCACGCGAGGCTAGGCCGTTGAGCAGCGTGGTCATGATCCGCGTGCCGGTGGAGCCGAACGGGTGGCCGAGCGCAATGGCGCCGCCGTGAACGTTGAGTTTGTCCAGATCCATACCCAGGTCATCCGCGCTGGGCAGCACCTGTGCAGCGAAGGCCTCGTTGATCTCGTAGAGGTCCAGGTCCCCGATGCTCATCCCTGCCCGAGCCAGCGCCTGACGGGAGGCCTCCACCGGGCCCATGCCCATGATTTCGGGTGAGAGACCCGAGACGCCAGTGGAGACGATCCGCGCCAGCGGAGTGATGCCGAGGTTCTTGGCGCGCTGGTCGCTCATGATGACCACGCCGGAGGCGCCATCGTTGAGCGGGCAGCAGTTGCCGGCGGTGACGGTGCCCTCGGCCCGGAAGACCGGCTGCAGACCCGAGACCGCCTCAAGGGTGACCCCCGCCCGCGGACCGTCATCGGTGCTGACCTGGGTGCCATCCGGGACCGTCACCGGGAGGATCTCGCGAGCGAAGAAGCCCTCGGAGATCGCCTTCTCCGCACGGTTCTGGCTGGTCACGCCCCATTCGTCCTGGCGAGCCCGGCTCACGCCTCGCGAGGTGGCGACATTCTCGGCGGTCTGCCCCATCTGGATGTAGATATCGGGCAGCAGCCCCTCGTCGCGCGGGTCGGTCCACGTGCGGTTGTCTGCGGCCATGGCCGCGCTACGTTCCGCGGCCGGCGCGAAGCGGGGATTCTGGGTGTCGGCTTGGACTGCGCCGGCGCCGGCCCAGTTCGTGTACTGGCTCACGCACTCGACACCGCCCGAGATGAAGATGTCACCCTCGCCGGCCTTGATCGCGTGGAAGGCCATCCGCATGGTCTGCGTCGAGCTCGCGCAGAAGCGGTTCACTGTGGCGGCCGGGAGGTGGTCCAGGCCGGCAAGCACGGCGATCACCCGAGCTATGTTCGAGCCATGCTTGCCGGAGGGCTCGGCGCACCCCCAGTACAAGTCCTCCACCAGGGCGGGATCGAGTTGGGGCAGTTTGGCCAGCAGGCCGGCCACGACCTGAGCCGAGAGGTCATCGGGCCGGATGTCCTTCAGCGAGCCCTTGAAGGCGCGTCCGATCGGTGTGCGCGCGGTGGCGACAATTACCGCCTCGGTCATGGGATGCCTCCTGTGGGAATGGGGTCCGCCCGTGCCCTCGACGGCCCGGCAGGCAGCGCCGATGCGGGGCTGCGGGGACCCTGCGGTGCGTCCCTCGATGGTATGTCGATGGCTGCGCGCAGGCCGAGGGAAATCCCATGTGTCATACGTCTCGCGCCAACGGGCGCGGAGGAGTAAGTATGGAGTCATGAAACCCCACAAGCACCGTGCCACGTCCGGATCGCCCTATGAGGCCACTGTCGGCTTCAGCCGCGGGGTTCGCGAGGGTAAGCATGTCGTCGTCAGCGGCACCGCCCCGATCTGGCCCGACGGTCATTGCTCGCCCGATCCGTTGGTGCAGGCACGGCGCTGCTGGGAGATCGCCTTGGCGGCGCTCGCTGAGCTCGGTGGGTCCCCAAGTGACGTGATCCGCACGCGTCACTACATCACCACCATCGACGCAGTCGAGGCCATCTCGCAGGCTCACGGTGAGGTGTTCGGCGAGATTCGTCCAGCTAGCACGATCGTCCAGGTCGCTGGCCTGGTCGACTCACGCTGGCTGGTTGAGGTCGAACTCGACGCGATCGTCGACTAGTTCGCCGCGTCGCCGGAGCAGCACGGCCCATCGGCCACGCGGACCACGCGACTGGCCGGCCACATCGGTCGGTGCGACTTCGGTGCCCGCTTCCTTGACAGCGTGACCGGCCGCGACGGCCACCGGCCCCACCCCCTCACCTCGGCGAGGCTCGGGTGCCCGGTCCCGGGTGTCCAAACCCCAGACGCCCAGGGCTGCGCACACGCTGGGCAGGAGCGCTGCCGCCGCTCTGGCATAGCCCGCCGGCGAGGGGTGGAACTGGTCGCGGCTGAACATGGTGCCCGGCTCGCGGGTGAATTCCTCGCCGAGCAGGTCACCCAGCGACACCGTGCGCCCACCGGCCTCGACCACAGCCACGGTTTGGGCGGCGGCCAGATCTCGGGACCAACGGCGAATGATCGTGCGCAGGGGCTGCCGGATTGGCTGTACCGAGCCCAGATCCGGGCAGGTGCCGACGACGACCTCGGTGCCGAGCGCACGCAGCCGACGCACGGTGACCTCGAGATGGCGGACCGAGGTCGCCCGCTCGATCCGGCGAGTCACGTCATTGGCGCCGATCATGATCAGGCAGACCTCGGGCCGCATCACCTCCTCGAGCGCATTGGCTAGTTGACGCTCCAGGTCGGCAGCTTCCGCACCCACGACCGCACGATTGGTGAGCCGCACGGATCGGCCCATGAGGGCGGCGACGCCGGTGGCGATGATGGCCCCGATGGTCTCGTGGGCATGATCGGCGCCCAGCCCGGCGGCGGTTGAGTCGCCCAGGACGACCAATTCGACCGGTGTTCCTGGTCCCGCGCCATACAGCCCGTCGTCATCGGGGGCCTCGTCGAGGTGGCCGCCGATGACGTGGCGAGCGAGCGCGCCTTCGGCCTTGATCACGCCATACCCCAAGGCGCTGAGGGCAGCGCCGGCCGCGGCGATGCCACCACCGCCATAGGCCGCCGCTGAAGCGAGCTTGCGTGCTCGTCGAGCCCTGCCCATCTGCCCTCCTTGGGTCGTCGATGAGGTCCCACACGCTAACGCCAACGGGGGGTTTGCGCGTTCCTTTTGGGTGAAGAGGGGTCACCTCCCGGCGCGATACCCCCGGAGCAGTCGGCCGCGTAGGGTGGCGTCGTGATCGAGCAGCGCCACCTGGTGACCCCGCAGGACACCGCCGCGGCGGTCGGCTCGGGTGATCTCTCGGTGTTGGGTACGCCGCGCCTGCTGGCTTGGCTCGAGGAAGCCACCTGCCTGGCCGTGGGTGAGCTGCTGGACTCTGGGCAGACCTCCGTGGGCATGCTCGTTCGGTTAGAACATCTCGCGCCCAGTCCGGTCGGCGCCGAGGTCATCTGCTCGGCCGAGGTGCTGCAGCGCGAGGGGCGCCGGGTGACGTGCGCGGTGCGCGCGCGGCATACGGATGGGACCACGATCGCCCAAGGTGAGGTGGCCAGGGCCATCGTTGACGCTGATCGGTTCATCGCTCGGCTCATGGGGGAGTCCTCGTGAGCTGGACCCGGCCCGCGCTCACGGGCCTTGTGCTGGCGGGGGTCATCGCGGGCTGCGCTGGGTCGACGCCACAGGATGCAGCCCCCCGGAGCGTGGGCCCGGTGGTGGCGCCATCGCGCTCGACCTCGCCGAAGCCGCGGCCAGTGGTGTCCGCAGTGCCACTGCCCACCGCGGTGCCTTCGCCGGCCAGCGCGGGGAGTTCGCTGGTCGGGGACACCCGCAACTCCTGGGCCTTTGCCCCGCTGGCCAATCCGTCGGCGGTGGTGGTCGAGGGTTCCGTGCCATCGTCCAAGGCCTACTCGACCTCCAAAGTCCTGATCGTGGCGGCCTTCATTCAGACCGTTGCTGGCGGGGATCCGGGACGGCTGACCGCGGGAGCGCGCGAACTCATCCGGCGATCGTTGACGGCCTCAGACGGGAACGCGGTCTTGCAGCTACAGAACGCCATCCCCGGCGGCATTGCCGCGGCGGGTGGGGCCATCCTGCGCTCGATCGGGGACAGTACGACCTCGGTGCCGTCGAGCCGGCTGGGCGGCATGCAGTGGACGGTGCGCGAGCAGGTGCGCTTCATGGCGGCGCTCGGCGGCGGGCGGGTGGTGTCGGCGGCGGCGAGCGCCTACATCCTGGAGTCCATGCACCCGATCGAGCCGCAGCGCTGGGGCTTGGGGACCATCGGAGCCTCATCCATCAAGGGCGGCTGGTTGCGGGCCGACACCGAGACCCGTCAAATGGGCATCTATGGCGATTACGCGGTGGCCGTCATCACGGCTCATGTCGGTCCCGCCGTGCTGCAGACCGACGGTGACTCGGCGCACGTGGCCCAGATGAATGCGCTCGCCGCCCGCCTCAAGGCTCGGCTCTCCTGACGCCACCCACTCGCGCCTCGAGGGGGGCGCGAGGGGCCCTAGATGCCGAGAGTGGCGCGGGGGTAGGCGGCGGACACATCCGTGATGACGTTGACCAAGTAGGGCATTCCCGAGTCGAACGCCCGATCCAATGCCGGGCCGATCTGCTCCGGGTCGGTCACGAGTTCACCGCCAGCGCCGAGGGCGATCGCGACCTGGTCATACCGGGTGCCCGGCGTCAGATCGGCCACGACGTCGTAGCCGTAGAGCATCTGCATCGGCCCCTTCTCCAGCCCCCAGGCACCGTTATTGCCCATCACCATCACGATCGGCAGGCGGTGGCGGACCATGGTGTCGATATCGGCCAGGGCGAAGCCGGCCGCGCCATCGCCGAGGAGCAGGACCACCTGCGATGACGGGCGCGCCAGCCGCGCCGCGATCGCGGCCCCCGGCCCGGCGCCCAAACAGCCGAAAGGCCCTGGGTCGAGCCACTGTCCCGGCGCCTGGGGCTCGACGAACTTACCGGCGAAGCTGACGAAGTCGCCACCATCCCCAATCACCACGGCGTCCTCAGCCAGTCGCGGCAAGAGCTCGCCGTAGATCCGCGCCGGATGAATCGGGTCCGCGGTGGCTCCCAGGAGCGCACTGTCCCGGGTATTGGCCTGCTGGACTTCGGCGCTCAGGCCCGCGGCCCAGTCGTGCCAATCCGGGTGTGGCCGGCCCTCAAGGGCAACGCGCAAGCCATCCAGGATCGTGCTCAAGTCACCGGAGAGCGAGGCCGCCAGCGCGGCGGTCGCGCTGATCTGACCGGGCGAGTCGGCGATGTGCACCACCTGGGCGCTACCAATAACGCCGTATCCGAGGCGGAAGTCCAGCGGCGTCCCCACCACGATGACCAGGTCCGCCCCCGCGAAGGCCGCCTTACGCGCTTTGGTGACCAGCAGGGGGTGCCCGCCCGGCACAATGCCGCGGCCCATGCCATTGGTCAGCGTGGGTATGCCGCCGGCCTCGCTCAATGCCAAGGCGGCGGTTTCGGCGCCATCGGCCCAGACATCCGAGCCGTAGACCAGGACCGGGTGCTGTGCGCTCGCCAGCAGCGCGACAATTCGCTCCAGGGCGTCCCCGTCTGGCTCCGGGCGGTCCATGGGGCTTGGCTGAGGGCGATCCACCTCGCTGGTGGCGAAGAAGTGGTCCATGGGCACGTCGACGAAGGAAGGGCCTCGGTGGGCGCTCGCCGCCGCCGTGAAGGCCGCATCGACGCAGGAGGCGACCTCGGTACTAGCCGTGACGGTCGCGGCATACCGGCTCACGCTGGAGACCACGGGGAGGTGATCAAACTCCTGCAAAGCCCCCGAGCCCCAGCGGAACGCCGGTGAGCGACCGCCGATCACGACCAGCGGAGAGCCGGAGAAGCTCGCCTGCGCCATCGCGGAGACGCCGTTGGTGACCCCAGGTCCGGCGGTGAGCACCGCCAGCCCCGGCGTCCGGGTGAGTTTGCCGGTCGCCTCGGCAGCGAAGACGGCGGTCTGCTCGTGCCGCACATCGAGCAAGCGCATGGGCGGGTCCATGGTGACGGCGCCGTCGTACATCGGGAAGACGTGCGCCCCGGAGAGGGTGAACATCGTGTCGACACCGTGATCGCGCGCGACCTGGACCGCGTGGACGCCGCCGTGACCGCTCAGCCGTTCGCTCATGGGCTCATGTTCGCTCATAGCCGTATGTTACTGACGGGTAGCATTGGCGCAAGCCCTCATCTGGCACGATGACGCGGTGAAGTATGCCGACCATGTCATCGATCTCGTAGGCAACACCCCTCTCGTCAGGCTGCACAGCGTGACCGAGGGAATTGCCGCCACCGTGCTGGCCAAGGTGGAGTACCTCAACCCCGGGGGATCGGTGAAAGACCGGATTGCCGTGCGCATGGTGGAGGCCGCCGAGGCCTCCGGCGAGCTGCGCCCTGGTGGGGTAATCGTCGAGCCGACCTCTGGCAACACCGGCGTCGGCCTGGCCCTGGTGGCTCAGCGCAAGGGCTATCGCTGCATCTTCGTCTGTCCCGACAAGGTCTCCACCGACAAGATCAATGTGTTGCGGGCGTATGGCGCCGAGGTCGTCGTCTGCCCCACCTCGGTCGCTCCGGAGCACCCGGACTCGTACTACTCGGTCTCGGACCGGTTGGTTCGCGAGACCCCGGGAGCCTGGAAGCCCGACCAGTACGCCAATCCCAACGGCCCGCTCTCGCACTACGAGAGCACCGGTCCGGAGATCTGGGCCGACACCGATGGCCGGGTCACGCACTTCGTCACCGGCGCCGGCACGGGGGGCACGATCTCGGGTGCCGGGCGCTATCTCCACGAGCAGACGGCCGATCGTGACGCCGCTCAGGGTGGCCGGGTCCAGGTCATCGCCGCGGATCCGGAGGGTTCGGTCTACTCCGGGGGCACCGGTCGCCCTTACCTCGTGGAGGGAGTCGGTGAGGACTTCTGGCCCTCGGCCTATGACCCGAACCAGGTCGACCGGGTCATCCCGGTCTCGGATGCCGCGTCCTTTGAGATGACCCGCCGCCTGGCCCGCGAGGAGGGGCTCTTGGTCGGCGGCTCGTGCGGCATGGCTGTCGTGGCCGCGCTCGAGGTCGCCCGCGAGCTGCCCGCGCAGGCCGTCGTCGTGGTCCTACTGCCCGACTCGGGGCGTGGCTACCTCAGCAAGATCTTCAACGATGAGTGGATGGCGAGCTACGGCTTCCTGCGGCATACCGCGACCCAAACCGTCGGCGATGTCTTCCACGCCAAGGATGGGGACCTGCCCGCCCTGGTCCACACGCATCCCACCGAGACCGTGCGTGATGCCATCGACATCCTGCGCGAGTTCGGGGTCTCCCAGATGCCGGTGGTCAAGGCTGAGCCGCCGGTGATGTCCGGTGAGGTGGCCGGCGCGGTCTCCGAGCGGGCGCTGCTCGAGGCGCTCTACACCGGGCGTGCCCAGCTCACCGACTCGGTCGAGTCCCACATGGAGGCCGGCCTGCCGCTGGTCGGCGCGGGCGAGCCCGTGACCGCCGCGCGCACCGCCCTCCAGGGCAGCGATGCGGTTCTCGTCGTCGAGGACGGCAAGCCGGTGGGGGTGCTGACCCGGGCGGATCTACTCGGCTTCCTGAGCGATTGAGTGCTGCGGCGGCTGCCGTGTGCCCGGGTTCACAGTGCCCAGGGGTGACCGCGACCTGACTGGGCATGGCACGGTGGTGCGGTGACGGCATACCCCCACCTGCTCGCCCCGCTCGACCTCGGCCACGCCACGCTGCCAAATCGGGTCGTCATGGGCTCGATGCACACTGGGCTGGAGGACCATGCCCGGGACTTCCCGAAGCTGGCGGCCTACTTCGCAGCCCGCGCGCGAGGCGGTGCTGGACTCATGGTCACCGGCGGCTTCGCCCCCTCCATCGAGGGCTCGTTTTACCCGATGGCCAGCAAACTGACCACGAGCCGGGAAGCCCGTCAACACCGGGCGATCACCGATGCCGTGCATGCCGAGGGCGGCCGGATCGCGCTGCAGATCCTGCACGCGGGTCGGTACAGCTACACGCCGTGGTGTGTGTCAGCGTCCGCGATCAAGTCCCCCATCTCGAAGTTCCGCCCGCGCGCGCTCAGCGATCGCGGCGTGCGACGGACGATCAACAACTTCGCCCGGGCCGCCCAGCTGGCCCGCAAGGCCGGCTACGACGGTGTCGAGATCATGGGGTCCGAGGGCTACCTGATCAACCAATTCCTCGCGCCGCGCACGAATCAGCGCACTGACCAGTGGGGTGGTTCGGCCGAGAACCGGCGCCGATTCCCGGTCGAGATCGTCAAGGCCGTCCGCGAGGCGGCGGGCGAGGACTTCATCATCATCTACCGGATCTCGGCGCTCGACCTGGTCCCGGACGGTCAGACCTGGGACGAGGTGGCCGCCCTGGCCGCCGAGATCGAGGCCGCCGGGGCATCGATGCTCAACCTCGGCATCGGCTGGCATGAGGCGCGGGTGCCGACCATCGTCACCTCGGTGCCGCGTGCGGCCTTCGTGGAGTATGCCGCTCGCCTGAAGTCGGTGACCTCGCTGCCGGTCGTGGCCACGAACCGGATCAACATGCCGGACGTGGCCGAATCGGTGCTGGCCTCCGGCTCGGCGGATCTGGTGTCCCTGGCCCGGCCCTTCCTGGCGGACCCGGACTGGGTGCGCAAGGCGTCCGAAGAGCGACCGGACGAGATCAACACCTGCATCGCGTGCAATCAGGCCTGCCTGGACCACACCTTCGCCAACAAGCGGGCCACCTGCATGGTCAATCCGCGGGCGGCGTACGAGACCGAGTTGGTTCTCGGGCCGACGCGGACGGTGAAGAAGGTGGCGGTCGTCGGGGCGGGTCCGGCTGGGCTGGCCGCGGCGACCTCGCTGGCCGAGCGCGGCCATGCGGTGGAGCTCTTTGAGGCCTCGCAGGACATCGGCGGCCAGTTCGCCATTGCCATGAAGATCCCCGGCAAGGAGGAGTTCGCTGAGACCATCCGGTACTTCCGGCGCCAGTTGGACCTGGCGGGGGTCAAGGTGCACCTGGGGCACCGGGTCGAGCCCGAAGAGTTGGTGAACGGCGGCTTCGACGAAGTGGTGGTCGCCACCGGGGTGGAGCCGCGGGTACCCGCGATCCCCGGGATCGATCATCCGTCGGTGATGACCTATGCCGAGCTGGTTCGCGGGGAGAAGGTCGCCGGAGCGCGGGTTGCGGTGATCGGCGCCGGCGGGATCGGCGTGGACGTCAGTGAGTTCCTCACCTCGAACGCATCGACGTCGCTGGATGTCCAGGCGTGGAAGGCCGAATGGGGCATCGGCGATGTCGAACGCGAACGGGGTGGGCTGACCCGACCGGACCCAGAGCCCTCGCCTCGCCAGGTGTACCTCTTGCAGCGCAAGGCATCCTCGATCGGGAAAGGCCTGGGCAAGACCACGGGCTGGGTCCATCGGGCGAGCCTGAAGATGAAGGGCGTCGAGCAGATCACTGGCGTCACGGCATACGAGCGGATCGACGATGACGGGCTGCATCTGCTGATCGGCGAGGAGCGCCGGGTGCTCGCGGTCGATTCGGTGGTCATCTGCGCTGGTCAGGAGTCGGTGCGGACGCTGTCGGAGGCGCTGACCGAGCGCGGCGTGGCCTCGCACGTCATCGGCGGCGCGGATGTGGCGGCCGAGTTGGACGCCAAGCGCGCGATCCGCCAGGGCACCGAGTTGGCGGCGCGGATCTGACCGGCCGGCGGCGTGACGGCCGGCGGCGGGGCCGGGATGTCGGCGGTGCCAGCTAAGGTTCCCGGCGTGGCGGCATACGACTTCTCGGCGCCGGTGTGGCTTTGGCGCGGCGACTCGGCCTGGCATTTCCTGACCGTGCCGACGGACGTCAGCGACGAGATCGACGAGCTGAGCCGCGGACGCACGGGTGGCTTTGGCTCGGTCCGGGTCGAGGTGACTATTGGTTCGACGACCTGGCGCACCTCGCTCTTCCCCAGCAAAGACGTCGGCGCTTACATCCTGCCGGTCAAGAAGGCGGTGCGCGTGGCAGAAGGCTGCGAGGACGGCGTCATGGCAGAGGTCTCCCTCCGGATGCTCTAAGCGCTCATCCTGCGCAGGCCATCACCAGGAACCCCCGGTCGAGCCGCCCTGAGGCGGGACGATCGAGGTCTGTGCGGGCAAGTCAGCAATGCCGATCGGGCAGGTAATCCCCTTGGGCCCGTGATTGCAGTAGCCGCCCGGATTCTTGTGGAGGTACTGCTGGTGGTAGTCCTCGGCGTACCAAAACGTGCCGGCCTTGCTGGCCGGTCCCACCTGCGTGGTGATCGTCCCGCGCCCGGCTGCGGTGAGGGCCCCCTGGAAGGCGGTATAGGTCTGCCGCACCGCGGCCTCCTGCTCGGGCGAAGTCCACCACAGAGCCGACCGATAGGCGGTGCCGATGTCATTGCCCTGACGCATGCCTTGGGTGGGGTCGTGGTTCTCCCAGAAGGCCTTAAGGATGTGCTCGGGCTGGATACGGGTGGGGTCATAGGCGACCAAGACCGCCTCGGCATGGCCGGTGCGGCCTGTGCAGGTCTCCTCGTAGGTGGGATTCGGGGTGTAGCCGCCGAGATATCCCACCGCCGTGGTCACCACCCCGGGCAGGCGCCACATGATGCGCTCGGCGCCCCAGAAGCAACCCATCGCGAGGTAGATCAGCTGCGTCCCATCCGGCCACGGACCCTCGAGCGGGGTCCCGAGCACCGCGTGGGTGGCGGGTACTTGGAAGATCCGATGATCGCGACCCGGAAGCGCCTGATCCGGGGCGGGCATCGTGGACTTGTCGCGATTGCCGAAGAACATGTGCCATTGAACCCCACGACCGACCTTGATTGTTCCGGGTTACGCTCGGCGAGTGTCCACCCCGCCGCCGATCGTGCCGGTCCATGGCAGCGATACCGACCCTGAGGGAATGCGCCGATTCGATGCCTGGGCTCAGGTCTTCGTGGCCTCGGCGATCGCCCGCTTCGGTCAGGAGCACGATGCCTGGGCCGCTGATGAGCTGCGCGCCATGGAGGGTAACGCCGCTCGTGGGCGCCGGCGCTTCGCGTGGCTGCACGACGGCGAGGTGATCGGCGGCCTCGACCTGATCCTGCCCAGCCGGGAGAACACCGACCTGATGGAATGCCACCTCGCTGTGCTGCCGTCGTGGTGGGGACATGGCGTGGAAGATGAACTCCTCTCGTGGGCGTTCGAACAGGCGCGGGTCGAAGGCCGCACCCGGCTGACGGCGCTGACCTCGTGGGCCGAAGGGCAGCGCGACGGCGAGGCGGCATTCTGGACCCGGCACGGCTTCACCCCGGCCCAGTTCACCCTGAGATCTGACCTGCCCCTGCCGATGCCCCCGCCGATGCAGGTGGCGCCCACGCTCGCCCCCGGCTACGTCCTGCAGTCCGCGGTCGATGGGTTACCGCCCGATTGGCACGCCGACCGGGCGTTGCTCTCCGCGCGGATGTCCACGGATGCGCCGATGGGGGAGTTGGCCCATGAGCCGGAGCACTGGGACGCCGAACGCGTGGCGGCCGAGATCGCCCAGGTGACGGCCATGGGAAGGCGGTCAGTCGAGACCGTGGCGAGGCACCTCGAGAGCGGCCAGCTGGTGGGCTTTACCCACATTGAAGTGTCCGCTGGGACGCCGCATCGCGCCTATCAGCATGACACCCTGGTCCTTCGTGAGCATCGTGGGCACGGCCTGGGGCTTGCTCTCAAAGTCGCGAATACCGTTGCGCTGCAGGAGAATCTGCCAGCAGTTCGCTACGTGCGGACATGGAATGCGGTCGAGAACGAGCCGATACTTCGGGTCAATCGCGAGTTGGGGTATGCCGTGACTGCGCACCTGTGTGAGTGGCAACGGATCCTGCGCTGACGCCTCAGTGACTGGGTTGAGTGCCTAGGCGAGTCGGTCGAGGGCCTGCGCGAGGTCGGCGATGAGGTCCTCGCCGTCCTCGATTCCTACCGAGAGGCGGATGAGGTCGGCGGGCACCTCAAGCTCGGTGCCGGCCACCGAGGCGTGGGTCATCCGGCCAGGATGCTCGATCAGTGACTCCACGCCACCCAGCGACTCGCCCAGGGTCCACACCGTGGTCTCGGCGCACACCTTGGTAGCCACGTCCTCGCCGCCGCGCACCCGGAAGGACACCATCCCGCCGAAGCGCCGCATCTGACGGGCAGCCACCTCATGATTGGGGTGGTCGGCCAGTCCGGGGTAGTGCACCGCGCTCACCCCGGGGTGTCCGAGGAGGAAGTCGACGACCTTCTCGGCGTTATCGCAGTGCCGCTCCATCCGGACTGCGAGCGTCTTTAGGCCGCGTAGCACCAGCCAGGCGTCGAACGGTCCGGCCACCGCGCCCATGGCGTTTTGGTGGAAGGCGATGAGCTCTTCGACGCTTTCCCCGGAGGCCGTCTGCACCCCCGCGCGCACGACGACCGCGCCCCCGACCACGTCACTGTGCCCACCGGCATACTTCGTCGTCGAATGCGTGACCACGTCCGCGCCGAGAGCCAGCGGCTGCTGGAGGTAGGGCGAAGCAAAGGTGTTGTCCACAACCAGCAGGGCACCCGCATCGTGGGCGAGCTGAGCGATCGCCTCGATGTCGGCGATGCCGAGCAAGGGATTGGTCGGAGTCTCGAGCCACACCATCTTCGTCGAACCCGGACGGATGGCGGCGCGCACCGAGTCGACATCCGCAACCCGCGCGATCGAGTGCTCGACCCCCCAAGGGCGCGCTACCCGATTGAACAGCCGATATGTCCCGCCGTAGGCATCCGAGGGCACCACCACATGGTCACCCGGCGCCAGCAGCGCGCGCAGCACGGTGTCCTGGCCGGCCAGTCCCGAAGCGAACGCGAACCCGCGCGAGCCACCCTCCAGCGAGGCCAGGCACTCCTCAAGCGCACTCCGGGTCGGGTTGGCCGAGCGCGAGTACTCATAGCCGCGCCGCAGTCCGCCGATCCCGTCCTGCTTGTAGGTGCTGACGGCGTAGATCGGGGGCACGACCGCGCCCGTGGACGGGTCCGGCTCCTGGCCGGCGTGGATGGCGCGAGTGGAGAAGCCTTGCTGCTCTGAGGTCACCCGGAAAGGGTATGCCGCGCGCGCCATGGCCGCAGGACGGCCCGCAGCCGGCGCGCCGTGCGGGGCGTCGCGGGTCGGTGCTGCGGCTGGGCGCGGTAGATGTTCTCCGCCCGCGGGGTGAGCGCACTGGCGATGGTCGGCGTGTACATGTGCATGCCCCTCAGGAGGCCGGATCGACCGCGCTGATACCTAGCTCTCCATGTCGGTGCGCTTGTCCCGCCACTGCCGCTCGAAGGGCAACCGCCAGGTGTACGGCGCGATGAGTTGGTGAATCTGGTTCGGGCCCCAGGTTCCTTGCGCGTAGGGACGGACAATCGGAGGGTTGTCGATCAGGGGTTGCGAGATCTCCCAGAGGCGCTCGATGCCCTCAGCCGAGGTGAAGAGGGTGTGATCGCCACGCACGGCGTCATAGATCAGCCGCTCGTAGGCCTCCAAGACCGCACCCGCCCAGGAGGTTTCACCCATGGAGAACTGCATCGAGAGCTTGTCGAGTTTGAAACCCGGACCTGGTCGCTTGCCGTAGAAGGACAGCGACATTCGGGACTTGTCCGCCAAGTCAAAGGTCAAGTGGTCGGGTCCATGGTCGCCAACTCCTGAGCCGGCGGGGAACATCGACTGCGGCGGCTCCTTGAACGCGATCGAGATGATGCGGGCGCCCTCGGCCATCCGCTTTCCGGTGCGCAAGTAGAAGGGCACGCCGGCCCATCGCCAGTTGTCGACGAAGCACTTCAGCGCCACGAAAGTCTCGGTCTCCGAGTCCGGCCGTACTCCGGGCTCATCGTGGTACCCCAGGTATTGCCCCCGCACGACGTCGGTCGGCTGGATCGGCTGCATCGAGCGGAACACCTTGTTCTTCTCACGTGAGATGGCACCTGGCTCCAGCGCGGTGGGTGGCTCCATTGCCGTGAAGGCGAGGATCTGGAAGAGGTGCGTGACGATCATGTCCCGGTAGGCACCGGTGGCCTCGTAGAAGTCACCTCGCTGGGTGAGCCCCAGAGTCTCGGGGACGTCGATCTCGACGTGGGAGATGTTATTGCGATGCCAAATCGGCTCGAAGAGTCCGTTGGCGAAGCGGAACGCCAGGATGTTCTGCGCGGCTTCCTTGCCGAGGAAATGGTCGATCCGGAAGATCATGTCCTCGTCGAAGACCTCGTGCAGCTGACGGTTGAGTTTCACCGATGAGGCGTAGTCCGTGCCGAAGGGCTTCTCCATGATCACCCGCGAGCGCTCGACCAGCCCGGCCTGCGCGATGGTTGACACCGCGGAGAGGGCCGCCTTGGGCGGCACCGAGAGGTAGTGCAGGCGGAGCCCCTCGGTTCCGGGAAGTAGCTCCTCGGATCGCTCGACCGCCGCTCGCAAGGCCGCCGGCCCGGCCGAGAGCGGCACGAAGTCCAGCCGCGAAGAGAACTCCTGCCAGTCCTTCTCATGAAGCTCTCGCGTCGAGTGCTCGCGGATGGCCTGGGCTGCGACCTCGCGGAACTGGTCAGCCGACAACTCGTCGAGGGAGGTCCCCACGACCCGCATGTCGTCGACCAGTCGAGACTGGAAGAGGTGCAATAGCCCGGGGATGAGCTTGCGCTTGGCTAGATCACCGGTTGCGCCGAAAAGGATGACAGTTGTCGGGGTCGCCATACTCGCCAAGACTGGCGCACCCAGGCGGCGCGCGCCAGACCCCGGCGCTGGTGGGATCCCGTTACAGGCCCATGTCCTTGGCGATCAACACCTTCATGACCTCGGAGGTCCCGCCGTAGATGCGGTTCACCCGGTTGTCGGCGTAGAGCCGCGCGATTGGGTACTCGTTCATGAAGCCATAGCCGCCGTGCAACTGCAGACACCGGTCGATGACCCGGTGCGCGACCTCGGTGCAGAAGAGCTTGGCGGAAGCTGCTTCGGCCGGCGTGAGTTCGCCAGCATCCAGCGCCTCGAGCGCGCGATCGCAGACGGCCTGCGCGGCGTCGACCTCGGCCTGGCAGGCCGCCAGCTCGAACTTGGTGTTCTGGAATGCCGCCACCGGCTGGCCGAAGACCTTGCGCTCCTTGACGTACTCCAGGGCGAAACGCACGGCCGCGGCGGCCTGGGCATACGCCCCGATCGCAATACCGAGGCGCTCACGGGGCAGGTTCGCCCCCAGGTAGCTGAAGCCCTGGCCCTCTTCGCCCAGCAGGTTCTCCAGGGGCACCTGAACGTCGGTGAAGGACAGCTCGGCGGTGTCCGACACCTTCAAACCGAGCTTGTCGAGCTTGCGACCCACGGCATACCCGGGGCTCTTGGTGTCCACGACCAGCAGCGAGATGCCGAACCGGCGGTCCGTTTCCGATGCCGGCGAAGTCCGTGCGCAGACGATGACGCGGTCGGCGTGTACACCGCCGGTGATGAACGTCTTGGCGCCATTGAGCACGTAATGCGTGCCGTCCTCGGACAACTTCGCGGTGGTGCGCATGCCGGCCAGGTCGGATCCGGTGCCCGGCTCGGTCATCGCGATCGCCCACATCTCGTCCGCGGCCACGAAGGGCGGCAGCCAGCGTTCCTTCTGCTCGGCCGTGGCCAGGCCGAGGATGTAGTGCAGGCAGAGCATGACGTGCACGCCCGAGCCACCCAAGGAGATGCCCGCCCGCGAGGTCTCCTCAAGCAGGACCGCTTCGTACTTGAAGGTCTCGAGCCCGGCGCCGCCGTACTCCTCCGGCACCTCGATGCCGAAGATGCCCAGCTCGGCCAACTGGTGATAGACCTCGCGCGGCACGATGCCCGCGGCATACCACTCATCGAAGTGGGGGACGACCTCAGACTCGAGGAAGGCCCGGAACGTCTTGCGGAAGGACTCGTGGTCCTCGTCGAACACAGTGCGCCTCATGGGCTCCACGCTAGACGGGACCCGTCCAGCCGTGGCTAGGCTGCTCGGGTGAGCCTGGTCACCTGCATCGATGTCGGTTCGACCTTCACCAAGGCCGCCCTAGTCGATGTCGCGTCTGGCGTCCTGGTGGCCACCGCCGCGCACCCGACGACGATCGCCACCGATGTCATGGACGGGGTCGATGCGGTATGCCGTGAGCTCGCCACCGCTGGGGGCGCCACCTCTGGGGGCGCCACCGGCGAGCGGCTGGTCTGCTCTTCGGCTGGCGGGGGGTTGCGGCTCGCGGTCGTCGGGTACGAGCGCGAGGTCACCGCCGAGGCCGGTCGCAGGGTCGGATTGTCCGCCGGAGGCAAGGTCGTGCATGTGGCAGCGGGCGCCTTGGGTGGGGCCGAGATCCGCGCGCTGCGGGGCGCGAGCCCGGACCTGGTGCTCCTGGTCGGTGGCACCGACGGCGGCAATGCGGAGGTCTTGCGACATAACGCCGCTCGGCTGGCCGCCGCGCGGATCACGCCGCCGATCGTGGTGGCTGGCAATGTTGAGGTCGCTGACGAGGTCGCCAGCCTCCTTGCCTCGACCGGGCGGCGCTTTACAGTCACGGCCAATGTGGTCCCCCGGATCGGCCAGATCGCTCCCGATGGTGCCCGGGGTGCGATCCGTGAGGCCTTCCTCACCCACGTGATCGGCGGCAAGGGGCTGTCTCGGGGGCGCGGCTTTGCCGAGCTGGTACGGGCAGCCACCCCGGACGCGGTGCTGCAGGGCGTCGAGGTTCTCGCCGAGGTTGTCGGCGGTGATGTCCTCGTCATCGATATCGGGGGCGCCACGACGGATGTCTATTCGGTGATCACCCCCCAGGGCGAGGATGCGAGCTTGCACCGCGATGTGGTCGCGCCGCTGTGGCACGCCCGCACCGTCGAGGCCGATCTGGGGATGCGCTGGAATGCCGCGACCATCGTCGAGGCCGCCGCCCGCGAGCGGCTCCCGCTGACGCCGAGCACGGTGGCCTATGCCGCCGAAGTGTCGGCCGACACCGGCCACCTGGCTTCCTCACCGCACGAGTGGGCCGGTGAGCAGGAGTTGGCGAGCGCGGCCGCAGTCCTGGCGGTGCGCCGGCACGGACGGTCCGCGCATCCCAGCGAGCGCCCGCGGCCCCTGGCCGAGGTGAGCGTGGTGCTGGGATCTGGTGGGGTGCTGCGGCATTCGCCCCCCGAGGTCAGCGCGGCGGTGCTGGCCGCGGTCACGGGTGACCACGGCGGCGGCTGGCGAGTGCCGGATCGGGCGCGCGTCGGCGTCGACAGCTCGTACGTGCTCTTCGTGGTCGGCTTGCTCAGCCAGGTGCACCCCAGTGCCGCCCGGGCGTTGGCGGGGTCACTGGCCCGGGGTTGATCCTCAGCCGTCGTAGGGCTTGGTGTGCAGGATCTTGACCTCGATGGTCTTGCCATTGGGCGCGACATAGGTGACCACATCGCCGACCTCGTGGCCATTGACCGCAGCGCCGATGGGTGAGGCCTCGGAGAAGACATGCATGGAGTCGTCGGTAATCTCACGCGAGCCGAGCAGGAAGGTCTCCTCGTCGCCGAACATCTCGACCGTGACCACCATGCCGGGCTCGACAACACCATCGTCGGCGGGGGTCTCGCCGATGGTCGCGTGATCCAGCAGGTGCGTCAGCTGGCGGATGCGCGCCTCCATCTTGCCCTGCTCATCCTTGGCTGCGTGGTAGCCGCCATTCTCCTTCAGGTCGCCCTCGAGCCGGGCTGCCTCGATCTTCTTGGCAATCTCGGTACGGCCAGGGCCGGACAGGTCATCGAGCTCAGCCTTGAGGCGGTCAAATGCCGCCTGGGTCAGAAAACTCTGGCCAGCGGTCTCGGTCACGATGGGTCACTCCTTGACGGTGTGGTGAGGCAAAAACGCGATCCTACCCGTGGGCTAGGGCACGCGCACGCATGAGTCAACCACCACGGTGGTGGCTCGCGCAGCCGTCCGCAACTCCAGGTGCCGCGCCACGCGGGTGTCCTGGCCTGCAGGAATGTCATCGCTCATGGTGCCGACCTTGCCCTTGGCGCTGTCGATCGCGGCCACCACGCAGCGAACGGCCTGCCCCTGCGGGCGCAGCACTTCGTAGTCGATGGTGGCCGAGGTGTCGCTGACGATGTCGTAGTGCGTGACGCGCGGGGTGAGGGCGCCGACAGTCGAGGTCACGGCATACCAGATCACGACAGCAGTCATCAGACCCACGCCGAGCACGCCAACCACCCACCAGCGTCCGGCGCCGGGGGCAGGTCGAGGCAGTGACATGGCGAGGTGTCCTCCGATGCGAGAATGGGCCCTTCCATTATCGAGGAGGGAATCTCCGGTGAGCGACCGCCTGCGCCTGATGTGCGTCCACGCGCACCCGGACGACGAGTCGAGCAAGGGTGCGGCCACGATGGCACGCTATGTCGACCAGGGCCATGAGGTGCTCGTCGTCTCGTGTACCGGGGGTGAGCGCGGCGACGTCCTGAACCCGAGGCTCAAGGACGACCCGCACATCCTGCGCGACCTCGCCCAGGTCCGTCGCGATGAGATGCGCGCTGCTCAGGAGATCCTCGGGGTGCAGCACACCTGGTTGGGTTTCGTGGACTCGGGGCTGCCTGAGGGCGACCCGCTGCCACCGCTGCCACCGCTGCCGCAGGGCTGCTTCGCCCTCGAGCCGCTCGAGATCACCACCGAGGCCCTGGTCGAGGAGATCCGCCGATTTCGCCCGCACGTCATCACGACCTATGACGAGGAGGGCGGCTACCCGCACCCGGACCACATCATGTGCCATGACGTGACGGTCGCGGCCTTCCGGGCGGCCGGCGACCCGGCGGCATACCCGCACGCCGGGCCGGCCTGGCAGCCGCTGAAGTTGTACTACAACGCCTCTTTCAGTCGGGCGCGGATCGAGGCCTATCTGGCCGCGCTCACCGAGGCCGGCATCGAGAATCCGTATGCCGACTGGCTCGCCGGGTGGGACCGCCCCGAGCGTGACGTCACCACCCGGGTGGTCTGCGGTGACTGGTTCCCTCGGCGCGATGACGCGCTGCGGGCGCACGCCACGCAGGTCGACCCGGACGGCTTCTTCTTCCTGATGCCCATGGATCTGCAGCAGCAGGTCTGGCCGACCGATGACTTCGAGTTGGCGGCCTCCTATGTGCCGGTCAGCCTGCCGGAGGATGACCTCTTTGCGGGCGTGCCATCGGAGCTACCGGCAGCGGACGCGCTGGCTCGCTCAACTACGCTGGAGTTGTCCCATGACACTCGCAAGGAGCGCGCCGCCTCATGATTTCGCTGATCCTCGAGGACAAGGTCACGTCCTCCGATGTGGCTCCGGGCTTCCTGGCGTTCGTCGCCTTCTTTTCGCTGGCTGTCATCCTGTACTTCCTGATGCGCAATATGAACTCCCGGATGCGCCGGATGTCCTACCGCCAGGAAGCCGCCGGACGAACGAAGAACCAGCCGCAAGCCACTCAGGGTGAGGCTATGGAGGGGCTGCGTGGCCACGCCGGGATCGATCCGGCGCCGTCACGCTCGTCCGAGTCAGCTGCAGGCGAGTCGACTGTGGGCGAGGGGAATACGGGCGAGTCGACTGTGGGCGATGGGAATACGGGCGGGTCGGCTGCGGGAGAGTCGACTGGCGGCGAGAGCTAGGCCGAGGAGCCGTACAGCGCCAGCGATGCCGCGACATAGTGCGCGGTGAAGGCCGCGATGGTGCAGGCGTGGAACACCTCATGGAAGCCGAACCAGCGCGGTGACGGGTTCGGGCGCTTGATGCCGTAGACGATCGCGCCGATCGTGTAGAACACGCCGCCCACCACGACCCAGGTCATCACGGTGGGTCCCACGCTCTTGAGCAGCGGACCGAAGTAGAAGAGCGCGACATACCCCAGCAAGAGGTACACGGGGACATATAGCCACCGTGGCGCGCCCACCCAGAAGACCCGGAAGAGCACCCCGGCGATCGCTCCGGTCCAGACGATCAGCAGCAGGGATCGGGCCTGGTCCGCCGGCAGCATGAGCGCGAACGGCGTGTAGCTGCCCGCGATGATGAGGAAGATGTTGGAGTGGTCGAAGCGCTTGAGCCAGCCGTAGACCTTGGGTGACCAGGTGCCGCGGTGATAGACCGCGGACGTGGCGAAGAGCAGCACGGAGGTGGCGCCGAAGACCGCCGCCGAGACCTTGGCGATGGGGGTCCGGCTCAAGGTGATCAGCACGATGGCCGCGATCAGCGCGAGCGGTGCCATGGCGGCATGGAGCCAGCCGCGCAGTTTGGGCCGGACGTGCTTGATCGCGGCTTCGACGCGATGATCCATCTCGTGCAGGGTGCTCTCAGGGTCCACCTGGCCGAGGATAACTTACGCAACCGTAGGTTTGCTGGTGCTCTGGCGGCATTCGTCCGCTCGGGCGAGTAGCGTGGGCCACACCGGCCTCGTGGCCTGGAGAGTCTGGTCAAGGAGGTGTCGGTGGGACTGCGTGACGTCGTGTATGCCGCGTACGCCCGGACCCTCGTTGGCAGCCTCGACCCGACGGCGATTCCGCGACATGTCGGCGTGCTGGTGGACGGCAATCGCCGGTGGGCCAAGGAACGTGGCGCGGGCTCCGATGTCGGGCACCAGGCCGGCGCCGACAACATCCTCAACTTGCTGACGTGGTGCGAGGAGGTCGGCGTCGAGGTCGTGACCCTGTGGCTGCTCTCGACCGACAATCTCTCCCGCCCCGAGGCTGAGTTGCGGCCATTGCTCGGCATCATCGAGCGCCTGGTGGACGATCTCGCGGACAGCGGACACTGGCGGGTGCAGGCAGTCGGGGCACTGGATCTGCTGCCCGCGGGCACCGCGGAGCGGCTCAAAGGGGCCAAGGAGCGCACCCGCGAGGTGGCTGGCATGACGGTCAATGTGGCGGTGGGCTATGGCGGTCGTCGAGAGATCGCGGACGCCGTGCGGGCACTCCTGCACGAACACGCCTCGAAGGGCACCAGTATCGAAGAGCTCGCCGAGATGCTGACCGTGGAGCACATCGCCGAGCACCTGTACACCAAGGGCCAGCCGGATCCTGACCTGGTCATTCGGACCTCCGGGGAGCAACGTCTGTCGGGCTTCTTGCTGTGGCAGAGCGCGCACAGCGAGTTCTACTTCTGTGAGGCGTACTGGCCCGATTTCCGCAAGGTGGACTTCTTGCGGGCGCTGCGGGCCTACGGGGAGCGCCACCGCCGATTCGGCGCCTAATCCCTCCCGCCTCTGGATTTCGGGGTCACCCCGAAAAACCCAGTTCGTCGGACTTAGAAGGTGCGCAGAACTCGGGATTTCGGGGTGACCCCGAAATCCCTGGTCGTCACAAGAGTCACTGGAGTCACT
>CALMQX010000026.1 GCA_937873315.1 uncultured Nostocoides sp. | reverse complement strand
TGGCGGTGGTCGGGTCCCAGATGCGCACGGTCCCGCCGTGGCCGGCGGCGGCCAGCCGGGTGCCGTCCGGGCTGTACGCCAACGCCCCCACGCCGGTGTGGCCGGTGAGGGTGGTCTCGGTGGTGGCGGTGGTCGGGTCCCAGATGCGCACGGTCCCGTCGAGGCCGGCGGCGGCCAGTCGGGTGCCGTCCGGGCTATACGCCAACGCCCGCGCCTCGCCTGCGTGGCCGATCCACCAGAGAGCGCAGTCCTCGTCTGGCTTCCCAGACGAGGACCTTGGTCCGGCGGTCGAAGTCTCTCTCGCTGATGTTCGGACGACGACCGGGCGGAGGGAGCGCGCGGCCGTAAGCTCGGCACCGGCGAGATCGACCCGGACGAAGGCCGTGCTCGTGCAGGTTGCCCCGGCGAAGGTACTGCCCGCCAACCGGCTATCTGCGAATGTCGTTTGGGCCGCATTGGCCTGGCCGAGATCTGCCGCGGTGAGGTCGACATGCCGGAAGGCGGCGCCCCTCAACTTCGCGCCGCGTAGGCGGGCGCCGCGCATGTCTAACGCTAGGCCATCGGGATTCCCCGCGACCAGCCGCTCCTGAAGATCCGCGTCGTCGAGGTTGATCTCGCGCAGAGAGGGCGTGGGCCAGCCATCCCGAACCGAAGCGACGGCATACTCGAGGATGAGCCGGGAGACCCGACCGCCCCGTTCGCGGCCCCAGGTGGTGAGCCGCGCGAGGTCGGCAGGATTGGCCCGCTCGGCGAGCAGTTGGCCGAGGAAGCCGAGGGTTTCGGCCGACGGCGGAGCGATGTCCCACTCCTCTGGATTGTCAGCGAGGGCGGCGTCCAGCAGGTGGCAGGCGTGGAAGTACTCTCCAAGTGAGGTGTGAGCGAAGCGGAAACCGCTGCCTTCGGCCCCGTCCAGTCGGGCGAGGAAGGTGGCGGTGCGCAGGTCCTCTTCGAGTTGATCGGGGCTTAGGCCCCGGTAGCGGCGGGCCAGCCTTGGCGTGGCTTCGAGCCAGGCGTGCATCCAATCCTCCAGGTCGATCGCCGCAAGGAGCCCCGTGTGGGTGCGGTGCAGGTGACCGGCGAGGTGCTGAGCGAGCACGACCTTGTCGTCGGGCCGCAGATGATGCTTGCCCTCGTCGCGCTCCAGCCAACGGGCGACCATGCGGCGATACAGGGTGACCCCATAGACAGCGCGTTCCGCGGCCCGGTCGGCCTCGATGTCCGGGAGGAACTCGCTGACCAACTTGAGGGTGAAGGGCCGGTGGGTGAGGTCGGTGAGGTCGTGGACGCTTCGCAGCATGTCGAGGGTGTGCTGGGCGCTGCAACCGGGGATGGCGGCCGCAAGGTATGCAACAACTTGTGCCTCCGTGAGGGGCATCAAGGTGAGCGATCGGTAGGCGTCCTCGCGGGTGTTGCCCCGCTCCTGGCCGGAGAAGTGGTTGGACTGTTCGCGCAGGGTGCGGAAGTACTGGGTGCGGCAGGTGACGACCACTCGTGCGGTGCCCGTGCGTCGGCGCTGCTCATCAACGACGGTCAGCAGGGTGCGCGTGAAGGTCTGCCCGTCGCCCGCGTCGAGTTTGACGAGCACCTCGTCGAGGCCGTCGAAGATGACGACTGCACCAGCGTCGAGCCAGTTCAACACGCTTCCCCACGTGTATGCCACCGGGTCTTCGTCGGCAACCCAGCTGCGGGCCATGCACTCCTCGACAACTTTGGCAAGGGTGGGTACGCCCTGGTTCAGTCCAGTGACGGAGCGCAGGTCGAAGTAGAGGGCGGCGGGGCGTGTGGGGTCCTGCTCGCGTCTTGTCGCCAGCTCGCGGGCCAGGCGCTGGGAGGTCACCGTCTTGCCCATGCCGTATTCCCCGAGAACGGCGAAGACCGGGGGCGCCGCAGGATCGTCTATCCAAGCGTGAATCGCGGCCATGACGTCGACCCCCTGGTCCTGCGCGGCGTCCCTTTCGAGACGAGAGTCCGGCGCGCGATTCTCGGTCCCGCGCCTGAGTCCTGGCGCCGCGGCCTCCTTGTCCATCGTCGTCGGCAGACCCATCGCGTCGTTGATGAAAGCCCTCGGGTCGATGTCATCGAGGTCCTTTAGGAGCATCCGGTGTGTGGTCGGTGCGATAGGGAGGCGTCGTCGCCCGTCGTCGTGGCGGTTTGGGCTCTCAATTGCGGCGCCCGACTGCGGTCGCTCACGGAGAGCCTCGGCCACAACGGCCACCGCGTGATCGGCGGCCAGGCGCTGGTGGAGATCTTTGCTGGCCGTGCCCTTGTTGCCGTCGGCCCAGTCGCAGATCCCTTTGACGACGATCCAGTCCACCTTGGCGTCGTCGGCGGCGAACGCCAGACCAATGCCTTCCATCTCGCCGCCGACCACGCGGTGCCGTACCAACCCGACGAGGCTCGTGCGGTAGTCCTTGTCGTCGACTAGCTTGCTGCCGCTGAGGACTATGCCGAATCGCACGGTCGGCCACTGCTGGTCAGCGCTTCTGCACTGGTGATCGCAGGTGATGATTCGCTGCAGCAACCACTCCGAGGCGGGCCTGGCTGCCGCGCCTAACGTGATCTCCCCGCCTGGGTTGACGCGACCAAGCTCGTAGCCTTGGACTGCCTCGCTGACGAGCACGTCGCCTATCTGCTGTTTGTCCTCGTCAACTCCGAAGGCGATGCCGACGCCGATGACGGCGGTGGGCGTCCACGCGGCTATGGCCTTGCTCGAAGAGAGTTGCGAATGATCCTCACCCTGACGGCTGATGAGGTGCACTAGCCGCCAGCCATTGAAGCTGCCGAGGAGTGTGAAGGAGCGCCCGCCACGCGACTCGGTGACTGGTGACATACCTAGGCTGAATCGGGCCATCACCGCGGCCGTCTCGTGCTCGTTATAGGTGATGAGCACGATCACCGGCTCGCCTTGATTGGCGCCCCTGCTGTCCAAGAGCCGATTCTCTGGGATGGAGTCGAGTTCGTCGGTGCGCGCGGTGGGTGGGGCCGAGGCTGGGCCCTCGAACCAGACGAAGCGTCGTTCGGCGCCGACGCTCTTGGCCGTGGTGATCTCCATCCGGAGACGCTTGCCCTGTTGCTCCGACAGTTCGTTGAATTTCAGTTGCAACGTGTTGAGGCTCTTGTTCGCGTTCGATGTCGTGGCGAAGGGGAAGAGGCTTGCGTGTAGTTCGGCGACCCTCGCCTGTCCGGTTGCAGGGTCGAGTATCCCGAGGATGCGCTCGACATGAGTGGCGAGGGCATCCTTGAGTTGCAGTCCCTTGACGGCCTGTCTGGCGAAGTAGGGGGACAGCCTCGATGTCTCGCTCATGGCCCAACCGTACGCTCACTCGAATCGCCGCACCACTGAAACAACTGATATACCTCTGAAACAGTTGCGGCTCAGTGACCCCACTGCTACGCATCGACATCGAGCAGGCCGGGCAGTTGCCACACGCAGGTTCGGGTCTGGGTGACGGCGCCCCATGTGGTGTTTCGGCGTGTCGTCCTCGTACAGGCTACTTCGAACACTTGTTCGGGGTATGGTCATCCCCAGGTGTCACCCCGATGGCCGGTTGTCCACAGTCTCACGGCAACTGCGGGCGGACTGTCGGTGGCGGCACCTAGCGTCTGACCCGATATCGCGACAAGACCGAACGCGAGAGCTGGTCGCCGGTGGGCGCGCTCGCTGCACGACACGAAAGAACAGGTGTGACATGGCTGGACCCACGCAGGCGGACCGCGACAAGGCAATTGCCGCCGTGATGGCACAGATTGAGAAGCAGCACGGCAAGGGTGCCGTCATGCGTCTCGGTGACGACATCCGGCCTCCAATCGAGGTCATCCCGACCGGTTCGATCGCGCTCGATGTGGCGCTCGGGATCGGCGGCCTCCCGCGCGGACGTGTGGTCGAGATCTACGGCCCGGAGTCCAGCGGTAAGACCACGGTCGCCCTGCATGCCGTGGCCAACGCGCAGAAGGCGGGCGGCATCGCGGCCTTCATCGACGCCGAGCACGCGCTCGACCCCGACTACGCCAAGAAGTTGGGCGTCGACATCGACGCTCTGCTCGTCAGCCAGCCGGACACCGGTGAGCAGGCGCTGGAGATCGCCGACATGCTGATCCGCTCGGGCGCGCTCGACATCATCGTCATCGACTCAGTGGCCGCCCTGGTGCCACGCGCCGAGATCGAGGGCGAGATGGGTGACAGCCACGTCGGTCTGCAGGCCCGGCTCATGAGCCAGGCACTGCGCAAGATCACCGGCGCCCTCAACACCACCGGCACTACCGCCATCTTCATCAACCAGCTCCGCGAAAAGATCGGCGTCATGTTCGGCTCGCCCGAGACCACCACCGGTGGCAAGGCGCTGAAGTTCTATGCCTCCGTGCGGCTGGACGTGCGACGCATCGAGACCCTCAAGGACGGCAGCGATGCCGTCGGCAACCGGACCCGAGTCAAGGTCGTCAAGAACAAGGTCTCCCCGCCGTTCAAGCAGGCCGAGTTCGACATCATCTACGGCCAGGGCATCTCCCGCGAGGGCGGCCTGATCGACATGGGTGTCGACCATGGCTTCGTCCGCAAGGCCGGCGCTTGGTACACCTACGAAGGCGACCAACTCGGCCAGGGCAAGGAAAACGCGCGGGGCTTCCTGCGCGACAACCCCGAGCTCGCCGATGAGCTCGAGCGCAAGATCAAGGACAAGCTCGGTGTCGGCGTGCGCGTCGAGGCCGTGCCGGCCGAGGTCCCCGTCGACTTCTGATGAGTCGCCGCCAGGGCGCGGGCGCTCCCGATCCGGTCTCGCCGGATCGGGAGCCCGACCCGCACGAAGTCGCCCGGACCATCGTGTTGCGGCAACTGACCATGGCTCCGCGCAGTCGGGCCCAGTTGGCGCAGGCCCTGGCCCGACGCGGCTGCGACCCCCACGTCGCCGACACCGTCCTGAACCGGATGGAAGAAGTCGGCCTGGTCGATGACGTTGCCTATGCCGGCATGCTCGTCCGCTCCCAGCAGGCATCCCGCGGCCTGGCGTCGCGGGCGCTACGCGTCGAGCTGCGCCGCAAAGGCGTCGACGACGAGACCGCCGCCCAGGCCCTCGACGAGGTCGATCCCGCCCTCGAAGAGGAGCAAGCCCGGGGCCTGGTCGAGAAACGATTGCGATCCATGCGGGGCCTGGACCCGCAGGTCCAAACGCGCAGGCTGGCAGGCATGCTCGCCCGCAAGGGATACCCCTCCGACCTCGCCCTGCGGGTCGTCCGCGAGGCCGTGCGCGAGCTCCCCGAACACCAACGGGACTAAGCCATGCGCATCGACGTCGTCAAGGACCGCCCCGAGCTCTACCGACCGGGCAGCACGGACTTCGTCGAGATCGAGGTCCCACCCCTGCGCTACCTCTGCATCGACGGCGCAGGCGACCCCAATACGTCACCGGCGTATGCCGCCGCGCTCCAGTCGCTCTACTCGCTCACCTATGCCGTGACCATCCCCCTCAAACGTGCAACCGGGACCCACGTCGTCGTGCCACCGCTGGAGGGCCTCTGGCACGCCGACGACCCCAACGCCTTCGTCACGCGGCATAAGGGCGAGTGGAGGTGGACGATGATGCTCCACCTGCCCGAGGTCATCACCGAGGACCTGATCGCCGACGCCCGCCTGCGGGTGCAGGGCAAGCATCCAGACCTGCCGCTCGAGCGCGTGGAGGTCCGCACGCTGACCGAGGGGCGGTGCCTGCACATCCTCCACATCGGCAGCTATGACGCCGAGACTCCCACCCTGCATCGCCTGCATAACGAGCTCATGCCCCAACGCGGCCTGACCTGGAACGGGCTACACCACGAGATCTACCTCAGCGACCCGCGACGCACCGCGCCCGAACGGTTGCGCACCATCCTGCGCCAACCAGTACGACCCGTTAACTGAGCCCCTCACTCTGCTCATGATGGTGGTCGCGGGCCACATGCCGCCGGGCATGCGCGATCGCCGCAGGGGTGTCCGCAAAGACGTGATTCAAGCCCCGCAAGTGATCGAGGATCCCGGTCGCCCGCAGCGGCGCCTCGTGACGATGCTGCAAACCCGAAAGCAACACCGTCACCCCGCGGGCACCCAACGCACGAATCGTGTCGGTCAGCACCGCCGCGCCCGTGGCGTCGACCGAGGTCACATGCGAGAGCCGCAGGATCGCAACCCGGGCACTGCCCAAGTCGGTCAGCTCCATGAGCGCAGTGTGCGCCCCCGCAAAGAACAGCGGCCCCTCAAACCGGAACGCCACGATCCGCTCGTCCAGCAGCGCGCGCTCCTCGGCAGTGTGCAGCTGCTCGGTCTCATCCGCCGCGCGCGCGTCATCAGGGCCGACAATGTCGCTCAATGGCGTCTCGCGCAGGCCCGCACTCCGAGCCACATGCCGCAGCGCCAAACCGCCAGCCACGATGATGCCGATGACCACCGCAGTCGCGAGATCGAGCACCACCGTCGCCAGGAAGGTGATCACGAAAACCACCGCATCCGACCGGCTCGACCCGACCAGGGCGCGCACCGCGGACACCTCCACCATGCGCGCCGCCGTACCGATGAGCACCCCGGCCAAGGCGGCCAGCGGGATCATGGCCACAATGCCGGAGAGAGCCAAAACGACCACCAGCAGCACCACCGCATGGGTGACCGCCGCCAACCGGGACTGAGCGCCACTGCGCACATTGACCGCCGTGCGCGCGATGGCAGCCGTGGCCGGAATGCCGCCGAACAGCGGGCTCGCGATATTGGCCAGACCCTGCCCGAAGAGTTCCCGGTCGGGGTCATGCCGCCCCGACACACTCATCGCATCCGCCACGGTCGCCGACAGCAGACTCTCCAGCGCGGCCAAGGCCGCCACGGCGACCGCGGGGATGGCCAGCGTGCGCACATCCCACCACGTCATGTCCGGAATGCGCGGGGTCGGCAACTCCGTGGGCAGGGTGCCGATGGTCGAGACCGGCAGGTGCGCCAGCGTGGCAATGGTGGTGGCCGCCGCGACCGCGAGGAGCGCGACCGGCACCGAGGGCTTGACCCGACGCCAGACCAGCAGGGCCGCCGCCACGGTGATGGCAATGGTCGGTGCCGCCCACGTCGGTGACTGGACCCACGTCCATACGGCGCTACTGGCCACAGCGAGCACCTGCTCGCCATGCGCCTGCACCCCCAACGCCGCCGGCACCTGCTGCAGCGCAATGATGACCGCGATCCCCAGGGTGAAGCCCTCGATGACCGGCAACGGGATGTAACGGACGTACGCGCCCAAGCCGGCCAGCCCCATCGCGACGAGCATCAGCCCGGCCAGCAAACCGACGACGAGGACACCCGTGCTGCCGAACTGGCCGACGATCGGCACGAGGACGACGGTCATCGCGCCCGTGGGACCCGACACCTGCACTGCGCTGCCACCAAAGAGGGCGGCCACCGTCCCCGCCACGACGGCCGTCACGAGGCCCGCGGTTGCCCCGACGCCCGAGGCGATGCCGAACGCCAGCGCGAGCGGCAGCGCCACGACACCCACCGTCAGACCGGCGATCAGATCGGCCCGCGGCGTACGCAGCATGGCCACCAGATCGCGTCGCCGCGGCGCCACCGCTCGGATGCGCCCGCCGACCGCGCGCGCACCGTCAGCGAGGAGTTCCGTCCACGAGGACGAGGTGGCCGACTGCGACATGACGGTCAGTATGCCGCCGATGCGGCCACCGTGATTACAGCGCGTGCAGCGGCCGCTGGCTGACCGGGATGAGGTCCGAGGGAACGATCTGCTTGCCGAAAGGCATGATCGAGACCGGCAGCAACTTCAGGTTCGCCACGGCCAGCGGGATCCCCACGATGGTCAGTGCCTGCGCGACCGCGGTCATGATGTGCCCGAGCGCGAGCCACCAGCCGCAGAGCACGAACCAGATGACATTGCCGAGCGCCGACCCGGCACCCGCATCCGGCGCGGGCACGACCGCGCGACCAAAGGGCCACAGCGCGTAATTCGCCATCCGGAAGGACGCGACCCCGAGCGGGATCGTGACGATGAGCAGGCAGCAGATGATGCCCGCAAAGACGTATCCCAGCCAGAGCCAGAAGCCGCCGAAGATGAGCCAGATGATGTTGAGCAGTGTTCGCACGCTCGATGAACTCCGCGTCGCTGTGTTCTGTTCCGCAGCTCTACCTGATCTGTTCCGCAGCTCTGCCCGATCAGTCACGCAGCGTGCGGGACGAAACCCAGACGTGCTGCGCCACGGTCATGCTCAGCACCAGCCCGACGGCCAAGACACCCCAGTTTGTGCTCAGCCCGATAAAGGGCAGCGCAAGCAGGACGACCGCCACGAGGAGCGCCTCCAGCATCACCCGGGCGGGCGAGGGTGCCCGCAGGGAGTGGATGCCGGCGAGGGTCAGCACGAACACCGACACGCACGCCCCGAGCAGCAGGCCAATGGTCCGATCCGAGCTTTCGCTGGCGTGCTGGACGACATCCACGCTGGCGGCCAGGATGCCGCCTACCGCGGCAATCGAGGCGAACACCGGCAAGTGCGCGTAGCCAAAGAAGAAGACCGTGGAATCGTCCTCGACCAAGTCCACGTGGTCGCGCTTGAAATACAGCCACCACAGCGAGAAGACGATGAGCAGCCCGCCGATCACCAGGGGCAACATGTTGAGCCCGACGCCACTGCCCGCGGCCGAGGTATACGGCGCCGTGTGTCCGCCGGAGGACTCCGACGTGGTTGCCGACATCGCCCCTTGGATGGCCACCACGGTCGAGAGGATCACCTCACCCAAGACGATGATCGTGAGCAGGCCGTATCGCTCAGCGATGTGATGCGGGTGATATGGCGTGGCACCTCGGCGGCGCTCCGCGATCCAGGGGACCGAGAGCTCAAGGGCAACTCCGATGAAGAAGGTCGGCAGAGTCCACGACTCGGGAACCCACAGTCGCGCGATCCACAACAACTGGACGACGGTGATGCCGGCGGCATAGGTGAGGGCCGTGGCTCGACGGGCGGGGTCGTGGGCCGCCGCCCGCAGCCAGAGCGCGACCAAACCCAGCCGCATGATCGCGTAGCCCGCGACCCCCAGCGCGGACTGACCGTCGGCAACCAGGTCAGGGATGGCGGCCGCCAAAGCGAGGCTGCCGGACATGATCACGAAACTGAGCAACCGGAAGACGACATCGTCATTGTCGTAGGCCGAGGCGTACCACGAGTACCCCATCCAGGCCCACCAGATCGCGAACCAGCCGAAGGTGTACCCCAGGAGGACATTGAGGTGGCCCTCGCTGATGCCGTGGTGGAGTTGGGCCGCATTGCTCGCGATCGCCACCACGAAGACCAGGTCAAAGAGGAGCTCGAGGGGTGTCGCCGCCCGGTGTGCCTCGTGGGGGTCGCGGGGGGCAAAGGGCCGGCGGAAGGGAACGTGGACAACACTCACGGCAGGGAGTATGCCTGGTGCCGCCGATGGCACCGGCATCGCCTGCCGGAGCCTGCCGGATTCCCGCCGCCGCGCCCGCACGGCATACCCTGGTCCGGTTATGGCCACAGCCCGCACTTACGACGTCCGCACGCACGGATGCCAGATGAATGTCCACGACTCCGAGCGCCTGGCCGGCCTGCTGGAGTCGGCGGGCTATGTCAGCCTGGACAGTCTTCCCGAGGGGGATCGTCCCGAGGTCGCCGATGTCGTCGTCTTCAACACCTGCGCGGTCCGCGAGAACGCGGATAACAAGCTCTATGGCAACCTGGGCCAGCTCAGGCCGGCCAAGACCGCGAACCCCGAGATGCAGATCGCGGTGGGCGGCTGCATGGCCCAAAAGGACCGCGACTCGGTGGTCAAGCGGGCCCCCTGGGTGGACGTCGTCTTCGGCACCCACAACCTCGGCAGCCTGCCGGCCCTGCTCGATCGCGCCCGCCACAACGGCCGCGCCCAGGTCGAGATCCTGGAGAGCCTGGAGACCTTCCCGAGCACCCTGCCGACCAAGCGCGACTCGGCCTTCGCCGGCTGGGTATCGATCAGCGTCGGCTGCAATAACACCTGCACCTTTTGCATCGTCCCAAGCCTTCGCGGCAAGGAGCAGGACCGCCGCCCCGGAGACATCCTGGCGGAGATCGAGGCGCTGGTCGCCCAGGGCGTGATCGAGGTGACCCTGCTCGGCCAGAATGTCAACACTTACGGGGTCGAGTTCGGAGACCGGCTGGCCTTCGGAAAGTTGCTGCGCGCGGCCGGCGAGATCGACGGTTTGCGGCGATTGCGGTTCACCAGCCCGCATCCGGCTGCCTTCACCGACGACGTCATTGACGCGATGGCGAGCACGCCCACGGTGATGCCCCAACTGCATATGCCGCTGCAGTCCGGCTCCGATGAGGTGCTCAAGCGGATGCGGCGCAGCTACCGCAGCGACCGCTTCCTGCGGATCCTGGACTCGGTGCGCGAGCGCATCCCGCACGCGGCGATCACCACGGACATCATCGTCGGCTTCCCGGGCGAGACCGATGCGGATTTCGAGGAGACGCTGCGGGTGGTCGAGCAGGCGCGATTCGCCTCGGCCTTCACCTTCCAGTACTCCATCCGGCCCGGCACTCCGGCCGCGACCATGCCCGATCAGCTGCCCAAGGCCGTCGTTCAAGAGCGCTTCGACCGGCTCATCGCGCTCCAGGAGGAGATCTCCTGGTCCGAGAACCGGCGCTTTGAGGGCGAATCCGTCGAGGTGCTGGTCTCCCCGGGTGAGGGCCGCAAGGACGGTCAGACCGCGCGGGTGTCGGGGCGGGCGCGCGATAACCGGCTGGTTCACGTGGGTCTCCCGGCAGGGGCGCCGCGACCCCGACCAGGCGACCTCGTCCAGGCCCAGGTCACCTATGGCGCCCCGCACCACCTCGTGGCCGATAGCGGTCTTCAGGGCGGCCTGTATGCCGTGACTCGCACCTCTGGTGGTGACGCCTGGGATGCCTCGCAGGCTGCTGCGGCGACTGCTGCGACTCCAGCGGCTTCGGCGGCCCGTTCAGGCGTGTCTTTGGGTCTGCCCTCGGTGGGCGCCCCCACGACTCAGGTGGCTGTCGCGCCAGGGTGCGCTTCCCACCCGTCCTGAATCTTTCGCTCTACGTCACAGCAACGCCCCGGACGCGCTGCGTCCGGGGCGTTGCTGTGACGTTAGTCAGCGAGGAGCGAGCTCACTCACCGATCTTCTCGTCGAGCATGCTCTGCCCCTGGTCGATCTGCTCCGAGAACTTGCCATCGGTGGCGCTGTCGATCGCGTCGCCGGCCTTCTCAATGCCCTGGTCAGACAGCTCTTCGACCTTGTCGGCGTGCTCGGCGAGCAGCTCCTCGGCCTTACCGTTGCCGAGAAGTTCCTCGGCCTTCTCCTTCATGCTGTCAAAGATCCCCATGGGAGTTTCCCTTCGTCGGTGGGCGGACAACATTCGTCGTCCTCGCACACGGTCACCTAGATGAGCGCGATTCACCAACCCAATGACAGACTTTGACCCATGTCGATCCGACCCGTGGTCATCACCGGCGATCCCGTTCTGCATCAGCGGGCTGCTGCAGTTGAGGTCATTGATGACCAGATCCGCGCCCTCGTGGCAGACATGTTCGAGACCATGGACGCCTCGCACGGGGTGGGTTTGGCCGCTCCTCAGATCGGGGTCGGCCTGCGCATCTTCACCTGGCAGATGGCCAATGAGGACGGCATCCCGTCGCGTGGCGTGGTCATCAACCCCTATGTCACCTCCACCCGCCCGCCAGAGGGCGACCCCGACCCTCATGAGGAGGCCGAGGGCTGCCTCTCGGTTCCCGGAGAGTCCTTCCCGCTGCGTCGCGGCGAGCGAGCGAGCCTGCATGGCACTGGACTGGAGGGGGAGGAGTTGGCCTACGAGGCGACCGGCTGGTTTGCCCGGATGTTCCAGCACGAGTATGACCACCTCAACGGCTTCCTCTACGTCGATCGGCTGAGTGGGCGGTGGGCACGCAAGGCCCGCAAAGTCGTCAAGGCCAACGGCTGGGGGGTTCCGGGGCTGACCTGGATGCCCGGAGTGGACCGCGACCCGTTCGGGCATGACGACGCCTCGGATGATGACGACGCCCTCTGAGGGTTACTTGGGGCCAATCGTCGCTGTGGTCGGCCCGACGGCAACCGGCAAGTCTGCCCTCGCTCTGGACCTCTGTGAGGTGCTCGGCGGAGAGGTGGTCAATGCCGATGCCATGCAGCTCTATCGCGGGATGGACATCGGGACGGCCAAGCTTCCCAGGGCCGATCGGCGAGGGATCGAGCACCACCTGCTCGACGTCCTGGAGATCACCGATGAGGCGAGCGTGGCGGCATACCAAGGCCAGGCGCGGGCGGCCTTTGGCGCCATCCGGGGACGCGGCCGCGTACCGGTCCTGGTAGGCGGCTCGGGGCTCTATGTGCGCGCTGCGCTCGACCCGCTGGTCATCCCCCCGACCGACCCACAGGTGCGCGCCCGGATCGAGTCGCAGGCAACGTCCGAGGGCTTGGACTCCCTGTATGCCGTTCTGAGACAACGTGATCCGGTCGCAGCAGAAGCGATCGACCCGCGCAATGCCCGCCGGATCGTGCGCGCACTGGAAGTCATCGAGATCACCGGGCGACCCTTCTCGGCCTCCATGCCGACCCGGACCTATTTCTCGCGCACGGTGGCCATTGGGCTCGATGCCGACACCGCAGTCATCGATGAGCGCATCGATGCCCGCGTCCGAGCGATGTGGGCGGATGGCCTGATCGATGAAGTGCGCCAGCTCGAGCCGCTGGGACTGCGCACCGGCCGCACTGCATCCAGGGCGATTGGCTACGCGCAGGCCCTCGCTCAGCTCGACGGCGAACTCAGCGAGGATGCGGCGATCGCCGCCACCCAGCAACTCACGCGGCGGTTCGCGCGACGCCAACGCTCCTGGTTCCGACCCGACCCACGCATCACGTGGTTCGATGCCGGCGAGCCGGCCGCGTCGGCGGTCGACCACGTCCTGGCCGCAGTGAGGGACACTGGTGCACGTGACTGAGCTGGCCTTCACCAAGGGGCATGGGACCGAGAACGACTTCATCCTCATCCCTGACCACGACGGTGCCCTGGACCTGACTGTCGACCTCGTCCGCAAACTCGCCGATCGGCATGCCGGTGTCGGTGCCGATGGCGTGATCCGGGTCGTGCGCAGCGCCCACAGTGGGGAGCCGGCCATCGCCGCGCTCAGCGAGCAGGCCGAATGGTTCATGGACTATCGCAATGCCGACGGCTCGCTCGCCGAGATGTGCGGCAATGGCACGCGAGTCTTTGCGGCGTACCTGCGGCGCGAGGGCCTGGAGACCGCCACCGAGTTCGCCATCGCCACGCGCACGGGGGTCAAGGCCGTGCGGGTGGAGGGCAATCTGTATGCCGTGGACCTCGGTGCCTGGCGATTTGTGCAGCAGGAGAAGGCGATTCAGGACGGCCATGACGCCCTGGTCCATGTCCCCGGTCATGACCCGTTGAGTGCCGTCTCGGTCGACCTAGGCAACCCGCACACCGTGGCCGCGCTACCCCCGGCGATCGAGCTGGACGAGCTCGACCTCTCCGTGATCCCGGCGGTCAATCCCGATCCGGAGCAAGGCACCAATGTCGAGTTCGTGCGCCCGCTCGGTCCTGGCCATATCGCCATGCGCGTCCACGAGCGCGGCGTTGGCGAGACCCGCTCGTGCGGTACCGGCGCGTGCGCGGCTGCGTTGGCGACGAGTGTGTGGGCGACCGGCGCGGTCGAGCCGGGGGAGCCCTGGGTGGTCGATGTCCCCGGAGGCCGCCTGCGCGTGACCCCTCTGCCCGGTCAGCGCGTCGAGCTCGCTGGGCCGGCCGTCCTGGTCGCGGACGGCGTCATCCGGCTGTGACGGTGAGGATCCGGAAGCCTTTGCTCGTCGTGTAGCGGGCACACGGCATACCCAACTCCGTCTCGATCCAGCGCTGCAGTGTGTCCGACCCGAGATTCTTGGCCACCACGAGTTGAGCTGACCCACCGGGGGCCAGTCGCGGCAGCCAGGTGCGCATGAGGTCGTGCAGCACAGCCTTGCCGACTCGAATCGGAGGGTTGGACCAGATCAGGTCGAAGCGCACGTCTGTCGGAACGTGGTCACCGGTCACGGCATGAATGCCTTTGCACCCCAACGCCTTGGCGTTGGCCCGGCAGAGGTCCAGGGCACGTTCGTTGACGTCCACGGCATAGACGGTGGCCGCGGGGGAGCTGAGCGCGAGGGATAGTGCGATTGGCCCCCAGCCGCACCCCAGGTCCAGGAAGGTCCCGGTGGCGGGTGGCGGTGGCGCTTCGTGCAGCAAGACCCCGGTGCCTTTGTCGACTCCGCCCGGGGAGAAGATGCCGCCCGCCACCTCGACGGTCACCGCCCGCCCGGCAAGGGTGACCGTGAGCGGGCGGCGCTCCTGTGCGCTGGCCGGCTCGGCGGTGAAGTAATGGTCCGACATCGGCAGCCAGGCTAGTGGGTGGGTGAGGTCTGCGCGGATATCGGGTTGGGTGCGGGCGGTTGGGCTGCGAGACTGGGGGAGATATGACATCACGACCTGCCTTCCTCCGAGGCCGAGCCGAAGCCCTGGCCGATGAGCCAGCGGCCGACGCCGACGGCTTCCTTCTCGACGACCTGGACCGCGATGGCGACCAACTCGATCGCGAGGAGCGTGCCGCGCTGCGCCGGATCGGCGGCCTGTCCACCGAACTCGAAGACGTCACCGAGGTCGAGTACCGCCAACTCCGGCTCGAGCGGGTCGTCCTGGCCGCGGTCTGGTGCGAGGGGACTGCCGATGATGCCGAGAACTCCATGCGTGAGTTGGCGGCGCTCGCCGAGACGGCGGGCTCGGAGGTCCTGGCCGGGGTGATCCAGCGGCGCTCGAACCCGGACCCGGCGACCTACCTGGGCAAGGGCAAGGCCGCGGAATTGCGGGATCTCGTCATCGCCGAGGGCGCCGACACCGTGGTCTGTGACAGCGAACTCGCGCCCTCCCAGCGCCGCGCACTGGAGGACGTGGTCAAGGTCAAGGTGATCGATCGGACCGCGCTGATCCTCGACATCTTCGCCCAGCACGCGAAGTCCAAGGAGGGCAAGGCGCAGGTCGAGCTTGCCCAACTGCAATACCTGCTTCCCCGCCTGCGTGGCTGGGGTGAGTCGATGTCCCGGCAGGCCGGTGGGCAGGTCGGTGGCGCCGGCCAAGGCATGGGATCGCGCGGGCCTGGTGAAACCAAGATCGAACTGGATCGGCGGCGGATCAACACCCGGATCGCCAAACTGCGCCGCGAAATCAAGGAGATGAAGACCGTCCGGGACACCAAGCGAGGCTCCCGGCACGCCAACCGGATCCCCAGCGTCGCGATCGCCGGATACACCAATGCGGGCAAGTCCTCGCTGCTCAATCGGCTCACCGGGGCGGGGGTCCTGGTCGAGAACTCCCTCTTTGCCACCCTGGACCCCACGGTTCGGCGCGCCGAGACCCCGGACGGCCGTGAGTACACCCTGGCCGACACGGTGGGCTTTGTGCGCCAACTGCCGACCCAACTTGTCGAGGCATTCCGATCCACGCTGGAGGAGGTTGGCGACGCCGACCTGCTGCTGCACGTAGTCGACGGCTCGCATCCCGACCCTGAGGGGCAGATCTCGGCCGTGCGCGCGGTCCTCGCGGACGTCGATGCCACGGACGTCAAGGAAGTCATCGTCGTCAACAAGACCGATGCCGCCGACCCCGAGGTCATCGACCGACTGCTGCGCAACGAGCGTCACGCCATCGCGGTCTCCGCCCGCACGGGCGAGGGCATGGACGCGTTGCGTGAACTCATCGCCGTGGAGTTGCCCCAGCCCGACATCACGGTCGAGGTCCTGGTGCCTTATGCGCGCGGGGATCTGGTCAGCCGGGTGCACGAGTCCGGCGAAATCCTGTCCTCCGAGCATGTCGCCGAAGGCACCCGCATCAGCGCGCGCGTCGGCGCCGACCTCGCTGGCGAGCTCGCGGCATACGTGCTCTGACCTGACATGGAGATTCGCGAGCAGCGCGCCGAGGACCTCGATGAGGTGCTGGCGCTGACGCGGCTGACCTTCGGCGACGAGGGCGATGAGGTGGCCGCGATCGTTCGGCTGCAGGTGGAGGAGCCGGTCTATGGCTCACGGGGTTGGATCGCGCTCGATGGCGACCGGATCATCGGGCACGTCGCGCTGACCGATGGCTGGATCGACGCCGTGCGTCGCCTCGTGTCGGTGCCGGTCCTCAGCCCCCTGACCGTGCATCCCCAGCATCAGGGGTCCGGCATCGGCGGTGCCCTCATTGCGTATGCCGTCGCGGCTGCCGATGCTGCCGGTGCGCCCGCCGTGGTGCTGGAGGGCGACCCGGGGTACTACTCGCGGCATGGCTTCGAAGCAACGGTCGACAGGGGGGTCCTGCGTCCGTCCACCGCCATCCCCGAGGCGGCTTTCCAGTGGGTGCGGCTGACGGCATACGAGCCCTGGATGCGCGGACGGTTCGTCTATCCGGACCTGTTCTGGCGCTGTGGCGCTGTGGGGTTGCGGGACCAACGCGCGGCGCGGGCGACCGGGGTTGAGGTCACCACGGTGACGCTCGGGGCCCGCGATCTGCTTGGTCTGGCCCAGTTCTATGCCCGGTTGCTGGGGCTCCCGGTGCCGAGTGTCGAGCCGGAGGATGACTGGGTCTCGATCGGTGGGGGAGAGGGCTGGAGCCTGGCCATCCAACTCGAGCCGAACCAGGAGCGGGCCACCTGGCCGGCCGCGGCGGGGGAGCAGCACATGCAGATCCACCTGGAGATTCGGGCGGACGATCTCCTGGCCGCGCAAGAGCATGCGCTCGCCTGCGGGGCCACCTTGGCGTCGGTGCAACCTCAGGATGATGTCCGGGTGATGTTCGATCCCGAGGGGCACCCCTTCTGCCTCTGGGTGGAAGAGGCGCAGGGGAACTAGAGGCGGCGAAGCGCAGTCGTGGTCAGCACCAGGTCACCGGCCGAGTCGGTGGCATCCAGATCCACCTCGGCTTCGATGACCCAGTCGTGATCGCCCCGCGGGTCGGCCAGGCCCTGGTGGACCAGCCAGCGCCGACCGCCTTCCGGGTGCTCGCCGATGCGCAGGTGGGCCGGACCCCGGGCATCGGCGTCGAGCAGGATTTCGGGGTGTTCGTCCCAGTACTCGCCCAGGGCGTCGTCCCAGGCAGCGCGGTCCATGACGATCTCACGTGCTGGCTCAGTGACCTCGGCATTCTCGCGCTCCAGGCTGGCCAGGCCATTGAGGTCGTCTCGCGCAGCCAGCTCCACCCGTCGCCACATGGCCTGGCGCACCATCGTGCGCAGGGCGCCCTCGTTGGCCGACAAGGGCCGGGGAGGACGGACGTCGGTGCCGGCCAATGAATCGCGCGGGCTCTCTGGATGAGTCAACGCCTCCCACTCATCCAAAAGTGAGGAGTCGGTCTGCCGGATGCTCTCGCCGAGCCACTCCACGAGGTCGTCCAGGTCGTCGCTGCGGTAGGCGTCGGGGACGGTCTGGCGGAGCGTGCGATAGGCATCGGAGAGATAGCGCAGCACGAGTCCCTCAGAGCGGGCCAGTCCGTAACGCGCGACCAGATCGCGGAAACTCATGCCTTGCTCCCACATGAGCCGCACCACGGACTTGGGCGAGAGCCCCTCGTCCGGCAGCCACGGATGACTCTGCCGATAGATCTCGTATGCCGCCCGCAACTCTTCTCCCAGCGGCTGCGGCCAGGTGACCTCCTCGAGGAGCTCCATGCGCTCCTCGTAGTCGACGCCGTCGGCCTTGAGTTCAGCGACCGCTTCGCCCCGGGCCGCCCATTGTTGTTGCAGCAGAACCGGTTTCGGGTCATCGAGGACGGACTCGATCACCGAGACGACGTCGAGGGCATAGGTCGGGGAGGTGGCATCCAGGAGATCCAGCGCAGCCAACGCGAAATGCGCGAGCGGCTGGTTCAGGGCGAAGTCGTCCGGCAAATCAACCGTCAAGGCGACCACGCGGCCCTGCGCGTCCGGCTCCGGCAAGCGTACGATCACCCCGCTGTCCAGCAAAGACCGGCCTAGTCGGATGGCGCGGCGAGCCAGACGGGCCTGGGCGCTGGCGGGCTCATGATTGTCGCGAGTGAGCCGCGAGAGGTGGCGCACGGCACTCCCCGGCCGGTCGAGGACGCTGATGATCATCGCGTTGTCGACCCGCATCCTGGATTGCAGGGGTTCCGGAGCGGCGGCGACCAACTTCTCAAAACTCGGCTCGGACCAGACGATCGTGCCGGGCTCGGGCTTGACCCGCTGCACGCGCTTGATCTTCACCGGGTCATCACCGGCCCGCGCCAGGCGGCGGGCGTTCTCGATGATGTGTTCCGGCGCCTGCACCACCACTTCACCGCTGGAGTCAAAGCCAGCCCGACCGGCGCGGCCCGCGATCTGGTGGAACTCCCGTGCCTTGTAGAGCCGTTCGCGAGAGCCGTCGAACTTGACTAGCCGGGTGAAGAGCACTGTGCGGATCGGCACATTGATCCCTACGCCCAGGGTGTCCGTCCCGCAGATCACTTTGAGTAGCCCGGCCTGCGCCAGTTGCTCCACGATGCGCCGATATCGGGGGAGCATTCCCGCGTGGTGCACCCCGATACCCTTGCGCAGCAGCCCGGAGAGGGTGCGGCCGAAGCCGGCCGCGAAGCGCACATTCGCGATCCGCTCGGCAATCTCCGCCCGCTCCGCTCGGGTGAGCAGGGCCATGCCATGTAGGGCGCGGGCCTGGTCGGCGGCCTGCGCCTGGCTCGGGAAGACCACATACACCGGCGCCCGGTGCGTGCTCACGATCTCCTCGAGGGTTTCACTCAGTGGGGTGAGCGCCCAGGTGAAGCTCAGTGGGACCGGACGCGTGGCGCTGGTGACCAGAGCGACGTCGCGGCCGGTGCGCTCGCTCAGATCGGTGGCGATCGCGCGGATGTCCCCCAGGGTGGCGCTCATGAGGATGAACTGGGCATCAGTGAGTTCCAGGAGCGGAACCTGCCAAGCCCAGCCTCGCTGTGGGTCGGCGTAATAGTGGAACTCGTCCATGACGACAAGACCCACATCGGCCGTGCTGCCCTCTCGCAGAGCGATATTGGCCAGGACCTCGGCCGTGCAACAGATGATGGGTGCGGTCGGGTTCACGCTCGCATCGCCGGTGAGCAGGCCAACTTGATCCGCGCCGAAGACCTCGCACAAGGCGAAGAATTTCTCGTTGACCAGGGCCTTGATGGGTGCCGTATAGAAGCTCACCCGGTCGGTCGCGAGGGCGGCGAGGTGCGCCGCGGTCGCAACCAAGGACTTGCCGGAGCCGGTCGGCGTGGACAACACCACATGCCGCCCACTGACCACCTCGATGATGGCTTCGTCCTGGTGGGGGTACAGCGCCAACCCGGCGGATTCCGCCCAACCGACGAAACCGGCATACAACTCGTCGGGATCCTTGGCCGCTGTGCTGCTGAGCGCGAGGTCAGTGAGCGGGTAGGCAGCCATGATTCCCCCATCCTAAGTTGGGCGTCTGGGCCGCGGGCTATGGCACTCTGGCGGTATGGCGACCATGGTGCGCACTCTGTTTGCCGTCTCGACGCTGATCTGGGCTCTGGTGGCCTGCACGTCGGACACCCCTGCTCCGACGGTGACGGCGACCACCACGGTGTCGGTCACGCCCGCAGCGACCACCCCTGCTCCGGCCGAAACGACACCTTCCCCGACGGCCACTCCCACGGCTACCCCCACGGCCAAGCCGACTCCCAGCGTGGCGCCCTCCCCGAAGCCCAACGCCTGCCCGAAGCAACCGGCCGAGGCGGCGGTCTGCCATTTCCTCAACTACGTGGCGGGCTTTGAGACCCGACCGCTCACGGCCAAAGAGAAGACCTTGGCGTCGGCGCTCACCGTGAAAGACCGTGCGGCATACCACTTCTTGGGCTGCGAGCTCGTGGGTGACGTGACCGCGGAATGCCACTACACGGTCAAGGGCAAGAACCTCTACCTCGTCGTGCAGCCCGAAAAGATCACGCCCGAGTACACTCCCGTGCCCGGCTCGCCCTATCGGGTGATCGAAGTCGCGGACGCGCCCAGCGCGCCCTAGTCGGCGAGCGACTCGACGCACCGGTCGTACAGTCAGGTCATGCCCACCGACGAGCAGGACCGCCTGCGGCAAAGCCCCAGTGATGACGATGCCTGGCGTCTGTGGGGCCCGTATCTGAGTGCCCGCCAGTGGGGCACAGTCCGCGAGGACTACAGCGAGGACGGCGACGCTTGGGCCTACTTCCCGTTCGACCAGGCGCATGCGCGGGCGTACCGATGGGGCGAGGATGGCATTTCGGGGTTGACCGACCGTTACGGATTCCTGAACCTCGCGGTCGCCATGTGGAACGAGCGCGATGACCGGCTCAAGGAGCGCTTCTTCGGGTTGACCAACCCCGAGGGCAACCATGGTGAGGACGCCAAGGAGTACTGGTGGGCGTTAGACGCCACCCCGACCCACTCGTGGGCCCGATACCTGTACCGCTACCCGCAGGACGCTTACCCGTATGCCGCACTGCGCCAACGCAATGCCGAGGCCGGCATCGCGCGGCCCGAGGTGCAACTCAGCGACCTGCTCCCACTGGACCAAGGGCGCTTCTTTGACGTCATCACCACGCACGCCAAGGCCGGCACTGACGACATCTGCATCGTCATCGAAGCGACGAACCATGGCCCAGAGGCAGCCCCGCTGCACCTGGTTCCCCAACTCTGGTTCCGCAACACCTGGGCCTGGGGGCGCGATCCTCGGGTGCCCGCTCTCGTTGCGGTCGAGCCCACGGACACGCTCGACGCCAATACCACCGTCATCCAGAGCACCCATGCATGGCTGGGTACCTATGTCCTGATCGCTGAGGGCGAACCGGATGTCTTCTTCTGCGACAACGAGACTCACGTTGCAGCGGTGTTTGGGGCGGGGGAGGAGCGCACGGCATACCCCAAGGACGCGGTGAACCGAGCCATCGTCGAGGGCGACCTGTCGGGAGTGAATCCTGCCCGGTCCGGTACCAAGGTGGGGCTGCGCTATCACTTCCCGTCGGTCGCGCCGGGGGAGACCGTCACCGTGCGCCTGCGGCTGCGGGGAGATCACCAGGTGGAGAACGCCTTCGGTGAGGGCTTCGCCGCGGTGCTAGCCGATCGTGCCCGGGAGGCCGACGAGTTCTATGCGGCCGTCATCCCCGGCCCGGTAGACGACACCGATCGCCTGGTGGCTCGCCGGGCGTTTGCCGGCCTGTGCTGGGGCAAGCAGCTCTATCGCTACTCGGTCAAAGAGTGGCTGGACGGCGACCCGGAGTCACCGCCACCCCCGGCGGCACGTCGCGCCCGGTCGGGTCGCAATGCCGGTTGGGGTCACCTCTCGCTGGCGGACGTCATTTCGATGCCTGATGAGTGGGAGTACCCGTGGTTCGCGACCTGGGATCTGGCATTCCATTGCGTAGCGATCGCGCATATCGATCCGGCGTTCGCGAAGAACCAGTTGATGTTGTTGGCGCGCGAGTGGGCGCAACATCCCAACGGGCAGCTACCGGCCTACGAGTGGGACTTCGGCGATGTCAATCCGCCGGTCCATGCCTGGGCCGCGTGGCAGGTCTATCGGTTGGATGGCAAGACCGACAAGGCCTTCCTGGTGCGGGTTTTCACCAAGCTCCTGATCAATTTCGGCTGGTGGCTCAATCGCAAGGACAGTGACGACTCCAACCTCTTTGAGGGTGGCTTCCTCGGCATGGACAATATCTCGGTCTTCGACCGGTCCAAGGCAGTGCCGGCCGGCTGGCGGCTGGAGCAGTCGGATGCCACCTCCTGGATGGCCTTCTTCTCGCTGTCGATGCTCCGGATCGCCCTTGAACTCTCGCGGGAGTACCGGGCCTTCGATGGCCTGGCGACCACCTTCCTGGAGCACTTCTTTTCGATCGCCGAGGCGATGGAGACCTTTGGCACCGATGACGTCTCGCTCTGGCATGAAGACGACGGCTTCTTCTATGACGTCCTGGTCAGTCCACAGGGTCAGTCCTGGCCGCTGCGGGTGCGTTCGCTGGTCGGCTTGTTGCCCCTGATCGCCATCACGAATGTCCCGCGCTGGGCGTTCCGCGAGTTGGGCGACTTCACCGCCCGATTGCGCTGGCTGCAGCGCCGACGCCCCGATCTCACAGACGCCTTGGTGACCTCCTGGCCAGCGGACCGCCGGCCCGTTGTGACCCTCTCCCCGCTCGTCGACGATCGCGAATCCCGGCTCTACTCAAGGCTGTTCGACCCGGCCGAGTTCTTGGCGCCACACGGCATACGGTCCATGTCGGCCGCACACCGAGGCGGCGTCGATGTGGACATCGCGGGCGTCGACATGAGCCTGAGTTATGTGCCGGGGGAGTCGGACTCGGGGATGTTCGGAGGCAACTCAAACTGGCGCGGGCCCATCTGGTTCCCCATCAATGCGCTGCTGCTAGACGCATTGCGCGAGCATGCCGAGGGTCCTGGGCATGATCGCGCCGTTGAGTACCCGACCGGCTCCGGTCACGAGGTCCCGCTCGATGAGGCCGCCGACGACATTGAGCAGCGCCTGATCAGTCTGTTCCGGCCGGGTTCCAGCGGTCGCCGTCCGGGCACGCCACGCGATCACCTCAGCGGTGAGCTATGGGACGCACATCCGACCTTCGCCGAGTACTTCGACGGCGACGACGGTCGGGGCTGTGGGGCCTCGCATCAGACGGGCTGGACGGCCTTGGTCGCCCATCTGATCTGTCAGCGCGGGCGCCGGCTGGAGAAACTCGCTCCTACGCCCAGCACCGAGGTCAGCTCAGGCCCGTGATGCGGCCTTCGTCATCGATCTCGATGTTGTCGCTGGCGGGCACCTTGGGGAGTCCGGGCATCGTCATGATGTCGCCGGTAACCATGACCACGAAGCCAGCACCGGCCGCGAGCCGCACTTCGCGGACGTTCACCGTGTGGCCGGTAGGGGCCCCGCGCTTGGTCGGATCGGTCGAGAAGGACGACTGGGTCTTGGCCATGCAGACAGGCAGGTGGCCGTAGCCCTCGGCTTCGATCTGGTCGAGCTTCTTCTGTGCCTTGGAGTCGAAGGTGACGGCGGCGGCGCCGTAGACCTTGGTGGCGATCGCGGTGGCCTTCTCGGCCAGGCTCAGGTCGTCCTCATAGACGAATTGCATTGAGCCCGTGGACTTCTCGATGGCATCGATGACGCCACGCGCCAGATCCTGGGCACCCGCGCCGCCATTGCTGAAGTGGGTCGCCTCGTATGCCGTGAATCCCTCGGCCTCGACCAGCCGGACCAATTCGGCGACCTCGGCGTCGGTGTCCGAGGGGAAGCGGTTGATCGCCACCACCGGCGGCAAGCCGTAGACATCGCGGACATTGAGCAGGTGGCGGCGCAGGTTGTCCATGCCGCGGCGCATGGCCTCGACATCCTCGGTCTTAAGGTCGGCGACGGCATTCCCGCCGTGGTACTTCAGCGCCCGGACAGTGGCAACGACGACCACGGCCGAGGGTCGCACCCCGGACTTGCGGCACTTGATGTCGATGAACTTCTCGGCGCCCAGGTCGGCGCCGAAGCCCGCCTCGGTGACGACATAGTCCGCGAGTTTGAGGGCAGTACGGGTGGCCATCACGGAGTTGCAGCCGTGGGCGATATTGGCGAACGGGCCGCCGTGGATCATCGCGGGGGTGTGCTCAAGGGTCTGAACCAAGTTGGGCGCCAGGGCATCTCGCAGGATCACCGTCATGGCAGCGTCGGCCTTGAGATCCCGCGCGGTCACCGGGCGCTTGTCTCGCGTGTACCCGATGACGATGTCGCCGAGGCGCTTGCGCAGGTCGGCCAGGGACTCGGCCAGGCAGAAGATCGCCATCACCTCGGAGGCGACCACGATGTCGAAGCCGTCCTCCCTCGGGAAGCCATTGGCGACGCCACCCAGGGAGATCACGATGTCGCGCAGCGCCCGGTCGTTGAGGTCGACGACGCGCTTCCAGGTGATCGTGCGGGGATCGATGCCCAGCGCGTTGCCATGGTGAATGTGGTTGTCGATGAGCGCGGCGAGCAGATTGTTCGCGGCGGCGATGGAGGCGAAGTCACCAGTGAAGTTGAGGTTGATATCCGTCATCGGCACCACCTGCGCGTAGCCACCACCGGCGGCGCCGCCCTTGATCCCGAAGACCGGCCCCATCGAGGGCTCCCGCAGGGCGACGACGGCCTTCTTGCCCAGACTCGAGAGCGCATCGGCCAGACCGACCGAGGTCGTGGTCTTGCCTTCGCCGGCCGGAGTCGGGCTGATCGCCGTGACCAAGATGAGGGTGCCATCGGGGCGGTCGGCCAGGGAGCGCACGTAGTCCAGCGCAATCTTGGCCTTGGTGTGGCCGTACGGGGAGAGGGCGCTGGCGTCGATGCCCAATCGCTCCTGGGCGAGTTCAAGAATCGGCCGCATCGTTGCGGCTTCCGCGATCTCGATGTCGGCAGGGACGGGGGCTGCGGTCGGGGCGTCGGTGCTCACGCGCTCATAGTGGCACCACGGCATACGAGTTGTCAGCACGTCTGGTGCAAATAGTGCAACCCGTCGCGCCTGACGCAACACCTCCCTGACCCCAACTTTCCCGCCTGATGCCGGAACCTTCCGGTTCAGGCCCCTTACAACGGGCCCCAACTGCAAGGTTCCGACACGAAGCCGGACCGACGCGCACACGGCATAGGCTCGTCCGGTGACCTCCCCGACGCTCGACGCCCTCCTCGACGCTGCCATCAGCGGCATCGGCGGCGTGCCACGCGAGGGGCAGCGGCAGATGGCGTATGCCGTGGAGCGCGCGATCAACGAGGGCACCCACCTGCTCGTTCAGGCGGGCACCGGCACGGGCAAGTCCCTGGCTTATCTGGTCCCGGCCATCGCGCATGCCCGGACGAGCGGTACCCCGGCCGTGATCGCCACCGCCACCCTGGCTCTGCAAAGTCAGATCGTCGACCGTGACCTCCCCGTCCTCGCGCAGGCCTTGGCCGGGGTATTGGGCCGCCGACCGACCTTTGCCCTGGTCAAGGGGCGGGCCAATTACGTGTGCCTTCACAAGCTCGAAGGTGGCTTCCCCGACGAACCCGATGACGGCCTGATCTCGGTGGAGCTGGTCGACCAGGCTGCATCCCGCCTCGGCAAAGAGGTCGTCCGCGTGCGCGCCTGGGCCGGTGAGACCGATCGAGGCGATCGCGACCACCTCGTGCCCGGGGTTTCCGATCGCGCCTGGCGCCAGGTCAGCGTGAATGCCCATGAGTGCCTAGGCCAGCGCTGCCCGATGGTCGGCGAGTGCTTCGTGGAGAAGGCCCGCGCCGAGGCCAAAACCGTCGACGTCGTGGTGACCAACCACGCGTTCATGGCCATCGACGCCTTCGAGGGCCGTGCGATGCTGCCCGAGCACGACCTCCTCGTCATTGACGAGGGTCACGAACTGGTCGACCGAGTGACCTCCACCATCACCGACGAGCTCTCCGCCTCGATGATTCGAGTGGCCGGACGCAAAGTCGGTCGGCAGGCCGAGCAGACCGAGGAATTCGAGCGTGCCGGCGAACTGCTCGAAACGACCCTCGACGCGCTCCCGGAGGGCCGGTTGAGAGCGCTGCCGGACGCACTGGTTCAGGCGCTGACCATCGTTCGGGATACGGCTCGCGGGGTCCAGTCGGAGCTCAAGGGCGGCGGCGATGAGTCCGATGGCGCCCGCCAAGTGGCCCGCGCGGCCGTGGACGAGGTGTGGGAGAACGCGGCTCGCGTCCTCGAGGAGCGCCCGCTGGATGTCGTCTGGGTGAGCAAGGACCAGCGGCGAGGGAGCATCCTGCGGGTGGCGCCGATGAGTGTGGCGACGCTGATGAGGGAAGCCGTCTTCGAGGAGCGCACCGTCATCCTCACCTCGGCCACCCTCGCCCTTGGGGGCAGCTTTGACGCGGTGGCCGGCACCATCGGTCTGCGCGGCGAGGGCTCACCGCCGTGGACCGGCCTGGATGTCGGCAGCCCCTTCGATTACCCGCAACAGGCGATCGCGTATGTCGCGGCGCACCTGCCGCCGCCCGGGCGCGATGGCACCGCGCCGCAGACGATGGACGAGATTGAGGCTCTGGTGCGCGCCGCGGGAGGCCGCACGCTGGGGCTCTTCTCCTCGATGCGCGCCGCGCGGGAGGCGGCCGAGCACCTGCGCGACCGGCTCGACGGCTCGGGGATCAGCGTGCTCTGCCAGGGGGAAGACCAACTCGCGACCCTGGTACGCGAGTTCTCGCGGGACGCAAGGGTCTGCCTCTTTGGGACCTTGTCCCTGTGGCAAGGGGTGGACATCCCGGGTTCTGCCTGTCAGCTGGTCATCATCGACCGGATCCCGTTCCCCAGGCCCGATGATCCGTTGGCCTCGGCCCGTACCCAGGCCATCGCGGAACGTGGCGGCAATGGCTTCATGGCGGTCTCGGCGACCCACGCGGCCCTCCGACTCGCTCAGGGAGCCGGCCGCCTGGTGCGCCGCGCCGAGGATCGGGGAGTGGTGGCCTTTCTGGACTCCCGGATGGTCAACGCCCGGTATGCCGGATTCCTTCAGCGATCGTTGCCACCGTTCTGGCCGACGACCGATCGGGCACTGGTGCTCGGCGCATTGGAGCGACTCGACGTGTCCGCGCCGCCCATTAGGGCCGTTGACGAGCCGGCGTATGCCGCTTCGCCGCCAGCCAGCCCATCGGCTAGGCCACCGGCCGATCCGCCTCCGCCGCCACCCGATCCCACCCAGGTACGCACCGCGGTGACCGCGGGGGAGGCGTGGACCGACGAAGAGGATGAGGAACTGCGCGACGGCGTCGAAGCAGAAATCGAGGTCGGCGATATTGCTGCCCAGATGGGTAAGTCCGTCCCGGCTGTGAGGGCTCGGCTCGGGCAACTCGGCTTGAGCGCCGGCCAAGATCGGTGATTCACGAGAATTCCTTCTAGCTTTGCGGCCTTGGGGGCACTCGCGTTCTGACCGCGGGCCCAATGAGCGAAGATCAGCCCTTCCCAGGCCCCTTCGTTGAGTCCTAAAGTTGCGCCGATGGCACCATCGCCCATCGAGTGGCACGACCGTGACGTGCGAAGACGGCGTCACGTGACAGAAACGGAGTTGATATGAAGGCACCCTCGCGGCGCGCAAGCGCGGCTTTGGGAGCAGTCGCGATCGCGGGGAGTCTGCTCTCTGTGCCTGCTGCTCAGGCTTCTTCGGTGGACCGAAACTCTCTGACCGTTCGGGAAGTCAAGCCCGAGTCCCGGATCACCGGGGCTAAGTCCGTCTCCGGCCAAGCCGCCCAGTCGGATGCCAAGCTCTTGGCCCGCACGGACTCGGCCATGGTCAATGTCGTGATCAAGCTCGACTACGACGCGCTCGCCGCCTACCAGGGCAATCTGCCTGGTTTGGCCGCGACCAGCCCGTCTGTCACCGGCAAGGACCTCACCGGCAAGAGCGCGGCCGAGGTCGCCTACGGCAAGCACATCTCCTCGATGGACGCCGCCGCCCGCAAGGCCATCGCCGCGAAGGTCCCGGGCGCCAAGCTCGGCAAGAGCATCAAGATCGTCTACGGCGGCATCGCCGCTCGCATCCGCGCCAAGGACGCCGCTGCCTTGCTCAAAGTTCCCGGCGTCGCCGCTGTCCAGAGCGACACCCTGAACAAGCCGCAGGTCGTCGAGGGTCCCGAGTTCATTGGTGCCACCACCTTGTGGACGGCCCTGGGCGGGCAGTCCAAGGCTGGGCGAGGAGTCATCTTTGCCGACCTCGACTCCGGCGTCTGGCCGGAGCACCCCATGCTGGCCAGCCACTCCGGCATGCGTAAGCCACCGGCCGCGCCCAGCGGCCAGCCGCGTCCGTGCGACTTTGGCGACAATCCACTCACCCCCGCTGTTGACGTCTTCCAGTGCAACAACAAGCTCATCGGTGGCAAGGCATTCTTGGACACGTACCTCCTGGTGAACGGCAGCGAGACCTACACCACGGCCCGCGACAGCGATGGCCATGGCACGCACACCACGACCACCGCTGCGGGTAATGCCGTCACGACGGCCAATGTCCTGGGCGTCAACCGGGGCCCGATCTCCGGCGTGGCCCCCGGCGCCTGGGTCCTTGAGTACAAGGTTTGTGGCGCGGTGGGCTGCTATGGCTCCGACTCGGCCGCGGCCGTCGGCCAGGCCATTCTCGACGGTGCCAAGGTGATCAACTTCTCCATCTCCGGTGGCACGAACCCCTATTCGGACCCGGTGGAGATGGCCTTCCTCGATGCCTATGAGGCCGGCGTCTTCGTGGCGACCTCCGCAGGAAATGAAGGCCCCGGCGCCGCGACGGTGAACCACTTCTCCCCGTGGACCACCACGGTGGCCGCCTCGACCCAGGTCCGTGAGTTCCAGTCCACTCTGACGCTCACCGACGGCGGCGATAGCGTGACGCTGACCGGTGCCTCGATCACCGATGGTGTCACCGCTGACAGCCCCGTGGTCATGGCGGAGAGCATCCCCGGCTACGACGCGCTCTGCAGCACTGCGCTGCCTGCGGGTGCGGCCACGGGCAAGATCGTCGCGTGCCGCCGAGGTGTCGTCGGGCGCGTGCAGAAGGGGTACAACGTCAAGCAGGGAGGGGCTGCAGGAATGATCCTGTACAACTCCCCGCTGCAGGACGTCGAAACCGATAACCACTGGCTGCCGACGGTGCACCTCGCCGACGGTGCCGACTTCGTGGCCTTCATGTCCGACCACCCCACGGCCGTGGCTCATTTCACTGCCGGTGTGGCGGTTGCCGGCACGGGCAATGTGATGGCGGCCTTCTCCTCGCGCGGACCCGGCGGGCAATTCCTCAAGCCGGATATCACCGCTCCTGGTGTGCAGGTTCTCGCAGGCCAGACACCCACACCCGATGACGTCAGCGGTGGACCGAGCGGCGAGTCGTACATGGCCATCGCCGGGACCTCGATGTCCAGCCCGATGGTTGCTGGATCGGCCATCCTGGTCAAGGCAGCCAAGCGTGCATGGGGTCCGGGAATGATCAAGTCCGCCCTGATGACGACGGCTCGCCAGAATGTGGTCAAGGAGGACTTGACGACACCGGCTGACCCGTTCGACATGGGCGCCGGGCACGTCGACCTCACCAAGGCAGCCAGCGCTCCCATCTCGTTCAGCGAGTCCGGAGTGCACTACCGCACCAGGGGCCAGGACCCGGCCACCGCTGCCAATCTCAACCTGCCCTCGGTGAATCTGCCGACGATGCCAGGTTCGGTCACGGTCCGTCGAACGGCTCGCAACCTATCCGGGCACCCTTATGCGTTCACGGTGCAGACCAGTGCCGACGCCGGTTCATCGATCACGGTGACTCCCTCGAGTGGGACCATCCCCAGCGGCGGGACGCAGACCTTCAAGATCACAGTCACGTCGTCGGCCGACCCGGGACAGTACTTCGGTGCGATTCAGTGGGTCTCGGCCGGGGCAACCACCGTTCGGATGCCGGTGGCATTCAATGTCCAGCAGGGCGCAACCACGCTGACCTCTGCCTGTGACCCGAACACGATTGCCGTGGCCGACACCACGACGTGCACCGTGACGGCCACCAACACGGGCACCACCGACACGACAGTGTCGCTGCGCTCGACGGCCGACCCCGGGACCACGATCACCGGCGCAACCGGGGCCACTGTGGTTCAAGCGGGTAAGGCAGCGATCAAGAACAACGTCATGCTCGCTGCTCCGAAGGACGCAGTGCCAGCGATCGCCAGCACCACGGACTCCCCGGCCGGTGGCTACCTCGATCTCGAGGATGTCGGCCTGGTGGGTCAGGCGATCGGTGACGAAGAGGCCATCAACTTCACGGTGCCGGCCTTCAGTTTCGGTGGGCAGAGTTTCACTCGTGTCGGTGTGGTCTCCAACGGCTACCTGGTGCTGGGCGGCGCGGATTCCTCTGAGGACATCCAGTACCTCCCGCAGAACCTGCCCGACCCGGCCCGCCCCAATGGCGTCCTCTCGCCGTACTGGACCGACCTCGATGGGGGTGGCCAAGAAGGTATTCGCGCGGCGATCCTCACCGACGGAGTGCACAGCTGGCTTGTGTTGCAGTGGGACGTTGCGATCTTTGGTGACCCTTCCGCCCATCGTGGAATGCAAGCCTGGATCGGCCTTGGCGACACCGAGGACATCACCTACGAGTACGCGAACGACACCATCGGGTCGAGCACTCCAGCAGGCACCGGCCTCACCGTCGGTGTGGAGAGCGTCCAGGGCGTCAACGGTGCGATGCTCGCCGGTTCGCCAACGGGCAGTCTCCGGGTCTCGACCACCCCTGGTCAGCCTGGTGGATCGGTGTCCTACTCGCTGCAGGTTCGCGGCAATACCGCCGGCTCGCATCCGCTGCTCACGAAGATGACCTCGAGCAATGTGCTCGGAGACACCGTCGTGAAGGCACCGCTCACGGTCAATTGACCGTGGACTAATCCTCACCTGTGAGGGGGTGACCGGCGTCAGCCGGTCACCCCCTTCGCGTTGTCGCTGCCTCGTGGGACAGTGTCCCCATGGCCCCAGCGCTCCCGTCCGCCTATCTCATCTCCGGTCCGGAGAGTGTGCTGGCCGAGCGTGCTCTGGCGCACACCGTGCACGAGATCACCGTTGCAGAGCCGGATGCCGAGGTGGTGCGGATGTATGCCGCGGCGTACGCCCCTGGTGACCTCGGCGTTCATGCCAGCCCGTCGCTCTTTGGCGGACAGAAGGTCCTGGTGGTCCACGACGCGGACGAGGGCAGCGATGAGCTCATCCGAGATCTGGTGGAGGTCTTGCCCGCGGCAACAGCGGGAGATGTCCGACTCGTCGTGCTGCACAAGGGCGGTCCGCGCGGCAAGCGAGCGACGGATGCCTTGCGCGCAGCCGGCGCCCGGGTCATCGATGCGCCTGCCATGAAGTCCGATAAGGACAAGGCCGACTTCGCGGCCCACGAGTTTCGTGCCGGTGGGCGAAAGGCAACCTCCGGGGCGGTGCAAGCCCTGGTCGAGGCCGTGGGTCGAGATGTGCGCGAGCTCGCCGCGGCCTGCCAGCAACTCATCGCCGACACCACGGGCGTCATCGACGAGAGTGTCGTCCTGACCTACCACGGCGGCAAGGTCGAGGCGACCGGCTTCCGCGTTGCCGATGCCGCCATGACCGGGGACACGGGGGAGGCGCTGCGGTTGCTGCGTCACGCGATAGCGGTGGGAGTGGACCCGGTGCCGATCGTCGCGGTGCTGGCCGGACAGTTGCGGCAACTGGTCAAGGTGGGCAGCGCCGGGCGGGGGCGATCCGCCGAGCTTGCCCGAGAGTTGGGCATGGCGCCGTGGCAGGTCGACAAGGCCCGCCGCCTGCTCTCCGGGTGGAGCGCCGAGGCATTGGGTCGCTGCATCAGCGCGGTCGCGGCGGCCGACGCTGAGGTCAAGGGCGGCGGTCGCGACCCGGTGTATGCCGTGGAGCGGGCGATTCTGACCATCACCACCGAGCATGGTGCCTCCTGAAGCTGGTGGCCACGGATCGTTGGAGGCGGCTTTTGGTGCCTCGACCCCCTCGCTGGTAGATTCGCCCATTGCGTGCGCGCAAGAGGTCGTGCGCGCACGGAGAACTACCCAGAGCGGATCACCACGGGTGCCCCACGCCCGGTCCCGGTCCGCATCTGCCGCCCTCTACGGCATACCGACCCCACAGCAGAAAGTGCGACGCACCAGTGGCAAATATCAAGTCCCAGCTCAAGCGGATCAAGACCAACCGCAAGGCGACCGAGCGCAACAAGGCGATCAAGAGCGAGTTCAAGACCGCGATCCGCCGGTTCCGCGAGGCCGCTGACGCCGGTCAGGTCGACGCGGCCAAGGAGGCCCTCAAGACGGCCTCCGTCAAGCTTGACAAGGCCGTGAGCAAGGGCGTCATTCACGCCAACCAGGCTGCCAACAAGAAGTCGGCGATGGCCAAGAAGGCCAGCGCGCTCTGAGCAAGCGGCCTGTGACCACGGGCCCGTCCCCCTCGGGGGATGGGCCCGTCGTCATTTCTCCGATGACCTCCTCGGTGGGCCTGGCCGTCGCTGCCCTTGCCCTGGGTGGCTTCGCGATCGGGGTGACCGAGTTTGTGGCGATGGGGCTGCTGCCCGAGATTTCGGCCGGCACCGGTGTGGACATCCCGACGGCGGGCCATTACATCAGCGCCTATGCCGCCGGCGTCGTGGTCGGCGCACCCGCCTTCGCGATCGCTTTCGCTAAGGCCCCGCGCAAGGGCCTGCTGATGGGCCTGATGGCGCTCTTCGCGGTGGCCAATACCGCCTCATTCTTTGCGGTCACCTACCCAGCCCTGATGGTCACCCGATTCGTGTCGGGTCTGCCCCACGGCGCCTACTTTGGCATTGCCATGCTGCTGGCAGCTTCGCTGGTGGAGGAGCGGCGTCGCACCTGGGCGGTGGCGATGATCCTGGCCGGTCTCGGCATCGCCAATGTTGTGGGTGTCCCGCTCGGCACCTGGGTGGGTCAACACCTGGGCTGGGGGCTGCCCTTCGTTGGGGTTGGCGCGCTGGCGGCGCTGACCGTGCTTGCGGTTGCCCGGTGGGTGCCCAAGCAAGCGTCCGTGGCGGGAGCTTCTCCGCTGGATGAGCTGCGCGCCTTGCGGCATGTCCAAGTCTGGCTGGCCCTGCTGATCGGGATTGTCGGTTTCGGCGGGATGTTTGCGACCTACGCCTATATCTCGCCCACCATGACGACCATCGCCGGATTCCCGTCGAGCCTCATCCCCGCGGTGCTGACCGTGTATGGGCTGGGCATGGTGGCCGGGATGGCCTTGGCTGGCCCGGCCGGTGAACGGTTGGGGGTGCTGCGGGGGATCATCGTCCTTCAGGCACTGCTCATCGTCATGTTCCTGGCGTTTGCGCCGGCTCTGCGGCTGACCGTGTTGGCCTGGGTCTTCCCTTTCATCCTGGGGGTAGTGCCCTCGGTCCTGGTCCCGCTGCTCCAGACCCGCTTGATGGATGTCGCTCACGAGGGCCAGGCGCTGGCCGCGACCCTCAACCACGCCACGCTGAATGTGGCCAATGGTCTGGGCGCGTGGCTCGGCAGCCTGGTGCTCGCCGCTGGTCTCGGCTACGAGTGGCCCTCCCGGGTCGGGGCCATCCTCGCCGTCCTGGGCCTGCTGCTCGCCCTGCTTTCGCAGCGCCTGGAACGTCCCGTCCGCTAACGCCAGCGGTTGGGGGAGGCCGTACCCCGGGGGGACTCGCCGGCCTCGCCCTCACCTATCCTGGCAGCGTGCTAGCTATGCCCTCTCGTCGCGTCCTTCTGAGCAGCGGGGCGGGCGCCAGCCTCCTGGGTGCCCTCACTGCCTGCACGGCTTCGACGCAGTCACCCACTGAGTCCAGACCCGCCGCGACAAGGCCCAGCTCGGCCGACGACAGCCGGCGTCGGGTCCTCGTCATCGGAGCCGGCGCCGCCGGACTTGCGGCCGCATCGGCGTTGAGCGCCAAGGGTTTGGCCGTGACGGTGCTGGAAGCACGGGACCGAATCGGGGGCCGAGTCTTCACGACCTCTCAGTGGCCCGGACAGCCGATCGACCTCGGCGCGTCGTGGATTCACGGCCCGGAGGGCAATCCGGTGACCGAGCTTGCCAAGGAAGCCGGTGCGACTACGCTGGCGACCTCCTACGACTCCGGCGAGGTCTACATTGCGGCAGCCTTGAAAGCCCAAGGGCTGCGTGAACCCGACACCGATGGCTGGGAAAGCAAGGTGGCTGCGGCTCTCACCGCCGCTGCCGCAGGTGACGGCGATATGTCTATCCAGCAGGCCATCGAGCGCACCTCCTGGTTCCCGGGCCTGACGGCGGCCGAGCGTGCCGACCTTGGGTTCTATCTCTCCGCCACCTTTGAGACCGAGTACGGCCTCGAAGCCGGTCGGCTCTCGGCCTGGTCGACCGATGAGGGCAAGGAGTTCGACGGAGACGATGTCCTCTTCCCGGGCGGCTATGGCGCAGTCATGAGCTATCTCGCCAAGGGCATCGACGTGCAGCTGTCCAACCCGGTGACCCGAATTCGCGTTGACGGCGGCCAGGTCGTCGCCACGGTCGCTGGCCGCGAGGAACGCGCCTCGGCCGTCATCGTCACCGTGCCGCTCGGCGTCCTCAAAGCTGGCACGCTGACGATCGAGCCCGCGATGAGCGCCGCCGCCCAGCACGCGATCTCCCGACTCGACATGGGCGTGCTCAGCAAGACCTTCCTGCGCTTCGAGCGGGCCTTCTGGCCGACCGATGTCGATTGGCATGAGTACCTCACGGCCACCCCCGGGCATTGGAGCGAATGGGTCAGTTTCGCCAAGGCCGGCGCGCCGATTCTGCTGGGCTTCAACTCCGGGGCGAATGCCCGCCGGATCGAGGCTGCCGACCCCAAGGTCGTGGTTGCCGAAGCCATGTCCGCGCTACGAGACATGTTCGGCAAGGGCATCCCGGAGCCGAATGCCGTCCTCACCAGCTCGTGGTCCCGGGACGAATGGGCCCTGGGTAGTTACTCAGGGACCGTGGTCGGCAGCGGCCGCGCTGACCGGGTGGCCTTGGGCAGCCCGGTCGGCGGACGGATCTTCTGGGCCGGCGAGGCCACCGAACCCGACTACCCCAGCACCGTGCACGGAGCCGTCTTGTCCGGTAGGCGGGCGGCTGGCGAGGTCATCGACCTCCTCGGCTGAGGCGCACCGCCCGGGCAACTGCTTCGAAACGTGCCCGGTCGAGTACGGCTCCTTCTCGGCGTACCCGGTCCGGGTCCACCCGAATCACCCGGTCCACCCGCACCTCGCTGGGTCGCCCGCGAGGATCCCACGCCCCGCTGCCGATATCGATCCAATGCCGGCCCTGGGCCGCCTCTTGGGCGGCATCGCGGTCATGGTCCTTGCTGGTCAGGGGCAGCGCGAGCAGCCAGGGGTCATCGTGGCCGATGAGCAAGACGGGACGATCCTTGCCCCGGGTGGCGTCCTCCTCATAAGGCACCCAGGTCCAGACGACTTCGCCTGGGTCGGGACGCCCATCGGGTTTGGGTGCATAGACCGGGGTCACTGACTCGTCGGCATCGCCGGGGTAGCCGACAGGCTGGTCGGTGGGCGCTGGGGCGCGCACCAGCCGACGGACGAGATCGAGCACCTTCTGCCACTGGTTCACATCGGCCACGGTAACCGCCCCCGGCCCCTCAGACGGCATGATGGCCTGCGTGAGCATCCCGCTGTCGAGCCGCGGCCAGGTCGAGCCCTTCCACGTGATGGAGCTGCTCAAGGCGGCGAACCAGCGTGCGGGCACCCATGGCGACGTGATCACCATGTGCGCGGGCCAACCCAGCACACCTGCCCCGCTGGCGGTTCGAGAGGCCGCCGCACGGGCGCTGGCCTCGGGCGCGCCCCATGGCTATACCGACGCCATGGGGGTAGCAGCCTTGCGCGAAGCCATCGCCGAGCACTACCAGCACGCGTACGCCGTGTCGGTGGATCCGGCCGCAGTGGCGGTGACGACGGGCTCCTCTGCGGCCTTCACGGCGATCTTCTTGGCGGCCTTCGATGCTGGTGACACCGTCCTGATGACCCGGCCCGGCTATCCGGCATACCGCAACTCGCTGCTCGCTTTGGGGTGCAAGGCGGTCGAGCTCGACTGCGGTCCACAGGAGCGATTCCAGCCGACGGTCGACCAATTGCGTTCATGGTCTGAGGCGAATGGTGGCCCGCCGCAGGGACTGATCATTGCTTCCCCGGCCAATCCGACCGGCACGATCATCGCACCGGAGGAGTTGGCTCGAGTGGCCCGCTGGTGCGATGAGGAGGGTGTGCTGCTGATCAGCGACGAGATCTATCACGGGATCACGTATGGCCCGCCCGCCGCCAGTGCCGCGCAATCATCCGATAACGCCGTTCTGGTCGGCTCGCTGAGCAAGTACTTCTCGATGACCGGGTGGCGGGTCGGTTGGGCGGTGCTGCCCGAAGCCCTGCGGCGACCCGTGGAGCTGCTCCTCGGCAATCTCAACATCTGTGCGCCGGCGCTCAACCAGGTTGCTGCCGTGGCGGCATTTTCCGACGGGGCCCGTAGCGAACTCGACGGCCACGTCCGCCGGTATGCCGCCAATCGGGATCTCGTCCTGGGTCGCCTTCGCGAATTGGGCGTGTCTAGGTGGGCCCCCGCGGACGGCGCGTTCTACGCCTACGCCAATATCGGCCATCTGACCACCGACTCGTTGACGTGGTGCTTCGAGGTCCTCGACGCGACTGGCGTGGCCGTGACCCCGGGTATCGACTTCGCGCCGCACCGTCCCGGAGTCGACTCGGAACTTGATGGCTCACGGTGGTTCCGCCTCTCGTTCGCCGGCAGCACTCAGGACTGCGATGAGGCGATGACGAGACTGGCGACATTCGTGGCACGGCACTAGGGAGCCTGCTCGACCGGCTCGTGGAGATTTCGTGGGAGACTGTGAGGCCGAACCTCCACTCCCGACCGCCGAGGAACCGAAACCGTTGTCCCCCCGTGCCCGCACCGTGCTGCAGCCGCACGCGACACCACCGGAGGCGATCCGCAACTTCTGCATCATCGCCCACATTGACCATGGCAAGTCGACGCTGGCCGACCGCATGCTCCAGATCACCGGAGTCGTGGACGATCGTCTGATGCGTGCCCAGTATCTCGACCGGATGGACATCGAGCGGGAGCGAGGCATCACGATCAAGTCGCAGGCTGTTCGCCTGCCCTGGGAGTCCGGCGGCACGCCCTTCGTCCTCAACATGATCGACACGCCTGGCCACGTCGACTTCACGTATGAGGTCAGCCGCAGCCTGGCCGCGTGCGAGGGTGCCGTGCTGCTCGTTGATGCTGCCCAGGGGATCGAGGCCCAGACGCTGGCCAACCTCTATCTGGCGATGGAGAACGACCTCACCATCATCCCGGTGCTCAACAAGATCGACCTCCCGGCCGCGCAGCCGGAGAAGTACGCCGAAGAGTTGGCCGGACTCATTGGCTGTGATCCTGCGGACTGTTTGCGGGTTTCGGGCAAGACCGGCGCCGGAGTCGAGCCGTTGCTGGACGAGATCGTGCGGCAGGTGCCGCATCCCGTCGGCGACCCGTCGGCGCCGGCCCGAGCGATGATCTTCGACTCGGTGTACGACACCTACCGCGGTGTGGTCACCTATGTCCGTGTGATTGATGGTGATCTCAATCCCCGTGAGCGGATCGCCATGATGTCGACCAAGGCCACCCATGAGCTCTTGGAGATTGGCGTCATTAGCCCCGAACCGGTCACCAGCAAGGGGCTTGGTGTGGGTGAGGTCGGCTACCTCATCACCGGTGTGAAAGACGTGCGCCAGTCCCGCGTGGGTGACACGGTGACGAACTCGGCCAAGCCAGCGTCCGCGGCACTGGGTGGCTACCGCGACCCCAAGCCGATGGTGTTCTCAGGGCTCTATCCCATTGACGGCTCGGATTACCCCGACCTGCGCGAGGCACTGGACAAACTCAAACTCAATGATGCGGCCTTGGTGTACGAGCCCGAGACCAGCGCGGCTCTCGGCTTCGGCTTCCGCTGCGGGTTCCTCGGTCTGCTGCACCTGGAGATCGTGCGTGAGCGGCTGGAGCGCGAGTTCAATCTCGACCTGATCTCGACGCAGCCCAATGTGGTCTACGAGGTCACCATGGAGGACGGCAAGGAGATCACCGTCACCAACCCCTCAGAGTTCCCTGGCGGCAAGGTCGCGGAGGTCCGTGAGCCGATCGTGCGGGCCACGATCCTGGCGCCGAGCGAGTTCATCGGCGCGATCATGGAACTGTGCCAAGGCAAGCGGGGGACTCTGCGAGGGATGGACTACCTCTCGGAGGACCGGGTGGAGATGCGCTATACGCTGCCGCTCGCCGAGATTGTCTTCGACTTCTTTGACCAGTTGAAGTCCCGCACGCGCGGTTACGCCAGCCTCGATTATGAGATGGACGGCGACCAGGATGCTGACCTGGTCAAGGTCGACATCCTGCTCCAGGGTGAAACGGTGGACGCCTTTTCGGCGATCGTCCACAAGGACCGCGCCTACGGCTACGGCGTCATGATGGCCGGCAAGCTCAAAGAGCTCATCCCTCGGCAGCAATTCGAGGTGCCGATTCAGGCCGCGATCGGGAGCCGGATCATTGCTCGCGAGAACATTCGCGCAATCCGCAAGGATGTTTTGGCCAAGTGCTACGGCGGTGACATCACCCGAAAGCGCAAGCTGCTCGAGAAGCAGAAGGAAGGCAAGAAGCGGATGAAGATGGTCGGCCGGGTTGAGGTGCCCCAGGAGGCATTCATCGCGGCGCTGTCCTCGGGTGAGTCGCCGACGAAGCCGCAGAAGTAGCCTTCTCATCACCCGTTCGTCCAGGTTTTCCACATGACCGACCGGTAATGTGACTAGCGGTAGTGGGGCGGCGTACTGTAGGCCAGGACAGGGAAATCTAGGCTGAATTCAGGGAAATCATGAGTGTGATGTTGATGTCGGCGACGAGGCGTGCCCTCGTGTTCGCCGCCATGTTGGGGGTAATGGTCTTCGGTTTGGTGGGGGCAGCCTCGAAGGCCGACGCAGCGGTGTTGTCCGGCTTTTTCACCAATGTGCAGATCGTGCCGACGACGGCTGGTCCGGAGAGTCGCATGGATGTGGCGCTGAACTTCACCGTTCCAGCGGGGGCCAAGGCAGGTGACACCGCCACCCTGACGCTGGCCGGCCCCTTTGATTGGGTGCGAAGCGGCTTCAACATCCTCGATCCGGCAACGGGGGAGGTCGTTGGCACGGTGGCGATCACCGGTGACGTCCTGACGGTCACGCTGACGTCATACGTCGATACCCACAAGAACATCTCCGGGACCTCTGCATTGATGGTCGTCTTCGAGGCGGGGAAGGTAACCCAAGGCGATACGGCAACGGCGACGTTCACGGCGGATGGCACCTTTGAAGACAAGGTGGTGGTGGGCCCGCCCACCACTGCTCCGGCCGAGCGCAACCGCAAGTCGCTCGCGTGGGCCGATCCGACGGCGCAGGATCAACTCGTCTTTGCGATCCACGTGACGACCTTTGGTTTGGTCCCCAACGCCACCGGCGAGGTCAAGATCACCGACATCACGGGTGGGGGCTACACCATCGACTGCGCGTCCATCGAGGTTGCCGAGGCCAAGGACAACTCGGGCCACGTCGGAGCCTATGTCGCGATTCCGGCGTCTCGGTACACGCTGATGTGCGGTCCGGGGCCGGCCGAAGCGCCAGATGGGTTCCGGCTCACGATTAAAGGTGTGGCGACCAATATGTACATCCGCGTGCGGGGCACTGCGACCGTGACCGACCCGAGCCTCACCGACTATCGGAACCGTGCTCGCCTGACGATCTACGGCCAGACCCCGATCATCGTCCGCGACGATGTTCGCCGCTTTAGCGGCAGCGGTGAGGCCACCGGGGCTACCCCGACTCCGACTCCGACGCCGACTCCGACGCCGACTAAGACGCCGACTAAGACGCCGACGCCCACGGTGACGCCGACCGTGACGCCCACACCGCACGAGGAGCTCGCCCACACGGGAATGAACGACGCCGTGCGGATCTACTCGCTGATGGGCTTGACCCTCGTCGGGATCGGTGCGGCACTGGCCGTGCGCCGGATCCCGGGGCGCGTGCACCGTCACCGCTGATCGCTTGGGACGTACGTCACGTCCACTCTGCGTCGGGTCTGCGGCATACCCCCGCCTAGCATTCGGGGTATGCCGCAGACTTACGAGCTCTACCGACGTGTGTCCTCTTTGCCTTTGGGGAAGCGCTTCTTCTCGTTGATGTATGGGCGCAAGGCGCCGTACTTCCGCACGGTTCGACCGCAGGTTCGCACGGTGCGTCCGCATTACGCCGAGTTGACCATCGCGCTGCGGCACTCGGTGGAGAACCACATCGGGACCCTGCACGCGATCGCCGTCTGCAATGGTCTCGAGGCAGCGATGGGTTTGCTTGCCGAGGCGACCACACCGCCCGAGCGACGGTGGATTCCCAAGGGCATGCAGGTCAACTACGTGGCCAAGTCGACCACCGACCTGCTCTGTGTGGCCGAGACCGATCCCCAGGACTGGCTGGAGACCGGTGATGTTGGGGTGCGAGTCAAGGCGGTCCGGACTGACGGCGTCGTCGTCGTGGAGGGCATCATCACCATTTACGTCAGCGATCGTCCTGCCCGCTAATTCCGCGGCCACTGAGCCGGTTGCGCAGATCTGAGATGTCCTGGGTGGGCCACCCGGCGACCTCCCGGAGCCAGCCGGATGCTCCGCCCCACTGATCGTCGACCGCCTGCAGGATGCTCTCGATCGCCGCTGCTCGCGGCACTTGCGAGCCGGGCGGTTGCTCGGCCAAGGCGGGTCCGTACGCGGGCCGGGGCTCAAGTCGCTGCAGGATGGCGTCGAGGCGTTCTGCGGTGAGCAGATAATCTGCCACAATCTCCTCGCGTGGCACCCCCGCGAGGTCGAGTGCCATGGCGATGACCACACCGGTGCGATCTTTGCCGGCGGCACAATGCACTACCGTCGCGCCCCGGGCGGTGAGGATCGCCCGAAGGGCGGCGCTCACCGAATCCGGTCGGTCATCGAGGTATCCGAGGTAATGCGCGCCCCAGAAGTCGGCATCCCGCCGAGTCTCTGGACGGCGCCACGACAGGCCAAGCACCGCCTCGTCGCCGACCGGGACGTCACCGGCAACCAAGGAGAGGTAGTGGTGGCGGATGACACCTTCACGCTCCCACGGAGCCGGCCCCTCCATCTTGCGTTCAAGGGAACTGCGCAGGTCCACGACATCGCTCACGGCATACTCGACCCGCAGCCGAGCCCGGGCACTCGCGCCCAGATCCTGCAGGTTGTCTGACCGAATCAGCACCCCGCGAGGCACCCGCCCACCATTGCTCAACGGGAGGCCGCCCAGCTCACGCATGTTGACCACACCGTCGACCTCGATCCACCGTGTGCTCACGGTTGGCATCGTAGGAGGTCGCCTCTGGTCATGGGATGATCGCGGGCATGCCCCAGCTGCCTGATGGTGACCTGGCGCCGCTCGATGGCGCATTGCCGCCGGCGGCATTGGACGCCTTCGAACCGGGCGATTCGCCTTTCGGGGTGTACCTGCACGTGCCCTTTTGCCGGGTCCGCTGTGGTTACTGCGACTTCAACACCTACACCCTGGGGGAGTTGGACCAGGACGGTGCCCAGGCCACCGGGGACTATCTGCGCGCCGTGCGGGCCGAGCTGGAGCTAGCAGCCCGGGTGCTCGGCACCAGCCGCCGGGTCGACACCGTCTTCATGGGCGGTGGCACCCCCACGATGCTCTCCCCGCAGATGCTGGGGGAGCTCCTGGGTTGGGTGGAAGAGCTCTGGGGCTTGGCGCCGGGGGCTGAGGTCAGCGTGGAGGCGAACCCCGATTCGGTCGACGAGCCGGCCCTGCAGGCGCTGGCTGCAGCTGGTGTCACTCGGGTGTCCTTCGGGATGCAAAGCGCCGTCCCGCATGTGCTGGAGGTGTTGGAGCGCACCCATGATCCGGCACGGCTGCCCACGGTGATCCAGGCGGCCCGGGATTGTGGGCTGGCGGTCAGCCTCGACCTGATCTATGGCACCCCCGGGGAGAGCCTGGCCGATTGGCGGACTTCACTCGAGGCGGCCCTGGCCTGCGAGCCCGACCACATCAGCGCCTATGCCCTGGTCGTCGAGGAGGGCACCCGGCTGGCCGCCCAGGTGCGGCGAGGCGAGCGGTCGCGACCCGACCCTGACGACGAAGCCGACAAGTACCTGCTCGCCGACGAGCTGCTCACAAGCGCGGGCTTCGCCTGGTACGAGGTGAGCAACTGGACCCGCAGCGAGGCCGCCCGCTCTCGGCATAACGAGGGCTATTGGCTCGGCGGCCACTGGTGGGGGGCCGGGCCCGGAGCCCACAGCCATGTGGGCGGCGTGCGTTGGTGGAATGCCAAGCACCCCCGCGCGTATGCCGCCCGGCTGGCGGCCGGGCAATCCCCGGCCGCCGCACGGGAGGTCCTCGATGCGGACCAACGGCGCGATGAGTTGGTGCTGCTGCGCATCCGCACGAGGGAGGGGCTACCCCTGGACGCCGTCGAGCCCGCCGGCCGAGGGGCCCTTGCGGGGCTCGTGGCCGACGGGCTCGTCGATGGCGCTCACTTGCTCCGAGCGAGACGAGTTGTGCTCACCCGCAAGGGCCGGCTCCTGGCTGACCTCGTCGTTCGAAACCTGTTGGGCTACTAGCGATCAGCGGACGAACTGAATGGTCAGCGGCGGGTTCCAGAACTCGCCATTGCTTGCCTTGAGGGCGCCCAGGATGTGCATCACGACCCCGTAGATGCCCGCCGCGATCATCAACGGAATGCCGATGATGGCACCAATCAAGGTGACCGTGAAGATCACACCGGCGACGAACATGATCGCGCAGGTGATCTGCACGTTGAGCGCATTGGCGGTGTGCGAGCGCACAAACGGGCCCCGGTCCTTGTACACGATGTAAAGGACGAGAGCGGCGACGAAGCCGAGCGTGCCCACCGACAGGACAAAGGCGATTCCTGAAACGGCGTGGGTAAGCACGCCGATGTTGCGCTCCTGCTCGGGCGTCATTGCCGCACCGGCCGTGGGCGTGTACCCACCGGCCTGCGGGAAGCCCGCTGGCGGCGGCGGATAGCTAGGTGCCTGCGGGATCGTGGCCTGCGGCGGTGGGAATGCCGCCTGTGGCTGTGGGAAGGCGGGCGCCGCAGGTTCGGTCGGCAGACCCACCGGAGGGTCGCTGAGCACGGGCTCAGTCATCGGCGGGGGCGGCGGCGGCGAAACCGCCAGCGTGCTGTCTTCCATCGGCGGGACCACCTGGGTCTCATCGACAGCCGGAAGCGCTAACGTCGGGTCGCTGATCACCTGCTCGCTCGAACTTGGCTGATCGGTGGCGTCCTGCTCACTCATGGGTTGCTCCTTGGGGTGTGTCACAGGATTCATCACAGCACACCCGGGCGGCTGCGAGCACCCCATCCTCGTGCTTTCGGGGGCGTCCTCAGGGGCGGCTCAGGGCTCGCCCTGACCGGGGTCGGTCACGAAGTCGATCAGTTCCTCGACCCGTCCAAGCAGCGCGGGTTCGAGATGGGTGTACGTGGACACGCTGGCGAGGATCCGCCGCCATGCCATGGCTTGGTCGGTGACCGTCGCATGCGGCCAACCCAGTGCGGCACAGATCCCCTGTTTCCATGAGCTTCCCCTAGGGATGCTGGGCCAGGAGGTCAGCCCCAATCGTTCCGGTCGCACCGACTGCCACACATCCACGTAGGGGTGTCCCACAATCAGCACATGGGCGGCATACGGGCGGACCTGCCGGGCAGCCTCGACGACCCGGGTCTCTTTGCTGCCGGGGACGAGGTGATCGACCAACACCCCCATCCGCCGACCGGGCTCGGGTGCGAAGTCCCGAATTGCCGCGGCAAGGTCATCGACCCCATCGAGCATTTCCACAACCACGCCCTCGAGGCGCAAGTCAGCGCCCCAGATCTTCTCGACCAACTCCGCGTCGTGCCTGCCTTCCACAAAGATCCGGGAGCCGCGAGCCACGCGGGCGCGCTGCCCGCTCACTGCCCTCGAGCCGCTGGCGGTGCGCGTGGCTGCGGTCGGCGGGCGCGTGGTCACCACGGGGGTGAGGATCACGGGGGCGCCATCGAGCAGGAAGCCTGATCCGAGCGGGAAGGCCCGCAGAGCGCCGTGGCGATCCTCGAGGTGGACCACGTGCTGGCCACCGGCCTTCTCGACGCGCACGATGGCACCGCACCAGCCGGTCTCCACATCCTCGACGACCAGTCCGACCTCGGCTGCGACCTCCTGGGACCGTCCGCGTGGCGGACGTCGCCAGTCGCCTCCGAGCACGTCCGCGCCATATCGATCCACGACATCGGAACCTAATGCCTGCGGCGTGCCCACCGGCCAGGGCGCACCGAGGTGTCGCCAAGACGGCATAGAATTGGCACTCAAGTGCTGAGAGTGCCAACTGAGCCGGGAAGGACGGAGGTGGCCACGCGATGAGTGAGGAACGGCGATTGCTGGTCCTTCGGGCGATCGTTCAGGACTACGTCCACACCTCTGAGCCCGTGGGGTCCAAGGCGCTCCTCGATCGCCATGCCCTGGGCGTCTCTGCGGCCACCATCCGCAATGACATGGCCTCGCTCGAGGAGGACGGGCTGATCGCTGCCCCCCACACCAGTGCTGGTCGAGTGCCCACGGACGCGGGCTACCGGCTCTTCGTCGACCGGCTCTCGGCGATCAAGCCGATGAGTTCGGCCGAGCAGCGCGCGATCTCGACCTTCCTCGATGGCGCGGTTGACCTCGATGACGTCATTGCTCGCACGGTGCGTTTACTGGCCTCGATCACCCGCCAAGTGGCCATCGTGCAGTACCCCTCGTTGGCCAGGTCCGGCGTCCGCCATGTCGAGTTGGTGCCACTCGCGGGGACGAGATTGCTGGTCGTGCTCATCACCACCACCGGGCGGGTCGAGCAGAGGGTCGTCGATACCCAGATTGACCTGGCTTCTGAATCGGCCGAGCGCGACTTGTCAATGCTGCGCACCGAGATCAACTCCGTGACCACCGGGCGGCTGCTCGCCGAGGCGGCCGCGGCCCTGGGCCCGGCGCTCGAGCGGCTACCGGTGCGGCTACGCCCGCTCGCGGAGGCGATTTCGCTGGCCTTGCGAGATGCCTTGGTCGAGGAGCGCGAGGAGCGGGTGGTGCTCGCGGGGACGGCGAATCTCGCGCGGGTCAGTTCGGACTTCCCGTTGACCCTGGGCCCGGTCCTGGAGGCCTTGGAGGAGCACGTCGTCCTCCTCAAGCTCTTGGGGGCCGCGTCCGAACAGCGCGACATTGCCGTGCACATTGGTCACGAAAACCCTTATGCCGGACTGCAGTCCACATCCATGATCAGCAGCGGGTATGCCGCGGGCAGTGATGTGGTCGGCGGGCTCGGTGTCGTCGGACCCACCCGCATGGACTACCCGACGACGATGGCCGCAGTGCGTGCTGTGGCGACCTATGTCTCCCGGATTCTCTCCGAGTAAGGACCACACCCGACCGTGAACGACTATTACGCCGACCTCGATGTGGCGCGGGATGCCAGCGCCGAGGAGATCAAGCGGGCGTACCGCAAGGCTGCCCGTCGGCTGCATCCCGATGTGAACCCTGGGCCGGAGGCCGAGGAGCAGTTCAAGCGCGTCTCGCAGGCCTATGACGTTCTGTCGGACCCAGACAAGCGCCGGTCTTATGACATGGGAGCCGACCCCTACGCCTCGGCTAGCGCAGGCTTCGGGCAGGGCTTTTCGTTCAGCGACATGATGGATGCCTTCTTCAATGGTGCCGGTGGAGCGGCCGGGGCTCGTGGCCCGCGCACCCGGGTCTCGCGTGGCCAGGACGCCTTGGTCCGGCTCGACATCGACCTGGCCGACGCGGTCTTCGGGGCCGAGAAGGAGATCACGATCGACACCGCGGTGGCCTGCTCGAGTTGCCACGGCGGCGGCGCCCAGCCCGGTACGTCACCGCGCACCTGCGATGCCTGTGGTGGACGTGGCGAGATCCAGCAGGTCCAACGCAGTTTCCTGGGCCAGGTGATGACCAGCCGGCCCTGCCCGACCTGCCAAGGGTTCGGCAATGTCATCCCGCATCCCTGCTTCGAGTGCTCGGGTGACGGCCGCGTACGGACTCGCCGGACCCTGACGCTCAAAGTGCCTGCTGGCGTCGACACTGGCACCCGTATTCAGTTGGCCGGCGAGGGGGAGGTCGGCCATGGCGCCGGACCCGCCGGGGATCTGTATGTCGAGATTGCCGTCCGCTCACACCCGACCATGCGTCGACGCAATGACGATCTGCACACCAGCATCGAAGTGCCCATGACCGCTGCTGCCCTCGGGGCGACGGTGAATGTGGACACCTTGGACGGGGCCCGGGAGGTCACCATTCGGCGAGGCGCGGCCACTGGGGAAACGATCACTGTGCGCGGCCTGGGAGTGACCCACTTGCGCGGGACCGGTCGTGGGGATCTCACGGTCCATGTGCAGGTCCAGACCCCCACGAAGCTCGACGCCGAGCAGGAGGACCTGCTGCGACGGTTGGCCGCATTGCGCGGTGAGGAGCGTCCGCAGGCCAAGACCACGCACGCCGAGGACGGCACGATCTTTGGCAAGTTGCGCGACGCTTTCAAGGCTCGCTGAGTGACCGCCCCCGTCTACCTGGTGTCGCCAGCGCTCGCGACGGCGTGGCAGCCGGGGGAGCAGGTGCTGCTGGATGGCGCTGAGGGGCGCCATGCCGCGACCGTCCGTCGGACCAGCCCAGGTGAGGTGGTGGTCCTCGCCGACGGCGAAGGATCCTGGGGCCGCGGCGAGGTCGTGGCCGTCGACAAGGCGTCCGTCACGATCCTGCTGGCGAGTACCGGCCACGATGCGGTCCCGCCTGTCCGCCTGGTGCTGGTTCAGGCCTTGGCCAAGGGCGGTCGGGACGACCAAGCGATCGAGGCCGCCACCGAGCTCGGCGTGGACGAGGTCATTCCCTGGCAGGCCGAGCGCAGCATCGTGCAGTGGCGTGGGGCCCGGGCCGAGAAGGCACGAGAGTCCTGGCGGGCGCTCCTGCGTTCGGCCGCCAAGCAGTCGCGTCGGACCCGCGTGCCAGCGCTCGGTCCAACCGTGACCACTCGCGCACTGGCCGCACGTCTGGCTGGCGCGTCTGCGGCATACGTCCTGCACGAGGACGCGGATCAACCCTTGGCGAGCCAGAGCTTCCCCGAGGCTGGGGAGGTCCTCGTCGTGGTCGGTCCCGAAGGTGGCATCACGCCGACCGAACTGAGCGTGTTGGAGTCCGTGGGGGCTCGGCCGATGCGGCTCGGGCCACACGTGCTCCGCAGCTCAAGCGCAGGGCCGGCGGCCCTGGCCGTGCTCTGCGCGCGCCTTCGCTGGCAGGCGTAGGGTGCCTGGCATGAGCGCCAATGACGCATCGTGCTTGTTCTGTCGGATCGTGGCTCGCGAAATCCCGGCCGATCTGGTGGCTGAGAGCGAGCACAGCGTGGCCTTCCGCGACATCAGCCCACAAGCGCCGAGCCATGTGCTCGTGATCCCCAAGCGCCACGAGCCGAATGCCGCAGCGCTGGCCGCCGCGGCGCCCGAGGAGATGGCCGATGCCTGGGCCTTGGTGGCTCGGGTGGCTGACCTGGAGGGCCTCGACGGTTATCGCACGGTTGCCAACACCGGTGCGGCGGCCCAGCAGACGGTATTTCACATGCACTTGCACGTCCTGGGTGGGCGTCCCTTCACTTGGCCTCCGGGCTGATCCGCTCCGGTTAATGCCGGTGACGAGCAAGCGAGCGCTTACGTAGACTGTGGGCACGATGTCTGACGCCCACAGTGACCATAGTGACCAGCAGGTTCCCGTCCCCGACGGTGAGCCCGGATCGGCGCACCCGCACGTTCCGCACCACGTCGTGGTGATTCCGCCCGAGGTGTCCATGGTGTCCCTTTTGGGCCCGAGGGATGAGCTGCTGCGGACCATGGAGCGCCAGTTTCCCCGGGTCCAGATTCACGTGCGCGGCAACGAGTTTCGGATCACTGGACCGAGCGCGGATATCGCGCTCGTCGAGCGGCTGGTGGATGAGTTACTGGCCGTCATCGAGGCCGGGCAGCCGTTGAACCGCGACGCGGTTGAGCGCTCCATTCAGATGCTTCGCGAGCAGACCAAAGAGCGCCCGGCCGATGTGCTGACCATGAATATCGTCTCCAACCGAGGGCGCACGATTCGGCCCAAGACGCTTGGGCAGAAGCGGTATGTCGACGCGATCGACGAGAACACCATCGTCTTTGGCATCGGACCCGCTGGCACCGGCAAGACGTATCTCGCCATGGCCAAAGCCGTCGCCGCTCTGCAGGCCAAACGGGTGACCCGCATCATCCTCACCCGCCCGGCAGTGGAGGCAGGCGAGCGTCTCGGGTTCTTGCCCGGCACCCTCAACGACAAGATCGACCCCTACTTGCGTCCCCTGTATGACGCACTGCACGACATGGTCGACCCCGAGTCGATTCCGCGCCTGATGGTCGCCGGGACGATCGAGGTGGCCCCGCTGGCGTACATGCGCGGCCGCACCCTCAATGACGCCTTCATTATCCTCGACGAGGCACAGAACACCTCGCCCGAGCAGATGAAGATGTTCCTCACCCGACTCGGCTTCGGCTCAACCATGGTGGTGACCGGAGACGTCACCCAGGTCGACCTCCCGGGAGGGACTCTCAGCGGGCTGCGCGTCGTTCGCGACATCCTCGAGGGTCTCGATGACGTCCATTTCGCCGAGCTCACGGCCCACGATGTCGTCCGTCATCGCCTCGTCGGCGCCATTGTGGATGCCTATGGCAGGTGGGATGCCGCGCGTCCGCGCGAGGATCGGGCCAGGCACGAGCGCCGCAGCGATCGGCCCCGCGGATGAGTGTCGATGTCCTCAATGAGACCGAGACGGCCATCGATGAGCTCGAATTGGTCGCCTGTGTTCGCTATGTAATGACCCGGATGCGGGTGCACCAGGACGCCGATGTGTGCGTCCGGCTGGTCGATGAGGCCGCCATGGAGGTGCTGCACGTCCAGTGGATGGATCTGCCGGGGCCGACCGATGTGATGAGCTTCCCGATGGACGAGTTGCGTCCCGGTCGCTCCGATGTCGAGCCGTCCGAAGGCATGCTCGGCGACATTGTCTTGTGTCCTACGGTTGCCGCTCGCCAGGCCATCGAGGCTGGGCATGCCATGGAGGATGAGCTCCTCTTGCTGACGACGCACGGGATGTTGCACCTCCTGGGCTTTGACCACGCCACACCCGAGGAGGAAGCGGAGATGTTTGAGCTTCAGCGTCAGCTCCTGCTGACCTTCCTGGCCACCCGCGGTCGCGCAGCGCCTGAGCGGTCATGACGCAGCAGATTCTGGTCGCTGTGGTCGCCACGGTGGTGGCCTTCCTGATCTCCACGGCCGAGGCCGCCTTCACGCGGATGTCGCGCGTGCGCGCTGCCGAGTTGGTCGAGGAGCGCCGAGCCGGTGCCACGGCCCTGGTCAAGGTCGTCAGCGACACCGCGGCATACCTGTCGGTGCTTTCTTTCGTTCGGGTCGTGGCTGAGTCGGTCGTGGCCGTGATGATCACCCTGCTGGTCGTCAACCGGGTAGAGGGGACCTGGCAGCCCTTCGTCATCGCGACGGCCATCATGGCCGCGATCTCGTTTGCGGTTGTCGGGGTGTCGCCCGGCACCTTGGGTGCGCAGCACAGTTCGCGAGTGGCTCTGGTCGCGGCACCGGTGGCCATTTGGTTACGTCGGGTCCTGGGGCCGCTGTCGCGAGTCCTGGTGGCGATTGCCAATGCCTTCACCCCGGGCAAGGGCTTCCGGGACGGACCATTTGAGTCGGCGTCCGAGTTGCGCGACTTGGTGGACATGGCCGGTGAGCACGCCCTGATCGAGGCCGATGAGCGCGAGATGCTCAATTCGGTGTTCGAGTTGGGGGACACCGTGGCCCGCGAGGTCATGGTGCCCCGCACGGACATGGTGTCGATCGACCACGATCGCACTGCTCGCCAAGCGATGGGCCTCTTCCTGCGATCGGGCTTCTCGCGGATGCCGGTGGAAGGTGACGACGTCGACGACATCGTGGGGCTGCTGTACCTCAAGGATGTCGTGCGCCGGATGACGGCCCACGAGGAAGGCGCCACGGTGCTGGTCACCGAGCTCATGCGACCGGCGCCCTTCGTGCCCGAAAGCAAGCCGGTCGACGATCTGCTGCGTGAGATGCAGGTGAACCAGACCCACTTGGCGGTCGTGGTGGATGAGTACGGCGGCACCGCCGGACTGATCACCATCGAGGACATCCTCGAGGAAATCGTCGGGGAGATAGCCGACGAATACGACCGCGAGGACCCCGAGGCCGAGGATCTGGGTGATGGTCGCTTCCGGGTGGACGCGACCATGCACGTGGATGATCTGGCCGAGTTGCTGGACGTGGACCTCGAGGAGGACGACGTGGACTCCGTAGGCGGCCTCATCGGCAAGACGATTGGCAAGGTGCCGATTCTCGGCTCGAGCTGCGAAGTCGCCGGTTTGCGCCTGACCGCGGAGCGGATGTCCGGTCGACGCCACCGGATCGCGACGGTCCTGGTCGAACGGGTCGTCGAACCCGTAGCCGACGATGGGGAGGTGGCGTCATGACGGATCCGATCGCCTATACCGCAGGATTTGCCTGCCTGGTCGGACGCCCCAATGCGGGCAAGTCCACGCTGACCAATGCCTTGGTCGGATCCAAGGTCGCGATCACCTCGAGCAAACCGCAGACGACGCGGCATACGATCCGCGGGATCGTCACCTCGCCGAGCAGTCAGTTGATCCTGGTCGACACCCCTGGGCTGCATAAGCCGCGCACGTTGTTGGGCGAGCGGCTGAATGATCTGGTGCGCGAGACCCTGCTCGAGGTTGACGTGATCGGCTTTTGCCTCCCGGCGAACCAGCGCATCGGCCCGGGCGATCAGTTCATCGCTGCCGAGTTGGCCGAGGTGTCTGCCGCCAAGCGCACTCCCGTGGTGGCGATTGCCACCAAATCCGACACCGTCGACAAGGTCCGGCTCGCCGAGCACCTCATCTCCATCGACCAGCTGGGGGAGTGGGCCGCGATCGTGCCCTGCTCGGGGACGAGCGGTGCGCAGGTCGCTGATGTGGGTCGGGTGCTCGCCTCCTATCTGCCGCCCTCACCGGGGCCCTTGTATCCCGATGACGTCCTCACCGATGAGCCAGACGAGGTGATGATCGCCGAGCTGGTCCGAGAGGCTGCGCTGGAGGGGGTGCGCGATGAGTTGCCGCACTCGCTGGCTGTGGTGGTGGAGGAGGTCCTGCCGCGCGCGGGACGATCAGCGGATAACCCCTTACTCGACGTGCGGGTCAACGTCTTCGTCGAGCGTGATTCGCAGAAGGCCATCGTGATTGGTCGGGGTGGATCCCGGTTGCGTGAGGTCGGCATGCGGGCTCGCCAGAATATCGAGGCGTTGCTCGGTCAGCGGGTTCACCTCGACCTGCACGTCAAGGTCGCCAAGGACTGGCAACGGGATCCCAAGCAATTGGGGCGACTGGGTTTCTAGGCCGGGCCACGGCTCCGCTCAGCAGTAAGGGCGTGGTCCCGCCGAAGCGGGCCACGCCCTTACTGCTGAGCGGTCAGGCTCAGGCAGCCTTGATGGCCGAAATCTCGATCTCCAGGGTGATCTTCTCGCTGACGAGGACGCCGCCGGTCTCGAGCGCGGCGTTCCACTCGATGCCGAAGTCCTTGCGGTTGATGACCGTGCTGCCCTCGAAGCCAGCCCGCAGGTTGCCGAACGGGTCGTTCGCCGCACCCTCGAAGGTGAAGGGGATGGACACCTCGCGGGTGACCCCCTTGATCGTGAGGTCGCCGGTCACGGTGAACTCGGCGGCCGAGGTGGCCTCGACACCGGTCGAGGTGAAGGTGATGGTCGGGTAGTTCTCCATGTCGAAGAAGTCATTGCTGCGCAGGTGACCATCGCGCTGCTCGTTGCGGGTGTCGATGCTGTTCGCGTCGATCGTGACGGTGGCCGACGAGCCGCTGAGGTCGCCATCGGTGACGACCGCGCTGCCCTCGAAGGAGTTGAACGAGCCACGCACCTTGGTGACCATGGCGTGCCGAGCAACGAAGCCCATGCGCGAGTGCGAGGCGTCGATGGTCCAGGTGCCGGCGAGTTCAGCGAGGTCGCTGGGGAGAGTCATGGGGAAGTCCTTGTCTACGTCGAATGTGCCCTGCCGTCCCAGATTAGATGAATATTCAATGAAAGGCAACATAGTGCTCGCGTGTCCCGGCTGACCACAGGGTGAGCGCAGGGGCCGGCATGCAGACGGCCACCTAGAATTGGGTGCATGCGAATTGGAGTCTTCGGCGCGACCGGTCAGGTCGGCAATGTCATGCGTACCCTGCTGGAGCAGCGCGGGGTGCCGGTCTCCTCGATCCGCTACTTCGCGTCCGCACGCTCAGCGGGTGCAACCCTGCCCTGGAAGGGCAGCGACATCGTCGTCGAAGACACCGCGACCGCAGACTTCTCGGGTCTGGATATTGCGCTCTTCTCGGCCGGCGGCGCGACCAGCAAGGAGTGGGCCCCCAAGGTGGCGGCCGCGGGCGCCATCGTCATTGACAACTCCAGCGCCTGGCGCAAAGACCCCGAGGTCCCGCTGGTGGTCTCCGAGGTCAACGCCGGGGATTTGGCGGTCATCCCCAAGGGGATCGTGGCCAACCCCAACTGCACCACGATGGCGGCCATGCCCGTGCTGGCCCCGCTGCATGCCGAGGCCGGACTAGTCCGACTGCACATCTCGAGCTACCAGGCCGTCTCCGGATCGGGTGGTAAGGGCCTGGACGAGCTCGACGGCCAACTGCGTGGTGGTTATGCCGCGGGTGATCCCAAAGCGCTCGCACTCGACGGTTCGGCACTGGCCCTGCCGGCCCCTGCGGTGTATGCCGTGGGGATCGGCTTCAATGTGGTTCCGCTCGCGGGCTCGATCGTGGACGACGGCTCCGGTGAGACCGACGAGGAGCAGAAGCTCCGCCACGAGTCGCGCAAGATCCTGCACATCCCCGACCTTCGGGTCTCCGGCACCTGCGTGCGCGTCCCGGTCTTCAGCGGTCACTCGCTGGCCATCCACGCCGAATTCGACTCGCAGATCAGCCCCGAGCGTGCTCTTGAACTGCTGGCAGCCGCTCCCGGTGTCGTCGTGACCGATGTCCCGAACCCGCTGCAGGCCACCGGAGCCGACGATGTCCTGGTTGGTCGGGTGCGCGCCGACCAGGCGGCTCCCGAGGGTAAGGGACTCAACCTCTTCGTCGTCGGCGACAACCTGCGCAAGGGCGCTGCACTCAATGCCGTGCAGATCGCCGAGGAACTGATCGCTCGTCGCTAACCCTGGTCGTGACTGGGGTCGTGCCATACAGTGTCGCGCATGGCATCAGTGAGCGATTTCGAGGCGGCCGTTGCGGCGGTTCCGACCCTGTCGAATAACCCGGGCAACCAGGTCAAGCTCGAGCTCTACGGGCTGTTCAAGCAGGCCACGGTCGGAGATGTCTCGGGCAAGCGGCCGGGCTTTACTGATCTGGTCGGGAGGGCCAAGTACGACGCCTGGTCCGAGTTGTCGGGCACCAGCGCCGAGGATGCTCGCGCGCGCTACGTCGAGGTCGTGCAGGGGCTCATCAACGCGGAGGCGTGAGTTCCCGGCGGCGGTTGACCCACGTCTGCCGCACCACCATGCCGACCTTTTCGTAGAGTCCGAGCGCGCCGGTGCGGGAATCGGTCGACAGTTCGCTGGTCGCGGCCCCGCGTGCTCGGGCGCCCGAGAAGGCGTCCGCCAGCAGGATTTGGGCCAATCCTCGCCCGCGGTGCTCGCGCTCGACGGCGAGTTGCTGCACGTAGCCGTTCTTCCAGGTGTCCAGGATGGTGAAGGCGGTGCCGACGACGTGACCGCCCTGGGTGATCACGCGCAATTGCCAGGGTTGGGTGCCTGGTCGGTCAACGATGGTGGCGCGCCAGTCCTCATAACTCTCCCGGGCGCGGCCCTCCCACTCACCAAAGGCCCGTTGGACCACCTCGTATGCCGCCGCGATGTCGTCGCCGGTTGCCGTCCGTAGGGCATAACCAGGGGGGAGGGGGCGGTCGGGGATTGCCGCGCCTTCCGGCAGCTGAAGCACCCACGAGGTGTGCGCCAATGCGTACCCGGAGTCGATGAGGAAGCGGTCTTTGGTCGATCCCTGGGGAGCGATCTGCGCGATGCTGCTCGCCCCCTGACGAACCGCACGATCGGCAAGCCACGACTCCAGCCACTGACCGATCCCACGACCCTGATGGTCAGGGTGGACAGCGGCCTCGGCTCGATTGCCATGCCGCGCGATCTCCCCGGCAGCCACGATGGCGCCAGCGTGGGTGACGGCGATCGCGTCGGCGGCCAGGTCGAAACTCGGTCGAGACCAATCGCTGTCGATGTCCTCGCGTTCGATGCTGAGCTCGCCCGCATTCGCGAGCTCGTCCGCGGCATACACCGCATAGACCTGATCCAGATCGGCCGGGGTCAGCGAGCGGGCGGCATACCCGGACGGCAAGGCATCCATGGACCCCACTGTCGCAGAGGCAACCCTGGGCGACCTAGTGCTTTCCTGCGACGTGGGTGTGGTCGCCTCACACCGACCGCGTTCAGCCCGCGGCTCGCCGGATTAGTGTTTGGAGTGTCGCCTCGACCTCAGCTGTGACATCGAGGACGGCATATGCCGTGGGCCAGAGCGATCCGGCATCCAGATGTGCGTCCTCGCTGAAGCCGACCGTGCCATACCGAGTGTCGAACTTCGAGGCCGGTTGGTAGAACACGACGACCTTGCCATCACGCGCGTATGACGGAAAGCCGTACCACGTCTTGGGGTCCAAGTGAGGGGCTTCTGCGGCGACGAGTTTGTGCACGAGTTCGGCGATCTCACGGTCTTGCACGGGCAGCGCGGCGATCGCCTCGGCGCAGGCTGCTGCCTCCCGGGCCTTCTTCGCCGAACCGGTGCCTTTCCCGGCAGCCTTGAGCTCTGCGGCGCGCTCCCTCATGGCCGCGCGTTCGGCTGCACTGAACGTGCCTTCGCCGCCGCTCTGGCCGCCCATCACCGGTCACCGCCTGCGAGTTCCTGAATCCGGATGAGATTGCCCGCTGGATCGCGGACGGCCGCATCGCGCAAGCCGTAGTCCTGGGCAATCGGTTCCTGAACGACGTCTGCGCCCCCTGCCTCCAATGCGGCGAAGGTCGCGTCCAGGTCCGGGGTGGCGAGGTTGACGCCGAAGTAGGTTCCCTTCGCGATCAACCGAAGCAGGGTGTCGCGCTCGTCATCGGTGAGGTCGTTGCCGACGCCGGGTGGGTGCAAGACGACGGCGGTGTCGGGCTGGTTCGGGGGACCGACGGTGATCCACCGCATCAGGCCGTGGCCGACGTCCAGCCGCACCTCGAAGCCGAGCAGATCGCGATAGAAGGCCAGCGAAGCCTCGGGGTCGGTATGCGGGAGGAAGCTGGAGTGCAGTGTCAGGTCCATGCGACCCACGGTAGGTCCGCTGGCCGCCTTCGTGCTTCTCGATTCCTGACCGGTCGAGTGATCTGCCTGGCCACGCACGCTGGCATTCCCTCGTGGAACGGTGCACCACGCGTGCGGTAGATACTCGGTGGAACCCCGACCAGTTCGGTGAACCGCGTGCTAAAGGTGCCGAGCGACTGAAAGCCCACGGCGAAACAGATCTCGGTCACGCTAGTGTCGCTGGAGCGCAGCAACGTCATTGCGCGCTCGATCCGGCGGGTCATCAGATAGGAATACGGCGGCTCGCCGTAGGCCATCCGGAACTGCCGGCTGAGGTGGCCGGCCGACAGGTGGACCTCGCGGGCGAGGGTCTCGACATCGAGTGGGCGGGCATAATCGCGGTCGATCCGATCGCGCACTCGACGCAAGAGTGCCAGGGTCTCTAGGTCGGGGCGGCTGTCCATCTGGCCATCCTCTCGCGCTGGCGCACTCACCGACCCTACTGTCGCCGGAGCCACGTGAGCGCCATACTCCTCCTCATGCGCCTCGCTGACTTCCCTCGCTACCCACTCACTTTCGGTCCGAGCCCGGTCCACCACTTGCGGCGACTCTCCGATCACCTCGGCGGTGCCCAAGTGTGGGCCAAGCGGGAAGACGTCAACAGCGGGTTGGCCTTCGGCGGCAACAAGGTCCGCAAACTGGAGTACATCGTCCCGGACATCAAGGCCAGCGGAGCGGACACGCTGGTCTCCATCGGCGGGTATCAGTCCAATCACACCCGCCAGGTCGCGGCCGTCGCTGCCCACCTCGGGATGAAGTGCCGACTCGTGCAGGAGAAGTGGGTGCCCTGGGAGGACCCAGTCAACGACAAGGTCGGCAACATCTTGCTTTCCCGGATGATGGGCGCCGACTCGCGTCTGGACCCGCACGGCTTCGATATCGGCATCCGGGACTCCTGGAAGGACGCTCTCCGGGAAGTCGAGGAGGCCGGCGGCACCCCGTACCCGATTCCGGCGGGAGCTAGCGAGCACCGGCTCGGGGGACTGGGCTTTGCAAACTGGGCCTTCGAGGTCGCCGAGCAGGAGAAAGCACTCGGCGTCACTTTCGACACGATCATCGTCTGCACCGTCACCGGGTCCACGCACGCGGGCATGATCGCGGGCTTCGCTGCGCTGGAGGATCTCACTGGGGTCCGCCGGCGCGTTCTGGGGATTGATGCCTCGGCGACCCTGGAACAAACGAGAGACCAGGTCGGGCGGATCGCGCGGCATACAGCCGAACTCATCGAGCTGGGCCGCGAGGTGCGCGATGACGAGATCACCGTGCTGGAGGGCTGGGCGGGCGAGTTGTACGGCCTGCCCGTGGAATCCACCATGGAGGCCATGCGCCTGGGCGCACAACTCGAGGCGATGATCACCGACCCGGTTTATGAAGGGAAGTCCCTCGCTGGCCTGATCGACCTCGTAAGTAGCCGCGAGATCCCGGCGGACTCCCATGTGCTGTACGCCCACCTGGGCGGTCAGCCCGCGATCAACGCCTACCACCGGTTGTGGGAGGCGTGAGCGCGGGCTGACTCGAGGTTGCCGGCGCGAGGCTGGCCCTACCTGGCCGCGCCTCGAAGATGAGCTGAGTCTCGGTTTGTCGCACCACGGGGTGAATGGTGACGTGCTGGAGAACCAGATCACGCAGAGCCTCGGCCGAGGCGACCGCGACGTGCAGGTGGAAGTCGTCGGCGCCGGCCACATGAAGGACTTGCTGGACGCCTGGGACAGCGCATAGACGGTCGAAGAGTTCGGCCACTCTCCTGGCGTCGTGGCTGCCGAGCCGGACCTTGACCACCGCTTGTAACGCCCGGCCGACGCCAGCGGGGGCGACCCGCACCGTGAAACCCTGAATGACACCTGCGTCCCGCAGGGCTCGCACTCGGTAAGCACAGGTCGACTCGGCCAGTCCCACCCGGGCGGCCAAGGCGGAATTGGTCAGTCGGCCCTCGTCCACCAGCGCCAGCAGGATGGAGTGGTCGATGTCATCCAGGGGGCGCGGCAGTTGCGGATCGTGCGGCATGTAGCCACTCCTCGTCGTCGATATTGGGGATTCCACGGCAATCAAGCCATATGAGGCGAGACTTCCACAAAAAGTGTTCTGAGACTACGCAGGATTCACGAGAATCCAGGCATGAGTGATTCTCAAGGTTTAGACGAATACCCCCTGGGCCTGGAGTCCACTGCTGTCCACGCGGGCCGCGGAGATCTCAACGATCTCGGGGTCCATGCCTTGCCCATCGACCTGTCCACAACGAACCCGCTGCCCGGGATCGACGTGGGTGGCGACTCATACGAGGCGATGGCTCTTGGAGGTCACCCAACGCCGGGGGGGATGGTCTACGCGCGACTGTGGAACCCGACGGTGGCCAGGTTTGAGGAGGCATTGGCCGAGTTGGAGCATGCCGAGGCGTCAGTCGCCTTCGCCAGCGGTATGGCCGCGCTCACGGCGCTGCTCCTGGCTCGTCAGCAGGAGTGTGGTGGCGCACTCCACGTCGTCGCTATCCGACCACTCTACGGGGGCACTGACCACCTTCTCAGCAGTGGACTCTTCGGCCACACGGTGACGTATTGCGCGCCGCACGAAGTCGCTGAGGTCATGCGAGATGACACGGGCCTGGTGGTCCTAGAAACGCCCGCCAACCCCACCCTCGACGAAGTGGACATTGCCGCCGTGGTCCGTGCAGCCGGGTCAATCCCGGTTGTTGTCGACAACACGGTGGCCACTCCCATTCTCCAGAACCCCATCGATCATGGCGCTGCATATGTCTTGCACAGCGCGACGAAATCCATTGGGGGACATGGAGACGCGGTCGGTGGAGTGATCGTGTGTGCCGAGGAACGCGCTCGAGGGATTCGTCGGGTTCGGGCCATCACCGGGGGCATCCTGCATCCGTTGGCTGCTTACTTGCTCCATCGCGGCCTCCCGACCCTGCCGGTCCGCGTCAGGGCGCAGCAAGAGACTGCCGTGCTGCTTGCTGAGTTTCTCCGGGGTCAGCCGGAGGTTCTCGCTGTCCACCACCCGGCGATGAGCTTGCAGGGGGTGGGCGGGAAGCAACTGCGAGGACCCGGCAGTTTGCTGTCCTTCGAACTGGGCGGAGGCTTTGCCGCCGCCGAACAGGTCGTGTCGCGGTTGCGCCTCGCCACGCACGCTGTCTCGCTTGGCGGGATTGACACCCTCGTCCAGCACCCTGCGTCGTTGACACATCGGCCCGTGCCTCCGGAGGCTCGGCCGCACGCGGGCCTGATTCGGGTTTCCGTTGGACTGGAAACTGGGAGGGACCTGCTGGCCGACTTCAGTGCGGCATTGGCGCATCTCCGTTCGGCCAACCTGGCGCTGTCAACGGTCGGCGGAGCGACCTCATGATGAGCCTGGACACTATGGCAGACACAGGGGAGGTTGCCTGTGACACCAGCGTCCTGCGAGAGATCGAACAGCGGGTGCTGTGGCTCGCCACCCGCATGGTGGATGCTGCGAACCGCGACCGAGCCACCGGAGACGGGGTGAAGGTGGGCGGCCACCAAGCCAGCAGCGCGAGCCTGGTCACCGCGATGACCGCTCTGTGGTTCGCTCACCTTGAACGATCGGACTTGGTCGCGGTCAAGCCTCACGCGGCGCCCGTGTTCCACGCGATCGAGTACCTGCTTGGGGAACTCGACCAGTCGTACCTCACCCGGCTGCGGTCGCGCGGTGGTTTGCAGTCCTACCCGTCGCGCACCAAAGATCCCGATCGAGTCGATTTCTCGACGGGCTCGGTGGGACTTGGGCCTGCGGCCACTCTCTTCGCCGCGGTGACTCGACGCTACGTCGACGCGCACTTTGGTCCGCGGCCCAGTAGCCGTTTCGTTGCCCTTCTCGGTGATGCCGAGCTGGACGAGGGCAGTGTTTGGGAGGCGATTGCTGATCCGATCACCCATGGCCTTGGCAACGTGATGTGGATCGTCGACCTGAACCGGCAGTCCCTAGACCGGGTGATACCAGGAATTCGCATTCACCAGTGGCGCGCTCAGTTCGAAGCGGCCGGATGGCACGTCGTTGAGGTGAAGTATGGGCCGCAGCTACGTGCGGCATTCGCCGAACCTGGCGGCGCTGAACTCGAGGCGTGGATTGATGCCATGCCCAACGAGAAGTACCAATCGCTCTTTGGGCTTGAGAGCGCGGCTGTGCGGCAGAGGTTCCTTGAGGGAGCACCTGCAGCCGTCCAAGACCTCTGCGCCGGTCTCGATGACGTCGCCTTGGCCGAGTTGGTCACCGACCTCGGGGGGCACGACCCCGTGGCTATGTTGCGAGCCTATGCCGAGTGTGACGCGGTGAGTGACCGACCCAGCGTCGTGTTCGCGTACACCGTCAAAGGATGGGGCTTGCCGACCGCGGGCAGCGCCCGCAACCACTCCAGCCTGCTGTCAAAGGAGCAGATCGACCACCTCCGAGAGAAACAGGGGCTCACCGCGCCAGACGAGTGGAACCGCCTCGATCCCCAATCCCTTGCTGGCCGCTGGGTGGGTCAGCGAGCCGAGCGACTCCGGCGAGATGCACTCCGGAAGCGAACGAGCGTGTTGGTGCCTCCCGAAACAGGGATTGCGACGTCGCGGCCGATCTCGACGCAGGATGCCTTCGGCCGGACCCTGGTCGCGTTGAGTCGGGTGGACGGAGTCGGTTCCCGGCTGGTCACCACTGCCCCTGATGTGGCCACGTCGACGAATCTCGCCGGATTCATCAATCGAACCGGGGTCTTCTCGCCTGTGGACAAGCACATGTGGAGTGCGGATCCCTTGCTCCAGTGGGCGGAGAGTCCTGCAGGTCAGCATCTCGAACTTGGTATCTCGGAGATGAACCTCTTCTTGTTGCTCGGCATGCTTGGACTCGCGGGGGAACATTCGGGGGAGTCTCTGCTCCCGGTGGGGACGCTCTACGACCCCTTCGTCTTAAGGGGTTTAGATGCCTTCGTCTATGCCGCCTACTCCGGCTCACGATTCGTGGTGGCCGGAACGCCTTCTGGAGTGACCTTGGCGCCCGAAGGTGGCGCGCATCAGTCCACGATCACTGCTTCGGTCGGGCTCGAACTACCGAATACGACGCTGTTGGAGCCGGCATACGCCACGGCTGTCGACTGGCTGCTCTGCGACGCGCTGGCAACCATGTCGGACCCGACGACCGACCCAGGTTCGACGTACTTCCGGCTCTCGACGAGGCCTCTGGATCAGGGTCCTTTCGAGGCCGCACGGGCACGGCTTGGGGATAGTGTGCTGAAACGCTGCGTGCTGGCCGGCGCCTACCGGCTCAGGGAGGCTGCCGCGCCCAAGGATGCGCCCACCGTTCAACTGGTGGGTTGCGGCGCCATCCTCCCCGAGCTACTTGAGGCCGCCGAGGAACTAGAGGGCGAGGGCGTGGGTGCCCACGTCGTTGACCTGACCTCGGCGGATCGGCTGTACCGAGCCTGGCAAGGAGGGCTCCGTCAAGCCATTCGCACGGCCTCGACTCCGTCACTTCCAGGGGAATTCCGCGCTGCCTTCGATGGACGGGCACCGGTGGTCACGGCACACGATGCCTCGTCCCATGCGCTGGCTTGGCTCGGATCAGCGCTCGGGGTCCCGTGTGTCTCGCTCGGGGTCGACGATTTCGGCCAGTCAGGAACGGTGGAGGACCTCTATGAGATCCATGACCTCACTTCTGGGGCGATCGTGAATGCCGCGCTCGCCGCGCTGTCCATGGCTCATTGAGGGCTGGCAGCAGCGGCGTTGCCAGGGTGCGGGCCTAGGGGACGACGACCACCGGAACTGTCGAGTTCCGCAGGATCTTGGCCGCGCTGGACCCAAGGAAGACGTGGGCGAGCGGGTGCGTCGAGGACGAGCCCACGACGAGCACATCTCCCTTGTCCCACTCCAGGCCGTCCATCGCACCGCCAAAGGACCGTCCTTCGGCAACGACCAGCTCGAGGTCGTTGTCGCCGAACCCGATGGAACGCAGATGTTCGTCAGCCTCCGACTGTGCGGCCCTGGCCTGGGTGCGCCACTGCTCGAAGACCAGATCCTCGGCGCCCCGCATCGCTGAGGTCACCATGGCCCGCCGTCTGATGGCAAAAGTCGCCACCCGAAGCACCGACTGGGTGTCTCGGCAGATCCCTGCCACCCGATCCAACAAGGTCCAGGTGGCGTCGTCATCACGGAATCCGACGGTGACCCGGCGTACCCGCATGGCTGAGCCAGCGTGATATCCCCGAGGAGCGATCGCGATCGGCACGTCCGAGGAGTGCAGCAGGCGGTCGGTCTTTGAGGTGACGGTGACTACGCCACGAGGGCCATTCTCGCCCGAACCCACCACGAGGAGGTCTGCCTGCTGGCTGGCGGCCACGGCGAGGAGTGCCTGAGGGACCGAACGGCCGCTGACCCAGCTCGCTGAACTCTCCACGTCCGGAATCTCGGCCAGGTGCGCCAACGCCTCGGCGGCGCTGGCCTCGCCTTCCTCGGCGGCCCAGTCCTTAAAGTCCCGGTCGGTGTCGCCGGCGACAGGAGTAGCCCAGCCTTCGGGAACGACGGTGACGGCGTGCAGACTCTCGCCTGCGGATCGCGCCAACTGGGCCCCCAGCTCGAGAACACCGACGTCATCCTTGTGCGGGCTGTACCCGACGAGGATGGTCACTTGGTCTTCTCCTCGTCACCGCGGGGTTCAGCGATCTCTTCGAGGTCGACATAGGTGTTCAAGGTGGCCTTATGCCGGCCATAGAAGAAGTAGAACGCCAGCACAATCGCGATCCAGGTGAAGAAGATGACCCAGGTGATTCCGGCCAGGCCCCACATGATGTAGCCGCAGACCAGCACGGTGAGGATGGGCGTGACCGGGTACCCCGGGATCTTGAACGGGCGCTCAAGGTCGGGGTGGGTGCGTCGCATGATGATGATGCCGATGGCCACCACGGAAAAGGCCATCAGGGTGCCGATGGAGACCGTGTCCCAGAGGTAGTCAGCGGGAACGAAACCGCCGATGAGGGCCACGATGACTGACACCACGATGGTGTTGAAGGTCGGGGTCATGGTCTTGGGGTTGACCTCGAGGAATCGCTTGGGGATCAGGCCATCGCGCCCGATCGCAAAGAGGATCCGGGTCTGGCCGTACAGAGTGACCAGGGTGACCGAGAAGATCGAGATGACCGCTCCGGCAGCCAGGATGGTGCTCCATACCTCGGTACCCGTGATGTCCTTGAGGATCTGGGCCAGACCCGCTTCAGCTGCTTCGGGAGTGGAGAAGAAGTCCACGGGCTTGGCGGCGATCCCGGCGGCCGCGACCGCGATATACACCAGGGAGACGATCACCAGGGCGCCGATGATGGCTCGGGGGAGGGCCTTTTGTGGGTTCTTGACCTCTTCGCCGGCAGTGGCGACGGCGTCGAGTCCGATGAAAGAGAAGAAGATCGTGCCTGCGGCCGCGCTGACGCCGGCGAAGCCCGAACCGAAGAAGTTGGAGAAGTGGTCAGCGTTGAAGGCAGTGAATCCGATGATGGCGAAAAGGGTCAGGACGCCGAGCTTGATCAGCACCATGATGGCGTTGAGCTTGGCCGACTCTGACGCGCCCCGCATGAGCAGGAGCATGCACAGCAGAACGAGGATGACCGCGGGCAGGTTGATCAGCCCGCCGGTCGCTTCACCGTCGGTGCCCGGGATGGGCGAGACGGTCAAGGCCGTGGGCAATGAGACCCCGAAGAGCGAGTGCACGAGCTCGTTGAAGTAGCCACTCCAGCCGACCGCGACCGCCCCAGCGGCCACGCCGTACTCCAGGAGCACGCACCCGGCAATGATGACGGCGACCAGCTCACCCATCGAGTGATAGGCATAGGAGTAGGTCGATCCGCTGACCGGAATGGCGCTCGCGAGCTCGGCATAACAGAGCGCGGACAGGCCGGCGGCGAACGCGGCAATAACGAAGGAAACCAAGACGGCAGGTCCTGCCTTGGGCACCGCCTCACCGAGAACGAAGAAGATCCCGGTTCCGACGGTTGCGCCGACCCCGAACATCGTCAGCTGGAACGTGCTGAGGTTGCGGGCGAGCTCCTGTCCCTCATGGTGCTCGTGGCGGAAAACGATCGGCTTGCGACGGCGTAGCTGTTCCCCCAAGGAACGCGGCGCGTGCGGTGCGGCAGACACGTGTACTAACCTCCTGGTCACCCTATGGTGGTGGTCAACGTATTGAACTACCGCTGAGTAAGCGAGAGGGCAGGAAGATTTCCGGAAACCGGTCTCAGAATGTGGCACTTCTTCGCCGTCCTAGCGATCGGCTCGCAGAAGGCCTGGTCACTCACGTCGACCGGGTGCCGGTGGATGTCGACCTCGCGAAGGTCCAATGGGGGGCGTATGCCGATGCCCTGAGGGCAGCAGGCTGGAGCACCGTTGAGGTGCCGGCCGCCCAGGACTGCCCCGATTCGGTGTTCATCGAGGATGCCGTGGTGATCTTCGATGACCTGGCCGTCCTGACCAATCCCGGTGCGGCAGAACGCAAACCGGAAGTTGTCGGGGTCGAGCCCGTGGTGCGGGACCTCGGTTTGCAGGTGGCTCGGGTGAGCGGGGAAGGCACGCTCGACGGCGGCGATGTGCTCAAGGTCGGACGGACGGCATACGTCGGCCTGGGTGGCCGCACCAATGGTGCGGGCATCGCGGCATTGGCCGATCTGCTGAGTCCCCACGGCTGGCGGGTGCAGGCCGTCCCGGTCGAGCGCGCCCTGCACTTGAAGTCCGCGGTGACCGCGCTCCCGAATGGCACGATCATCGGCTGGGACCCCGTGGTCGATGACCCTGAGGCTTTTGCGAGCTACGAGGGGATGCCCGAGGAAGGCGGGGCACACGTGGTCCTGCTTGCGGAGGATCACTTGCTCATGGCGGCCTCGGCGCCGAGGACAGCCGACCTTCTCGCGGCTCGCGGCTACCGGATCACGGCTGTGGACATCTCCGAGTTCGAGAAGCTCGAGGGCTGCGTGACCTGCCTTTCGGTGCGCTGGCGGCGCTGAGCTATCTGCTCCGACCCCGACCGGAACGTGGACCCAGGGTTGGCGCGGTGGTGGGCACACGGCATACTTGACGCATCATGCATGGATTCCTCCTCCTTCGCTGCCGCGGCGAGGCCTAGTCGGCCCCCCTCGTCGCGGAGACTGGCGTGCGCCCGGCCGAGCACCGCAGACGAGATGAAGTGAGAACCCGCTGATGATCCACCCGCAGCAGCCCTCGGGCATGCCGATCCAGAAGTACCTCCCCTTCCAGCAGCAGATCGACATCCACCTGCCCGACCGCACCTGGCCCGACCAGGTTGCCACCAAGGCCCCGCGCTGGTGCGCTGTGGATCTGCGTGATGGCAACCAAGCGCTGATCGACCCGATGGACTCCGAGCGCAAGATGCGGATGTTCAAGTTGCTTGTGCGCATGGGCTACAAGGAGATTGAGGTCGGCTTCCCGTCGGCCAGCCAGACCGACTTCGACTTCTGCCGAGAGCTCATCGAGGGCGGTCACATCCCGGACGATGTCACCATCCAGGTGCTCACCCAGAGCCGGGATCACCTGATCGAGCGGACCTTCGACGCGATCCGGGGGAGCAAGCAGGCGATCGTGCACTTCTACAACTCGACCTCGGTGTTGCAGCGTCGGGTGGTCTTCGGAATGTCCGAGGACGGCATCGTCGATATCGCGCTGCAAGCTGCCCGACTGTGCCGCAAACTCGAGGAGACGGTGCCGGACACGGTGGTGTACTACGAGTACTCGCCGGAGTCGTACACCGGAACCGAGTTGGAGTTCGCGGTCCGGATCTGCAATGAGGTCATCGACGTCATCGACCCGACGCCCGACCACAAGATGATCATCAACCTGCCCGCGACCGTCGAGATGGCCACCCCGAATGTGTATGCCGACTCGATCGAGTGGATGATCAGGCACCTCAACCGTCGCGAGTCGGTTGTGGTCTCCCTGCACCCGCATAACGACCGCGGCGAGGGTGTCGCCGCCGCCGAATTGGGTTACCTGGCTGGGGCCGACCGGATCGAAGGCTGCCTGTTCGGCAATGGTGAGCGGACCGGCAACGTTTGCCTGGTCACCCTGGGGATGAACTTGTTCTCCCAGGGCATCGACCCGATGATCGACTTCTCCGATATGGCCGAGATTCGGCGCACCGTCGAGTACTGCAACCAGCTGCCGGTCCATGAGCGCCACCCCTGGGGTGGGGACCTGGTCTACACCGCTTTCTCCGGCTCTCACCAGGACGCCATCAAGAAGGGCCTGGAGGACATGGACAAGCGCTCCGCGGCCGCCGGTGTCGACATCAACCACATCGACTGGGGTGTGCCCTACCTGCCGATTGACCCGCACGACATTGGGCGCTCGTATGAGGCCGTCGTCCGGGTCAACAGCCAGTCGGGCAAGGGCGGGGTGTCGTACCTGCTCAAGGCCGAGCACGGTCTGGATCTGCCGCGGCGACTGGCCATCGAGTTCAGCCAGGTGGTCCAGAAGCGCACCGACGCCGAGGGCGGCGAGATGACCGCCGAGGAGATCTGGACGCTCTTTGCCGACGAGTACCTCCACAGCGAGGACTCGGCCTCCCGGTGGGGCCGGTATTTCCCGGTGCGCTCAACGATCCACAGCAATGGCACCGATCACATCGAGTCCACGATCAGCATCGACGGCCAAGAGGTCACGATCTCGGGCACGGGCAATGGCCCGCTGTCGGCCTTCATCGATGCGCTTTCGCCCCTCGGAATTGATGTGCGGGTCCTGGACTACAGCGAGCACGCGCTCTCGGCCGGAGGTGATGCCCGGGCGGCGGCATATGTCGAATGTGCGGTCGGCGGCCGGGTCCTGTGGGGAGTTGGTCTGCACGAATCCATCGTGAAGGCCTCGCTGCGGGCGATCATGTCGGCGCTCAACCGGGCTGACCGCGATGCGCCGGTCGAGCCCGAGGTCAGCCGTCCGGGCGGCGGTCCGTAACCGGGCGGCGGTCCATGGCCGGGCGGTGGTCCCTAGCCGGGCGGCGGTCCATGGCCGGGCGGTGGTCCCTAGTTCGCACCGGGTGGGCCCTCAGCGCACGCCGCGCACTCTGAACTGGATGGAGATCCGTGGCCCGACGGCCCGGGTGGTCTTCAGGACGGCGTGATCCCACGTGCGTTGGCAGCTGCCGCCCATGACGATGAGGTCGCCGTGTCCGGCGGCGACTTTGATGGATGGCCCGCCACCGCGCGGGCGCAGGGCTAGGTCGCGTGCCGATCCGAGGGAGACGATCGCGATCATGGTGTCCTCGTCCCATGAGCGGCCGGTGCGATCACCATGCCAGGCGACCGAGTCCTTGCCGTCGCGATAAAGGCACAGGCCGGCTGTTGCGAATGGCTCGCCCAACTCCTGCGCGTAGTGCTCGCTCAGGAGGCGGCGGCATTCCTCAACCATCGGGTGCGGGAGGGTGGCCCCCTCGGGGTAGTAGGCGAGCAGCCGCGGGACGTCGAGGACTCGGTCGTACATCTGGCGGCGCTCGGCGCGCCACGGGACGCATCGCAGGAGCTCGGTGAAGAGGAGGTCCGCGCCGGTCACCAGCCCGGGGCGGAGGTCGAGCCATGCGCCGAGGCCGAGCTCTCGCCGTTGGAGACCGTCTGCGACCGGATGCAGGCGCAACTCCTCGTCGAGATCGAGGAGGGATCCTTGCAGCGGCATACGACGATCATACAGATGTTCGAATAGCGTTGCCTGGATGTCGCGCGCCGCCTCGACGCAAGGCTTTCCCTAGAACTGCACGGAAGGAAAGTCCGACGAACTGGGGATTTCGGGGTGACCCCGAAATCCAGAGGCGGGAGGGGTGGCCCGAAATCCCGGGATCGGGAGGGCCGGGAACGCACAATGGTGCGGTGCCCCTCTACCGCGACCAGGCGATCGTCCTGCGCACGTACAAGCTCGGCGAAGCCGATCGCATTGTCGTGGCGCTGGCGCGCAACCTGGGGCGAATCCGCGTGGTCGGCAAGGGGGTGCGGCGCACCAAGAGCCGCTTCGGCGCCCGCTTGGAGCCCGGCATGGTGGTGGACCTGCAGTGCTTCGAGGGCCGCAATCTCGACACCGTCACCCAGGCGGTCACGCTGGAGACCTATGGCGACACCCTGAGTCAGGACTATGTCGCCTGGACGGCAGCGTGCTCGATGCTGGAGACGGCTGAGCGGCTGACCGAGGACCGGGTGCCCGCGCTGCAGCATTACCTGCTGCTCCAGGGAGCTCTGCGCTCGCTGGCCCACCAGGAGCATGACCCGGGGCTGGTGCTCGATGCCTACCTGCTCCGGGCGCTCGCGATCTCGGGGTGGGCGCCGAGCTTCTACGACTGTGCTAAATGTGGCGCGGCCGGCCCGCACGCAGCCTTCCACATCGTGGCTGGCGGATCGGTCTGCCCGGCCTGTCGTCCGCCGGGCTCGGCGGCCCCCGCTCCAGAGACTCTGCGACTTCTGGCCGCCCTGCTCAGTGGTGACTGGGCCATCGCCGATGCTGCCGATGAGCGGCATCGCCGGGAGGGTGCCGGCCTGACCGCGGCATTCCTCCAGTGGCACCTTGAGCGCGGCATTCGCAGTCTCCGTATGGTGGAGCGGTGATTACCCCGGCCTATGCGCGCCCCTTCGCGCATCCCAGCGGTGCGCAGCCCCCGGCGATCCCGGCCGAGCGGCTTCCGGCCCACGTCGCCATCGTCATGGATGGCAACGGCCGGTGGGCTAATCAGCGGGGTCTGCCTCGGACCAAGGGCCATGAGGCAGGCGAGGCGGCGCTCCTCGACGTGGTGGCCGGTGCCATCGAGGTCGGCGTCACCCACCTCTCGGCCTATGCCTTCTCCACGGAGAACTGGAAGCGCTCGCCAGACGAAGTCCGCTTCCTCATGGGCTTCAATCGGGATGTGATCCGCCGCAGGCGCGATCAGCTCGACGAGTGGGGCGTGCGGATGCGCTGGGTGGGCCGACGGCCACGCCTCTGGGGGTCGGTGATCAAGGAACTCGAGACGGCGCAGGAGATGACCCGTCACAACACCGGCCTGACGCTCTATTTCTGCGTGAACTATGGCGGGCGCGCCGAGTTGGGCGATGCTGCCCGAAGGCTGGCAGAGGATGTCGCCCGAGGGCGCTTGCGAGCTGGCTCGGTCGATGAGCGCACCCTGGCGCGCTACCTGCCGGAGCCGGACATGCCCGATGTCGACCTCTTTGTGCGCAGCTCGGGGGAGCAGCGGACGTCCAACTTCCTGCTGTGGCAAAGCGCGTATGCCGAGATGGTCTTTCAAGACCGACTCTGGCCGGACTATGACCGCCGCGATCTGTGGGCCGCGATCCAGACGTATGTCGACCGTGAGCGCCGGTATGGCGGCGCCGTCGACGCTCCGGCGCCGTCGATCGAGGGCGCATAGGCGCCCATCCAGCCCCTTCGACTCGAAGACTTCTCCACAGCCTGCCGGTGGAGACCCGGTGGATAAGGCCGCATTTCGGGGGATAAGTGCACCGATCCGGTGGATGGCACTGTGGACACTGAGGAATGTCGGAAATCTTTCGAAAATCCCTTGCGCGCAACGATTTTCACGAGATACGTTCTTCCTACGCAAGTTCCTCGGAACGAGCGGGATGGACTCGAGAGAGACGATTCGACTGCGAGGGAAACCTCCGCAGACCGGCCCGGTGACTGGCAGGGAGCGTCAGGACGAGACCATCGGACACGCGGTCACCTGCGCGCCCACCGAAGGGCCCTTTGCACCTCATACGTGGAAAGGGCCCTTCACCTTTGTCTGGGTGTCTGGGGGTCTGGTCGGCAGCCGGAGCAAAGGACGGGTGGACCAGGGCAGGCGCGTGCCCTAGGGTGGGGCAAATTCGGCGAGGGCCGGATAGGGGATGCAGGGGAGTTTTTGATGAGCGTGCGTGTGTCCAGTTGGGGTTATGTCGGCCGGCCAGGGCGCAGGGCCATCGGTGCACTGGCCGGGGCAGTCGCTATTGCCGCAGGCTTGGGGACTGCTTCCCCTTCGGTGGCCCAGGCGTCAGCGCCGAAGACGGTGTCCGCGGTATCCGCGCCGGGGAGCGTCGAGTCACTCGCGGGCGGCAATGGCAACGGGGTACCCACTGAGGTAACCCAGTCATTCGATGCCCTGGCCGTAGACAGGGTCGGCGCGGTCTACTCCTACGACAGGGCATTCGACCGCGTGCGGGCGTTGACGAAGACCGGTGCCCAACGGGTCATTCTCGGAGGGGGTACCGCCAGCCCGCTGGCGATTCCTGTGTCGGGGATGGCGGCATCTGCGGTCGATCTGGAGGCGCTCGCCAACGTTGACCTGGATGTTGACGCGAACGGGGTCGTCCTTCTGAGAGCGAGCGATTACGACAAGCAGGCGAGTTGGTATCGAACCATCCTGGCCGTGCCGACGGTGTCCGTGACGGCCTATGGGATTCCCATGGTTCGGGGCAAGGTGTACCGACTCCTCGGCGGGACGAACTACAGCGACACCGCGCCGCTGCGTGATCGGCGGCTGTACGGCGGGGCCGACCTCGCAGTCCACCCCTCGGGGGTGCTGCTCTTCGGTGGCGCGCTCGGCACTGCATTTGGGTGTCGAATGATGGCCTTGCCCGCGCAGGCGACCACCTTTGCCGGGCAGGCGATGGCTCCCGGCACGGTCTACGACGTGCCTGGACTCAAGGTCGAGGACGCCTGTGGGAAGCTCGCCGTGGACTCCGCGGGTACCGTGGCCATGATCGGGGACCGGGCCTCCCTGTGGTCTTTCGAGGGTGGCGACATGTTCGGAGTGCACCTCAACCCTGGAGTTATGCAGGTGCTGGGCGCCACGCCCGGGCCAGCCGCCGCCACCACCTTCGATCGCTTCGGCAACCTCGTGGTATCGCCCCCAACCGGCAAGGTCACGGTTATCGCGCGGTCCGCGGGCAGGGTCTACGGAACTGACACCGTCGCGGGGTCGACATTCACCGTGCGGTGGTTCCCGGGGACGGCAGTGCGCGTTACCTCCGCGCCGGATGGCACGCTCTTCGGTGCCTCCGGGGACATTTCCGATGACCCGGCCTACCTTGGCCGACTGTTCCTGCGCTCACACCGCACGATCACCGGGCGGACGTGGTACGGCCAGACTGTCGTTGCTGGACAATCCGTCGTCATCGCTGGTACGGGGGGTGCCTTTGGCCACGACCCCTACCCGATCGACAAGACGACTGGCCAGATTCGTCCTTGGCAGTCAGCTGGCAACCCACAAGGCGCCATCGCCATGACCATTCGTGAACGCGTGGCGTCGGGCTGGCGCACCTCGGTGGCGTTCATCCCGCCGGCCGCAGGCCAGTACTTCGGCCAGGACATGCTCGCCGGGCGGATCTACGAGGTCTGGAGCCTTGATGGCCAAGAGTGCACCGGACTCGCGCTCAATGACGAAGGACTGACCTGTCGGGTCAACGGCACCGTCCGCTTCCTCGCCGCCCACGACACCACTGCATTCGGGCACGCGCTGGGTGCCGGTGAGAGCGTCGCGCTGGCGCCCTCTGGGGGCTTCGGGCCCATGGCCTTCGATGCCGACGGGAACATCCTGCACATCGCGTCCACCTCTCCCTATCAAGTTCTGCGGGTGATTGCCCAGGAGAACGGACTCGTGTATGGCCGCACCATGCTCGCCGGGCTAGACCGGATCCTTGCCGGTGGGTTAGCACTCCAGACCCCGGTCATGGGCGGACCTGCCACAGACTCTGGGCTGATCGATGTCACGGGAGTCGTGCCCGATGCCCAAGGCCATGTGCTGATCTTCGACACCAAGCCGCACGTGGGAGAAAGCGGGCTCGCCTCAATGGTGCAGGTGCTCGCGGCGCAGGATGGCACGGCATACGGGCAGGAGGTCGTGGCGGGCAATGTGTACGGGGTCACGCCGGGTCTGTGGGGTGTGCCATCCCCGGACATCGACTACTCCCTCGACGTTGCCCCCGACGGCATGGCCATCGACACCCAGGGGCATCTCATCCTGCCTGGGGCGTTCAGCAAGCTCCGCACACGCATCCTGCCGACATCGGACGACGTGCGCTATGGCCTCAGCCTCACCGCGGGTCAGATTGTCGACCTGGCGCGGCGCGGTTCGCCGATCCGCGTGGGTGACGACATCGTCCTGCAGTTCCACGACAGCCTTGCTCGGCTCGCATCCTAAGGACATGACCGTGAACCATCGACGATTGATTCCGGCCGCGACTGCGGCGGGCCTGGTGTTGGTCGGTGCGCTGGTCGGGGCGCCGAGCGCCTCGGCCGCGCGAATGGACCTCCAACGCATCGCCGGGGGGACCGGCACGGGCACCCCAACCCAGGTCAACCAAAGCATCGGAACCCTGGCGGTCGACAGGCGCGGCTCGGTCTATACCTGGGATCAGGTGTACGGACTCGTGCGGGTTCTTAAGAGTCAGGGCCGCCAGAGTGTCGTCATCGGGGGTGGCTCGATGCGCCTGGGCAACCTTCCCGTGACCGGTGCACTCCCGCGCGGCATCTCGCTCGTCTCCTCGGATGTCAACTCACTTGCCGTCGATGATGAGGGCAGCGTGGTCTTTGGCGTTCCGTCGAACCTGGCTGGCGAGGGGGGCATCTACGTCTTGTCGGCCGTTTCGGGTACGCGGTACGGCCTGAATGTCACCGCGGGTCGGGTGTACCGGCTGCTCGGCGGAGGCCAGGCAACGACCTACGGAAGCCCGGGCCCGCAAACGAAGGTCGGAGCCCTGAGTGGAGTAACGCTGACCTCCCGAGGCACCGTCGTAGCCCTGGCGAGTGTCGGCGATGGCCGCTGCTCAATCACAGCGATCGCGCGGGACACCGGAACAGACCTGGGGAGGTCGCTCGATGCTGGCGTGACCTATGCCCTGCCTAGTCCGCAGACCTGGTGCGCAGGGAAACTCGCCGTCGACGGCGCTGGCTTGGTCGCCTTGGGCGGCGAGACCCAAGAGCTATGGCTCACCGCGACCTCTCCGGTCACGGCCTTCGGTCACACGTTCGCTGCCGGAGAGAGCATCTCGGCAGCCTCCGTGGCACCCTCCTACCAGGTGTCCGAAGTGTCCTTCGACCTCAAGAGCAACCTGCTAGTCAGTGGTGGCGGCTCAACCACCGCAGATCGCGAGCAGTACCTTCTCGTGCGATCGGCAACATCCGGATCGCCCTCAGAGAGCGCCGGGCAATTGGTGCGGCGTTCCTTCGCCCTCCACCAGTACACCAAGGCCCGCCCGCTGCCCCAGGGAGGTGTGGCGGTCGCCTACAGCGACAGTTACGCCCCAGCGTCCGAGATCGTCGTCAATCCCGGTGCCACGGCACGCACGGGCTATGGGCAATCGCTCCCGGCTGGGACCGCGACCATCGTTGCGGGCGATGGGCCTGCCCTCGGGCATGACCGCTTCCCCTTTGCCGTCTCGACCGGGCAAATGCGGCCGCTCGATGTCGAAGGAGAGGTCGACGGGTCGTTTGCCTTCCGCAACCTCCAGCTGAACGGGACCTCGCAATCATCGACCGTGGCCTATGTCCCCGCTCACGATGGCACCTACTTCGGCCAAGCGATGCGGGCCGGTTTCGCGCACGAACTGCCCGTCCCGGTCGGTGTTGAGTGCGGGGAGCTAGCGCTCTCTCAGGTTGGTCTTGCGTGCATGTCCGGCCAGCATTCGGTCTACCTCATCCCTCGCCAGAGCGGCACGTTCTTTGGGCAAGCGATGACTGCTGGGGTGGCGAAACGAATCGCGACCTCGGACTTCGCCGCTGGTGGCTTCCAGGAGCTCCGGTTTGACTCCCACGGGAGTCTTTTCGTGGCCGACACCATCAACACCCTGGCAGCCCGAGAGGGCATCTACGCCATCGCGGCGCAGGACACGACCATTCTTGGGTTGCCCCTGCTTGCCGGACTGAAGCGTTTGGTCGCTGGCAGCCTGGTCGGCGCCGGCCCTGCCTTTGGTCAACCCGCGACAGCGTCCGGCCTTCACGGCATTGGAGGGTTCGCCGTGGATGACAGCGACAACATCCTCATCTTCGATGCGAAGCAGGTGGGGACGACACTGCGGTGGACCGGGACTCTCGAGGTGGTTGCGGCGTCCAATGGCACGTTCTACGGGCAGGTTGCGACGGCCGGCAAGGTGTATGCCGTGACCGATCCGTGGACCATACCGGCCAATATCACTGGTGGGGAGCTCGGCGTCGTCGTTGACAGTGCGGGCCAGGTCTTCATCCCCGAGGTGAAGGACCTGCGGCCGGCGCGCCTGGTCGGGACCAGTGGGGTTCATCGGTACGGCCTGGATCTGGTCCCCGGTGGTGTTTATGCCCTGGCGATGCCCGCCGGACCGTTGGCGCGCGTCGGTTCCGACGTCGTGGTGACCGCCACCGACGGCATCTTGCGTCTGGTTCCCTGAGAAGCCAGGGCTTCCCGGAGGAGCCAGGGCTTCAGTCGCGACTCAGCTGCAGTCGCTGCAGGTACCCACGATTTCCACGGTGTGCTGAACTGAGCTGAATCCGTGCTCGGCGCTGACGCGTTCGGCCCACGCCTCCACACCTGCTCCGGTGACTTCGACAGCCTTGCCGCAGACGCGGCATACCAGGTGATGGTGGTGGTGCGTCGAGCAGGCGCGGTAGAGCGCCTCGCCCTCCGGGGTACGGATGACGTCAACTTCGCCCTCGCTCGCCATCGCTTGCAGGTTGCGATAGACGGTTGCCAGGCCGACGGTGGTGTCCTCATTGCGCAAGCGGGCGTGAAGTTCCTGGGCACTGCTGAACTGGGTGCTGCCCTCCAGCGCCCGGGCGAGCGCGGCGCGTTGGCGGGTGGGGCGTCGGGCGCTCATCGCGGATGCACGCTCCCATGCTCGTCGTAGTGGCTGCCGTGCGGGGCGTGCCGATGGCCGTCGTGCAGGTAGTCGATGTGTCCGTCGTGGTCGATCGCCTCGTGCCCACAATCAGGGCCGTGCTCATGGTCATGGCGATCGTCGTGGATCACTCGGCTACGGTGCACGCGGGCGCGAATGCCGGCGTACGCCGTCAACGCCAAGAACACAGCGATCGCCAGCAGGACAATCGCTCCGCCTGAGGGTGTCGCCGTGTAGTAGGAAACGATGACCCCACTCGCGGAGCACGCGACACCGATCAGGACCGCCCATCGAACGCTGGCCGCGAAGGACCGCGAGATCAGTTGCGCCGAGGCATTGGGCAGGATCATCAGAGCCGAGATCAAGAGCAGTCCGATGATCCGCATGGAGACCACGACGGTGACCGCAGTCAGGACAGCCAGGATGAGGTTGTAGGCGGTAACCGGCAGGCCACTGGCCCGCGAGTACTCCTCGTCATTGGCCACGGCGAAGAGGCGGGGACGCAGGATCGTGGTCACGGCGACCACGATCGTGGCGAGGATGGCGAAGACGATGAGATCTGACCTGGTCGTGGTCAGGATGGCGCCGAAGAGATAGCCGGTGAGCTTCCCTGCCGAGCCCCCAGGGGCCTTGGCGAAGAGCACCACGCCGAGAGCAATCCCACCGTAGAAGATGACGGCCAACACCACATCGGCGCTGGTGCGTCCGCGTGCCCGAATCAACTCGATCGCCACGGCGGCAGCGACCGCCGCGATGAGGGCGGTCCACACGGGGGAGTTGCCGGTAAGCACGCCAACGGCGACGCCGGCCAGCGCAATATGTCCCATGCCATCGCCGATCAGCGACATGCGGCGCTGGACGAGGAAGACGCCGACCAAGGGCGCGGTCAGGCCGACCAGGATGGCCGCGATGAGGGCCTGTCGCATGAAATCGAGGGACAGCAACTCAGCCATGGCGGTGCCTGCCGTGAGCGTCCAGCGGAGCGCGCCCGATGACCGGAATGGGGCCGGTGATGTCATCGGAGTCATGGTGATGCCCCGACCCGGCGGGGTGCTCGGTGAGATGCGCGGCATACGCGCTGGGGCTGCCATCGAAATCGAGATGGCCTCGGTCGAGGCACACGATTCGGGTCACCACCTCGGCCAGGGCGTCCATCTCGTGGGTGACGATCAGCAGCGTTCGGCCTTCCGCGGCGAGATCGGCGAGGACCCCGGCGAGGATGGCCTGGTTGGCGTCATCGACACCTGCGGTCGGCTCGTCCATGACCAGCACCTGCGGGTCGCTGGCCAGGGCGCGGGCGATCAGAACTCGGCGCTGCTGCCCACCTGAGAGGGCGCTGACTTCGTCGCGCGAGCGGTCTGCCAGCCCGACGGCGGCGATCGCCTCGGCGACGGCCTGCTCGTCGGCTGTGGAGGCTGACTTCCACCAGGGGCGACGGGTCAGCCGCCCGGTGGCGACAATCTCCGTCACCGTGGCCCGAACCGCGTTGGAGAGTGAATGCCGTTGCGGGACATAGCCAATTGTGGCGTTTCGGGTGAGCGTGCCGCCTTGGAGATCGGCCAGGCCGAGGATGCCCTTGACCAACGTGGACTTGCCGGAGCCATTGGGGCCGAGCAGGGCCACCACGTCACCGGACTCGATGCTCACGGTGATGGCATCGACCACGCGCTTGCCGGCGTACCCGAAGGACGCCTTCGTCAGATCGAGCGGCGAGGTGGCGTTCATGAGCATCCCTGTCCAGCTCGTAGGGTGGCCAGGTTGCTCCGCATGATCTCCAGGTAGTCGGTACCTGCCGACTGATTGGTGAGGCCCTCGATCGGGTCAAGAACCGCCATGGTGGCACCGGTCTCGCGGGCAATGGTCTGGGCCAGCGCGGGGGAGGCCAAGGTCTCGGAGTAGACCGTGGTGACCCCCTCCTGTCGGATGCGCGCCACGATCTCGGACATCGTGGCGGCATCTGGTTCAGCATCGGGGGAGACGCCGGCGATGCTCACTTGGGTGAGCTGATAACGATCCGCCACGTAGCCGAATGCCGCATGGCTGGTCACCAGGACGCGGCTTGCGCAGGTCCGCAAGCCATCGCGGAAGTCCGCATCCAGGGCGGACAACTGGCCGGCGAAGTCGCTTGCTCGCGTTCGGTAGTCCGGGGCGTGCGCGGGGTCGAGCTCGGCGAGATGCTCCCCGATGGCCCTGGCGACCTCGGCGTATCGGGTGGGGTCCAGCCAAAAGTGTGGATCGGTGCCCTCCTCCTGGTGCTCCGTCCCCGCGTCCTCGTCCTCGCCCTCATGCTCATGCTCTGGGGATGGCAACGTGGCTCGGGCGGCGGAGGTCACATCGAAGCCTTGCTCGGAGGCGTGGGCGTCGATGGCCTCATCGAGCGCGGGCTGGAAGCCTTTGAGGTAGATGATCGTCGAGCTGTGAATCAGCCCGGCAACGTCCTGAGGCGTCAGTTCCAGGTCGTGTGGCTCCGCGCCGGGCTTGGTGACCGTCGTGACGGTCACGGCCGGGCCGCCGACCTGCTCAGCGGCATACGCGAGCGGATAGAAGGCGGCGCTGATCGCGAGCGTCTTTGGCTGATCGGTCGAGGTGGCGGCAGTGCAGCCGCCGAGCGAGATCGCGGCCAGGCTCACGCCCAGCACAAGGCGAAGGCGCGATCCGACGAACATGAGAATCATTCTTGATTACATGAGAATGATTGTCAACTAGGCGCCCACGCGCCGATCCGGGAACTACCGCGGGAAGGCCTGGGTCAACGTCATGGCGACCGTGATGCCAATGACGGCCAGTCGCAGCATCCGGCCGGGCGCGCTGAGGGTCGGCCAGGCGATGTACAGGAACCACCCCAGCAGGACGGCGACGATGGCGAGCAAGAGCCATCCCCAGCCCTTGATGAGGAAGCCGCCAACCACCAGCGCAAGCACGACCAGGAAGGGCACCGCCTTAGGCAGGCCGGCCAGCCGGGTCAGCGTCGGGGCGCTGGCGCTTTCAATGCGATGACGAAGGTCGGACACGAGGCCTGAGCCTAGCCGGGCGAAACCGATTGGGGAGTCGGCGGCCCCGCTCGATAGCCTGGGGCGCATGGCTGCCCCCGTCTCCGCCGTCGATACCGTCGTCTCCCTGTGCAAGCGCCGCGGGTTCGTGTTCCCCTGTGGCGAGATCTACGGAGGCACCCGGTCGGCGTGGGACTACGGCCCACTCGGGGTCGAGCTCAAGGAGAACATTCGCCGCCAGTGGTGGAAGGCGATGGTGCATGGCCGTGAGGATGTGGTCGGCCTGGACTCCTCGATCATCCTGCCTCGCCAGACCTGGGTCGCCAGTGGCCACGTCGGGACCTTCACCGATCCGCTGATCGAGTGCCTGAACTGTCACAAGCGCCACCGGATGGACCATTTGCAGGAGGCCTATGCCGCCAAGGCGGCCAAGGCTGGCAAGGCTGGCAAGGACATCGATCCCGACAATGTGGCGCTCACCGAGCTGGGCTGCCCCGACTGTGGCACCCGCGGCCAGTGGACCGAGCCGCGCGAGTTCAACATGATGCTCAAGACCTACCTTGGGGTCATCGAGGACGAGTCCGGACTGCACTACCTACGCCCGGAGACCGCCCAAGGCATCTTCATCAACTACAAGAACGTCGAGGGCGCGGCCCGCAAGAAGCCGCCTTTCGGTATCGCGCAGGTCGGCAAGTCCTTCCGCAACGAGATCACCCCCGGCAACTTCATCTTCCGTACCCGCGAGTTCGAGCAGATGGAGATGGAGTTCTTCGTTCCGCCGGGCGACGACGAGCACTGGCACCAGTACTGGATCGACGAGCGCACCCGCTGGTATGTCGATCTCGGCATTCGGGCCGAGAACCTGCGGCACTACGAGCACGCGAAGGAGAAGCTCTCGCACTACGCCAAGCGCACGGTCGACATCGAGTACCGCTTCAATTTCGCTGGCTCGGAGTGGGGCGAGCTCGAGGGCATCGCGAACCGGACCGACTTCGATCTGACGGCTCACAGCCAGGCGTCCGGGAGCGACCTGTCGTTCTTTGACCAGACCACCGGCGAGCGGTACATGCCGTATGTCATCGAGCCGGCGGCCGGGCTGTCGCGCTCGTTGATGACCTTCCTGATTGACGCCTACCGCGAGGACGAGGCACCCAACACCAAGGGCGGTGTCGACAAAAGGGTTTCGCTGGCACTCGACCCCCGGTTGGCGCCGATCAAGGCGGCCGTGCTGCCCCTGTCCCGCAATGCCGATCTCTCACCCAAGGCGCGTGACCTCGCGGCCGCCTTGCGCAAGAACTGGAATATCGAGTTCGACGACGCCGGTGCGATCGGTCGCCGTTACCGGCGCCAGGACGAGATCGGGACGCCGTTCTGCATCACAGTCGACTTCGACACCCTCGAGGACCAGGCCGTCACCATCCGCGAGCGCGACACCATGGCCCAGCAGCGCGTGGCGCTGGACCAGGTGCAGGGCTGGCTGGCCCAGCGCCTGATCGGCTGCTGAGCTCGCTCGGCGGGAAGTGTCGGGCCGAGCGAGCCACCTCGCGCCCCTGACACAAGACTTTCCCGAGAACTGCGGGGAAGGAAAGTCCGACAAACTGGGGATTTCGGGGTGACCCCGAAATCCAGAGGCAGGTTAGGCGCCGGGATAGCGCTCGCGGAGCACGCGCGCTTCATTGAGGCGGCTGGCGCGCTCCAGGGCCTGGGCGAGGACGTCGGCGGCCTGCGCGGCTGCCGCGCTCTCACCGAGACCCACCAATTCGCTTAGTGCCGGGCGGACCACCGGCTCTGCTTCGTCGAGCCGATCGGCGTCGGCCAGGACGAGCCCACGCTCCGTGCGCAGCAGCCAGGCATGACCGGTCAGCTCGTGCTCCTGGGCCTCAGCCTCGGCCGCTTCCAGGCGCGCGATGGCGTCATCGATGCGCCCGACCGCGACCAAAACCTGGGCGCCTTGGCAGGCCAACTGCAGATCGAGCTCGTCCCAGTCCATCTCTACGTCGGTATGCCGCTGAGCCAGTTCCCACGCCCGCGCCGGCAAGGCGTCTAAGCGGGCAACACAGTCATCGGCATTGGCCTCGTCGACCAGCGCGACGATGGCCCCTCGGGCGGCTTGGGTCCAGCCGTGCACCTCGCCGCGCACGGCGTAGGCCTCCTCTGCCGCGAGGTAGTACCGCTGCGAGGTCTCGCCATCCTCGGCGTGGGCGGCCAACTCGGCGGCGACCATAAGCGCGTCCGCGGCGTGATCATCGTGGCCATGCTCCGCGTAGGCCGCGGCCGCCGCGGCCTGGGAGGCGGCAGCGTGCCCGAGCTGGCCGCGCATCGCCTGCAGGTCGCCGAGGGTGGCCGCGACTGGGCCAGCCAGAGGTTGCCCTTGGCGCGCCAGGACCGGCAGCGCCGCGTCCAGGAGTTCCTCGGCGCGCTGGTGCTCGCCCGTCATGGCGGCCGCGATGCCGAGATAACCCTGCGCCAGATCGCCGATCAGGGGTGCCCCGGAATCCGCCGCTGACGCCATCGCTGAGGCGGCTGCCGCGGATAGTGCCGACCAGTCACCGCGCGCCAGGTGGGTGGCGCACAGGTCCATGAGATGAGTCAGCGTGACGGCGTCAGGCGCGCCGGGGCGGGCGGCCGAGGTCGCCAAGTGGTCTGCCGCGCGGTCGAGGTCACCGGCGTGGGTGGCGATTCGGGCGGCAGTATCGTCGGCCATGGCCTGAATCACTGGATGGCTGGGCGCCAGTGCCCGAGCCTCCTGCAGCGCCTGCTCGGCGGTCACGGTGTCGCTGGCCGAGAGATGCATGGCCGCCTCGACGAGGGCCAAGGCGCAGCGCAGGGGTTCCTGGGCGCGCAATGAGAGGTTCGCGGCGGCCCTGGCCGCTTCGACGGCCCGCTCACTGCCCGGTGGGGACCCGAACCAGGCCAGGGATCGCCAGATCTCGGCGGCCTCACGCAGGTGACCGGCGGCTTCCAGATCGCGGGCAATCACAGCCGCCCCGAGAGGGGCATCGACGCGACCCTCGGCATACGCAACCATCGTCAGATCGGCCTCGATCTGGGCGGCCAGGACGGGATCCTCGTCGCCGAGACTGTCTTGGGCCGCCTCCAGCAGGCTGCGGCGCTCGGTGGGCGGCAGATCGCGGGCGGCCACACGATCGAGGTAGGCCGCCGCCCTCCGCTCGCTCGCCGGCCACGAGGGCTCAGGCTCCTCCGGTCGAGCCCGCAGCCAGTCGGCAACGATGTCGAATGCCGCCGCGTCGACCTCGGTCAAGGCCGCTGCCAGTTCGGCAGCCCGGGAACTCGGGGGATTGCGCATGTCAGGGATTCGGGCCGGTGGCGATCGGCCGGGCCGGGTCGGCGATCCACTCACTCCACGAGCCGACATAGGGGATCGCGGTGATGCCGGCCTCGTGCATGGCCAGGACTGCCTGGGCAGCAGTCACTCCGGAGCCACAGGAGGCGCCGACGGGCGTATCCCGATGAACCCCGGCCGCGGTCAGGCGTGCTCTCAGCGATGGCGCCGCGAGGAAGGCCCCGCGCTCGTCCAGGAGTTCCGAGATGGGCAGATTGATGGCGCCCGGGATGTGCCCGGCGACGGTATCGATCGGTTCGCTGTCACCGCGATAGCGCTCAGCAGCGCGCACATCGAGCAGGATGCCCTGGGCGGCCATCGTGGCGGCGCCGGTCGCATCCAGGACGGCCACCGACCCGGGTCGCACGGTGATCGTGCCGACCTCGGGGTGGACGGGCTCGGTGGTCACCGCGCCACCGGCCGCGCGCCAGGCGTCCAGGCCACCGTTGAGCACGCGAACCTGCGGGTGCCCGGCCCACCGCAGAATCCACCACGCCCGTGCGGAGGCCAGCGAGGTCTGCTGGTCGTACACCACGACCTCGGTGTCCTCATGCAGCCCGCAGGCCCGCAGGGCCTGCTGCAGGACCTGTGGATCGGGCAGCGGATGGCGACCGTGCGCACCCGGCTGACCGGCCAGGGCGGCATTGAGCGAGAGGTGCGGCGCACTGGGCAGGTGTCCCGCGGCATACAACTCCTCGCTCGGCGGACCCATGAGGGAGTACTGGACGTCCACCACGACGACCTCGCCCCGCCCGAGGGCAGCGGCGAGTTCCTCGGCCGAGATCAGCGCGCTCACCCCACCATCACAGCACACGAGCCGGTGCGTAGCTGCCGCGGTCAATGGGAGAATGCTGCCCACCATGTCGCTTGCTACCCCTGTGCTGCCCGCCCTGCGCATCGGCCGACTCACCATCGAGTCGCCGGTCGTCCTGGCGCCGATGGCCGGCATCACCAACCGGGCGTTTCGTCGGCTCTGCCGCGAGTACGGCTCGGCTGGCCTCGAGGCCGGGGGTGCCAGCGGGGCCAGCACCCTGTATGTCAATGAGATGGTCACCTCGCGGGCCCTGGTGGAGCGCAACGAGCGCACCATGCAGCTGATCTCGCATGACCCCGATGAGTCGCCGCGCTCGGTGCAGCTGTATTCGGTGGATCCGGTGACCGCGGGTCAGGCGGCCCGAATCCTGGTGTCCGAGGATCGCACCGATCACATCGATCTCAACTTTGGCTGCCCGGTTCCCAAGGTCACCCGCAAGGGTGGGGGAGCGGCGCTGCCGTGGAAGAGCGAGCTCTTCGCCTCGATCGTGGCTGCGGTGGTGCGCGAGGCGCAGCCGTATGCCGTGCCCGTGACGGTCAAGATGCGGGTCGGGATCGACGCCGAGCATGTGACCTATCTCGATGCCGCGCGGCGGGCAGAGGCCGAGGGTGCCGCGGCCGTCGCGCTGCATGCCCGCACCGCGGCTCAGGCGTACTCGGGCACGGCCGATTGGTCGGCGATCGCCCGCCTGAAGGAGGCCGTGGGCATCCCGGTGCTCGGCAATGGCGACATCTTCAGCGCCGAGGACGCGCTGCGGATGGTCGCCGAGACCGGCTGCGATGGCGTGGTCGTGGGCCGCGGATGTCTGGGCCGACCGTGGCTCTTCACCGATCTGGCGGCGGCCTTCGCCGGCTCGCCGGCGCGGGTGCAGCCCACGCTGCGCGAGGTGACCGACACCTTGCGGCGGCACGCGGCATACCTGGTGGACTTCCACGACGGCGACGAGTTGCGGGGCTGTCGGGACATCCGCAAGCACATTGCGTGGTACCTCAAAGGCTTCCCGGCGGGCTCGCAGGTCCGCCATCAGTTGGCCTTGGTCGATTCTTTGCAGGCCCTCGACGACCTCATCGGGGGGATGGATCTGGACGCGCCCTGGCCCGGCGAGGCCGCCGAGGGGCAGCGTGGCCGGGCGGGTTCGCCGCGGGTGGTTGCCCTCCCGGACGGTTGGCTGCGTTCGCGTGAACTCAATGCCGAGCAGCAGCGGCTCGTTGCCGAGGCCGAGCTCGACACCTCCGGCGGCTGAGGCTGCGAGGATGAGGCCGTGAAGCAGATCGGTGGGGTCACCTTCTTTCGTGATGCCGACGACTTCCGTGAGTGGTTGGCCGAGCATCACGACAGCGCACCCGAGCTGTGGATGGGTTTGGTCAAGAAGGCGGCGCGCCTGGCCGGTCACGAGTTCCAACTGACCTGGGAGGACGCGGTCGTGGAGGCGCTCTGCTACGGCTGGATCGACTCGGTGGTTCACCGGATCGACGAGGTGGCCGTGCGGCAGCGCTGGACTCCCCGCCGAGCCACCAGCGCCTGGTCGACGGTCAATATCGGGCTCGTTGAGGAGCTCATTGCGCAGGGCCGGATGCAGCCTGCCGGGCTGGCGGCATACGCCTTGCGCAAGCCCGAGCGCAGCGGGATCTATGCCTACGAGCAGCCTGCCGTGCAGTGGGGGCCGGAGCAGGAGGCAGCCCTCGCCGCGGTCCCAGCTGCGGCCGCCTTCTGGGCCGAGGCCACGCAGGGCTATCAGCGGACGGCGCGGTCGTGGGTGGTGAGCGCCAAGCAGGAAGCCACCCGTGAGCGTCGCCTCACACAACTGGTCGCGGATTGCGCTGCAGGACAGTTGATCCCGACCCAGCGCTATGGCGAGATGCCGGCCTGGCTGGCTCGGGCAGCGGCTGCCGCAAAGGCCGCTTCATGACGTATACCGCCGCCGACCGGGAGCGGTGGGTCGCCGAGGATCCCGCCCAGAAACGCACGGACCGTGATGACTTTGCCCGCGACCGCGCCCGGCTGCTGCACAGCGCCAGCCTTCGGCGCCTGTCGGCCAAGACCCAGGTGCTCTCTCCCGGGGCCGATGACTTCGTCCGCAATCGCCTGACGCACTCCCTCGAGGTGGCCCAGATTGGCCGCGAGTTGGGCGCCGCCCTGGGCTGCAATGCCGATGTCGTCGATACCGCGTGTCTCGCGCACGACCTCGGGCATCCGCCGTTCGGGCACAACGGTGAGACGGCCCTCAATGCGGCCGCGGCGGGCATCGGCGGATTCGAGGGCAATGCCCAATCCCTGCGCATTCTCACGCGCCTCGAGGCCAAGCGCACCCACGCCGATGGACGTCCCGCTGGCCTCAACCTCACTCGGGCGAGCCTCGATGCGACCGTGAAGTACCCCTGGGCGCGCGGCGAAGGGCCTTATCCGACAACGAAATTCGGTGTCTATGCCGATGACCTCCCGGTCTTTGACTGGATCCGCGCCGGCGCGCCGCAGCGGGTTCGGGCCTTCGAGGCCGAGGTCATGGACTGGTCTGATGACGTCGCCTACTCCGTGCACGATGTCGAGGATGCGATTGCCTCAGGGCATCTGGACCCGCGCTGGCTGCGCGATCGCGACGAGCTAGGCCAGGTCATCGACATCGCTCGCGCGGTCTATGCCGCCGACCTTGGCCAGGAGGCCTTGCTGGCCGCGGTGGATCGGCTGCTGACTTCCGGCGCGATCCCCACAGGTTTCGATCGCACCCGGCGCGATCTGGCTCGGCTCAAGGACATGACCTCGCAGCTCATCGGCCGGTTTGCGCTCGCCGTCGAAATCGCCACTCGGGAGGTGACCGGGCCGGGCGACCTCGCGCGGTATGCCGCTGGCTTGGTCGTCCCAGACCAGACGCGGGCGGAGGTGGCGGTCCTTAAGGCGGTTGCCGCGCACTACGTGATGAGCTCCAACCGACGACTGGTGGTCCAAGAGCACGAGCGGGAGGTCATCCACGACCTCGTGGCGGCATACGCGGCTGATCCCACGCGCCTGGACGGTGACCTGCGCGCGGACTGGGAGGCCGCGCACGGGGAGGACCAGGCGCTGCGGGTCTTGCTTGACCAGGTGGCCTCGCTGACTGATGCGCGGGCCTTGGCCCTGCATCAGGCTTGGTGTGGCCGCCCTGGGGATAGCAACTGACGGGACCGCGGTCCTGGCTTAGACTCGCGGCCTGAGGAGGCATTGTGGCGGGCAAGATCAAGGCTGAGGACATCACCTCTGTCAAGGAGCGCACCTCCATTGAGGCCGTCGTCTCCGAGCACGTCACCCTGCGCCCGGCCGGCATCGGCTCGCTTAAGGGCCTGTGCCCTTTCCATGACGAGAAGTCGCCGTCCTTTCACGTGCGCCCGTCGGCGGGTTCTTATCACTGCTTCGGCTGCGGGGTCGGCGGCGATGTCATCTCTTTTGTCATGGAGATGGAGCACCTCACCTTCTCCGAGACCGTCGAGCGCTTGGCCGCCAAGCTCGGGATGGAGCTGCGCTACGAGGAGGGCGGCGGGCCGCGCTCGGGGGAGGCCGGGCTCGGCAAACGCTCTCGGCTCATCGAGGCCCATCGAGTGGCTGAGGAGTTCTATGCCGAGGCGCTGGTCGACCGCCCGGACGCTCGGCCGGCGCGAGACTTCTTACGGGAGAGGGGTTTTGACCGCATCGCGGCTGAGCGCTTCGGAGTGGGGTATTCGCCGCGAGGTGGCGAGGAGTTGGCTCGGCACCTGCGCGGGCGAGGGTTCAACGCTGACGAGTTGGCGGCCGCCGGGCTGGTCGGCATGGGCTCGCGCGGCGTCTATGACCGCTTCCGGGGGCGGTTGATGTGGCCCATCCGGGATATCACCGGTGACACCGTGGGCTTCGGCGCGCGCCGCCTTTTTGAGGATGACCGCAATCCCGCCAAGTACCTGAACACCTCCGAGACGGTGATCTACAAGAAGTCCTCGGTCCTCTACGGCCTGGATCTGGCTAAGAAGAGCATCGCGGGGGAGCGGCGCGCGGTCATCGTCGAGGGGTACACCGACGTGATGGCGGCCCACCTCAGTGGGGTCGATGGTGCGGTCGCGACCTGCGGGACGGCATTCGGGGTCGAGCACATCAAGATCCTGCGGCGAATCATGCGTGACGAGGCCGACCAGGCGCCCGCCCGGGTGGTGTTCACCTTCGACGGCGACGCGGCCGGCCAGAAGGCCGCCATGCGGGCCTTCGCCGAAGACCAGCGGTGGGCGGCGCAATCCTTCGTGGCGGTGGCCCCCGAGGGCATGGACCCCTGCGATCTGCGACTCGCCCGAGGGGAGGCCGCGGTGGCCGCGCTCGTGGACGAGGCCATCCCGATGTTCGAGTTCGCGGTGCGCACCACGATTGCCCGCTTCGACCTGGAGAACGCCGAGGGCCGAGTCCAGGCGATCAAGGCGGCCGCCCCGATCATCGCCTCGATTCGGGATGTCACCTTGCGCCCGGAGTACACCCGCACGGTCTCGATGTGGCTCGGGGTGGACGTGGACCAGGTGCGGGACGCGGTGGCTCGATCCAGTCGCTTGACCGTCAGCGCGGACGCAGCCTCACCGGCGGTGGACTCGGCGACCACTGCCGAGGAGTCCGAGGTCGCGGAGGTGGGCTACCCGGTGCCGGACGCTCGCGACCCGGTCGTGCAGGCCGAGCGGCAACTGCTGCAGGCGATCTTGCAGTACCCCGCCCTCGTCGGCCACGAGCTCATCGACGTGATCCCGCCGGCGGCCTTCACCGCGCCGGCCCACGAAGCGGTTTTCGTGGCGGTCAAGGCCGCAGTGCCCTCGGCCTGGGGCACCTCGACCGCTCGCTGGGTCGCCGAGGTGGTCCAGCAGGCGCCGGAGGTCTTGCAGTCCTATGTCGCGCAAGTGGCCGTGGCGCCACTGCCGACCAAGCTCGATCCTTCGACCGGTATGCCGGAGAGCCGGTATGTCCGTTCGCTGGCTTTGCGGGTGCGTGAGGCCGATCTCTCGCGGCAGATCGCCGATGTCACGGCCCGGCTTCGTCGCCTTGAGCACGCGCCCGAGGTGGCGCCAGAGCAGGTCACTGCGCGGCAGCGAGAGTTGGCGGACTTGCAGCGAGCCTGGGTCACGGCGCGAGAGGAGCAGTTGGCGTGAGCCCGATCTTTACTCGGCGGGCGCGCCATCGGCTCCCTGAGGAGGTCGAGCGGGCGTTGGGTGCTGAGGTCCGGGAGCGGGTGATGGGCTGGACGCTCGCGTCACTGCCGCAGGAGTTCCTGGTCATTGGTGCTCATACGCTCAGTGTTGTGGTGACTCACGAGGGCGCTGCCTTGGTGCGTCTGCGCCGGCCGTGGCACCTCGTGGACGCTGGCAGTTTCGATCCGGAGAGTTCGCGGCTGGGACTGAGTTGGGCCGATGACTCTCGGCCGGAGCTCTGGCAGCTCGATCTAGCCGCTGCGGGGGCGCTGGAGGTGGTCGACACCTTCCGTGACCGGGTTCAGGCGTCGGTGGTGCTCGCGGACTCGGTGGGTCTGGGCCGTGAGCGACTGGCGCGGGTGGTGATTCGCCGCGATCTGGCTACCGGCGAGCTCCTGTGTCAGGAGTTGCTGCCGGCTGGGGTGGACCGCGCGGAGCCCGGGGTGGCCGCGCGGCTAGATGCGACCGCCGCCGCGCTCAAGGAGCAGGTCGGACTGCCCTAGACGCCGGTGACCGGGACCTCGGTGGGGTAGTCGTCGTACGAGCGAGGGTCCTCGCGAGGCTCCAGGTGGGTGAGCAGGGCGACATCGGGGACAGCTGCCTGGACTGCGGTCTCGACGCGTTCGGCCAGGTTGTGGCCCTCGGTGACCGACCACGCCCCCGGCACCAAGATGTGGACCTCGGCGAAGCCCCGGTGACCACTCAGGCGGGTTCGCAGGCCGTGGAAGCTCACTTCCGACGAGCTGAAGGTGCCGATGACCCGGGCGATCTCGGCGGATTGCTCCTCGGGCAGAGCGGCGTCCATCAGGCCTGCCGAGGACTCTTGCAGGAGCTTCCAGCCGGTCCAGATGATGTTGAGCCCGACCAGGGCAGCGACCACGGCGTCCAGGCGCTGGATCCCGGTCAACCACACCAAGGCCACGCCCACCACGACACCCACCGAGGTCCAGACATCGGTCAGCAGGTGCTTGCCGTCGGCGGTCAGGGTCAACGAGTTGTGCTCGCGGCCGGCGCGCATGAGGACGAAGGCCACCGAACCGTTGAGGATCGAGGCGATTACCGAGATGGCCAAACCGATGCCGACATCCTCCAGCGGGCGAGGGTTGAGGAAGCGTTCGATAGCGGTCCAAATGATGAAGATGGCCGCCACGAAGATCATCTGGCCTTCGGCCGCCGCGCTGAAGTACTCGGCCTTGCTGTGCCCGAAGTGGTGGCTGTCATCGGCCGGGCGGGCCGCCACGGTCAGCGCGATGAGGGCCACGATCGCGGCAACCAGGTTCACGCTGGATTCGGCGGCATCGGAGAGGAGCCCCACCGACCCGGTGATCCACCAGGCCGTGGTCTTCAGGGCGATGGTCGCGAGCGCTGCAGCGATGGAGAGCCAGGCGAACTTGGTCAAGCGGGCGCGGTCGGTGCTCACATGGCCATTGTGTCTCATGCGGCCTGGGCGCACCCGACCCGGCCCACAAGGGTCCATCCAATGCCAGCCGACACGTGTGCGCACTCACGCCGACCGAAGTCGAATCCAACCGTCAAAGCGGACCACATCCGCGATCGAATCTGGCCACCGGCCGCCTTCGACCTCCATGATCCGCCGGATCGTGCACGTCGCCGTGTGGAGCGCGGCCGGTGACAGGGCGCGTCGCCAGGGTGCCAGGTAGGGAAGCAGGGCGGCCATCGCAGCGACAATCTGGCGCGCCTTGGGAAGGTCCTCGTGCACGTCGTCTGCAGTCAGCTCGGGGCTGTCCAGGCGGGGATAGTCCGCGTCGTTACGGGTGCGCCGCAGCCGACCAAATGGACGCACGACCTCACCCCTTGTACCCAACTGACCGGTGACGGCCTCCTGCACCGCCACATGTCCGCCCTTGCTGGTGGCCCGCAACCCCTGCGTCGCCAAGGCGGCCGCCATCGCCTTGCGAGCCGCGGCATACACCATGTCGTAGGCACCGGCCGGATCGTCGGCGGCCAGCAGCGCGGCCGAGCGCAGGTGCCGGTCGGCCTCGGCCAGAAGACGCGCCGCGTTCTGCGGGGACGGGGCAACCTGCTCCAACTCACCCGCGGCGAGCATCGCCGTGATCTGTTCGGCGCCGGTGGCCCACCTGGTCACGGGCGGTCACCCGCCGGCAGCAGCGCGACCATCGGCCGTGAGGTCACCGTCGCCTTGAACGCATCATCCTTAGCGTCATCCCAGGCTGTCGGGCGAACCCGGCGGATAGAGACCTCACGCCCCAGCCGAGCCGTGGCCGCGGCAGCCACCGCATCCAGGTCATCCGGATCGGCCGTACCGATCACCAGCACATCGATATCCCCCGGGACCGGGCCCGGCACCTGTGCGTACCGCGCGGCCCACGACCCGTAGATGTGCGCCTCCCGAATCCCCTCGACCGGGGCCAGCAACTCCCGCAACACCGGCACCGGCCCGAACGTCACCGCCATCAACTGCGCCAACGGTGCGAACACCACTGAGCCGGTCTCGGCCCGCACCATCCGCTGATTCCCCCGGCGCACCTGACGGATCAACCCCGCTTCAGCGAGCCGATCCACCTCCCGCATCACCGTCGGCGATGACACCCCCACCGACCGGGCGATCTCCACCAAAGAGAACTCCTGATCCGGGTGCAACACGATCCACGCCAAGATCTCCCCCTGCGCCCGCGACCGCAGCAACGGCAACAGGGTAGGCGAGCCATCTTTCATAAAGCAGACTTTAACATCGGCAACATGAAACGGGGCATGATCTCGGTGCAAAGGGGGGCAGCGGGAGCGAGTCGCTGTCCTCGCACTCCCCATACCAACCCCAAAACGCGAAGCAGGGCGAGCCCTGAGGGTTCGCCCTGTCGCCGATGTCTTGAGACATCACATCGGTGGAGCTGAGGGGATTCGAACCCCTGACCCCCTCCATGCCATGGAGGTGCGCTACCAACTGCGCTACAGCCCCGAGTTCCCTCGGTGGGAGTCCCCGGAAGGGACTGCGGAAGTCTACCCACGACCCAGGGCCTGGCACCAAATCGCCCGCTCAGAGGCCGGTTCGCTTCCGGCTCACAGGCCCGCTCAGGACGACGGCCACAGTCCGCTGCAGCCACGCCGATGGCTCCCCACCAGATGCGTGTCCACCATGCCCACTGCCTCCATGAGCGCGTATGCCGTGGTCGGCCCAACGAACCGGAAGCCCCGAGTCTTCAACCCGCGAGCCATCGCCACCGACTCCACCGACGTCGTCGGCACCTCGTCCATCGTGCGCGGCTGCGGGGTCACCGAAGGCCGGAAGGACCACAGGTATGCCGCCAGCCCACCCTCACTTCCGCCGCGCAGCCCGATCGTGGCCCGCGCATTGCCGATGGTGGCCAGCACCTTGGCGCGATTGCGCACAATGCCCACATCGCTCATCAGCCGCTCGATGTCCGCCTCACCAAAGGCTGCCACGGCATCGGGGGAGAAGCCCGCAAAGCCCTCCCGAAAGGCCTCCCGTTTGCGCAGGATCGTCAGCCACGACAGCCCCGACTGGAATGCCTCCAAGCTCAGTCGCTCAAAGAGTCCAGCCTCATCGGTGACCGGCATACCCCACTCGGTGTCGTAATACGCCTGTAGCAGCGGGTCGCTGGCACCCCACGGCGTCCGCCACAGCCCATCAGCGCCCTGGACCACGCCCACCCCAGCCATGATCAGCCGGCCGTCAGGGTGATGACCGGGATCTCCGGCGCCGCACCGACCCGAACCGGAGGCCCCCACGCGCCGGCACCCCGCGAGGTCACCGTCGGCACATCGCCCAGCACGGCATACCCACTGACCATCGGCTGCTGCAGCGGCACGAGGTAACCGATCGGCCACAGCTGACCGCCATGCGTGTGGCCGGAGAGTTGCAGATCGACACCTCGACCAACGACCGCAAACGCCTGCCGAGGCTGGTGGGCGGCATACACAATGACGTCCTGCGGTGAGGTGCCCGCCAGCGCGGCCTCCGGATCCGGCTGGAAAGGACCCTGGCCCGAGTAGTCATGCACCCCCGCCAGCACGAATGCCGCCGCGCCCCTGGTCAGCCGGACGTTGGTGTTATTGAGCATCCGCACGCCAACAGCCTCAAACTCCTCGATCCAGCTGCCGGTATCGCGGAACATCTCGTGATTGCCCGTGGTGGCAAACACCCCGAGAGGCGCCTTGAGGTCGGCCAGGGGCGCAATTTCCGGGCCATAGCGATCCGCCATCCCATCGACCAGATCCCCGGCAATCACCACGAGGTCGGGATGAGCGGCATTCGTGCGGTCCACGACCCTTCGAGTGAAATCGGCGCTGCGCACCGCACCGGCATGAATGTCGGTGATGAGCGCGATCCGCATCCCCTCGAGGTCGTGCGGCAGGCCCGGCACGGTCACGGTGCGCTCGGTGACCACCGGGTTCGCGGCGGAGGCCACGCCGTATGCCGTGGCCAACGCTGCGAGCGTCGCCACCACGGGCGCAGCGACCCGAGCGAGGCGGCGGCGACCCACCGGGTCACCGCCGATGCGCCAGCCGACCACGGCCACCATCCCCGCGGCCAGCCAGGTAAGGCCAAGGCCGAGAAAGAGGTACAGGCACATGGCCAGGAAGACCGCGCCCACCCAGACGATCGGGCGCATGGCCGCGGGGGAGAAGCCCCCACCCCAGGCATCAAAGCCAGCCATGACGGCCGCGCCGAGCAGGACGAGCACGATCGCGCTGACGATCTCAAGCCAGCGATGCCCCCAGCGCGGCACGCGGATCAGCCGCCACCAGAGGAAGAACAGGAAAGCGCTGAAGACGGCGATGGGGATGAGAATGAGCCAAGACATTGCTGAGCATCGTCGCATGCCAACCCAGCAATCCGGTGAACTCCCGACCGGCTGAACCGTCCGCTGACGTAAGTTGGCGCCTGTGAGCGCACTTCATGTGGACGTCCTCATCGTCGGTGCTGGCATCTCGGGCATCGGCGCGGCCGCGCGGCTCCAGGAGCGCTGCCCGGGCAAGACCTACGCCATCATCGAGGCGCGCGAGCACCTCGGCGGCACGTGGGACCTCTTCCGTTACCCCGGGATCCGCTCCGACTCGGATATGTACACGCTGTCCTTCCCGTTCAAGCCGTGGGTCAATGACAAATCCATCGCCGACGGCCCGGACATCCTGGCTTATCTGGAGGACACCGCCCGCGAGTTCGGCGTGGACCGGCACATCCACTACAGCCAGAAGGTCGTGCGCGCGTCCTGGGATTCGGCCAGCGCACTGTGGACCGTGACGGCGCAAACCCCGGCAGGCGAGGTCCAGCACACCGCGCGGATGCTGTATGCCGCGACCGGCTATTACGACTACGACAGCGGTCATGTCGTGGACTTCCGGGAGCAGGACAGTTTTGGCGGGAGCATCGTGCATCCGCAGTTTTGGCCCGAGGGGCTGGAGGTGGCCGGCAAGCGGTTTGTCATCATCGGCTCGGGAGCGACCGCGGTCACCCTGCTCCCGGCGCTGATCGCTCAGGGTGCCGGGCACGTTGTCATGCTGCAGCGCACACCGACCTACATGCTGCCCCTGCCCGGTGGCGACCCCATCGCCAGCATCATGCGAAAGGTGTTGCCCCCCAAGGCAGTTCATCGTGTTGTTCGCGGCAAGAATATCGCGATGAATGCCGGCAGCTTCGCTCTCATGCGCCGCTTCCCCAAGGCGGCCCGCAGTGCTCTGACGGCGGCAGCCCGCCACGCGCTGCCCCAGGGCTATCCCGTCGACACCCACTTCAATCCGCCCTATGACCCGTGGGATCAGCGGCTGTGTGTCACGCCCGACTCAGACCTCTTCGAGGCGATCAGCTCGGGCCGCGGCGAAGTGGTGACCGCCCAGATCGAGTGCTTCGATGAGACCGGTATCCGCCTGGTCACCGGTGAGCATGTCGATGCTGACGTCATCATCACCGCCACCGGGCTCAAGGTCGTCGTCGCCGGCAAGATCAGTATCGAGGTCGACGGGCAGCCGGTCGCGGTCAACGAGGGCTTCATCTACAAAGGGCTCATGCTTTCCGATGTGCCCAATCTCGTGTGGTGCGTCGGCTACACCAACGCCTCGTGGACGCTGCGCTCGGACCTGACAGCGCGCTGGTTCTGCAAGCTGCTCAACCATCTGGACGAGGGCGGCTGGACCACCGCCACCCCACGATTTGACGAGCCGGACACCACGGGTCGGCCGGCCATCGAGTTGTCCGCCGGATATATCCAGCGCGCCCTTGATGTCCTGCCCCGGCAGGGTCAGGCGCGGCCCTGGACGGTGAGACAGAACTACTTCTATGACCTCACGGCCACCCTGGGCGGGCGGATCGATGATGGCCGCCTGGAGATGGTGCGTTCGATGCATGCGGCCGATCCGCATTGGGCGCCCGGTCTCGACGCGGGCGCAGCCTCATGAGCCTGGTCCTGCTCTGTGGGCTGCTGGCCGCGGCCGCGGGCCTGACCAACTGGTGGGCCATCATCGTCGGCCGCAAGCCGGTCGAGCGGGCAGCCAAACCGCTGACCATGGTCGCGCTCGGCGCACTGGCGCTCAGCCTCGGCGCGGGGGACACCTCGACCGGGCGCTGGCTGCTGCTAGCGCTGGTGCTGTGCCTCATCGGTGACGTGGCCCTGCTCGGGGAGTCAACCGGCCATTTCCTCGCCGGCCTGACGGCATTCCTGCTGGGGCACCTGGCGTATGTCGCCTGCTTTGTCGCCCTGGGGCTGCGTGGTGGCTGGCCCTGGGCGCTGATCGGCCTCGGAGTCGTCGCGATCAGCCTGGCGTTCGGGCGGCGCATCCTGCCCACGGTGGCCCGCACAGAAGGTGCCACCCTGGCCGCGGCAGTCGCGGCATACATGCTGGTCATTGCCGCCATGGCCGCCACCGGTTGGGCGACCGGCCGCGCGCTGATTGGCCTGGGCGTGAGCAGCTTCGTGGTCAGCGACACCGTCCTGGCGATCAACAAGTTCGTCGCGCCGCTGCGACGCGGGCAACTGCTGGTCATGGTCACCTATCACCTGGCCCAAGTGCTCATCGTGCTGGGCGTCCTCCTGCACTGAGGCCGCGCTGCGGTAACCTGGGCGCATGGCCCGGCAGCTCCTGCTTCGCTGGCCGCGTGTGACCCACGGCTGATCAGCCCGTCGCCCGCGGCCGACCCCTCCTGCGTGAGGGGTTTTCGCATGTCAGGGACCCGATGACGAGACACGAAGGATGGCTTCCGCCCCATGAGCGACAGCACGCCGCACCGTTACACCGCCGCGCTGGCTGATCAGATCGAGCGCGCCTGGCAGGACCGTTGGGAGCAGGCCGGGACCTTCCATGCGCCCAACCCCGCGGGTTCGCTCGCGGACCCGGCCGCAGTCGCCACCCACCCCGGCGGCGCCTTCTTTGTGCTTGACATGTTCCCGTACCCCAGCGGCCGCGGCCTGCATATCGGGCACCCGCTGGGCTATATCGCGACCGACACCTTCGCGCGCTACCACCGGATGCTCGGCAAGAACGTGTGCTACACCCTCGGCTACGACGCCTTCGGTCTGCCGGCCGAGCAGTATGCCGTCCAGACCGGCCAGCACCCCCGCAAGACCACCGAAGACAACATCACCATCATGGCCGCACAGTTGCGGCGTCTGGGGATGTCCTATGACGAGCGCCGCGCGATCCAGACCATCGACCCCGACTACTACCGGTGGACGCAGTGGATCTTCCTGCAGATCTTCAACAGTTGGTATGACGCCGAGGCCGTTCGTCCCGACGGTGGCCGTGGCGCCGCCCGGCCCATCGAGACCCTGGTCGAGCAGTTCGCGAGCGGAAGCCGTCCCACGGCCGATGGTCGGGCGTGGAGCGAGCTGACCGAGGTGGAGCGAGCGCACGAGCTATCCGAGTACCGCCTGGCGTACACCAGCGAGGCCCCGGTCAACTGGGCGCCCGGACTGGGCACGGTGCTCTCCAACGAGGAAGTCACCAACGAGGGCCGCTCCGAGCGCGGAAACTTCCCGGTCTTCAAGAAGAATCTGCGCCAATGGATGATGCGGATCACCGCGTATGCCGACCGGCTGGCCGACGATCTGGACCGCGTTCAGTGGCCCGAGAAGGTCAAGCTCATGCAGCGCAACTGGATCGGGCGATCCGAGGGCGCTCGGGTGACCTTCCCCGTCGATGGCGATGAGTCGGTGGGGATCGAGGTCTTCACCACCCGCCCCGACACCCTCTTTGGGGCAACCTTCATGGTCTTGGCGCCTGAGCATCCCCTCGTGGACACCCTTGTACCGCAAGGAGATTGGCCTGAGTCGACCAACCCGGCTTGGACCGCGGGCGAGGCTACGCCGGCCGACGCAGTCACGGCATACCGCCGGGCCGCGAGCCGCAAGAGCGACATCGAGCGCCAGGCCGAGACCAAAGAGAAGACCGGCGTGTTCACCGGTGGCTTCGCGGTCAACCCGGTCAATGGCGAGCGCATCCCGGTGTTCATCGCCGACTACGTCCTCATGGGCTATGGCACCGGCGCGATCATGGCCGTGCCAGCGCACGACGAGCGGGACTTCGACTTCGCGCGCGCCTTCCAGCTGCCGATCGTGCAGGTCATCAGCGACCCGGATGGCCGCGGCGTTGCCGAGGCCGCCTGGACCGGGGCGGGGCTGGCGATCAATAGCGCCAACGCCGACGTGAGCCTGGATGGACTCGAGGTCGCCGACGCCAAGGCCACAATCACCCAGTGGCTGGCCAGTCATGGCCTCGGCGAAGCCACCGTCAACTACAAGCTGCGCGATTGGCTCTTCAGCCGGCAGCGCTACTGGGGTGAGCCCTTTCCGATCGTCTTCGATGAGGACGGCATCGCGCACGCGCTGCCCGAGTCGATGCTGCCTTTGGAGTTGCCGGACGTCCCGGACTACAGCCCCAAGACCTTCGACCCCGAAGATAACTCCAGCGAGCCCGAGGCCCCGCTCGCCCGAGCCACGGCCTGGACCCAGGTTGAGCTCGATCTCGGTGATGGCCGCGGCGTGCGGACGTTCCGTCGCGAGACCAACACCATGCCCAACTGGGCGGGCTCGTGCTGGTACTACCTGCGCTATCTCGACCCGGCCAATGAGGACACCGTGGTCGATCCCGAGAATGAGCGGTACTGGATCGGGCCGCGCTCGCATCCGGTCGCCGGCGCCCCGGCTGGCAGCGTGGACACCGGTGGCACTGATCTGTATGTCGGTGGCGTCGAGCACGCGGTGCTGCACCTGCTGTACGCGCGGTTCTGGCACAAGGTCCTGCACGACCTCGGCCACCTGTCGTCCTCGGAGCCGTTCCGCACGTACTTCGCCCAGGGGTACATCCAGGCACCGGCCTACACCGACGATCGGGGTCAGTACGTCGAGGCCAGCGAGGTCGTGGAGTCGGCCGGCGCGGATGGGCAGACGGTCTTCACCTGGAACGGTCAGGTCGTTAACCGTGAGTTCGGCAAGATCGGCAAGTCGCTCAAGAACATGGTCAGCCCCGACGAGATGTATGCCGCCTATGGCGCGGACACCTTGCGGCTCTACGAGATGGGCATGGGCCCGCTGGATGCCAGTAAGCCCTGGGACACCCGCGCGGTGGTCGGCTCGCAGCGATTCCTGCAGCGACTGTGGCGCAACGTCGTTGACGAGGAGACCGGCGAGATCCGGGTCCACGACGACGCCCCGGATGCGGCATTGTTGGGCACTCTGCACCGCACCATTGCGGCGGTGCGCGAGGACTACGCCACGCTGGGCTTTAACACCGCAATCGCGCGGCTCACCGAGCTCAATAACGCATTGACCAAGATCGGCGGCTCGGTGCCCCGCAGCGTGATCGAGCCGCTGGTGCTCATGGTCGCGCCCTTGGCACCGCATATCGCTGAGGAGTTGTGGTCACGGCTCGGGCACGAGGGCTCTCTGGCGTATGCCGCCTTCCCTGAGCCGGACCCGGTGCACCTAGTGCAGGAAAGCGTCACCTGCGTGATTCAGGTCAAGGGCAAACTGCGCGATCGGATCGAGGTACCCGCCGATATCAGCGAGGATGCACTGCGCGAATTGGCGCTGGCCCGGCCGAAGATCGCCGTCGAGGTGAGCAACGGCATTCGGACGGTCATCGTGCGCGCTCCTCGCCTGGTCAACGTCGTTCCGCTGTGATGACGAGGGCACCTGATGGTGCCCTCGTCAGGCGGCATTCGCGTGGGCCAGCGGCAGCGTGACTAGGGCCGAGAGACCGCCAAGGTAGCTGCGCCGCAAATGCAGCGAACCGCCTGCCGATCGAGCAATGCGCGCCACAATGTCCAGCCCCAGGCCGGTCGAGCCACTGCCGGATTGGCCGCGCGAGGGTGCGCCGTCCACCAGACCCGGGCCGCCATCCGCGACATCGATGACCACTGTGGAGTCCACGACCCGCACCCGGACCGCGACCGGTGCCCCCTCGGGGGTGTGCGCGAAGACATTGTCCAAGAGCGTGTCCAGCAGCTCCTCCAAGTCTCCGCGCGACATCCGCACCGTGGCGTTGCGATCGGTGAGCTCGGCACGCATCACGCGGCCCTGATCCTCGGCCAGCGGGCGCCAGAAGTCGACCCGAGCGGTGGCCACCTCACCCACGTCAGTGGCCGCCGGGAGGGGTTCGCGGACAGGCCGCTGAGCATCCCGGACGACGGCATCGATGCTGCGCTGGAGATGATCGACATGATCGCGGAGTCGCTCGGCGACGCCGGGATCATCCACGAGATCGGTGTCCAGGCGCAGCGCTGTGACCGGCGTACGCAGCCGATGACCAAGGTCGGCCACCGACTCGCGTTCGGAGGCGACCAGATCCTCGATCCGTTCGGCCAACTGATTGAGTGCACCGCCTAACTCGGCTACCTCGGGCGGTCCGGCCTCGGCGGCCCGGGCGCGGATCTCACCGGCCCGCAGGCGGTGGGCCACATCGGCCAGGTTCGTGACCGGGACACTGATCCGCCGGCTCAGATCGCGAGCCAACAGAATCGACCCGACGACCAGCAGCAGGCCCAGGGCAATGAGCGTGGCCCAGGCGCGGTTGACACCTGCGCGCAGTTGATCATTGGTCGCGATCGCCAAGACGATATGAGTGCCGTCCTCGGTGATCACCGGGACCACGACATCGACCCCTGACGCCGTCTCCGCGACGAACGAACTCGTCGTGTCACGCGCTTTAGCCACATCGGCCTGAGAGTCCGGGGGCACCTCATCGGCGCCCACCACCGTTCCGTCTGCGCGGGCGATGAGTACGGTCGGACCATCGCTGGACAGTCCGTCGACGCTGCGCTCGAGTGCGGCCGGGTTGTCCACGGACACCATCAAGGTGGCCACATTTTGCGCTTGCTCATTGGCGCGGTCCAGAGCGCGTCCGCGAGCCACATTGGCGACCAACAGGCAGAGCGGCACGACAAAGGCCACGACGATGGCTGATGTGGACGCCGCCACCAGCCAGATGATGCGCGTACGCATTAGTCGCTCGGCGGGGCGAGTTTGATGCCGACGCCGCGGTAGCTGTGCAGGTAGACGGGAGCGCTTGCGGTCTCGCCGAGCTTGCGGCGCAGCCAGGACAGGTGCACGTCAACCGTTCGTTCCCCGCCGCCATACACCTGGCGCCACACCTCGGCGAGGATTTCGCGCTTGGTGATGACCTCGCCTGGTCGCGAGGCCAGCAGATGCAAGAGGTCGAACTCACGACGGGTGAGATCCAAGGCTTCACCGCGCATGGTGGCCTGGCGCGTCGAGGGATCGATGACCAATTCACCCACCGTGATGGTGCTCGACTCGGTGGTGAGTTGAGCTCGACGAAGCACTGCCCGAATCCGGGCATCCAAGAGTTCGGTGCTGAAGGGCTTGACGATGTAGTCATCGGCACCGGCGTCCAAGGCCCGCACCATGGAGGGGTCGTCGTCTCGAGCGGTCACCACAATGACCGGGGTGCTGCCGACAGCCCGCAGCATGCTGAGGACCGAGTGGCCGTCCAGGTCTGGTAGGCCCAGATCGAGCAGAATCAGGTCGGGTTCGCCGTCCAGGGCATCCTGAATACCGCTCATCCCGCTCGGGCTGCTGGTCACTGCATGGCCCAGCTCGCTGAGCGCGCGGATGACCGAGGCCCGGATGGCCGGGTCGTCCTCGATCACGTGCAGGTGTGCCACACGCGCTACCGTACGTCAGGAGGAGTGCCCAGCGGCAGTGCCAAGAGGGAGCGAGGAGCGCGATGGGTGGATCCCAGCGGCGGACCGCTGCCGGCCTCATCGGCATCTGGGCCTTGCTCGTGGCGCTCGCCGGAAGTGTGTCCTGGGTCGCGATTGCCAGCGTGGGCCAGGGCCTCGGGCAGTCTCTTCCCGGCAACCGCAGCCCGCTATCCGCGGGCGCACCATCAGAGCCGGGAAGTACCCCAGCGCCCACGACGCCGATCCCCTCTCCGTCCCCCTCCTCGTCCCCGCCGACCGTTCGCCCCGCCCCTTCGGTGACGGTGACGAAGACCCTCACTGCGGGGGCCCGACCCACCGTCACGGTGACGACCCGAGTGACGACCACGGCGACCACGTCTCGGGGGTCCACCGGTGACCGCGAGACCTTTTCGACGCGGGGCGGAGCAGCGACCGTACGCTGCGATGCCGGTCAACCCGTGCTGGTCGGCACGCGACCGAAGTCCGGGTGGTCCGTGACCTGGTCCAAGCGTTCGGGTCAGTTTGTCGTTCGCTTCCGCCAAGATGGCGACGCCGTCGAACTCACCGTCGGCTGCGCTGATGGACAACCGGTGCGGGTGGGCTGAGAGAGTATCGCCATGCCCACGGCCATCGTCACTGACTCAACGGCGTGCCTATCCCGCGATGCAGCGGACGTCGCCGATATCGACGTCATCGCGTTGCATGTCATGGTCGGCTCGGAGGAGTTTGCCGAAGGCGTCGACGTATCTGCGGCTCAGATCGCCCAGGCGCTACGAACCTCGCTCCCAGTCACCACCTCGCGGCCAGCCCCGGCGGCCTTTCTTGAGGCGTATGAGCGGGCAGCCGCTGCGGGCGCCACCGAGATTGTGTCGACACACCTCTCCGGCGCGCTGTCCAGCACATTCTCGGGAGCTCAGCTGGCCGCCCGGAGCGCGTCAGTGCCGGTGACCGTGGTCGACAGCCGCGCCCTCGGGATGGCGATGGGCTATGCCGTGCTGGCAGGCGCTCGGTGCGCCGCAGAAGGGGCTTCGGGTCCGGAAGTGGCCGAGTTCATCGAACGCATGGCGCTCGACTCAAGCACGGTGTTCTACGTCGATACGTTGGAGTTCCTGCGACGGGGTGGCCGGATCGGGCGGGCCAACGCCCTGCTCGGCTCGGCCTTGGCGATCAAGCCGATCCTGGCGTTGGACGAGGGGCAGATCGTGCCGCTGGAAAAGGTGCGCACGGCAAGCAAAGCCATTGCCAGGCTCGAAGAGATCGCGGTCGACGCCGCCCTGAAGGCGGGTGCCGGGGTGGAGATTGCGGTTCAACACCTTGATTCCGAGGAGCGCGCTCGACTGCTTGCTGAACGGTTGACCGCTCGGGTCGCGACGCGGACCGGCCGGGTCGATATTGTCGAACTTGGCGCTGTCGTGGGGGCCCACGTCGGTCCGGGCACCCTGGCGGTTGCCGTGGTGCCCAGTCGTGAGTCACGGCCATGAGTCTGGGTGAACCCTCCCTTGCGGGTATTGCGCGATTGCTGGCGATCTTGGCGGGCTGCTTCTTCGTCGGCGCGGTCAACCCGGCAGCCCTGGTGGCCCGGGCGCTGGGCAAAGACGTGCGCGGGTCGGGCTCAAAGAATCCCGGCGCGACGAATGCCGGTCGGGTGCTGGGGGTGCGCTGGGGGGTGGTCGTCTTGCTTCTCGATGTGGCCAAGGGCTTCCTGCCGACCGTGCTGCTCGTCCGGCACGTCGGTCCCTGGGTGGCACTCGCTGGAAGCCTCTTCGTCGTCCTCGGTCACATGTTCAGTCCGTACCTGCGGGGCCGCGGCGGCAAGGGGGTGGCCACCACTTTGGGCGCGCTGCTCGCGCTCGAGCCCTGGGTCGCTCTCGGGGCCCTGGTGGTCTTTGGGATCGCTTATGCCGTGCTTCGCTATGTGGGGCTTGCCTCGGCAGCCGTGGCACTCGGGCTCGTCTTGACGGGGGTGCTCGCGGCATTCGGAGCAGTGACCTCGATCCCCAGGGCCATGGGATGGTGGCTGGCGATCGTGGGCGCCATCGTGCTGGTCCGGCACCGCGACAATCTTCGGGCTTGGCGGCGCGCGCGTTCCATCGCGAACGCCGGGTAAGTCGGCGGTTCAGGGAGTCGTCGTCCACATTGGCCGTTGGCCTGATGAACTGTCCACCGAGCAGGCGTCTCGTGGCCACGCGTAAGCGGCGCGCTTCCTAGAGTCGCCGGCATGTCGGGCAGCCCTCCTGAGCCGTTATCTGCCCGGGCCTGGAGTCGCCTGCGATCGATGCCGAGCTCGGTGTCCGAGGCGGTCCGCGTGCCCGAGCCGCTGGCCCGTGCGCGCTGGCTACCATCGCGGCGGGCGGTCCTCGGGGTGCTGATCGTGGTCGGTGTGGTCGTCTTGGTCGTGGCACTGCGGGTCACCTGGGTTCGCGCGGCCACGCAGGTCATCCCGATCCCGGCGCGCGCGGGTCCGGTGGTGAGCACGGTGGGTGTGGGCGCCGCCCCCTCGAGCGCGGCCGCTGGTGCGCCCGTCGTGGTCCATGTCGTGGGTGCCGTGGCACGTCCGGGGCTGCTGACACTGCCTCCAGGCAGCCGGGTGGGCGATGCCGTGAAGGCAGCCGGCGGGGTCGCTCAAGGAGCCGATGTCGCTGCGATCAACCTGGCCCGAGTGATTGTCGACGGCGAGCAGATCCGGGTTCCACGCAAAGGGGAGGCCGTCTCCGCCGAGGTGGCTCCGGGTGCCAGCACTGCCGGTGGGCCCCTCTCGCTCAATACCGCCGACCTTGGGGCGCTCGATGGCTTACCCGGCGTTGGTCCGGTTCTGGCCGCACGCATTGTCGAATGGCGTCGGGCGCATGGCCGCTTCACCAATGTCGAGGAGTTGGGCGAGGTCAGCGGGATAGGCGAGCGACTGCTGACCCAACTACGACCGCTGGTGACCGTGTGAACGGGCCAGATCGGCGGCTTGACCTTCGACTCCTCGGCCCTTCGCTGGCGGCATGGGGAGTGCTCGCCGTGGCGATCGGGATGCCCTCGAGCATCCGTATCGGGATCCTGCTGTTGGCTGCGGTGGGCCTGGCGGTGGGGCTTCGGGGATTCCTTCCGAGGGTGTTCTGGCTCGGCCTGGCGCTGGTGGTGGGGCTGATGGTCTCGTTGGTCGGCCAGGATGCCATTCGCTCGGCTGGCCCATTGCCCGGCTGGGCGGCCGAAGGGGCCGTGGTGACCGCCGAGGTGGTTCTGACTGCGGACGCGGTCGTCCTGGACGGGAGCCTGGGCGCTCCAGTTGTCCTGCGCTCTTCCCGGGTGGTTCGTGTGAGCGGGCGGGGTGGCGTCACTGAGCCGTCGGCATACGTGGTGCTCTCCGGAGGAGCGGGGCTGGCCGACCTGCCGTGGGAGAGCACTGTGCTGGTGCAGGGGCGCTTGGCGCTCTCACCGCCGGAGCGGGAGGAGATTGCGACCCTGCGGCTCTCCGGTTCAACTCAGGTGGTCCAGCCCGCCCCAGGGTGGGCAAGGGCCGTTGATCAGATCCGCAGCGCGCTCTCGCGCAGCGTCCGCCTCGGCCCGCACGATGGTCGAGCGCTGGTCCCGGCCTTGGTCGCCGGCGACACCAATGGCGTCTCCGCTGATCTCCGGGAGGCGATGCGGGATTCTGGGCTAGCGCACTTGGCCGCGGTCAGCGGGGCGAATGTCACGATCGTGCTGGGCCTGGTCCTTTCGCTTTGTGCCGCGCTCCGGCTGCCTTTACTGGCGCGGTCCGTCATCGCGGTGGCCACGCTGGTCGGCTTTGTCGCGCTCGCTCGACCCGAACCGAGCGTGATCCGTGCCGCGGTGATGGGTGTGGTCGGAGTGCTGGCGCTCTCATCCCCGCACCGCTCCCGCGCAGCGCCCGCGCTCGGATTCACGGTCCTCGCCACCCTTGGCTGGGATCCATGGCTCGCACGCTCGCCCGGCTTCGCGTTGTCGGTGGTGGCCACCGTGGGTTTGGTCACCTTGGCCGCGGATTGGAGTCGACGGCTTCGGGAATGGTTGCCGTCCCGGCTGGGGCTGGTGGCCGAGCCGCTCTCGGTGACGGCGGCCGCTTCGCTGGTCACGCTTCCGGTGCTCGTAGCGATCCAGGGGACTGTGAGCCTGGTCAGCCTTCCAGCGAATCTGCTAGCGGCGCCGCTGGTGCCCCTTGCCACGATTGGCGGCCTTGGTGCGGCCGCGGTCACCATGCTTCACGAGGGCACGGGGATGGCTCTTGGGTGGCTGGCCAGCCTGCCCGCAGAGCTCATTGCGCAGATCGCTCGGACCTGGTCCCGCCTTCCCATCGCGGTTGTTCAGTGGCCCGCCGGAATGGTCGGGATCGCCCTGTCATTGGTGCTGGTCATTGCCATGTTGACGCTCGGCCGGGCCGGCGTGGGGTGGGCACGGGCGCGTCCGGTGGCCGCTGCGTTGCTCGTCGCGGTCATCATCGGCGGCACCCTGCCCGCCACCGCCCTCGCATGGCCCCCTCAGGGGTGGCAACTGGTCTTCTGCGACGTCGGTCAGGGCGATGCCGCCGTGATCCGCACCGGACCGGATCGCGCGGTGGTCATCGACGTCGGGCCCGATTCCGACCAGGCCGACCGCTGCCTGGGCTCATTGGGGGTCACGCACGTGGAGGCGGTGATCCTGACGCATTTCCACCTCGATCATGTAGGTGGCCTCGCCAGCGTCCTCAGGGGTCGACAGGTGGACCGCGTGTACGTGAGCCCGATTCACGAACCCGGGGCTGAGGTGAGCCGAGTCCAGGTGGCTGCCGGCGGCATACCCGTGTCCGATCTGACCGCGGGCACGGTGCTCGGCTTCGGGGACGTGCGCATCGAGGTATGGGCCCCGACCCGACGGTTTGCTGGCGGGTCGGTACCCAATAACGGCAGTGTGGTGGTGCTCGTCGAGCATGGCGACCTCAGCGTGCTCATGGCAGGCGATATCGAGCGAGAGGCTGGAGCCGACCTCGCTCAGCGCCTCGCGAGGACGCCAGCGATGGCCGCGAAGGCCAGCACCCTTGATGTGCTGAAATCGCCGCATCACGGATCCGCCAACCTGGATCCACGGCTCATGTCCGTGATCTCGGCGCCGGTGGCCGTGATCAGCGTCGGCGCCGACAATGACTACGGCCATCCCAGCCCGGTGCATCTGCGCCTCCTGGAGGCGCGCGGCACGAGGGTGCTGCGGACCGACCGAAATGGCGCGGTCGCCGTCATCCTGGAGGGCACCGACGTAGGAGTTGTCTCCGAGCGTCCCGGCTAGCTGGTCGGGCTCGGGCGGGGGCCACAGCTCGGCCGCTACACGCGGTCAGCCGCCCAGCTTGGCCCGCTGGGCGATGAGGTGCCGACGCTCGGCGTCATTGCCGCACAAGGCGATTGCCTGCTCGTAGGCACTGGCTGCCTCGGTTGCTAGCCCGGCCCGGGCGAGGAGCTCGGCCCGCACACCGGGGACTCGATGCGAGCTCGGCAGCGCCTGATCTAGGCCGGCCAACAACTCCAAACCCGCGAGCGGCCCATTCGCTTCCGCAACCGCAACAGCCCGGGCGAGCCGCACGACCGGGGACCCCTCCGTATGCCGGTCGAGCGCGGCATACAACTCGGCGATCCGTGGCCAATCGGTTGCGGAGGGGGTCGTAGCACGGGCGTGTTCGGCGGCGATCGCGGCCTGAAGCCACAACTGGTATCCCTGTGGGTCGAGCCGGCTGGGTTCAATCATGCGCAGCAGACCCAACCCTTCGGCGATCTCATCCGAACGCCAGCGCCCCCGGTCCTGCGCGGGCAAGAGCACCAGGCCGCCATCAGCATCGACCCGAGCATCGCGCCGTGAGTGCTGCAGCAGCATCAAGGCAAGCAGCGGGTCGAGACCTGTAGCGGTGACGGGGGCCCCGCCCGTAGATGACGCCAGCAGCGAGCGCAAAAGCCGGGTCAAGCGAATCGCCTCACCGGCCAGTTCGACCCGCACCACATCGGGTCCAGACCCGGGTGCATAACCAGCGGTGAAGGCGAGATAGGCGACCGTCCCTAGGACCGCCACCCGGCTCGCGAGTCGCTCTGGCGCGGGCAGCGCGAAGGACACCCCAGCCACGGCGAGCTTCTTGCGGGCGCGGGTGAGCCGGGCCGCCATGGTTGGCTCGGCCACCAGGAAGAGCCGCGCGAGGTCGGCCGTCGAGACGCCAAGGACCATCCGCAACGTGAGCGCGGCGGCGGCCTCAGGCGCGAGCGCGGGGTGGGCGCATAGGAAGGCCAGCCGCAGCCGCTCATCGGCAAGCTCGCAAGGTGCATCACCAGGATCGGCCATCGCGCGGTGAGCCTCATCCTGGGTGCGGGCATCGACGATGAGGAGCGGCACTGTGCGAGCGGCGACGGCCTCGGCGCGCAGCCGGTCGAGTGCTCGGCGGCGGGCGGAGGTGAGCAGCCAGGCCGCCGGATTGGTGGGGATGCCGTCCGCCCGCCAGCTGCGCGCGGCCGCCTCGAAGGCGTCGGCGAGCGCATCCTCGGCCAGATCGAGCCGGCGGAACCGGCCGACGAGCAGGGCCAACAATCGGCCCCACTCCTCGCGCCAGATCCGCTCCAACTCAGTCGAGGTGTCCACTGCTCAGTCGGGCAAGTCCACGGTGATACAGGGGCGAATCTCGAGGCTGTAGCCGTCCGGCAGGATCTCGCACCACCCGGTAACGGTGTCGAGATCGGGCGCCTCGACCAGATAGAAGCCGCCGATCATCTCGGCCGTTTCGGCGAAAGGGCCATCCGTCAGGACGGGCTTGCCCGCAACGTGCCTCATCGTGGTCGCAGTATCAGGTCCCGCGAGGGCCTCCCCGCCGAGGATTGCGGAGCCGACGGTGTCGTGGAAGCGGCCATGGTCGGCCATCCACCGCTGCTGCTGCTCGGGGCTGGCTTTGGACCAGCCGTCGGGCGGATAGGCAATGAGGATCAGGTATTTCATGACGGGCTCCCTGCAGGTTCTCTGGTGGTATCGGTGGTCTCGGTCGTCTCGCGGAGCTCGACCGTTTCCCCGGCCATGACCAGGTCGGCGCAGATGTCGAGAAGGTCTGCTCGATCGTCTGACTCAATGAGATAGAAGCCGGTGATCTGCTCGGCGGTCTCCGCGAAGGGGCCATCGGTGATGAGCGTGCCTTCGCCGGAGGGTGACCGTCGCACGACCGTGGCCTCCCGAGAGTGCGTGAGCTCGGCGCCGCCCACAATCTGATGCCCGCGGGCTTGCAGTTGTCGAGCGAACTCGGCGTGTGCGGCATACCCCTGCTTGCGCTCCTCGGGCGTGGCTGCTGCCCAGGCGTTTTCGTCGCCTGGCAGAAAGATCACGTAGGTGGCCATGTCAGCCCGCCTGATCAGAGGGGTTGTCGTCCTCGCTGGCCAGGGCGCGTAACTCGATGAAGTCACCGCTGCTCGCCAATTGCGCACAGCAGCGAACCAGCCCGTCCGGATCGTCGCTATCGATGAGATAGAAGCCAGCGATCTGCTCCACGGATTCTGTGAACGGGCCCTCGGTGATCGTCGTGCCGCCCCGTCCGTCGGGGCGCAGCGAAATGGCTCGGGCCGAGGGGGTCAGGGGACCGGCCGCGACAACCGTGTGGCCACCCCCTGCCAGCTCGCGGTTGAAGCGATCGTGTGCACGCATGCCTTTCTCGTGTTCCTCGGGTGGCAGCGCCGCCCACTGCGCCTCGGGGGCGGGCAATAGGACCAGGTAGCGGGTCATGGTTCTCCTTCCGTCGCCGGGCCCGGAGGGCTCGGTCAGCAGGATGACGGACGAGGTAGGGCCAGATCGACAATCGTCCGCCATAAATTCAACCTCGCCACTGCGGTACGTGCTCGGAGAACGGGTCCTCGATCGCGCGAAGCACTTCGGGAAGGCCATCGCGCACTTCCCGGGCGATCTGGACGAACTGGCGCACGAGGGGAGACTCGTCACCTCGGCGCCAGGCCAGTGCGGTTTCCACGGGCGGCACGTCATCGATGGGGACGAAGCGCACACCGGCGTGGGGTGTGAACCGGGCGGCGCAGGCGGCGGTGATGCTGCTGGCGCGTCCGGTCGCCACGATCTCCAGTTCCTCGGCGTGCGATGTCGTCTCGATCGGCGGCGTGCCTACGGCTGTCCGGTGATCGACGAGGGTCCAGAAGGCCCGGTAGGCCGCATCGTCCGTGCGCCCAATCGTCAACGTTTCGTTGGCGATCTCGGCGGCCGATATCCGCTCACGGCTAGCTAGGCGGTGGTTCGCGGCGACAACAGCGACCCGGGGTTCGGTGAAATAGACCTCCCAGTCCAGGCCGGGATGGGACACCGGCAGCCGGACCACGGCGAGGTCTGACTCCCGGGAGGCGAGCCCGGCGGTCGCGTCGACGAAGCTGTACTCCTGCATCCGCAGATCCGCGTTGGGAAAGGTGCGCGAGAACTGGCGCAGGACCCGTGTGGTGAGTTCAAGCATCGCGAGGGTATAGAACCCGAGCGCGAGCGAACCGCTGCCGCCCAGGCCAATATTGCGCACCGATCGCACGCCGTCATCCAATGCCGAGAGCGTGGAGCGGCAGGCGGCGAGGAACTCGCGATCGACGGACAGATTGCGGCGCGCCAGTCATTCCGAGCGCAAGGAGTCGTTCATGACCTCGTCCAGCCTCGACCACGAGCGCGTCATCATCCGTCGCGGCGAGCGCTCGGGCGTGCCCGTGATCGTCGCCGTCCACTCAACCCGCGTCGGCTCAGCCGTCGGTGGCTGCCGCATGTGGGCATATGCCGATTGGCGCGACGGGCTCGCCGATGCGCTGTGCCTGTCCGCGGCCATGTCCGTGAAGTGCGCGGCCGCGGGGATCGAGCACGGCGGCGGCAAGTCGGACCAAGTCCGCGGCTACGAGGGAGTCAAACTCGCCAATGTTGAGCGCTACCGCGCCCAACTTGCCGAGGCCATCGCGAAGCACACCGTGACCAACGTGGCCTGAGAATGGCTAGGTGGTCGCGGTACAGGTCGGGGTCTGCGGCAGGGCAGCCGAACTCTCCGTGAGGGCGTCCATCATGGCGGCGACAGCCGGGACACGCATCAGGTCCGGTGTCGTCACGGCCACGATCGAGCGCCGCGAAGCCGGAATCATCGGCAAGGCCACGACCTGCCCGTGATGAACGGTGCGCAGGATCAGATCGGGGATGAGGGCCACGCCAAGGCTCTCGCTCACCAGGCCCATCACCGCCACATAGTCCTCCGTCTCGTAGGCCACGTGCGGGGCGAATCCGGCGTCTTGGCACATGTGCACGAGGTGGCCTCGGCAGCGGGGGCAGCCGGCAACCCAGGTCTCGTCGGTGAGATCCTTGAGGGCGACGCGTGACTCGCCAGCCACGCGGTGATCTTTGCTCACCGCGAGTCGAACCTCGTCATCGAGCAGGTGGGTGGTGACGAATCCGTCTAGCGATTCTTCGCCTCGGCCCACATCGGTGCCTTCATAGCTAAATGCGACCGCCAGATCGCAGTCACCCGAGCGCAGGGCAGCCAGGCTCTCGGGGGGCTCGGCCTCGGTGAACGTGATGGTCACATCCGGGAACCGGGACTTCAGCAGCGCCAGGGCCCGCGGCACCAACGTGGCCGACGCCGACGGGAAGGCCATCAGCCGGACTCGACCGGAGCGCAGGCCGGCGATCGCGGCGACCTCCTCCTCGGCGGCATCGAGTGCGCCGAGCACGGTGGCCGCATGCCGAGCCAAGATGACGCCCGCCTCGGTCAAGTGCACGGCGCGACCGCGCTTCTCGACCAGCGCGGTACCCAGTCGCTGCTCCAAGCGGCGCACCATCTGGGAGATCGCTGGCTGGGTGTAGCCCAGCCAGGCCGCGGCAGCGGTGTAGGAGCCCTCAGTGTCGATCGCCCGAATCACGCGGAGGGCCGGGGCATCAATCATGCCGACATCCTATAACGTGAGGTTATGCCGCACGCCATTTCGCCCGAACTTCGACGCCTGGTCGGCATACTCAAGCAGGCGCCAGGCACGCTCGTTCTCACGGGAGCGGGCATGTCGACAGACAGCGGCATACCGGACTATCGGGGCCCTGACGGGACTCGGCGGGTGACACCGATGCAGCATGGGGAGTTCGTTGGCTCCTCGTCGGCCAGGCAACGGTATTGGGCGCGGTCCTTTGTGGGATGGGGGCGTTTCGCCGCCGCAGAGCCGAATGCCGGGCATCGTGCGGTAGCCGCTCTTCAACGCAGCGGCGCGCTGGGAGAGGTGATCACTCAGAATGTCGACGGTCTGCACCAACGAGCGGGGTCGCGCAAGGTCGTCGAATTGCATGGCTCGCTTGCCGAGGTTACCTGCCTCGCCTGCGGCGCCAGAGTTGACCGAGACCTGCTCCAGGCGCAGATGACCGACGACAACCCGGGCTTCGCCGAGCGGGCCGAGTCGGCGTCCAGCGATGGTTCGCGGGTGAGCAGCCAGATTCGCCCGGATGGCGACGTCCTGCTGGCCGAGCGCGCGGTCCTGGACTTCGTCACCCCGCGCTGCCGCGCATGTGGAGAGGACCGTCTCAAGCCAGATGTGGTCTTCTTCGGTGGATCGGTGCCCAAGGATCGCGTCGATCGCTGTATGGCGCTGACGGATCAGGCTCCAGCGCTGCTCGTGCTGGGCTCATCGTTGGCGGTGATGAGCGGGTTTCGCTTCGTGCGGCGGGCCAGCGCACAGGGAATTCCCGTGCTCATCGTCACGCGGGGGAGCACCCGAGGCGACGACCTGGCGACCGTGCGGATCGACGCCGAATTGGCGCCCACCCTGAGCGCACTCGCGGTGGCGCTTGGGGAGTAACCTCTCGGGCCATGGGAGCACTGGGCACCGGTCCGTTCGAGAACGACGATGCGATGGACTTCCTGGATGATCTGCAGGACCTGCCTGCGGGTGAGCGCGGTCACCGCGTTCTGCAGGCGCTCGATGGGGTCCTCCTGGCGCAGGGCTTCGTGGACGCCCCTCGAATGTGTGAAGCCGTCGCCGCAGCGGCAGCCGTGGGCGCGAGTCTGCAGCCGCAATCGGCTGCGGGTGAGAGCGGACTGCCCGGTTGGTTGGCCCGGGAACCCCTCTTCTTGACCGAAGAAGTGCTTGAGAAGTCACGTCAAGTACTGCGCCGGGCGGTGCGCTCCCGCGAGGGCGAGTGGTGGGAGTTGTGGGAGGAAGCCGGGCTGGTCCAGGACGTTGATACGGCGTGCCAGCGAGCCTTGTCCTGGCTTGGCGACCGGGACGACTGAGGCCAGTTGACGATTGAGCTCAGTCGGCGACGGACTCTCAGACGCGCCGCAGGACTGCCGTGACCTTGCCCAGGATGGTGGCGTGGTCGCCGTCAATGGGGTCGAATGCCGGGTTGTGCGGCATCAGCCACACCTTGCCGTCGCGACGCCGGAAGGTCTTGACCGTGGCTTCGTTGTCCAACATGGCCGCGACGATGTCGCCATTGTCCGCGGTCGGCTGCTGCCGCACCACGACCCAGTCGCCGTCGCAGATGGCCGCGTCGATCATCGAGTCACCCACGACCTTGAGCAAGAAGAGCGGTCCCTCTCCGACAATCTGTCGGGGGAGGGGGAAGACGTCCTCGACGACTTCCTCGGCGGTGATCGGCACGCCTGCGGCGATCCGTCCGAGCACGGGAACGTAGGACGCCTCTGGACGCGCATCACCCATGCCGGTCACGTCGATGTCATCGTCGGGGATGACCGGCTCCGGGTGCTTGCGGTACCCGGGGGAGCCCTCAGCGCGGTCGGGCGAGAGAATCTCCATGGCCCGCGGGCTCTTGGGGTCACGTCGGATGAAGCCCTTGCGCTCCAAGGCGACCAACTGGTGGGCCACGGAACTCGCCGAGGTCAGCCCCACGGCCTCGCCAATCTCGCGCAGGCTCGGTGGGTAGCCGCGGCGGTCGATGGAGTTGCGGATGACCTCAAGGATGCGGCGCTGCCGGACCGTGGGGGTGCGCAAACTGTCGTCATCGCGTAGGGGTAGCGCGGTCACGGCGGCATCGTCCGGCGGGTCGACCCACTGCTCGGTCCCATAGGTCGACGGGGTCGCGTTCGCTCGATCGGTGGGCTTCCGTGGGCTCATAGCTCCCTCGCTGGGCTAGGTCCGAGTGGACTGTCGGTGGCCTCTGATTGGCTTCCCGGCATGGCACCAGAGTACGGATCCTCGGCACTGAGATCAAACATGTGTTCGAGGCGTGTCTTGTGCCAATTCGAACAGCCGTGCTATACATTCGAACAGACGTCCATCGTACATTCGTCCGATTACCGCAGTCAGGAGAGCATCATGAGCGCCATCGTCTGGGATCCGCAGGACACCGTGGCAACCGTGACCCGTCCGCAGTTGCGACTGGTCCAGGGCGGTCGCGCCGACAGCGCACGGATGCACCTGAGCCGTCGTGCCCTCGCCGGCTGGGCGGCTGTGTTGGCGGCGGTCATCCTGTGGGGTGGCACCCAGGCGGGCGCCGGGACGCAAGAGAGTCGCGTGGTCTCTGTCCACCCGGGGCAGACGCTCAGCCACATCGCGGCGGCCGAGTTGCCCGACTTGCCTGTGCGCGATGCCGTGATCCTTATTCAGCAGGCCAACGGTCTGGACGGCTCTGGCGTGAGCGCCGGCACAGAGTTGATCATCCCGGCTCACTAGATACCCCCGCGGTAGCGGTCCCTCGACCCGACCCTGCCTCGCGGACGCCGAAGGGCGCCTCACACTCTGGTGAGGCGCCCTTCGTGCATGCGGTGATCATCCGTTTGGGCACTTCTGCCGGTTGGGCAGGTGATCCACGCCCGTTTTGCCGGTATCAGTGCACTGATCCAGACATCCTGACTGCCATGAGGATCGCTCACCGACGCCGGACGGCCCGGCGCTCACACCATCCGCTGGTGGGGCATGATGCCCTGGGCCGATGGCAGTGGAGTTGCGGCTGCGGAGCTGGCGGTCGGAGCGGCTCATCGGGCACAGACTGGCATTGGGCGCTTACCGCCGCCTTAGTGCATCAGTCGCATATGCCCGGAGACTAGGCTCCCTCGCGGTCGTCGGCCCCTGAGGCCGATCGGGGTAGAGGTCTCTGGTCGGAGCCGACCAGAACGCAACGCGTATGCCGTCCACCGGAGCGGGGTGGGCGGCATACGCTTTCCCGCCCCCGCAGGTGCCAACCCCGGAGTGGCTGGCCGTCCGAAAAATATGTCCGCGAGTTTCGTCATGTCGCTTGCATGCTGCCCGCTCCTGGGCTTAGATGGACACTACATCTAGTGGTTACACCAATGTAGTTTGTCCACATGTAGTCAACATGCGGAGGGGGTTACCCACAGATCATCCCCAGGTTTATCCCCCGATTCGTCCACAGGCCTGACGGCCCGCGCCCATGCGAAAGGAGTCGCCGTGCACTGCCCCTTCTGCCGTCACAGTGACTCCCGGGTCATTGATTCGCGGGCCACGGACGACGGCGCGAACATCCGCCGCCGCCGCCAATGCCCGCAATGTGGTCGCCGGTTCACCACTGTCGAGACAGCCAGCCTGTCGGTGGTCAAGCGTTCGGGTACGACCGAGCCGTTCAGCCGGGCCAAGGTGCTCTCGGGCGTCCGCAAGGCGTGTCAGGGTCGGCCGGTCACCGAGGACGATCTGGCTCGCCTCGCGCAGCAGGTCGAGGAGAGTGTGCGCGCCCAGGGGAGCGCCGAAATTGACGCGCATGAGGTTGGCCTGGCGGTTCTGGAGCCCCTTCGCGAGCTAGACGAGGTCGCCTACCTGCGCTTCGCCAGCGTCTACCAAGCCTTTGATTCGCTGGAGGACTTCGAGTCCGCCATCACCCTGATCCGCGCCGAGCGGGAGGCCACGGCCACCGAGCCCACCCCTCGCACGGCGATCCACGACCACGGTATGCCGCTCGCGCCGACGTAGCCGAGCGGCATACCGGGCCACTGTCAGTGGCTCTTGCTACACCTAGATCACCCGCCAGTTGTTGATGCATGACCCGGCTTTCGCCGGAGGAGAGAGGACGACCAGATGACTGAGACCACGAGCGCACGTTCCGGCGCGCGCAAGGGACCCCGCGGCAAGGGTGTCCGGGTCGAGCGGATCTTCACGACACCGGGCGTGCACCCCTATGACGAGGTGTCCTGGGAGAAGCGCGACGTTGTCCAGCAGAACTGGAAGACGGGGGAGACGATCTTCGACCAGCGCGGGGTGGAGTTCCCCGAGTTCTGGTCGGTCAACGCCAGCACCATCGTGACCACGAAGTACTTCCGTGGGGCTGTGGGCACGCCCGAGCGCGAGTTCAGCCTGCGTCAACTGATCGACCGCGTCGTCCTCACCTATGTCAAGGCGGGCAAGGATTACAGCTACTTCGGTTCCGATGAGGACGCCGAGATCTTTGAGCACGAGCTCACCTACGCGCTCTTGCACCAGGTCTTCTCGTTCAACTCTCCGGTGTGGTTCAACGTGGGCACGCCCAGCCCGCAGCAGGTCTCGGCGTGCTTCATCCTCTCCGTCGATGACTCGATGGACAGCATCCTGAACTGGTACAAGGAGGAGGGCTTCATCTTCAAGGGCGGCTCCGGCGCCGGCTTGAACCTCTCCCGTATCCGTTCGTCCAAGGAGTTGTTGTCGTCCGGTGGGACGGCCAGCGGGCCGGTGTCCTTCATGCGCGGCGCGGATGCCTCGGCCGGCACGATCAAGTCCGGTGGCGCCACCCGCCGAGCGGCCAAGATGGTCGTGCTCGATGTCGACCACCCCGACATTGAGGAGTTCGTCGAGACCAAGGCGCGCGAGGAGGACAAGATCCGCGCGCTGCGCGATGCCGGCTTCGACATGGACCTTGGCGGCAAGGACATCGTCAGCGTCCAGTACCAGAACGCCAACAACTCGGTCCGCGTGACCGACGAGTTCATGCGTGCAGTCGAGGAGGGCAAGGAGTTCGGCCTGCGCTCGCGCAAGGACGGCAGCGTCATCGAGACCGTCGACGCCCGTGAGCTCATGGGCAAGATCGCCACCGCGGCCTGGGAGTGCGCGGACCCGGGCATCCAGTACGACGACACGATCAACGACTGGCACACCAACCCCGAGACCGGCCGGATCACCGCGTCCAACCCGTGCTCGGAGTACATGTCGCTGGACAACTCCTCGTGCAACCTGGCCAGCCTGAACCTGCTGAAGTTCCTGCGCGAAGACGACACCTTCGACGCCGTGACCTTCGCCAAGGTCGTCGAGCTGGTCATCACGGCGATGGACATCTCGATCTGCTTCGCCGATTTCCCGACCGAGTCGATTGGCAAGACCACCATCGACTACCGCCAGCTCGGCATCGGGTACGCCAACCTCGGCGCCCTGCTGATGGCCACCGGCCATGGCTACGACTCCGATGGAGGTCGCGCACTGGCCGCGACGATCACCAGCCTGCTCACCGGTGCGGCCTACCGTCGCTCCGCCGAGTTGGCCGGGATCGTCGGCCCGTATGCCGGGTACGCCCGCAACGCCGATGCGCACAAGCGCGTCATGCGCAAGCACGCCGCCGCGAATGACGCGATCCGGACCGTGACGACCATGGACAAGGACATTCACCGCGAGGCCAGCAAGGCCTGGAATGACGTGGTGACCCTCGGCGAGAAGAATGGCTACCGCAACGCGCAGGCCTCGGTGCTCGCGCCGACCGGGACCATCGGCTTCATGATGGACTGCGACACCACCGGCATCGAGCCGGACTTCTCGCTGGTGAAGTTCAAGAAGCTGGTCGGTGGCGGCTCGATGCAGATCGTCAACCTCACCATCCCGCGCGCTCTGCGCAAGCTGGGCTACACCGAGGAGACCGTCGAGGCGATCGTCGAGTACATCGCCGACAAGGGTCACGTCGTGGACGCTCCCGGCCTCAAGCCGGAGCACTACGAGATCTTCGACACCGCGATGGGTGCCCGGGCGATCTCGCCGATGGGCCACGTGCGGATGATGGCCGCGGTCCAGCCCTTCCTCTCGGGTGCGATCTCCAAGACGGTGAACCTGCCGGAGAGCGCGTCCGTCGAGGAGATCGAGGACGTCTACGTTCAGGGCTGGAAGTTGGGCCTGAAGGCTCTCGCGGTCTATCGCGACAACTGCAAGGTCGGTCAGCCGCTCTCCGATGGTGGTTCCACCGCCAAGGACGCGGCCGCGGACAAGGTCAGCGCTGCGGCGGACGCCAAGGTGGTCGAAAAGGTCGTCTACCGGCCCACCCGCGAGCGGCTGCCCAAGCGCCGGGTCTCGCAGACCACCTCGTTCACGGTGGGCGGCGCCGAGGGTTACCTCACTGCCGGCACCTACGACGATGGGCGCCTGGGCGAGGTCTTCCTCAAGTTCGGCAAGCAGGGGTCGACCCTGGCAGGCGTCATGGACGCCTTCTCGATCGTCACCTCGGTGGCCTTGCAGTACGGCGTGCCGCTGGAGACCTTTGTCGAGAAGTTCACCAACATGCGCTTTGAGCCTGCTGGCATGACCGACGACCCGGACGTGCGGATGGCCCAGTCCCTCATGGACTACGTCTTCCGTCGCCTGGCGCTGGACTATGTCGACTTCGACACCCGGTCCTTCTACGGCATTCACACCGCCGAAGAGCGTGCCCGCCAGCTCGACACCGGCTCCTACGCACCGATGGACACGCAGGACCAAGAGGCCCTGGAGGAGGAGATCGAGTCGCTCTCCACCGGCATCGGCGCTCAGGCCCCCAAGAAGACTGCGGAGGCCAAGCAGGCCGCGCCGGCTCCGACCGACGAAGCCGTCAAGCTTGATGCTTCTCAGATCCACTCCGGTGCGGGCGCGGCATCGGCTCGCGAGGTTTCCTCCGAGATTCACTCCTCGGCCGACCTGCTCGCTCGCTTTGGCGACAAGAAGGCTGCCGACGCTCCGATGTGCATGACCTGTGGCACCAAGATGCGTCCCGCCGGCTCGTGTTATGTCTGCGAGGGCTGCGGAAGCACCTCCGGCTGCAGCTAAAAGCGAGCCATATTCAACGGATGCAACGTTGGGGCCGCTCGTCCAGCGGGCGGC
>CALMQX010000025.1 GCA_937873315.1 uncultured Nostocoides sp. | reverse complement strand
CGCCATGGTTGAGCTCGGTAAAGCCGATCCTCAGATCTCCATCGCCGTGGCCTTCCTATCCCTTGTCTTTGCCTTTGTCGTCCTCTTCGGGCTGTCCTTCGTCGGCACCCGTCGGAAGGGAGCCTCCTCGTGAGCAGCCGCCCCGGAACCCCGGTCCAGCTGACCAATCTGCGTCGCGTCTATGGCGGGGTCGCCGCCCTTGATGGGCTCACCCTGCACATGGAGCCCGGTGAGTTCATCGCCCTCCTCGGCCCCTCGGGGTGTGGCAAGACCACGGCATTGCGCTGCCTGGCCGGCCTGGAGGATCCGGACAGCGGCACCATCGAGGTCGGCGGCAAGGACGTCACCGGCGTCCCGACCAACAAGCGGGACATGGGCATGGTCTTCCAGGCGTACAGCCTGTTCCCGCACATGACGGCCCGGCAAAATGTCGAGTTCGGTCTCGAGTTGCGGGGCCAGGACAAGACCAAGCGCAAGACCCGAGCCTCGGACATGCTCGAGCTGGTCGGCCTCGAGAAGCACATGGATAAGTTCGCCCACCAGATGTCGGGCGGGCAGCAACAGCGCGTCGCGCTCGCCCGGGCGCTGGCCATCGAACCCACCGTGCTGCTCCTTGACGAGCCGCTTTCGGCGCTCGATGCCAAGGTGCGCGCCCAGCTCCGCGACGAGATCCGGCGCATCCAACTCGACATCGGGACCACCACCTTGTTCGTCACGCACGACCAGGAGGAGGCCCTGGCCGTGGCCGATCGGGTCGGGGTCATGTCGGTGGGCAAACTGGAGCAGCTGGCTGCCCCGGCCGAGCTCTACTCGGCCCCCAAGACGCCCTTCGTCGCCGACTTCGTGGGACTGACCAACCGCCTCCCGGCCCGGATCGAGAATGGCACGGCCTACGTGCTCGGCGGCTCGGTCCCACTGCTGGCCGGGTCGGCAACTGGACCCACGGGGACCGTGCTCGTTCGCCCCGAGGGTGTCACCATCGAGCCCGATACCGCCGGGACCGATACGAATGCCACGGTCGTGAGCGCGAGCTTCCTGGGCGGCCACGGTCGCGTCATCGCCCGCACGGAGAGCGGCGAACTCGTCACGGTTCAGGTGGGCAACACGCAGGTCACGGCCTACGCGCCCGGGGCCGCCATCCGGCTGCGCCCTCGCGGCGATGCCGCCCTCGCCGTCGCAGACTAAGGCACCCCAGCGGGTCCCGACCTTGGTGTCTCCGGACCCCTGTCGCGGCATACCGGTGACTGACTAGGCTTCCGGTGTGACCGAGCAAAGCGCGCGCCCAGACCTGTCCGACCCGACCACGGACCCCTTCGAGGTTGCGGCGCAGGCGGCCGCCGTCATCGCCGAGCGGACCGGGGTGGAGCGACACGATGTCGCGCTGGTCTTGGGGTCTGGTTGGGGTCAGACCGGGGATCTCATCGGTGACACCCTGGCCACCATCGACAACACCGATGTGCCCGGCTTCGGCGCAGCCGCGGTGGCCGGACACTCCGGCGTCATGCGTTCGGTGGCCATTGGGGACACCGGGCGTCGGGCCCTGGTCTATGGCACGAGGACCCACTTTTACGAGGGCAAGGGTGTGCGGGCCGTGGTCCACGGTGTCCGCACGGCGGCTGCAGCGGGCTGCCGCACCATCGTGATCACTAATGGCTGCGGGGGGCTCCGTGAGGAGTGGCCCCCCGGCACCCCGGTGCTGATCAGCGATCACATCAACCTGACCGCGACCTCCCCCATCGAAGGCGCCAACTTCGTCGACCTGACCGATGTCTACTCGCCTCGACTGCGGGCGATTGCGCGTGAGGTCGACCCCGCACTGGACGAGGGTGTGTATGTCCAATTCCGCGGACCGCACTACGAAACCCCTGCCGAGGTGCGGATGGCCAAGACCATCGGTGGCGACCTGGTGGGGATGTCGACCAGCCTGGAGGCCATTGCTGCACGGCAGAGCGGCCTGGAGGTGCTGGGTATCTCGTTGGTGACCAATCCAGCCGCCGGGATCTCCAAGACACCGCTGAACCACGAAGAGGTGCTGGAAGCCGGTCGCGAGGCCGCCACCCGGTGTGGGCGGCTGCTCGCCACCGTAGTCGGCCGGATCTAGGGAAGGCCGCCATGAGCGCGCGTGAGTTGTCCGAGCTCCTGGCCGCGGGACGGGCCTGGGCCGCCGACGATCCCGACCCGGTGACCCGCGCCGAGGTCGAGCACCTGTGTGCCGCAGCAGAGTCCGGCGATGCCGACGCGGCAATCGAACTCGCCGATGCGATGGCGGGGATGCTCGAGTTTGGCACCGCCGGGCTGCGGGGCCGCCTCGGCGGCGGCAACAACCGGATGAACCGCGCGGTGGTGATCCGGGCTGCCGCCGGGCTCACGGCATACCTGCGCACGGCCACCTCGGCGCCCTTTGTCGTCATCGGCTACGACGCCCGCCACAACTCCGACGTCTTCGCCCGAGACACTGCCGCGGTCGTGGTCGGTGCGGGCGGACGGGCGGCCGTGCTCCCCCGCACGATGCCGACGCCGGTGCTGGCCTACGCCATTCGCTACCTCGGAGCCGATGCCGGCGTGATGGTGACCGCCTCGCACAACCCGCCCGAGGACAATGGCTACAAGGTCTACCTGGGGGACGGATCGCAGATCGTGTCGCCCGTCGACGCGCTCATCGCCGAGCAGATCGCCGCGGTGACATCCGTGGCCAGCGTGCCGCTCGCCGCCGATGGCTGGGAGACCTTGGATGATGCCCTCTGGGTCGACTACGTGCGGGATGCCGCCAAGGTCGTCAAGCATGGCGCAGCCGCTGACCTCACCGTGGTGCACACCGCCCTGCATGGGGTCGGCACCGAGACCGTGATGGCTGCCTTCGCGGCGGCCGGTTTCGAGGCGCCGCTGGTGGTCGAATCCCAAGCCGAGCCGGACCCGTCCTTCCCCACGGTGACCTTCCCCAATCCCGAGGAGCCCGGCGCGATCGATGCCGCTATCGAGTTAGCCGAGCAGACCTCGCCGGATGTGGTCATTGCGAACGACCCCGACGCGGATCGATGCGCGGCCGCGGTGGCCGGCCCAGGCGGCTGGCGGATGCTGCGCGGTGACGAGGTGGGCGCGCTGCTCGGGTCTCACCTGCTCGCCAAGGGCGTGGCGGCGGGCGTGCTGCCGGATTCCCCCGAGTGCGTCTTCGCCAACTCCATCGTCTCCTCTCGGTTGCTCTCGGCGATGGCCCGGACGGCCGGCGTGCGTCACGAGGAGACCCTGACGGGCTTCAAGTGGATCTCGCGGGTGCCTGGACTGCGTTTTGGGTATGAGGAGGCTCTCGGTTACTGCTGCGACCCTGCGGCCGTGCGGGACAAGGACGGGATCTCGGCCGCGCTGCTCGTCGCTGAGTTGGCCGCCGAACTGCGCGCGGATGGCAAGGGGCTGCTCGATCGGCTCGATGAGCTCGCACTGGCCCACGGGGTCTATGCCACCGACTCCTTCTCCGTGCGTGTCAGCGACGTGTCGTTGATTGCCGCCGTGATGCAGCGATTGCGCCAGAATCCACCGGCGGTGATCGCTGGGCGTGAGGTCACCACGGTGCACGATCTCGCGGCCGGGGACGGCGGTCTGCCACCGACCGAGGGCTTGCGCTATTACGTGGCCGATGACTCCGGCGACGGGTCACGGGTCATCGTTCGGCCATCGGGAACCGAGCCCAAACTCAAGGTCTACCTCGAGGTCATCGAGCCGGTCGCCGATGCCGACGATCTCGCCCCCGCCAGGACCCGGGCCGCAGCACGACTCGGTGAGTTGCGGGTGGCCTTCGAAGCCCTGACCTCGCTCGATTAGGCGCCTACGGCCCTGGACCTAGATCGGCGCCCGCCCCCTAGACTCTGATGGTGAGCACCACTTCGCACTCGCTCGACCCGACCGCCCGCGCCCGCGACCTGCTCGGAGTGTCCCGACTGACCAACCATGCCCTGACCGGTTGGCTCCACGGCCTCCCGGGAGTGGACCAGGTCGGCTGCGAGTCGCGCGCACGCGGGCTGGGCACCCGCAGCATCAAGGCGGACTCCAAGAGTTGGGCCATCGACACCGCGATCTCGATGATCGACCTGACCACGCTGGAGGGCGCGGATACCCCGGGCAAGGTGCGCGGCTTGGCGACACGGGCACTCGTCCCCGACCCCAGCGACCTGCTCACCCCCCGCCCGGCAGCGGTCTGCGTGTACGGCGATATGGTCGCCTACGCCAAGGACACGCTCGGTGACTCCGAGGTCAAGGTCGCCGCAGTCGCCACCGCCTTCCCCAGCGGCCGCGCGAGTATGCCGGTCAAACTTGCGGACACCAGGGACGCCGTCGCGGCCGGAGCCGACGAAATCGACATGGTGATCGACCGCGGGGCCTTCCTCTCGGGCGACTACCTCACGGTCTTCCATCAGATCGCCCAGGTCAAAGAGGCCTGCGGCAGCGCCCGACTCAAGGTCATCATGGAGACCGGCGAGCTCAACACCTATGACAATGTGCGGCGCGCGAGTTGGCTGTGCATGCTCGCCGGGGGTGACTTCATCAAGACCAGCACGGGCAAGATCTCACCGGCCGCCACGCTGCCGGTGACCCTCATCATGCTCGAGGCCGTGCGTGACTGGCGGGAGAGCGTCGGCGGAATGGTCGGCGTCAAGCCGGCGGGCGGCATTCGCACGAGCAAGGATGCGATCACCTTCCTGGTCGCCGTCAGCGAAGTCGCCGGCGAGGACTGGCTCGACAATCATTGGTTCCGATTCGGAGCCTCCAGCCTGCTCAATGACCTGATCCTTCAGCGCCAGCGGATGGCTACCGGCGTCTACTCCGGAGCCGACTACATCGCCGACGACGCGCCGAGCGCCTACTGACGGGAACGACATGCCAACCTTCGAGTACGCCCCCGCCCCCGAATCACGCGCCGTCGTCGATATCGCCAGCACCTACGGCCTCTTCATCAACGGCGCGTTCGTGGAAGCCTCCGGCGGAACGCCATTCAAGACCGTCAACCCCGCCACCGAGGAGACCCTCTCCGAGATCTCCGAGGCCACCAGCGCCGATGTTGATGCCGCGGTGAAGGCCGCGCGCACGGCATACACCCGGGTCTGGTCCCGGATGAGTGGCGCCGACCGCGGGAAGTACCTCTTCCGGATCGCCCGGCTGCTGCAAGAGCGCGCTCGAGAGTTCGCCGTCCTTGAGACCCTCGACAATGGCAAGCCCATCAAGGAGACCCGGGACGTCGACATCCCGCTGGCCGCCGCGCATTTCTTCTACCACGCAGGCTGGGCGGACAAGCTCGAGCACGCCTCGCTGGGACCCAACCCGCGGCCGCATGGCGTTGTGGGACAAGTGATTCCGTGGAACTTCCCGCTGTTGATGTTGGCTTGGAAGATCGCCCCGGCGTTGGCCTGCGGCAACACCGTGGTGCTGAAGCCTGCCGAGACCACTCCCCTGACGGCGCTGCTCTTTGCGGAGGTCTGCCAGCAGGCCGATCTCCCGCCGGGCGTGGTCAATATCGTCACCGGAGCGGGCGCCACCGGGCAGGCCATCGTGGACCACCCCGGCATCGACAAGTTGGCCTTCACCGGCTCCACGGCCGTCGGCAAGATGATCGCCCGGGCCATCGCCGGCACCCGCAAGAAGGCCACCTTGGAGCTCGGCGGGAAGGCCGCCAACATCATCTTTGATGACGCCCCCATCGATCAGGCAGTCGAAGGGATCGTCAACGGCATCTTCTTCAACCAAGGCCAGGTGTGCTGCGCGGGCAGTCGACTGCTCGTCCAGGAGACCATCATCGATGAGGTCGAGAAGCGGCTGAAGCGGCGACTGTCCACTCTGCGTGTGGGCGACCCGATGGACAAGAATACCGACGTCGGAGCCATCAACAGTGCGCGTCAATTGGACCGGATCACCGAGCTGTCGGCGGTCGGCGAAACCGAGGGCGCGGTGCGCTGGGACAACGGATGTCCGTTGCCGCAGAACGGATTCTGGTTCCGGCCGACCATCTTCACGCAGGTCAGCCAGAGTCACCGGATCGCCCAGGAGGAGATCTTCGGCCCGGTGCTCTCCGTGCTGACCTTCCGCACGCCGGGTGAGGCGGTCGCCAAGGCCAACAACACGCCCTACGGCCTGTCCGCCGGCATCTGGACCGAGAAGGGCAGCCGAATCCTGTGGATGGCGGACCAGCTGCGCGCTGGGGTGGTCTGGGCCAACACCTTCAATCACTTCGATCCGGCCAGTCCCTTCGGCGGGTACAAAGAGTCCGGATACGGCCGCGAGGGCGGTCGCCATGGCCTCGAGGCCTATGTCACGACGGAGGCCAAGGCATGAGCCGGGTGGATGTCCGCAAGACCTACAAGCTCTACATCGGCGGGGCCTTCCCCCGATCGGAGTCGGGTCGCTCGTATGAGGTGTATGCCGCGCCCGCGCGGGCCGGCGCCCCGTCGCGTTTCCTGGCCAATGCCGCCCAGGGCTCACGTAAGGACGCCCGCAATGCCGTGGTTGCGGCCCGCAAAGCCTTCCCGGGCTGGGCCGGCGCCACGGCATACAACCGCGGACAGGTGCTCTACCGGGTCGCGGAGGTGATGGAGAGCCAGCGCGCCCAACTCGTTGAGGAGGTGCGGGACGCCGAAGGCCTGAGCGCTGCTCGCGCCGAGGCCGCCGTGTCGCAGGCCATCGACCGGTGGGTCTGGTATGCCGGGTGGTCGGACAAACTGGCCCAAGTGCTCGGTGGGCTGAACCCGGTGGCCGGACCGTTCTTCAATATCTCGGCGCCGGAGGCCACCGGCGTGGTTGCGGTGCTCGCTCCGCAGCACTCCAGCCTGCTCGGGTTGGTCAGCGTGATCGCGCCCGTGATCGTCTCGGGCAACACCGCCGTCGTGGTGACTAGCTCGCAGCGGCCCCTGCCCGCGATCACCCTGGCTGAATGCCTGGCGACCAGCGACGTGCCGGGCGGAGTGGTCAACCTGATCACCGGTCAGGCCGCCGAGATGGCGCCATGGCTGGCCAGCCACCGTGATGTCAACGCCATCGACCTCACTGGCGCGGCTGGCGCGCAGGGGGTGGACTGGGGTGCGCTGGAGGCTGCGGCCGCGGTGAACCTCAAGCGCGTCATGCGTCCCCAGGGCGTCGGCAGCGAGGCCGTGGAGCCTGACTTTGCGCAGACGCCGGACCTGCGTCGGATGACGGCATTCCTGGAAACCAAGACCGTTTGGCACCCCAAGGGCCGATAGGTGGCCCGCGCGGAGGACGCCCCCACCCAGCACGTGACCGGCTCGCCGTCCCGGACCTAGGATGGCCTCCCGTGGAGGATCACGCGGTGCCAGGGAGCCGGGAGCGGGTCATGGTTCTGGCCGGACCCAGCGGTTCGGGGAAGTCGCGGCTTGCCGGCCGCCTGCACTCGGCCTACGGGTGGCCCATCGTCCGCCTGGATGACTTCTATCGCGATGGTGACGACCCGGACCTCCCCAAGCACGACACCCTGGGCATTCCGGACTGGGATGATCCTCGCAGCTGGCATCAGGAGAGTGCCGTGCGGGCGCTGGTGGAGTTGGTCGACAACGGGTGCGCGCAGATTCCCGAATACGACCTGGCCACCAGCCGCGCCACGGGAAGTCATGAGGTCCTAGCGGCGCGCGAGCACCTGATTGTTGCCGAGGGCATATTCGCCGCCGAAGCCATCAACGACCTGCGCGACGCCGGTGTGCTGCACTCCGCCTGGTGCATCACCCAGGGTCGGACGGTGACCTTCGTGCGACGCCTGGTCAGGGATCTCGCCGAGCGCCGCAAGTCCCCCCGGGTCCTGGTTCAACGCGGCTGGGCCCTGCGCGCGGCGGAGCCTGAGGTCGTCGCCAGGCAAGTGGCCCTGGGCGCGACCTGCGCGCGACCCTCGGACGTTGAGGCCCTGGTGGCCCCACGCTCCCCCGCTCTCGGTTAGGGTCATCCCGATGGGAGAGGGAGGACAGCCATGACAGATCCCACGGCGGAGGGGCCGGCCTGGGTCGCGCCCGGCTCCATGCCGCCCCCTACTCCGCCCACCACGGCGATGCCCGCCCCAACAGCCGGGTACCCATCAGTGGCGCCGCCGCCCGCGGCCAGCTATCCGACGGCATACCCGAGCGCCTACCAGCCTGCCCCGATCCCGCCGCCGTTGCCGACTCGCCCAGATTTCCGGCCCGGCATCGTGCCGCTACGGCCGCTCACCTTGGGGGACATCTTCCCCGGTGTGATCGCCTCGATTCGGGGCAACCCCAAGGCCACCATGGGCCTGACCCTGCTCATCTGCCTGGCCTTCCTGGTGCCCTTCACGGCGCTCGGCGCATGGGTGGCATCGACCAATACCCCCCTGCTCTCCGGCGCCGAGCGGGCCGGCGCACCCGAAGAGATCCAGGGCGAGCTCTCCATCGGGTTGGGTGGCCTGGTCGGCACCCAGATCCCCACCATCGGGCTATATCTCGCGCAGGTCTTCCTCATCGGTCTGATGTCGTGGGTGATCAGCCAAGCGGTCCAGGGCCGCAAGGTGAGCGCCGAGCAGACCTGGCGGGCTGTGCTGCCCAAGGTGCTCCCGCTCATCGGCACCCTTGTCCTCACGGTCATCTTGTTGATGGCGGTAGTCGTCGCGGCGATGATCCCCTTTGGCATGGCCGCATTCGGGCTCATCACGCTTGCCGACGGATCAGACAACAACGGCGGGGTCGTTGCCCTGATCGTGATCGGGGCCATTGTCGGAATCATTGCCTTCATGGTCACCACGTTCTGGCTGACCACGCGATTCGCGCTGGCTCCGGCGGCCGTGGTCCTCGAGGACGTCGGCGTGCTGGGGTCGATCACTCGATCGTGGCGGCTCACCTCTGGCAAGCAAGTCTGGCGCATCACGGGGATCCGACTCCTGGCCACCATGGCGGTAGGCACCATTGCGAGCATCGTGGCTTTCGTCATCCAGTCGGTGCTGCTGTTGGCGCTTCCCGAAGATCAGTTCTTCATTGGGATGGCCGTCATCACGGGAATCTCGTCACTGGTCAGCGCGGTCATCACCATTCCGTTCTCCGCCGGTGTGGATGCGCTGCTCTACATCGACCAGCGCATCCGGCGTGAGGGACTCGATGTGCAGTTGATGCAGGCCGTGCAGGGCGTCGGTATCGACCCGGCCCGCTGAGCATGCGTGTGGCCCAAGGACCCCCGTTGGATCCGACCTCGGATGATGCCCGCCGATGGCTGGTCGAGGAGCTGAGCAAGCCGGGCTACTCCACCCAGCCCAGCCTCTGGGAACGCTTCCAGGAGTGGTTGCAGAACCTCTTCGGTCAGATCCGCCCCGGCAGTGCCAGTGCCTCGTGGATGCTCTGGATCCTGCTCGCCGTCCTCGCTCTGGTTGTTGCCATCATCGTGATACGCCTGTTACGACCCGAACGTCGTCGCCGCAGCACCCGAGTTGGTGCCGTTCTCGACGATTCGGGTCGCAGCGCCCAGGAGTACCGACGCGATGCGCGAGCGGCGCTGCAGCGAGGTGACTTCGACACCGCCCTGCTCGATAGTGTGCGCGCCATCGCGGCCGGCGCCAGCGAGCGGGTCATCCTCGAGGATTCGCCGGGGCGAACGGCCAACGAATTGGGTCAGGAATTGCGGGTTGCCTTCCCTGGGCACGAAAGCGCGTTGCTAGCACTGATGCGCGACTTCGACGGCATTCGCTACGGCCAGGAGCATGCCTCGGCTCCGCAGGCCAGCGCCGCGATCGACCTGGAGTCTACCCTGACCGACACGGCACCGGTGCGCACGGCGACCGAGGTGGCGCTGCGATGAGCATCACCGCTGCCCCGGTCCGCCGACCCCGGATGCCGTCGGCCCGCACCCTAGGCCTGGGCGCCTTGGTCCTGGTGCTCTTCGCGCTGGTCATCGCGCTCACCCCCACCCGCGCCGGCACCGGAACCCTGGACCCAGCCGGCTCGGGGCAGAGCGGCGCCCGGGCCCTGACCCAGGTGCTCGGTGCGCACGGGGTCAAGGTCATCGTGGTGCGCAATGCCGCCGAACTCGCCGCCGCGGTAGCTGAGCACCCCGCCAAGGCCACGACGGTGGTCTTCGGAGACTCGACCTATCTGCGCAAGACCGCAGTGGCCGAGATGGCCCGCGCCGCCCCGGTGGCCCGGTGGGTGGTGCTCTACCCCTCGCAAGGTGTGCTTGACGGCCTTGGTCTGCCGGTCGAGAATCACCCCAGCATCGACGAAACCAGGGCCACGGCCACCGCCAAGTGCACCTCGGTGTTCGTCGCGTCGAGCGATGAGGTCAACGACCCGGGCTCCGCACTTCGGTTGGCTTCGACGCAGGCCGCCGTCTCCTGTTTCGGGCCGGCCGACGATGCCCTATGGCTCGAGCTGCGGGCAGCTGCGGATCGCCCGGCCACCACCGTGATCGGGTTCTCGGACAACTTTGACAACCGGCATATCATCGCTGCCAGCCACGCCGGTATGGCTGTGCGGGCCCTTGGTGAGCAGCCGACCCTGATCTGGGTCCATGCCGACGCGACCGCCCTCCCAGCCGACATCGATGAAGCTGCCGAAAGCGTGTGGCCGGCCTGGCTCGGCCCGGTGGGGGCGGTGCTCTTCACCGCCGTGGTCGCCTTGGCCCTCGCTCGTGGGCGGCGCCTTGGTCCGCTGGTCGCCGAGCCGATGCCGGTGGTCGTGCGGGCCGTCGAGACCACCCAGAGCCGGGCCCGGCTCTACCACCGCGCCCGCGACCGCGAGCGCGCGGCCCACGCGCTGCGCCTGGCCACCACGCGACGGCTGGCTACCCGGATCGGCGCGTCCCGCAGCCTGCCGACCGACCAGGTTAGCCGCCTCGTTGCCGACCTCACCGGCACCGATGCCACCCACGTCAACAACCTCCTTGCTGGCCCCGTCCCCGCCGACGACGGCGCCCTCACGACCTTGGCCACCGGCCTCGCAGAACTCGAAGAAAGGGTCCGAGCGATATGACCGACCAGATCCTCACCACCACCGCAGCCAGCGAGGACGCGCGCGCGGCACTCATGCGGGTCCGCACGGAAGTGGCCAAGGCCGTCGTCGGACAGGATGCGGCGGTAGCCGGCATGCTCGTCGCGCTCCTGTGTCGCGGCCACATCCTGCTCGAGGGCGTCCCCGGGGTCGCCAAGACCCTTTTGGTCCGGACCTTGGCGGCGGCCCTGGCGGTAGAGACCAAGCGGGTGCAGTTCACCCCAGATCTGATGCCCGGCGACCTCACCGGGTCGTTGGTGTGGGACGCTGCGGCGTCGGAGTTCACCTTCCGGCCGGGTCCGGTGTTCACCAATCTCCTGCTCGCCGATGAGATCAACCGGACGCCACCCAAGACTCAGTCGGCCCTCCTGGAGGCGATGGAGGAGCGCCAGGTCAGCGTGGATGGCCGACCGCGCCCGCTGCCCTCGCCCTTCATGGTCGCCGCGACCCAGAACCCGGTGGAGTACGAAGGCACCTACCCCCTTCCCGAGGCCCAGCTGGACCGCTTCCTGCTCAAGGTCACCCTGCCGCTGCCGCCACGTGAGCAGGAGATTGAGGTACTGACCCGGCATGCGGGCGGCTTCGACCCACGGGATCTGGCCGCCGCAGGAGTGACCGCGGTCGCCGGCATCGACGACCTGGCCGCCGGTAGCGCGGCAGTGCGTGAGGTCAGCATCTCCGCGGATATCGTCGGCTATGTCGTCGATATTGCTCGGGCGACCCGGACCAGTCCTTCACTCTCGCTGGGAGTGAGCCCCCGTGGAGCGACCGCGTTGATGGCTACCTCGCGGGCCTGGGCCTGGCTCAATGGGCGTAGCTTCGTCACTCCGGACGACGTCAAGGCGTTGGCGCACAGCACCTTGGCGCACCGCCTCTCGCTGCGTCCCGAGGCCGAATTGGATGGTGTCGCGGTCGGCTCGGTGCTCGATAGTGCCTTGGCCTCGGTGCCCGTCCCTCGCTGACAGTCACGATGGCACTCACCGCACGCAGCGTCATCCTTGTCGCCCTCGGCGTGATCCCGGCGGTCCTGCGACCGACCTCCGCCATGGTGTGGCTCTGGGTGCTCGGCTGCCTGGTGATCATCGGCGTCGACCTGGCATTGGCTCCCTCCCCCACCCGGGTCTCCTTCACCCGCAGGCCCCCCGCCGCCGTGCGCCTCGGCGAGTCGACGCATACCACGCTGGTGGTCAGCAATGAGAGCTCACGCCGGGTCCGCGGCCTCCTGCGCGACGCCTGGCCGCCGTCAGCGGGGGCAGCACCCCAGCGGCATACCCTGGACCTGCCGCCCGGCGAACGCACCCGGGTCACCACCTGGCTGACTCCCACCCGTCGCGGCGACCGCCAGGCCGACCGGGTGACGGTGCGCGCCCTCGGACCACTTGGCCTGGCCGGACGGCAACGCAGTGTGCCCGTACCCGGGATGGTGCGTGCGCTGCATCCCTTCCCCGCGCGCAAACACCTACCCAGTCGCTTGGCCGTGCTCCGTCAGCTGGATGGGCGGGCGGCGGTGCGGGTGCGCGGTCAGGGCACCGAGTTCGACAGTCTGCGCGACTACGTCGATGGCGACGATGTGCGCAGCATCGACTGGCGTGCCACCGCGCGGCGGCAGGCGCTGGTTGTGCGGACGTGGCAACCCGAGCAGCACCGGCGGGTCATCATCGTCCTGGATACCTCACGCACCAGCGCTGGACGGGTCGACGACCAGCCGCGCCTCGACGCTGCGATGGATGCGGCCCTCCTGCTGACCGCACTCGCCGGCCACGCCCGCGACCGGGTGACCATCGTGGCCGGCGACCGGACGATCCTGGCTCGAGTCAGCGGGCATGATCGCGCCGAACTGCTCCACGATGCGATCAGCACCTTGGCCCCGATCGAGCCCCGCCTGCTCGAAGCCGACTGGTCGGTGCTCGCCACCGAAGTCACGCGCCAGAGCAGTCAACGCGCCCTCGTCGTGCTGCTCACGCCGCTCGAACCAGCACCCGTCGAGCAGGGTCTCCTTCCCGTGCTCCCGGCGCTGACCGCGCATCATCTGGTCGTCGTGGCATCCGTGGCCGATCCCGAGGTGGCCCGGATGCAGCAGGCGCGGGACGGGGCCAGCCAGGCGTATGCCGCGGCGGCGGCCGAGCGCACCGTGGCGCTTCGCGAGCGCACGGCCTCGGCCTTGAGCACCCTTGGGGTCGACGTGATCGATGCTGCGCCCGAGGACCTTCCGGTGCGCTTGGTCGACCACTACCTGACCCTTAAGCGCCTCGGTCGCCTCTAAACGCCGCTCAGGCGGCCACCGGAAGCTCAGGCGGCCACCGGAAGCTCATCCGGCAGGTAGCTGGCGTCGAGGTCGCCGGTCTCACCGGCGCGATAGGCACGCCCGCCGACGACCCAGACATAGGCGATAAGGAGCGACTCGGCGATGATCCCGATGGTGATGCGCGCCCACGTCGGCAGCCCGGAGGGCGTCACAAAGCCTTCAATCAACCCACTGACAAAGAGCACTACGGCCAGACCCAAGGCCATGCCGATGGCTCGCCGTCCCTCCGCAGCCAGGGACTGCAGTCGAGTCTTTGCCCCCGGCTCGATCCACGACCAGAACAGCCGCAAGCCGGTGGCCCCAGCGACGAAGACCGCCGTGAGCTCGAGGAGCCCGTGCGGCAGGATCAGCCCGAAGAAGAGCGCCCCACGCCCATGGGTGATCATCAGTGCGCCGGCAACGCCGAGATTCACCACGTTGGTGGCCAGGACGTAGAGGACCGGCAGCCCCAGGATGCCGTAGGCGATCGCCTGCGCCGAGACCCAGGCGTTGTTCACCCACACCAGAGCGGCGAACTCGTGATGCGGGAACTCGGAGTAGTAGTTGGCGAAGTCGGTCTCGACGTAGGCCTTGATCTGCTCGCTGGTCATGCTCTGCGCGTACACATCGGGGTGGGTGCTCGCCCACCAACCCACGGCCACGGCGAAGAGCACATTGAGCACGGCGACGCTGACCCACCACCACCGAAGTCGATAAAGCGCCGCCGGGAACGCCTCGGTGAGGAAATGCACGGGCGCGCGCCAGGACATACTGCGACGACCGCTGGTCAACACTCGGGCCTGGGTGAGTAGGCCGGAGAGGTACCGGATCAGACCCGGATCCGGGCTTTCGGAGCGCAGCACCGAGAGGTCAGTGGAGATCCGCTGGTAGAGGTCGAGCAACTCGTCCGCCTCGGCGCCGGTGAGGCGGCTGGACTTCACCAGCACGGCCGTGCGCTCCCAACTCGCGCGGCGCGCCGCGACATACGCGTCCAGATCCACGTGCCCACTGTATGCCGGGCGGCATACGCTGGGCACGTGAGTGAGGTCGGATATCGCGCGTATGTGAGCGAAGAGGTCATCTCCGGTGAAGCGGTGGCGATCGAGACTCCGTCGGCGAGCCTGCCGCAGCGGGCGGGCGGATTCATGATCGACGCGATCGCCACGGTGCTGCTGGTGATCCTGCTCGTCTGGGGGGTCACCACGCTGGGCGTGACCGCCTCCGAAGCAGTACTGCAGATCTTGGCCATCCTCACCATGGTGGCCGCCCTGGTGGCCATCCCGGCCGCCATTGAGCGACTGACCTTGGGGCGATCACTCGGCAAGGCCATTCTGGGGATGCGGGTGGTTCGCGATGATGGCGGCCCGATCACCACCCGGCATGCCCTGACCCGAGCGCTGATCGGCGTGGTCGAGCTGTGGACGACCAGTGGAGCCGGTGCGGCGACCGCCGCGCTCATCCACCCCCGGGCAAAGCGCCTGGGCGATATGGCGGCCGGAACCTATGTCATCAGCACTCGCATCAAGGCGCCGGTCCTTGACGTCGTCGGTATGCCGATGCATCTGGCGCCCTGGGCGGCCACGGCCGACATCAGCACCCTGCCACCGGGGCTCGCCATCGCGATTCGCCAGTTCCTGGCTCGCCGCTTCACCTTGACCCCGCAGTCGCGAGCGCAGGTCGGCCAGAACCTCTTGGCGGCCACCTTGCCCTGCGTTGCGCCCCCGCCACCGGCAGGAGTCTTCGGCGAGGACATTCTGGCGGCCGTCCTCGCAGAGCGCCGCCGCCGTGATGAGCAACGCATCGCCCGCGATCAAGCGCTACGGGACCGGGTCATCCCGGCCGACCGCGGCTAAGGCCGGCTCAGCTCGCGCCGAGGGCGGCATACCCCGGCTTGACGATGTGTTCGATGATCGCCAGTCGCTCATCAAAGGGCAGGAAGGCGGACTTCATCGCATTGATGGTCACCCAGCGAAGGTCATCGAGAGTCCAGCCGGCCTCGGTGACCAACAGTTCCATCTCGCGACTCATCGAGGTACCTGACATCAGCCGGTTGTCGGTGTTGAGCGTGACCCTGAAACCGAGCCGCCGCAGCAGCGTGATCGGGTGCTCTACCACCGAGTGAGCCGCGCCCGTCTGGATATTGGAGCTGGGGCACATCTCGAGCGGGATCCGCTTGTCGCGCACGTATGCCGCCAGCCTGCCCAGCCGCACGCGCGACGGGTCGGCTTGCGAGAGGTCCCGTCGGGAGAGCGCACCCGCGACCGTGGTGAGGTCATCGACGAGGCGGACGCCGTGACCCAGCCGGTCCGCGCCGCAGTACTGCAGGGCCTCCCAGATCGAGGGCAGGCCGAAGGCCTCACCCGCGTGGATCGTGAAGTGCGCATTCTCCCGGCGCAGGTATTCAAAGGCGTCCAGATGGCGGCTCGGCGGGAATCCGGCCTCCGCGCCGGCGATATCGAAGCCGCCGACTCCTTCGTCGCGATAGCGGACGGCCAACTCGGCGATTTCGCTGGATCGGGCGGCATGTCGCATGGCCGTGATGAGCACGCGGATCCGGATCGGCGTGCCGGCGGCGGCCGCCTCACGCTCCCCCTCGCGGAAACCTTCGAGGACGGCCAGGACGACCTGGTCAAGGCTCAGCCCCTGCTCGATATGCAACTCGGGAGCGAAGCGCGATTCGGCATACACGACGCCATCCGCGGCCAGATCCACCGCACATTCACGGGCTACGCGCCGGAGCTGCTCCTCGGTCTGCATGACCGCCACGGTGTGCGCGAAGGTCTCCAGGTAACGCACCAGCGAGCCGCTGTCGGCGGCGTCCCTGAACCAGCGACCCAACTCCTCGGCATCGGTGGACGGCAGGGATGCGGCATACCCGCTCTCCTGCGCCAGGTCGATCACGGTCTGCGGCCGTAGCCCGCCGTCGAGGTGGTCGTGGAGCAGGGCCTTGGGGACTCGACGGATGATGTCGGCGGTGGGGGTGACGGACATAACGTGAGCCTAGGCGATCCGGTCGATGACCAGCGGCGCCGCCTGCGTCGGTCCCTGCGCCGTGATGGACCAGCCGCCATCGAGCGCGTCCAGGGCGCGCGCGAATCGCTCCGGGGTGTCGGTGTGCAGGGTCATCAGGGTCTGCCCCTTGGTGACCCGATCGCCCGGCTTGGCGTGCATCTCCACGCCAGCACCGGCCTGCACCGGGTCCTCCTTGCGGGCCCGGCCGGCACCCAAGCGCCAGGCCGCGATACCCACGGCATAGGCATCGAGGGTGGTGAGAATGCCGTCCTGCGTCGCCACCACGGTCTCGGTATGCCGCGCCGTCGGCAGCACCGCATCCGGGTCGCCGCTTTGGGCGCTGATCATCGCTCGCCACGCGTCCATCGCACGGCCATCGTTGAGTGCGGCGCGCACGTCCTGACCACCGCGACCGGCAGCTTCGAGCATCTCCTCGGCCAGCCGGACGGTCAGTTCGACGACATCACTGGGGCCACCACCGGCGAGCACCTCCACGGACTCGCGCACCTCCATGGCGTTACCGGCGGTCAGCCCGAGCGGGATCGACATCTCGGTGAGCAGGGCAACCGTCCGCACGCCGGCATCGGTGCCCAGGTCCACCATCGTGCGGGCAAGCTCGGTGGCCTGCTCCCGGGTCTTCATGAAGGCGCCGGTGCCGACCTTGACATCGAGCACCAGCGCACCGGTGCCCTCGGCGATCTTCTTGCTCATGATCGAGGAGGCGATCAGCGGGATCGCCTCGACAGTTCCGGTGACATCGCGCAGGGCGTAGAGCTTCTTGTCGGCCGGCGCGAGCCCCGATCCGGCGGCGCAGATGACCGCGCCCACCTCGTCGAGCTGGCGGAGCATCGCCTCATTGGACAGATTGCAGTCCCAACCCGCGATGGACTCGAGCTTGTCCAAGGTCCCACCGGTGTGCCCCAGACCGCGACCGGAGAGCTGCGGCACGGCGACTCCGAAGACCGCGACCAGCGGGGCCAGCGGGAGCGTGATCTTGTCTCCGACGCCGCCCGTGGAGTGCTTGTCGGCCGTCGGCACCGACAGCGAGGAGAAGTCCATCCGCTCACCGGAGGCGATCATGGCCGCGGTCCACGTGGCGATCTCTCGGCGGGTCATCCCATTGAGCAGAACCGCCATGGCCAGCGAGCTCATCTGCTCATCGGCCACCACCCCGCGGGTGTAGGCGTCGATCACCCAGCGAATCTGGTCATCACTGAGTTCGTGGCGGTCGCGCTTGGCGACGATGACATCAACGGCATCGAAAGACTCGCTCATCGGCCCATCGTAGGGCCCGGCGGCTGCCTTAGTCAGACCCCTGGGCGTACGACGTCAGGTGATCCGGGCCAAAGGCCTGCGGCAACATCTCGGCCATGGTGCGAATGCCCAGCGGGGTCATCACCAGGCACTCCGGCCCGCCGTGTTCCCAGAGCAATTGACGGCAGCGACCACACGGAATCAGTGAGGTGCCGTGGCCATCAACACACGAGACCGCAACCAGTCGCCCACCACCGGTCGCCGCGAGTTGCGAGACCATGCCGCACTCGGCGCACAAGGTAGCCCCGTAGGCGGCATTCTCCACATTGCACCCCGAGACGATGCGACCGTCATCGACCAGGCCGGCCACCCCGACCGGGTAGTGCGAATATGCGGCATACGACAGCGAGGTCATCCGCACGGCCTCAGCGTGCAGGGCATCCCAGTCAATCGTGCTCATCAGCCCACCGCCGGAATGGAGAGGATCGCCGCATTGGCCAGGACCCGGGCACCCAGAGTGACCGCCTCCTCGTCGACGACGAGATCGCCTTGGTGCAGGTCATAGGTCTGGCCACCGTGCGTCCGGGTCCCCAAGCGGACCATGGCTCCGGGGCTGTGCGCGAGGTACCACGAGAAGTCCTCGCCACCCAGGCTCTGTTGGGTCGGGACGGAGATCAGCCCACTCGGGCCGGCGGCCAGCCGCATCACGGCAATGGCGTCCGCCGTGTTGACCACCGGCGGCACTCCCTTGATGCGCTCCAACTTGGCGGTCACGGCATAGGGCGCGGCGACACCCTGCACGATCTCCTCGAGCAAGGGCCCCACGGTCAGCCAGGCATGAGCGTCCAGCATGCGCAAGGTGCCGGCGCATTCGCCCGTGGAGGGGATCACATTGGAGGCCTTGCCCGCGTGCACACTCCCCCAGACCAAGGCGGCACCCGCGCGCGGGTCGAGCCGGCGCGAGAGCGCGGCGGGAACATCGGTGATGATCTTGGCCAGCGCGTAGGTCAGGTCCTCGGTCAATTGCGGCCGTGAGGTGTGTCCGCCGCGGCCATGCAGCGACACCGTGATGCTGTCGCAGGCCGCGGTCAGCGGCCCCTCACGCACCCCGATCTGACCGACGTCCAGGGTGGGGTCACAGTGGACGGCGAAGGCCATGTCGACCCCCTCCATGGCACCAGCGTGAATCGCTTCCTCGGCCCCACCGGGAATGACTTCCTCGGCCGGTTGGAAGATCCCGCGCACGGCCAGGCCCGCCTCGACGAGCTGGTCCTCGCACTCTTTGAGGGCGATGATCGCCCCGAGCAGGGCCACGGTATGGACGTCATGACCGCAGGCGTGGCACACCCCGGAGACCTGGGAGGCAAAGGGCAGACCGGTGCGCTCCCGCACGGGCAGGGCGTCCATGTCCGCACGCAGCGCCACCCGGTAGTCCGGGTCCGGGGCACCCACCTCGCAGAGCAGCCCAGTGCCGGGCAGCAGGCGCGCTGACACGCCGGCTAGGGCGAGCCGGTCGGCAATGACCGCTGTCGTGCGAGTCTCCGCACGCGAGAGCTCAGGGTGCGCGTGGAGGTCACGACGGATCTCCAAGAGCTCACGGGTGTGATGGGAGACGCGCTCGCCGACAGCGGCGATCAGGGCGTCAGTCAACATCGTCCCGGAAGTCTACTCCTGCGCGGATCGGCCGCGGGCCCCCACTGGTGCGCCCGTGCGCGGCAGGCCCAGACCGGGCCAAGCAGGGGCATACTCGAGAAGGTGGATATCGCGATCGAGACCAGCCGGCTCACCAAGACCTTCGGGCAGGTGAGGGCCCTCAATGGGCTCGATCTGCGTGTCCGGACCGGTGAGGTGCACGGCTTCCTCGGTCCTAATGGGGCCGGCAAGTCCACCACGCTGCGCATCCTGCTGGGGCTCATCCGGGCCACGTCGGGCCAGGCGCGGGTGCTGGGCGCGGATCCCTGGTCGCAGTCCGGCGCGGTTCATGCGCGGCTGGCCTATGTCCCGGGCGATGTGGTGCTCTGGCCGAATCTGACCGGCGGCGAGATCATCGACCTGCTCACCTCACTGCGAGGGACGCCCCCATCGGCGGATGCCCGGGCGCATCGGGAGCGCCTCGTGCGGGACTTCGACCTGGACCTCACCAAGAAGGGTCGGGCATATTCCAAAGGCAATCGCCAGAAGGTCGCGCTGATCGCCGCCCTCGCCAGCGATGCCGAGCTCTTCCTGCTCGATGAACCCACGGCCGGTTTGGATCCCCTGATGGAACAGGTCTTTCAGGCCGAGCTCGTACGCCTGCGTGCCGAGGGCCGCACGGTCCTGCTCTCCAGCCACATCCTCAGTGAGGTCGAACGCGCCTGTGAGTCGGTGTCCATCGTGCGAGCCGGCGCGATCGTGGAGACCGGGACCTTGGCCGACCTGCGGGCGCTGACCGGCACGCATGTGCGGGCCACGCTGTCCGACGGGCAGGTCCGCGAGGCCACCATGCCGGCCGCCGAGGTCGCCGCCTGGGTGGCCGGGCTCGGTGCCTCGGTGGCTGCGCTGACCGCCGCGCCACCCACCCTGGAGGAACTCTTCCTGGCCCGCTATGCCGATGAGTTGCCCGCGGATCTGACCCGGGAACGCTCATGAGTCCGTATGCCGGGTTGGGCCGCCTCCTGCGCCTAGCCTGGCGCCGGGACCGGCTGCTCATCGTGCTCAGCGGCCTGGGGTTGATCGTCCTGGCGGCCGGGTCCGCGCAAGCCACCTTTGCGCTCTATCCGGATCCTGCGCAGGCCCAAGGGGAGCTCGCGGGGGTCTTTGACAATCCGGCAACGGTAGCCCTGTATGGGCCACTGGCCAGTCACTCGCTGGACGCGCTCGCCAACTTCAAGACCCTCTTCATGGGAGCGATCCTGCTCGCCCTGCTCGCGCACGCGATCGTGCGGCGGCATACCCGCGCTGAAGAGGAGGATGGCCGCGCCGAGTTGCTCGGCGCGGGTGCTGTCGGGCGTCGGGCCCCGCTGACAGCAGCCATGGCCCTTTCTGCCGCGGCGGTACTGGTCATCAGCAGCCTGGCCGCGATCTCGCTGATCGCGGTGGGCTGCCAGGCCACTGGCTCGTGGGCGCTGGCAGTGGGCTGGGTGGGCCTCGGACTCACCTTCACGGCCCTCACCGGAGTTGCCGCGCAATTGGCCTCCACGAGCCGCGGGGTCGCTGGCCTGACGCTGGGCACGCTCGCGGTGACCTTCCTTGTCCGAATGGTGGCCGACACCGCCCCGGCACCCTGGCTGCATTGGCTGAGCCCCTTCGGCTGGATCACCGAGATCGCGCCCTTTGGGGCGAACCGGTTCTGGGTGCTTGCAGTGGCCCTCGCGGTCTGCGCCGCGCTGGCCGCCGCGGCATACCGGCTGCAGTCCGAGCGCGACCTCGGCGCCGGGATTCTGCCGGTCCGGCGGGGTCCAGCCACCGGGTCGCTGCACTCTGTGGCCGATCTGGTCGCGCGGACCGCTCGTCCCTCCGTTCTCGGGTGGCTGATCACCATGGTGGTCCTCGGCGCGGTGGTCGGCAGCCTGGTGGGGGCGGTGGGGCAGATGGTCTCGGACCCCAAGGTGGCCGAGATGCTGGAGGCGCTCGCTGGCGGGGCCGGGAGCATTGAGGACATCTTCTTGCGGACCGAATTGCTCTTCGCCTCGGCCGCGGTGACCGCCGCAGCACTTGCCGTCCTCGGTCGGTTGTCCGCCGAGGAGCGCAGCGGCCGAAGCGAACTGCTGCTGAGTCGGCCGGTGCCGCGGCTGCGATGGTTCCTTGCCCACGTGGCGTTGGCGGTGGGGTTGGCCATCGGTCTCTTGCTCATCCTGGGCATGGTGATCGGGGCGAGCTCGGCTCGTTCGTTGGGGGTGTCGATTGCGGATCAGGTCCCTCGGTTGGCAGGGGCCGCGCTGGCCATGTCCCCGGCCGTGCTCACCGTGATCGGGGCGGGCGCCTTGCTGCATGGGCTCTCCGCCCGGTGGGGCACGGCTGCTTGGGCGGTGCTGGCCGTGGGCTTCTTGCTGGGCGAGATCGGTCCGACGATGAACCTGCCGCAGTGGCTGGTCAACCTCTCGCCCTTCGCGCACCTCTCACAACTACCCGGCGGCGCGCTGGCCGGCACCTCGGCCGTGGTGTTGCTGGCCTTGGGTGCGGCTGGCGTGATCGCGGGCGGGGCGGCATACGTCCGACGCGACCTGGCCTAACCAGCGCTCCCCTGACTCAGCGCTCCCCTGACTCAGCCCTCCCCCGACTCAGCGTTCCCCTGACTCAGCACACCTAAGCGAACCGCGGCATACGAACGTTCATCTGGGCGCGTAAGGAAGGGTGACCTAGCAGAGGAAAAGTGGGTCAGACCAGGTCGGTGCGGCCGGACTGCTTGAGCGCGTCGACGATGGCTTTGACCTCTTGCGCGCGCGACCGTGTGGTCACCAGGAGCGCATCCGGGGTGTCCACGACGACGATGTCATCCACTCCGACCAGGGCGATCGTCCGACCCGCCCGCGGGATCACCAGCCCGCTACCATCCACCGCGGTCACCAGGTCCCGCTCCCCCAGGACCACCGGCTGCTGGGCAGGCTCGGGGTCGATCAGCTCGCCCAGACTCGTGAAATCCCCGATGTCATCCCAGGTGAAGTCGCCCGGAACCACGGCCACCTTGCCCTCGTCGGCCGCGGGCTCGGCAATCGCGTGGTCAATCGCGATCTTCTCCAGGGTCAGCCACACCTGCGGCAGGCGGCTCGGGTCGGCCGCCAACTCACGAGCGCCGCTGGCCAGGGCCGGATGCCAGCGTCCGAGCAGATCCAAGAGAACACTGGCTCTGACCACGAACATCCCTGCATTCCAACGGAACTCGCCAGTGGCTAGGTATGCCGCCGCCCGCGAGGCATCGGGCTTCTCGACGAACTGGCGCACCCGCCGCGCCGTGGCCGCTCCGGCCAGCGGCCCGCCCATCTGGATATAGCCGAAACCCGTGGCCGGGTGCGTCGGCTCGATCCCGATGGTGACCACTTCACCGCGTCGAGCGACCTGCACCGCCTCAGCGACGGCAGCCTCAAAGGCGGCCTGGTCGGGGATGACGTGATCGGCCGCGAAGGACCCGATCACGGCCTCGGCGTCACGGGTCTCGATGACCGCCGCAGCCCAGGCAATCGCGGCCATCGAATCCCGCGGGCTCGGCTCGGCCAGGACATCGCCAGCGCCCAGGGTTGGCAACTGCGCCCGGACGGCCTCTTCATGGGCCGCTCCGGTAACCACCAGGACCCGCTCATCGGCCAGGCTGCGCACCCGATCGACCGTGGCCTGGATCAGGCTGCGTCCCGACCCGGTGAGATCGAGCAGGAACTTCGGACGCCCCGCTCGGCTCAGCGGCCAGAGCCGGGTCCCGGCTCCTCCGGCCGGTACGACGGCCCAGAAACCGTCCAGCCCCCCGCTCATCTCAACCGCCCAGGGTGAAGGATCGCAGCGGTCGCCAGACGTCATCCGTGTCATGCCGGAAGAGCTCGAAACTGGTCACCTCGAAGTCGGCCCGGAAGTCGGCCAGGTCAGCGAAGGCCGCATCGAGCGCGTCGTCATCGAGGTGATGCGCGACCGTGACGTGCGGGTGATAGGGGAAGTCCAGGGGTCGCTCGACCGGTCCCGAGCGCACGGCAAACTCAAGCCGCTCGCAGGACGAAATCCCTTGGGAGACCTGGACGAAGACCACCGGCGAGATGGGCCGGAAGGTGCCGGTCCCGGCCAGCACCATCCGGAAGGGCGCATGCGCCGCAGCCACCTGCACCAGATGGTCCTCAAAGACTTCCCGTCCCTGCGGTGAGACCACCGTTGGGGGCAGCAAGGTCACGTGCGGCGGGATCGCGCCGGCCATCGGGTCACCGAAGGCAGCACGACGCTCCTGGAGGGCCGCTCCGTGCGGCTCCGGGATCGTGATGGCCACGCCGTAGGTGCGCATGGCGGGGTACCCTACCGCCGCGCCGATGGCTCCGCCATGACCCGCGAGGGCAGCAGTCCCACCGCTGCGCGCACCCGACTCATGGTGGCCACGGCAACCTCGCGCGCGCGCTCAGCCCCCAAGGCCAGCATCCGATCCAGCTCGGCCGGGTCATCCAAGAGCTCCTGCATGCGGGTCTGGAAGGGCCGAATCGCCTCAACCGTCACGTCAGCCACCTCTTGCTTGAGCGCGCCATAGCCTTGACCCACGAAGCGCCGCTCAAGCTCTTCGATTCGGGTGCCAGAGAGCACGGAATGCATGACCAACAAGTTGGAAACGCCCGGCTTGGTCTCCGGGTCGTAGCGCACTTCAGCCTGCGTATCGGTGACCGCGGAGCGGATCTTCTTCGCCGTCACCGCAGCGTCGTCCATCATCCAGATGACCCCCTTGTCCCCCGATGAGGACTTGCTCATCTTTGCGCTCGGGTCCTGCAGGTCCATGATCTTGGCGCCTGACTCCTTGAGGATGTAGGGCTCGGGCACCACGAAGGTCTCACCGAAGCGCGTATTGAAGCGCTCGGCTAGGTCGCGCGTGATCTCCAGATGCTGGCGCTGGTCCTCGCCCACGGGGACATAGACCGCGTCATACATGATGATGTCGCCAGCCATCAGCACCGGGTAGGTGAAGAGACCGACGTTCGCGTTGCCACCCTTGGCGGTCTTGTCCTTGAACTGGGTCATCCGGTTCATCTCGCCCACCGCGGTCTGGCAGGCCAGCACCCACGCCAGCTCGGCATGCTCTTGAACATGGCTCTGGCAGAACACCGCTGAGGTGAGCGGGTCCACCCCTCCGGCGATGTACTGCGCGGCTGTGATGCGCGTGCGGCGCATGATGTCGGCCGGCTCGGTGGGAACGGTCAGCGAGTGCAGGTCGGCCACGAAGTAGAAGGCGTCGAACTGCTCCTGCATGGACACCCAGTTGACCAGCGCCCCGAGGTAGTTGCCGATGTGCAGCGAGTCGCTAGTCGGCTGCATTCCGGAGAGGATGCGCGGGCGCGGAATCGGCGGGGGCGTGGCGGGCATGGTGTCCATTATGTCCTCGTTGCAGGCCCTACGCTGCCGGGCATGGATGCCGTCAGCACCGCTTTCAGCGCGCTGATGGGACGCGAGCCAGCGGGACTCTGGTCGGCCCCAGGCAGGGTCAACCTGATCGGCGAGCACACCGACTACAACGCCGGGCTCGCGCTGCCGATCGCGCTCCCCCACCGCACGTATGCCGCGTGCGCACCACGCGGCGATGACCTCCTGCGCGTGCAATCGCTCCAGCAGGATCGCGGCATAGAGATCACGATTGACCAGATCGCTCCCGACCAGCCGGGAGGGTGGGCTGCGTATGTGGCCGGGGTGATCTGGGCGATGCGCGCGGAGGGCATCGCGGCGCCGGGGCTGGACGTCGTGGTCGACGGGCAGGTCCCACTGGGCGCCGGGCTATCGAGCTCAGCCGCCTTGGAGTGCTCCGTCGCGGCTGCTGCGGCCGACCTCGCCGGCACCGACCTGATGAACTCGGCGCAGGGTCGCGGCCTGCTCGCGCAGTGTGCTGATCGGGCGGAGAACGAGATCGCGCTGGCCCCCACGGGTGGCATGGACCAGTTGGCCTCGATGCTCTGCCAGCGCGACCATGCCCTGCTGCTGGACTGTCGGGATGGCCGCACCGAGCAGGTTCCCTTCGATCTGGGCGCCCACGAGCTCGCGCTGCTGGTCACCGACACCCGCGCGGAGCATGCGCTCGTGGACGGGCAGTATGCGCAGCGCCGGCGCAGTTGCGAGCAGGCAGCTCGCCGACTGGGAGTGGCATCTCTGCGCGAGATTTCCCGGGCAGAGCTTGCGCAGGCGCTCGCCGAACTCGACGACGATCTCCTTTCGCGACGGGCCCGCCACGTCGTCACCGAGATCGACCGGGTGGAGCGAGCCGTCACGGCCTTGGCAGCCGATGACTATGAAGGGCTTGGCGAGCTCTTCCTGGCCTCGCATGCCTCGCTGCGCGATGACTACGAGGTGACCGTGAAGGAACTGGATTTGGCCGTCGAGACCGCTTGTGCCGCAGGCGCCTTGGGCGCTCGAATGACCGGTGGCGGCTTCGGTGGGTCGACGATCGCGCTGGTCCCAGCCAACGAAGCGGACGCGATTGCTGCCGCCGTCGAGCGCGCTTTCGCGGACGCAAACCTACGTCCTCCGGCCTCATTCATGGCCACTGCCGGGCACGGTGCGCGCCGAGAGCGCTAAGGTTTGGCGGCATGGCTGAGGGACCTGAGCAGACAACGACCGCACCATCCACGAAGCGTGCCAAGGACCCTGCCCAGCCCGAGGAACGCGCAGCCCACGACGATCAGGTGAGCACCCGGCATACCCTGACCATCGGGTCCCGCACCCTGCGCTACACCGCCACTACGGGGCGGGTCGTCTTGCGCCAGGAGAGCAAGGACGAGGCCGGCGCCTTCACCGGATTTCAGCCCAAGGCCGAGATCTTCGTGACCAGCTATGTCGTGGCCCCACGCAAGGGCCAGAACCGGCCGGTGGTTTTTGCCTTCAACGGCGGCCCCGGGTCCTCCTCGGTGTGGCTGCACCTGGGACTACTGGGTCCGCGCCGGGTCGACAGCGGCGATGTGGGTGCCCTCACGCCCCCGCCCTACGCCCTGGTGGACAACCCGGAAACCCTGCTGGCGGTGGCTGACCTGGTGTTCATCGACCCGGTTTCCACCGGCTTCTCGCGTCCCGTTGACGGCGAGAAGGCCGCCGACTTCCACGGGTTCACTGCGGATCTGGAGTCGGTGGGCGAGGTCATCCGCCTGTGGACGACCCGCCATAACCGCTGGCTCTCACCGAAATTCCTGGCGGGTGAGTCTTATGGCACGACCCGGGCAGCGGCGCTCGCGGCATACCTGCAGTCGACCTATGCCCTCACCCTGAACGGGCTGATCCTGCTGTCCTGCGCGCTGGACTTCGGCACCTTGGATTTCGACTTCCACAATGACCGGGCTTGCGCGGGGTTCCTGCCGACCTATGCCGCGACCGCGCACTACCACGGGCTGCACGGCCGCCGAACGCTGCGCTCGGTGCTGGCGCAGGCCCGGGAGTATGCCGAGGGCGACTACCTGCTCGCGCTCTCGCGCGGCCATCGGCTCCCTGCCGCGCAGCGCCGCGCCCATGCCGAGCGGATCGCTGGCCTGATCGGGGTGAGCGCGGACTGGGTCGAGCGCGCCGGGCTGCGGATCGAGCATCAGCGGTACTACACCGAGCTGCTGCGCGCGCAGGGACTCGTGGTGGGGCGACTCGACACCCGCTTCACCGGTCCGGCGTCGATGGGCAGCCCCGAGGTCGCCGGCGAGGATCCTTCGTACAGCGCGATCAGCGGGGCCTACTCCGCCGCGTGGAATCACTACGTGCGAGCGGAACTCGAGTACGAAAGCGATGTGCCGTACACGCAGTTGTCCTTTGCGGCCAATGCGGAGTGGTCCTTCAAGGAGTTTGTCGGCAAACCGATCGACGTCACCGGGCAGCTCGCTGAAGTCATCCGCAGCAATCCGCACCTGAGGGTTCACGTGGCATACGGCTATTACGACGGGGCGACACCCTTCGCGGGCGTTGAGGACTCGCTGGCGCACCTCGATGTGCCGAGCACCGCCATGATCGAGGAGGCGTACTACGAGGCCGGGCACATGATGTACGTACACGAGCCCTCGCGGCAGCAGCAGTCGGCGGACCTGGCAGCCTTCATCACCCGAACGTCGGCCTAGCGACTCGGAACCGCGGGCGCGCCGGCCGACTCAGCACCCGCGGGGGCGCCGGCCGACTCAGCACACCTGCGCGGACCGCGGCATACGCATGATGATGTGGGTCGGCCCGGAAAGGTGACCTAGCAGAGGAAAAGGGTGACGCGGTAGGGTTTGTCTTGACGTCAAGATATCCACCGCAAAGGACCCGCTTCCATGCCGAAGATCATCTACACCCTCACCGACGAGGCTCCCCTGCTGGCGACCTACTCATTCCTGCCGGTGATCGAGGCCTTCGCGGCCGCGGCCGAGGTCGAGGTGGAGACCCGCGACATCTCACTGGCTGGGCGCATCCTCGCCGTCTTCCCTGAGCACCTCACCCCCGAGCAGCGAGTCGGCGACGCCCTGGCCGAATTGGGCGAGTTGGCGACCACTCCCGAGGCCAACATCATCAAGCTCCCCAATGTCTCGGCCTCGATGCCGCAACTCATCGCAGCCATCGAAGAACTGCAAAGCCAGGGGTATGCCGTGCCTGACTACCCCGAGGCACCGGCCACCGACGAGGAGCGCGAGATCCGCGCGCGCTACGACAAGATCAAGGGCAGCGCCGTCAACCCCGTTCTCCGGGAGGGTAACTCGGACCGCCGCGCACCTGCGTCGGTCAAGAACTACGCCCGTAAGCACCCGCACTCGATGGGCGCCTGGTCCACCGAGAGCAAGACTGCGGTGGCCACCATGGGCGAAAACGACTTCGCCACCAACGAGCAGTCGGTCGTCCTCCCCGCCGATGACGTGCTCACCATCCGTCACGTGGCCACCGATGGGACGCTCACGGATCTCAAGAGCGGCCTGAAGGTGCTGGCCGGCGAGGTCGTCGACGGCACGTTCATGAGCGCCAAGGCCCTGGGCGCCTTCCTCACCAGGCAGGTCGCGCGCGCTAAGGCGGAGGACGTGCTCTTCTCGGTCCACCTCAAGGCCACCATGATGAAGGTCTCCGACCCGATCATCTTTGGTCACGTGGTGCGCGCCTTCCTGCCCGAGACCTTCGCGGCCTACGGCAGCGACCTCGCCGCAGCCGGCCTGACCCCCAACAATGGGCTGGGTTCGATCCTCGAAGGACTCGCCGAACTCGGCGACCAGGGTGCCGAGATCCGTGCCTCCATCGACCGCGAATTGGCCGCTGGACCACGCCTGGCCATGGTCAACTCGGACAAGGGCATCACCAACCTGCACGTTCCCAGCGATGTCATCGTCGATGCCTCGATGCCCGCAATGATCCGCGCCTCGGGCCACATGTGGGGTCCGGATGGCCAGGAGGCCGACACCCTCGCGGTCATCCCGGACAGCTCGTATGCCGGTATCTACGACGCCGTGATCGCGGACTGCAAGGCGCATGGCGCCTATGACCCGACCACCATGGGCACGGTCCCCAATGTCGGGCTGATGGCGCAGAAGGCCGAGGAGTACGGCAGCCACGACAAGACCTTCGAGATCGCGGCCGACGGCCGAGTCGAGGTCGTCAATGCCGCTGGTGAGGTCCTCATGGTGCACGAGGTCGAGGCGGGCGACATCTGGCGCGCCTGCCAGACCAAGGATGCACCGATCCGCGATTGGGTCAAGCTCGCGGTGAGCCGCGCCCGCCTCTCCGGGATGCCGGCCGTGTTCTGGCTCGACCCCGCTCGCGCGCACGACGCGAACCTCATCGCCAAAGTCACGGCATACCTCAAGGACCACGACACCCAGGGTCTGGACCTGCAGATCATGACCCCGGCGGCCGCGGCCGCGCACTCGGTGGAGCGCATCCGCCAAGGCGAGGACACCATCAGTGTGACCGGCAACGTGCTGCGTGACTACAACACCGACCTCTTCCCCATCCTCGAGCTGGGCACGAGTGCCAAGATGCTCTCGGTGGTGCCGCTGATGAGTGGCGGTGGCCTGTTCGAGACCGGGGCGGGCGGGTCCGCGCCCAAGCACGTCCAGCAGCTTGTCTCCGAGAACTACCTGCGCTGGGACAGCCTGGGCGAATTTCTGGCGCTGGCCGAGAGCTTCCGGCACGAGGCGCAGACCTTCGGCAATGCGCGCGCCGGGGTGCTCGCCGACACCCTGGATGCGGCCACCGAGCGCTTCCTCGATGAGAACAAGTCGCCCGCGCGCCGGGTGGGACAGATCGACAACCGTGGCTCGCACTTCTACCTGGCGATGTATTGGGCGCAGGAGTTGGCCGGGCAGAGCGCGGACGTCGAGTTGGCTGGTGTCTTCGCGCCGGTGGCACAGGCCTTGACCTCCCAGGAGGAGCAGATCGCCGCAGAATTGATCGCGGTCCAGGGCCACCCGGTGGACATCGGCGGCTACTACCGTCCCGACCCGGCCCGCACCAGCGCGGTCATGCGTCCCTCCGCAGTCTTCAACGAGATCCTCGCCTCGCTGAGGTAGTCCCTGGCCCTGCTGAGGTGAGGGTGTGCCCACCGGGCGGCGTGCTGCGGCGCGCCGCCCGCGGCATGCCTCTCCCACCCGCGCGCCAAGTGTGGGCAGAATGGCCATCATGACTACACCCACGCAGGTCCAGCGTCTCGGAGCCGAATTTCTCGGCACCTTCTGGCTCGTTTTCGGCGGTTGCGGATCGGCGATCTTCGCCGCGACATTCCTCGCCGGGAACCTTGTCGCCGGCCAGAGCATGCTGCTCGGCATCGGCTTCCTCGGGGTCGCGCTCGCGTTCGGTCTGACCGTGCTCACCATGGCGTATGCCGTGGGCCACATCTCCGGGGGGCACTTCAACCCGGCGGTCACGATCGGACTCAGCGTCGCCAAGCGCTTCGAGTGGCGCGATGTCCCCGGCTATATCGTCGCTCAGGTGGCCGGTGGCCTGGTGGCCGGTCTGGCCCTGTGGGGCATCGCCCGGGGCAAGGACGGCTTCGACCCGACCGGCCATATGGCGGCCAATGGGTACGCCGAGAACTCCCCGGGGGGCTACTCGCTGATGGCGGTGCTGGTGGCCGAGGCGATCCTGACCGCGGTCTTCCTCTACATCATCCTGGGTGCCACTGACTCGCGCGCCCCTGACGGCTTTGCCCCGATTGCGATCGGTCTCGGCCTGACCCTCATCCACCTGATCTCCATCCCGATCTCCAACACGTCGGTCAACCCGGCCCGTTCGACCGCTGTGGCCTTCTTCAATGGCGCGGGAGCCCCCGGACAGTTGTGGGCCTTCTGGCTGGCGCCGATCGTGGGTGCGGCCATTGCCGGTGCGACCTTCCACCTGGTCACCGGCGTGGACCGCCGGGACCGCGATATCTCCGGTGAGATCGACGTCGTGGATCTGCGCGTGGCGGAGGGCGTCGACCCGGACGCGGCTCGCTAGGCCAAAACCCAAGCACTCACTGACGGTGGGGTTGGCTCCGACGCGGAGCCGACCCCACCGTCGTCTTTGGTGCGCGCAGGCGCCGACCGGCGACCACGTCCGAGGGCGCCCAGGGACCGGCTGAGCACCTCGAGCACGCGAGCGCAGGCGGCGCTGCTAACGTCATGGGTGGACCATTCCCTCGACCCGCGAAGGGGCGCATTCACCGTGAGCACCACACCCGTCAAGGTCGCCGTCACCGGCGCCGCCGGCCAGATCGGTTACAGCCTGCTTTTCCGTCTCGCCAGCGGCAGCCTGCTCGGCCCGGACACCCCGATCGAGCTGCGACTGCTCGAGATCACCCCCGCACTCGGGGCTCTTGAGGGTGTCGTCATGGAGCTGGACGACTGCGCTTTCCCGACCCTGGCCAATGTCGTCATCGGGGATGACCCGGAGCAGGTTTTCGACGGTGTCAATGCGGCCATGCTCGTGGGTGCCATGCCCCGTAAGGAGGGCATGGACCGCGCCGACCTGCTCGCCGCCAATGGCAAGATCTTCACCGGCCAGGGTGCTGCCCTGAACAAGGTCGCCGCGGACGACGTCAAGATCCTGGTCACCGGCAACCCGGCCAACACCAACGCCCTGATCGCGATGTCGAATGCCCCCGACATCCCCCGCGAGCGCTTCAACGCCTTGACCCGGCTCGACCACAACCGGGCCAAGTCGATGCTCGCCAAGAAGCTCGAGGTCCCCGTGGACGAGATCAAGGGCCTGGCGATCTGGGGCAACCACGACGACTCGATGTACCCCGACCTCTTCCACACCACGGTGCGTGGGCAGGCGGCGGCAGAACTGGTCGATGAGGCCTGGATCTCCGAGACCTATATCCCCACGGTTGCGACCCGTGGTGGCGCCATCATCAAAGCCCGCGGACTGTCCTCGGCGGCCTCCGCAGCCAACGCCACGATCGACCACATGCGCGACTGGATGCTCGGCACCAACGGCGAGGTCGTCTCCATGTCCGTGCCCAGCGATGGCTCCTACGGTCTCCCCGAGGGCCTGATCAGCTCCTTCCCGTGCACCGTGGAGAATGGCGAATACGCCATCGTCCAGGGCCTTGACCTCAACGACTTCAGCCGTCAGCGGATCGAAGCGTCGCTGGCCCGGCTGGCCGGAGAGCGCGATCAGGTCAAGGACCTCGGCCTGATCTGATCGGTGCCCTGGGCTGGCCAGACGATGGCTGACTAGACCTTGGCGGTCAGATCGAGGGTGAAACCCGAGAGCGCCACGGCAATGGCCAGCACCAGAAGGATCGCGGCGTCCACCTGTGCCCGGCGGCTTCGCAAGCCGCCGGCCAGGGGGGCCGGTGCGAGAACTCGAATGACGGCCCCGGCCACCAGAGCGGCCGCGATGACGGCAGTTGCCCGCCACATGTGATCCATCGCCGCGAGGCCGAGGCCGATCGCGACACCCGCCGCCACGACCCACCACAGCCCGAGTGTGGTGTTGCGGGGAGGAGCATCAGAGCCGCGGCCAACGGCGCTGTCCGGGGTTGACCCGCTCGACGGACCGGTCATCCCGCGGCGGCCGCCTGCTGCTCGGCAATCTCGACGATATTGCTCAGCAGCATCGCTCGGGTCATCGGACCCACGCCACCAGGGTTCGGGCTGATCCAGCCGGCCACCTCGCGAACGTCGTCGGCGACATCACCGGCGACCTTGGTGCGGCCGGTGTCCTCCTCCACGATGCGCGAGACGCCCACGTCGAGAACCGCGGCACCCGGCTTGACCATGTCGGCGGTGACCACTCCCGGCACGCCGGCGGCGGCGATGACGATGTCTGCGCGGCGCACCTCAGCAGCAAGATCGCGGGTAGCGGTGTGGCACAGCGTGACCGTCGCATTCTCTGAGCGCCGAGTCAGGATCAGGCCGATCGGACGGCCGACTGTCAGCCCCCGCCCGACCACCACGACATGCGCCCCGGCGATCGGCACGTCATACCGGCGCAGCAACTCGATACAGCCCACCGGCGTGCAGGGCAGCGGGGCCGGGCGCCCCAGCACGAGCCAACCCAGGTTGGTGGGGTGCAGTCCGTCGACGTCCTTGCGGGGATCCACCGCCGAGAGGAGCGCATGCTCGTCCAAGCCGGTGGGTTGCTGGACGATAAAGCCCGTGCACTCGGGGTCGGCATTGAGCTGCTGGATCACCGCCAGGACGTCCGCCATGCTCGAGTCGGCCGGCAGGTCGTGGCGGAAGCTGCGCAGTCCGATCTCGGCGCAGTCGCGATGCTTAGCACCGACATACCACTGCGAACCGGGGTCATCGCCCACCAGGATGGTGCCAAGCCCCGGCTGTATGCCGCGCTCAGCGAGCGCCGCGACCCGCTCGCGCAACTCGCCCTTGATGGTGTCGAGGATGGCCTTGCCGTCGAGGATTTGTGCGCTCACGCCGCTCATCCTGCCAGAGTGGCATTAGTCCGGAAGAGCAACCGCGAGAGCAGTCAAGGCGGCCGGGAAACACTCCTGCGGTGGAGTCACCAATCCGGCCCCGACCTGACCGGTTCCCGCGACCGCGCCCGCCATCCCGGTGTTGATCTGAGGGAGGATTCCGGTGCGCACCACCTTGGTCACGTCAATGCCGGTCGGCGTCCCACGGAACTCCAAGATCGGCACGGTGTATGCCGTGTGCTCGCCTTGGGTGATCGCGTACATCCGCTGGGTCGCCTCCAGCGCGAAGGGCACATCACCGCCCACGAACTTCACGATCGCCGGCGCCGCGGCCATCGCGAAGCCGCCGATCCCCCCGGTCTCGGTGATCGCCGAGTCGCCAATGTCGGGGTTGGCATCCTCCGGCCCGTAGTCCCCCAGGAAGAGACCCTGCGGGGTATTCGCCGGCCCGGTAAACCAGGCATCGCCAGTTCCCGAGACCCGAATGCCGAAGTCGGTGCCATTTCGGGCCATCGTGGTCACGATCGTCGACCCGGGTATGCCGTGCGCTGCCAGCGTCGCAAGTTTGCAGGCCGGCATACCCACGTTGAGGAAGAAGTGCTCATTGGCTCCAGAGAAGCGCACCGCCTCGGCAATGTCACTGGCGGGAGCCTGGGCAGTGATCAGCCCGGGCAGGAGCTCACGCAATAGCATCAAGGAGCCGGCGCGATTACGGTTGTGCCCCTCGTCGCCCATCTGCAGCATTTGGGCGATGATCCCCTTGATATCGACGGGGCCGGTGGCGCGCACGGATTGCTGCACCAGCGGCCCGAGCACCCGGGTCATCCAGTGCAAGCGCTCGATCACCTCCGGACCGTAGGCCCCGTAGCGCAGCACTTTGCCCAGGCCCTCGTTCAGGGAGCACCACGAGGTGTTGTCATGCACCTCGTCGCGCAACTCGTACATCCACATCGAGGGCGAAACCACTCCGGCCATGGGCCCGACGGCATCACGGTGGTGGCAGGGCTCGAGGTCGAAGGCCCCACGTTCCAGTTGGCGCTCCGCCTCCTGCGGGGTGTCGGCAAGTCCTTCAAAGAGGGCCGCGCCAATGAGGGCTCCGCGCATCGGTCCGGACGCGCGCGCCCACTCGATCGGCGGTCCCGCATGCAGGAAGGTGCCTCGTTCCAGACCCAGGCACTGCGCGGCTGGGCGCACGTCCACCAAGGACGCCTCGGCAGCCACCATGCGCGCATGGGCCAGCGCGTTGGCTGCGGCTCGCCTCGGGTCCGCCATGACCCGGGCGAGCTCAGCCTCGGTGCCGGCCATCGGCGGCATCCAGTCGGTCTCGGCGACCGCCACCGCCTGATCGCGCAGCGCCTCGGCAAAGAGCGACACGCCAGCGGTCGCAACGACGGGTTCGGTGTGCAGAAGTCCCTGCAGTGGGGGGCTGGTCATGGCGTCACTCCGGTGAGCAGGTCGAGGGCTAGTCGAGTGGCTTCGGCATTAGAGCGCAGCACGCTGGCACCGGCGGCTGCCAGCAGTTGGGTTGATCGAGCGGCGTCCTGGGGATCGCGATCGGTTCCCGTCAGCGAAACCACGACCGGCAGGCTGCGGCCGTCTCCGGCCGCTCGGGCGCGCGCGCTCCCGATCGCTTCAGCAAGCTCCGCAGCCGGGTCAGGGTGCGCGCCATGGCCGAGGACGAGGTCGAGCAAGAGCACCCCGCAGGTGGGATCGGCGGCCTCGGCAGCGATCCGCTCCAGGCGCAGCGATGGGTCGATCATCGGGTGCGCGCGCCCCTGCGTCAGGCCGTCATCACCGAAATCGATCACCACGTGGCCCGCCGATCGCAGCTCCGGCCCGAGCGCCCAGTCGGCCCGCAACGGAATGTTGGAGTAGATGGCACCCAGCCGCTCCTGCGCAATGAGCATCGCCTCATCGGCCAAAGTGCCCCCGCAGAAGAGCCCTCGCAGGCCCCCACCCTCGGCACCGGCAGCCAGGCGCCCCGGCACATCGACTAGCACGGCAGGCCAGGTCGGCACGTGAATCCCGCTGTGCCGCAAGAAATCCTCCACCGCAGCGGTGAGATCCTGGCGGCCCGGGCCCAGGATCGCCCAGGTCACATCCAGACCCAGCCCAGCGGCATATGCCGTGACCTCCTCCAGCACAGCGTCATCGGGCGGTTTGCTCACCACGATGATGCGACCGGTGTTGGGGTCATCGGCCAAGGCAGCCAAGGCGGCTCGGGTGGAGCGACCGCCCACGGCCGCACTCAAGTCGCGGCCGCCAGTGCCAAGGCAGTGGCTGATGCCGACGCCGGCCGCATCCAGCAGGCACATCACCTGTTGGGCGCCGGTTCCGGAGGCGGCCACCATGCCCACCTCGCCGGCGGAAACCACATTGGCGAAACCCAGGGCGACCCCGCCGACCAGCGCGGTCCCGCAGTCTGGACCCATGACCAAGACCCCGGCAGCAGCTGCGGTGTCCTTGAGGCGAATCTCGTCCTCGAGACTGACATTGTCGGAGAAGAGCATCACGGAGACGCCTGCCTCGATGGCGTCAAGGGTCTCGGTCACGGCGTGTTGCCCCGGTACCGAAATCAGGGCCATGGTGGCCTCGCCGCGCTTGACAGCGGCGCCCAGGGTACGAGGTGCGGGGGCCGAACCGAAGCCTCCCGAGCCTGCTCGCGGGCCGGAGCGAAGCTCGGCCAGGGCCAGCTCGACCGCGGCTTCCCCGGCGGCCAGCCCTTCGACGCTGGCCGCGCGCAACGCGATGACGAGGTCGTTGGCCGCCGCCCCTTCGGGGATGGCGAAGCCCATGGTGGTGAGCACCTCGATGTTGAGTTCGGTCGCCATGGCCACCTGCGCCGCCAGGACGCCCGCCGTGTCGGCGACCGTGCGCGATACCTGCATCAGGCTCACCGAGTCGTAGTAGGCACCCGAGCGCAGGTACACGGCGGTGACATCGTCCACGTCAACAGTCCTTCCGACAGAGCATCAAGAGCGGTCCAGAGCCCGAAGGGCACCCAGGACGCCGGCAACGAGGTCGCGCCCGGATGAGTGCCCAATGGCGAGCACCGGCGGCAGCAGCGCTTCGGCAGCCTTGGCATCGCCGGCCACGGCGGCCGAGACGAAGGCAGCGACTTGTGGCACGGCATACCCGTCCATGGCCGCGTGCAGCAGTGAAGCGGACAGGCTGGTGGTGCGATGGGTGAGCGGACGGATCTCCTTGGCCAGGGTCGGCGGGAGGTCCAATCCGTAGGCCACCAGGAGCGCGCCAGCAAGAGCGTCATCGCAGCTGGGCGTCAGGCCGTAGCCCCGGCCGATGAGGCCCCGCACCCGCGACGGCTTACGTACTGCCTCGGTGATCTGCTCGGCCAGGCCCCGGTCCAAGTCGCGCCAGCGCTTGCGCAATGAGCGCCGCGGATGGACGCCGTCGCCGTCGGGTTCGGGCCGCCGCACGGTGGCCGGCCGCCACTCGCGCACCGCGTGGATCACCGCGCCGGGGAGCTCAATGCGGCCCTGGCCAACCGCAACGATGTGGCCGGCGCGAACTCCCCAGTCGATCTCATCGGATCTCTTCCCCAGGCGCACGGCCGTGGGGAGGGCCGCCGCGTCCGAGCTGATCACGGGCAGCACCGAGGCGATCCCGGGCAGGCCAACATAGAAACCGCGCGAGAAGGCAGCCAGCACGACGCCGGCCTCCACCGGTCCGTGCACGTGATCGGCGGTGAGCGGCGAGTAGGAGGCCGCCAGGGTCGGAGCGCCGAGATCCATGAGGAGACAGTATCGAGGGCCGCTAGAGTGGCCAGGTGGCCAATGTTGACAACGATCGGGCAGATCCGTCTCAGATGTTGCCAGCATCGGCGAGCGCCGGCCCGACCGTTGGCGGCATCCTCACCCTCCCGGCCGCGCAGCGGTGCCGGTGCGAGGTCGCGACTGGGCGGCTGGGCCAACGGGTACGGCGTGCCTCCATGCACATTGCTCCCCCATCGAGCGGAGCCGACCTGCACGAGCATCTCGTCTGCCTGACCGGCGGGGGCGACCTTGGCTGTGGGCGTCCGGAGGAGGTCACGGCCCGACTTGCGGCGGCTGGCGCCGCGGCCCTCGCCCTGGACGCCACCGCCTATTCAGCGGTCGATGAGTGGATCAGGGCTGCTCGCCGGACGGCGATTCCGCTGCTCATCGCGGCGGACGCCGAGGCCCTGGAAACGTTGCGTTCGGAAGTGCTCGATGCCGTCTTGGACCACCAGGCGGCCCTGCTACAGCGCGAGGACGAGGTCCACCGATTCCTCGTGCGGATCGTGCTCGCCGGTGGCTCCCTGCGCGATTTGTGCGAATCCCTAGCGGGCTTCTTCGATGGCGCCGCGATGGTCACCACCACCGATGGTCGAGTGCTGGCCAGCGCCGGCGTGGACGGTCAACTCGATGGTGTGATGGCGCTGGACTGCTTCGATCGCACCGGTCGGCTCATCGTCGAGGACGAGCCGGTGGGGGTCCGTGCGGGTCACCTGGCCGGGCGGGCGGGCCAGGATCGCCGTGCCCTGGTGCGGATCGTGGCCGGCAGTTCCGACCACGGCCTACTCGCGGTCTTTTGCCCCGCGCATGCCCTCACCGAGACCGATGTCCACATGCTCGAGCGAGCGGCGGCCGTGGCTGCCTTGGCGATCACCAAGGAGCACGCGGTCGCGGCCGTGGAGAGCAAATATCGGGCCGAATTTCTGCGCGACGCACTGGCCGAGCGAGCCGGCTCGCCCGCTGAGGCGATCGCCCATGCCGCCTCGCTGGGCTGGGATATCGATCGGCCCATGGTCGTCGTGGTGGCCGAGACCGACGAGGACGACGCGGTGACCGCCCGGGCGCCGCAGGAAGTGCGTGCCCTCCAGGAGCGCTTCGTCCGGGCGTGGGTTCAGGCCGTCCGCACTCGGGATGCCTCGATCCCGGTCGCCGGGTTCAGCCAAGAGGTCATCACGCTGCTACCAGTTCCGGACGGCGCCGACAGCGCATCGGTCATGCGCATGGTGGGAGATATTGCCCGGGTGGTGCGCGGCGATGGTGGCGGCGGGCGTCGGACCTTCTCCACCGGCGTGAGCCGGGCCACCGATGTGCTGGGTCTGGCCGCGGCATACAGCGAGGCGCTGCGCGCGGTCTCCGTCGGCCGGCAGATGCACGGGGAGTCGGCGCTCACGCACGTGGATGCGTTGGGGATCTACCGGCTGCTGGCGCTGGTGCCCGATAGCGCGGATCTGAGGCAATTCGTGGAGGATGCCCTCGGCGATCTCGCACACGATGGCTCGCCCGATAACGCTGATCTGCGGCGGACGCTCTCGGTGTTGATCGATACCAATATGAACGTGGCGGAGACGGCGCGCCTGATGTTTTTCCACTACAACACGTTGCGCTATCGGATCGCGAAGCTCGAGAAGCTGCTCGGGCCGTTTACCTCCGATCCGCAGCTCCGACTCACGCTGGCGTTGGCTTTGCGCATCCATGAGATGCGCGGAATCTGACCGCAAAGGGCAAACCACCATGGATCTCACGCCAGCCAGCATGCGCGCGCTGGGGCCGACGCTGATCGCAGCGACAGTGCTGTCTGCCGGCTTCGTTCTCGTTGCGGCGATCGACGGCGCGAGCCTTCCTTGGCTGTGTGTTACGGCGGGACTCTCCATCGCCACCGCTGCGCTCATGGTGCACCTACCGAGACGAGTCATGCTCGTCGTGCTGGCCATCACCTGGGTGCTGCTCCCCGCGGTGATCGGCAAGTACCTAGGCGGCCACTACGCGCTCGTGTGGCTCATGTCCAGCGGCGTCGGGATCATGGCCGGGCAATACCCCACCTATCGGCGAGTGCTGGCCCAGCGGGCCGCCACGAAAGCGGAATACGGCGACCGCCCACAACTCCTCATCGACGGGACCCACACCCCCGGGGACCTCCACACGGCACACACCGCCGTCCAAGCCCTCGACGGACACACCCAGACCATCGTCAGCGTCCTACGAGGAACCGCCCGCCTCGACATCGGCGGCAACGCCGCCACTAACCAACTCCTGGTCTACGCCAACGCCACTTCCAACGCCGCGACACCACCGACCTCACCACCGCACTCACCGCCCTCGACAGCTTCTGGCACCACGGCACCCGTAACCCCGGCCTCAACTGGACCCACGACCCAGACACCGCCGACCGTCGACCACCCAGCCTCCAAGCCACCGACTAACCATCCTGCGCTGCGCGGAATCTGAGCTCCTCGGTGGCCCCGGATGTGAGCCCGGCCCCATCGGTCGCCAGAGCTTCGCGGAGAGACTTGCCAGGCAAGAGGGGCCGGGGCTGTCAACATCTGCCCGTCATGTCACCTACGCCACGGCACTACGGTCCCTGTATCCCTTAGGGGTGTGAGCCACGTCATGAGCGTCGTGGCCCGTCACGAAAGGTCCCCCGATGTCACTGGGTATCGGTTGGAAAGTTAAGGATGCGTCGGCGGTCGCGGCCGGTGGGGTCGTTGCCCCCGACGAGCGCCTCTCCTGGGGCAAGACCATCGGTCTGGGCGCCCAGCATGTCGTCGCCATGTTCGGCGCGACCTTCGTCTTCCCCCTCATCATGGGGCTGAACCCTCAGCTCGCGATCATGATGAGCGGCCTGGCGACGATCCTCTTCCTCCTCATCGTCCAAGGCAAGGTCCCGTCCTATCTCGGTACCTCGGCCTCCTTTGTGGGTGCGGTTGCCGCCATCCGTGCTCAAGAGGGCGCCACGTCGGCCACCGTCACGGGCGCCATCCTCATCGCCGGCCTCGTGCTGGCGGCGGTCGGCGTCCTGATCCACTTCATGGGGTCGGCGATCCTGCACAAGGTCCTGCCGCCGGCTGTCACCGGCGCCGTGGTCATGCTGATCGGCTTCAACCTCGCCCCCGTGGTCGCCAATATCTACTGGCCGCAAGACCAGTGGGTCGCCTTCCTCACCATGCTCTTCACGATCGTGGTCGCGGTGGCTTTCCGAGGCTTCATCGGCCGGATCGCGGTCTTCCTGGCCCTGATCTTTGGCACCGCATTGTCCTGGATTCTCGACAAGACGTCCGGCCAGATCAACTCAGTTCTGGGCGGCGCCGCCAAGGCCACTGATCACTTCCGCTGGGACACCAGCGGTATCAGCAAGGTCGACTGGTTCGGGCTGCCCAGCAAGACCATGGTTGCTGCTGACGGCAAAGAGGTTGTCGGTTGGCATATGCCGTCCTTCTCGATGGCGGCCATCCTCCTCGTGCTCCCCGCCGTGATCGCGCTCATCGCTGAGAACACCGGCCACGTCAAGGCGGTCGCCGAGATGACCGGCCACGACCTCGACCCGGTCATGGGTCGCGCCATCGCCGGTGATGGCGTCGGCACCGCGTTCGCCTCGCTCTTCGGCGGCTCCCCCACCACGACCTATGCCGAGAACATCGGCGTCATGGCAGCCACCCGCGTGTACTCCACGGCCGCCTATTACGTCGCCGCGCTCGTGGCGGTGATCTTCGGACTCTCCCCCAAGTTCGGCGCCCTCGTGTCGTCGATCCCTGGCGGCGTCCTGGGCGGAATCACGGTCGTGCTTTACGGCATGATCGGCCTGCTTGGCGCCAAGATCTGGAAGGAGAATGGCGTCGACTTCGCCAACCCGATCAACTTGGTCCCGCTAGCCGCCGGCATCGTCATCGGCATCGGCGACGTCAAGATGAAGTTGTCCGACAACTTCACCCTCGGTGGCATCGCGCTCGGCACCATCGTCGCCATCGGCGGCTACCACTTGGCGCGCGCGATCGCTCCCAAGGAGCTCCGTGACCACGCTGACGGCACCGCCATCGCGGTCGGCGACTACGTGTATGGCGACTCCGACAAGATCGACGACCTCTACCAGAAGGGGTACCCGGGCGACACCGACGGCACCCGGTAAGCGCCCCACGGCATACCGCATGGTCAATGGTGCCCCGCCCGGGGTCAACCCGGGCGGGGCACACCCTTTCCATCTCCACCAAGGACAGGCAGGATCGAGAAGGTGAAACCCGGACCATTTGCCTACCACTCGCCGACCTCGGTCGAGCAGACGGTGGCCACGCTCGGCGAGCTCGGGCATGACGGCAAAGTGCTCGCCGGCGGACAGAGCCTGATCCCGATCCTCAGCATGCGCCTGGCCAAGCCAGCCCATCTCGTCGACATCAATCGGGTCGTGGGGCTGGACCAGATCGAGGTCACCGAGCAGCACATTCGCGTGGGCGCGACCGTTCGGCACAGTGCCCTCGAACGAGACGGGGCCGCGTATGCCGCGATTCCCCTTCTGCGCCAGGCGCTGGAATGCGTCGCACATCCGGCCATCCGCAATCGCGGCACCACCGTTGGCTCCATTGCTCACGCAGACGCCGCCGGTGAAATGCCGGCCGTCGCGGCCTTGACCGAGGCCGTCATGGAGGTCGTCGGCCCCCGAGGACGGCGCGAAGTCGCAGCCGGCGATTTCTTCGAGGGTGCCCTGGAGACCGTGCTCGATGCCGAGGAGTTGCTCGAGGCGGTGCGCTTCGGACGCTTCCCTGAGGGCACCCGCACGGCCTTCATCGAGAGCGCCCGCCGGCAGGGTGATTACGCCTTGGCCGGAGTCGCGGTGGCGTTGACGGTGATTGACGGAGTCTTGGATCGCGTTCGCGCGTCCTATGTGTCGGTGACCGATGTGCCTGGGGTGCTCGAGTTGACGGAGGCTCTGCGCGGCCAGGAGCCTGCGGGAGCGGACTGGTCTGCGGTCGATGACCTGGTCCAAGCGCATATTGCGCCGGAGGCGGACATCCACGCAACCGCCGACTACCGGCGCATGCTCGCGGGTGAGCTGACTCGACGAGCTCTCACGGAGGCAGCCCGATGACCGCGCTTCCCGGCACCGAGCAGCTCCACGACGTGACCCTCACGGTCAATGGGGTGCAGCGTCAGATCACCGTGCCAGCCCGCCGATTGCTCTCCGATGCACTCCGTCACGACCTGCAACTCACCGGCACGCACGTCGGCTGCGAGCACGGCGTCTGCGGGTCATGCACGGTGCTCGTCGACGGTCAGCCCATGCGCTCGTGCCTCATGTTCGCGGTCTCGGCGCAGGGCCACGCCATCACGACGGTTGAGGGCTGTGGAGACTCGCCCGAGCGCATGGGCCCGGTGCAGCGTGCCTTCATCGAGTGCCATGGACTGCAGTGCGGGTTCTGCACCCCCGGCTTCATCACCACCATCACGGCCTACCTCGCCGAGAACCCAGCGCCCACGGAAGAGCAAGCGCGAGAGGCGATTTCGGGCAATCTCTGCCGATGCACCGGGTACCAGAACATCGTCAAAGCGGTCATGCGGGCGGCGGAACTCGCCGCTGAGGCCCCGACCGCCGCCTCGGAGGTCAGCGCATGAGCACCCGCCAGTTCGGGGCGCCCGTCCAGCGACGCGAGGATCCCCGCCTCGTTACCGGTGGGGGGCGATACCTCGACGACCTGGGGCACACGGCATACGAGGTTGCCTTTGTCCGCTCTCCGCACGCTCACGCGAGAATCATCGATATCGACCTGAGTGACGCGTGGGAGGTCGAGGGGGTTCAGGCGATCTATCTACACGAGGATCTGCCTGACCGCGTCGGCGAGTCGCTACCGCTCCTGATCCCGCACCCGGCGCTGATCGCCCCGCGCGTGGGCTACGCCCTGGCCAAGGACGAGGTCAACCACGTCGGTGAGGCGATCGCCATGGTGGTCGCCACCAACCGCTACCTCGCGGAGGATGCGGCGGCCCGCATCACCGTGACGTTTTCGTCGCTGCCTTCCGTCGTGGGTCTCGAAAACTCCCGTGCCGCAACACATCTGGTGCATGAGGAGGCCGCTGGCAATATCAGCGCCCACCTGCTCCAGGAGGTTGGCAATGTCACCGCGGCGATGGCGAAGGCCCCCAACCGACTGACCTTGGACCTCACCATCGAACGCAGCGCCTGTATGCCGATGGAGGGCAAGGGCGTCTATGCCGTGTGGGACAGCGACGACGAGCGGCTACGGATCTACTCCTCCACGCAAACCTCGACCGGAGTGCGCGCTGCAGTGGCCGCGAAGCTTGGCCTCCCGTTGGCCAAAGTCGAGTGCATCGCTCCCGATGTCGGTGGCGGCTTCGGGGTGAAGATCATGCATCCCTGGCCCGAGGAAGTCCTGATCCCTTGGGCGGCAAGGACGCTCGGACATCCAGTGAAGTGGACCGAGGATCGCCGCGAGCATTTCATCTCCAGCAGCCACGAGCGGGGCCAACTCCAAGAAGTCGAGGTCGGCTTCGATGACGACGGCCGGGTGCTCGCCTTGGATGTGCGCTTCTGGCACGACAACGGCGCGTACACCCCCTACGGCATCATCGTCCCGATCATCACGGCCACCCAGCTCCTCGGTCCGTACAAGCCCGGCGCCTATCGCGTCGAGTTCTGGTCGCTCTACACCAATACCGTTCTCGTGACGCCCTATCGCGGGGCCGGCCGCCCGCAGGGCTGCTACGCCATGGAGCGCACGATGGACGCCATCGCGGCCCACCTGGGCCTCGACCGCGCCGAGGTGCGCAGCCGCAACTTCATCCTCCCCGAGGAGATGCCCTACGACCACGGCCTGATGTTCCAGGATGGCCGGCCACTCAAGTACGACTCCGGTGACTTCCCAGCAAGCCTGGCCAAGCTCAAGGCGCTCGTGGGCTGGGACGACTTCGCGGCATACAAGGAGCAGGCCACCCGAGAGGGCCGCCGCGTCGGACTCGGCATCGGCTGTTACGTCGAGGGCACGGGCGTCGGCCCCTACGAAGGCGGCCACATCCAGGTCGAGACCAGCGGGCGGGTCAATGTCGCCACGGGGCTGACGACCCAGGGCCAGGGCCACCAGACGATCCTCGCCCAGATCGTCGCCGATGAGCTGGGCGTCCCGATCGACAGCGTTCACGTCACCACTGGGGACACGCGAAGGATGGCGTATGCCGTCGGCACCTTCGCTTCCCGCGGTGCCGTGATGAGCGGCAATGCCGTGGCACTGGCCGCCCGGGTGGTGCGCGCCAAGGCTCTGCGGATCGCCGCTGAGGCCCTCGAGGTCTCCGCCGAGGATCTCGAGATCGAGGACGGGATCATCCGGGTCAAGGGTGCACCGGACACCGCCCTCGCCCTGGCGACGGTGGCGGTCCTGTCCAATCCGCTGCGCTACGCCTTCGACGAATCCGCTAGAGCAGCAACCCAGTTCGCTGGAACCTTCGATCCCGACAAGCCACCCATCGCGGATGACGAGGAACCCGGATTGGAGGGCCAGGACTTCTACTCCCCCACCCAGGCGACCTTCGCCAACGGCATGCATGCCGCGATCGTCGAGACCGACCCGGTCACCGCCGAGATCCGCATCCTGCGGTACTGCGTGATTCATGACTGCGGGATCATGGTCAATCCGATGATCGTCGAGGGTCAGGTGCACGGCGGTGTCGCTCAGGGTGTGGGCGGAGCGCTCTATGAGCGGATGGCCTATGACGAGTCCGGGCAGTTGATGAATGCCTCGTTCATGGACTTCCTGATGCCCTATGCCTCCGAGGTCCCACATATCGAAACCGACCATCTAGAGACCCCGAGCCCGCTGAACCCGCTGGGGATCAAGGGGGCCGGCGAGGCCGGAACCATTCCGGTCACCGCGGTCATCGCCTCGGCCATCGAGGATGCCGAGGGCTTCCCAATCCGGTCCATGCCGATCAGCCCCACGCAGCTGTGGGAGCTCCGCCAGCAGCACGCGAGAGAGGACGCTCGATGAAGATCTCCGGCTCCAACAGCCTGAATGCGCCTGTGGATCAGGTATGGGCCGCCATGCTCGATCCCGCGGTGCTCGCCCGTTGCATCCCGGGGTGCGAGACCCTCACGACCACCGGGCCCGACCAGTACGCCATGCGGGTGACCGCGGGAGTGGCTGCAATCAAGGGGACCTATGACGGCGAGGTGGCTCTGACCGATAAGAGCGAGCCCACGTCGCTGACCATGAAGGCCCGAGGCGCGGGGGCCCCAGGCACCATCGACGCCACCGTGGCGGTGCGGCTCGCGCCCTCGCCCTCCGGTGGCACCGACCTGCACTATGACGCCGATGCTGCGGTCGGCGGGGCTGTCGGAGGGGTCGGCCAGCGCATGCTCGCAGGTGTCACCAAGAAGATGGCCGGACAGTTCTTCACTGCGCTGGACCGCGATATCGCGGGCGAGCGCCCGGCGGCCACGTCCGCTACGGCGGGTACGGCGGGTACGGCGGGTACGGCGGGTACGGCGGGCTCCGAGTCGCCGGTCTATTCGGGCCGTACGGCAACGGCCAATGCCAACGCCTCGCTCTCCATGGACCGGACCTCTACCTTCGCCCTGGGGGCTCTGGTGGGTGGCGCCCTGGTGGCCCTGGGCGTGCTGATCGGGAGCCGGATCGGCCGCCGACCGTGAGAGCCTTCACCGCTGCGGCGATCCAACTCGCGCCGCTGCCCGGGCCCCTGACGACTGAGTCGGTGGCCGCGAACTCGGCCCGCTGCATCGCCCTAGTGACGGCCTGTCATGAGGCCACCGGCGCCGAGCTCATCGTCCTGCCGGAGTCTGCGACAACGGGATTCACCCCCGCCTGTTCCACGCAGGAGCTGTGGGCACTGATGTCCGACATTCCCGGACCCATCGTCGACCCATTCCGCGAGGTGGCCTCAGCACGCGGCATACACCTCGTGGTCGGCACCTATGAGCGGGGCCAGCGGCCCGAGATCGTCTATAACTCCTCGGTATTGATCGACCCCCGCGGCGAGGTCTTGGGCGTCTACCGCAAGACGCATCCGTTCTGTACGGAGGCCGCATCCGGCGGCGGGTGGGTGACCCCGGGCGACACAGTGACGGTGTGCGACACCGACCTTGGCCGGATCGGCATGATCATCTGCTTCGACGGCGACTACCCCGAACTCTCGCGGATTCAGGCAGTTCGAGGGGCCGAGATCATCGTCCGACCCTCCGCGCTGCTGCGATCGGCCGACATTTGGGAGCTGACCTCGAGAGCCCGGGCGTATGACAACCACGTCTATCTGATCGGCGCGAATGCCGTGGGCGCGGACCCGGCCGGGGTGCTCTACTTCGGCAATAGCCACATCGTTACGCCGGTGGGCCACATCATCGCCAAGGCCGCCAGCCATGAAGGGTGGGTCAGTGCGCGACTGGACCCGGACGAGGCGCTACGCTCGCTGACACCAGGTTCGAATATCGGCCAAGTCTTCGACCACCTCCGAGACCGCAACCTGGACCTCATCCGCAAACACCGCGAGGATCTCGAAAGCCCCGCCTCGACCGCATTCCCGCACACATGAGCAAAGACACTGTCGTCGTCCGCAAACTAGACAAGTCCGAGTGCTGGGACTTCTTGGGCCGCAGCACTTTTGCGCGCTTGGCCTACCACCTGCGCGGTCACACCCGGATCGCGCCGATCAACTACGCCCTGGATGGCCAGCGGATCATCTTCCGCACCGCCGAGGGGTCGAAGTTCTACGCCCTCAAGGTCGAGGACCGGGTGGCGCTCGAGATCGATGAGCATGATGCGGCCACCGCGCGCAGCGTGGTGATCCAGGGTCACGTCTCCGAAATCCTTCAGCCCGAGGAGATCAAGGACGCGACTGTGCACCTGCGCCCGTGGGTGCGCACTGAGAAGAAGCATGTGCTCGCCATCGCGGTCGACAAGATCACCGGCCGCGAGTTCGCGATCACTCCGCACGGCTGAGCACGCACCGACGCCATGACTTCTGCGTGTCTGCTGGTCATTCAGCATGAGCCCGAAGCGCCGATCGCCTGGCTGGGCCAGTGGTGGGCGGAGCGTGGCATCGATGTGGACGTCCGCCGCGGCGACCTCGATCACCCCATCCCGGCGCACCTAGACCCTCAGGTTCACGCCGGCCTGGTCGTTCTCGGCGGATATATGGGCGCCAATGATGACGACGAACACGCCTGGCTCACACCCACCAAGACGCTGATTCGGGAGAGCATTGCCGCCGGCATTCCTTTCCTGGGGATCTGCTTGGGACACCAACTCGCGTCCGTGGCCCTGGGTGGGCTTGTCGGGCGGAATCCGGCTGGCCGATCACTGGGGGCACATCCGGTGCTGCTCACCGCTGCGGGTGAATCCGATCCGCTCCTGCGCGGCCCCAACCGGCGGCTGGCGGTGCACTACAACGACGACATCGTTCTCCAGGCGCCACCGGATGCCACCGTCCTCGCGCACGGCCGCGGCGGCGAGATTCTCGCGCTGCGCTTCGGCCCGCGAGCGTGGGGCCTGCAGTTCCACCCGGAAACCTCGCCCGAGGTCTTCGCCACCTGGGCCACGGAATCCGATGGTGCCGCCTTCGCGATAGCGCTGGCCGAGGTCATCGACCAGCGCTACCACCTCGAACGCAGTTGGCGTGTGCTCGCGGAGCGATTCCCCAGCCCGCTGACCGCTTAGCCCTCGCGCAGCGCGCGCATCAGCGGAGCCGCCAGGGGCGCCGCCATGGCGTCCTCGAGCGAGACCACCGCCGCATCCGGTCCGGAGAGTGGGACCCGCCAGTTCGGGTACTCATCGCTGGTCCCCGGCTGGTTGACGGCGCGGCGGTCACCAACCAGATCGGCCACGGACGCGGCGATCAATCGACTCGGGGTGCGCGCGAGCACGCGATGCAGCGCGAGCGTCATCTCCGCAATGCCGTCGGGCGCGTTGAGATCCACCGTTCGGTCCAACAGGTCAGCCCCGACCAGGGCATGTCGGACCTTCTCCACGGCGGCCTCCTCGGCGGCCCGCTCCTGGTGCACTGATCGGGTGAGCAGGCCGAGCGCCTCCCGAACATCAACATGAGTCAGGCCGAGGTATCCCGCGGTGGGCGGCAGATCGTGCGTGGTCACCGAGGTCAGGCACAGCTCGCGGTAGTCCTCAGGTGCCTTCGGCTGGTCACCCGACCATTCAAACCACAGGATCGAGGTGCCCAGGAGTCCGCGCTCGAGGAGGTAGTCACGAGCATGCGGCGGGACCACCCCCAAGTCCTCGCCGACGACGATGGCTCCGGCCCGGGCTGCCTCCAGCACGAGAATGCCGAGGAGCGCCTCATGGTCATAGTGCACATAGGTGCCCTGGGATGGATCCATCCCCTCCGGGATCCACCACAGCCGGAAGAGGCCGATGATGTGATCTGCGCGCAGCCCACCGGAGTCCCGCAGGACGCTGCGGACCATGTCCCGGAAGGGTGCATAGCCCAACTCGGCTAGCCGGTCGGGGCGCCATGGAGGCTGACTCCAGTCCTGACCGCGCTGGTTGAACTGGTCCGGCGGCGCCCCCACGCTCACTCCGCTGGCCAAGACATCGGCCAGTCCCCAGGCGTCGGCGCCCGTGGGATGCACCCCCACGGCCAGATCGTGCACGATGCCCAGCGGCATACCGGCGGCGCGGGCCTGCTCCTGGACTGCCGCCAGTTGCTGCTCCACCTGCCACTGCAGCCAGACATGGAAGTCCACCAGGCTGGCGTTCTTGCGACGGAAGGCCGCCACCGCGGGCGCGTGTGGACCGTCCAGGCCTTCCGGCCACTGCTGCGCTTCGCTGCCGAATCGGTCGACGAGCGCGCACCAGGTGGCGAAGTCGCGCAGGCCGTCCGCTTCGCGCTCGGCGTATGCCGCCAACGCCTGAGCCCGTTCCCCGGTCAGGCCCGCGTCGTGAATGATCTCCAGGGCTTCGCGCTTCAAGGACCAGGCGGCGTCCCGATCGATCCGGTCCTGGGCGTTGAGTGCCTGAGCGCGCTGGCCGAGGCGGTCGATCAGGGCGGCAGCATCGGGATCGAGTCCGGCCAACTCGGGGACGTCACTGACTCGCAGGTACAACGGATTGGCGAACCGGCGAGTGGTCGGCAAATAGGGCGAGGGCTCCATTCGGCCCGAGGGCTGCGCCGCATGAATGGGGTTGATGAGGACGAATCCGGCGTCCAGATCCTCGGCTCCCCAACGCGCCAGGGTGGCCAGATCGCCGAAGTCCCCGACGCCCCAGGACTGTGCCGAGCGCACCTGATAGAGCTGCGCCATCAGGCCGGTGACCCGACCCTGTGCCACCGCTGACGGCAAGGGCAGGTGCTGGGGCGTGACGATCAAGGTGGCCCGCTGCGTGCCTTCGTGCAGCGCCGGCCCATCGTGCTCCGCGGTCAGTTCATGCCAACCCGCTGGCAGGTCGCCGGGGAGCTCGAAGGTGGCCTCACCGATGGCCTGGCCGTCGATGGTTCGCGGTTGCACCCACCGGTCGATCTGTGTGGCCCAACGGCGGCTGCCGTCCTCGAGGTCAATCCGTAGCCGCACCTGCGCGCCGTCGGCGACATGGACGTGCACCCAGGGCGTCCAGCCCTCTCGGGCAATGACACTGGCCGGCAGGGTTCGCCGCCAGGGCGCTTCCTCGTGCTGGGCGAGAGCCTCCTCAAGGCGCTCCTGGGACGCGAAATCGGTCTCGACTCCCAGGGCGGTCAGCACGGCCTTGATTGAGTCGGCAGACACCTGACGCTCCAGGCCATGCCAGTCCCAAAACTCGGTGGCGACGCCATACGCGTGGGCAAGCCGGATGAGGGTTGAGGACGGCGGCCGGGTCATGGTCCCATCCTGCCCGATCCTCCTGAACGGCCGGCGCCCGCGGGGTCGAGTGAACACGCCGCATACGCCCGCGGGGTCGAGGTGAACACGCCGCCGAATTCGGGCGGTATCACCTCGACCCCGCGAGCAGGAGCGTCAGCTCAGTCGCAACCCACTGCGCCCGCGCCAGCTGCGTCAGCCTTGACGCGCGCGGTGCGCAGGTAGGGGTAGACCACCTCGACGTCGTCGAACTTCGCGATCGCGTCCGGCGTGGACACCGTCGGGGGGACGATGATCCGGTCCCCCACCTGCCAGTCAACGGGCGTGGCACACTCGCCGCGGTCGGCCTCCTGCAGGGCGTCGACGACGCGCAGGATCTCGTGGAAGTTGCGGCCCGTGGACTTGGGGTAGGTCATCGACAGGCGAACCTTCTTGGCCGGGTCGATGACGAAGACCGAACGCACCGAAGAGGTGTCGCCCTCGCCCGGGTGGATCATGTCGTACAGTTCGGCCACGCTCTTGTCGGGGTCGGCGATGATCGGGTACTCCACGCTCGTGGCGTTGTACTGCTCGATGTCCGGGATCCAGGCAGCGTGGTCCTGCGCCGAGTCGACGGAGAGCGCGATGGTCTTGACGCCGCGCTTGTCCCACTCGTCCTTGAGCTGAGCGACCCGACCCAGCTCGGTGGTGCACACGGGGGTGAAGTCGGCCGGGTGGCTGAAGAAGACGACCCAGTTCTCGCCCGCCCACTCGTGGAAGGCGATCGGGCCAGCGCTGCTGTCAGCGGTGAAGTCGGGTGCGGTGTCCCCCAGGTGGAGAGCCATGATGGCGTCCTTTCGGATGGTCGGTTGGGCTGCTCCCACTCTCACAAGGAATCCGGGCCGACATCGCTGTGGTCCGCACCGTGGGACATTCGGGTGGCGCCGTGAGCAGGCCTACGTGGGCAATGCCGCGGTCAGCGCTGGCAGAGCCCGGCTCACGACGGCATTTAGGGTGCCGGTGAACGGGCGAGCCACCACCGGCTGGCCCTTGCGCGTGGCGCGCTGCCAGGTGGCGACGGCGCGGCCGCGATGAATCACCGTCGGCCTGAAAATGCCATTGCCCCCCGGAACCACGAGCGCCTCCTGCTCTCGGGTCATCGCATGGGAGCGATCCCCATAGCCGAGGATGTACTCATCGAAGCCCGGAAGCAGCAGCGGCCGCGCCACCCTGCTGCCCAGGGCGCTGGCGCGATCGGGCAACTCAGGGCGGAACCAGTGCTCGACGCCGTCGAGGTCGACCTGCGTGTACTCCGAGCGCAACTGGGGTAGCACCTCGGCCAGATCGCGTGTGAGGAGCTTGGTCCACCACATGAACTCACCGACGGGGACCGGGCCGTGGGTGTCGAGATATCGGCGCAGCCAGTGCGCGATCGCGTCCGGTCCGCTGAGGGCGCGAGGCGAGCGGATCCACTGCTCGCTGCGCACCCAGAGGTTCTCTTTGTGCCCCATCGGACCTTGCACGATGAGTCCCTGAACGGCGAGATGGAAGAGGGTGTGATAACCGCGTCCGCCGTCAACGCTGTGCCCAGCCTCGGTGAAGGCCGCGAGCAGCTCGGCTCTGCTCAGGGCCCTGTGGTCCAAGGCCCCGTGCGCGATCTCTGCGGCGCGCTCGAGTTGGTCGTCCGTGAGGCCAAGCTGCGCGCGGCGCCGTGCGGTCGAGCGGATAACCTTCTCCGCGGTGAGCCCGAGCATCCAGCCGAGATCCTCGGCCGGGACGACGAAGAGGGTCCCGCGCATGGGCCAACTGCGGACGATCTGGCCGGCGGCATACGCCTCGTGGACCTCGGCCAGGGTGCGGCTGCGCGTGCGCAGCGCCAGCGACAACGTGGAGCCAGGCAGGTCTTGTCCCTGGGTGCAGCAGAAGGCGCGGACCACCTCGGCCGGGCTCTCCCACGGCTCAATCAGGCCCTGCGAGACCAGCCGGAGTCGAGGGAGGTCGCCCGCCGCAAGGCTCATGGCTGTGTCAGCGGCGCTGGCTCGTCCCGGAGGACCGCGGTCAGGAGCGCCGCCTGCCGACCCAAGGTGCGCGCCCGATCAGGATCGATCGCCGAGACCGTGTGAGCCGCCCGCTCGAGGTCAGCCGCCTCGGCCGCCACGATGGCCGCCACCTCTGTCGCGCTCAGGGCGCGGCGGGCGACATCGGCTGCGCCCACCCCCACGGACGCACTCTCGATCGCGCCCGCCCGCTGGGTCTCCTCCATCGGGACCGCCTCGGCATTAGCGATCGCCGAGAGCGCACCGCGGTAGGCCGACGCGGCTACCCGGTCGTGTTCCTTGAGCGCGAGCATCAATGCCGACTGCAGCGCGCTTCGCAGTTCGGTCATCGATCGGTGAACCGGACCTCGGCGTGCGTGCCGTCACAGAAGGGCTTGTTCGCGCTGGCGCCGCAACGGCAGAGGGTCATCCGGTTGCGACTCTCGTATGCCGTGCCGTCGCCGGAGGCGAGCTGCGCACCGCCCATGACGAGGTAGGGGCCGTCGTCGACCACACCCACCTTGAGCGGCAAGTCGGGCTCGTCGTCCGGGGCCGTGGTGGACAGCGCCTTGGTCAGGGCGCCGCTGGGGCAGCGGTCGATCATGCTGGCCATGGTGGCGAGCTCGTCGGGGTCGTTCGAGCCGACCATGCGCCAGACGTTGGTGCCTTGGGCGCCGCAGAAGCCGGCGTGCTCACACAGCGGGCGCACGTCCCGGACGACGATGCCCTCGCCTTGCATGACCTTGGCCCGATCCCGGTAAGCGCTGCGGTCGGCGGTCTCGGTCCCCTCGAAGCCCACCACATTGTGTGAGCCATCGCAGAAGGGCTTGTTCTGGGACTGGCCGCAGCGGCAGAGCCAGTAGGTGCCGTCCTCATCCGCCTGGCCACTGGTGTCGACGGCATCCCGCTCGACCCACGCGTCAGCGCTGGCATCGCCGGTGGACTCCAGGCGCATGCGCACCAGCGGAAGGCCGTGCACACCATACGGACCGGAACTGACCTCGATGTCTGCCATGAGAAGCAGGCTAACCCTTGGCGGCGACAGGGGCGATGGATGCGCAAGCGCGGCGCCGGTCCCGAGCCCCGCTGACGACCTCAGTGGCAGCGATCAGTGTCGCCAGAGCAGCACCAACGCCTGCCAGAGACCTCGTCACCGGCGGCGGCAGGGCCAGAGACCTCGTCACCGGCGGACGGCAGGGCTAGAGACCCCGCGGCAGCACCGTCAGGCCTTCTTGACCACGCTCGACTTCAGTTGCATCGGCCCAAAGCCATCGATCTTGCAGTCAATGTCGTGATCGCCCACGCCGTCGACCAGCCTGATCCCGCGCACCTTCGTGCCCACCTTGATCGAGGTCGACGACCCCTTGACCTTGAGGTCTTTGATGACCGTGACGGTGTCACCGTCGGCCAGCACATTCCCGACAGCATCGGTGATGACCCGCGGCCCTTCCTCGCCGGAGACCTCCGCCGAGTCATCGGGAGCCCATTCGTGGCCGCACATGGGGCAGACCAGCAGCGCGCCAACCGGATAGGCGTGTTCACTGCCGCACTCGGGGCACAGCGGGATCTGCTCGCTCATACGTTGAACCTGAACTCCACGACGTCGCCATCCTGCATGACGTAATCCTTGCCCTCCAGGCGAGCCTTCCCGGCGGCCTTCACCGCGGCCATCGACCCGAACTCGTCCAGATCCGCAAAGGAGACCACCTCGGCCTTGATGAAGCCCCGCTGGAAATCCGTGTGAATGACCCCCGCGGCCTCCGGAGCGGTCCACCCCTGACGGATCGTCCACGCCCGAGCCTCCTTGGGGCCGGCCGTGAGGTAGGTCTGCAGCCCCAGCGTGTGGAAACCCACGCGGGCAAGCTGGTTCAGGCCCGACTCCGAGGCGCCGAAGCCCTCGAGCATCTCCATGGCGTCCTCCTCGGACATGTCCATCAGGTCCATCTCGAGCTTGGCGTTGAGGAAGACAGCATCGGCCGGCGCGACCTCTGCCGCGAGCCGCGCGTGCAGGTCAGCATCGGCGAGTTGGTCCTCGTCGAGGTTGAACACATAAATGAAGGGCTTGGTCGTCAGCAGCCCCAACCCACCGGCCAAGGCGAGGTCGACCCCGGCCGCCGCGCCACCGGCATACAGGGTCTCGCCGGCCTCCAGCACCTTCTGCGCAGCCACCGCATTCTCGTATGCCGGTCGCGACTCCTTCTTGATCCGCGACTCCTTATCGAGCCGGGCAACGGCCTTCTCCAGCGTTTGCAGATCGGCCAGGATCAGCTCGGTGTGGATGGTCTCGATGTCGGACTCCGGTGACACCCGACCGTCGACGTGCACGACATCGCCGTCCTCGAAGGCCCGCACCACCTGACAGATCGCGTCGGCCTCACGGATGTTGGCCAGGAACTTGTTACCCAGCCCCTCGCCCTCGGACGCGCCGCGGACGATGCCCGCGATGTCCACGAAGGACACGGTTGCCGGCAGGATCCGCTCCGAGCCGAAAATCTCGGCCAGTCGCTTCAGCCGGGGGTCGGGCAGCGGGACCACGCCGACATTGGGCTCGATGGTCGCAAACGGGTAGTTCGCGGCGAGCACGTTGTTCTTGGTCAGGGCGTTGAACATCGTCGACTTGCCGACATTGGGCAAGCCCACGATTCCGATAGTGAGGGCCACAAGGGCAAGAGTCTAGCCGCGGAGCAGCACCCCTGGCGCTCAGAGCAAGATGGCGATGGGCAGGCTGGTGAACGCCAGGACGATGGCCGAGATGTAGATCCGCAGTGTGGTGCGGTAATACGGCGCCGGGTCGGCATCACCCAGGTCGGCGTTGAGGATCCGGTACAGCGCCAGCGTCATCAGCAGCACCGCTGCCAGGACGCACCCCAGGATCAGCGCGTCCGTGCCGTCCTCGATCGCTTGTCCGCTGCGAATCCCCCAGCCCGCGAGGAAGTTCAGCAGGAAGCCGAGGAGGATACCGATGGAGGTCACCATCGGCTGGCGGTAGTCCTTGAGTTCTCCGTGCACCGGCGAAGTGTATCCAGCGCGGCCGCGCCGACGAGGCGCTAGCGGCGAGGCTCGCTGTTCTCCAGGTAGAGCGTCTCCTGGGCATCCGCCGCCACCTGCACCATCCGCGCGGCATAGGGCGCCACGTGGGCGGCGATTTCGGCCACGGACCGCCAATGCACGCCCGCGATCTCCCGTCGCAGGAAGCGCTCGGGGTTCAGCTCATCCACACGAATCGAGCCGAGGTCGTAGAGGAAGAGCACCGCGTCATCCCAACCTCGCCAGGGCGGCAGCCAGTTGACCGCCAGCAGGGCGCCGACGGTGACCTCGATCCCGAGCTCCTCGCGCACCTCCCGCTGGACACAGGTCGCCGGGGACTCGTCAGGGTCGACCACTCCCCCCGGCAGATCCCACTCGCGCTTGTAGGTCAGCTGACACAGGAGCAGGTCACCGTGCTCATTGCGCAGCATGCCCTGGGCAATGGTGCGCTTCTTGGGTAGCCGAGTGTTGAGGATCTTGATGAAATCCAGCCGCCCCTGGTCCGTGCTGACGTCGGGACGCTGCCCGCGCTCCGCACTCATAGCGCGTGACCTCCGTATGCCGCCACGAGACCGCGGATGGCCGCGGCGGCATTCGCGTCGCGAACGGCGACCGGAACTGGCGGGAAGTAGTCATCCCAGAGCGCCATGAACGTCCCCCGGGTTTGGGGCATCCGCGCAGGCCGCGCGATGAACCACACATGGGCATGTGCACCCCCGTCGCCCCACCGGCCGATGTGACACCGGCCAACGCTGGGCAGCGCCTCGACCGAAGCGCTGAGGGCGACGCTGATCTGGCCAAACTCGGCCGCCCGCTGCGGGGACAACGCACTCAGGTCGGCGTGCTCGAGCGGTTCCAGGATGAGGACGCAGGGGGCACCCGAGGGTGGAGCCGCCTTGATGTGCCAATGCTCATCGCGCCACACCACCGGCCACCGGTCCGCGCCCGGCCGCATTTCGGCTCCCGGAGCGCACCAACAGGTGGCCGGGTCCTCGCCGAATCGGGGCTCCTCGTCGGCGAGCGCCATGACCTCGCGGACTCGAAGATCACCGTCGAATGGGAAGGTCGGCCAGGTGGTGAAGCCGTCGTCGATCAGCGGCAGCCGGCCCTCGGGTCCGGCCTCCTGGGCCGCGTGAACGCGGGCGGCAAAGTCCTCGATCGACTCGGGCTGCGGCATACCCGACAGCGTAGCTTCGGCCGCACTGTCGGTGGCTGCTGCCAGAGTCGGGCTCATGCAGATGTGGATGTATGCCGCACTCGCGGCCGTGCTGACCGCCGCGGCTACCTGGTGGTTGGCTGCGCTTGTGCACGGCGCTCGCCGGAGCGCGCTGGAGACCGAGCGCGATCTCCTGCGCGAGCGCGTTGATGACCTGGAGATCTCGCTGTCCGAGGACCTGCAGAGTGCGGCCATGTTGGCGCCGCTCAAGGACGCACTGGGGCGGGTGGAGCGTCAGGTCGGGGTGCTGGAGCGGGACCGCGTGGAGCAGTTCGGCTCGATTCGCTCGGTCTTGGCCCGGGTTGAGGGTGGCACCGCGGAGTTGGGTCAGGCGACGGCGAGCCTGGTGGGTTCGCTGCGTTCCTCGACGGTGCGTGGCGCCTGGGGAGAGGTGCAGTTGCGGCGGGTGCTGGAGCTGAGCGGCATGCTGGCGCGCTGTGATTTCGACATGCAGGTGAGCGCCACCGCGCGCCATGGCGCGGTGCGCCCCGATGTCCTGGTCCGACTGCCCGGAGACAAGGTGCTGGTCATCGACGCCAAGGCACCCATGGATGCCTTCTTGGCCGCCCAGGCGCAGGACCTCCCCGAGGACGAGCGTAGCCAGTTGCTGCGCGAGCATGCGGTGGCCTTGCGCCGACATGTCCAGGCTTTGGCCGCCAAGGAGTACTGGACAGCCTTCCCGGTGACCCCCGAGATGGTGGTCTGCTTTGTGCCGACCGACGCCATGTTGGCGGCCGCCCTCGATGCTCAGCCCGGCCTGCACGAGGCGGCGCTCGCCGACCGCGTGGTGCTTGTCGGGCCAGCTGGCTTGATGGCCCTGGTCCGCACGGTGGCCTTCACCTGGCAGCAGAGCGCCGTGGTCGAGCATGCCGCCGAGGTGCTCACCCTGGGCCGGGATCTCTATGCCCGCCTGTCCACCCTCGGGGAGCACACCGCCAAGGTCGGCCGTTCTCTTACCGCGAGCGTCGAGGCGTACAACGGACTTGTCGGCGCCTTGGAGTCCCGCGTGCTGGTCAGCGCTCGGCGCATGCAGGATCTGGGGGTGGTGTCCTCCGCCTTGCCTGAGCTCTCGACCGCCGACCGGGTGCCGCGACCGCTGACGGCATACGAACTCATCGAGCAGGTCACACGGCCGGATCGCCGTGTGGAGTTGGACCTGGAGGGTCAGTGGAGCGAGCCGGCCTCGGATGCCGTGAAGGATGCGTCGTGACGCATCTTGTCCGAGAAGCCGGCAGCCTTGAGGTCCCGGCGAATCTCGGTCGGTAGCGAGAACATCAGCGACTCCTCGGCCGCGACCACCCGCTGGACATCGGTATAGCCGCGCTCCGCCAAGTACTCCAGCACGCCGCGCACCAAGACCTCGGGCACCGATGCGCCGGAGGTCACGCCCACAGTGCTCACTCCATCGAGCCACGATGGGTCGATCTCGTCGGCATAGTCCACGAGATGCCCTGCGCGGCAGCCATGCTCGAGCGCGACCTCAACGAGGCGCACCGAGTTCGAGGAGTTACGTGACCCGACGACGATCATCAGATCGGTCTCCGGGGCCATCTGCTTAACCGCCAACTGACGGTTCTGCGTGGCATAGCAAATGTCGTCGGAGGGGGGATCCTGCAGGTGCGGAAAGCGCTCGCGCAGTCGCCGCACGGTTTCCATGGTCTCGTCGACCGAGAGCGTGGTCTGCGAGAGCCAGACCACCTTCTCTGGGTCGCGCACCGTGATCCGGTCGACGTCATCGGGGCCGTCCACAAGTTGGATGTGCTCGGGCGCCTCGCCGGAGGTCCCGATGACCTCCTCGTGACCCTCGTGTCCGATGAGCAGGATGTCGTAGTCCGCATCGGCGAAGCGCAGCGCCTCCCGGTGGACCTTGGTCACCAATGGGCAGGTTGCGTCAATGGTCTTCAAGGACAGCGCCCGCGCCTCCTCGTGGACCACCGGTGCGACCCCATGGGCGGAGAAGATCACGGTCGCACCCTCGGGCACTTCGTGGGTCTCGTCCACAAAGATGGCGCCGCGCTTTTCCAGGGTGGTGACGACATGCTTGTTGTGCACGATCTCTTTGCGGACGTACACCGGCGGTCCATACAGCTCGAGGGCCTTCTCCACCGTGACCACCGCCCGATCAACGCCAGCGCAGTAGCCACGCGGGGCAGCGAGCAGGACACGCTTCGTGGAGGGCATGGGGTCCATGGTACGTCCGGGCGCAGCCCGCTCAGCGGGCCCAGATCGCATAGGCGACCGGCAGGGACCAGGCGACCACCAGGGCGGTATCCGCCCAACGCCATGGGGCGGTGCCCCACCACGAGCGACGGTAGGCGCGCGCAAATCCCCGGGCATCCATCGCGACCGCGAGATCCGCCGCCGACCCCAGGGTTCTGATCAGCAGGCCCATGGTCAGCGCCAGCAGGTGTCGACCCAGCTGCACCGGGTGGCGCCAACTCGCCGAGAGCCCACGTACTCTGCGGGCTTGGGATAACTCGCGCCAGATCGCCCCCAGATCCTGGACCCGATGGACCGCAGCCGCGACCGCCACCACTGGCCGGTCGGGCAGGTGGAGCCGCTGGGCGAGGTGGTCTCCGAGAGCATCAGGATCAATCGCGGGGATGAGCGCGGCCGCGGGAATGACGACCGCCAAGACCCGCAAGGCCGCCGTCCAGGCCGCATCCACGTCACGGGCCAGCCACCAGGTCGACCAGCCCACCGAGAGGGCCGCGAGCAGCCCCGGCAGGATTCGGAGCGCGGCTGTCGGGGTGCGCCGGCCGAGCCCGATGACCAGTAGCAGGAGCTGCAGGCCGATGACGCCCACGGTGGTCGACCAGTGCGGGGAGAGCACCCCGGCTGGGATGCCGAGCAGCGCTCCGAGGAGCAGGGAGAGCGGACCGCAGCGGTCGACCAGAGAGGGCCGCCGGATGGCCGGCGAGCGCGTCGGGGGGCGCACCGCGATGACCGTGGTCGCCCGGTCGATGACGTGCCGGTCGTGGGTGGCCGCAACTACCGCTCCCCCGAGTCCCTGGTAGGCCGCGACCAGACCGACCAAGGCCGCCCAGGTATGCCGGTCCTGACCAATCGTGGGCTCATCGACCAGGAGCGTCGGAGGCCCGTGGTGCAAGGCAGCAGCCAGGGCAAGGCGTCGCTGTTCCCCGCCGGACAGCGTGCGCGGATCGGCCTGCTCGAGATGAGTCAAGCCCACCGCAGCGAGCAGCGCCCGGGCCCGTGCCAGGCTCTGCGGCGACTCCTCGCCCAGCGCCCGTGTGGTCACCAGCACGTCGTCGAGCACGCTCGTGGCGATGACCGTCGAACTGGACCACTGCGGCACCCAGGCCAGGGTTCGAGCCAACTCGGGCGCCGAGGTATGCGGGGCGATACTGACCGCACCCTGGGTGGGCGACACGAACCCGGCCAGCGCATGCAGGATGGTCGATTTGCCCCCGCCCGAAGGCCCCACGAGCGCGGTGAGCGACCCGGCCTTCGCCTCGATGGGCTGCTCCAGGACCGCGCGCGTCCCGACGTGCAGCGTGCTGGCCGAGACGATGTCCCCGGCGCGCGGCTCGCGCAGCGCGTCGACCGGCGGCGCCAGAGCGTCTGGCACCGGGGCATTGGGCACCCACACCCCCAACTCCAAGAGCCACGCTCGCTGCTCGGCCAAGACATCCTTGACCGGGCCGTCGGCCACCAGGCACCCCTCCGGCGACAGCACGATCACCCGGTCCACCAGCGGCACCCACGGACCGAGTAGATGCTCGACGATGACCGTGGTGATCCCCTGCTGCATGACCGAGCCGACGGCCGCCCGGATCGCCTCAGCACTCTCGGCGTCCAGCATGGCCGTCGGTTCATCGAGCAAGAGGACCTCGGGGCGCAGCGCCAGCGCTCCGGCGATGGCCAACCGCTGGGCCTGCCCGCCAGAGAGTTGCGAGGTCGGCCGATCTGCGGGCAGGTCACTCATGCCCACGGCTTCCAGAGCACGGGTGACGACCGCGGGCATGTCCGCCCGCGGCATACCGACGTTCTCGAGTCCGAAGGCCACATCACGCGCGAGCGTGGCGGCGACCACCCCCGCGCCCGGCTCCTGCAGCACCAGACCGACCTCGCCCGGACGCGAGCCCACGGCCCGGCCGTCGAGCTCGACAACGCCCGAGAGATCACCCGAGTCCACGCTGTCCACCAACCCGGCCAAGGCCCGGAGCAGCGTTGACTTGCCCGACCCCGAGGGCCCGACGAGCAGCACGCGCTCGCCGGCCGTGAGGGTCAGTGAGATATCCCGCAGCACCGGCTCCCGGCGGCCAAACGGACGCCAACTCAGGTGCTCGACGCGCAGCTCAGACAGCGCGAGACTCCAAGACTTCCTGGCCTGCCGGGAAGGCTGACAGGGCACCGGCGCGAGCCAAGGCCCGGGTGAGCATCCAACCCAGCAGCCCAGCAAGCAGCGCCCCGGAGACCACCAGTGCGGCCAGGTACGCAAGCTTGTCCCCGGCCGGCCAATCGGCATACCAACCACCGCCGCCGGCAGGCAGCGAGAAGGTCTCGAAGAACCACTCCAGCGGCGCCGCCATGGCACCCGCCAGCAGCGCCACGCTCAGGCCAAAGCGCCGATAGCCCAAGGCCGCGAACACGAGCTCGACCCCCAGGCCTTGAAGGATCCCCGAGATGAGCACCGTGGCACCCCACTCGGTTCCCGGCAGCATGGAGACCAGCGCGGCGACGACCTCGCACAGCAGGGCGGCCCCGGGTCGACGCACGACCAATGCTCCGACGACCCCCGCGAGGAACCACAGGCCCGAGAAGAGCCCCATCAACGGGGCATAGCCAATTTTGAGGGCTGTGATCGGGCCGTTGTAGAGCTGGCCCCAGCCCCAATAGGCAATTCCGAAAGCCGCCCCCAGCATGGTGGCGGTGAGGATATCGACGGTGCGCCAGGTCATGAGCGGCGAGCGCGCCATCACCGTGGACGACTGAGTGGACGAATGCAGAGTGGACATCAGTAAAGCCTCTCGACTTCCTTCGCCGGTGCTAACCGGTGCAGGTTCAAGGGTCTGCGGCGGGATGCCGCACTCTCAGCGCCGAAGCGCTCCCCTGTCGTATGGACTCCTCAACGATACCCCGGCAGGTCTACAGTGACGCCATGGGCAAGGCTGTCTGGAAGATTCTGGCTACCGGTTCCGCGGTGCTCGCCGGACTGCTCGCCACCAAGGTCGCGGACCTGATCTGGCGCACCGCCGGCCAGGACCGGGTCGACCCCAAGGACCCGCAGGCCCCGGCTCGCCAGGCGGTCGCCTATGCCGCCTTGACCGCCCTCACCACGGCTGCCGCCAAGACCGTGGCCACCCGCAAAGCGGCCGCCTACTACGAGCAGTCCGCGGGGCACCCGCCAGCCGCGCTGCGCGCCGCCTCGGGGGCTGACCAAGCCACCGCGACTCAACCCCCGGCCTAGGCCCACGGCGACCTAGCCCACGCGGGCCCCACGCCCACGGCGGGTCTGCCCTGCGTGGGGGTCGGCCCGGGATACCGTGGAGGTGTCTTGCGCGCGCGAGACGTGCAGGGACGAGCGAAACGGCTGGAGACGGGATGCGGATGCGATCGGGAGCGATCGCCGGCATGGTGAGTCTCGCGACCCTGATCGCCCTTGGCTCGCCCCTCGCCTCGGCGGAGGTCGCTACCGCGGACGTGACCGGATCAGTGCCGACCAGGCCAGAGTCCAACGGTGTCCCGGTCACTCCGGGCGACGCCGACACGCCCGCCTCGTGGGATCTGCCGGTTCGCTTGCTGGTACCGACCCTGGGCCCGGACAAGGCAGCCACCACCTCGCAGCAGAGTCACGCAGAGTCTGCGCCTGCGCCTGCGCCTACGGCCCAGACCCCAGCCAGCACGCGCGCCAAGCCCCGACGTGGCGTGGTCTACCTCACCTTCGACGACGGGCCGCGGCCGGACGCCACCCCTGCGATCCTGGCCATTCTTGCCCGCAACCAGGCGAAGGCCACCTTCTTCGTGATGGGGGTGCGCGCGGCGAAGTATCCCGCGATCGTCGACGCTATACGCGCTCAGGGCAATGCCATCGGCAATCACACCTGGAGCCACCCCGAACTCACGGGCCAGAGCAATGCCGCCATCCGCACCGAGATTCGGCGCACGCAGGCGGTTATCGGCGCAGCGACCTGCTTCCGGGCCCCCTACGGATCGACCAGCCCTCGGGTCGAGCGCGTGATCAAAGGAGCCGGCCTGCACCACTACCTATGGTCCGTCGACACCTCCGACTGGATGCGGCCGAGCGCCAAGGCCATCGTCAGCTCCGTGATGAAAGGGCTTCGTCCCGGCGCCATCGTCCTGATGCACGACGGAGGCGGCGACCGCTCGCACACCGTCGCCGCGGTGAGCACGTTGATCCCGGCGATCCAGGCCGCAGGCTTTGAGTTGCGGGCACTGCCGGGCTGCTCCGGCTAGCGAGCGCCCTCGAGAGCGCCCTCGGAGAGCACCAATGACCTGGCCAGAGGCACCCCCGGGCGGTATGCCAGATGCTCATAGCTCGGCGCCTCGAGCACGGCAAAGTGCGCCAGTGCCCCCACCGCGATCCGTCCAATGTCGTTGCGCCGCAACGCCGCAGCGCCACCAGCCGTTGCCGCCCAGACCGCCTCAGCCGGTGAAAGCCCCATCTCTCGCACGGCGAGCGCGATCATGAAGGGCATGGAGGATGAGTAGCACGTGCCGGGGTTGCAGTCCGACGCGATGGCGATGCGCACGCCAGCGGCCAGGAAGCGGCGGCCGTCAGGGTAGGGAGATCGGGTGGAGAACTCCACTCCCGGCAGCAAGGTAGCCACCGTGGACGAGGCGGCCAGGGCCCCAAGGTCGTCGTCGCTGGCGAAGGTGCAGTGGTCGACGCTGGCCGCGCCCATCTCGACAGCCAGTCCGATTCCCGGCCCAGGCCCCAGCTGGTTGCCATGCACCCGAGGGAGCAGGCCGGCCGCGATACCGGCAGCGAGTACCTGGCGGGACTCGTCCTCGGTGAAGGCGTAGGGCGAGTTGGGCTCGCAGAAGACGTCCACCCAGCGAGCCTGCGGGGCGCAGGCCGCGAGCATGGGCCCAGTGACCAGGTCGACGTATGCCGCCCGCTCGCCGCGCATCTCGGGAGGCACGACATGCGCCCCCAAAAAGGTGGTCTCGGAGGTGAACTCGCGGGCGATGCGCAGCGCGCGTTCCTCGTCGTGGACGCTCAGTCCATAGCCGCTCTTGATCTCGATGGTCGTCGTGCCCTGCGCGCGCATCTCTGCCACGCGCGCGGCCACGAGGGCCCGTAGTTCATCATCGGTGGCTGCTCGTGTGGCCGCCATCGACACCCCAATGCCGCCACCGTCGTACGGGGTACCAGTCATCCGTGCCGTGAACTCGCCGGCTCGATCTCCGGCGAAGACCAGATGGGCATGGCTGTCCACGAATCCCGGCAGCACGGCGCGACCGCCCAGATCGATGGCCTCATCGCACTCGGGCGCCACTGAGGCCGCACCGACCCAGGCAATCCGGCCGTCCTGGACGACCACGGCCGCCTCGGCGATCAGGCCGACGTCGGCCGGCTCAGCACCCTGGCAGGTGACGAGTTGACTGATCCCGTGGACGAGGGTGCTCATGGAGCGCGCACCTGCGAGAGTGCCTCCTGCAGGAGTTCGCCGACATCCCCCAGCCGGTGCACGCCCCGCTGCACCAGGTGTTCGCCGCCAATGACGACATCGGTGACATCGGCCGAGGTCGCGGCATACCCGACCTGATCCGGACCGCAGCCCGCCGTGCGCGCGCTGTCCAGGCGAACCGTGACGAAGTCCGCGAGATGCCCCTCGACGAGCCGGCCACCCTCGGGCCACCCCAGGGAGGCATATCCGTGGGCGCAGGCCATATCGAGCAGGTCGGGGATCTCGAAGCGGCCGCGCTCCAGGCTGCGCAGGCGCTCGTTCATCTCGACACCGCGGACCTCCTCGAAGGGGTCGATCACGGCGTGCTGGTCCGACCCCAGCGAGAGTCGCACCCCATGCTCGGTCAACTCACGGGCTGGACCAATGCCGTCGGCCAGGTCGCGCTCGGTCGTCGGACAGAAACAGGCAGTCACCTGGGCCTCACCCAAGAGCTCGATGTCATGATCGGTGAGGTGGGTGGCGTGCACGACCGTCGTCATCGGCCCCAACACCCCCTCGGCGGCGATCAACTCGCTCGGCGTGCAGCCATAGTGCGTTTGGCAGGCGACATTCTCGCCGGGCTGCTCCGAGAGATGCAGGTGCAAGGGCATCGGTCCGGGAACCGACCCCACGCCAGCGCGTGCCGTCGCGGCAATCGGCCCCAGAGAGTCCCTGGGGACCGCGCGCACTGAGTGGATCGCGGCCCCGAATCTCGCTGTCTCCGTGGGGGTTAACCGGCCGACCCGCTGCGCCCAGACCTCCACCGAGCCATCGCTAAACCGCTGCTGCACCGCGTCCAGGGGCTCGTGGCCCGAGGCGAAAAGGCCACCGGCGAGATAGCAGGCATCAAGCAGCGTGATCCGGATGCCCGCCTCGCGCGCAGCATCGACCAGCGCGAGACCCATCGCATTGGGGTCCTCATAGGGCAGCCCACCTGGCGCGTGATGGAGATAGTGGAACTCCCCGACCACGGTGTAGCCCGCGAGCACCATCTCGGCGAAGACCGCCCGAGCCAAAGCCCGATAGGTCTGCGGGGTGAGTCGCTCCGTCACGGCATACATCTGGTTGCGCCAGGTCCAGAAGTTGCCACCCTCGCCATGGGTGCGCCCCCGCAGCGCGCGATGGAAGGCGTGGCTGTGTCCATTTGCGGCGCCGGGCAGGGTCACCCCGCGCAGGTGGGTGTCACCCTCGGCCCGCTTGGCGCGCTTGACCACCTCAACAATGCGGTCGCCCTCGACGGTGATGCGCACATGTCGGGCCACCCCAGAAGGCAGCACCGCGTAATCGCAGAACCAGGTGGTCACGCGGCTCCTCCCACACAATCCAGGACCACATCATGCAGGGCCTCGATGCCCGCGACGCAGTCGTCCTCGCTGGCGAACTCTTCGGGCGAGTGCGAGATGCCCGTGGGGTTGCGGACAAAGAGCATGGCACTGCGAATGCCGTGATTGGCCAGGATGCCGGCGTCATGGCCAGCGCCGGTCCCGATCACCGGTATGCCGCCGAGCCGGGTTGCCATCCGCCGCACCAGAGCCGGATCGAAGGCCGTCGTCGGGGTCCAGGACTCCTGTGTGACCCGGCCTCCGAAGTCCCCGGCGACCTCGCCCATCTCGGCCACCACGCGGTGAACTGCCTGCTCATCCGCGCCCCGAGCATCAAGCCATCCGGTGGCCGCACTGGGGATGGCATTGACGCCATTGGGGGTGACCGCGATCTTGCCGACCGTGGCAACGCAGCCCTGCTCGTGCGCCGACCGCCGGGCGGCGATGACCAGCGCGGCCAGTCCGAGCATGGCGTCATCTCGGTCCTGAAGCCGCGTGGTGCCCGCGTGATTGGCCTCGCCGGGCACATCGATCCGCCAGCGGCCATGCGGCCAAATGTCCGAACCCACCGCGACCGGGTGCTCGGTGTCGGCCAGGTGCCGACCCTGCTCGACATGCAGCTCGATGAAGGTGCCGATCCGCGCCAGCGTCTCGTCGTCGCGCCCCAGGTGGTCCGGGTCCTGCCCGGCGTGGCGCATCGCCTCGGCCATGCTCACGCCATCGGCATCGGTCAATCCGCGAGCGCGATCGGCGTCGAGCACCCCGGTGATGACCCGCGACCCGGCGCAGGCCACCCCGAAGCGGGCGCCTTCCTCGTCGACCATGTTGACCACGGCGATGGGTCGGCCGGGGCGTACCCCGCTCGCTCGCAGGAGGTCGACGGTCGCCAGGGCGGACACGACGCCCAGCGGGCCGTCGAAGGCTCCGCCGTCGGGCACCGAGTCCAAGTGGGAACCGATCACGATGCCCGGGGTCCCGGCGTGCACCGCCGCGTCGGGATCGCCCCACCAGGCCCATTGGTTGCCCATCCGGTCGGTGGTCAGGTCGAGGCCCCGAGCGGCACACTCCCCGGCAAACCATTCGCGCAAGAGCGCATCCTCGCGGCTCCAGGCGAAGCGGCGATATCCACCGCTTCCGGGGTCGCGCCCGATCGGATGCAGGTCCTCCCACATCCGACGAAAGCCGACTGCATGCGACGGGAGCGGCATACGAGTGATTGTCTCTCAGTTCTCGCGCATCGGCACCCGAACGCCACAGGCGTCGGCCACTTTGTCGGCCTCGTAGTAGCCGGCGTCGACATGGCGGATCACACCCATGCCCGGGTCATTGGTCAGGACCCGGCGCAGCTTCTCCGCAGCAAGTGCGCTCCCGTCGGCGACAGTGACTTGGCCGGCGTGCATGGAGCGGCCGATCCCGACGCCACCGCCGTGGTGCAGCGAGACCCAGCTCGCGCCCGAGGCGGTGTTGACCAGGGCATTGAGCAGTGGCCAATCGGCGATGGCATCCGAGCCATCGAGCATGGACTCGGTCTCGCGGTAAGGCGAGGCCACCGAGCCACAGTCGAGGTGGTCGCGGCCGATGACGATCGGGGCACTGATGTCTCCGCGCGCCACCAAATCGTTGAATGCCGCTCCGGCACGGTCTCGTTCGCCATAGCCCAACCAGCAGATCCGCGCGGGAAGGCCCTGGAAGGCGATCTTTTCGCGAGCTCCGCGCATCCATCGCTGAAGGCGGTCGTTGTCGGGGAAGAGGTCCATGACGGCCCGGTCGGTCACCTCGATGTCCTTGGGGTCACCGGAGAGCGCGACCCACCGGAATGGGCCCTTGCCCTGGCAGAAGAGTGGCCGGATGTACGCCGGCACAAAGCCCGGGAAGTCGAAGGCGCGCTGATATCCACCGAGGCGGGCCTCGTCGCGGATCGAGTTGCCATAGTCGAAGACCTCGGCGCCGGCATCCTGGAACTCGACCATCGCCTGAACATGCTTGGCCATGCTCTCCCGGGCACGGTCAGTGAACTCCTCGGGCTTCTTGGCCGCGTAGTCCGCCCACTCCTCCAGGCCGATGCCCTCCGGCAGGTAGGACAACGGGTCGTGGGCGCTGGTCTGGTCGGTGACGATGTCGATCGGCACGCCCCGCCGGAGCAACTCGGGGAAGACCTCGGCGGCATTCCCCACCACTCCGATGGAGTACGCCCGACCGGCGTTCTTGGCGGTGACCGCTTCGATGATGGCCTCGTCGAGGTTCTCGGCGACGGTGTCCAGGTATCGGTGCTCCACGCGACGCTGGAGGCGGTGCGGGTCGACGTCCACGATGAGGCAGACGCCGCCGTTGAGGGTGACCGCGAGGGGCTGAGCGCCACCCATGCCACCGCATCCGCCGGTGAGGGTCAGGGTGCCGGACAGGGTTCCGCCGAAACGCAATTCAGCGATCGCCGCGAAGGTCTCGTAGGTACCTTGAACGATGCCCTGAGTACCGATGTAGATCCACGATCCAGCGGTCATCTGGCCGTACATGGTCAGTCCGAGGTGCTCGAGCCGGCGGAACTCGGGCCAGTTTGCCCAGTCCGGGACGAGGTTGGAATTGGCGATCAGGACCCGCGGCGCCCACTCGTGGGTCTGGAAGACCCCGACCGGCCGACCGGACTGCACGAGCATGGTCTCGTCAGCCTTGAGGGTGGTGAGCGTGCGCACCATGGCGTCATAACTGCGCCAGTCGCGTGCCGCGCGACCAGTGCCTCCGTAGACGACCAGGTCGTCCGGACGCTCGGCAACCTCCGGGTCAAGGTTGTTCATCAGCATCCGCAACGGAGCCTCAGTCGACCACTGCCGGGCCGTGAGCTGCGTGCCGCGGGGGGCTCGAACCGGGCGGGCGCCCTCCATGTCGCTCTCCATTCGTCGTGGCGGCGGCGGACTGTCCGCACCGCGTCTTCATTTCATCGGTTCTGCCACCGGCCCGGGAAGGTGGGTGGACGGCAAACCGTCTCGCATTCCAGACAGGGCCCTAGGCCAAGGGTCCACTCACTCGTTCGGCTGCCGCCAGGACGCTGCCATCGGCGGTGAGGCGATGGGCCGTATCGATCTCCGGCGCGAGCCAGCGGTCTGGGCCGGGCTGGCCTGCGCCGTGTGCCGCCAGCAACTCGACGACCGCACCGGTGGCCGCGGCTGGCTCCAGCGGAGCGCGCAGGTGTAGGGCGCGAGCAGCGGTGAGGACCTCAATGGCGACGACGCGGGCCAAGCCGTCGACCGATCGGCGCAACTTGCGCGCCGCAGACCAGCCCATCGACACGTGGTCCTCCTGCATCGCCGAACTCGGAATCGAGTCGACGGAGGCCGGCGCGGCGAGGCGCTTGAGCTCGGAGACGATGGCCGCCTGGGTGTATTGGGCGATCATGTGGCCGCTGTCGACCCCCGGATCGTCGGCCAGGAAGGGTGGCAGCCCGTGATTGCGGGCCTTGTCCAGGAACCGGTCGGTGCGACGCTCGGCCATCGACGCCACATCGGCGGCCACGATCGCCAGGAAGTCGAGCACATAGGCGACCGGAGCTCCGTGGAAGTTGCCATTTGATTCCACCCGACCGTCCAGTGTCACCACCGGGTTGTCGACCGCCGAGGCGAGCTCATAGTCGGCGACGCGGACGGCGTGCTCGACCGTATCCCGGGCCGCGCCATGCACGATCGGGGCGCATCGCAGCGAGTACGCATCTTGCACACGAGGGCAATCATCGGTGTCGTGGGAGGCGCGAATCGGGCTGCCCGACAAGACCATTCGCATGTTTGCCGCCGAGATCGCCTGGCCCGGCTGCGGTCTGAGGGCATGCAGGTCGGCCGCCAGGACATCGTCGGTTCCGAGCAGCCCCTCGATCGACATGGCCGCTGCGATGTCCGCTGTCCGTAGCAGCGCCCGCAGGTCTGCGATCGCCAGGCAGAGCATTCCCAGCATGCCGTCGGTGCCATTGATCAGCGCCAGGCCCTCCTTCTCGGCGAGCTCAATGGGCGCCAGACCGGCGGCCTTGAGGGCATCAGCCGTGGGCATGAGAGTGCCACTGGCATCGCGCACCATCCCCTCCCCCATGAGCGCCAACGCGCAATGCGCCAGCGGCGCCAGATCGCCAGAGCAGCCCAAGGAGCCGTACTCGTGGACCACGGGGGTGATGCCTGCATTGAGGAGTGCGAGGTATGCCGTGAGCGTCGACTCGCGCACGCCGGTCCGCCCCGTGGCCAGGGTGGAGATCCGCAGCGCCATCAGCGCCCGCACAACCTCACGCTCAACCTCCGGGCCGCTTCCGGCCGCGTGCGAACGGACCAGGCTGCGCTGGAGTTGCTGGCGCATCTCGACGGGGATGTGCCGGGTGGCCAGCGCCCCAAACCCGGTGGAGACGCCGTAGTGAGGCTCGACGTCATCGGCCAACGCCTCGATCACCCCGCGGGTATGGCGCACCTGGGCCAGCGCATCCTCGGCGAGCGTCACGGTGGCACCGTGCCGGGCGATGGCGACGACATCGTCAATCGAGAGCGGGCCGATGCCCATACGCACGCTGGAGGCAGTCATGGGGCCATGGAACCCCGCTGAGCAGATCTAGCCAAGGTGTGCTGGCGGCATACTGTCTCGGATCCGAGACGAAGGCGCAGATCGGGATTATGGTGTGGCTCATGAGAGGGCGCGTGCAGGTCGCCGTCGCGCTGGCGGCCGCTGTTCTCACCGCGGGCTGCTCCGCGTCTCCCGCGTCTCCCGCGTCGCCCGTCGCACCAGCGGCAACGCCCTCGAGCACGCCCACGGCAACCGGCGCGCTGCCGACCACGACAGCTTCAGCACGGTCGACGTCCGTGCCCGGCAAGACCCCGAACCCGAGTGCGTCCTTGACCCTCGTGGAGGAGCTGATCCCCTATGGAGCGCAGCGGCGCGCCCAGATGGCGGACTATGCGCTGCGGCACTATGGCACCAAGACCAGTGCGCTCACGCCCGTACGCATCGTGGTGCACCTGACCGCCAGCGATTCGGCCCGCAGCGCCATCGATCTCTTCAGCAGCAATGAGGTCCACCTGGGGGACTTGCCGGGGACCTGCGCCCACTACCTGGTGGATCAGGACGGCACCGTGTATCACCTGGTGCCGGATGAGCTGATGTGTCGCCATGTGATCGGCCTGAACGACCAGGCCCTTGGCGTCGAAGTCGTCCAGTCGACGATCGGCGGATCATCGGCGGCCGCCCGGCAGGTCCTCGATCGCCCCGCACAGGCCAATGCCCTGGTGGCCCTGCTCGCCATGCTGATGGAACGTCATCACCTCACTCGGGACGCCGTCATCGGGCATGCGATGGCCAATGACGACCCGGCATTCCATGACCTTCTGGGTTGGCGCAATGACCACACCGATTGGGGCCGACCGGAGATCTCGGCCCTGAGGCGGCGACTGTGAGCCCGGCGAGCCCCCAGCGCGGGAATGCGCCCGCGGCCGCGCACGCCCTCGACATCCTGGGGCTCATCGCGCGCCGCGGCGAGCCGGTCCCGGCGGCCACGATTACCCGTGAACTCGGCCTCCCGCGCAGCACGGTGTACCACCTGCTCTCGGTGCTCACCGACCGTGGGTACCTGACCCACCTGCCGGACGAGCGGCGCTACGGGCTCGGCGTCGCGGCCTACGAGTTGGGCTCGGCCTATCAACGTCAAGCGCCCCTTCAGCGCCTCGCCCGCGGCATCGTCGAGCGCTTGGTCGATGCGACCGGCCACAATGCGCACTTGGCGATCCTGCACGGGCGGGACGTGCTCTATGTCATCGAGCAGCGAGCACCCGGCCGCCCGCTGTTGGTTACCGACGTCGGCGTGCGCTTGCCTGCCACGCTCACCGCAACCGGGCTGGCGTTGCTGGCGGGGCTCCCACCTGCGCAGGTCCGCGCCCTCTTCCCCACCACGCACGCCTTCGTGCAGCCGGACGGCCGGGGGGTCGGCAGCGCCGGAGCACTGCGGCGCGAACTTCAGCAGGTGCGTGCGCGCGGGTATGCCGTGGAAGATGGCCTGGTGACCGAAGGCCTGAACTCCGTGGCCGTGGCGGCGCCGGATCACACCGGCCATCCGGTCGCCGCCCTGGCGGTGACCTATCCCGGCGCCGAGATGCCCGCGGATGAGGTCGACGGGGTGGCGCGCATCGTCGGCGCCTTTGCTCGTGATCTGTCTCGTCGACTGACCGGACGACTATGAGCGCCTCCATCGAGAGGGTGACGGCGCTCGTGCTCTGCGGGGGCGAGGCGCGAAGGTTTGGCGCCGATAAAGTCAGCGCACTCCTGGCCGGACATGCCCTGCTGGACCACGTCCTCGGCGACCTACCGCAGGCCTGGGAGGTCATCTGTGTCGGACCCGAGCGGAACACCGAACGGCCGGCCCGATGGGTGCGCGAGTCACCGCCGGGCGGCGGGCCGCTGGCCGGCGTGCTGGCCGGCGTCCAAGCAGCCCGCGATGAGATCCTCGTCGTGCTCGCCGGCGACACTCCCGGCGCGGGCAGCTTGGCGAAGCGACTCGTCGACGCCCTGGCGGCCCATCCGGAGGCCGCCGCAGCGGTCGCGAAACGCCCTGACGGACAACCCAATCCGCTGCTTGCGGCATACCGGCGCACGCCGGCGCTGGCCCTGATTGGGGACAGCGGCCATGATCGCCCAGCCAGGCTTATGCTCGACCTCGACCACGTCACCGTGGCGGTGAGCGCAACTGCGGCGCAGGATGTAGACACCCATGAGGACCTATCGCGGATCGAACGAGAGGGCTGGCGTTGACCACGCAGGACTACGACGCGATCGTCATCGGCTCCGGCATCGGTGGGCTCACCACGGCCGCACTGCTGGCCCGCCTGCGGGGGATGCGGGTGCTGGTGCTCGAGTCCCACTTCAAGCTCGGTGGTTTCACCCACACCTTCCAGCGCAAGGGATTTCACTGGGATGTGGGCATCCACTACATCGGTGGGCTGCACGAGGGCGGGCGGCTGCGGGGCATCTTCGATCTGGTCACCGGCGACACCATGAAGTGGCAGCAGATGCCGCACGTGATCGAGGTCTTCCACTACCCCGAGCTGACCATTTCGGTGCCGAGCGATCCCCGCGAGTATGCCGCTGAGCTCGCCTCGCACTTCCCAGCCGAGGCCGACGCCATCTCGGCCTATCTCACCGACGTGCGCGCGGTGTCCGCGTGGTACGGCCAGGAGGCATACTCCTGGTCTGCTCCGGCCGCGATCCGGATGGGCTTACGGCTGGCGGGCAGGCGGATGTGGCGCCTGGGGACGCTGACTACCGCCGAGTATCTCGCGCAGCGGTTCACCGACCCCCGGCTGCGAGCCGTGCTCGCCTCCCAGTGGGGTGACTACGGACTGGGCCCGAAGGAGAGTTCGTTCGCCATCCACTCCCTGGTGGTGGCCCACTACCTCAAGGGTGCGTTCTACCCGGTGGGCAGTTCCAAGACCATCGCCGACGGCGCGGTCCGGGTCATTGAGGCCGCCGGAGGGGACTGTCGGGTCAACCACCGCGTGCAGCAGGTCTTGATCGAGGGCGGTCGCGCTGTCGGGGTGCGGGTCGCGGTCAAGAAGGGGCGCGAGCCTGCAGTGGTGGACTTCCGCGCACCACTGGTGATCTCCGATGCCGGCGCCCTGACCACGGCCCGCGACCTCCTCCCGGACGGCGCGGCGCCACGATTGACCGCCGCAACCCGGGCGGCCGGGCCGTCCATCGCCTCCGTGGTCCTCTATCTGGGACTCAAGGACTCGCCCGAGTCGCTGGGCTTCCACGGCGAAAACCATTGGTACTTCACGGGATTCGACCACGACGCCATGAAGGCGGGATCCGCGCAGGTCCTGGCCGGTCGACCCTTGGGCGCCTATCTGTCCTTCCCCTCGCTGAAGGACCCGGCCGCCACCCGGCATACCGCCGAAATCATCACCTTCGCCGACTACGCGGCCTTTGAGCCCTGGGCGGGGAGCCGGTGGATGCGCCGAGGTGAGGAGTATGCCGCCCTCAAGGCGCGCATCGGCGATGGACTGCTGCAGCTCGTCGAGGAGCACCATCCCGGCCTGAGCGATCTGGTGGAGTACCGCGAGGTGTCCACTCCCCTGACGACGGAGGAGCTGACCGGGCATCCAGGCGGCCAGATCTACGGAATGCCGGCAACTCCCGAGCGCATCCGGAATCGCTGGGTGCCAGTGCGCACGGAGATCCCTGGCCTGCTGTTGACCGGCGCCGATGTCTGCTCGCCGGGCGTCGCGGGCGCGCTGATGGGTGGGGCCTTTGCGGCCGGGGTGGTCATGGGTGCCAAGGGCTTGCCCGAGATCTTCAGTGCTGCCCGCAGCACTGCGCGCTGAGCGGCGGTCAGCGCGCAGCGGCGGTCAGCGCGCAGCGGCGGTCATCGCGACGCGCCGTTCAGCGCTCAGCAGTGCTCACTCCTGGGGGGTGGCGATATTGACCATCCACTGGGTGCCGAAGCGGTCGGTCAACTGACCGTAGATGTCGCCCCACATCTGCCGCTCCAGCGGCATACCGATGGTGGCGCCCTCGGCCAGGCCATCCCAACAACGGCGGAGCACGGCCTCATCGTCTCCCGAGAGGCTGACCGAGATGTTGTCGCCCACGGTCATCGGCGGCATCTGCTCGTGCGTGTCGCTCGCCATCAGTGTCACCCCGAGTGGGGATTCCAGGCGGGCGTGCATGACCAGGTCTTTGCTCGGCCCTTGGTCGCCGTACTCACCAAAGGTGTTCACCGTTAGGTCGCCGCCGAAGATCTCGGCATAGGCCTGCATTGCCTCGCGCGCTCGTCCTCCGGGAATACTGAGATAGGGGTTGACCAGAATGCCCATGTCGCGCTCCTTGTGTGCATCACCCTCGAGGATGTCCCGGGGATCTAGCCACCCTACGTCGGCCGATGTGCGGTGGCCAGGTCAGAGCGTCAGCAGGATCTTGCCGATGTGGCCCGAGGCCTCGAGGCTCCGGTGTGCCTGGGCGGCCTCCGCCAGCGGGTAGGTCGCGTGCACCACGGGACGGATGCGGCCGGCCTCGATCAGCGGCCAGACATGTTCACGCACGGCGGCCACGATGGTGGCCTTCTCGGCTGCGCTGCGCGCGCGCAGGGAAGTGGCGATCACGGCCGCCCGCCGAGCCAGCAGAGCGGCAATGTCGAGTTCGCCCTTCGTGCCGCCCTGCATGCCGATGATGACCAGGCGCCCGGCCTCGGCTAGGGCGCGGATGTTGCGGTCCAGGTACTTGGCGCCCATGTTGTCGAGGATGACGTTCGCCCCGGCACCACCCGTGGCGGACCGGATTCGCTCGACGAAGTCTTCCTCGCGGTAGTTGATCAAGATCTCGGCGCCGAGCTCCCGGCAGGCCGCGAGTTTATCGGCCGAGCCGGCGGTCACCGCCACCTGGGCGCCCACCTCACGGCCCAGCTGAACCGCCATGGTGCCGATGCCCGATGAGCCCCCATGCACGAGCAAGGTCTCCCCTGGCTGCAGGTTGGCGGTGAGGAAGACATTGGACCAAACCGTGCACACCACTTCGGGCAGGGCAGCCGCGTCGATCAGGCTCACACCCGCGGGCATGGGCAGGCACTGGAGCGCGCTCACGGTGACGTACTCGGCATACCCACCACCGGCGAGCAGCGCACACACCTGGTCACCGAGTTGCCACTGGGTGACGCCCTCGCCGAGGGCATCGATGGTGCCGCTGACCTCCAGGCCCGGCAGCTCGCTCTCACCAGGCGGCGGCGGGTAGAAGCCCTGACGCTGCAGTGTGTCGGCTCGGTTGACCCCGGCAGCCGCGACCCTGATCCGGACCTCTCCTGGCGCGGGTTGCGGGTCGGGGAGTTCGGTCAGGGTGAGCGCCTCGGGGCCGCCGAAAGTCGGAATGCTGATCGCGCGCATCCCCTAAACCTAGGCCCCCCCGCCTCAACTTTCCCGCCTGATGCCGGAACCTTGAGGTTGGGGCCCCTTGTAAGAGGCCCGAACGTCAACCTTTCGGCATCAGGCGGGAAAGTTGAGGCGGGAGGGGGTTGCCAGGGAGGGTAATACTCGGTATACATGTCCTCATACGCACGGAATACCGAGTATGCAAGGGGGATGGAATGTCGGTAAAGCTGGGTTTGATGGCGCTCCTCGCCGAAGGTGAGAAGTATGGCGCCCAACTGCGGGCGGAGTTCGAGGAGCGCACCGGGGGCACCTGGCCGCTCAACGTCGGGCAGGTCTACACCACGGTTGATCGGCTGATGCGCGACGGCTTGGTGGAACAGGCGGGAGACCCCGATCCGGAGGGCCGGATCTCGTATCGCCTCACCGAGATCGGCCGAGCCGAAGTCGACCGCTGGTGGACCACTCCCGTGGACCGAGACAACACCCCCAGAGACGAGTTGACCATCAAACTCGCCTTGGCCGTCACCGTCCCCGGCGTGGATGTCCAGCAGGTCGCGCAGTTCCAACGGACCGCTACCTTGCGGCATCTGCGTGATCTCACGCGGCTCAAGCATGACGTGATGACTCGCGATGCCCAGGCGGGCGATGCCCGCAGCCGGGACCTCGCCTGGCTGCTCGTCCTGGAAAACCTGATCTTCATGGCCGAGGCCGAGGTCCGCTGGCTGGATCACGTCGAGACCCGGCTGCACCAAGAAGCCATCCGGGTCGCGCAGGCCGCGCGCATGGCGAACGAAAACCCCGCGCTGCCGACGCCCGCGGATCACCCCACCATCACTCACGTGCAGGAGCAGATCCGATGAGCACCCCGCTAGTCGTCATCGACGGCGTCACCCGAATCCACGGCAGCGGACCGACCGCGGTCACGGCGCTGGACAACGTCAGCCTCACCATCGAAGCCGGCGAGTTGGTCGCCGTCATGGGCCCCAGTGGTTCCGGCAAGTCCACCCTGCTCAATGTCGCCGGTGGCCTTGACCAGCCGACCAGGGGCCACGTCATCGTCGACGGTGACGAGCTCACCACCATGACCCCGCGCGAGCTCGCCGTGATGCGCCGTCGGCGGATGGGTTTCGTCTTCCAGGACTACAACCTCATCCCCAGCCTGACGGCGGCCGAGAACATCTCCCTTCCGCTCGAGCTGGACGGCGAGCGCGCCCGCGGAGCCCGTCGGCACGCACGGGCCGCGCTTGACCTACTCGGCTTGGTCGAGCTCGCTGACCGGTACCCCGACGCCATGTCCGGAGGCCAGCAGCAACGGGTCGCCATCGCGCGAGCCCTGGTCGGAGGACGCCGATTCGTGCTCGCCGACGAACCCACCGGCGCCCTGGACAGCCACACCGGCGAAGAGGTCCTGCGCGTCCTGCGCGAGCGCTGCAATGCCGGTGTCGCCGGCCTGCTCGTTACCCACGAGGCCCGCCATGCGGCCTGGGCAGACCGGGTCATCTTCCTGCGGGACGGGCGCATCGTGGACTCCACCGGGGTGGACCGTGGTTTGGAAGACCTGCTCGAGAGCGCTGGGCACACCCCATGAGCGTCCCGATGACAGACAGCCCTTCGGCCTCATGGCGCAGCTCCTGGGGAGTGGCGATCAGGATGGCCAGGCGCGAGGTCCGCCGCCACTTCGGCCGCAGCCTGGTCGTGCTCTTGATGGTCGGCATCCCCACAGCCTTGCTGACCTTTGCCTTGACGAGCTATGCCACCCAGGCTCTCAGTGATGTCGAGCGTTACGCCATCGCCGGCGGTTCCGCCGATGCCGTCATCTCTCCGCCCTCCTTCGAGCGCCCAGACAGCAATGTTCCGTACGCCGTGGTCCAAGACGGACATACCGCGAACATGTCCGTTGGCTTGGGCCGCACGGGAAAACCCATTGCCGGCTACGCCCCCTCGGGGACCGCTCAGGAGAATGCCGCCGCCATTGGCAAGCTCGTCGGCGGTACCGCGGTGCCCGTTGAGAGCGGGCAGGAACGCGTGACTCTCGGCGACCGCCGACTCACTGTGTCGACCTTGGTCGTCGACGCCCGGCTCGGCCTGGGAACCAAGGCCGAGTTGCTCACCGGTCGGTGGCCGACCAACCCCCATGAGATTGTCGTGACCCCACAGGCCATCCAGCGGGGGCTGCCCACCAGCGGATCAGTCAGCGTGGTGAAGGACAAGGGCACCAGCTCGATGACCGTGGTCGGCACTGCTCGCGCCTGGACCGATTGGGGGATGGCCGATTGGGTCGCCCTCCACCATGTGGCGGAACAGTCCGGCATCAGTCAGAGCTGGCTGGTGATGAATGCCGGCGACGTGACCTACGACCGGGTCACGGCCCTCTCGGCATACGGATTGCCCGTCATCAGTCGGTATCTCATCGCTCATCCACCGAGCACCGAAGAACTCCCGATCGAAGCCCAGGGCGTCGACGCCTTCCAGAGCAACGAGACGAACTCGTTGGCACTCGGTGGCGGGGCCATCCTCATCCTGGTCACCGGCCTGCTGGTAGCCCCCGCGTTTGCGGTGAGCGCATCTCGGCAACGTCGCACTCTGGCCTTGGCTGCCTCTAATGGCGCGACCACGGGTCACCTGCGACGAATCGTCTTGAGCCAAGCCCTCGTCCTCGGCGTCTTCGCGGCAGTCCTCGGCAGCGCTCTGGGGATCGCGGCGGCATCTGCGCTGCTGAAGTTCCTCAACACCGGAACCCACATCGCCTATGCGCCCTTCGATATCCCCTGGGTGGCCACCGCCGGGGTCACGACCTGCGCTGTCCTGGCGGCAGTCCTGGCTGCGCTCATCCCGGCCCGCCGCCTCGGCCGGCTCGACATCGTGGGCGTCATGCGCGGACAGAATGTCTCGCCAGCGCCAAGCCGACTGCTGCCGATCATCGGAACCCTGATCATGGCCGGCGGCTCTATCTCGCTCATTGCCGGTATGAGGAAGCCGAGCCTGAGTTCATATCTGGTGCCGATAGGGGTGGTGGCACTCATCGGTGGTGCGCTTTTCCTGGTGCCTATGCTGCTGGTCGCCAGCGGCAAACTGGCCGCTAGGTTCCCTCTCCCCATTCGGATGGCGGCGCGTGATGCGGCCCGCCAGCGGGCCCGCTCCGGCCCCGCCGTCGCCGCCATCGTCGGCGGGGTTGCGGTCGTGGTGACGCTGATGATCGCCATCGCCAGCGACACCCTCGAACAAGAGCGGAACTACCGTCCTCAACAGATCGCGGGCGAAGGCTCGATGTATCTCGACGCGGGGCCGCGCGCTGAACTCGACAACACCAAGGCGGCGATCGGGCAGCGCTTTCCCACGCTTCGACTGATCGACTCGCGGGTGGTCAGCGGCAACGCCTTTGATGGCGATCCGCCTCCGAATTTCGTACCCTCCCTCGTTGTACTCAAGATGCCCGGCTGTAGCGCTGCCGACTCCTTGTACGATCGACCGTTTTGGCTCAAGCTCGCTCGTACGTGGGACCCCCAGTCCCAGGCACCTTTCCCCGCATCGCCGTGTCAGGTCATCGGCGACTCGTCGATGCAACCGTCCATGGCCGGCATCCGGACCATGCCGGCTGCCGAAATCGCTCGCCGAGTCGGCCTGGAAGGGGCCGACGCAGAACGGATTCGAGCGGGCGGTGCCGTGATTTTGGGCCATCCGGATGCGATTGTCGATGGCTCGCTGACTTTTGTCGTGGGCACGACGAACCCTGCCAGCACTGCTCCCGCTGATGGTGGGATCCAGGTCGACAACGAAGCCACAGTCACCGACACCTTCACTGTCCCCGCGGTCAGTGTGCCCGCAGGTCCGGCATCGCCGGGCATCTTCTTCCAGGACGCTGCGGTTCTCGTCCCTCAGGAGGTCGTGGAGGCACACCACTTGCCGAACGCCATGCCCATTGTGCTCGTGCACGACACCACCGGGCCTATCTCGGAGTCGACCCGCGAAGGCGTCAACGCCCTGGTGGGTGAGGACTATGGCCTCCAAGTGGAGCGCGGCTTCCAGCGGGACGACCAACTAGCGATCGCCATCCTGGTCACGGCATTCGCGCTGATCATGCTCGTGGTGACGCTGACCTCCACCGCGCTCTCGCTCGCCGAGCAGCAACGCGAGGACGCCACGATGGCAGCCGTCGGTGCGACGCGGACCACGCGCAGGCTGATCTCGGCCGGTCAAGCCATGGTGACCAGCGGAGTGGGCAGCATCCTGGGCTTGATCGTGGGTGCCGTCTGCGGATACGCCTTCACCTATCCCCTGACGGCGATGTCGTGGGACGCCAATACCGGAGCCGAAAAGATCGTTGCTCCCACCCTGGGCATCCCGTGGGCCTGGCTGGCCGTGGCCGTCATCGGTGTCCCCCTGCTGGCTACGGCACTGGCCGCCGCGGGGGTGCGCCGAGCCCCAGTCGTCACGAGGCGGCTGGCCTAAGGGCGCGGTGGTGCACCATGAGGAGGGGGATGGTGCACCACCGCGCCCGCATAATGGAGCAGTGATTACGGCAGGCCGGCAGACGGCATACCCCACCCGTCGGCCGCCGTGGACCACTGCCCTCACGCTGTTCGCCCTAATCGCGGTGCCGACAGCGTTGGGGATGCTCGCGCTCACCCTGCTCACGACCGCTAGTCCGACCGGGGCCGAGCGCGCCACCCCGTTGATGGGCCAAGGCGTGGCCCAGGTGACCGAGGTCTTTGACCGGGCCCTCATCCAGACCCCCGACGGGTCGAGCACCCTCACGACCTCGACCCCCGCAACCAGCATCCCTGGCTGGTCCGCCCAGGGCACGGCGGCCCAGCGCGCGACCGCCCTGGGCCAGCTCACCGGCGGCACGGTTGTGCCTTCGGCGTGGGTCCCCTCACGGATCCGCACGGGCGGGCGCGAACTCGCCGTCGGTATCTACGTCACCGACCTCCCGCCAGCAGTGACCGGCCGGTTCACCCTGGTGGACGGCCGCTGGCCCACGGGGAAGGGCGAGATCGCGGTTCAAGAGGGCTCGACAGCTTGGGGCACGCCCGGTTTGACGCTGGTTGCCAATGATGGTGGCGATGCCGGCCCGATCACGGTCGTCGGCACGGTTCGCGCGGTCCCGGGAACGCTGGCCACCACCGAAGTTCTCTCCGGTGACTGGTCCCTGGCTGCTGGCGCGGACACCCAGTTCACCATCCTGCGCGACCGGGCGATGGACTGGGCCGAGGTCCAAGACCTCAACGCCCATGGCCTGGCGGTCACCTCGCGCGAGGTCCTGGCCCATCCCCCGGCAGAGGACCAGATCAACCCCGCCCTGCGCGGCGCAGCTCGGAGCGCCCACGTCGATGACCAGCCCTACCTCCCCCACGGACTCATCGCGACGGCGCTTGCTGTACTCGCCCTGACCGGAGTCGCCCACCTGGTCTGGCGCACCAAGGCCCGCGGCCGCTCGCTCCCCGGCGGGTATGCCGCCATCGTCACGGTCGCGAGCGCCGTCGTGGGGGTGGGCTTGGGGGCAGTGGCCGCCTGGGTGGCGGCGCGGGTGCTCATCGGCCGACTGCCGGAGATCGCCGGGCCATTCGACCTGCGCCCGATGACCGGCGCCCTCACTGCCCTGGCCGCCATCATCGGTGGCCTTCTCGCCGCCCTGTGGCCTCGGGTGGTGGCCAGTGGCCGCTGGGTGGTGGCCCTGCTGATCCTCGGCATCGTGGGTGGCTCGGCTGGGTACGCCGTGCTGAGCACTCGGCTCGAGTCGGCCGCAGCAGCAGCGCGGGCGGCATACGTGCCCGCGGGCGCGGTCGGTGAGGTGACCGTGACCTGGGATCCCGAGGGCCTGAGCTCCGATGCGGTCAAGGCGGCGATCGACTCGGCGCACCCGAGCTCGGTGGTCCAGGCCAGGCTGATCGCGGGTGGCGAGTTCTTCGCAACCGGGTCCGGCACCGATCGCTCGCAGAGCGTGGTGAACGTGGTCCCGCCCAATTGCACCCCCCAGGCGAGCGTGCATGACCCCACCGCCGTGACCAATGAGCAGCCGCAGTTGCCCTGCCAAAAGGTCGGCTCCACCGGCACGTTGGCCTCGTCCTCGATCCTTGTCCTGCCCGCTGCCGTGATCGCGGCCCGCTTCGATCTCACGGCCGAGCAGGCTGGAGCGTTGGCGCAGAGCGCAGTGGTCCTGGTGCCCGGCCTGACCCGAGCGGATCAGGTCACTCTCATGACGGGAACTGCCACGATCAGCGGCAAGAGCGGCGAACTCTCCGTCAGCGGGGTCGAGACGGTCGATCTCCCGGCCATCACCCTGGAGCCCTCCCGGGCGCGCGAGGTGCTCTCCCTGCGCTCTGGCGTGGTGCTCAGCACCGAACTCGCGGCCTCGCTCGAACTGCCCACTCGGGGGGACGCCTTCTTTGTCACGCCCGACGCCGCCAAACCGCTCGCCGGCCAGCTCGCGGACCTCAACGCGGCCCTTGATGCCATTGCTGTCGGCGACGGCTCGATCCTGGTGGAGTATGAGCCCGGGTATGTCCGCACGGACCGAATCCTGCGCTTCGGACTCCCCGCTGCCGCCTTGCTCGGCATCACCGCACTGGGGTTGGCAGCGGCCGCTGTCTGGCTAGCTCGTCGCGATCGCACCGGCTCCGGCCGCGGCTCACGGCGGTGGGCGACGGTGATGTGGGCCCTCGTGGCCACCTTCGTCGCGACCGCCTTAGGCCTGGCGGTGGGCTTTGGTGCGGCCTGGTTCTTGGGCTCGCGCACTCCTCCGTTGTCCCTCTGGGCGGTGGTGCTCTGTGGTGCCGCCCTCGCGGTGGCGGTAACCACGCTGGTGTCGGTCCGGTCACGACCGTCGCTGGACTCGGGGGGTTCGGCGACCAAGGGACGTGGCTGACGTCACCCGATGAGGCACGATAGGGCGCATGAGTGAGCAGCCCGATCACACGCAAGGCATCCCCGCCACGGTGACCAGTGACGGCGAACGCGTCGTCGTCATCACCCCCGACGGGATGGGGGTCGCGCCGCACCGCGAGGAAGTCGACCAGAGCCATCGATCGAGCAACCCCGCTGACCTGGTCGAGCAGCCCGCCAAGGTCATGCGGATCGGCTCGATGATCAAGCAATTGCTCGAGGAGGTGCGCTCGGCTCCGCTTGACGACAAAGGGCGCGCTCGCTTGGCCGACATTCACGATCGGTCGATCGCTGAACTCAAGGATGGCTTGGCGCCGGAGCTGGTCGAGGAGTTGGAGCGGATCGCCCTGCCTTTCAGCGAGGAGTCCCCCAGCGACTCGGAGTTGCGGATTGCCCAGGCGCAGCTCGTGGGCTGGCTTGAGGGCCTGTTCCACGGCATACAGACCGCCCTGGTCGCCCAGCAGATGGCGGCTCAGGCCCAGTTACAGCAGATGCGCCAACTGCCCCCGGGGGCAACGCACGAGGGTGACGCAGGTGGGCCCGGCGGCCAAGGAAGGCCCAACGCCGGCCCAGAGGGCCAGCCCCACCCAGGCACCGGCAACTACCTCTGAGCGCTCCCGTGAGGTCGAGAGTAGAGAACACTCCGTCTCCGGGGAGCGGCATACGGAGTGTTCGCTACTCTCGACCAGGCATGCGAGGGCGGATCGCTGTGTTCGGCGCCCAAGCCGTTGGCCCCTTAGGGTGACGCCCATGACTGATCGCGACTTCGACATCGTCCTCTTCGGAGCCACCGGATTTGTCGGCCGGTTGACCGCTCAGCATCTTGCGGACGAGGCCAAGGGCGCCGCCGACGGTGTCCGAATCGCCCTGGCCGGCCGCTCCCAAAGCAAACTTGAAGGCATTCGGGCCGAACTAACCGGACCAGCCCGTGAGTGGCCCCTGCTCGTGGTCGATGCCGCCGACACCGGAGCCGTGCAGGATCTTGCCGCGCGAACCAAGGTCGTTGTCACCACCGTGGGGCCCTACCAGAGGTACGGCAAGGCGCTGGTAGCCGCATGCGCCGCCGCCGGCACGCACTACTGCGATCTGACCGGTGAAGTGCTCTTCGTCAAGGACACCATCGACAAGCACGACAAGGCCGCTCGGCGTTCGGGAGCCCGCATCGTGCACGCGTGCGGCTTCGATTCCATCCCCAGTGATCTGGGGGTCTTCCTCACCTGGCGCACCGCTGCGGAGGATGGCGCCGGTGACCTCGCGCGGACCCAGTTGGCGGTGACCCAGCTCAAGGGAGGCTTTAGCGGGGGGACCGTCGACTCGGCCCGCAATCAGGCGGCCGAGGTCGTCAAGGACGCGGGCGCGCGCGCAGTCATGGCCAACCCGTGGAGCCTGGCCGATGGCACTCGCCCCGCCCGGCCCGCCCGCGCTGCAGCCACGAACCCACCCGCACACGCGGCACGTCCAACCAGCGGCGCCTCGGCTCCGGCCGCGATCCTGGACGCCGTGCTCGGCCGGGCGACCAAGATCGCCAAGTCTTCGCCGGTGCGGCGCAATCCCGCCGGGCACTTCACCGGCCCCTTCATCATGGCCAACTTCAACACCCGAGTCGTCTGCCGATCGGCCTCCCTGCTCGGCTACGGCGAGGGCTTCCGGTACGGCGAGCACACTGACTTCGGACCCGGCCCCAAGGGCGCCCTGATGGCCACCGGGATGAGTGTCGGCCTGGGCGTGGGCGGTCTGGCCCTCGCCTTCGGACCCACCCGCAAGCTGGTTGACCCGCTGCTTCCCAAGCCTGGCGATGGTCCGAGCGATGAGGCTATGGCCCGCGGACGCTTCCGAATGGACATCACCGCCGAGACCACCTCGGGTGCTCGCTATCTCACGACGGTCAGTGCGCCCTACGACCCGGGCTACTCAGGGACCGCGATCATGCTCGGGCAGGCTGCTCTTGCCCTGGTCAATGACACCGCCTCGCTGCCCGATCGTGTCGGGGTGCTGACACCTTCATCGGGCATCGGTATGCCGCTGATCGAGCGCCTGCGGCGGCACCGCTTCAGCTTCGAGACGCGACGAACTGACCAGTAACTCAGGGCCGGGGTGCGCCCGGGGCTCTGCGGTGACTAGGGTTGACCTGAAGGATTCGGCGATGCTCCTAGGAGGCCACCATGTCCGAGCACAGCCCCGTGCACGCGCTGACCGAGCACGACTGCTGGGAGTTCCTCCATGCGCAGGAGTTTGGCCGACTGGCCTTCCACTTGCTGGACGAGGTCCACATCGTGCCGATCAACTACGCCATTGACGAGCAGCGGCGCATCGTTTTCCGGACTGCGGAGGGCTCCAAACTGCTGGGCCTGACCATCAATTCCGATGTCGCCTTCGAGATCGACGAGTTCAGCGACACTGATGCCACCAGCGTCATTGTGCGCGGCCGCGCTCGTCAGTTGGAGGGCCATGAAGCCGATGCGACTGACCAACTCCCCCTGCGGCCCTGGGTGGACACGGCCAAGTTCAACGTGATCGCCATCGAGGTTGACGAGATCACCGGACGCCGTTTCGAGTTGACCCGGCCGTGGCTGCACATGCGGCCCACCACCTCCTAGGCACTCACCCGCCCATGTCGCAGGAAGCCCTGGTCATCCGCGCGATGACCGAGGCGGATTGGTCCGCCTTCTTCCCGGTCTTTCGCGCGATCGTGAACGAGGGTGAGACCTACGCCTACCCTCCCTTCGACGATCGGGATACCGCGCTGGCCTCGTCGTGGTGGTTCGACGCGGGCTCCGACGGACCAAGCATCACGGTGGTTGCCGTGGACCCGACCTCAGGCGCGATCCTCGGGTCGGCCAAGAGCGGACCGAATCGGCCCGGACGCGGCGCGCACGTCGCCACCGCATCATTCATGGTCGCTCCGACGGCGCAGGGCCGCGGAGTCGGACGAGCGTTGGGCCGGTGGGTGCTGGCCTGGGCCGCCGAGCAGGGTTATGCCGCAATGCAATTCAATGCGGTCGTGCAGACCAATACAGCAGCCGTCGCGCTCTGGCAGGAACTCGGCTTCAGGATCATCGGCACAGTCCCTGCGGCCTTCGACTCCGCTCGTCATGGGCGCGTCGGCCTCCACGTGATGCATCGCGAGCTGTGACATGCGCGTACTCATCGCCAGCGACAAGTTCAAGGGCTCGCTGACGGCCACCGAGGTCATCGCCCACATTGCTGCCGGGATCAGCCAGTGGGACCGAGCCATCGAGGTGGCATCGGTCATCGTCGCTGACGGTGGTGACGGGATGCTGGCTGCCGCCCAGGCCGCTGGCTTCACCCTGATGCCGGTGACCGTGGCTGGCCCCACCGGAATGCCCGTGCAGTCGGCGTATGCCGTGCGCTCTCGGCCGCTGCCTGCGCTGGGCCGCGATGTGGTCGTCGAGATGGCCGATGCCTGCGGGCTCTTGCGCCTGCCCGATGGCATTCCGGCACCGCTGACGGCATCCAGCCGAGGGCTTGGTGAGGTCATGCGGGTGGCTCTGGAACGGGAGCGGCCCACCCGCATGTGGGTGGGCATCGGTGGCTCGGCGTCGACCGATGGCGGGGTGGGCATGCTGGCAGCGCTCGGCATTGCCGCACTCGATGAGGCGGGCAATCCGGTCCCTGAGGGCGGGATCGGGCTGGCCTCGGTCGCCTCCCTGGACGCCCGGCGGTTCACCCCGAGGTTGGCGCTGACGCAGGTGGAGTTTGCCTGTGATGTGGACAGTCCCCTGACCGGCCCCTCTGGTGCAGCCGCGGTCTTCGCGCCGCAAAAGGGCGCCGACCCGGCCCAGGTCGAGGAGCTGGACGCCGGCCTGACCCACTGGGCAGATGTCGTCACCGGCGTCAGTGGCCAAGACCTGCGTGCCGAGCCCGGCGCCGGCGCCGCGGGTGGGGTCGGGTATGCCGCCCGCGCCGTGTTGGGTGCCCACCTGCGGCCGGGCATCGACATCGTCCTGGATCTGGTGGGCCTGGACGCGGCCCTGGCGGGCTGCGATCTGGTGATCACCGGCGAAGGCGCCATCGACGCTCAAACGGTTCTGGGCAAGGCACCGGCCGGGGTGGCCCGGCGAGCGGCGGCCCACGGCATACCGGTGGTGGCGGTCTGCGGTCGGCGCCGCCTCACCGACGCACAGTTGGCGGCCAGCGGCTTTGCGGGTGTGTATGCCTTGACCGATCTCGAGCCTGATCCGACGATCTGCGTGGCCCGCGCCGGTGAGCTATTGGAGCGGCTGGTCGCCGAGCGGGTTCTGCCCGGGCAGTCGTCAGTCAGCGGCCCGCCACCGCAGTAATCGCGGGCTTCCCCGCCAGCACTGCCACGGCATTGTCCGCCGCAAGGACCGCCATGGCCGTGCGAGTTTCGTTGGTGGCCGATCCCAGGTGCGGCAAGAGAACCACGTTGTCGAGTTCTAGCAGTCCTTCGTGGACGGCCGGCTCGAACTCGAAAACGTCCAGCCCGGCCCCAGCGATCTGGCGTTGGCGCAGTGCCTCCACCAGCGCGCTCTCATCGATGATCGGCCCGCGGGCCGAATTGATCAGGAAGGCGGTTGCCTTCATCTTCGCCAACTCGGGCGTACCGATCAGGTGGTGGGTCTCCGGCAGATACGGACAGTGCAGCGAGATGACATCACTGGTGCGCAGAAGCTCGCCGAAGTCGACCCGTCTTGCGCCGAGCTCGGCCTCCACCTCGGGAGCCAGGGCAGTCGGACCGGTGTAGATCACCGACATCCCGAAGGCCTTGGCGCGTCGAGCCATCGCGATCCCGATGGCGCCGGCGCCCACAATGCCGAGCACTTTGCCTTGAATGCCGCTGCCGAGCAGGTAGAACATTCCCCACTGCCAGGGCGTTCCACTGCGGATCACGCGTTCGCCCTCTCCGAGTCGACGGGTGGCCATGAGCATGAGAGCGAATGCGGTGTCCGCCGTCGCCTCGGTCAGCACACCGGGGGTATTCGTTGCGACCACGCCCCGATCCGCGCAGGCTGCAACGTCGATATTGTTATATCCCACAGCGACATTCGCGACGACCTTGAGGTTGGGTCCGGCGGCATCCAGCAACTCACTGTCCACCTTTTCGGTGAGCAGAGTGACCAGGCCGTCGGCGTTCCGGACGAACTCCAGCAACTCCGTCCGGGTGATGGCGCGGTCCTCGTCCCAGGCCGTGACCTCGTGATGACGACGCAGCAAGTCCAATCCGTCGGACGGGATGCGTCCGGTGACCACTACTCGCGCCATCTCAGGCCTCGATCCATTCCTTGAGCAGCCCGAGGCCTTCCTCGATGGCGTGCACCGGCAGACCGCTATACGCAAAGCGCGCATAGAAGCGGTCCTCCCCTGGCTGGGGTCGGCCGAAGTGCAGGCGCGTGCAGAATGAGACTCCGGTAGCGTGCAAGGCCTCCTGCGCAAAGGTCGACAGATCGCCAATGGCCTTGCGGGCCATGGCGTCCGTGACATCCGGGAAGAGATAGAAGGTGGCATTGGGGACCGCAACGGATACGCCTGCCATGTCATTCAAGGCGGCGGCGCAGGCATCACGGCGAGCCTGCAACTCACGCCGAATAGCCCGCGGTCCGCTCTGATCTCCCCGGATGCCTTCCACGCCAGCCCACTGCACAAAGTGGGTGGTGCAACTCTCGTTGTTGGTGTTCAGCGTGCCGAAGACCGCGCTGACCTCGCGCGGGGCAACCGCGCAGCCAAGGCGCCACCCGGTCATAGCGAACTTCTTGCTGAAGGTGTACAGGATCACGGTGCGCTCCGCCATACCGTCAAGTGCGGCAATGGATCTCGAGGTGCCCGAGTAGCGCATCTCGAAATAGGCCTCGTCCGATAGCACCCAAAGGTCATGCCTTCGGGCCAACTCTGCGACCGCTTCACGCTCAGCGTCGGTGGACTCCGCTCCGATCGGATTCTGCAAGTCGTTGTAGATGATGGCCCGCGTTCGTGGGGTCACCATGGCGGCCACCTGATCCAGGTCGATGGCGAAGCCGTGGGTCGTCGGCACATAGCAGTAGGGCTTGGCCACTCCCCCGAAGTACTCGATCTGACTCTCATAGATCGGGTATCCCGGGTTGGGATAGAGCACCTCATCCCCCGGATTCATCAGCGCCTGAATGAACTTGGTGATCACCGGCTTCCCGCCGGGTTGCACGGTGATGTTGTCCGGGCTCAGCGGCATCCCTCGCTGCGCACCAATATCGTCGGCGAGCGCCTCCCGCAATGGCCCGATCCCAGGCCCGGGGCAGTAGCCGGTGTGCCCGTCGGCCACGGCACGCTGCATGGCCTCGACCACATTGGCCGGGGTGGGCAGGTCGATGTCACCCAGGTGGAAGGGGTAAATGCGATGCCCGCGCGCACCCCACTGCGCTGCTGCCGCAGACACGGCGAAGGCCGTCTCCGTGCCAAGCCGACTCAACCGCTCTGCCAGTGCCATGTGACGGCCCCTTCACTCGGGTCGGCAGCGCCCGCCATTGGGCACCACCACCCAATCTAGAGCGTCCGGGACAGCGCCGACAGTGGGGTCAGCCCGGTCAGATCAGCTTGCGCACGACCCTGAGCGGGAGGTTGTGCATGGCCCAACCAAGCGGCACCCATGGCCATGCCGGTACGCGCGCATTGCTCTTCCCAGCCTCGATGGCGGCCACCATCGCCCGCACGCCTGTCTCGGTGTCCACCATGAACGGTGTGTGCTTGACGCGCTCATTCATCTCCGAGCGGATGTAGCCCGGGTAAATGGTCGAGACGCTGATATCCAGTTCGGGGGTGGTGAGCATCTCGCTGCGGATGCCCTCCGCGAGGGCGGCCACCCCGGCCTTGGTGGCGGCATAGGTCGTCACCGTCTTGGGCATGCCGCGCATGGCCGAGACCGAGGAGACCATGACCAAATGACCCGACTTCTGCTCCCGGAAGATCTCCATGGCAGCCTCGCATTGGGCCAGCGCCGCAACGAAGTTCGTCATCGCCGTCGCTCGGTTGGCGTCATATCGCCCGGTCCCGATCGGGGCGCCCTTGCCCAGGCCCGCATTGACGATGACCCGGTCAATCCGGCCGAAGTCGGCCCTAAATGCCCGGAACGCCTCGAAGATGGCGGCATCGTCATTGACGTCCAAGGCCCGCACTTCAACGCGAGCTCCTGGGTTGCTCGCCCGCAGTTCGACGGCCAGCTCTTCGAGCCGCTCGGTACGGCGGGCGCACAGGGCCAGGTCATGACCGCGCGCAGCAAATTGACGAGCCATCTCGGCTCCGAGCCCCGAGCTGGCTCCGGTGATGAGGGTGGTGGGCATGTGGAGCCTTTCGCTACGTGACGGTGGCCAGCCCGGGCTGGCGCTCCAGGTGTCGGGATTCGTTGAAGGTAACCAGGTGGAGGCCGCGGGCACCCACGCGCAGGGTCGACAGGGAGCCATTGGTAATCGCGCGCTCCAGGCGCACCCAGGTGGCGCTCGGCCCATCGACCACGCGCGTGATGACCCGAGCGATGACGCCGGCCGAGGTCGCCACGACCACGGTGTCATCGTGTCCAGCAGAGTCGATGAGCCGGTCGAGCGCGTCATCCACCCGAGCACTGAAGTCGGCGAATGGTTCGGCATATCGCCCGGGCGCCTGCCCGCTGACCCAGGCGCCAATGGCCTGGGCGTACATGGCCTCGAAGGCGGCATACGGCTTGCCCGTGCGTACCAAGTCGGCCTTCATCACGGTCATCGAACGGTATCGACGTTTGTAGCCGGCTAGGACACCCATGTGGTCGTACTCATTCCACCCTGGATCCTCGCTGGCCGGCACGCCCCAGCCCGCGGCTCCCGCCATGAGGGCAGCGGTGTCCCGTTGCCGACGCATGGCCCCGCTGATCAGGGTCGTCGCCTCGATTCCGCGCTCGGCAAGCTCCTCGCCCACGACCACGGCCTGCCGTCGCCCGGTATCCGAGAGCCGGTCGTAGTCGCGCTTCCCCCACGATGCTTGGCCATGGCGAATCAGATGGATCACGGTCATCGAAGGCCTGCCATCGTTGCCCGACAACGCAATTCCAGATAGGAGACCAGCCAGCGGAACTTCTTGAAGGCAGGGTTGGTCGTCTGACCATGGTGGTAGCGGTGGTAGATCTGCTGGGCAATCACGGCCAGTCGGAACAGCCCAAACACCTCGTACCAGGTCCATCGGAAGCGATCCATCGCGATGCCCCGGCGGTCGCAGTAGTAGTCCACGACCTGGTCCCGGGTCAACATGCCGGGCGTGTGCGTGGGCTGCAGCCGCATGGCCCGCATGACCCGGTCGTCGTCGGCCTGAACCCAGTACGCGAGCGCCCCGGCGAGGTCCATGAGAGGGTCGCCGACCGTGGCCATCTCCCAATCCAAGACGCCGACAATCTGCGTCGGGTCCGAGGGCGCTAGGACGAGGTTGTCAAAGCGAAAGTCGTTGTGGATCAACGTATGTGGCTGGTCGGGTGGTTGGTGCTCGGCCAGCCAGTCCATCACCGCCTCAAAGGCCGCATCCCGACCCGTCCGAGCTGCCCGCATGCGCGAGGACCATCCGGCCACCTGCCGGGACACATAGCCCGCACCACGGTCCAGGTCGCTCAGTCCGGCCGCCTGGACGTCGACGCCGTGCAAGTCGATGACAGCGTCAATCGCGTTGCGGCACAATCGCTCGACATCCGCGCGAGCCAATCCCAGCAACGAGGGAATGCTCTTGCGAAGAATGGTCCCCTCGATCCGCTCCATGACATAGAACGGGCTGCCAATGACCTCAGGATCGGTGCAATTGGCCACCATGTGTGGAACCAGCGGATAGGCAGTTCGCAAGGCGGCCTGGACGGCATACTCGCGCCCCATGTCGTGCGCCGTGCCGACATGGGCACCCCGCGGCGGACGCCGCAGGATGACATCACGATCGGGGTAGCTCAGGGCATACGTGAGATTCGAGGCACCGCCGCTGAATTGCCGCACCGCCGGGGTCCCCACCAGCGACGGATCGACACGCACGAGCCAGGCCGCCAGGCGGTCCACATCGAAGGCGTCCTCAGCCCGGACTTCGCCGACATCGCTCACGGCAGCGGCACGCCCGATCGGGCCGCGAGCGCTCGACCGCCCCGCGCCACCGCGCGGTTGTACAGCGGGCGAGCGAACCGCTTGGCAGCCGTGATTGCTCGGCCATGCGAGTCGGTGAGGATGACCCGCTTGCCGCTCTCGATCCCCGCGATCACCGTGACCGCGATCTCCTGCGGGGTCTTCTTGGCGCGCGTAATGAGCTTGGTGCCTGCCTCGTGGAGGGCCTCGTCCTTGCCCTCGAAGGAGAGATGGAGGTTGGTCCGGAAGAACGCGGGACAGACCACCGAGACCTTGATCCCAAAAGGCTCGAGCTCAAAGCCCAAGGTCTCCGAGACCGCGACAACGGCGGCCTTCGTGGCGTTATACGAGGCCATCCCAGGGGCATGCACCAGCCCGGCCAGGGAGGCCGTGTTGACGATATGCCCGGAGCGCTGCTCCTTCAGCATCGGCACGAAGGTCTGGCAGCCGCGCACGACACCCAACAGATTGATGTCGATCACCCGCTCCCAATCGGACATGGCCTCCACGTCGATGCGCCCGCCGGCAGCCACCCCCGCGTTATTGCACAGGATGTCCAGGCCACCCCACTCCTGACTCACCCAGGCGGCAGCTGCATCCCAATCCTGCTGCTGGCGCACGTTGAGACGTCGGTAGACCACCTGCTCAGGCAGGATCGCCGGACGCTCCTCGGCCAAGTCTCCGACCAGCACCTGATCGCCTCGAGCCAGGAAGGCCTCGGCCAGGGCCAACCCGAGGCCGGAGGCGCCTCCGGTCACCAGGACACGTGCCATATCAGGACTCCTTGCTCAGATAGGGGCGCAGCAACTGGCGGGCGACGACGCCCAGATGCACCTCATCCGGCCCATCGGCCAGCCGCAACGAGCGGGCACCGGCATATGCAGCCGCTAAGGGGAAGTCCTCGCTCATCCCGGCACCGCCGTGGAGTTGGATGGCCAGGTCGATCACCTCGCAGGCCATCGAGGGCACGGCCGCCTTGATCTCGCTCACCTCGGACTGGGCGCCAGCGATACCGACCGTGTCCAGCTTCCAGGCCGCGTGATGGACCAACAGCCGGGCCTGGTTGATCGCAATCCGCGCGCGCGCCAGGCGCTCCCGGTTGCCGCCGAGGTTGGCCAGCGGTTTACCAAAGGCCACCCGCGTGGTGGCCCGCTCACAGGCCAACTCGAGGGAGCGCTCGGCCAGGCCGATCAGCCGCATGCAGTGGTGAACGCGGCCAGGACCGAGCCGGCCCTGCGCGATCGCGAAGGCCATTCCGGGCCCGCCGATGACAGCGGAGCGAGGCAGCCGGACGTCGGTGAGGGTCACCTCGCCATGACCCAGGGGCTCATCGAAGTGACCCAGCGCGGTCAGCATCCGCTCCACCCGCACGCCGGGAGCGTCCATCGGCACCAGGACCATCGAATGCCGCAGGTGTCGGTCTGCGCTCGGGTCGGTCAGCCCCATGAACACCCCGACCCGGCAGTCCGGGTGCCCGGCGCCGGTGGACCACCATTTGCGGCCGTTGAGCACGATGTCCTCGCCGTCGAGGATGGCCGTGGCCTGCATCGTGGTGGCATCCGAGCTGGCGACTCCCGGCTCGGTCATCAGGAATGCCGAGCGAATCCGGGCGTCGAGCAGAGGATCCAGCCAGGTGTCCTTCTGCTCTTGGCTGCCGTACTTGAGCAGGACTTCCATATTGCCGGTGTCCGGGGCATTGCAGTTGAAGATCAGCGGCGCCAGGGCACTGCGGCCGGTTTGTTCGGCGACCACGGCATACTCGCTATTGCTCAGCCCTCGCCCGCCCGCGGTGCCATAGCGCTGCGCATAGGGCCCCTCATGGCCGGCCGGGAGGAAGAGATTCCACAGGCCCTCGGCCCGCGCCTGGCTCTGCAATTGCGCCATGACCGGGTGCGGTGGCCAAGCGTCCTCGCCACGAGCACGTCGCTGGGCGATATCGAGGACGACCTCGTGCTCCACCGGCACGATGCGCTCATCGACAAAGGCACGGACCTGGGTGGCCAGCTCTGCGGCCCTGGGCGTGGGAGCGAAGTCCATGGCTCAGACCTTACGTGGCGAGATTGCGTGGGGCGCGGGTGCGTGTCCGGCTTCACCCGACGGGCATCAGGTCCGCACTGGGCACCGGGCAGGCACGCTCTCCGGCCAGGCGGGTGCGCAGGGCCCAACCGAGCAGGACCATGCCGATGACGCCCAGCCACGGCTGGATCGGGGCAAACCACTGGAGTGCGCCCGATGATCCGAGCAGCAGCAAGGCGATCTTGTTGCACACCGGACAGCCGACCGCAAAGTACGCCAGCAGGCCCCCGATGCCCCCGCGACGGGCGGAGGCGTCCACCTGCTGCGCCTGACCGGGCTCCCGGACGTAGGTCGCGACCAGCAAGCCGCTGAGCACCGAGGTGATCGCCAGCACGAGCCAGGCCCACCACGGGGTGGCGACCTTGCGCACGATCACCGGGTTCTCGATCATGGCGGTCCCCAGGGCCATGAAGGCGGCCGTGCCCAAGGCGGCCAGGGCGGCCACGACCCAGCGACGCGTGGACCAGGTGGACATCATGAGGAGCATCATCCCTCATCCGAGCTGGCGGTGATGGTCACCGGGACGCCGTTCAGCACGGCATTCCCGCTCCCGAGGTCGACCACGTTCGGGTCGGTCAGGTCGTTGATCGAGACGCCGGGCAGCGCGCTGGCGCGAGCAAGCCGGACTCCTTGACGGGCGTGACCGTATCCATGCGGCAGGCTGACCACCCCCGGCATCAGGTCGGTGGAGGCGGCTGCCTCGACCTGAACCTCGCCAGCCGCCGAGCGGACCGTGACCAGCGAGCCGTCGGGGATGCCGCGGGCGGCGAGGTCCTCGGGGTTGACCAAGAGGTGGTGGCGGGCACGCCCGGAGGTCAGTCTGGCCGCATTGTGCATCCACGAGTTGTTATCCCGCTGATGCCGCCGACCGATCAGCAAGAGGGTGTCCGCAGCTACCGCCGGCTCAGCCTGGCGCAATCGGGTGAGCTCTGCCAGCGCCAGCGGGGCGGCGAGGTGAATGCGCTGGTCAGCGGTCCGCAACCGCTCCGGTAACTGCGATCGCAAGGGTCCCAGGTCGACGCCACCGGGAGTGCGCGAGAGCCGCCGTACCGAGAGCCGGGTAGGCGAGAGCCGCAGCAAGGCATCCACGGTCAGGCGCGGCGAGACCCGCATCCGCAGCCACCGCGCCAGGTCCCGGCGGCCACCGCGTGCCCGCTCAAGTGCGCTCACCAGGTCTCGGGCGATCTGCCAATCGTGACGAGCCTCGGGATCGGCGGGGAGCACCGCCGGTGAGAAGCGCGCGGTGTTGCGCACGGCCAGGGTGTGGAAGATCACGTCGTAGTGATCGCGCTCCAGCGGCCCGGTCGGCGGCAGGATCAGGTGCGCATGCCGGGTGGTCTCATTGATATACGGATCGATGGACACCATGGCCTCGAGCTCGCTCAGCGCGCCATCGAGCAGGTGTCCCCCGGGTGTGGAGGAGACCGGATTGCCGGCGATGGTGATCAGCCCTCGCAGTTGTCCCACGCCCGGTGTGCGGATCTCTTCGGCCAGCGTGGCTGAGGGCAATTCCGAACCGAATGCCTGCAGGCCGCGTACCCGGGTCCTGCGACCCGGTCGCCCCGCCCCCATCAGTCCCCGGCCGACCAGGTCGACCGCCGGTGACGTGAACATCAGTCCACCGCTTCGATCCAGCCCACCGATGAGGATATTGAGCACCTGGATCGCCCACTGGCAGAGCAACCCGAAGCTCTGCACCGACACGCCCATTCGCCCATGGATCGCGGCCGCTGGCGCGTCCAGGAGGTCACTGGCCAACTGCCGGATCTCGGCCGCCGGGACGCCGGAGCGCTCGGCCGCGAGCTCGGGAGTGAAGCTCTCGACTGCGCCGCGCACCTCCTCGACCCCATCGACATATGCCGCTGGCCGCGCCCGGCCGGAGGCCAGCACCTCTCGGATCAGGGCCAGCAAGACCCACGCATCGGTGCCGGGTCGGACCGGGAGGTGGCGATCGGCGATCTTGGCGGTCTCCGTCCGTCGAGGGTCGAGCACGATCAGCCGACCACCCCGCGCGCTCAGCTCGCGGCGCCGCTGCGGGAAGTCCGGGACCGTCCACATCGAGCCATTCGAGGCCATCGGGTTGTGCCCGATCAGGACGAGCAGATCGGTGCGGTCGATGTCGGGCACGGGCAGGAGGAACTGATGGCCATAGAGCGCCCAGGCCACCATGTGGTGTGGCAACTGGTCCACCGAGGTCGCCGAATAGACGCTACGGGTGCCCAGCGCCCGCACAAGTTGCGGGTTATGGGTCATTGCCCCTAACGAATGCACATTGGGGTTGCCCAGATAGACGCCCAGACTGTTGCGGCCGTGGCGCTCCTGGACTCCGTGAAGCAACTCGGCCGCCAGGGTGAAAGCCTGCGTCCAGGGGATCTCGACCCAGCGATCCCCCAATCGCCGCACCGGCCGGCGCAGTCGATCCGGGTCCTCATGGAGGTCCTGCAGCGCAATGGCTTTCGGGCAGAGGTGACCTCGTGAGAGCGGGTCCGCCTCATGCCCGCGAATGCTGCGCACGCGATCGCCATCAAGGACGATTTCCAGGCCGCAACTCGCCTCGCAGAGCGGGCAAGCGGCATACCGGGTGCGCAGTTCGTCGGTCATCGTCGGCGCAACTCGAATCTCGGCGCAGCCTTCTCGAAGGCCGCCTTGCGGGCGATTGCCGTGTTGTGGGTAGCCAGCAGCCAGGCCTGTTCGACGCGCTCGCGGGCGAAGGTATGCCGTGGGCCTCGCGTCCACGTGCGGTCAAAGAGCCGCTTGGCCGCGGCGACCGAGTCCGGCGAACGGGTCACGATCTGCTCAACGAGAGCCAGCCCAGCGGCATACGGGTTCTCGGCCACCTCGGTGGCCAAGCCTAGGGCCACGGCCCGCTCACCAGAGATGACCTCGCCGGTCATGGTCAGGCGCTTGGCGGTGTCGATGCCGACGAGTTGGGAGAGCGAGGCGATGCCGCTCATATCCGGGATCAGCCCCCAGCGGGCCTCCAGCACGGACCATTGGGCATCGGCCGTGGTGAACCGGAAGTCGGCGCCCAGGGCGATCTGCAGGCCGCCTCCGAAGCAGTGGCCCTGCACGGCGGCCACCACTGGCACCGGCACCCGGCGCCAGGCCCAACAGGCCTCTTGGAAGGTGTTCGTGCCCTCCCGCCGCCAGGGCCTGGGCGTGAATGCCGCCGCCACGCGCGGCGGCTCCTTGAGCACCGTCGCGAAATCCAGTCCCGCGCAAAAGGAATCGCCACTGCCGGAAAGCATGACGCCCCGCAAGGAACGGTCCCGCGAGAGCCGCCGCGCGGTCGCAATCAAGGTATCGAGGGTGTCGAGCGTGAGCGCGTTGAGCTTGTCGGGTCGATTCAGGCGCACATGGGCAATCCCGCCCTCGATCTCGCAAGTCACCGCATCGGCAGTCATAACAGCCAGCATAAGTAGGTCAAGGCGACTGTGGGCTGCCCTAGTGTCCTGTGCCATGAAGGCTGCCGTGATCTCCCAGTTGGCTGGGCCAGCGTCCGTGACCGTCCAGGACGTTGCTGAGCCGTCGGCCGGGGGCCAGGTACTGATTGAGGTGCGTGCTGCAGGCGTGTGCTTCCCCGATGTGCTGCAGACCCGCGGGCTCTATCAGTTCGCGCCCGCGTTGCCCTTTGTGCCGGGCAGCGAGGTGAGCGGGATCGTGCTCGCGGCGCCCGCTGACAGTGGCTTTGCGGCCGGGGACCGGGTTGCGGCCTTCAGTGTTCTCGGGGGCTTCGCCGAACGCGTGGCGGTCCAGCCGGGGCAGGTGTTCGCGCTGCCCGATGGGGTGGGATTCGATGAGGCCGCAGCGCTGCCCATGAACTATCTGACCTGCGATTTCGCGCTGCGCGTGCGGGCGGGGATGGCGCCTGGTGAGACCGTGCTCGTCCACGGCGCGGCCGGCGGCATCGGCACCGCCGCGATCCAACTCGCTCGGGCGGGAGGCGCTCGCGTCATCGCCGTGGTGAGTTCGGCGGACAAGGATGCCGTCGCTCGCTCCGCGGGCGCTCACGAGGTCATCCCGGTCAGCGGGTTCAAGGACGCCGCTCGCGAGCTCACGCAAGGGCGCGGTGTCGACATCATCGTGGACCCGGTGGGCGGCGACCGGTTTACAGACTCGCTGCGTGCGTTGGCACCGCTGGGTCGGCTGCTGGTCATTGGCTTCACCGAGGGCTCGATCCCCGAAGTCAAGGTCAACCGGCTGCTGCTCGGCAATCTCTCCGTGGTGGGTGTCGGCTGGGGTGCCTTGTGGACCCAACGTCCCGGTTTCCTGCAGGAGCAGTGGGCAGCGATTGCGCCCCTGGTGGCGTCCCGCGCGATCCGACCGGTCGTCGGTGCGACCTATCCCTTGGCTGAGGTCGGCGCCGCGCTAAGCGCCATCGACGAGCGCAGCGCCGTCGGCAAACTCATCGTGCACCCGGGCAACTAGGCTGCCCGCATGGACTTCCGCAATGTCTACGCTCAGGGCTTTGCCCGAGTGGCGGCCTGCACGCTCCCGGTGGCCATCGCCGACCCGATGACCAATGCCGAGCGCATCATCGAGCAGACCCGGGCCTGTCATGACGATGGCGTCGCGGTCGCGCTCTTTCCCGAGTTGTCGCTCAGCGGATATGCCATCGACGACCTCCTCCTCCAGGACGTCCTCCTCGATGCCGTTGACTCGGCGATCGAGTCGCTCACGCGCGCCAGTCGCGAGCTGCTCCCCGTCATCGTGGTCGGCGCGCCGGTGCGGCACCAGGGGCGGCTCTACAACTGTGGTGTGGTCATTCACCGCGGGGAGATCCTCGCGGTAGCACCCAAGTCTTTCCTGCCCAACTACCGCGAGTTCTACGAGAAGCGGCACTTCGCCGATGGCGTCGATCAGCGCGACGCCTGGCTGACCCCCGAGATCCCGTTCGGCCCGGACCTCATCGTGGATGTCGAAGACGTGCCGGGGCTGAGCCTTCATGTCGAGGTGTGCGAGGACATGTGGGTGCCGGTGCCGCCCTCGCACAAGGCAGCGCTCGCCGGCGCCACCGTGCTGCTCAACCTCTCCGCCTCCCCCATCACCGTGGGGCGCGCCGAGGACCGGCACCTGCTGGCCCGGGCGGCAAGTTCGCGCTGCAATGCCGCCTACGCCTATGCCGCGGCCTCCGCAGGCGAGTCCACGACCGACCTGTCGTGGGATGGCATGACCATGGTCTACGAACTGGGCGATCTGCTGGCCGAGGGCGAGCGATTCCCCCACGAAGCCCGACGCACAATCGTCGACGTCGACCTTGACCGGCTGCGCCAGGAGCGCGCCCGCCAGGGCAGCTTCGATGACAACCGGCGCGCCGAGGGCATCGAGGCCGATGAGGGAGAGACCTTCCGCCACATCACCATTCGCCTCGGCGCACCGACCGGCGACCTCGGGCTTCGGCGCACTGTCGACCGCTTCCCGTTCGTGCCGGACGACGCGGCCAGGCTGGCGCAGGACTGCTATGAGGCCTACAACATTCAGGTCTCTGGCCTCGAGCAGCGGCTGCGCGCGATCGGCGGCGGCGACCCGGCGCGCATGCCCAAGATCGTTATCGGGGTTAGCGGCGGCTTGGACTCGACGCATGCGCTGATCGTGGCCGCCAAGGCCTGCGATCGGCTGGGCCTGCCCCGCACGCACATCCTCGCGTTCACCATGCCCGGTTTCGCCACCACCGAGCACACCAAGGGCAATGCCACTGTGCTGTCCGAGGCCTTGGGGGTGACCTTCGAGACCATCGACATTCGCCCGTTGGCCACCCAGTTGCTCAAGGACCTTGGGCACCCCTTCGGTCGTGGCGAGGATGTCTATGACGTGACCTTCGAGAACGTCCAGGCGGGCGTGCGTACCGACGTGCTCTTTCGCGCGGCCAACCAGCGCGCGGGCATCGTGCTGGGCACGGGCGATCTCTCCGAGTTGGCGCTCGGCTGGTGCACCTATGGCGTTGGCGACCAGATGTCGCATTACGGGGTCAACACGGGGGTCCCCAAGACGCTCATGCAGCACCTGATCCGCTGGGTGATTTCCTCAGAGCAGTTCGATCAGAAGGTCGGCACGGTGCTGCAGTCCATCCTCGACACCGAGATCACGCCCGAACTCATCCCCACCAAGGATGGCGAGAAACCGCAGTCAACCCAGGACACCATCGGGCCGTACGCGCTGCACGACTTCACGCTCTTCCACGTGCTGCGACGAGGATACCGACCCAGCAAGGTCGCCTTCCTGGCCGAGCATGCCTGGGCCGATGAGACCCGGGGCGAGTGGCCGGCGGGGTACCCGCAGGCCGAGCACACGGCTTACGACTTGCCCACGATCACGCACTGGCTGGGCGTCTTCCTGAAGCGCTTCTTTGGCAATCAGTTCAAGCGCAGCGCCCTCCCCAATGGCCCGAAAGTCGTTGCGGGAGGCTCGCTTTCGCCCCGCGGAGATTGGCGTATGCCGTCCGACGCGTCGGCCGCGGCCTGGCTTGCCGAATTGGCTAATGTGCCCGTCGCTCAGGGCAAGTAACTAAGCCGGGGTTGGTGACCTAACCTCGGCGAACGCGCCAGGTTGCTGACCGGAACTCCACCCGCCCGGCAGCGACGTCAAGGCCCGCCTGCCCGTAGGGCCGGAGCCGGAAGTCGTTGACCGCCAACACCCGCGAGAGGCCAGCAAGGGCCAAGGGGTCCTCCAGTTGCTCCGTCGGATCGCCGGCATCATCCCAGCGGCCTGCGTGATCCAGGACCGTCATGGCCGCATAGATCCCACCCTCGCCGTCATCGAGGACCTCCACGATCCGACCCTGCTGGGGCCAGTCGATGAGCGAGGCAGTGACCACCTCGAGCAGGCCACCATGTGCACTCGGGTGCAGCCGAACGACATGGCGGTGAACGTGGCCAGCGAGCCACAGGATCACCTTGGGCTCGGCGAGCAGCGTCTCGATGAGCTCAGCCGCCAGCACGCGCCGCGGGGCACCCGGCACGGTGTAGGGGTTGATCATCGTCCACGAGGGGTGGTGCGAGGTGATCACCACCGGGCGGTCGGCCGCGGCGAGCTCCCCACGGAGCCAGTCCAATTGAGGTTCGTCGATCGAGCCTTGCCAGCCGCCGTGCTCGTTGACGGTGTCCAGGGCGATGACCCGAAGCTCACCGACGTCCTTGCTCCAGTAGCCGCGTCCGGCCATGGGCACGAACCGGCCGGCGATTTCCCCGGGCGCCAACAGTCGACGAGCCGGATCGCTCGGCACGGAGGCGGTCGGCGAATCCTCGCGGTCGGCATACCGTCCCGGACCCACCTGCGAGGCGGACTCGAGCGCGACATAGGCCATCTGACCAGGCGCCAGGCCGACGACGCGATCACCGCCCAGCGCCAGGCGACGGGTGTGTTCATTGGGTGCCACGGTCCCCTGCAGCAAAGCATCGTGATTGCCATGCACGGTCAGCCACTCGTGTTGGATGCCCTCCGAGCGCAGGCTCACCCGCGCGGCCTCGCTCAGACCTGGGAGCTCGGGATAGCCCAGGTCCTGCGACAGGCGATCCGGTCCGTGTCCCGCGTGTGGCCCCTCCGGGTGCCAGAAGCGATCCGACCAGAAGCCGGCAGTCGGTGAGCCCACCCAGGAGCTCTGGGCGCCGCCACTGCGCGGTGAGACCTCCCCGCCCGTGAAAATCGTTTCATACCAATCGAGTTCATTGGCTTGGGCATTATCGATCACGTCGCCCGTGACCAGAACGGCATCCACGGGCGCGCCGCCAACCGGGCCAGTGGTCACGCCATTGACCGACTCCACCATGGCCGTGGCGACCTGAGCCGTGAGGATCTCCTGCGGCCGATAGGTGCCAATCTCGGTGAAGATGTCGGCATAGGGCTCGCCCGGATCGGAGAGATGGTCGAGATACTCCAGTCGCGCCGGAGACTCCGCATCACACAGGTGGACATCGGAGAGGTGAACGATGGTGGCGAGCACCTTGGCCCCCTCGGGCGCTGACTCACCCCAGCGCGGCAAGTCCGGTGCCTCCCCCAGGATCCGCCAGCCGTCCTCGCGTTGCTCATGTGGTGTGATCACGGCCGGATCCTAGCGAGCACACCGCTCCAAGGCGGCGCCGTCGAGGCGGAACCGGGTCCATTCATCCTGGGCGATGGCGCCGATCGACTCATAGAAGCCGATGCTCGGGGCATTCCAGTCCAGCACCCACCACTCCAGTCGGTGGTACCCGCGCTCGACACACAAAGCCGCCAGCGTTGCGAGCAGTTCCCTACCCAGTCCACCGCCGCGTTGATCCGGTGTCACATAGAGGTCCTCGAGCCAGATCCCGTGCGTCCCGGTCCAGGTCGAAAAGGACAGGAACCAGATCGCCATGCCTGCGGCCACACCGTCCACCTCGGCGATGTGCGCGAATGCCGCGGGCTCGCCGTGCGCGGGGAAGAGCGCCGCCATGAAGTGACCCTCGTCGGCGGCTACCTGATCGAGCGCCTTCTCGTACTCCGCCAGTTCGCGCACGAAGCGCACGATGGTCGGGACATCCTCGGGCGTGGCGGGACGCACTGCGCTGACATTCGGCATACCCGCATTTGTACAGTGCCACCATGGCGCTTCCCACCGCTGCCCGCTCATTCCCCCTTGGCGACCTTCGCCTGGGGGTCGCAAGCGCGCCAACGCAGATCGAGGGCGGCGATCGGGCCAATAGCTGGTTCGACTGGGCCAGCTTGCCCGGCCGCATCGCTGACGGCACCTCGCCGGTGGTGGCCACCGACCATTGGGAACGCTGGCCGCAGGACACCGCCCTGCTGGCCGACCTGGGCATCGGGATCTACCGGATGGGCCTCGAGTGGGCCCGAATCGAACCCCGGCCGGGACAGTTCGACGAGGGCGCCATCGAGCACTACCGACAGGAGCTGAGCGCTCTGCGGGATGCGGGGATCACCCCGTTGGTCACCCTGCACCACTTCACCAACCCCTCGTGGTTCGAGGCCATGGGCGCGTGGACGCACGATCTGGCGGTCGACATCTGGCTGCGCTTTGTCCGCCTGGCGGTCAGCGAGTTTGGTGACCTCGTCTCCGAGTGGGCCACGATCAATGAGCCCAATGTGTACGCGACCATGGGCTATCTCTTCGGCCTCTTCCCTCCTGGCCGACGCAATGCCTTCGGCGATCTGCGAACCGTGTTGCGGCATATGGCGATTGCCCACTGCAAGGCGTACCGGATCATCCACGAGCTGCAGCCGGGACCGGACACCAAGGTCGGCTTCGCCCATCATCTGCGGGTCTTCGATCCGCTCAACCCTCGCAATCCCGCGCATCGGGCCCTCACCGCGACCAATCGCTACCTCTTCCAAGGTGCGCTGACCGACGCGATGCTGGGCGGTAGCTTCGACAAGGCCCTGGGCGGGCAGCCCGCGGACGTCGATCCGGGCCGCTACTACGACTACATCGGCATCAACTACTACTCGCGCACTGCCGTGAGCGGGATCGCCGATGGTCGCTTCCCCGCAAGTCCGGTCTCCGACCTCGACTGGGAGATCTATCCCCAGGGCCTGGTGCAGGTGGCTGACGAGGTCACCCAGCGCCATCCGGGTCCCATCTGGGTGACCGAGAATGGCACGGCCGATGCCAGCGATGCCTTCAGGTCCCGGTTCATCCACGACCACCTGGCCGCCATGGTTGCCTCGGGGTTGCCCTTTGAGCGCTACTACCACTGGTGCTTCGTGGACAACTGGGAGTGGGCCGAGGGCGAGACCGCCCGCTTTGGCCTGGTCGCACTCGACAATGCCACCCAGGAGCGCACCGTACGCGACTCGGGGCGCTTCTATGGCGAGCTGATCGCGGCCGGCGGCGTGACCGAGGAGCTGTATGCCGCCCACGTCGCGCACCAGAAGTACCCGGTCCGATGATCTTCCACCTAGCCGAAGCGGCCCAGTGGGAGCTGGCCCGGTCCGCTGGCGTCTACACCTGGTCCACGCTGGGGCGGACGCTGGCCGACGAGGGCTTCATTCACTGCTCGGAGGCGAATCAGTGGGCGGCCACGCGCGCCCGCTTCTATACCGCATACCCCGACGAGCTGGTGCTCCTCAGCATCGACGAAGACATGCTCACAGCGCCCCTGGTGCGCGAGATAGGCAACCCCGTCACCGGCGAACTCTTCCCCCACCTCTACGGTTCGTTGAACCTCGATGCGGTGGTGGCGACCCAGATCCTCTCGCCGCCACACGCGGCCACGTCGGAACCGTCATCGGCATGAGCGCCACCTTGCCCGAGCGGGCCTCGGACACCAGCGCTGAGCACCCGTGGCCGCTGCGCCTGCTCAGCCTCAAGATCGGCGAGTACGTCGACAAGATGAGCGTGCTCTGGGTGGAGGGGCAGGTGGTTCAGTTGACCCGCCGGCCCGGCGCCCGCACGGCATACCTCACCCTGCGCGACACCGATGCCGACCTGTCGATGAGCGTGGCCATCGCGGTCACCGCGCTGGACGCGATGCCAACCCCCGTCGTGCAGGGTCAGCGCGTCGTGCTGCAGGCCAAGCCAAGTTTTTGGGCCCAGCGCGGAACGCTCATGCTCGATGCCCGTCAGATCCGCCCGGTCGGGGTCGGCGAACTGCTTGCGCGGCTCGAGATGCTCAAGCGGACCCTGGCGGCCGAAGGCCTCTTCGACCGAGATCGTAAGCAGCCGCTGCCCTTCCTGCCCCGGCGGATCGGCCTCATCTGCGGGCGGGCCAGCGCCGCCGAGCGCGATGTCGTGGAGAACGCCCGCCGCCGCTGGCCACGGGCAGACATCGAGATCCGGGCGGTGGCGGTTCAGGGCGCCACCGCGGTCATAGAGGTCAGTGATGCCCTGCGCGAGTTGGACGCAAGCGCGGACATCGACGTCATCGTCATTGCCCGGGGAGGCGGGAGTCTGGAGGACCTGCTGCCGTTCAGCAATGAGGCGCTGCTGCGGGCAGTGGCGGCCGCCAGCACACCGGTGGTGAGCGCCATTGGTCACGATGTCGACACTCCCCTGCTCGATCTGGTCGCCGACGCCCGGGCCTCGACGCCCACCGATGCGGCCGCGCTCATCGTTCCGGATGCGGCGGCCGAGCGGGCACTCCTCGTCGGCGCTCGGGAGCGCTCCGCGCGCGTCCTGACTGCCCGCCTTCAGCACGAGCGCACGCGGCTCGCGGCGCTGCGGGCTCGACCCGTGCTTGCGGATGCGGGCGGGGTGCTGCGCGCCCAGCGAGATCTGGTGTCCACCCTGTGTCGCCAGGGCCGCGAGCGCACCCGGACCCGACTGGCCCGCGCTCGAGACCATACGACTCACCTCACCGCTCAACTGCGCACGCTTTCGCCCCAATCCACACTCGATCGGGGATATGCGATCGTCCAGGACGTCGCTGGCCATGTCGTGCAGGACCCCACCGCCCTGCGCGGCGAGGATCTGCTCAAGGTGACCGTGGCCCGAGGCGACTTTGGCGCGCGGGTCGTCGGCTCGGAGCACTAGGCTCGCCGGTATGCCGCGTGACCCCCGACCCGAGTCGGCCGCTCCCCCGCCTGCCGACGGTCCGGAGGTCAGCACGCTGACCTATGAGCAGGCTCGTGACGAACTCGTCGCCCTTGTCGGCCGTCTCGAGAGCGGCCAGGTGGGCCTCGAGGAGTCGATGAGCCTGTGGGCGCGCGGCGAGGCCTTGGCCGCACACTGCGCCGCCTGGTTGGATGCGGCCGAGCAGCGGCTGGCGTCGACCGACAACTGATCCGCCAGACGCGCAATCGCGCTTAAGGAACTACTGGTTGCAAGTGCTCAATGAACACCTGCATGTCCGCGAACTCGGCGTCGCCCGTCACGAGCCAGGTCAGCTCATCGGCTGTGGCTGGCGTGTAGAGCAGCGAGTTCTGCACCTTGTAGTCCCGCAGATACTTCGTCCAGGTCTTGCCGGCGATGTCTACCGTGCCGAAGGGCGTCGCGCGGCTGGTCTGCGCACCGATCCACTTGGCCGTCGCTGCCTGGGTCTGCTCGATCGCGACATAGGTGCCGCTCGGGGTCTGGTACCCGGCGTGCCAGGTCATGAGGTCGCTGGTGGAGCGGACGTATCGAGCGCTCGTGGTGGTCCACCCGTCGGGCAGCCCGACCGCCTCGGCGAGCGGCCAGCCGGATACCTTGGCCGCCGACACCGCCTCCGCGTGTACGTCGACCGGGGGGCCACTGACGGAGTTGACCCGAGGCACGATCGCATAGAGCAGAGCCATCATCGCCACGATCGCGAGCAGGGAGCGAACCAGGTTCGCCGAGGACCCGAGAGAGTACCTACTCTTCGGTGGGGCCGTCGCGACCACGCTCTGCTCCTCGCTCACCCCCCTATCGTCGCGGACAGGGGTGCCGATCGCCCAATCGGACACCGTAGAGTCGAGTCATGCCGGTGGTGGTCGTAGGCGAGCTGCTCGTCGACATCGTTCGTACCTCAGACGGGGCGGTGGCCGAGCACATCGGCGGCTCCCCTGCCAATGTGGCGATGGGCGTGGCCAGACTGGGCCATCCGACGCAGTTGGCCTGCGTGATCGGGACCGACGAGCGCGGCCAACGATGCCGGGCCCACGTCGAGGCCGCGGGCGTCCAACTCACCGAGGGCAGTCAGAGCGCGGCCTTTCCCACGTCAACCGCTGACGCGACCATCGACGCCACCGGCGCCGCCACCTACGTCTTTGACCTGAATTGGGAGTTGCCGCCCGTCGCCCTCCCGGCCAGCACCCGACACGTCCACACGGGGTCTATTGCCACCACGCTGCTCCCCGGCGCCGCCGAAGTTACCGCTGCGCTGCAGCGCGGTCGCGACCTGGGGACAACCTCCTATGACCCCAATATCCGGCCGACGATCATGGGCACGCCGGATCAGGTGCGACCTCGCGTGGAGGAACTCGTTGCCCTCAGTGACGTGGTCAAGTGCTCCGAAGACGACCTTGCCTGGCTGTATCCCGAGCTCTCGCCCTCCGCGGTGATGGCGCACTGGTGCGCGCTGGGTGCCGCCTTGACGGTGGTGACCCTCGGAGGCGCTGGGGTGACCTGGCGACTGGCCAACACGCCGCACGAGGGCCAGGCGGCATCCCGCACGGCTCCTGCTGAGGTCGTGGATACGGTGGGCGCCGGGGACTCCTTCATGGCGGGCTTGATCTCCGGCCTGCTCGACCTTGACCTGCTGGGCAGCTCCGAGGCCCGCAGCGCCCTGAGTACCGCCAGCCTTGACGACATTGCACCGGCCCTCGACCGCGCCCTGCGCACGAGCGGCACCACCGTGACCCACGCGGGCGCCTATGCGCCCACCCGAGAGGAGATCTGAGAGAGACATGGCTGAGTTCGCCTTCGAGCACATCCTGCCTGGCGCCGGGGGCAATGGCGCCGCCGAGACACCGTGGCGACTACTCACCACCGAGGGCGTCCGCAGCATCGACGGCCCGGATGGCCGGTCCTTCTTGGAGGTCGATGACGAGGCCTTGCGCTTGCTCACCGAGACCGCCATGCACGACATTGCGCACTACCTGCGCCCGGCGCACCTGAGTCAGCTCAGCGCCATCATCAATGACCCAGAGGCGAGCAATAACGACAAGTTCGTCGCCCTCGACCTGCTCAAGAATGCCAATATCGCGGCCGGTGGGATCCTGCCCATGTGCCAGGACACCGGCACCGCCATCGTCATGGGCAAACGCGGACAACAGGTCCTCAGCTCTGGCCACGATGAAGAGGCCCTCTCGCGCGGGGTCTACGACGCCTACACCCGCCTCAACCTGCGCTACTCACAGATGGCCCCCGTGACCATGTGGGATGAGCGCAACACCGGCTCCAACCTGCCCGCCCAAATCGAGTTGTACTCCGACCCATCCGAGGACGCCCAGACGGCATACAAGTTCCTCTTTATGGCCAAGGGCGGAGGCAGCGCCAACAAGTCCTACCTCTTCCAGGAGACCAAGGCCGTCCTCAATGAAGCCGCCATGATGCGCTTCCTGGACGAGAAGTTGCGTGGGCTCGGCACCGCCGCCTGCCCGCCGTACCACCTGGCCATCGTCATCGGCGGCACCAGCGCGGAGTACGCCCTCAAGACCGCGAAGTACGCCAGCGCCAAGTACCTCGACCACCTGCCCACGAGCGGTGATGCCGCGACCGGACACGGTTTCCGCGACCCGGAGATGGAGCAGCGGGTTCTCGAGCTGACCCGCGAGTTCGGGATCGGGGCGCAGTTCGGTGGCAAGTACTTCTGCCACGACGTGCGGGTGATCCGGCTGCCGCGCCACGGCGCCTCGCTACCGGTCGCTATCGCCGTGTCCTGCTCGGCCGACCGTCAGTGCCTGGGCAAGATCACCCCTGAAGGGGTCTTCATCGAGCAACTCGAGACCGAGCCAGCGCACTTCCTGCCCGAAACCACCGAGGACGCCCTCGACTCTGGCGAGGTTGTCGAGATCGACCTCAACCAGCCAATGGCGGACATCCTGGCGGAACTGACCAAGCACCCCGTCAAGACCCGCCTCTCGCTCACCGGGCCGCTGGTTGTGGCGCGCGATATTGCGCACGCCAAGATCAAGGAGCGCCTCGACGCCGGCGAGCCGATGCCGGAGTACTTGCGCAATCACCCGGTGTACTACGCCGGACCCGCCAAGACCCCCGAAGGGATGGCCTCGGGTTCCTTTGGACCAACCACGGCCGGTCGGATGGACTCCTATGTCGACCAGTTCCAGGCGGCCGGCGGTTCCATGGTGATGCTGGCCAAGGGCAATCGCTCCTCGGCCGTGACCGAGGCCTGCGAGCGCCACGGCGGCTTCTACCTCGGCTCCATCGGTGGGCCGGCTGCCCGTCTGGCCCAGGACTGCATCACCTCAGTTCAGGTGCTGGAGTACCCCGAGCTCGGCATGGAAGCCATTTGGAAGATCGAGGTCGAGAACTTCCCGGCCTTCATCGTGGTCGACGACAAGGGCGAGGACTTCTTTGCGTCGGTCATCAAGCCCGTTGCCATGACCATTGCAAAGCGCCCGGGCCTGTCGTGACCGGGGCCACTGCTGAACCCATCGACTTCGCCGATCTGCTGGCCGCGAATCAGCGGTATGCCGCGGCCAACCAGATCCTGGGCTTCGATGGTGTCGCCCACGCCGGCGTTGCCGTCGTGACCTGCATGGACAGTCGCATCGAGCCGCTGCAGATGCTCGGGTTGCGCGCCGGGGACGCCAAGATCTTCCGCAACCCCGGTGGGCGCGTGACGAGCAACGCTCTGGAGGCACTGGTCCTCTCGGTGCACCTGCTCAATGTCAATCGCATCCTCATCGTGCCGCATACGCGCTGCGCGATGGCGGCCAACACCGAGCAGGAGCTGCGCGAACGCATCACGGCCTCCTCTGGACAGGACGCGTCCTGGCAGGGCTTCCACGTGGTGCGCGATCAACATGAGGCGCTGCACGCCGATGTCGCGGCCGTGCGGGCGCATCCACTGATTGCCCATCGCGCGGTCGTCGGTGGGTTCTTGTACGACGTCGACACCGGCCTGCTCACTCAGCACGAGTGAGCGGAGGGCTGCGCTCATGACGACATCCAGCGGGGAGGCGCGACCGCACACCCCTACCCAGGCATGGGCGCTGATGTCGCAGGGCAATGCGCGCTTCGCGCGCGGGGTCAGTGCGCACCCGCACCAGTCCATCCAGACGCGTGAGTCCTTGGCCCTCAGCCAGAATCCGTATGCCGCTCTCTTCGGCTGCGCCGACTCGCGAGTAGGCGCCGAGATCATCTTCGACCAGGGACTTGGTGACCTCTTCGTCGTGCGAACCGCGGGGCATGTCGTGGATCCAGGCGTGCTCGGCTCTCTCGAGTTCGCCGTGGGGGTGCTGCAGACCCCGCTCATCGTCGTGTTGGCGCACACCTCCTGCGGGGCCGTTCGGGCGACCCTGGACGCCCTGCGCACGCA
>CALMQX010000024.1 GCA_937873315.1 uncultured Nostocoides sp. | reverse complement strand
TTAGATGCCGAGGTTCAGTCTGACCCAGTCGCGGTATGCGTCGGCGTAGGCGTGAGCGTTCCCGCTGCCGAGGTAGTCCAGGCTCAGCCCGACCAGGACTGCGACGGAGAGCCGCACTCGTGCCTCCCGTTGCGCTTCGGGGAGGCGATCGAGCGCGAGCAGCATCGTGAGGTGTGGAGTCCAGAGAGCGACGATGTCTTCGTAGGTGGGGGCTGTCCGATGAACGGTGTTTCTGACGTTCATTGTTAGAGGGTTTCTGCTGCTGGCATGCGGTCGGCGAAGGTGACGGCGAACGCGTTGAGTGCGGGCTTCCAGCGCATGGTCCATCGTGCCTGACCGGTGCCCTTGGGGTCCATGCCCCGGGTCACCAAGTAGAGGACCTTGAGCGCGGCCTGCTCGGTGGGGAAGTGGCCCCGGGCCGTGACTGCCCGCCGGTAGCGGGAGTTCAGGGACTCGAAGCTCTCTTGTCAAGCGGCGACGGTCGAGGGGGCGCTGTGGGCTCGCTTGGCGTCGGTCCACATGCGTCGGATGATGACGTTGGCGAGGTGACGCTTGTGGGCGCGGCGGGCACCGAGGGCTGTTTTGCCCGTTGCGGTGCTCTTGGCGAGGAAGGTCTTGGCTGGCTCGTGGATCCGCGCCTGGGTGACGTGGACGATGTGCAGGACGCTGTTGACTTGACGGTTGCCTGCCAGGTCGAGGCGATGTCGTCGGGGCTGGCCGTGGCCCTCCCCGGAGGACACGGCCACGGGCGCGGCGCCGCACCATCGGGCGAACTGGGCTTCGGTGGTGAACCGGGTCGGGTCGCCGATCTCGGTGAGCAGTGTCATGGCGGTGACGACGCCGACACCGACGATCTCGGTGAGGGTGCAGTCCAGTTCGCTCAGGAGCGCGGGGATTTCAGCGTCGATCTCTTTGAGGCCGATGGTGATGGCTTCGACCGCTGCCAGTGTGGATTGGAGCCACCGGACTCGGGCGGTGTCGGCGCGGGACAGGGCGCCGGTGTCGATGATGCGTATCGTCTTGAGTGCGGCCATGACGCGGCTGGTCGCGGGCAGTTGGTCGCGGATCTCGACGGGCAGGGCGCATAGGACCGGCTCGGCCTCGGTCAGCAACCGAACCCTTCGCAGGACAAGAGATTCCCGCTGTGAGCGAAGGACGCGCAGGGTGTCCCACCTAAGTGCGTCTTGTGAGTCGCAGAGGCTGCGCTGGCGCAGTTGCCGAGCCAGGCCGTGCGGCTGCGGAGGTGAGGCGATCCCCGGAGTCGAGTCTCGAATATTGGCTAACGCCCGGGGAGTGGGAGGGTGAATATGAGTCGTGTGCCTTCTCCGTGGCCGTCACTGATGGCGGAGATGCTTCCGTGGTGGGCGTCGATGAGTGCTTTGCTGATGGTCAGCCCGATGCCTGAACCTGTGCGGTCGCGGGTGCGGGCGGCGTCACCTCGATAGAACCGTTCGAAGGCGTGCTCGAGTTGTTCGGGGGTCATTCCGTCTCCGTCGTCGATCACGGAGATTGCCGCTTCTTCACCTTGGCGGTTGGCGGCCAGGATGACGGTTCCTCCTGGGGGGGTGTGGCGGAGTGCATTGGTGAGGAGGTTGGTCAGGACCTGTCCGATGCGGTTGCGGTCGACGTGGACGTCGAGCCCTGGAGCGGTTGGTGTCTCAACGACGAGGTTGACTCCCTTGGCGGCGAAGGCATCACGCATGCCCTCGTGGGCCGCCCAGAGGAGATCTGGGACGTGGTGTGGGTGGAGGTCGAGCGCGAGTCGGCCCTCCTCGGCTGTGGAGACCTCGTCGATGTCGTCGGCGAGGCGCGCCAGCCGGCGGGTTTGTTCCTCAAGGGCCGCGCGAGATTCTGGCCCGAGGGCGGCGATGCCGTCGTGGAGCCCTTCGTGGTAAGCACTCAGGGTGGCGATGGGTGTGCGCAGTTCGTGGGCGAGGTCGGAAAGCATCCGTCGTCGGGTGTCTTCGATGCCTTCGAGCCTGCTGGCCATCGTGTTGAACGCGGCGGCGAGGGTCTCCAGTTCGGTGCCTGAGGCGATGGTCGGCACGCGCGTGGAGTAGTGCCCACGGGTGAGTTCCTTTGCAGCAGTGGTCACCTGTTCGAGAGGGCGGCGGAGCCGTCGGGTGAGGAACCATGTCACCGCGCCGGCAGCGAGCAGCGAGATCAGCAGACCGACCCCGACGGAGATCAAGGACGCATCGCGGTAGGCCATCTCGATGTGGACGAGCTCAGGCGAGTTCTGTTGGTGGCCGGCTTCGACGAGGTGGTCGTGGAAGATGGGCGGGCCGATCATGGCGGCGACCAGGCCGGCTGTGAGGGCACCGGCGACCAGCACGATGGCCTGTCCAGCCAGGAGGCGGGTCGCCAGCCCAGTGCTGTAGGTGCGCGCTGGTGCCATCACCCTTGTCCCATCCGGTACCCGACGCCTCGGACAGTGGTGATGTAGCGGCCGATGTCGGGGGCGTCCCCGAGTTTGCGGCGCAGGTGAGCAACGTGCACGTCGACGAGGTGCTCGTCACCAACCCAGTCGGGTCCCCAGATGTCGTCAATGAGCTGGCGCCGGGAGAACGCCATCGACGGACGGCGCGCCAGAGCCATGAGAAGGTCCCGTTCGGTGGGGGTCAGGGCCACCTCGACGTCGCCCAGGTGCACACGCTGGCCGTCCCGGTCGACACGTAGTGCACCGAACACCCGGGTCGGTTCACTAGGGGCGGTCCCGGAGGCGGTGGTGGATCCGGTACGAGGGCGGCGCAGCACCGCTTGGACTCGTGCGACCAGTTCGCGGACGCTGAACGGTTTGGTGACGTAGTCGTCCGCGCCGACGGACAACCCGATGAGGGTGTCGATCTCGTCCTTTCGGGCGGTGACGACGATGACGTAGCAGTCGGTGAAGGTGCGAAGCTGCCGGCACACTTCGATGCCGTCCAGCCCGGGGAGCCCCAAGTCCAGGATCACGACATCAGGCGCCAGGTCACGGGCTGCCCGGACACCGTCCGGGCCGGTGTGGACCACAGTGGAGTCATAGCCAGCGCGGGAGAGGTAGGCGGCGATCATTCCGGCCAGCGTTGTTTCGTCCTCGATGATCAAGACCCGAGCGCCCGGTTGTGGTGGTGTCGTGCTCACCCTCTCAGTGTCCCTGCCCTCCGCCCGTATGCGGGTCTCGCGCACGGCCCGGGAGCAGATCTTCGTCAAACCTCAACCTCGCCGCGGTCCGGTCTTGAGGGTCGGGTTGCACTGTGGATCGTGACGGTGCAGTGCGCCGCGACGACGGGACGGGAGAGCGCTCATGATGTGGGGCAACGGTGCCGGGATGGGCTGGTGGATGTGGCTCGTGATGGGCGGCGGCGCCCTCGCCTTCTGGGTCGTCATTGTGCTGGTGATCCGGGCCCTGCTCCCGGCCGGGCGCGTCCGGCAGGAATCGGCCCGACCGGATCCGCTCACTCTCCTCAAGGAGAGCCTGGCCCGCGGCGAGGTGAGCCTGGAGGAGTACGAACAACGCCGCCGCCTCATCGTCGATGGCCACTGACTGCGACCACCCAATGAAAGGCATCCATGACTTCGCCCCTGCTCTCCCGCCGCAACATCCTCCTCGGCGGGCTCGGCCTGGCCTCGACCGCAACGTTGGCCGCGTGCACCTCCAGTTCGTCAGGGACGGGGGTTATGCCGTCGCGCACCTTCGGCCCCCCGACGCCAGTCTCCCCCTCACCGGGACAGAAGGTACTCGAGAAGACTTTGACCGCCCGACCGGTCAGCCTTGACCTGGGCGGGCGGACGGTGGCGACGTGGGCCTACGACGGTGCGCTTCCCGGCCCGTTGGTGCGAGCGACCGCGGGTGACTTCCTGCGCCTCACGCTCGACAACCAGCTCCCCGCAGACACCACGA
>CALMQX010000023.1 GCA_937873315.1 uncultured Nostocoides sp. | reverse complement strand
TGAGGAGCAGGCTGTCCGCGAACCCGCAGCAGGTGTGGCCACAACCGCACTGCAGGCGACCCGCGCCGGTTCGGGGGTCTCGAAGATCAGTCACCGGGGGCGTCGATCGTTTTGGTGTCGCGGCTGAGGCCCTGTCCAGCGCCGCGTCGAGCGTCGATGGCTACGCCATGGACCACCGCCTGCCCAACGCCAGGGCAGAGCCACGCAAGCGACGACGCGAGGGGACAGGACGCGCAACAGCCAGGAGCTCGACGCCCTTCACGGGCGGAGCCACCACGGCTACCATTGACGTCACGTCAGCACCTCGAACTGCTGTCGTCCGACCCCCGGAGGTTGCCGCCTCGCGGGGGTCTTACCTGTTCGCGACCGCTGCCCTTATGCCCCCCATATGCCCGGAGGCTGCATAAGCAAATGGGCTCTGACCGCGTTTCCGCAGGTCAGAGCCCTAAAGCCAAATGGTCGGGGTGACAGGATTTGAACCTGCGACCTCTTCGTCCCGAACGAAGCGCGCTACCAAGCTGCGCCACACCCCGTGGCATGTCGACCCCGCCAGCAGCGAGGGCGACACCCGAGGATAGCCGACCTCACGGCATACCGATAAATCGGGTCAGGGCTCGGTCGCAACCAGAGTGAGCAGGGTCGCTTCCGGCCGGCAGGCGAAGCGCACCGGAGCAAACCGCGAGGTCCCCAGGCCAGCCGACACGTGCAGCCACGCGGCGTCCGGCGGCGCCTGCGAGGAGGGCGCCACCGCTCGCGGGTCGCCGACGTATGGCGCCTGCGCACCACCCGCTGAGCCAGCGCCTCCGGCGCCCGGCCACCAGCGGGACAGGCCGCTGGCCCGACGACGATCCAGATCGCAATTCGTCACCAGTGCCCCATACCCAGGCACCCGCAATTGGCCGCCATGGGTGTGCCCCGCAATGACCAGTCCCGCGCCATCGGCCACCATGGCGTCCAGGACGCGCTGATAGGGCGCATGCACCAGGCCGATGGTGAGCGCGACATCCTCGGCGGCGGGACCGGCGACCGCGGCATACCGGTCGAGTTCGATGTGCGGGTCGTTCACGCCCACGAACTCCAGCGGCACCCCAGCCACGCTCACTCGACTGCGGGCATTGTTCAGATCACGCCACCCACCCCCGGTGAGGCCGTCCACCAGGCTCTGGGTCGGCAACAGCGGCCGCTCGTGCTCCACCCGCGCGTATCGCGAGGTGAGGTAGAGCGCCGGATTCTTCAGCACCGGGGCGTAATAGTCGTTGGAGCCCAATACGAAGGCCCCCGGGAACTCCAGGAGCGGCTCCATGGCCCGCAACAGCCCGGGCACCGCCTCCAGGTGCGAGAGGTTATCCCCGGAGTTGATGACGAAGTCAGGCTGCAGGTTCGCCAATGCGCGCACCCAGCCGATCTTGCGCTCCTGGCCGGGGGTGAGGTGCAGATCGGACACCTGCAGGATGCGGACCGGCGATGACCCCGGCGGCAGCACCGGAACGGAGGCCTCGCGCAGGGCGAACCAGTTGCGTTCGATGAGCGCTGCATAGGCCAGCGCGGAAGCACCCACCCCCACGGCCCCGCCCAGAGTCTTCAGCAACACGCTCACCGCACCATTGTCCCTGACGGTGGCGCCGGGATGGCCCCACAAACCCGTTGCGGCCCCCTGGCAGACTGGTGTGCATGAGCACCGAGCGACTCAAGGCACGCCTGCAGCACGACCTTCACGACGCCATGCGCGCACACGACAAGGTCCGCTCCGGCACCCTGCGGATGGCCCTGACGGCAGTGACGACCGCCGAGGTCGCTGGCGATGAGGCCCGCGAGCTCAGCGACGACGAGGTGCTCAAGGTGCTGGCCAAGGAGGCCAAGAAGCGCAAAGAGGCCGCCGCGGCCTTCCGGGACGCCCACCGACCGGAGCTGGCCGAGACCGAGGATGCCGAGTTGGTCGTGCTGGAGGCGTATCTACCCGCGCAGCTGGATGACGAGGAGTTGCGAGCCATCGTGGAACGCGCGGTCGCGGGCAGCGGCGCGAGCGGCATGGCTGCGATGGGCCAGGTCATGAAGGCTGCGCAGGCCGAGGTGGCTGGACGCGCTGATGGTGGCCGAGTCGCCGCTATCGTGCGGGCCGTGCTCTCCGCCAACTGAGATCGTGGGCGGCGCGGACTAGGCCGCGCCGCTTACTTCTTCTTCGTCGGTTTGGTCGAGGGCTTGGTGGACGGCTTCGCGGAGCCAGACTTCGAGGGTGACGCCGTCGGCTTCGGAGAAACTCCCGTCGAGAGCACCAGGCCCACGGACGAGTCCCGAATGGCCTGGCCCGATGGATCTGTCGCAGCGACGACTCCCTTGGGGTACCCAGAGTTCATCGTGCCGGCCTGGAAGACCTCGAAGCCTGCGGCATTGAGGATCGCCTTAGCCGACGCATAGTCGCGACCGACCACCCAGGGCAGTGAGACGTAGTCGCCATTGACCACGGCGGAGCCGGGCTCGGGGAAGGACTTCACCGGAAGCCCCTCGTGAGCATCCCGCATGATGTCTGCCCACAGGGGAGCGGTGATCGTGCCACCAAAGATAGGGCGGTTGCAGCTGCCGTACCTCCCGAAGCAGTGGCCATTGAGCGAGCGGACGGTGGTCGTGCCGGGGTAGTAAATGTTCTTGGGGTGGCCGACCCAGACCGCAGTGGACATCTGAGGGGTATACCCCGCAAACCAGACCTGACCGTTACCGGTGGTCGTCCCGGTCTTGCCGGCGGCCGGACGAGACTGGCTCCAGCCGGATTCACTCGCGGTCCCGCCCGGTCTGAGCACCCCCCGCAGCAATTGGGTGGCCCCCGCGGCGACGTCTTCGCGGATGACCTGCTTGCAGTTGGTGGTCTTGAACTTGATTTCCTTGCGATCCGGCGTGGTGATCGAGGTGACCGGGATGGGGCTGCAGTACTTCCCGTTGGCGGCCAGCGTGGCATACGCATTGGCCAGCGTCAGTGGGGTGACATCATCGACTCCCAGGGAGACCGGAGCGATGCTCTTGGTGATGGGGTCGCCATTGCCGCGGGCCATACCCATCTTCTTCATGGTCTCCCACACCTGGCAGCCACCGACCTTGATGGCCAGGTTGACGTAGAAGCCGTTATCGGACTGCGCTGTGGCGGTCCGCAGGCTCATGGTGCTTGCCTTATGGCCGTGCACGTCGACTTCATAGGGCGACGAGGCATTGCACTCGTCATGGAAGTCCTCGGGCTTGAAGACGTGGTACTTGCCCTTGTCGGCACCCGGCGAGAGCCCGGTGGCATTGATCGACATGCCCTTTTCGAGCGCGGTGACCAGGGTGAACATCTTGGCGGTCGACCCGAACTGGAAACCATTGGTGACGCCGCCGTAGTCCTGCTGCACATTCCAGTTGACTTCGAGCTTCTTGAAGTCCGAGGACTGGGCCAACGCCAGCACCCGACCGGTGCCGGGTTCGACGATCGCGGCGGCCGCACCCAGCAGGGGGTCGTTGGGCTTGATCGTCGCGCTCACGTATTTCTGCGCAGCGGCCTGGATCTTGGGGTTGAAGGACGTGCGGATGGTCAGACCACCCTGGTTAATGTTCTTGAGTCGCTCGGTCGGGGTCTTGCCCAGCACCGCCATCTCGGGGGCATTCTCGAGCCACTTCATCACGTACGAGCAGAGGTACGGGACCTTGGAGCGGTGGCAACCACCGGGCGTGTAGGTCTTGTGGATCATCTTCCCGACCGGGGTCGCCTTGGCGGCCTTCACCTGGTCAGGGGTCGCCATCCCCAGTGCCTGCATGCGATCAAGGACCAAGTCCCGACGCTCCTGGGACTTCTTGGCGTTGATCAAGGGGTTGAATGTCGTGGGCTGCTGCACGATGCCCGCCAGCAGAGCGGCCTGCCCGATGTTGAGGTCCTTGGCGCGGATGCTGAAGTAGTTGATCGCGGCCGCTTCGACCCCGTACGCCTGGTCGCCGTAGTAGGCCAAGTTGAGGTAGTTGGTGAGGATCTGCTGCTTGGTGAGCTTCTCCTCGACATCGAGGGCGTAGCGAAGTTCCTGCAGCTTCCGGCCGAAGGACACCTCGACGGCATCCTGGGCGGCGGCCTTGTCACCCCGGCGCAGCGCGTTGTCTTGGAGGGTCAACTTGACGTACTGCTGGGTGATCGATGAGGCACCCTGCACCTGACCGCCGGTGAGTTGCGAGACGAAGGCGCGGGCCAAACCCTTGGTGTCCAGACCGTTGTGCTCGTAGAAGCGCGCGTCCTCCAGGGCGATCTGGGCTTTTTGCATCCACGGCGAAATCGACTTCAGACCGACGACGATGCGGTTCTCGTCGTATGGGTTGGCCACCAGCCCGCCCTCGGAGTCCAGGATTTTGGACTGCTGGGCCAGCGGTGTCGCCGTGAAGTCATGGGGCAGGTCGTTGAAGAAGTCCACCGAGCTATTGGCCACTGAACCGACGGCGCCAATGGCGGGCATCGCGACCGCGGCCATGAGGATGCCAGCAATGACACTGAGCACGCTGAATGCAGCGAGTAGCCGGAACACGGCCGAGAGACTGTGAGCACGCCCTTGCATGGGCTCCAGGGTAACCCGCCAACCCGTGCGGCCGTGTACTCGTGGCGGTCGTGTGGCCCGGTCCGAGTGGGCGGGCGCTGCCACCAGCCGATCGGTTTTGGATTGCCTTAACACCTGCTTAGCAGATGGTTCTGCACCAGAAGCGTCATCCGAACGGGGGATTCGGGGTCAACCCAGTCAGCCGATACAGCCGGAGAGGGTCCTGGCCTAACGTGATTTAACGGAAATGACGGTGCCGCTGGGGGACCTCGGCACCACTTGGGCGCAGGGCCCTATCACACGTGAGGATCGACAATATGACCATCTCCATGATGGCACCCCGGGAAATTGCCGGGGATTGGGTTCAGGATTGGCCGGCCCGAGGTCAGTGCGCAGGCATCGACCCCGACGCGCTCTTTGTCCAGGGCAAGGCGCAGCGCGTTGCCAAGGCCATCTGCAAGGGCTGTCCGGTCGTGGCTGAGTGCCTGGCCGACGCGCTGGACAATCGCACGGAATTCGGAGTCTGGGGAGGGATGACCGAGCGGGAGCGCCGGGCGCTGCTGCGTCGTCGCCCGGACGTGCGCTCGTGGGCGTCGTTGCTTCAGGAGGCCAAGTCCAGGCCGCTCAGCACCATCGCCTGAGGGGGTATGCGTCGCGGGTCCACTACCCCGATGCCCTAGTCCCGGCGCCCGGCTTTCTGTAGGGAGAGAGCCGGGCGCCGTGCTGTGCCCAGGGGAGTTAGGCGGTGGCCCGCCCCAGTGCTGCGCCCACCGCCCGCAGGCCAGCGAGGTCATGGACATCCGTTGCTCGGGCCGGCACCGTCGTGGATGGCACCCGTGGGTGGGCGGCCTCGAACCGGCTCACATGGGCTCTTTGTCGGTTGGCTGTGGCCGCAAGGTCCTCGTGCAGTCGCAGGAGGTCGCCAGTCAGGGCGGCCGTCACTGAGGCGCCCGACTCGTGTTCCTCCAACTGCTCGGCGGCGGCGAGGGCACGAGCGGCCGACAAGGTGGTGGCGGACACGGTCGTGAGCCGATTCACGATGAGACCGGCGAGCGGCATACTCTCGGCTGCCAACCGCTCGACAAAATAGGCGGCCTCACGCAAGGCGTCTCGCTCGGGCGAGGCCACGACGAGGAATGCTGTGCTCTCCTCTTTCAGAAGGGCATACGTGACATCGGCGCGTTCCCGGAAGCCTCCGAACATGGTGTCCAGCGCCGCCACGAAGGTCTGGACGTCGGTGAGCATCTGGCCGCCCAAGACTTTGGACAGCGTGCGGGCGGCCAGGTCGACACCCACGCTGAACACCTTGAGGTACGCCCGGCCGCCCGCCTTGGCGGGTGCCGCGAGCAAGCGGATGAACCGCCCGTCCAGGAAGGAGCCCAGGCGCTTGGGGGCGTCGAGGAAGTCCAGTGCTGAGCGCGATGGCGGGGTGTCGACGACGATGAGATCCCAGGTGCCATCACGCTCAGCCTGGGCGCGGAGTTGGCCGAGTTTCTCCATGGCCATGTACTCCTGAGTCCCCGCGAAACTGCTCGAGACCGCCTGGTAGAACGGATTGGCGAGGATCTGGGCTGCCTTCTCGGGGTCGGCATGGGCTTCCACGACCTCATCGAAGGTCCGCTTCATGTCGAGCATCATGGCGTCGAGTGAACCGGTCGCCCCCGAGGTAAGCCCGGCCACGGGTCGCGGGGTGTTATCGAGCTCGGTCAGGCCCAGGGCTTGCGCCAGGCGGCGTGCCGGATCGATGGTGAGGACCACGACTCGACGTCCCGCCTCGGCGGCCCGTAAGCCCAATGCTGCCGCCGTCGTGGTCTTGCCGACGCCGCCGGCGCCGCAGCAGACGACGACGCCGATACCCCGATCGGCGATGAGGGCATCGAGGTCCAGGTGCGGTGACGTGCTCATGGCGCGCTCGCCAGGGGTGTGTCGAGGACCTCGGCCAGGATCTCCGCGAGCACGCTGATCCCGCCCTCTTCGACCCCATCCACCAGGGCCGGTAGTGGGATGAGGGGCAGACCCGTCTCGGCCAACTCGGTGGCCATCTCGTCTTGGAGGAGAATGCGGTCGGCGTGGTCGCGCCCCTGGCTGAGCAGGCCCCGGACCATGGGACCGGTGGCACGCACGCCAACACTGTCGAGGTCTGCCTTGATGGACGCTTCGAGATCGGCGGTCTGCGCGAGCAGGTCAGTATCTCGCTCGTCGAGCAAGGGATCGCGCACCAGGTTGACGACGCACAGTCCGAGCCCAAAGCGGGCAGAACGCAGCTCGGTGACGGCGTCGATGGTCTCTTGGACGGGCATCTCTTCCAGCAGGCTCACCAGATGCACGGCGGTGTTGGTGGATTGCAGCAACCGAGTAATCGAGTCGGCCTGGTTCTTGATGGGACCCATCCGGGCGATGCCGGCGACCTCGGCATTCACGCCCAGGAAGCGACCAACCCGCCCCGTGGGCGGTGCGTCCAGAACGACGGCGTCCCAGACGCAAGCCCCTTGGCCACGGCGAGGTCCGTCCGTGCGTCCAACCGCCTCGTAGACCTTGCCGATCAGGAGGACATCGCGGACTCCTGGAGCGATCGTCGTGGCGAAGTCGATCGCGCCGACCTTCTCGAGGGCGTTTCCAGCGCGGCCCAACTTGTAGAAGATCTGGAGGTACTCCAGCAGTGCCGCCTTGGCGTCGACTGCCAGCCCCCACAGTTCGCCGTCCCCGCTGTTGACCAGCAAGCGTTCGTCAATGCCCAGCGGCGGCACATCAAAGGTCTGGCTGATCCCCTGACGGCCCTCGACCTCGACGAGGAGGACGCGCTTGCCGGACTGCGCGAGCGCCAGCGCAAGTGCCGAGGCGACGGTGGTCTTGCCAACCCCGCCCTTGCCCGTGACGACGTGCAGGCGCAGGTCCGAGAGTGCGGCGCTCACGAGCGTCACTGTAGTCGGCCCATTGCCGATCTACTGGGGGAGATGGCGACGCAGAACCTCGTATGCCGCGTGGCCCGGGTCAATGAGGTCGAAGTGATCGGCGCCGGGCACCTCGACCATGGTGCAGGGCTCATCAGACCGCCGGTTCGCGGCATACGCGGCCGTCATCGCGGGCGGGACATCGACGTCCGCTGGCCCGACGATGACGGTGGCCGGTGTGGTGAGTCGTTGGGTGTCCGGGTCAGCCTCTGCCCAGAGATCTGGGGCTTGCTCTGGAGGGCAGCCCATGAGCTCCTGGGCGGCGCCCCGGGAGAGCCCGCGAGCGTGCACCTCCGCGAGGGGCACAGCGGGCGCGAGGGCCACCACCTGGGACACCTCGGGTGCGCGCCCTGACGAGGCCAACCAGAGGGCCAGGTGCCCACCCGCTGAATGGCCGACCACCGCCAGACGATCAGGGAGACCCTGGTCGTCCCTTACTGCATCGACCCGGGCTGCTACCGCCTGACCCATTCCCGGCCAGCCGCCACTCGGCATACCCACGCGAGGGAACTCAATATTGGCGACATGGAAGCCGTCGAGTGCGAGCGCGGAGGCGAGGGGTTCGAGGTGGTGGCGGTCGTACCGAGCACGCCAGAAGCCGCCATGCACCAGGACCACGGTCGTCCCGATGGGCGCTGGCGGCACCCACACGTCGTAGAGCTCGCACTCCTGCGGCCCTAGGCGAACTGTGCGATCGATGGGACGTGCAGTGCGCGAAAAGGCGGGATGCTCATCGCTCACGCGGCCCAGCGTATCGGCGGCCCGCCGGGCTAGGCTGGCGCGCATGACCACCTGGGAGTACCTCACCGCCCCCGTCATGGTGCACAACACCAAGGCAATTCTGGACACCTTTGGCGCCGATGGCTGGGAGTTGGTGCAGATCGTCACCATGCCCGACACCGGCGCGCTGGTGGCCTACTTCAAACGCCCCAAGGCCTGAGCGGAGAGTGCCATGAGTGTTGTGGAGGAGCGCCTGGCTGAGCTGGGCCTGACCGTGCCTGAGGTTGTGCCGCCGGTTGCGGCATACACCCCGGCCGTGGTCGACGGCTCCCGTGTGTATGTCTCGGGCCAGCTGCCGATGCGTGCCGGCGCCCTCGTTGCCACTGGACAGGTCGGTGAGGGCGATGGGCTGGTCGAGTCGGCGCTCGCTAAAGACGCTGCTCAGCAGTGCGCCCTCAATGCCATTGCGGCGATCAAGTCCGTCGTGGGGGATCTGGATCGGGTCGCCAGGATCGTCAAGGTCGTGGGATTCGTGGCCTCCGATCCCGGTTTCACCGGGCAGCCCTTCGTGGTCAATGGAGCCAGTGAACTCTTCGGTCATGCCTTCGCGGAGAAGGGGATTCACGCCCGATCCGCCGTCGGTGTGGTCGCCCTTCCGTTGGGCGCCTCGGTCGAAGTCGAGGTCATCGCGCACCTCGAAGACTGAGTTAACGCCGCTATGTCGCGCGACTTCCGACTCGTGGGCGATCCAGCGCGGATCGCTGCGCTGAGGCAGTGGCTTGATGCGGGCGCGCTCGATCGGGGTGTCGAGCCACGTTCTGCAGCAACGGTTTTGGTGCTCAGACAGGCGCCCGATGGCGTTGAGGTGGTCACCCTTAAACGGGCCGCCACCATGGCCTTCGCGCCCTCCATGCATGCCTTCCCCGGCGGCTCGGTGGATGAGCGGGACAGCGGAGTGGAGCTCGCGGACGACATCGTTCAGCGGGCCGCCGTCGCAATGCGGGTTTCCGCGGAGGTGGCGCGGCGCCATCTTGCCGCCGCGCTGCGCGAAGTTACTGAGGAGACCGGGATCGTGCTCCGTCCCGAGGACCTGCGAGTCCGGGGCCGCTGGCTGACCCCCGTGTTCGACCGCCGCCGCTATGACACCTGGATCCTGGCGGCAATGATGCCTCCCGGCGAGATGCTGCAGCACCTCACCAGCGAGGCGGTCTCGATGCAATGGAGTCGGCCGCGGGACATCCTGGATGCCTTTGAGCGCGACGAGTTGGTCATGTTGCCCCCGACGATGCACGCGCTGGAGCAGCTGGCCTCGGCGTCCAGCCTGGAGGACTATCTCGCCATGCCTGCCGACCCGCGTGTGGTGATGCCCCGGCTGTTCGATGAGGGTGGGGTTCTGGGTTTGCGAGTGGACCTGTGAACACGTGGACCGGAGGGCAAATCACTCCTCGTGCTCGCTGCGTATTGGCACCCAACCCCGGGCCGATGACGCTGGATGGGACCAACACCTGGATCCTTGTAGAGCCCGGGGCTACCGCAGCGGTGGTACTCGATCCTGGGCCATTGGATTCAGCCCACCTCGACCGAGTGCGTCGGACCGTGGAGGAGCAGGGGGCCCGAGTCGCGCTGATCGTGCTCACCCACGGCCATCTCGATCACAGCGAGGGTGCCCCAGCGCTAGCTGAGCTCACCGGTGCGCCGGTACGGGCCGTTGGTGGCGGAAAGGGTGGCCTCGCCGACGGTGACCTGATCCGCCTGCAAGGTTTGGAGGTCCGGGTGGTGGCCACCCCGGGTCATACGAGCGACTCGATCTCGTTCGCGCTGCCAGCCGACCATGCGCTCCTCACTGGCGACATGGTGCTTGGTCGCGGCACGACGGTGGTGGCGCACCCCGATGGTGAGCTTGCGGCATACCTGGACTCGCTCGAGCGGATCCGGATGCTGACCGGCAATGGTGAGGTTGTCAGGATTCTGCCTGGACACGGTCCTGTGGTGGATGATGCGGCCGCGATGGTTTCCTTCTATCAGCGACACCGCGGGGAGCGACTGGAGCAGGTTCGGCAGGCGTTGGCCGACGGCGCGCTGGGCGAGGACGACCCCGTCGAAGGGGTGCTCACCCGCGTGTATGCCGATGTGCCCCAATCGGTCTGGCCGGCGGCGCGGCTGTCGATCCGCGCCCAGCTGAGCTATCTCGGGGTCAGCGCGCCCGACGCTTGAGGCGCTCGACGTCAAGCAAGAGCACTGCGCGTGCCTCCAGCTTGAGCCAGCCGCGGGTCGCGAAGTCGGCCAGGGCTTTGTTGACCGTCTCTCGAGAGGCGCCGACGAGTTGCGCCAACTCCTCCTGGGTGAGGTCATGGCTGACCATGACCCCGCTGTCGACCGGGCGGCCGAACCGATCCGACAAGTCGAGCAAAGCCTTGGCGACCCGTCCGGGCACATCCGTAAACACCAGGTCTGCCAAGGACTCATTGGTGCGGCGCAATCTGCGGGCCAAAGCCGCCAAGAGCGTCTGCGCGACACGGGGATTCGCTGAGAGGAACTCGCCGAGTTGCTCGTGACCGATGGAGAGGACCTGGGTCTCGGCCACGGCGGTCGCGGTGGCCGTGCGGGGGCCGGGATCGAAGAGTGAGAGCTCGCCGAACATCTCGCCGGGCCCGAGGATGGCCAGCAGGTTCTCCCGCCCATCGGTGGAGGTGCGACCCAACTTGATCTTGCCCTCGCCGATCACGTAGAGCCGGTCGCCTTGGTCGCCCTCGTGGAAGAGGACATCGCTGCGTTCCATGTGCTGACGGGACATGGAGGCCAATAACGCGGCGGCCGTCTCATCGTCGAGGGACGCGAACAGGGGTGCCTTGCGCACGACATCGTGATCCACGGCTGTCAGTCTGCCATGCGGGACGGGTGCGAGAACGCCATCAGCCATTGTCCGGGGGGCGCAATAGGCTGGCCGGCGTGACCCCCGCTGCCTCGACCGTGCCGCCAGCGCCCGTTGCTGGCGAGTCGTCGCTGGCGCTGACCCGGCGAGCGCGCCGGATGTTCCGACTCCTCGAGCAGCGGTACCCGTATGCGCACTGTGAGTTGGACTTTGCCTCCCCGCTTCAGCTGCTGGTGGCGACCGTTCTCTCCGCTCAGACCACTGATGTCATGGTCAACCGGGTGACGCCGACGCTCTTCGAGCGGTGGCCAACGGCGGCCGACTTGGCGGGTGCGGACCGCGAAGAGATGGAAGCCGTGCTGAAGCCGACCGGCTTCTTCCGGGCCAAGACTGACTCTGTGCTCCGGCTGTCGGCTGACCTGGTGGAGCGCTTCCACGGCGAGGTTCCCGGCCGGATGGCCGATTTGGTCACCTTGCCCGGCGTGGGGCGCAAGACGGCGAATGTGGTGCTCGGCAACGCCTTTGGCGTCCCCGGGATCACCGTGGATACCCACTTCGGTCGCCTGGTGCGCCGTTTTGGGTGGACTGCCGAGACCGATCCCGTCAAGGTCGAGCACGCGGTCGGTGCCCTGATTCCACGCCGTGACTGGACCATGCTCAGCCATGTGGTGATCTTCCACGGTCGCCGGACCTGCCATGCCCGCCGACCCGCTTGCGGAGCGTGTCCGGTCGCCAGATTGTGCCCTTCCTTCGGGGAAGGTGAGATCGATCGCGACAAGGCGCTGACGATGCTGACCTACGAGCTCGCGCCCGGGGCTGCTGCGCCGACACCCCCGCCAGGACCGCTGTCGTGAGTACTGACGCGCTGTCGGGGGTGCCAGCCTGGTGCTCGGCGGCCATCCATCGAGTCGAGCAGGATGGCCACGAGTGGTTCACCGACTTTGCGCCGCCCCCCGGCACCGACCGGCGGGCCGCCGTGCTCATGCTTTTCGGCCCGGACCCTGCGGGCGGGGAGCAGGTGGTGCTCACCGAGCGCTCCCACTCGCTGCGAGCCCACCCCGGGCAGGTCTCCTTTCCCGGTGGCCGGGTGGACGATAGCGATGAGCACACCGTGGCCGCAGCCTTGCGCGAGGCGGAGGAGGAGGTGGGCGTGGATCCGAGCACGGTCTCGGTCGTGCACGCGTTCCCCGAGTTGTACCTCTCGCCCAGTCGCAATGCGGTCACCCCTGTGTTGGGTTGGTGGGCTGCGCCGGTGCGACTCGAAGCGGTTTCGCGCACCGAGGTCGAGCGGGTGGTCCAGGTTCCGGTGCGCGATCTCCTCGACCCGGCCAATCGCTTCACCGCGGTGTTCGGCCCGTATCGCGGCCCGGGTTTCGAGGTCGACGACCTGTTCGTCTGGGGCTTTACGGCGACCTTGCTCTCCGTGCTCTTCGAGCTGGGCGGCATCGCCAGGCCCTGGGACGTGGAGCGAGAACGGCCGCTGCCCGATCGGGTGATGTCTCCCTGGATGCGAGGTCTGGACGGCGAGGGATGACCGCCACCGTCGTCGATGTAATCCTGCTGATCATCATTGGCACGAATGCCGCATCGGGCTGGCGTCAGGGCGCCGCCACTGCGGCCCTATCCCTGATGGGAATGCTGGCCGGGCTGTCAGCGGCCTGGTGGATTCTGCCGCCCCTGGTGGACCGGGCCGCGTGGGCCGAATCGCAGCCCGCTGTCCGCAGCGTGGTCCTGGTGCTCGCTCTGGGCGGGAGCGCCATCCTCGGGCAAGTGCTGGGCGACGCCTTGGGCCGGTATCTCAGCCCTCGGCCAGATGGCAGGCGTGGCGCCCTGAGCGCCTTGGGTGGTGCGCTCGTGATGGGTGGCGCCGCAACCCTGATGTCCTGGGTGGTCGCCTCGATGCTCGCCATGGGTACCTCGAGTCTGCTGCGCGAGGCCGTGACGAGTTCGCGGGTGCTCGCCGGGTTTGAGGCGATGCTGCCGGAAGCAGGTGTTGACCGAGCGCGCATCGCTCTTGGTGGCCTCGTGGATCGTGGATTGCCCCGGATCATCGAGAATCTCGGCGGCAACCGCGAAGTGGCGGCTCCCGACCCCGCACTGGCGCGGCGCAGCGGCATTCGCTCGGCCGCTGCGAGCATCGTGGAGGTGTCCGGCGCAACGCCCTCCTGCGGGCGCGGCGCTGTCGGTTCGGGGTGGGTCTTTGGGCCGGAACGGGTGGTCACGAATGCCCACGTCGTGGCGGGGATGACGGCGCCTACGGTGAGGGTGCAAGGCCGTGGAAGCGAGCTTGCCGCGCGGGTGGTGATCTTCGACCCGGTGCGGGATCTGGCGGTGCTCAAGGTCCCCGGCCTCACGGCGGACTCCTTGCCACTCGGCAGCGCCCTGTCTGGAGGCGACGCCGCCGTGATCGCCGGCTTCCCCGGTGGGGGTCGATACACGGTCACACCAGTGCGCGTGCGGCAAGTGATCACCACGCCACAGGAGGACATCTACGGTGCGGCAACGTCCACCCAACGGGAGATATACAGCCTGCGGGCGTCCATTCGCCAAGGGAACTCCGGAGGACCGCTCGTGAACGCCGACGGCGAGGCTGTGGGCATCGTCTTCGCTAGCTCACTCAGCTATGCCGACACGGGATATGCCCTCACGCTCGCGGAGATGACACCCGTCCTGCAACGCGGCCGCAGCGCGACCGCCGCGGTGTCGACCGGACGGTGTGCCTGACATCGCGACTTGGCCACCTTGGGCTACCGCATGGGGAGGAAGTCGGTATGGTCGTGCCATGGCAGCCGACACCCAAGGACCTGAGCGGACTATCGGTCAGCTCGTCGCGGATGCGACACACGACCTCGAAGGCATCGTCAAGAGCAATATCGCGCTGGCCAAGGCCGAGATGTCCACCGGGGCCAAGTTCATGGGCAAGGGTGCCGGCCTGCTGGGTGCCGCGGCCTTCATGGCCCTGATGGGTCTGATTTTCCTGCTGCATACGCTGGCTAACGTGCTGGCGTTGTGGCTGCCGGTGTGGGCGGGCTACGCCATCGTCATGGGCGTGCTCTTCCTCGTGGCGGGCATTCTGGCCATGGTCGGCAAGAAGGCCCTGGCGAGCGCTAAGCCGGTGCCAGAGAAGGCCATTGCTGAGGTTCAGCAGACCCTGAAGGTGATCAAGCCCTAACGGCTTCGTCGCTGTCGGCGCCCTCGAGTTCCTCGATCCGTCGATAGGCGGCATTCCGGCGGATCAGCACCATCGAGGCCAGCAGGGCCGCGAGCAGCGATCCCACAAGAATCGCTACTTTGACGTGATCGTCGCGAGCGCTGCCCACTCCGAAGGCGAGTTCACCGACCAGTAGCGAGACCGTGAAACCGACCCCGGTGAGCAGTGAGACGCCCAGGATGTCTCCCCAGGTGAGGTCTTCGCTGAGTTCGGCGTGGGTGAATCTGGCCACCAGCCAGGTGGCTGAGAGCACGCCCACGAGTTTGCCGACGACCAGTCCCGCGACCACGCCGATCGCCACCGGGTCGCTGTATGCCGCCCGCAGGCCGCCACCTGCGACGCCAACTCCGGCGGCGAAGAAGGCGAAGAGCGGGACGGCCACGCCTGCGGAGAGTGGCCTGACGATGTGCTCGAAGTGGTGGGCGACATCGGTCTTGCGGGAGAGCGTGCTGACCTCGGGGACCGAGGCTCGTGGGCGAACGGGGACCACGAGCCCGAGGAGGACGCCGGCGACGGTGGCGTGAACGCCGGAAGCATGCACCAGTGCCCAGGTGGCGAAGGCGAGCGGAAGCAGGAGCCACCAATAGGTGATCCGTCGTTGCACCAGTGCGGCAAAGATCCCGAGCGGGATGGCCGCCAGCAGCAGCGGCGTCCAGGTGAGCGTCGAGGTGTAGAAGACCGCGATGATGATGATCGCGATGAGGTCATCCACGACCGCGAGGGTGAGCAAGAAGGAGCGCAGCGCCGACGGCAGGTGAGTGCCGATCACAGCGAGCACAGCCAGGGCAAAGGCGATATCCGTTGCGGTGGGGATGGCCCATCCGCGCAGGTCGTTGGCGCCTTCGGTTGCTCCGGTTGCCCCTCGGGCGAGCGTCACCACGCCTACGAACACCAGTGCCGGTAGGACGACGCCACCGAGCGCTGCGACGACGGGGACCGCGGCCTTGCGTGCGGAGGTGAGCTCGCCCACCAGGAACTCGCGCTTGAGTTCGAGCCCAGCAACGAAGAAGAAGATCGCGAGCATGCCATCGGCGGCCCAATGGCCGAGGGTGAGGCGCAGGTGACCCCAGTCCGGGCCGACCTTGGCGTCACGTAGGGCGAAGTAGGAATCAGACCATGGGGAGTTGGCCCAGATGAGCGCCGCGGCAGCGGCGAGCAGGAGCAGGCCCCCGCCGATGGTCTCGGTCCGCAGAGCGTCTTTGATGAACTGCGCTTCGGCCCAACTGGGGCGAGGGAAGAGCCTGCTTGGGGCCGGAGGCGGCGTTGGTGTGTTCATGGTGTCCCGTCTGCTGAAGGCGACCGGCGGCATACGGCCCTTGCCCGGGTGGGAGCCAGGGGTCGTCGGCATACCAGTGCCGACCAGACTTCCCGGCTCTCCATGAACCCCGCAGTCTACCGGGGCCACGGTTCGAACTAGCGAGGCCGCAGGGCCTACTACCGGGGGCGCAGGGCGAACTACCTGGGCCACAGCGCGAAGTCGGCGGCTCGACGGCCCTCGGTAATGAGGAGCAGCAACCAGCCCTGCAGGAGTTCGCGGTCCTCCGGCGGGATGTGCTCGAACCAGAGGTCGATCAGGTCGGCGCACTGGGACTTGGTGCGCTCGGCCTGCGCTCGGCCATCTGGAGTCGCGGTGACGTGGCTGACTCGACCATCACGCCAAGAACCTTGCCTGGTGACCAGGCCAGCTCTCTCGAGTCGCCGAGCGCGGCGGGAGATGGTGGCCTCGCTCTCCCCGAGGAAGGTCGCCAGGCTTACCTGAGGGCAGGGCTTTTCGGCGATCCGGACCAACGCCAGGGTGTCACCGAGGAGGTGCGAGCGCCGGTCGGGGGGTTGCGCCATAGACAGGAGGACGGACTCAGCGACGGCAATCCATGCCCGGTGTAGCAGCGCGACGAGGTGCCACGGTTCGCGCGCCGAGGGCTCGTCCCACCACTGCCAAGCGGGGCCGGCGTCGAGGCGATCCTGAACTTGCCGCGCAAGGCTGTCACTGGGGCGGCCCAACTCGCGCTTGGGCGGCTTCATCCGGGGGCGATCCGAGGCTGACTGGTCGGCGGGTTGCAGGGCGTCCGCACTCGGTTGGCGATCGCGCGAAGAGGTGGACATGGCCGAAATCCTGGGCCCAGATTCCCAACCCCGGGAACTTTATCCACAGCTGGGCGGCTGAACATCCAGCCGACTCGGCACCCTGCCTTCCACGTCCCTCACACGCGAAAGTAACTCCTCTCGAGCGCAAGGAAATTTGGTGCATCCCGGTCTGTCCCCTTGCGGGTGCAAGGAGTTACTTTCGCGTGTGAGGAGTCCGGACGGGGTGGTGCGCGATCTGTTGGGTCAGCGCCCGCGGCACGGCGCGGCACAGCACGAATGGCACGTCACCAACCGCCGCACGGACCCAACGCCGCACGGCCCCCGCGGCGGCCGCGCCCGGCCGCGGCGCGGCCGGGCGCGCCCAGCCGCGCCGAATCAGTCCTTGGACAGACCCTTGGAGATCAGCTCCATCACCGAGGAGTCCGCCAGCGTGGTCGCGTCGCCGATGTCCCGGCCCTCGGCCACGTCTCGCAGCAGGCGCCGCATGATCTTGCCCGAGCGCGTCTTGGGCAGCTCCGGCACGATCATGATCGAGCGAGGCTTCGCAATCGGACCGATGACCGCACCGACGTGATTGCGCAGATCCAGGATCGTCGCGGCCTCATCGGCCGAAGCGGCCTCGACCGCCTCCGCCCGCAAGATGACAAAGGCCACCACCGCCTGGCCCGTGGTCTCGTCCGCCGCGCCAACGACAGCGGCCTCGGCCACCGACGGATGCGACACCAACGCCGACTCGATCTCGGCGGTCGAGAGCCGGTGCCCCGAGACATTCATGACGTCGTCGACCCGGCCGAGAAGCCAGATATTGCCCTTGGCGTCGTACTTCGCGCCATCGCCAGCGAAGTAGTACTCCGGGCCGAAGCGCGACCAATATGTGTCGCGGTACCTCTCCGGATCGCCCCAGATACCCCGCAACATCGCCGGCCACGGCTTGGTGAGCACGAGGTAACCCACCTTCTCGGGCTCCGTGAACGGCTGGCCCTCATCGTCCAGGATTTCCGCCGAGACACCCGGGATGGGCCGCTGCGCCGAACCCGGCTCGAGAGTGGTGACGCCCGGCAGCGGCGAGATCATGATGGCGCCGGTTTCGGTCTGCCACCAGGTGTCCACGATCGGTGCCCGGTCGCTGCCGATGTACTTGCGGTACCACAACCACGCCTCGGGGTTGATCGGCTCGCCCACCGACCCGAGCACGCGGATCGAGGACAGGTCATACCGCTGGGGAATGTCATGCCCCCACTTCATAAACGTTCGGATCGCCGTTGGCGCCGTGTAGAAGATGTTGACCTTGTACCGCTCGATGACCTCCCACCAACGGCCCTGGTGCGGCGTGTCCGGGGTGCCTTCATAGAGCACCTGCGTCACACCATTGGCCAGCGGCCCGTAGGCGATGTACGAGTGCCCGGTCACCCAGCCCACATCCGCCGTGCACCAGTACACATCCTCACCCGGGTGCACATCGTGCACGACGGCATTGGTGTATGCCGCCTGAGTGAGGTAGCCGCCGGTGGTGTGGAAGATGCCCTTCGGCTTTCCGGTCGTGCCCGAGGTGTAGAGGATGAACAGCGGGTGCTCACTGTCGTGGGCCTCCCAGGTGTGCGTCTCGCTTTGGTGGTCGATGACATCGCTCCACCAGACGTCTCGGCCCTCGGTCCAGGACACCTCTATCCCCGTGCGCTTGTAGACCAGCACCTTCTCGACGGTGTTGTCGGCGTGCTCGAGGGCTTCATCGACCGCAGCCTTCAGCGGCGTGGGCTTGCCGCGCCGGAACTGTCCATCCGTGGTCACCGCGAGCTTGGCTCCGGCGTCTTGGATGCGCGTATGCAGTGCCTCGGCCGAGAAGCCACCGAACACCAGCGAATGGGGCGCACCCAGCCTGGCGCACGCCAGCATCGTGAACACCGTCTCCGGGATCATCGGCATGTAGATCATGACCGTGTCACCCTTGCCGACGCCCAGTTCGGTCAGGCCATTGGCGACCTTGCACACTTCGCGTTGCAGATCGGCATACGTGATGGTCCGGGTGTCCCCGAGATCGCCCTCGAAGTGCATGGCAACTCGGTCGCCATTGCCAGCCTCGACGTGTCGGTCGACGCAGTTGTAGGCGACATTGAGTTCGCCCCCGACGAACCACTTCGCGAAGGGCGCATTGCTCCAGTCCAGGACCTGGTCAAAGTCCTTGGCCCAGGTGACATAGCGGCGGGCTTGCTCCGCCCAGAAGCCTTCGTAGTCGTCGGCCGCCGCGGCATACATCTCCGCCTTGCCATTCGCGCTGGCGGTCAGCTCGGGGCTGGGCGAGAGGTCCATTTCAGCGATGTGGCTGGACAGGCTGTCGTCGGTCACGGGCGTGCTCCTCGTCGGTGAGTGCGTTGGACGTGGCACTAGCCAACCGTGTGCCCCGGTGGTGGGGCAATAACCGACCCTTCCGGATGCCGTCCGGCGGGCTGCGTCATGCGACGAGCGGCACGCTCACGCGGCCTCAGCGACCGCCTTCAGCTGCGCCAGCCCCTTGTCGAAGTCCGCGGCCAGCCGGGCTTCCATCTTGAGCAACCGGAAGATGAGCTTGTTGAACGCACTCTGCGGGCCGGTCATGGTCCAGACGACATCGGTCCCGGCGGCCGTGGGCGTGACGTCGATCCGCACGTGGTTGCGCGCGGGGAAGGGCTTGGTGAAGGTCAGGTCGATGTCCACGCCGTCAGCGCCGGACTTGGCCATGTCCATGGTGCCGGCGCCGGCCTTGCGATTTCCGGACCAGGTGTAGGACGAACCGGCGCCGCGCTCCGGCCCGGTGTACGTGCGCTGAAGGTCGGGGTCCAGGCCCTCCCACGGTGACCACTGCACCCACTCGCGGAAGTTCTCGATGAAGGACAACACCCGCTCAGGTGAGGCATTGACGGAGGTGCGGCGTGCGATCGAAAAGGTGGTGGCCATCCGGTGAGGGTAGCGCGCCCCAGGACGGGCCGACAAAGGCGCGGGCGGCATACCGAGTCTGGGGCTCGAGGTATGCCGCCCGCGCGGTCTGTGGGTGGCGGGTGGCTCGCACGCGAGCCACCCGCCACCGTGGCAGGGGTCAGTGGTTCAGCGCCTCGGCGACACCATGACCGGTAAGGGAGCGGACCTCCATCTCGGCGTACTTCTCGGCGTTGTGCTCCTTGGACAACGTGGAACCCAACCAGCCGAGGAAGAAGGCCAGCGGAATGGAGACCAATCCGGGGTTGTCCAGCGGGAACCAGTGGAAGTCCACGCTGGGGTCGGTAATCATCGAGGGCGACAGGCCGGTCTTGGGGTCGGCCGGCTTGCCGGAGACGACCGGGCTGAAGATGATCAGGCCGATCGAGGTGATGAGACCGCCGTAGATCGACCACAGGGCACCCTTGGTGTTGAAGCCCTTCCAGAACAGCGAGTACAGGATCGTCGGCAGGTTCGCCGAGGCCGCGACCGCGAAGGCGAGGGCCACGAGGAACGCGATGTTCTGGCTCTTGGCGAGCATGCCACCGAGGATGGCGACGGCGCCGATCGCGATGGCCGCGATACGGGCCATCTTGACCTCCTGGTCCTGCGAGGACTGGCCCTTCTTGATGACCTCCTTGTAGATGTCATGCGCGAAGGTCGCCGAGGCGGTGATCGTCAGGCCGGCAACGACCGCGAGGATGGTCGCGAAGGCGATGCCGGAGACGATGCCGAGCAGCGGGCTGCCACCGAGCTCGAAGGCGAGCAGCGGAGCAGCCGAGTTCTGCTTGCCGGGAGCACCATTGATCTTGTCGGGGCCAACCAGGGCGGCAGCGCCGAAGCCAACGACGAGGGTCAGTAGGTAGAACCCACCGATCAGCCAGATCGCCCACTCAACGGACTTGCGGGCCTCCTTGCTGGTGGGCACCGTGTAGAACCGCTGCAGGACGTGCGGCAGACCGGCGGTGCCGAGAACCAGGGCCATCGACAGCGAAATGAAGTCGATCTTGGTCGTCGTGGTCTTGCCGTACTGAACGCCATACTCGATGAGCCGCTCGGCGCCCTTGGCCGTGGCCGGGACCGAAGACTTCGAGGTTGTCTCGATCGCTCCGCCGAACAGGTTGCTGAGCGAGAAGCCGAACTTAGCGAGCACCCAGATGGTCATGATCGCCGTGGCGGTGATGAGCAGGATCGCCTTGATGATCTGGACCCAGGTGGTGCCCTTCATGCCGCCGATCAGGACGTAGGCGACCATGACGGCGCCCACACCTGCGATGACGAGGTTCTGGGCAAACTCGCCAGACACACCGAGGAGCAGCGAGACCAGACCGCCAGCGCCGGCCATCTGGGCCAGCAGGTAGAACAACGACACGCAGAGCACCGACACCGAGGTGGCGATACGCACGGGGCGCTGCTGGAGGCGGTAGGAGAGCACGTCAGCCATGGTGAACCGGCCGGTGTTGCGCATGAGCTCGGCAACGAGCAGCAGCGCGACGAGCCAGGCCACCAGGAAGCCGATGGAGTACAGGAAGCCGTCCAGACCGCGCAGCGCAATGGCGCCCGCGATACCGAGGAAGGAGGCGGCCGACAGGTAGTCACCCGCGATGGCGATGCCGTTCTGGCGACCGGAGAAGGCGCCAGCTGCGGTGTAGTACTGCTCAGCAGTCTTCTTGCCAGCGGCCACCTTGATGACGATGGCAAGGGTGATCACCACGAAGCCGACAAAGATGCCGATGTTCAGGGTGGAGTTGCCGACCGCGGTGGCGGCGGGGAAAAGGGCCGTCATGTCAGTGCTCCTTCACGCCGTCGAGCCGAGCGCCCAGGGCGTCTGCCTCGGGGTCGAACTCGCGGCTCATCCACTTCGAGTACATGAACGTGATCGCGAAGGTGGTCACGAACTGCAAGAAGCCGAAGATCAGGCCAACCGTCACCTTGCCGAACGCCACGGTATTCATGAAGCCGGGGGCGAAGATCGACAGCAGGACGTAGAGGAAGTACCAAGCGAGGAAGAACGCCGTCATGGGGAAGACGTAATTGCGGAACTTCTTGCGCAGCGCCTGGAACTCCGGGGTGGACTGCAGGGCGACGTAGGGGTCGCTCCCGCTGGTGCGAGCGTCGGTGCTCACGGTCACCTCCAGTGATCGATAGCCCGGGCCGAGCGCCGGGTCGTGACTAGGGTGAAGGTGTGCCTATGCCGTGCGCACCCCTTTGTTGGGGGCGGCTCGGCGGAAGGGCGGCTGGCTTCGGTGTGTGGCGGGTCACACTGCGCTGAACGGTGCGCGCTCTGCGCCAGGCGGTTTCGGGAGCACTGACATGTAGCCGGTGACCTGCAGCGATCCGACTGCCATGATGAACCTGTGCGTGCACTGCGAAAGGTGACGGCCGGGCCAGGGCTTGAGCTGGTGGACATCCCGGAACCGACCTGCGGCGAGAAGGATGTCAAGATCCGGGTGTTGCGTGCGGGCCTGTGCGGCACCGACCTGCACCTCGAACAATGGGACGACTGGGCGGCCTCGGTGGTGACCGTGCCGCAGACCATTGGGCACGAGTTCTATGGCGAGGTGGTCGAGGTCGGCGGCGATGTCGAGCACCTGCGCGTCGGTGATCGGGTCTCGGGGGAGGGACACATCGTCTGCGGCATCTGCCGGAACTGCCGCGCTGGACGTAAGCACATGTGCATCCACACCATCGGTATCGGGGTGAATCGGGACGGAGCCTTCGCCGACTATGTTGTGATCCCGGCGACCAACGCCTGGGTGCATGGTCCGGACATCGAGCCCGACCTCGGCGCGATCTTTGACCCGCTAGGCAATGCAACCCATACCGCGCTGCAGTGGCCGGTGGTCGGCGAGGACGTGGTGATCACCGGAGCCGGCCCGATCGGCGTCCTGGCCACGGCCATCGTTCGGCACGCCGGAGCCCGACGGATCGTGGTCTCCGATCTCTCCGACCTGCGGCTCTCGCTGGCGCGCGCTGCCGGGGCCGATATGACGGTCAATGTGGGTCGTGGCGAATCGCTGGGCGACGCGCAGAAGCGCCTGGGCATGAAGGAGGGCTTCGACATCGGCCTGGAGATGTCGGGTGCTCCGGCGGCGCTTGAGCAGATGATCGGGAACCTCAACCATGGCGCCCGGGTCGCCCTCCTCGGCCTGCCCAAGGGTCCCTTCCCGATCGACTGGGGGCGGGTGATACTGCGAATGATCACGCTGAAGGGCATCTATGGGCGGGAGATGTTCGAGACCTGGTACCTGATGGGTTCGATGCTGGCGTCCTCGCCGGAGTTGCGGACTGCGGCGACCTCGGTGATCACGCACCGATTTGCTGCCGAGGACTGGCAGCTGGCCTTCGACGCGACGCGCTCGGGGGAATGCGGAAAGGTCGTTCTGGACTGGTCCTGAGCCAGCTGCGGCGGCATAGGCTGGCGATATGTACGGATCGATCAAGGCGGAGCTCGCGGCAACACTGGCGGAGATTGACGGCGCCGGTCTATACAAGCGGGAGCGGCAGATCACCACTCCTCAGTCCTCGCACATCGGCACCACCGCCGGTGACGCGCTGAACTTCTGCGCAAACAACTACCTGGGCTATGCCGATCATCCCGAGGTCGTGGCTGCCTCGCGAAATGCCTTGGATGAGTGGGGTTTTGGGATGGCCTCCGTGCGATTCATCTGCGGAACCCAGACCCTGCATGCCGAGTTGGAGGCCCGGATTTCCGACTTCCTCGGTATGGAGGCGACGATCCTGTATTCGTCCTGCTTCGACGCCAATGGGGGTGTCTTCGAGGTCCTCTTTGGGGAAGGCGATGCGATCGTCTCCGACGAGCTGAACCATGCCTCGATCATCGACGGCATACGGTTGTCGAAGGCCGCGCGGTATCGCTATCGCAATGCCGACATGGTCGACCTGCGCGCGCAGCTCGGCGCGGCGCGGGCAGCCGGTGCGCATCGCGTCGTGGTCGTCACCGATGGGGTCTTTTCGATGGATGGTTCGTACGCGCCGTTGACGCAGATCTGCGACCTGGCCGATGAATTCGAGGCGATGGTCCTGGTGGATGACTCGCACGCCGTGGGCTTTGTCGGGGATGGTGGCCGCGGGACGCCGGAGCTCTTCGGCGTTCAGGACCGCGTGGACATCATCACCGGCACCCTGGGCAAGGCTTTGGGTGGGGCGTCCGGTGGTTACGTGTCCTCACACCAGGAGGTCGTCGATCTGTTGCGCCAACGTTCGCGGCCGTACCTGTTCTCGAACTCCGTGGCGCCTGCCGTGGTCGCGGGATCGCTCACGGCGCTGGATCTGGTGTCGTCCTCCTCGCAGGCTCGAGAGACGTTGCGGCGCAATGCTTCCCTGTTCCGGGAGCTGATGTCAGAGGCGGGCTTCGAGTTGCTTCCCGGGTCGCACCCGATCGTGCCGGTGATGTTCCCCGGGGACGACGGTGCTCGGGTTGCTACTCAAGTCGCCGATCACATGCTTGCCGAGGGCGTGTACGTCATCGCGTTCTCCTTCCCGGTGGTCCCGCGAGGCAAGGCGCGCATCCGGGTGCAGCTCTCGGCGGCACATTCGGAGGCTGACGTGCAGCGCTGCGTCACGGCATTCGTGAACGCCCGAGCCGCAGTCGCGTAACCTGCGAGCCGCAGTCTCCTAACCTCAGTCGCGCGGCCGCCGCCGTGCCCACTTCGCCACCCCCTCCTCAACTTTCCCGCCTGATGCCGGAACCTTTCACTTGGGGTCCCTTGTAAGGGGCCGCTTCCTCAAGGTTCCGGCACCAGGCGGGAAAGGTGTGACCAGTGGGGTCGGATTGCGCGGCGGGGCGGAGCGGGGCGGGCTCGGAGAGGAGCGGGGCGGGCTCGGAGAGGAGCGGGGCTCGGAGCGGGGCTCGGAGCGGAGCGGGCTCGGAGCGGGGTTTAGTCGCGCAACCGGGACCGGGAAAGCGCCACCCGTTCAGGTGTATGCAGTCGCACCATGACGCGTGCCGTTCCCGGCGGGATGTGCCCGGGGGTGGCGAGCGAGACGATGATCATCGTGCCGAGCGCCAGGGGGACACACCAGAGCGCCGGCGTCGAGAGCAGCACCGCCGTCCAGCCGGTGAAGGGGCCTCCAACTAGGGAGAACGTGATCGCGCCCACGGCGCTCACAGCGCCCACCGCCAGGCCCGAGGCCGCCCCCCATCGAGTGAGTCCGCGCCACCACACCCCGAGGAGCATCAGCGGTGCGAAGGTCGCGGCTGCCACGGTGAAGGCCAGCCCCACCGTGTTCGCGAGCCCGAGCGGCTCCGTCGCGCGGCTGAGCAGATACGGAACCAGCACGGCCAACCCGGCAGCGATCCGGAAACCACGAACCTCGGGCGCATCCCCGCCGGTGAACCGCGAAAGCCGGGGCCGCAGCAACTCTTGGTCGATCACGCCGGTGACCGACATCGCCAGGCCGGAGGCGGTGGACAGGAATGCCGCAAACGCGCCGCCCGCCAGCATGGCCGTCAGGAGTTGACCCCACAAGCCGGGCAGCAGCGTCTCCGGCAGCTGGAGCACGATGGTGTCCGAGCGCACCCCGGTCGGCAATGTGGGCAGGTAGACCCGACCCAGGACGCCGTAAATCGGCGGGAAGAGGTAGAACACTCCGAGCAGGGCCAACACCGTCACGGTCGTGCGTCGGGCCGCGTTCCCGTCGGGGTTGGTGTAGTACCTCACCAGGACGTGCGGCAAACCCATCGTCCCCAGGCATAGGGCCAAGAGTGTTGACCAGGTCCGGTAGAGCGGGTGGTCATCGGGGGAGATGGCTTCCAATGCCACATCCCAGGAGTCCGGTGCGATGGCCGGGGGAGTGCCCTGGCGCAGCCACAAGGCCAGCAAGACGAAGGCCGGGATCGCCAGGGCCGTGAGCTTGAGCCAGTACTGGACGGCCTGGACAAAGGTGATCGAGCGCATCCCACCGGCACCCACGGCTAGCCCGATGACCACCATGACCACGAAGCCGCCGACCCAGGCCGGCGCCCCGGTAACCAGACTCAGGGTCAGGCTGGCGCCTTGGAACTGAGGAACGAGATACAGCCACCCGATCCCCATGACCAGGGTGGAGGAGGCTAGCCGGATCCGCCGGGAGCCCAACCGCGCTTCGGCAAAGTCGGGCAAGGTGTAGGCGCCCGATCGCCGCATTGGTGCGGCGACGGTGACCAGAAGCACCAGGTAACCCACCGTGTACCCCACCGGCAGGAAGAGCATGTCCGTGCCGCGGTCATAGATGAGCCCGGCTACTCCGAGAAAGGATGCGGCAGAGAGGTATTCGCCTCCGATGGCGCTGGCATTGAGCCGTGGAGAGACGGTTCGACCGGCGACGTAGAAGTCGCTGGTCGCTCGTGACAGCCGCAGTCCGAGACCGCCGACGAGGAGCGTGACCACACACACCAGCGTGACGACGGCGATCGACAACTGGCTGGACATCGAGCTCACGTACCTTCGACGACGGCCACAAAGTCGGCCTCGAGCCGCTCGCACTGTTTGGTGTACCAGCGCGCCAAGAACCAGGCCGACGGGTACACCGCGACGCCGATGGCAATCCACGGGAAGGGCACTCCCGCGATGGTCAGCGAACGGGTCGAGGGCACCGTTGCCAGCAGCAGCGGAAGCCCGATCAAGCCAGCGAGGATCAGCGAGATTACGATGATCGAGAGTCGGCGCTGGGCGCGCATCAGGCCCGCGAGGTAGACATCCCCGAGGTCGGTCTGCTCATCGAGATCACGGGCCACCGGTCGGCGGCGCGGCGTCGTCGCGCCACGCCGTGAACTGGTGACTCGGACCCGTTGGTTGGGCGGCGTAGGCGTCATCGGGGCCGTCGCAGAAGGGTATCCCGCAACTCCTTGGTATGCCGTCTGCTCACCTGGAGGAACACTTCGCCGACCAGGACCGTGCATCGGCCACGGTCCATCCGGACCTCAGTGACGTGCGGCAAGGCCACCAGAGTCGAGCGGTGGATCCGCACGAAGCCGTGTTCTCCCCAGCGTTCCTCGAGCACGCTGAGCGGAATGCGCACCAAGTGTGAGCCTTCGTCGGTGTGCAGCCGCGCGTAGTCACCGTGCGCTTGCGCGAACCGGATCTGACTGCGGGCGATGAAGCGCGTGACGCCGCCCAATTCGACCGGAATGGTCTCATCCTCGACTGCTGGCGAGGTCGACTCGCTGGCCGCAGCCATCCCCGAGCGGTCGGCATGGGCGGCCACCACCCGACGCACGGCTTCCGAAAGGCGTTGGGCTCGTACGGGCTTCATGACGTAGTCCGTGGCGGCCAATGCAAAGGCATCCACCGCATGCTTATCGTGCGCGGTCACGAAGACGATTTGCGGACGCTCGACGAAGCGTGCGACCACGCGGGCCAGAGCCATCCCGTCCAAGCCGGGCATCGAGATGTCACTGAAGACGACATCGACCTCACGGGTGTCCAGCATCTGCAAGGCGGCGGTGCCGCTGGATGCCGTCAGGACCTCCGCGATCCGGTCGTCCTGCGCAAGGAGATAACTCAACTCAGACAGCGCGGGCGCCTCGTCGTCAACGACCAGCGCCACCAGTCCGTCTGCTTCGGTGGGCATGCACGGAGCCTACGACCTGTGTGGTCAGCTTGTCCCGTGCACACCCGGTGCGAACTTGGGGACCCGGAAGCTGACTTTGGTGCCGGCGCCGCGGGCGGTTTCGACCACCAGACCGAAGTCGTCTCCGTAGACCTGCCGCAGTCGAGCGTCGACATTGCCGAGCCCGACCGAGTCGCGGTCGCTGGCGCCGTCCAGGATGCGGCGGATCTGATCCGGGTCGCTACCCACCCCATCGTCTTCGATCGAGATCTCGGCGAAGGCACCCCGGTCGCTGGCCGCGATGGTCACATGCCCGGCGCCTTCCTTGGCCGCCAACCCGTGCCGAACGGCATTCTCGACCAAGGGCTGCACCGCGAGATAGGGGAGTTGCACGGGGAGCACCTCGGGGGCAACCAGCAGGCTGATCTGCAGGCGGTCTCCGAAGCGTGCCTGCTCAAGCACGAGGTACCGCTCCACATTGCGAAGCTCCTCGGCCAGGGTCGTGAAGGGCCCGCCGGTGCGCAGCGCGTACCGAGTGAAGTCGGCGAAATCGAGGAGCAACTCACGCGCACGATCGGGGTCGGTCCGGACGAAGGACGCAATGGCGGCCAGCGAGTTATAGATGAAGTGCGGGCTGATTTGCGCTCGGAGGGCTCGCAGTTCAGCCTCCATCGCCCGGGTTCGGGTGTGCGACAACTCGGCCAGCTCCACCTGACTGGCGACCCAGCGCGCGACCTCCTCGGTGGCTCGGGCCAGGCCAGGCGAGGCCTGCGTGGTGTAGGCCGTGATCGTGCCCACCACCCGGTCGTCGGAGACGATGGGCGCGGTGACGGCGGAGCGGATGGGGCAGTCGGGGTCGCCACAGCTGATCGATCGCACCGCCGAGACTCGACCGCTGGCCCGGGTATCCGCGCCGTGTTCGAAGGCATCCTTGCGGTGGTGGTCGCCGGTGCCCGTCCAGGTGAGCAAGCCGATGCCATCGCAGATCGCCAACCCATCGGCACCGAGGATCGCCAGCAGATGCTTGCCCGCCCGTTCCGCACCATCCGCGGTGAGGCCCTCGGTGAGATGTCCCGATGCCGTGCTCACGGTGTGCAGGGTGGAGTAGGTGGCTTGGTCGGTCGGCGAGATGAAGCCGCGTCGGCGACTGCGCTGCAGCAGCACGTATGCCGCGAGCAGCAGTGCCATCGTGCCCGCCGTCACCAAAGCGGTGGGCAGGTGGAAAGACCCAGCCATGGGCCGAACACTAGCCAAGGTGGACTCTGGTAGACACGGGGCATGACGATGCCCTCCGAGTTCGACCGGGCCCTGCACATCAACTGGCTGGGCGATGAGCGCAGCATGATCGGCGAGGTCGACCTGAGTGCGCAGTGGAGTATCGGCGGGGTGCTCAACGGGGGCCTGCTGATGGCGGTGGCGACCCGCGCTGCGGTCGACCGTTGCGGGCGGGAGGGCCAGCACCCCCATCCGGTGGCCTGGAACAGCCAGTTCCCTTCGGCCGCTCGGCCCGGTCCGGCCCAGGTTGCGGTGTCGCTCATCCGTCAGGGACGGGCGCTGACGCACGTGTCCGTATCGATCAGCCAAGAGGGTGCTGAGCGGGTACGGACACTGGTCACCTTGGGCAATCTGGCTGACCTGGGGGAGACGGTGTATGCCGCCCCGCCGCCGGCTCCGATGCCACCGCCGGAGCAGTGCATCCGCTCGGATCGCTCGGTGCCTGCCGCTAAGGAGGTGGTCCTGCTGGATCGTCTGGATCTGCGCCTTGACCCGGCGACCGCCATGTGGGCCCTGGGAGCGCCCTCCCATGAGGGCCGGATTCGTGGGTGGCTGCGCCTGGCCGATGGCCGGGCCATCGACGTCGACACGCTGCCGCTCTTGCTGGACGCGATGCCGCCGGTGGCCTTCGACCTCGGCGGGCAGGGGTGGGCGCCGACGGTGGCCTTCCTGGGGTCGGTGCGCGCGGTGCCGGTCGACGGGTGGATGCGGATGGAGATCACCACCTCGACCGTCGTGGGCGGGCTGCTCGAGGAGGATGCCACCATCTGGGATTCCACCGGTCAGGTGGTCGCGCACTCACGACAGATTGCCGGCTTCCGGATGGCCCGAGAGGGCACCGCATGAGCGCGCAACGGGCCTCGCTGGCCGAAGCGGTTGGCCGGCTCGCCGAGTTGCCGGGAGTGCCTGACGCGATCGAGTCTGCGCGCGCGGCCTGCACCTCATTGCGTTGGCATCAGGCGCTGCGGCGGCGCCTGCTCGAGGCTGCCGCTGAGTCGCGCGTTCGTGGTGCCCACGCGAGCGCTGAGTTGGAGGGCGCGCCATACCCCCTTGAGGAGGTCCGGGCGCATGTTGTCGGTGCCCGGCCGTGGTCGACGCCGACCGATCCGTTGGAGTCCGTCGTGCGAGGGTGCGTGCAGGCCACCGCGGAGAGTGACCACATCTCGGCTCTGGTCCCCCGGGCTCCCCTGCAGGCGTTGGCGCGGCTCCATGTCGCGGCCGTCGGGTCGACCCCGATCTCGCAGGATGTCGTCGGACGACCACGGGAGCGGGATGAGCGGTGCCGTGAGTTCACCGAGCTGGGCCCAGCGCCCGCGCCAAGTGCGGCCAGATCCAGACTGCTCGGCGTGGCCGACGTTCTCCTGTCCACCCGCGAACTGCCCGCGGTCGTGGTCGCGGCGATCGTGCACGCCGAGGTCGTGACGGCCCGGCCATTCGAGCGGGGCAATGGCATCGTGGCGCGAGCCTTCGAACGCGCCCTGCTGCGTACCGCAGGTGTCGATCCCACTGGAGTCGCGGTGATCGAGGCCGGGCACGGCGCCCAGGGCACCGCCGGATACCTCGGCGCGCTCTCGGCATACCAGCGCGGCGACGCGGCCGGCGTCGGCCTCTGGCTCCGCCATTGCGCAGGGGCGATTGAGTCCGGTGCTGCGCAGGGACAGGCGCTGGCCGATGCCATCGTTGCGGGAAGGCTACCGGAGAGTAAAATGTGACCTAGGTCACATTGACAACATTGGCAGCCCCGTCGTTTTGCCAACTCTCGGTAAGTAATGGTGCGGTATTCAACCATTCGTCGGAACTGCGGAATCCGTCAAGTGCGCTGCCCAAACCACAGGATTCCGCGGGTTTGGTGCGAATCTTGACCGCGATCAAGTCGTAGTGAATGATTGAGGTATCGCTCCCCCTCGGGGTTGAGCGATCGGCGGTCCGGCTCCTCCCCCCGGAGCCTGGCTCGCCGACGGCCCCGGTTGTCCCCCCGACCGGGGCCGTCCTATTTCCCCTGGTCAACGGCCCCGAGTGGGCACCCAACGGGCCGGGTGACAGGATGGATCCATGGCCATTCGACCCTCTTCTGGGACCCTGATCACCGTTGCACCTACCGGCGCGGAGCATCTCAAGGCGGACCTGCCGCAACTGCCGACAACGACCGACGAGCTCGTCGACACCGCCCGCCGGTGCCAGGCAGCTGGAGCCGCTCTGATCCACATCCACGTGCGCGACGCCGCGCACGCACCGACGCTGGATCCGGCGCTGCTCAAGGAGCGGGTGGTCGCGGTGCGCGAGGCCACTGACCTGATCGTGCAGCTCTCCACGGGCGGTTCGGTGCACGACCCCCTGGAGGCTCGGTTGCGGGTCCTGGATGCCGACCCCGACTCGTGCTCGCTGACCTGCGGCACGGTGAACTTCGGCGATGACGTCTTCCTCAACCCCTGGCCTTTCATGAGTGACCTGTACGTCCTGGCCCAGGAGCGCGAGGTCGTGCCGGAGTTCGAGATCTTCGACGTGAGTCAGATGTTTGCCTTGAAGCGCCTCATTGATACCCATGGCCTGCCCTTCGGGGACACCGTCCACGTTGACATCGTCCTCGGTGTGCCCGGCGCGCTGCCCGCGACCGCTGCTGCGCTGCACTCGGCGCTCAGCGCGATGCCCGAGGCGGTGACCTCGTGGTCGGCCACCGGTATTGGGCGCGGGCACCTGCCGATCATGGCGGCCACTCTCGCCGCGGGGGGCAATCTGCGGGTGGGTATGGAGGACAACGTGGTCTTCGCTCGCGGCCACGTGGTCGCGCACAACGACGAATTGGTGGCCCGTGCGGCCGATCTCGCCCAGTTGATGCAGCGTCCGGCTCTGACCACCGCGCAGGCGCGCGAATTGCTCGCGATCAAGGACCGTCGGACCTCGCGGGTCTAGGTGCCCTCACCTCGGCCGGTGCGCTGGGTGCGCACAGCAACGAGCCCCCATGGTTCTCCATGGGGGCTCGTTGCGGGGTTCTGCTGAGTCAGCAGACGTAATCAGTCGCCAACCTTGGCGGCAGCCTTCTTGGTGGCCTTCGGAGCGCTCGCGGCGGTCTTGCGGGCGCTGGTGGTCGCGGCCTTGGTCGTGGTCGCAGCCTTCTTGGCCTGGTTGCGGGTGGTGGTGGCGGTGCGCTTGGCCGCGGTACGGGTGCGCTTCACCGAGCCAGCAACCTCGGCCTGGACGACCTTGGCCTCGTCGGAGACCGAGTCAACGAGGGTGTTCGCGACGCGGGCGGCCTCTTTGCGGCCGGTGGTGACGGTGGCCTTGGCCGACTTCTCGATCTCGGCGGCGGCATTGCGAGCGGAGGTGACGGCACCCTTGGCCTGGGCCACGGCAACCTCGGCCTGCGCCACGAGGTCCTTGGTCGCCTGCTGGTTGCGGATCCGGCTGACGAGCTTCTTGCCGCGAGCGGCGAGGTCCTCGTAGCCCTCGGTGACCTTGCCACCCATGACCAGGCTCTGGTTCAGGGCAACGGCCGGAAGCTCCTTGACCTGGGCCACAACCTTGGCCGGCTCGAGGTCGGCGCGCAGGTCGGTGCTGACCTTGGTGGCGCGGACGCGAGCCTCGCGCACCTTCTCGACCGCGAGGTCGGTCACGCCGACGGCGGCGAAGAGCGGGGTGGTGTCGATGTTCTTGCGGAGGTCTTCGATAACAGACATGGTGTTTCTCCCTAGAGGTGAGGTGCGCGGCTAGCGCGGAGTGCGGGTCGTGGCCGGCGTCTTTGCCGGGGCGCTGTCGAGGTCTTCGACGAAGGAGTCGTAGACATCCAGCAAGGTCTTCTTTTGTCGGGCCGTCAGCCGCGCGTCGTGGCTGATCGCCCGCCGGACATCAAGGGCCTCGGGGTCGTGGGCGAACTCCTCATCGAGGATGCCTGCCTTGACATAGAGGCTCTCAGCGGAGACTTCCAAACCCTTGGCCAGCTGCTGGAGGATCTCGGCGCTGGGGCGCTTGAGTCCTCGCTCGATCTGGGACAGGTAGGGGTTGGAGATCCCGGCGAGCTCGGCCACCTGACGGAGCGAGAGCTTCGCGGACTGACGCTGCTCTCGCAGGTAGTCACCGAGGCTTCCCAACTCATTCAGCGGGTTCGGGCTCATGCCATAAGTATGCTTGCTCTAGTTAGCAAAATGCAAACTGGAGTTAGCGTGACGCTGGCCACACGGCATTCGGGAATAGCCGATCGCGGGGCGGTAGGGTCGCTCTCGTGACTGACGCTGACGGATCGCTGGCCGCCAATGCCGGGGATGCCTTGACCGACGCACCCATCCTGGCCCACGTGACGCGAGGTGGCTTCATCGAGTCGGCCCATCGGGCGAGTCTCGTGGTGACCGCTCCCGATGGCAGCGTCGAAAGTGCTTGGGGTGGAGTCGATTCCGCGATCTTCCCGCGCTCCTCGAATAAGCCGATCCAGGCGCTCGCGATGCTTCGGGGGGGTCTGACACTCTCATCGCGCCACCTAGCCCTCGCTTGTGCCTCGCACAGCGCTGAGCCCTTTCACCTCGTGGGTGTGCACGAGATGCTGCAGGCGCACGGACTCAGTGAAGCTGATCTGCAGAACACCCCTGACCTCCCCTACGACGAGGATGAGCGCACCTCCTGGATCGCGGCCCATCGCGCTCCCCGGTCCATCGCGCAGAACTGCTCGGGCAAACACGCAGCCATGCTGGCCACCTGCAAGCTCAACGGCTGGGACCTGGCGACCTATCGCGACCCGGAGCACCCGCTGCAACGCCTCATGGCGCAGACCATCGCAGATCTTGCCGGTGAGCCGGTGGCGGCCATGGCTGTCGACGGGTGCGGCGCTCCAGTGATGGCCATCTCGCTTCGGGGCTTGGCCGCCGCCTTCGGACGGATCGCCGCTGGGCCTTCGGGGAGCCTCGAGGCAGCCGTTACCGATGCCATGCGCACCAACCCCGAGTACGTCGGCGGGACTCGTCGGGATGTGACCGCCTTGATGGCTGGCACGGACGGGCTGATCGCCAAGGATGGCGCCGAATCGGTCTATGCCGTCGGCCTCGCAGATGGCCGGGGGGTGGCGCTCAAGGTGGCGGATGGCGCCCAGCGGGCGCGGCCGGTGATCATGGCGGCCGTCCTGCGCCGACTCGGCATCGAGTCTGCGGCATACGAGCGCCTCGAGCAGGCTCCCATCCTCGGCCACGGGCAGCCGGTGGGTGCTGTGGTCGCGGTCGGGCTCTGACCTGGGGATCTCATGCGTGCCGTGCTGCAGCGGGTGACCCAGGCCAAGGTGTCGATCGACGGGGTCGCGGTGGGCGTCATCGACCGGCCCGGACTGGTCGCCCTCATCGGGGTCACCCACGACGATGGCCCGGCCCAGGTCGAGGTGATGGCGCGCAAGATCGCCGACTTGCGCATTCTTGAGGGCGAGCGTTCGGTGCTCGACGAGGGTGCTCCCGTCCTCGTAGTCAGCCAGTTCACTCTGTATGCCGATACCTCCAAGGGTCGGCGGCCATCCTGGAATGGCGCGGCCCCTGGTCCGGTGGCCGAACCCCTCGTGGAGCAGGTCGTGGAGGCGCTGCGGGCCAAAGGGATCGAGGTGGCTACCGGCCGGTTCGGCGCCGACATGCAGGTCGAATTGACCAATGACGGACCGGTGACGATCATCTTGGACCTCTGATCTGGAAGTTAGGCTTGTCGACCATGGCGTCCTATTTCTATGCCGCTGAGTACTACCTGGTGCTCGCCCTGTCGATCGCTGCGCTCGGGATGGAAGTCTGGGCGCTCGTCGACTGCCTGCGGCATCGCCCGGAGGCGTTCTCGGCGGCCGACAAGCGGACCAAGCCGTTCTGGCTGATCATCACCGGTCTGTCCACGGCTATCGGCGCGATCTCGCTCAACGGAGGATTCGGCTTCCTGCAGATCTTTGCCATCCTGGGCGCTGGCATCTATCTCGCCGACGTCAAGCCAGCCTTGCAGGGCCTGCGAGGCTACCGCTGAGCCGGCGCCACCGCGCCATAGGCCACCGAGAGTTCACCGAGCCGCCACCGCGATGGGCCGTCGATCAGTGGCCAGCCAGCATCGCGAAGCGAGCCCGCGGTCGCCAGGAATCGTTGCCGCACACCGTATGCCGCGTGGCTGGCGGATCGCTCCCACGCCTTATCCAGCTCAGCGAGGAAGGCGTGCACGGGCTCTCCCGGCACGTTGCGATGAATGAGAGCCTTGGGTAGTCGCTCGGCGATCTGCGAGGGACGGCTTAGCCCACGCAGCCGCCAGGACAGGGTCAGGCTCACGGGCCCGCTGGCCTCCACCGCGATCCAGGTAGCCAATCGGCCGAGTTCGTCGCAGGTGCCGTCGACGAGCAGCCCGCGCGGCGCCAACCGGCCCACCGTGCTCGCCCAGGCATCGGCGACCGCGGACTCGGGGTACTGGCGCAAGACATTGAAGGCGCGCACGATCAGTGGCCGTTGCCCGCCCGGCAATGGAACCTCGAAGCCGCCCAGGGCGAAGCTCAACCCGGGCCGGGCGAGCGGCTGGGCAGCCAGGACGCGGGCCGGATCGATTTCGATGCCCACCACCTGGACGTCGGGTCTGACCCGCCGGAGGCGGTCGGACAACTCCAGCGCCGTGACGGGGGAGGCGCCGTACCCCAGGTCGACCACGGTGGGTGGGCCGTCGGCATACCGACGCAGTCGTCCCGCCTGAGGGCCGCCCAGCCAGCGGTCGCACCGCCGCAGCCGGTTGGGGTTGGTCGTGCCGCGGGTGATGACTCCCTGCGGACGCTCTCGGCTCACGCCGACACCTTAGGAGGTGTCAGCGGCGGCATACACTGACCGGCGTGAAACGGGTCGCGATGGTGAGCGTGCATACCTCCCCGATCGCGCAGCCGGGTACCGGGGACGCCGGGGGGATGAATGTCTACATCCTCGAGGTCGCCCGGCGGCTGGTCGCGGACGGGATTGAGGTCGATCTCTTCACCCGCGCAACCTCGAGTGCGCAGGCCGAGATCGTCGACCTGCAGCCCGGTTTGCGACTGCGGCACATTCCTGCCGGGCCCTATGAGGGCCTGTCCAAGGAGGACTTGCCCGGGCAGTTGTGCGCCTTCGCCGCGGGGATGATGCGGGTGGCGGCAGCGGCACCGCCGGGCTACTACGACCTCGTGCACTCGCACTACTGGCTTTCGGGCCAGGTGAGTTGGCTGGCCGCCGATCGCTGGGGCGTGCCGCTCGTGCACACCATGCACACGATGGCCCGCGTCAAGAATCTGCACTTGGCCGACGGTGACACCCCCGAGCCCTTGGGGCGCGAGATCGGTGAGGCCCAGGTGGTTGAGGCCGCCGATCGACTGGTCGCGAATACCGTCGACGAGGCCCATGAGCTGATCGAGCTGTATGCCGCCGACCCGGCCAAGGTTGTTGTGGCGGAGCCGGGGGTGGACCTCGCCACTTTCACGCCAGGTCCGCAGCGGCAGGCGCGAGCGGCCTTGGGGCTGCCGGCCGATGCGCTGGTTGCCCTCTTTGTCGGGCGTATTCAGCCGTTGAAGGCGCCGGATGTGCTGATCCGCGCGGCCGCCGAACTCGTGCGCAGGCGCCCGGAGGTTCGCAGCCGGCTGGTCGTCGCCGTGCTGGGTGGAGCCAGCGGGGCGGGTGCGCGCTCGCCCATGGGGCTGCCCGAGCTGGCTGAGCGCCTTGGCATCGGCGACGTGGTGCGCTTCATCCCTCCGGTCGAGCGGGCCACCTTGGCTCAGTGGTACCGGGCCGCCGATCTGGTGACGGTGCCGTCCTACTCCGAGTCTTTCGGCCTGGTGGCCCTCGAGGCATTGGCCTGCGGCACACCGGTCGTCGCTGCCCGCGTGGGCGGCCTGCCGACCGCAGTCGGGGATGGTGGTGTGCTGGTGGAGGGCCACGACACCTGCGAGTGGGCGACCGCCATGGAGCGAGTGCTCTATACGCCAGGACTGCGAGAAGCGCTATCCCGCAACGCTGTTCGCCACGCATCCGACTACGGGTGGGAGCGGACGGCGGCGACTTTGAGAACGGTCTATGAGCAAGCGGTGGCCTCCCGCCTCGGTGTTCCGATCAATGGGGCCGATGCCTTGCACGGGATACCGCCGGCGGTGATTCCGTGAGCGAGTCGGCATTGGCCGAGGTCGTGCGTACCTTCGTCACGGATGCCGGACTCGAGTGGGAGATGGGGGCTCGGTCCAACGAGTTCGTCGTCGTGCTGCCGGGGGAGAAGAAGCTCAAGACCGTCGTCTCGCTCGTCGTGTCGGCGTCCGCGCTCTCGATGTCCGCCTTCGTCATACGCAATCCGGATGAGAACCATCACCAGGTGTACCGATTCTTGCTCCGGCGCAACCTGCGGATGCCCGGGCTGGCGTATGCCGTGGATGCCAGTGGCGATGTCTTTGTGACCGGCCGCGTACCGGCGGGGGGCGTGGATGCGGCCTATCTGGATCAGCTGCTCGGCGCCGTGCTCGCAGCCGCCGATGAGCCGTTCAACGAATTGCTGGCGATGGGCTTCCTCACCTCCATGCGCAAGGAGTGGGAGTGGCGGGTCGAGCGCGGCGAGCCACTGCATAACCTCGAAGCCTTCCGAGCGTTGCTTGAGCGCCCCGGCGATCCACCTCCGGCCGCGCGCTAACTCCGCCCTCCGTCCGCGGCCCCGGCCCGCGCGCCACCGCCCCACCGCGCCACCGCGCCCCACGCGCCTCAACTTTCCCGCCGCGTGCCGGAACCTTGCACTGGGGGCCCGTTACAAGGGGCCCCCAGTGCAAGGTTCCGGCATCAGGCGGGAAACGTGTGACAGGGGGAGGGGGACTCCCGTATGCCGTCCCGCGCGGCGGCGATAGTGTGGCGGCATGACGGCATACACGCTCATCCTGCTGCGCCACGGACGTTCGGACTGGAACGAGAAGAATCTCTTCACCGGCTGGGTTGACGTCGACTTGATCGACAAGGGTCGGGCCGAGGCCGTGCGTGGCGGCGAGCTCCTCAAGGAGTCCGGACTGCTGCCGACGGTCGTGCACACCAGCCTGCTGCGTCGCGCGATCACCACCGCGAACCTCGCGCTGGATGCCTGCGACCGACACTGGATCCCGGTCCGTCGTGACTGGCGGCTCAACGAGCGCCACTATGGCGCGCTGCAAGGTCTGGACAAGGCCGCCACCCGCGACCGGTATGGCGATGAGCAATTCATGCTGTGGCGGCGTAGCTTCGACACCCCGCCGCCGGCGATCGATGTCGACAACGAGTTCGCCCAGACCCACGACCCGCGCTACGCCGGCATCGAGGTGCCCCGCACCGAGTGCCTCAAAGACGTCATCGAGCGAATGATGCCGTACTGGGAGGGCGCGATCCAGGATGACCTGCGGGCCGGGCACACCGTGCTCGTGACGGCGCATGGCAACAGCCTGCGCGCCCTGGTCAAGCACCTGGACGGCATCAGTGACGAGGACATCGCGGGGCTCAACATCCCCACCGGTATGCCGCTGGCCTACACCTTGGGCGCCGACTTCATGCCGACCGAGCCGGCCCGTTACCTCGACCCGGAGGCCGCGGCCGCCGAGGCTGCGGCGGTGGCCAACCAAGGTCGCTGACCGCACCAGCGAATTCGGTCAGGGCACCATCGGTGTCATCTCCTCAAGTGGATTGAACTCCGTGGGCAGGAGCGGGCCCACCTGCTGCCCATTTCGCCTGGTTACCACGATGCCTTTGCCCAGCTCGATCGCGGCCGCGCCGGTGATCTGGGCGACGCCTTTGGTGAAGCGCACACCCTTGGCCATTCGCCCGGGCACGATGGCGCTGACCCCCGTAGGGTCCACGATGACTACCGTGTTCCCGGTCGTGAACAACTGGGCGATGACAGGCGGCGGTGTGGCGTCCGCACCAATGACGGTCACAGGCCCGAGCGATTGCGCGAGTTCGCCGCTCTGCGTGGTGACCTGACACATACGCAGCCGTGCTCCATTGGGCAGCACCACGGAGAGGGAGACTGCCCGCGCCCGCCGCAAGACGTAAGGCAAACCCAGCTGATCGGCGATCGCATCAGGGATCGGGACCTCCCAGTCCTTCTCGACGCGGGCTCCCTTCGCGTCGATCATGAACGAGACCTCCTGGATGAGTTGCTCTCCGGCCATCCGATCCTTGGCATCAAGTCCCGCGACCGCGTCGCCCGGGTCGATGGAGAGGTTGTTCGGGTACAGCGGCAATAGTTCCGTCGGCGTCCGCAGGTAGACCAGGTGCAGCGCATCCGAAACGGCATGTGTGACAACGCCATCTGTGAGGCGTAGCGGCGTCCAGGTGCGGTGCGTTTTGCCATCCCGGGTGATGGTCGTCGCGGAGGACACTTCGGCCCGGGTGACATCCGGAGTGGTCAAGTGGACCAAGACCTGAGGGGCCGTGACGTCAGCTTGGCCAGCTACGAGCGTCACGCTGGTCAATTGCTGGTGGACCATCGGCATCTCTCGCCACGCCAGGCGCCCCGTGGGTGGAGCCAAGAGCGCACGTTGCGGTTGGCCTGTGTCGTTGCCGGGGACAGCGACCACGACCAGGCGACCCACCTTGGGGATGTGCTCGGCGTAGATGATCCGGCTGCTGGAGCCCATGAGCGACTGCACGGACCGCTGAATCTCCGCGTCGCCACGCAGGCTTCCTCGGGCTGGCCAATGGTCGATGGTGGTCCAGGCCTCGATGCCAGACGCACTGACCGAGGGCGAGCCGCTGGCGGTATTGCCTCGAGAAGGTGTTGGCTCGGAGGCGGCCGGGGTCAGGCGATCCCAGACGCTGGGCCCGGCCACGAGAGCGCCGGTCGCGACCAGCGCGACCGCGGCCACGGCGCTCACGGTCTTGACCCGCGTGCGGCGAGTCCGTAGCCGATCGACTTCGGCTTCAGTGGGAGCTAAGGCGCCCGGGCTGCGCACGACCTGCGCAAGGGCGGCCTGGATCGCTCGGTCGGCCGCGAAATCCGCGCTCGTCAGGCCGCGTCGGGTCCGCGCCCCCGCATGCGCCTGCACCAGCCGCTCGCGCACCGTGGCTCTGTGCCCCTGCACCTCCGCCTGTGATACCCCGAGAACCGAGGCCGCTTCGCTCGGATCGAGCCGTTCGACCTCGGTGACGGCCAAGGTCGCCCGCTCCACCTGGGAACTCGCCTCGATCTCCCGGATCAGGGCATGAGTGGCCTCGAGATCATCATCGTCGCGGGCAACCTCGTCGTCCCACGGCAGGACCGTCGGAGCCGCCGATGAGACCGCTCGCACCCGCGCCTTCAGCGCCAAGCCGTATGCCGTGCGCCGCACCTGGCTCGGCGTGCCGCCCGCCGCCATCGCTCGAATGGCGATCCGATGGGCGCTGGCCCGGTCACGGCATACGAGGAAGAGCGCGTCCTCGAGCCGGGCCCCCCACGGGCCCGCTTCGAGCTCACTCATCGTCCCCCCAACGGGATCACACCCGCGGGAACATCCGGTCGGTGTGCTCGCCCTGCTCGTAGATCCGAGACGCCGGACCCACGATGAGCGGATCCGGGGAGCCGACAGTCTCGAGGTCCTTGGCCTTGTAATCGATCGAGGACAGGATCACCCGGAAGGCCTCCAGGCGAGCCCGCTTCTTGTCATTGGACTTAATGACGGTCCACGGGGAGTCGCCGGTGTCCGTGTAGAAGAACATCGCCTCCTTGGCCTCGGTGTAGGCGTCCCACTTGTCGAGGCTGGCAAGGTCGGTCGGCGAGAGCTTCCATTGGCGTACCGGGTCGTTCTGGCGGCTCGAGAAGCGCGCGAGCTGCTCCTCACGGCTCACCGAGAACCACAACTTGACCAGATGGATGCCCGAGTTGACCAACATCCGCTCCAAATCGGGGGTCTCGCGCATGAACTCCAGGTACTGCTGTGGCGTGCAGTAGCCCATCACCCGTTCGACGCCGGCGCGGTTGTACCAAGAACGGTCCATGAAGACGATCTCGCCGCCGCTGGGCAGGTGCTGGATATAACGCTGGAAGTACCACTGGGTCTGCTCGACTTCGGTCGGCTTCTCCAGGGCGACCACGCGGGCGCCACGCGGGTTGAGATGCTCCATGAAGCGCTTGATCGCGCCGCCCTTGCCTGCCGCGTCACGGCCTTCGCAGATCACCAGGAGCTTGATCCCGGTCTCCTTGGCGTGGAGTTGCAACTTGAGCAACTCGATCTGCAGTTTGCGCTTGGTGGCCTCGTACTCGTCGGTGGGGAGCTTCTTGTCGTAGGGGTAGCCCTGCCGCCATGGCTTCAGTGCCCCATTCTTCGGCGCGATGGGGGCGGGCTCGATGCCGAGGTCCTCGAGTTCGTCGAGCTCATCGGCAAAGTCCTCGGTGACCGAAATACGGGTGTCGTCATTGCTCACGATCCCGATCGTAGCGGGGGGCCTGCGGCCAGGCCGAGGGAGGTCGGGCGGTGGCTTGGGCCGTTCGCCATCCGGAGACGGCCCCTATGCTGACCATCGTGATTGGCGACGCGGCCCTACGCATGGCACGCACCAGCGTGCTGCTGGTCGCCCTGATCACGTCATCGACCGCCGCTCACGTTGCGGGCGGCGGGGGTGTCCAGCCGATGGCTGTGCTTGCTCTGGCCGCATTGTCGGTGTTGCCCTCGATCTGGCTCGGCAACCGCCCCCGATCCCGCGCCATGGTGTGTGCCGTGCTCTGCGTGGGTCAGGCGGTGTGGCACTACGGGCTGGCCATTGGGCATGGCTCAGCACCACTCGCGTCCTACGCGGCGTCCAGTCACACCCTGCACGGCAACCCCGACGGTCTCGCGCTCGCCACGAACGCGGGCCACGAGCTTGCCCACGGCGCCATCGGGGTACCTGGCTGGTCGATGACGGCCGCGCACGTCCTCGCAGCCATCGCCCTTGCCCAGGCGCTCCATCTCTTTGACGAGCTTGTCCAGTTCCTTGGGCGGGCGTTGCGCGCGCTGGCTCAGGTCGCCCTGGCCATCGTCGCGCTGCCAACACTGACCGACATCCTGCCGACCCGGGCGGCGCCCGGTTACTGGCAACCGCGAGTCGCTGCGGCGTGTTCGCCGACCTATCGCCCGAGCTGGCGTGGACCCCCGGCCGGCGTTCTTCTTCGCGCTGACGCTTAAGGGTGGTGGCCCTCGTCCGACTTCCGGTTTGAGGGTGGCCTTCCCGTACCTCATCCGTCCCGTCTGTATGCCGCCGCGCGCGTGTGCGCGCGGCAGGTCGCAGGGGCGGATCTTGACGTTTCGCTACTTCCCCGAAAGGGATTCCATGACAACCACGTATGACGCACCACCTCTCAATCCCGGCGAGCCGGCGACTGGGACCACCGCACCGCGAGACCCGGTGCGGAAGTCGGGCCTGTTCAGGGCCTTCTGGCGGTGGCACTTCTATGCCTCCGTGCTCGTGATTCCGGTGTTTGCCCTGCTGTCGGTGACCGGGCTGATCATGCTCTTCAAGTGGCAGATCGACCCGATCCAAGAGCCAGCGATGACCTACTCGGCTCCTGCCTACGGCGCCACGGCCTCCCTGGACGCTCAGCAGGATGCCGTCCTGGATGCCAACGAAGGCGCCGCGGTGACCGCCGTTCAGACCACCGCGGGCGATCGATCAACCATCTTCACCATTGATCGCGCGGATGGGACCACGGTCAATGTCTACGTTGACCCCTACACCGCCAAGGTTCTCGGCGTCCGCGATCCGACCACGCTGATCTCGGACATGGCGACCGTGGCCCACGGCAACATCATCTTCGGGCCGAAGAGTGAGGTCACGCTGTTCACTGACCCCATCACCGGTGAGGACTTCACCGTCGGCAGTATCGGTGACCGGATCATCGAGACAGCGGCGTGCTGGTCCCTCATCATGGCGCTTACCGGCTATTACCTCTTCTTCCGTGGGCGGGCCGCCCGGGCTGCCCGCAGGGCCAAAGCCGCCGCTGGCGCGGTCACCAGGTCCCGACATGCGATGGTCGGTGCGATCGCGGGAGTAGGCATCCTGTTCATCGTCGCCTCCGGGCTGCCGTGGACCGGGCTGTGGGGCTCAACGGTTCAGAAGCTGGCGACGGGCACGCAACTGGCCCTCTGGGGCGATGACCCGGGAGCCACATCTCAACTGGCAGAAACGATTGATGAGGCTGGGTCGACGTCCGCGCCGCCGCCGTGGGCCGAGGGTGCCGCGCCGCTGCCCACGAGCGATGGCCACTCCGGGCATTCCCATGGCGGCGGGGAGGCAGAAGGGACTCCGGCCATAGGCCTGGATGCCGTGGTGAAGGCGGCTACCGACGACGGGGTGCCGCTGCCGGTATACATCACCATGCCGGACGGCCCGGAGGGCGTCTTCTCAGTGATGTCCGACATGTGGCATGACAAGGACAGTGCGGCCTACGACGATGTGTCCAAGGAGCGGGTCGTGCATGTCGACCAGTACTCGGGCGCCATCGCCGGGCGGTACTCCTATGCCGAGTATCCAGCGGCCGCCAAGTTGGTGAGCCAGGGCATCGCTCTGCACGAGGGCCAACGCCTGGGAACGCTCAACTTCTGGGCATCTGCGGCCTTCTGCGCGGGACTGCTGTTCCTTTGTGTGACGGGGCCGATCATGTGGTGGCGACGTCGCAAGTCAGGGATCAGCGCACCGCGCGGCAGCATGCCGGTGAAGGCGCGCCCTTGGATCGCGGTGGTGATGGTGATCTTTGGCGTGCTCTTCCCACTCTTCGGGGTCACGCTGATCATCGTTTTGCTGGTCGACCGCGTGGTGATCCGCCGTTCTGACCGGCTGCGGAGCACCTTCGGGACGACGGCTTAGTCCCTTCGCCGAGCCTTGCTGGTGGCGGTTACCGGGAGACCTGGAAACCGCCACCAGTGGGCCCGCCAAGTGCGCCGGGACGGCCAGGTGGCGGGCATAGGCTTGGGTGCGTGGACCCCGTGCTTGCCGGGACCCTGGGCGGGGTCATCGGCCTCACCATCGGTGTGCTCGTGATGTGGGCGAGCCGCCGCAATGCCGTGTCTGGCGACCCGGCCTCGACACCGCAGACCCTGGTGCCCGAAGGCGTGCGGGATGTGCTCGCGGTGCTCCGCTCCAGCGCTGTCGTGCTCAATGTCCACGACGAGGTGGTCAGCACCTCGCCGTCGGCGGTGAGTTACGGCCTGGTGCGTCATGGCGAACTCGTGCATGACGAGCTCGCGCAGCTGGTTCGCGCGGTCCGCCACGACGGGGTGGTGCGGGAGGTAGAGCTGGAGTTGCTCAAGGGCCCGAGTGCCGATTCCTCGGTCGTGATGGCGGTTCGGGTGGCCGCACTGGGCGCCGATCATGTGCTCGTGCTGGCCGAAGATCGCACCCATGCGCGCCGCGTGGAGGAGGTGCGACGCGACTTTGTGGCCAATGTGAGTCACGAGCTGAAGACGCCGGTGGGGGGCATTTCCTTGCTGGCCGAAGCCGTCCTCGATGGCCGGGATGACCCCGAGGCGGTCGGCCGCTTTGCTCATCGGATCCAGGTGGAGTCCGCCCGACTCACGCATCTGGTTCAGGACATCGTTGACCTCTCCCGGCTCCAGGTCGCCGACACCCTGCATGCACCCGAACTCGTGGGGATTGACCAGGTGGTGCTCGAGGCGATGAGCCGGGTCGAATTGGCCGCGCAGGCACGGGATATCAGCGTCACTCGGGACACCGATCCCAGCCTGCGGGTCTTTGGTGACGCCGAACTTCTCACGACCGCCGTGACGAACCTGCTGACCAATGCGGTGAACTACTCCGAGGCACACACCGCAATCAGCGTGCGGAGCCTGCGCGTCGGTGACAGCGTCGAGATCGCAGTTGCCGACCAGGGGCGCGGCGTCCCGGCAGCGGATCAGGAGCGCGTTTTCGAGCGCTTTTATCGGGTTGACCCGGCTCGATCTCGCGAAACCGGCGGCACCGGGCTGGGGTTGGCCATCGTCAAGCACGTGTGTGCGACGCACGGTGGCGAGGTAGTGCTGTGGAGCGAGGCCGGCAAGGGGTCGATCTTCACGATGCGGCTTCCGGTCGCTAACCCAGGCCCGCATGGGGAGGCCATCACATGACGCACATCCTGGTCGTCGAGGACGAGGTCTCCTTCTCCGACCCGCTGTCGTATTTGCTGAGCAAAGAGGGCTACGAGGTCACCATCGCCGAGACCGGCCCCGAGGCCCTGGAACGCTTCGATGCCGTCGGCGCCGACCTGGTCCTGCTCGACCTCATGCTCCCGGGCCTATCCGGGGTGGATGTATGCCGCGCGCTCCGTCAACGATCCAATGTGCCGGTCATCATGCTGACCGCCAAGGATGGCGAACTCGACAAGGTGGTGGGACTGGAACTCGGCGCGGATGACTACGTCACCAAGCCCTACAGCTCACGCGAGTTGCTTGCGCGGATCAAGGCAGTGCTGCGCCGACTGACCGAGCCTGAGGACCTCCTGCCCGCCGCTCTCGAGGTCGGCCCGGTCCGGATGGACGTGCAACGGCATACGGTCACTGTTCGAGAGGTCGCCATTTCGCTGCCGCTCAAGGAGTTCGAGCTGCTCGAGCTGCTCCTGCGGCACAGCAGTCGGGTGTTGACCAGGCGACATCTCATCGAAGGCGTCTGGGGTAGCGACTACGTGGGCGATACCAAGACCTTGGATGTCCACATCAAAAGGCTTCGCGCAAAAGTGGAGACCGATCCGGGCAACCCGGATCACATCCTCACCGTGCGGGGGCTGGGCTACAAGTTTGAGCCCTGAGGCGTGCGGCCTTAGCTGGTCGGCGCGTAGTCCTCGAGGTAGTCCTTCGGTGAGAGGACCGGGACGGTCAATTGACCGACGCCCGAAGGCGCACCGGCAATCGTGACGGTCACCCAATCCCCAGGACGACCGGGCACGGCGGGAACGCTGGTCTTTGTCGCATCGCTCGAGATCGAGGTCGCGCCGCCGGCCGGCACCTCCACCGACACCGGGCTCCCGCCTTCGCCGACACTCAACTGAAGCGCGGCGGGCTGATCGCCCTGGTTGACGACTTGGCCAATGAGCGTGCCGGGCCCATCCTTGGTGGTCGCGACCACCGCGACATTGCGCAACTGCACGTCACCCAGAGAGAGCCCGACGCCGTCGGCAGCGGGGTAGTCGACATCGGTCTGCACGGGTGAGTTCAAGGAGCACCCGGAGAGTCCGAGGGCGAGAACGGCAGCGGCAGCGACGGTGGCGGTGCGCAGCGAGGACGAGAGCGTGATCACGGAAGACAGCGTATCGGTCGCCCGCCGATGAGGCGTCCGCAGGGCCCGGCGATGCACGATCAGGGCTGATTGTCAAGTGCGAAGTTGCTGTGGAAAAGTGCCCCGCTAGGCCTCTGACCTGCGGATATGCCGTCTCACTGAATGTGACCTGAGAGTCGGCGCATGGTATCCTGATGCCTGCGAAAGGGGCTTTACTCATATGGTCTTCAAAGTCGGCGAAACGGTTGTGTACCCCCACCACGGGGCAGCGCGAATCGAGGAAATCAACACCCGTACTATCCGCGGCGAGGAGAAGCTCTACCTCAAGTTGAAAGTCGCCCAGGGAGATCTGATCATCGAGGTCCCGGCCGAGAACTGTGATCTCGTGGGCGTGCGCGATGTCGTGTCCAAGGAAGGCTTGAACAAGGTCTTCGAGGTGCTCCGCACTCCGTATGCCGAGGAGCCGACCAACTGGTCGCGCCGATTCAAGGCGAACCTCGAGAAGCTCGCTTCGGGCGATGTCATCAAGGTGGCCGAGGTTGTTCGTGACCTGTGGCGCCGTGACAAGGATCGTGGCCTGTCCGCTGGCGAGAAGCGCATGCTGGCCAAGGCCCGCCAAATCCTCGTGTCCGAGTTGGCGCTGGCCGAGAAGACCGACGAGGAGAAGGCTGAGACCATCCTCGATGAGGTCCTCGCGTCCTGAGCCTCCGCACTGACGTGACCGACGCCGACGCTGCCCGCAGCGTCGGCGTCGTCGTCGTTGCCGCCGGTTCGGGTACTCGCCTAGGTGCCGGCATACCCAAGGCCTTTGTACGGGTGGGCGGTCGGTCCCTGCTGGCCCATGCAGTCGACCGGATCGCGGGATTGCCCTCGCTTGCGGGGTTGATCGTCGTGGTGCCGGCAGATGCCATTGACCCGGCCGATTGGCCGGAGGATCTATCCGGTGCCCTGCCCCCCGGCGCGCGCGTCGTGGCTGGGGGTGCGCAGCGAACCGACTCCGTACGCGCCGGGCTGCGCGCACTGGACCAGGAGACCGGTGGGGCCTACGAGGTGATCCTGGTTCATGACGCGGCTCGCGCGTTCACTCCGCTGGCGGTCTTCGAGCGGGTGATCGCTGCCGTGCGCGGCGGGGCTGCCGGTGCCGTGCCCGGCCAACCAGTCGTGGACACGATCAAAGTGGTCGATGAGCATGGCGTCATCACCGGCACGCCAGAGCGGACCCTCCTGCGAGCGGTGCAAACCCCGCAAGGCTTTGCCGCTGACGTGTTGCGGGCGGCATACGCGTCCGGGCTCGCCGGTACGGATGACGCGGCACTGGTCGAGGCGTTGGGCGGCCGCGTGGTGGTCGTGGAGGGCGATCCGATGGCCTTCAAGGTCACCACTGCGCGTGATCTCGAGCGCGCCGAGCGGCTCCTGGCGGCAGGATAGGCCTGGTGAGCAGCCTTCCCCGCGTCGGTATCGGCACCGACGTCCACGCCTACGCCGACCACGACCGCGACTTGTGGCTAGCCGGACTTCGGTGGCCGGGGGAGCGCGGGCTGGAAGGTCATTCCGATGCCGACGTGGCGGCCCATGCGGCCTGCGATGCGCTCTTCACGGCCGCCGGGATCGGGGACCTCGGGGCCCACTTTGGGACCTCGCGCCCCGAATTTGCTGGGGCCTCCGGGTGCGCACTACTCGCCGAGGCGGCACGGTTGGTACGTGCAGCTGGCTTCGAGATCGGCAATATCGCCGTCCAGGTGGTCGGGAACCGCCCCAAGCTCGGCCCGCGCCGCAGTGAGGCGGAGGCCGCTTTGAGTGAGGCTGCCGGGGCACCGGTGTCGGTGAGTGGGACGACCACCGACGGGTTGGGCCTTACGGGTCGAGGCGAGGGTCTTGCTGCTCTGGCGACCGCGTTGGTGGTGGCCCGGGGCTGACCCCCCGCTTGGTCCTACCGGTGACCAGAGCCAGGATGATCAGCGCCACGCCCAGTACCTGCAAGAGGTCCTGGATCCGGACCAGTGTCGGCTGTGAAGCCCAAGTGAAGCGCTCGTCGAGGACGCCATTGGCGACATATGCCGTGGTGAGCAGTCTCGACGAGAGCAGCAGCGCGAAGGCGGCCGTGGCATACCGGCGCCATGGTCCACGCGATGGGTGCCAGAGCGAGGCCACCAAGCCGACCAGCCAAAGTCCGCTGAGCAGCAGGCTGAACAGGATCGCAAAGAACGCTCGCATTACTGGATTTCCCGTCCCTTGCGGGGGATCGCGGGCAGCTGCCGGCCCCGGAAGACGGCTGCCACGAGGGCCGCTAGGCCGATCGTCTCAAGGACCGCAGCGGCTGCGCTCAGCTTGACCGAGAGGCTGACCACGGTGTCATCCGCGCGTGTCCACACGCTCCGGCTGAGCCAGGCCAGCGGGAGGTCCAGGAGTTGGGCGACGATCAGCACACCGAGAGCCCACGTCGCCAGCGTCCGCCAACTGCCACCGTGGTGGCGGCGAACGTAGATCATTGCGGCCACCCAGAGCGCGAGCGAGACCAGGTCTGTGCCCAGACCCACGAACCAGCCCACCGCCTCGCTCATGGGAGCAACGGTAGAGCACCGTGTGGGCGCTGCGGGGGTACGGTAACGGCCATACCGGCCCAGTTGCTCAAGGAGGACACCATGCCGCAGACCGTCAAAGGCGTTATCGCCCTTGGGAAGGGAGCGCCGGTCGAGTTGACCGACATCGTGATCCCGGACCCCGGGCCGGGCGAGGCGGTCGTCAAGGTCGAGGCCTGCGGGGTGTGCCACACGGATCTGCATTATCGAGAGGGCGGGATCAATGACGACTTCCCCTTCTTGCTGGGGCATGAGGCGGCCGGGACCGTCGAAGCGGTTGGCGAGGGTGTCACCGAGGTCGCACCCGGGGATTTCGTCATCCTCAACTGGCGTGCGGTCTGTGGCCAATGCCGCGCCTGCCTGAAGGGCAAGCCGTGGTACTGCTTCGCCACCCACAACGCCAAGCAGAAGATGACCCTGACCGATGGCACAGAGCTATCGCCGGCCTTGGGGATCGGCGCCTTTGTCGAGAAGACCCTGGTAGCGGCCGGCCAGTGCACGAAGGTCGACCGGGAAGCCTCGGCTGCCGCTGTCGGCCTGCTCGGCTGCGGGGTGATGGCGGGTTTCGGTGCCGCCGTGAATACGGGCGGAGTCTCGCGCGGCGACTCGATCGCCGTGATCGGCTGTGGCGGCGTCGGCAATGCGGCCATCCAGGGCGCCAAGGTCGTCGGAGCCACCACGATCATCGCGGTGGACGTCGATGATCGGAAGCTCGAGGCGGCTAAGACCTTCGGCGCGACCCACACGGTCAACGGCGCCCGCGAAGACGTGGTCGAACGGGTGCGTGAGCTGACCGGGGGCCATGGCGCAGATGTGGTGGTCGAGGCGGTGGGGCGGCCGGAGACCTACGAGCAGGCGTTCTATGCCCGCGATCTTGCGGGCACTGTGGTGCTGGTGGGCGTGCCCACTCCCGACAAGCAGGTGACCCTGCCGATGATCGAGATCTTCGGCCGGGGCGGCGCGCTGAAGTCCAGTTGGTATGGGGATTGCCTGCCCTCTCGGGACTTCCCGATGCTGGTCGATCTGTACCGGCAGGGGCGTTTCGATCTGGACGCCTTCGTTAGCGAGCGGATCGGGATCGGCGACGTGGAGGCGGCATTCGCCAAGATGCATGCCGGCGAGGTCCTGCGTTCTGTTGTCATCATGGAGGGCTGAGTAGGTATGCCGCCGGCTGTCACCTCCCGCTCGGCAGGCGGGGTTCGAGTCGAGTCCGTGGTCACCTCAGGGCAGTTCTGCCTGGATGGTGGCTGCTGGGATGTGGACAACAACGTCTGGATCATCGGGGATGACCAGGCCTGCGTCGTCGTGGATGCCGCTCATGATGCCGAGGCCATCGTGGCTGCTGCCGCTGGGCGAACCATTACAGCGATCATCTGCACCCATGCCCACAATGACCACATCAATGCCGTCGGCGAGGTGCAGCGTGTCACGGGGGCCCCGGCATACCTGCATCCGCAGGATCGGGTGCTCTGGGACGCGGTCTACGAGAGCGCGCCGGACCACGAGCTGGCCGATGGCCAGGTGATCACCATCGGCGACGTCAACCTGCAGGTGCTGCATACCCCTGGGCACGCGCCGGGGGCCTGTTGCCTGTATGCGCCGACGCTGGGAGTGCTGCTCTCCGGGGACACGCTCTTCCGTGGTGGGCCTGGGGCGACCGGACGGTCATACAGCGACTTCCCGACCATCATCGACTCGATCCGCGAGCGGCTGCTCGTCTTGCCGGCCGAGACCGTGGTGCTCACCGGGCACGGCGATCCGACCACGATCGGTGACGAGGCTCCGCACCTGGAGGCGTGGATCGCCCGCGGCCACTAACCGCGCCCCAACTTTCCCGCCTGATGCCGGAACCTTGCACTTGAGGCCCCTTACAACGGGCCCCCAGCGAAACCTTCCGGCATCCGGCGGGAAAGCTGTAACAGGTGGGGCCGGAAGGCCACGCCGACCGGCCCCGCAGCACGCCGGCGTCCCAGCGAACCGAGCAACGCCCCTAAACTTGGCCAGGTGACTTTGCGCCTGCATGACTCGCTGACCCGTGAGCTCCGGGAATTCGTCCCGGTGACCCCCGGCAAGGTCGGCATCTACATCTGTGGCCTCACCACGCAGGCGCCTCCGCACATCGGGCACATCCGGTTTGCGGTGGCCTTCGATGTGCTGCGCCGGTGGCTCGAGCGGGGCCATGGCTACCAGGTCGACCTGATCCGCAATGTCACGGACATCGACGACAAGATCCTGGCCAAGTCGGCCGAGTCCGGCGAGCCCTGGTATGCCGTGTCCTACCGCAACGAGGTCGAGACGGCCGAGGCGCTCAAGGCCCTCGGAGTGCTGCCGCCCACCTACGAGCCGCGCGCCACCGGGCACGTCACCGAAATGGTCGACCTGATGGACACCATCGTCGAGAAGGGCCACGCGTATGCCGCGACCGACGGCAGCGGCGATGTCTACTTCGACGTCCGCAGTTGGCCGGCATACGGCGAATTGACTCGGCAGAAGATCGAGGACATGGCCGCGGCCGAGGACGCTGACCCCCGGGGCAAGCGCGACCCCCGCGACTTCGCCCTCTGGAAGGGCCACAAGCCGGGTGAGCCCGAGACCGCCTCCTGGCCGACCCCCTATGGTCACGGTCGGCCGGGCTGGCATCTGGAGTGCTCGGCGATGGCTCGCAAGTACCTCGGTGACACCTTCGATATCCACGGCGGCGGCGTCGACCTGCGCTTCCCGCACCACGAGAACGAGCAAGCGCAATCCCGCGCGGCCGGCCTCGGCTTTGCCAACTACTGGCTGCACAACGCCTGGGTAACCATGGGCGGCGAGAAGATGAGCAAGTCTCTGGGCAACTCGCTGCGGGTCAGCGAGGTGCTGCGGACCACCCCCGCCATCGTGCTGCGGTATTACCTCACCGCCGCGCACTACCGCTCGATGATCGAGCACCAGGACGAGTCCTTCGCCGAGGCTGAGGCTGCGGTCGATCGGATCGAGGGCTTCCTGCGGCGGGCGCTGCCGGGTGTGAGCACCGCCGTCCCGACCGGCGAGGAGGACCTGCCCGAGGACTTCAGGTCCGCGATGGATGACGACCTCGGTGTCTCGAGTGCGCTCGCCGTCGTCTTCGAGACCGTGCGCGCCGGCAACACCGCGCTGGACGAGGGCGACGCCGAAGCGGCTGCGCTGGCGGGGGGCTTGGTCATCGCGATGACCGATGTCCTTGGCGTGAACCCGCTCGACCCGCAGTTCGCGACGGGCGGCTCCGATGCGGACGCGGCCATGACGGCCTTGGATTCCCTGGTGCGGGAGCGCATCTCGGCCCGGGCGTCCGCGCGCTCGGCCCGTGACTGGGCCACCGCTGATGCCATCCGCGACCAACTCGCCGAGGCGGGCGTTGCGATCGAGGACACCGCTGCCGGGGCCCGTTGGTCCCTGGCCCGTATGCCGCAGAAGGACTGACTATGGCCGGCAATTCCCAGCGCCGAGGCGCCATCCGCAAGGGCGGCAGCAAGAAGGGCGCCACTGTCGGCTCCGGCGGCCAGCGCCGCCGTGGTCTCGAAGGCAAGGGGCCGACGCCCAAGGCGGCCGACCGCCCCAACCACAAGGCGCACAAGTTCGCCAATGCCGCGGCCAAGTCGTCCGGGGGCCGCACGCCCCAGGGGCGCGGTAGCAGCCCGCGCCGCCAGCGCGCCAGCAGCGAGATTGTCGCCGGCCGCAACGCTGTGGTCGAGGCGCTGCGCGCCGAGGTGCCGGTGACCACGCTGTATGTGGCGGGCCGGCTCGAGTCCGACGACCGGGTGCGCGAAGCCATCACCACGGCGACCGAGCGCCAGATCCCGATCCTGGAGACCCCGCGCGGCGAGTTGGATCGGCTCACGGACGGTGCGGTCCACCAGGGCCTCGCCATTCAGGTGCCGCCGTACGAGTACGCCCACCCCGGCGACCTCATCGACCCCGAGTCTCCCGGCATCCCGTTGGTGGTCGCGCTCGATGGGATCACCGACCCCCGCAACCTCGGCGCGATTATCCGCTCGGTGGCGGCCTTCGGTGGGCATGGCGTCGTCGTGCCTCAGCGGCGGTCGGTCGGCATGACCGCGTCCGCCTGGAAGACCTCAGCTGGTGCCGCGGCCCGGATCCCGGTGGCCCAGGCCAGCAATCTGACGACGGCACTCAAGGACTACCGCAAGGCGGGCTTCTTCGTGATCGGCCTGGACATGGACGGCGATGTCGAGCTGCCCGATCTGGCCCTGGCCTCCGAACCTCTCGTCGTCGTTGTCGGCTCCGAGGGCAAGGGCCTCTCCCGACTCGTCCGCGAGACCTGTGACCAGATCGTGTCTGTGCCGATGAGCTCGGCGGTGGAGTCGCTCAACGCCGGCATCGCCGCCGGAGTCACCCTGTATGAGGTCGCCCGGCGACGTCGCTGACGGCCGCTATCATGACGCGCTGACCGGGATATGGCAGAGTTCTGAATAGGCCATCGCGCCGCATCGCCAACGACCGAGGAGACTTCATGTCCGACCCGACCTCATACCCGCCATCGTCTGAGGACCCCACCCGGCCGGTGTCGCCCCCCTCGGAGACGCCCAGCCTCCCGGATGCCACCGCGCCCGTGCCGCCGCCTCCGCCCGCGATGCCCAGCCTCCCGGATGCCACCGCGCCCCAGCCACCTGCCGTGTCCTACCCGAACATGCCGCCGGCGAATCCGTATGCCTCCGGCTCGAGCATGGGCGGAATGGTGGAGCACCCCCAGGGGACCACGGTGCTCATCATGGGTATCTTGTCGCTGGTGGTGTGTGGATTCCTCGGGCCGTTTGCCTGGATGCAGGGCAATAAGGCGCTGGCCGAGATCGACGCCAACCCTGGGCGCTACTCCAACCGATCCAATGTCAACGCGGGCCGGATCTGCGGGATGATCGCGACGGCCCTCCTCATTGCCGGCGCGGTCTTCCTCTTGCTCTTCCTCGTCCTCGGCGGGGTCGCTGCCTTCTCGACGAACTAGTCCGCGGATGAGCCACTCGCACCAGGTGGACCAGCGGCCGGCTGAGGTCGGCCGCTGGTCCCGGGTGCGACAGCCGTTGCTGTGGGGTTTTGGCCTGGCCGGGACGGCCACCATCGTGCACGCGGTGGACCCCAATGAGCCCGGCCACTACCCCACCTGCCCGATCCTGGCGAGCACCGGGCTGTACTGCCCCGGCTGTGGCTTCCTCCGATCAATGGCCGCGTTGACCCATGGTGACCTGGGCACGGCCTTTGCTCGACATCCGCTGATCCCCGTCCTGGTCGTGGTGCTGGTGGTCTATCTGGTTCGTTGGTTTGCCCGCGAGTGGCGAGGCGACCCTCCGTCGGGCCGCAGCTGGACCCCGCTCATGACCAAGGCCGTGATGCTGGCCTATGCCGCTTTCTTCGTCGCGCGGAATCTGCCGGGCTGGAGTTGGCTCTCGCCGGCGTGAGATATCTGGCCTGCGGGGGTGAAATCGTCGACGCCCTCTGACAGGATCGAGCCAACGCCATCCGGCGTGCATCCCCACCATGGAGGTCTCATGTCCGACGCACCCACCCCGCCGCCCCCTCCCTCGTTCCCGCCGGCGGGGCAGCCGCCGATGGGTATGCCGGCCGGTGGTGAGCACCCGAAGGCCCAGACCCTGTTCATCGCCAGCATCGTTGGCCTTCTGTGCTGCGCGCCGGTCAACATCTGGGTGCTGCTCCAGGCCAATGGCATCCTGGCCGCCCCGGGCGGTCTCGATGTCTCCAAGGTGAAGACCGCGAAGACGATCGCCATCGTCAGCTTGGCCCTGTGGGCCGTCGGCCTGGTGGTCCGCTTGGGTTTCATGAGGAACTGACCTCGAAGGTGCGACCGGGCGGCCCTCGATGGGTGCCCGGTCGCACCTCGCACTGCCCTCCGGGGTGTGGCAGAGTCGGGGCTGGGGTCGACCGGCCCCTGACGCGACCACTCAGGAGTATCGATGTCTGACTCCACAGCCTTCCCGCCTCCACCCGAGGACCCGAGCCGGCAGGTTCCGCCGCCCCCGCCTGCCTACGGCTCGGCGCCACCGCCGGCACCGAGTTACGGGATGCCCGCCCCGATGGCTCCGGTCGCGGTGCCGGCGTCGATCAAGCAGGCCGTCATGCTGATGAAGGTGGGCGCTGGCATCTCCGTGGTGAACTTGTTGTCGATCTTCATCTTCCGCAGCGAGATGAGGACGGCGGCGGAGGATGCGGTGGCCAAATCGGGGGGCGCCCTCAAGGCCAGTGACGTCGATGCGTTGGTCAATCTAGCGATGGCGACTGGGGTCATCTTCGGGCTGATCGGGGCCGGTCTGTGGCTGTGGATGGCGGTCGCCAATGGCAAGGGTAAGAACTGGGCGCGGATCGTTGCCACGATTCTGTTCGCGATCCACACGCTCTCTTTCGTGGCCAGCTTCTCCCAGCCGACCGCGCTGCTGAGCCGTGTGCTGGGCATCGTGATGTGGCTGGTTGCGGCATACATCATCGTGCTGCTCTACAAGAAGGAGTCCAGTCAGTTCTACGCCGCCAACTCGGCGCCCAAGTACTGACCTCCAGTTAGCCCCTCCCGTGAGCTGTCAGTCGATCCGCCCAGGTGCGATCACTGGCAGCTCACGGGTGTCTGTGCCCACCACCGTCGCCTCGTCTGGCTTGCCGGGGAGCACGGAGGCGATGTAGTCCGTGAGCGCCTCCATGATCGGGATGTCATGTTGGGCGCGCTCGGCCAGGTACCACCGGTGCTCAAGGACCTCGTGGAAGATCTCAGCGGGTTCGAGCTTGCCCATGAGCTCGCGCGGCACCGTGCGGGTGACCGGCTCATAGACCTCGGTCAGCCAGGCGTGAGCCACCTGCTCCTCGTCCTGTTCGTTGCGTCCGGTGCCGATCCGGAAGGCGTCCAGGTCGTTGAGCAGGCGACGGGCCTGATTCTCGCGGACGTCGAGCCCGGTCAGGCGCAGCAGGCGCCGGGAGTGGTGGCCAGCGTCAACGACCTTGGGCTCGATGTGGATTCGGGTCCCGTCGACATCGGTCGTCATGGCGAGTTCGTCCACGTCGAAACCCAGGGCATTGAGTCGGCGGATCCGATCGTCGACCCGCCAGCGCTCGCCCACCTCAATGAGTTCCGCGCCGGTGAGCGCGTCCCAGAGCTCGTGATAGCGCGTCAGGATCCGGGCTGACACCGCCACGGGGTCGCGTTCCTCCTGGAGCAGACCGCCGGCCTCGAGGTCCATCAACTCGCCCGCGATATTGACCCGAGCGATGTCCAGATCATGCTCGCGCTGACCATCGGAGAGCCTGGCCCGCAGTTCGCCGGTCTCGGCATCGACCAGGTATGCCGCAAAGGCGCCGGCGTCGCGTCGAAAGAGGGTGTTGGAGAGCGAGACATCCCCCCACCAAAAGCCATTGAGGTGCAGCCGGACAAGTAGGACGGCCAGGGCATCGATCAGCCGCACCGCTGTGCCCTTGCGCAGGTTCTGGCTGTACAACGCCCGATAGGGCAGTGAGAACGGCAGGTGCCGAGTGATCAGGCAGGCGTCCAGCGGCATACCGTCCCGGGTCTCACGGCCGCTGACCACCGCGAAGGGCTCCACCGAGGGCAGGTCGAGCCGACGCAAGTTGCGCAGGAGTTCGTACTCACGCTGCGCGATATCGGTCTTGATTTCCTTGACCGCGAGTACCCGGCCCGAGAGGTGGACGAAGCGGACGACGTGGCGGCTAATACCTCGCGGAAGGGCCGCGAGGATCTCGTCAGGCCATTCCTCCAACGGAGTGCGCCACGGCAGGTCAAGCAGGGCCGGATCGGGTCGGGAAGCGGTGATCTGCAGAGCCATGAAGTTCCCCTTGCGGGCCGATGATGCGCTCGAGGCCCCGGAGAGTCCTCCGGGGCCTCGAACACATCGGTGTATCCGTGGGACTCGCGTTCAGGTGCGAGCCGTCAGAGCCGAACGCCAGTCTCCTTGTTGAAGACGTGCATGTGGTCCGCGCTGGGGTGGACGTAGATCGTCTCGCCCTTCATCGGGACCTGGCGACCGTCGACTCGGGCGATGAAAGGCTTGATGCCACCGTCACCAGACTCGAGCTCGATGGACTTGTCCGCCGGGGTTCCGTAGACGTACGCGTCGGCACCGAGCTCCTCGACCAACTCGACCGTGATCGCCAGGCCATCCTGGTTGCTGGTGACCTCGACGTCCTCGGGGCGGACGCCCACGATGACGGTCTTGCCGGCCTTGGCGAGGGCCTCGCGGTCCACGGGCAGTGCGTGGTTGCCGAACTTGACACCGCCATCGACCACCGGGACGGTGACCAGGTTCATGGCCGGTGACCCGATGAAGCCGGCGACGAAGACGTTGACCGGCTTGTCGTACATCTCACGCGGGCTGGCGCACTGCTGGAGAATGCCGTCCTTGAGCAGCGCGATCCGGTCGCCCATGGTCATGGCCTCGACCTGGTCGTGGGTCACGTAGACCGTGGTGACGCCGAGACGACGCTGCAGTGAGGCGATCTGGGTGCGGGTCTGGACGCGGAGCTTGGCGTCGAGGTTGGACAGCGGCTCGTCCATGAGGAAGACCTGGGGCGAGCGGACGATCGCGCGGCCCATGGCAACGCGCTGACGCTGACCACCGGAGAGGGCCTTGGGCTTGCGCTCGAGGTACTGGGTGAGGTCGAGGATCTTGGCCGCCTCTTCGACGCGGGAGCGGATCTCGGACTTGTCGACACCGGCGATCTTGAGGGCGAAGCCCATGTTGTCGGCCACCGTCATGTGCGGGTAGAGCGCGTAGTTCTGGAACACCATGGCCACGTCGCGGTCCTTGGGCGACATGTCGGTGACATCGCGGTCGCCGATCCAGATCTTGCCGCCATTGACCTCTTCGAGGCCGGCGAGCATGCGCAGGGAGGTTGACTTCCCGCAGCCGGAGGGACCGACGAGGACGAGGAATTCGCCGTCCTGGATGTCGATATTGAGCTTGTCGACACTCGGGGTGTCATTGCCCGGGTAGATCCGGGTCGCATTGTCGAACTTGACGGTTGCCATGCGGCATCTCTCCTTCACCGGCAGGAACGTGCCGGACGATCCGTAGTGGAAGGTGTGCCCGACTCAACGGCCGGGTCCACTCACGTCGGTGTAAGCGGTTTCACAAGTATGGCGCAGGGTTGCTCTCGATGGAAGGGCCAGTTCAGTGGGTGGTCACGGATCTGCGCCGATGTCTGGCGTGTCTCAATCGCCCCCCGTATCGTCGGGTTATGAGGATCTCGGACGTCGTCAAGCACAAGGGTGACCAGGTCATCACGATTCGGTCCGACGCCACGGTGGGAGAGTTGCTGGCCCTGCTCAGCGAGCACCGCATTGGTGCTGTGGTGGTCAGTGATGACGGCGAAGGCGTCAACGGGATCGTCTCCGAGCGCGATGTGGTGCGCCATCTGCACTCCGCAGGTCCGAGCGTCTTGGATGGGCAGGTCGGGGCGATCATGACGCGTGAGGTGCGCACCTGCACCCTCGATGACAGCCTGGACGACCTCGAAAACCAGATGACCGAGCACCGGATTCGCCACGTCCCGGTGGTCCAGGAGGGCCGGTTGGCGGCCATCGTCTCCATTGGCGATGTCGTCAAAAACCGCATGAGTGCCCTGCAGAGTGAGCGTGACCAGCTCCGCGATTACATCAGCCAGTAGGCCGATCTCGACGGCCATACCCGCTTGCCCTCCCGTGGAGAGGCGCGCGGACGGCATACCGTTGGACGCATGACCTGGGACGACGGCGAGGCTGAACGGATCGGCCCCTATCGCATCGTCCAACGGCTGGGCGAGGGCGGGATGGGGATCGTGTATCTGGCCCTGGACCGATCCGGGCGGGCGGTCGCCCTCAAGGAGTTGCGGCCGCATATCGCCGCCGACACCGGTTCGCGGGTGCGCTTGGCCCGCGAGGTGGAGACGCTGCGCCGGGTTCGTAGCCCGCACGTCGCGCCGATCATCGATGCCGATGTGGTGGGCGAGCGGCCGTATGTCGTCACGAAGTATGTGCCCGGGCACACCCTGGATGACCTGGTCGCCGAACATGGACCGCTGCCGCCCGCCGGGGTGCATCAGCTGGCGGCGGGGCTGGCCGAGGCACTCCATGCGATCCATCAGGTGGATGTCGTGCACCGCGACCTGAAGCCGACCAACATCCTGCTGGTCGACGGTGAGCCGGTGCTCATCGACTTCGGGATCGCGCATGTGGCCGGTGACTCTCGCCTGACGGCTACCGGCCTGGTGATGGGCACTCCGGGGTACCTGGCGCCCGAACTCGTTGATGGCGGGGAGGTCACGCCGGCCACCGACTGGTGGGGTTGGGCGGCCACGGTGACCTTCGCTGCGGCCGGCGGGCCGCCCTTCGGCCGGGGTGGGATGGATGTCGTCATTGCCCGAGTGATGCGCGGGGAACCTCAGCTCGACGCGGTCGATCCCCGGATTGCGCCATTGCTGTATGCCGCGCTCTCGCCTCGACCGCAGGACCGGCCGCATCACGACCAGATCGTCGCTGCGCTGGCGCGATATGCCCATGGCGCCTCGGTGACCGATGTCATCGAGGTCCGTCGGCCGTCGGCCCAGCCCGTGCCCGCGCAGGTGCCGGCGTTGCCGCCCACCGCAGTGATTCCGACTTCGGTGCCGCCGAATCCGGTCATTGCTGTTCGGCCGATGCCGGCGCAGCTGCCCGCCCAGTCGCCCATGCCCGCGCCGATGCCCATGCCGGCGCCACTGCCCGCGCCGATGCCGGCCCGTCCGGCATCCTCGCTGCCGCCGCCACCGCCGCGGCCTCGTGGGGAGGCCGATGTTGCCGCCATCCCCACACCGGCGATCGGCACCGATCCGCGCATTGGCCTCGCCGATCGCCAGGGTGTCCTGCTGGCGGTGAGCACCTTCCTCGTGGGTCTAGGTGCTGCTGCGCCATTGGCCGCGCTCGGCCTGCTCGGAGTGCTGATGCTGCTATCGCGAACCGTGGACCGGGTGATCACGGGAGTGGTCATTCGGCGGCATACGCGGGGGCACCGGGAACGGGAGGCGCTGATCGCAGCGGCGACCAGCCCGTGGCACCTGCTGGTGGCCCTGGGTGCGACGGCGCTGGCCATGGTGCTGCCCGTGCTGGTGGGGGCCTGCGGCGTGCTGGCGACCTCGCTGGCTGTCGGCGGATCGGCCTGGTCCGATCGAGACCGGCTCGTCCTGGGGTTGGCCATCGGCGGTGCCTTGGCGCTGCTCACCGCGTGGTGGGGCCCGGGCGGGGTCTCCTTCCGTCGGGGAGCGCGCAGCATGGCGCGGGGTCTGGCGCCTGAGGGCACCGGCACTCAGGTCGTGTTGGCGCTCTTGCTGGTGGGCGCGGTGGCCTGCGTCGCGTGGAGCTGGACGCGCGGCGGTCCGGTGTGGGCGCCACTGTCGGGGGTGCCTGAAGTCTTCGCGACAAGTTCGGTCTCGCCGTGAACGAGCGTGCGGATGACCCGGGTCGGCGCCGATTGCCGCGGCTGACCGGGGACGCGCCGACCGAGCCCATGCAGATCTCGGATCTGTTGCGGCATACGCCATTTCGAGGAACTCGCGCTCACCAGGAGCCGACCGAGGATGCCGCTGTCGGTGAGGCGTTGAACCTGTGCGCGCGGGTCGGTGAGCTGATGCTCCGGTGCGGGGCAGGGGCACCGCATGTGGAGAGCAGCGTGGTGGCGCTGGCGACCGCGGCAGGGCTGCGGACCTTCGAGCTGGACATCACCTTGCAGTCCCTTCACTTGCAGGCGGTAGGTCCGTCCGGGCGCACGTACTCCGTGCTGCGAGTGGTGCGTTCGACCCGCCATGATCATGCCCGGCTCACGGCGGTGCACGGCCTCGTGGGGGCGGTGGTTGCTGGCGAGTTGTCGGTGCCAGAGGCCACCGAGGAACTCCGGCGGATCAAGGGCCATCCGCGCACCTGGCCGGTGTGGGTTATCTCAGTGGCGCATGCCCTGCTCGCGGCGGCGGTCGCGGTCATGATCGGGGCGTCTGCAGCGGGTGCCGTGACGACTGTCGTTGTCGTGTTCATCGTGACTGCGATCAACCGCGTGCTCGCTCGGCGGTCCTTGCCGGAGTTCTACGCCAATGCGATCAATGCCACGTGCGCGACGCTGCTGGCGGGGGCGGCATATGCGATGGGTGCATCCGGATGGGTGCCGCTCGGAGAGTCGGACTTCGCGTTCATCGTGGCGGGTGGAATCGTGGCGATGCTGCCGGGGCGGACCATGGCGTCTGCGGTCGAGGATGTGCTCTTTGGGTATCCGTTGACGGGTGCGGGGCGGCTGCTGTCGGTCACCTTGTCGCTCACCGGGTTGGTCATCGGGGTGGCCGCCGGCCTGTCAACCCTGCTTCGGATCACCGAGGGCCTGGGTGCGTCCTTTGTGTCCCCCGCGGTGCTCGAGCTGCAGGTCACGGCCGCGCCCTGGCTGGCGGTGGTGATTGGCGCCTTCGTCGTGGGCCTGGCGGGGACGATCACCGTCCAGAGTCGGCGCAAGCTGTTGCTGCCGGCGGCGGTGCTCTGCGCGGTGGGGGCTGGGGCGTTGGCATTGCTCACCCGGGTGCTGGATGTTGGCGTCATCAGCGCAACCGGGCTGGCCGCGATTCTCGTGGGCTTTGTCGGTCGGGTCGTGGCCCTGCGGATGGACTCGCCCGCCATGACGCTCGTGGTGCCCGCGAGCTTTGGTTTGCTGCCGGGGCTGACGATCTTCCGGGCGCTGTACGAGATGACCGCGAGCGGCGGCGATGCTGGCCTGCTCTCGCTGCAGTCGGGTATCACCACCATGCTGGGGGCGGGGGCGACCCTGCTGGCGATCGCGACCGGGACGGTGTTCGGGGAGATCCTGGCCTCGCCGCTGGACCGGCGTCCCGCGCAGATCCGCTCGCGCTAGTGCTCCCGGCGAGCGCTTGTAGAGTTGGTGCTCGCCTCGGCGCGTGCGAGCGTGGCCGAGTGCATCGCTGGAGTGGCGCAATCGGTAGCGCACCTGTCTTGTAAACAGGTGGTTGAGGGTTCGAGTCCCTTCTCCAGCTC
>CALMQX010000022.1 GCA_937873315.1 uncultured Nostocoides sp. | reverse complement strand
GAAGGCCACGGCGATGGAGATCTGAGGATCGGCTTTACCGAGCTCAACCATGGCGACCTGGAGGTTCTTGCGGCTAAAGAGGCTGGCGATGGTGAATTCGCCAAGGACCAGTGCGACTCCCAAGAAGGAGGAGGAGAGCACTGCGGTGCGCAGGTTGGGCAGCACGACGCGCCACATGACCGTGCCCCAACCGGCCCCCAGCGAGCGGGCGGCTTCAGAAAGGGTCTTGACGTCGATCGCCCTAAGCCCGGTGTCGAGTGCGCGGTATGCGTAGGGCATCACCAACACGACATAGGCGAACGCCAGCCACAGGGTCCGGGCGCCCATGAGGTAGTTGACCCACGCATACACCGGGGACAAGCCGACCACCAGCACGATGGCCGGGACGGTGAGCGGGATCAGGCAGATGAACTCCACCGTGCGGGTCAGCCAGGGGAGCCGCAGGCGTACCCAGGTCATCGTTGGCACCAGGATCGCCAGCATGAGGATGACGGTGAGGACCGCCAGGCTGATGGAGGCGATGAAGCCTTCCTTGAGCGCCGGGTAGGTCTTGGAGATCTCCCCGACATCGGCCAATGCGGCCCAGGTCTTACCGGTGTAGTTGCCGGCCAAATCACGGATCGTGTACCGGAACATGGCGAACAGGGGGAGCCCGAAGAAGATCAGACTGGCCGCCACGACGGCGCGCCGCATCCAACTCTGGCGGCGGATGAACTGTGCTCGACGGCCGCTCATCGGACCAACCACCGGCTCGCGCGCTTGTCGATCCAGGCGTACACGACCATGACCACAGCGACCACGAGCACCATGGCCAGCGCCATGGCCTTGCCGACGTTCTCCTGGCCGAGGATGACCTCCGAGGACATCGTGCTGCCGATCATGAGGGGCACCAGCGGGGAGCCCTGCGACACCAGAACGGCCGCGGTGGCATAGGCGGAGAAGGCATTGGTGAAGAGCAAGAGAAAGGCGCCGATGAAACTCGGCATGAGGATCGGCAGGGCGACTCGGCGCCAGAAGGTCCAGGTCGTGCCACCCAAGGTCTCGGTGGCTTCACGCCACTGCGGCTTGAGCCCCTCGACGGCCGGCAGGAAGACGATCACCATCAGCGGGATCTGGAAGAACACATAGACCACGAGGAGCCCACCATCCCACTGGTAGAGCCACGTGGGGTCCAACTCGAAGCCGACTTTGGCCAGCCAATCGGCGAGCATGCCGCCATTGCCAAAGCTCGCCATGAACGCGAAGGCCAGAGCGACGCCGCCGAATTGGGCGAGTACGCCACAGAGCGAGGTGACGAAGCGCTTGACCATGCTCGCCGGCGGGGCTGTGCTGATCGCGTACGCGAGCACACCACCAGCGATGGCGCCGGCGAGTGCCGTGTACACCGAGAGCAAGACGGACTTGCGAAGGGCGGCCGGGAACGGGTTCGGATAGCCCCCCTGGTCCTCGAAGAGGGCCTTGAGATTGCCCAGCGTGAACCCCTGCGGGCCGAAGAAGGCCCCGATGATCACCACGAGTGTCGGGATCAGCAGAAAGACCGACACATAGGCAAAGAAGGGGACGACGCCCGCGAGGGCGCCCGATGGCCGGAGGCCACCGAGCGCCCTACGCGTACGAGTCGTGTCGGTCACGCTCAGCCCATCGCCGCCGGCCAGGCGGTAGCCAGAGCAGCCTTCGCCTTGTCGGTGTCTTCGGCGGTGGGGAGAACGGGGCTGGTCACCTTGGGGAGCGCCGCTGCGGCCTTGGCGTCGATGGTGCCATCGGCGGTCATGACGTCCATGAGGACCGGGGTGGCGCCACCACGCAGCCACGCGTTCTGACCGTCAGCGCTGTACAGGTACTCCTGGAACAGGCGGGCAGCTGCCGGGTGCGGGGCGTCCTTGCTGATGGCCTGGTTGTAGAAGACCTTGAGCGCCGCATTGTCCGGCGTCCAGAGCTTCCAGGTCGGGACCTTGGCAATGACACCGGTCTGGTTGTACGACCAGTCGAAGACGACCGGGGTCTGACCAGACTGAATGGTGGCCGGCGTCGGGTCGACGGGCAGGAAGTTGCCAGCCGCCTTCAGAGCCTTGAACCACGCGATGCCCTTGGCCGGGTCGGCGGCCGTGCCGCCCTCCGCGATGGCCACCATCTGAACGCCAGCAAAGGCGGCGCCAGCCTTGGTCGGGTCACCATTGAGTGCAACCTTGCCCTTGTAGTCGGCCTTCATCAGGTCGGCGAGGGAGGTGGGAGCCGGCACCTTGGCGGAGTCATAGCCGACGGTCATCAGGCCCGCGTAGTCGTTGACCCACAGACCGGTGGCCTCCTTGTTGTCAGCCGGGATCTTGTCCCAGGCCGCCACCTTGTAGGGCGCGAACTTGGCCGTGTTGGCCAGGGCGACCGCGGTGCCGAGGTCAAAGACGTCAGGCGCGGTGGCCTGGCCCTTGAGCCGGTCGGCGGTGGTGATTTCGTCGGCGCTGCTCGCGTCGGGCTGGTCACTGGTGATCTTGATCTCGGGGTACTTCGCGGCGAAGCCGTCCAGGATCTCCTTGTAGTTGGCCCAGTCCGGAGGGAGGGCGATGACGTTGAGAGCACCCTCCTTCTTGGCGGCCTCGACGAGCTTGTCCATGCCGCCAAGGGCGGCGGCGGAGGTCGCGGTCTTGGCGTCGACAGCACCCGAGCTCCCCGCGGGGGTGGAGTTGTCGGACGAAGGCGCAGCGCACGCCGCGATCGACGTCGCGGCGAGGGCGGTCACCGCGAGGAGACCTCCACGGCGAGTAAGGGACAGGTGCATGAAAGACCTCCACAGCGGTTGGCGAGCCACCCAAGACGTCAGGGGCCCGAAGATGCGGTACATCTCAGGGCCACCATATGGCGCACCTCAGGTCGGCTCACAAGACTCCGTTGGTGACGTTTTCGCAAACCTCTGAGGAGGTTGCGCTCAGCGCAACGCTCTGTCCTGGCGGGCGCTGCGATCACCGTGCTCGAAGAGACGGCGCGGCGGCAGGGTGGGCCTCGGTGGTTGGATGGTCACCGTGAATGTGCGCAACACCCATGTCGTGATCCTCGGCGGCGGCCCCGGAGGGTATGAGGCCGCGCTTGTGGCTGCCCACCTTGGCGGCCGCGTGACCCTCGTGGAGAGCACCGGGATCGGTGGTGCGGCCGTGCTCACGGACTGCGTCCCCAGCAAGGCGCTGATCTCGACGGCCGACTACCTCAGCGAGTTCGAGACCGCCCACGACCTCGGGGTGCACCTCACCGATCACGAGGGCGACGAGGTCGTCAATGCCGAGGCCGAATTGGCCGAGGTCAACCGTCGGGTGCTTGCGCTGGCCAAGGCTCAGTCCGTGGACATCAGCAGCCGGCTGGCAGAGGTGGGTGTCCGGATCGTCGATGGCTGGGGACGGATGGTCTCGGCCACGCAGGTGCAGGTCGAGCTGGCGGCTGGCGGGCGTGAGGATCTCACCGCCGATGTCGTGCTACTGGCGACCGGGGCCACCCCGCGGGTGATGGCCTCCGCCCAGCCGGATGGCGAGCGCATCCTTACCTGGCAGCAGATCTATGGCCTGCGAACCCTTCCCGAGCACCTCATCGTGGTGGGCTCGGGCGTTACGGGCGCGGAGTTGGCTCAGGCCTACCTTGGGCTGGGGGCCGCGGTGACCCTGGTGTCTTCGCGGGAGCATGTCCTGCCCAGCGGCGACCAGGACGCTGCCAAGGTCATCGAGGCGGTCTTCCTGCGGCGCGGAATGACGGTGCTCTCGCAGGCCCGAATGACCGCGGTCGAGCGGACCGAGGATGGTGTCGTGATCCATCTCGAAGATGGCCGCACCGTCACCGGATCGCACGCGCTGCTCGCGGTGGGCGCGGTGCCGCTTACGCAGGGGATCGGACTGGAAGACATCGGCGTCGAGCTGTCCTCGTCGGGGCACATCGTGGTCGACCGGGTGTCACGGACCAGCGTGCGCGGTGTGTATGCCGCGGGCGACTGCACCGGGGTCTTCCCGCTGGCCTCGGTGGCAGCGCAGCAGGGGCGGATTGCGATGTCTCACGCTCTCGGCGATGCCGTCGCGCCGCTGCCCTTGCACTATGTGTCGTCAAATATCTTCACCGACCCCGAGATCGCGAGTGTCGGTGTGTCACAAGCAGATATCGACAGTGGTCGGGTGCGGGCAGATGTGATCACGCTGCCACTGGGGCGCAATGCCCGGGCCAAGATGCTCGGCATCGCCGATGGCTTCGTCAAGCTCTTCGCCCATCGAGGGTCCGGCTTGGTGCTCGGCGGCGTGGTGGTCGCCCCACGAGCCTCGGAGCTGATCTTCCCGGTCACTCTGGCCGTCACTCATCGGCTCAATGTCGACCAATTGGCCTCGACCTTCACGGTCTATCCGTCGCTATCGGGCTCGATCGCCGAGGCGGCACGCCGCCTGCACGTCACCGACTAGCCCGGTCGAGGTGACATCGCCGGGGTTCCCGGGCGGTATCACCTCGAATGCTCAGGCCCCGAATGCTCAGGCGTCCTTGATCTCGCAGAGCACCGCGCCATTGGACACGGTCTCGCCGACGCTCGCCGCAATGCCGGTGATCGTGCCGGCCTTGTGAGCGTTGATCGGCTGCTCCATCTTCATGGCCTCGAGGACCACGACGAGTTCGCCCTCAGCGACGACCTGACCCTCTTCAACGGCGACCTTGACGATGGTGCCCTGCATCGGCGCGGTCAGCGAGTCACCTGACGCCTTGGCGCCGGCATTGGCGCCACCGGCCCGACGCGGCGCCTTCTTCTTAGCGCCACCGCCGTTACCGCCGCCGAAGGATAGGCCACCCGGAACGGAAACCTCGAGGCGCTTCCCACCGACCTCGACCACGATCGTCTGGCGCTCGTCCGCCTCGGGGGCGTCAGCCGACCCGCCGGCATAGGGCGCGATGTCGTTGACGAACTCGGTCTCGATCCACCGGGTGTGGACCTTGAACTTCTGGTTCGGGTCGGTCGGCGCGAAGTCGGGATCGCGCACGATCTTGCGGTGGAAGGGCGTGACCGTGGCCGCACCGTCGATGACCAGCTCATCCAGGACGCGACGGGCCCGCTCGAGGGCCTGCTGGCGGGTGGCCCCGGTGACGATGAGCTTGGCGATCATGGAGTCAAAGGCGCCCGCGATGGTGTCGCCCTCGACCATGCCGGAGTCCCAGCGCACACCCGGGCCCTGGGGGACCACGAGGCGGGAGACCGTGCCCGGTGACGGCAGGAAGCCGCGACCGGCATCCTCGCCATTGATCCGGAACTCGATCGAGTGGGCATGCGGCTGCGGGTCGGTGAAGGATAGTGCCTCACCGTCGGCGATGCGGAACTGCTCGCGGACGAGGTCGATCCCGGTGACCTCCTCGGTGACCGGGTGCTCGACCTGGAGGCGGGTGTTGACCTCGAGGAAGGAGATGTCACCGGCGGGGCCGACGAGGAACTCGCAGGTCCCGGCACCGACATAACCGGCGGCCTTGAGGATCTCCTTGGAGGCCCGAACCAACTCGGTGTGCTGCTCCTCGGTGATGAATGGTGCGGGCGCCTCCTCAACGAGCTTTTGGTTGCGGCGCTGCAGCGAGCAGTCGCGGGTCGAGACCACGACGACATTGCCGTGTTGGTCTGCCAGACACTGGGTTTCGACGTGCCGAGGGTGGTCGAGGAAGCGCTCAACGAAGCACTCGCCGCGCCCAAAGGCGGTGACCGCCTCGCGGACTGCGGACTCGAAGAGCTCGGGGATCTCCTCGAGATTGCGGGCCACCTTCAGGCCGCGCCCGCCGCCGCCATAGGCGGCCTTGATGGCCACCGGCAACCCGTGCTCTTGCGCGAAGGCGACGACCTCATCGGGCCCGTTGACCGGGTCCTTGGTGCCGGGCACGAGCGGCGCATTGGCCTTCAGGGCGATGTGCCGCGCCTTGACCTTGTCGCCAAGGGAGTCGATGGCCTCAGGGCCGGGGCCGATCCAGACCAGCCCGGCGTCGATGACCTTCTGGGCGAAGGGGCCATTCTCGGCCAGGAAGCCATAGCCGGGGTGGATGGCGTCCGCACCGCTGCTCTTGGCGATCTCAATCAGCTTGTCCTGCAACAGGTAAGAGTCCGCGGGGGTGCTGCCACCCAAGGCGTAGGCCTCATCGGCCACCTTGACGTGAAGAGCGTCCCGGTCGGGTTCGGCATACACGGCCACGGAGCCGATGCCGTGGTCCTGACACGCGCGGGCAATGCGGACAGCGATCTCGCCGCGGTTAGCAATGAGGACTTTGCTGATAGCCATGCTCCCGAGCCTAGTGGGTGCCTGGTCCTCGCCGCCTGTGGGCACCGGGATGCTGGCACGGGAGCCAATCCGGTTACCTGGAGAGCATCATGGAGGCATGGCTCCTCGCCCCATCAGCCCAGGCCACGCGGCATGGTTGCGTACGGAACTGGCCCGCTGGGTCGCCGATGGCCTGGTTAGCCCTCAGTCCGGGGCGCAGATCACCGCCCTGTATGCCGTCCGGCGCCGAGCCACCCTGATCGGCTTGACACTGGGCCTGGGCGGGGCATTCCTGGGCATCGGTGTCATCTGGCTGGTCGCTGCCAATCTGGAGCACCTGGGGCTGCTGGCCCGGTTCCTCCTCGTCCTTGCCCTGTGGCTGGCCCTCGTCGTGGCCGGAGAACTGTTGGCTCGCCGAGGTGCTGCCGGCGCCCGGTCCGCCCGTTTGCTGACGGGCGTCATCCGACTGGTGGCGGTGGCGGCATTCGGCGCGGTGATCTTCCAGGCTGCCAACTCCCTGCAGGTGCCCGCCGATAGCCCGCGCCTGGTCGCGCTCTGGGCGGTAGGGGCACTGCTGTACTCGTATGCCGTGGGCAGCCCGCTCGGAGAGTGGCTAGGGGTCGCTCTGGCCGGAGTCTGGTGGGTCTGGCAGGTCACTGACGGGGCCGAGATCCAGTTTGGTTTTGCGGTTGGCGCCACCAGTGGTGCCCTGCTCTCCGTCGCGGTGGGCTTGCTCGCCCAGCGGGCGTGGGGACGATGGCGCGCCCTGCCGTGGATCCATCTCGGGGCGGGGTTGTCCCTGCTAGGAGTCCTCGTGGCAGCCTTCCCGGGCTCCGGGCCGGTACCACCTTGGCGTGCGCCGCTGATCGCCGCGATGGTCATTGCCGTGGTGGCCGCATCCGTGGCCCTCGTGCGGGGCGGGCGCCAGCATGGCCGCACGCTCGTCCCGGCTGCGCTGGCCCTGGCCCTGGGCGCCGGCCTGGTGCTGTGGCGGATCCCTGCGGACCTCCAGCCCGTGAGCGGTGAGCCCTCGCTCGGGCGCGCGGCCGTCGCGGTCGTGGGGTACCTTCTCCTGGCCACCGCGTGGGCGCTGGTCGGTGCAGATCGGGATGAACCGTCCATCACCCTCCTGGCTTTGCTCGCTTTGGTGCTCTTCATCACGATCCAGGCGTTCTCGGTCTTTGCCTCCATCCTGTCGGGAGCCGCGCTCTTCCTGGCGGTCGGCGCCGTGCTGGTCGCCAGCGGGGTGCTGGCTGAGCGGGGCTGGCGCAGGTTCCGCGAGAGTGAGGAGGCCGAGCGCGGTTCTGGCGCGTCCGTGCCAACCGACGATCAGCAGTTGACGGCGCCCTTGCCGAGCGCCAGCGAGCCCACTGGGTGGCCTCGCTTGGGGCTCGTCGTGGCGGTCCTGCTCGTCGCCCTCGTGCCGCTCGCCGTCTGGACCCAGATCTCCGCCCGCCTGACCGGTGACATTGTGACTCTGCGGGTCGGCGCAATCGATCCCGTGGATCCCTTGCGCGGCGCCTATGTCTCGCTGAGCTATCCCGACCTGCACAGCCCGACCCCACCCACGGGGGAGCCTTCGCCTGAGCTTGCCCACGCGTACGTTCCGTTGAGCCAGTCCGGCGAGATTTGGGTGGGCGGCATGCCTGCGCTGACACCCCCGGCGTCCGGGCTCTATCTGCGGTGCGACGTTCGATACGAGCTCATGAACTGCGGGATCGGTGAGCTCTATGTCGGTGAGGAGCGAGCCGCCGAAATCGGGCAGGCATTGCTCGACGGCCACCTGACCGCTCGGGTGGCGGTCGATCGCTGGGGACATGCGGCTCTGCTTGAGGTTCGCTGACCGATTCATGCTCGTCCATTGCGTTGTCATGACGCTCGACACAGAGGCGACATAGCGCCCACAATGGCGACCATGAGCGAGCAGACGAATACCCCAGACCGTGCCAAGCGCGCTCTCGAGCGGAGCATCCAGACCGACTTCAGTGGGTCGATGAGCTACGGCCGCTACCTCGATCTGGACACCCTGCTCTCGGCGCAGCATCCGCGCAGTCGTCCAGAGCTGCACGATGAGATGCTCTTCATCATTCAGCACCAGGTCGCCGAGCTGTGGCTCAAACTCCTGCTGCATGAACTCCGGTCGGCGCGTTCGCACATTGCCTCGGATGACTTCGCCCCGGCGCTCAAGCGTTTGGCACGGGTCAAGCACATTCAGCGCCAACTCATCGAGCAGTGGGACGTGCTGGCGACGCTGACGCCCAGCGAGTATGCCGAGATCCGGCCATTCCTGGCGACAAGTTCGGGTTTCCAGAGCTATCAATACCGCGCGGTGGAGTTCCTGCTGGGCAACAAGAACCACGACATGATCGCGGTCTTCGAGCACGACGAGCCGGTCAAGGCCATGCTCACCCAGCTGTGGGAGGAGCCGACGATCTATGACGAGTTTCTGCGGTACCTCGCCCGCCATGGCTACCCGGTGCCGACCTCGGTGCTGCAGCGAGACATCCGGGAGCCATACCGCATGGTCCCGGAGCTGGTTTCGGTCTTCGAGGCGGTCTACGCCGCGCCCTCGGAGCACTGGGGCGTCTACGAGACCTGCGAGGAACTGGTCGACATCGAGGACATGTTTCAGCAGTGGCGCTTCCGGCATCTCCAGGTCGTCTTGCGGACGATCGGGTACAAGAGCGGCACTGGTGGCTCATCAGGCGTCAGCTTCCTGAAGCGAGCGCTCGATCTCACGTTCTTCCCGGAGTTGTACGAGGTGCGGACCCGGATCGAGTAGCGATCGGGCAGCAGATCGCCCCAGGTCGAGCCGGTGCGGCATAAGGTCTGCCTATGCCGCGCGTCATTCACACCGCCCAGGCGCTCATCGACGAGGTCGTCGAGATCCCTGGGCTGCCTCGGCGCGGCCAGAATGCGATGGCATCCAGCTTCCAACGGTATGCCGGTGGCGCGGTCAACATCCTCATCGCGGCCGCCCGCCAGGGTGCCATCGCCCTCCATGCTGGAGCCCACGGAACCGGCCCGAACGGCGACCTGATCCGCAGCGCCTTAGCCGCGGACGGCATACGGCTCACCGCTGAGCCGATTCCCGACCAGGACACCGGCATTTGCTTCGTGATGATCGAGCCCAGCGCAGAGCGCACCTTCGTCACGACCCTCGGCGCCGAGCGGCATCCCACCCAGGCGTCCTTCGCCCGCAGCGCGCCCGAGCCGGGGGATCTGGTCTGTGTTTCCGGGTACTCGCTGGTCGGCACGACCCGGGACCCGCTCCTGGCCTGGCTCGACACCCTGCCCGAGGGGGTCGAGGTCGTGCTCGATCCCGGCGCGATCTTTGCCGGTCTGCCAGCGCCGCTGCGCGAGCAGGCGCTGCGTCGCACCACGGTGTGGACGTCCAATGCCGAGGAAGCCAGCCAACTCACCGGCTGGACCGGGATGGTCGACACGGCCGGCGCGATCGCCAGCCGGCTGAATGAGGATGCCGTGGTCATCGTGCGTGATGGCCCCCGAGGGTGCGTGGTGCGGGTCGATGGAGCCACCCAGACCCTGCCGGGTTTCCCCCAGACCCCGGTCGACACCAATGGGGCCGGTGACTGTCATACGGGCATCCTCGTTGGCGAACGCGCGCTCGGCGCAACCTGGCGCGATGCCGCCCATCGCGCGAATGCCGGCGCGGCCATCAAGGTCACCCGCCGCGGACCCGCGAGCGCGCCCACCAGGGCGCAGATCGATGCCTTCCTGGCGACTCAACGCTGACGTTGCTTGGATTCCCAGGCGAGTTGCAGCAGGCTCTGAAGATCGTCGGCGCTGATCAGCGAGCGGCGCGCGAGCACGGCATACGAGCGGGCGAAGTGCGGAATCGTGAACACGATCTCCGACGGGAAGGACGCTAGCGCTTCCGCGCGGGCCTCGTCGGTGGCGGTGTGCACGACGATGAGGTCCTCGAAGGGCTCTGACGTGGCCGGGTCTACCGTTCCCTCGTCACGTCGCGGGCTGCGCCGCTGGGCCAGGCCGCGACCGCCCCGTGCGCGCTCCATCAGGTAGGCGCGATCGTCATCCCAATACCGCCCCACGGTGACCCCCGGAAGGGCGCGGGCAATCCGATCGAGGTCGGCGTCGGTGGCCATTAGCTGGGATGGCCGTCCGGGGTCTCCTCAACGGCTTCGGCGGCGGCGATCGCGCGCTGCCGACGACGGTCGAGCATGGCCTTGGCCAGGCCGGCGGCGGCGAGTGAAACCAGCGTGCCCGACATGATCCAGGCGAACGCCGAGGGCTCATCACTGCGGTCGACGATGTGCGTCTCAGGCTGGTTCTGGTCGCTCATGTCCTCCAGCGTCGCACGGGGACGCGAGGAGCGGAAGGGTATGCCGCGTGCGGAAGGGTATGCCGGCAGCGGGAGGGCATGCCAGCAGCGGGAGGGTATGCCGGGTGCGGGCTCAGTTGGGCGGCAGGCCGGCGAGCTCGTCGCGGCAGCGGGCTTCGAAGCCGTCCAGCTCGACCAGTGCGGCCTCGACATCGGCGCGCCGGGCCTCCAGGTCTGCGCGCCGGGCACCGAGTTGGCCCAGCACGTACTCCAGCTGCGAGCGCTTGCCCCGCGGGGCGTCATACAGATCGACGATGGTCCGGATCTCTTCGAGCTCAAAGCCCAGGCGCCTGCCCCGAAGGATGAGGCCGAGGCGGGTTCGGTCGCGGCGGTGGTAGATCCGCTGGGTCCCGCGTCGCTCGGGGGAGATCAGGCCGATGTCCTCGTAGTGCCGCAGCGTGCGGTGCGTGACCCCAAGCTCGGTGGCGATTTGGGCGATCGTCCAGGTTGAGCCGGGGGCGGGGGCTTCCATACAGGCGAGTATTGCTTTACCTTTACGTTAACGTCAAGATGGCGCCGCGCCTCCCATTTCCTCTGCTAGCAGACCAAAACGGGCGGCGGCATACGCCAGAGAGTGCTGCGTCGCCAGGAATGGTCACCAAGCAGAGGAAAAGAGGGACAGATGTTCGAGCTGGGAGCCGACCATCAAGAGTTTCGCGCACTTGTGCGCGAGTTCGCGGCCGACCAGGTAGCCCCACACGTGGCGACCTGGGACGAGCAGGCCTACTTCCCGGTCGAGCTCGTGCCCCAACTGGGGGACCTCGGGCTCTTCGGGCTGGTCGTGCCCGAGGCTTTTGGCGGCAGCCTGGAACACAGCGACGGTGGTGCCTTCACCAGCCTGTGCATCGCCATCGAGGAACTGGGGTATGTCGACCAGTCCATCGGCATCACGCTCTCGGCGGGCGTCGGGCTCGGGATCAACCCGATCCTCACCTATGGCACCCCGGAGCAGAAGGAGCGCTGGCTGCCCGACCTGGTGGCCGGTCGAGCCCTGGCCGGCTTCGGCCTGACCGAACCCGAAGCCGGTTCGGATGCCGGCGGCACTCGGACTCGGGCCACCCTGGAGGGCGAGCAGTGGGTGGTCAACGGGTCCAAGGCCTTCATCACCAACTCCGGAACGTCGATCACCAGCGTCACCACGGTCACCGCGCGCACCGGCGTGAGCGCGGATGGCAAGCCCGAGATCAGCGCGATCATGATCCCCAATGGCACCGCCGGATTTAGGGTGGAACCGGGGTATCGCAAACTTGGCTGGCACATTTCCGACACGCATGGTTTGGCCTTCGAGGACTGCCGCGTGCCGGCCGAGAACCTGCTCGGTGAGCGCGGTGCGGGCTTCAAGCAGTTCCTGAAGACCCTCGATGACGGTCGCATTGCCATCTCCGCGCTCGCGCTGGGCTGCATTCGGCGGATGCTCGATGAGTGCGTGGCGTACTCCTCGTCGCGGATGGCCTTCGGTCGGCCGATCGCGGTCAACCAAGGGGTCTCGTTCCCGATTGCCGACCTCGCGGTGATGGCCGACACAGGCACCCTGCTGACCTACCGCGCGGCCTGGCTCAAGGACGAATACGAGGCCGGCCGACGCTCCGTGGACGAGGTCAAGAAGGCCGCCTCGGTCGCCAAGCTGTACACCTCCGAAGCCGCGATGGCCGCGACCCGGATCGCCACGCAAGTCTTCGGGGGCAATGGCTTCATGGAGGAGTACCCGATCGCCCGCTTCTACCGCGATGCCAAGATTCTTGAGGTCGGCGAGGGCACCAGCGAGGTCCAACGCATGGTCCTCGGCCGACTCCTTGGCCTACCGCAGGCCTGAGCACACCTGGGAGGGGTGAACACATGCCGTCTGCGAGTGAATCCTCGGACGCCAAGGTGGCCGACGTGCGCGACCGACTCGCGCAGGCGTATGCCGCGTCTGCGGCTCCCAGCGCCGCAGCTGCCGCCAAGTTGGCCAGCCAGAACAAGCTCTACGTGCGCGATCGGATTGCGCTGCTGGTCGATCCCGGGTCATTTGTCGAGGACGGGCGCTATGCCAATGCGCTGACCCCTGGGCTACCCGCCGATGGCGTGGTGACCGGTCGCGGGAGTGTCGACGGACGTGCGGTGGTCGTCATCGCCAATGACCCCACCGTCAAGGCCGGGTCCTGGGGAGCCAGGACCGTGGAGAAGATCGTCCGGGCGACCGAGATGGCCTTGCGGGAGGAACTCCCGGTCTTCTGGTTCGTCGACAGCGCCGGAGCCCGGATCACCGACCAGGTGGAGATGTTCCCCGGACGACGAGGCGCCGGACGCATCTTCCACAACCAGGTGGCCCTCTCCGGCAAGGTGCCCCAGATCTGCTGCCTCTTTGGGCCGTCCGCGGCCGGCGGTGCCTATATCCCCAGCTTCTGCGATCTCATCATCATGGTCGAGGGCAATGCCTCGATGTACCTCGGGAGCCCTCGCATGGCCGAAATGGTCGTGGGGGAGAGGGTGTCGCTGGAAGAGATGGGTGGCGCTCGGATGCACTGCACCGTCTCGGGCGTGGGTGACCTACTGGCGACCGATGACGCCGAGGCCATCGACCTCGCCAAGATCTACTTCTCCTACCTGCCCTCCAGCTGGCAGCTGCCGTCCCCGACCTACCACCCGGAGCCGCCCACGAGGCCGCTCACGCGGCATACGGTGCCCGAGCGGGAGAGTGTGCCCTTCGACATCCACGAGGTGATCGACGGGTTGGTGGATAAGGACAGTTTCTTTGAACTCAAGCCGCTCTTTGCGCCCGAGATCGTCATCGGCTTGGCGCATATGCACGGCCAAAGCGTGGGCATCGTCGCCAACAATTCGGCGGTCAAGGGTGGCGTCCTGTTCAGCGATAGCGCGGACAAGGCGAGCCGTTTCATCTGGCTCTGCGACGCCTTCTCCATCCCGTTGATCTACCTCGCCGACGTGCCTGGCTTCATGATCGGGTCGGGGGTCGAGCGCGGCGGCATCATCCGACATGGCGCCAAGATGGTTGCGGCGGTTGCCTCGGCGACGGTCCCGCAGCTGTGCGTGGTGGTGCGCAAGGCGTATGGCGCAGGCCTGTATGCCATGGGTGGGCCTGGCTTCTCGCCGGATGCCACCATCGCCCTGCCGACGGCGCGGATCGCGGTCATGGGGCCTGAGGCGGCCGTCAACGCGGTCTACGCCAACAAGATTGCGGAGATCGAGGACCCCACGGAGCGTGCGGAGTTCATCGATCAGATGCGGCGCGAGTACGAAACCGATGTCGACCTTGAACGGCTAGCGGCGGACCTGGTCGTGGATCAGGTGATTGAGGCCGAGGACCTGCGCGAGGAATTGGCGAAGCGGTTGGCGTATGCCGCCCGCCGCGATCGGCACTTTGCCGTCAAACGTCGAGATATCCCACCGGTCTGATCAGCGCGCCCGCCGAGGGAGCCTCGTCATCTCGGGTACCACCCGGCGAGGACCGCAACAATCAGCAGGATGAAGAGGGCCTCAATCCCGTGCACAGCCACGCCCATCCAGAAGCTCCTGAATCTGCGTGCGGCCCAGGAGATGCCGAAGGACGAGAGTGCGCGCTCAGGCCACGTCAAACCAGCCAATGCCGAAGTCGCCTAGGAGCTCGCGGAGCAGGGGCAACGAGAGCCCAACGACATTGTGGTGATCGCCCTCGATGCCGGTCACGAAGGCTCCGCCGAGGCCGTCGATGGTGAATGCGCCTGCCACGCGCAGAGGTTCACCCGTAGCCACGTAGGCGGCGATCTCATCATCGGAGAGACGGGCGAAGTGCACGGTGGTCGATGCCGTCGCTCCGGACATTCCCGATGTTCCGCCATCAGCGCTCTCGCGGGTGTCGATCAGCCAGTGACCGGTGTGCAGGACGCCAGTGCGACCGCGCATCCACTGCCAACGACTGATCGCTTCGTCGGCATCGGCAGGCTTGCCGTGGATCTCTCCCTCAAGTTCGAGGACCGAGTCGCAGCCCAGGATGACTGCCACGTCGGTGTCGATGTCCCCGACGAGGTATGCCGTGTGGATCGCCTCGGCCTTGGCCCGGGCAAGCAGGAGGGCGACATCCTCGGCCGCCAGTTCACCGTGCAGGGCAATCTGGGCGGCCACCTTCGCGTCCTCGTCGACTTCGCTGACGGCCACGACGGGGTCAATCCCGGCGGAGCGCAGGGTGGACAACCGGGCCGGGGAGGCGGAGGCCAGCAAGAGGCGGACGGCGGTGGGGGGCGAAGAAGCAGCGGCCGGCATAGCAGAGGAGTGTGCCAGGAGATCAGCGGCGGCCGGGCAGGCGCCCGGCCAGTTGCTCCCGAAACTCGGGTGACCCGGCTGCGGCATCCAGAATCGCGCGGGACATCTCGTGATCCCCGCACCAGGCAGCGAAGGCATTGGGGACCGTGAAGCCGTGCTCCGGGCGACTGACCACCGCGAGCGCATCACCTGCCCGGATGGCTCCGCCTTGGATCACCGCGAGGTAGGCCCCCGTCCGGCCGCGCTCGGTGAACCGCTTCACCCACTTCGGTTCGCCCATCCGGGCGGCAAAGGTCGCGCACGGAACCCTGGGCCCGCAGACCTCGAGGATGACGTCCTCGCCGATGGCCCACCGCTCACCCAGCAGGGCTGCATCGACGTCAAAGCCGCGGGTGGTCAGGTTCTCGCCGAACATCCCGTCGGCCAGGTCGCGGCCCAAGTGCTCGCCCCACCAGTCCAACTCCTCGCGGGCGACGGCATAGACGGCCTGGATCCGGCCGCCGTGATGCCGTCGGTCGACAACGGCATCACCGACCACGCCGCTGCCCAGTCCGTCCAGCTTCGGGCCAGGGTCGCGGACCTCGATCTGGGCAGCCGGCTCCTTGGCGATGCCGCTGAGTTCACCCTTGGTGAACCCGGGGCGCGGGCGACCGACATTGACCGAGGCAATCGTGGCGAGCATGGGATAACGGTATGTCGCGGCGCCGGTGCCTCGGGTAGCGTCGCCTGACGTGACCCCTACTTCTTCAGCCGCGCCGCGCACCCCGTCCGCTGTCGACGCGATCGCCGATGCGCACTTCGATGCGGTGATCGCACTCAGCCCGCTCACCGCGACCTACCTCGGTATCCCGGGCGCCGACGATCAACTCGACGACTTCTCTGAGGGGGGCCTGGCGGCCCAAGCCGACCTTGCGCGCGCGACCTTGGCGCGACTCGATGCGGCGGCGCCGGTCGACGAGGTGGATGCGGTCACGATCGCGGCAATGCGCGAGCGCTTGGGTCTACAACTGGAGCATCACGAATCAGGTTGGGATGCAGCCTCTCTCAACGTGCTGGACTCGCCGCTTCAGGAGATCAGAGGCATCTTTGACCTGATGGACACCACGAGCCCGGACGGCTGGGCCACGCTGGCAGCGCGGATGGCCAAGGTCCCCGAGGCGCTGCAGCAGCACCGCGATGCGCTGCTGGCGGCCGCGGATCGTGGGCAGGTGTCGGCGCAGCGGCAGGTGCGGGCTTGCGCTGAACAATGCGACGAATTGGTGGCCCCCGATGGGTACTTCGCCGCGCTCCTGGCCGGTGCCGACGCGCAGGGCCCGGCTCGATCGGACCTCGAGGGCGCGGTCACGGCCGCCGCGGCGGCATACGAGAGTTTGGGGTCCTTCCTGCGCGAGACGCTCCTTGAGCGGGCGCCGATCAAGGATGCGGTCGGAGCAGAGCGGTACGGCCTGGCATCGCGGACCTTCCTGGGTGCGGCGGTCGACCTCGACGAGACCTATGTCTGGGGACAGGAGGAACTCGCCCGGATCACCGACCAGATGGCGCAGACCGCGCAGCGGATCCGGCCGGGAGCCAGCGTGAAGGAGGCCATCGACGCCCTCGACGCCGACCCGGCCTATCTGCTCTCTGGGACCGAGGCGCTGCGCACGTGGATGCAGGAGCGCGCCGATGAGGCGGTCGAGGCCCTGGCGGGGACCCACTTCGACATCCCCGAGCCCGTGCGGACCATCGAATGCTGCATCGCGCCGACCCAGACCGGAGGCATCTACTACACCGGGCCGTCCGATGACTTTGCTCGGCCTGGCCGGATGTGGTGGTCGGTGCCCAAGGGTGTGACTGAGTTCGGGACGTGGCGCGAGCTCACCACGGTGTACCACGAGGGTGTGCCCGGACATCACCTACAGGTTGGTCAGACGACCTATCGGCGGGAGAGCCTGAACCGGTGGCGGCGCCTGATGTGCTGGGTTTCGGGGCACGGTGAGGGCTGGGCGCTGTATGCCGAGTGGCTGATGGCCGAGTTGGGCTATATGGAGGATCCGGGCAACTACCTGGGGCTGCTGGATGGTCAGTCGCTACGGGCGGCGCGGGTCGTGCTGGACATCGGAATCCACTGCGAGCTGCCCGCGCCGGCATCGGTGGGTGGTGGCTCGTGGACCTACGACAAGGCCTGGGACTTCCTCAATCGGCACGCCAATCAGGGCGAGGGTCAATTGCGTTTCGAGTTGGATCGCTACCTCGGCTGGCCCGGTCAGGCGCCCTCCTACAAGGTCGGCGAGCGTCTGTGGATGCAGGTGCGGGACGAGTTGGCCGCCCGCGACGGGGCGGCATTCGACCTCAAGGCCTTCCACCGGCGCGCCTTGGATGTCGGCTCGGTGGGGCTCGATGTCCTGCGCGGTGCCCTGCTCGCCCCCTGACCCAGGGACAGTATTGCCGTCAGGGCGCCACGGCTAGGGCGCGCGGAAGGTGGCTCGCCAAGCGCCGGCGCCGTGACTCACGGCGCTGCGCAGGCCCCGCCGGTGGTCGGCCCAGCCGCCGACCCGTTCGGTGCCACCCGCACTCTGGTCAGATCCTCCGCCGCCACCTGCTGAGGCCAGCACTGCCACGATGGCGGCAATATCCTGCGCCGTAGCCGGCCCCGACACGGTGATCGGTGGCCGCTGTGAGCTCGTCTCTTCTGCCGAGGTCACAGGGTGGAGCCGCTGTGAGCTCGTCTCTTCTGCCGAGGTCACAG
>CALMQX010000021.1 GCA_937873315.1 uncultured Nostocoides sp. | reverse complement strand
ACTCCTCGCGGGTCGGCAGCACGGGCATGAGCGCCCGCTCGGCGAGCGCGCCGTGACCGATCTCGCGACGCTTGGGCGAGCCCACGCGACCGGTCTCACCGGTGGAGAACGGCGGGAAGTTGTAGTTGTGCATGTAGCGCTTGCGGGTCACCGGGGAGAGGGTGTCCAGCTGCTGCTCCATGCGCAGCATGTTGAGCGTGGTGACACCCATGATCTGGGTCTCGCCGCGCTCGAAGATGGCGGAACCGTGCACGCGCGGGAGCACCTCGACCTCGGCCGAGAGCGCCCGAATGTCGCGCAGGCCACGACCGTCGATGCGAACCTTGTCGCGCAGGATGCGCTCGCGCACGAGCTTCTTCTGGAGCGAGCGGAATGCCGCCGACACCTCGGCGCCACGACCCTCGAACGCGCCACCATCGGCGGCCAGGTCAGCCTTGAGGCCGTCCTTGATCTCGTCGAGGCGGTCCTCGCGCTCGGCCTTGCCGGCGATGGTCAGGGCGGCAGCAGTCTCGCTGGACACAGCGGCCTCGACCGCGGCATACACATCGGCTTGGTAGTCGAGGAAGAGCGGGAACTCCTCCACCGGCTTGCTGGCCTTGGCGGCGAGCTCGGCCTGAGCCTCGCAGAGGATTTTGATGAAGCCCTTCGCGGCCTCCAGACCCTCGGCGACGATCTCCTCGGTCGGCGCCTGCTTGCCCTCGTTCTTGACGAGGTTCCAGGTGGCGTCGGTGGCCTCAGCCTCGACCATCATGATGGCGACGTCGTCACCGACAACGCGGCCGGCCACGACCATGTCGAAGGTGGAGCGCTCGCTGTCCGAGAAGTTCGGGAAGGCGACCCACTGGCCGTCGATGTTGCTGACCCGCACGCCACCGATCGGGCCGCTGAAGGGCAGGCCGGAGATCTGGGTGGACGCGGAGGCCGCGTTGATGGCCAGCACGTCGTACTGGTGGTCGGGGTTGAGCGCCAGCACGGTGATGACGACCTGAACCTCGTTGCGCAGCCCCTTAACAAAGCTCGGGCGCAGCGGGCGGTCGATCAGCCGGCAGGTGAGGATGGCCTCGGTGCTCGGGCGACCCTCGCGACGGAAGAAGCTGCCCGGGATCTTGCCCGCGGCATACATCCGCTCCTCGACGTCAACGGTCAGGGGGAAGAAGTCGAAGCCCTCGCGGGGTGACTTCCCTGCAGTGGTGGTGGACAGGATCATCGTGTCGCTGTCCAGGTAGGCGCTCACGGCGCCGCCGGCCTGCTTGGCCAGACGCCCGGTCTCGAAGCGGACCGTGCGTGTGCCGAAGCGACCGTTGTCGATCGTGGCTTCGGCGAAAGTGATTTCAGGACCCTCCATAGTGTCGGGGCCCTCCTTTTCTGTTCTTTATGTATGCCGCGGGCATCGTCGTTGTGCCACGGGTCACTACATGCCGAGAAGCGGCTCCCTGGAAAGGGAGCCGCTTCAGCGGACGACTAACGTCAACGGCGAAGGCCGAGACGCTTGATCAGGGAGCGGTAACGCTCGATGTCGATGCTCTCGAGGTAACGGAGCAGGCGACGGCGCTTGCCGACCAGGATGAGCAGACCACGACGGCTGTGGTGGTCGTGCTTGTGGGTGCGCGAGTGCTCGGTGAGGTCCTTGATCCGCTGGGTGAGCAGCGCGATCTGCACCTCGGGAGAGCCGGTGTCGCCCTCGACGGTGCCGTACTCGGCCATGATCTGCTTCTTGACGTCCGTGCTCAGGGGCATGCGGGCGACTCTCCTTCTATGTGACTTGCTGCGCGGCGCTCCCGGGCTGGTTCACCGGGGCTCTCTGAATCCGCGGCCGTTCGACGGCAGTGTCCAAGGCTACCAGCGGGCGCAGGGGCGGCCTAATCAGGGGGTTCGTACTGACCGCTGGCCGGACCATCGCAAGGCACGAGCCAGGCTCGCGTACCCGTCTACGCCCGGATCCTGGACGCGGATTCCGCGTCGAGTCATTTGGTCATGCATAATCCATGGTTATGTCTGCTGTGGCCGAGTTCTTCACCTTCCCTGAGGTCGTCAACGAGAAGGCTGCGCGCGTCGTCGCCGGTGCGGTGGTCCTGCTGGCAGTGACCGCGATCTGGTCGGCGTCCCCGTGGGTGGCCCTGGTGATGGCGATCGGATTCGCCTTGCGCACGGCCAGCGGCCCCCGGTTCAGCCCGCTGGGTCGCCTGGCAGCTCGCGGCATTGCCCCCCGGCTGGGACCAGCGGTACTGGTGCCCGGCGCCCCCAAGCGCTTCGCCCAGGGCGTGGGTCTGGCTTTTGCCAGCACGGCCACAGTGCTCGGTTTCCTGGGGCTCACGACCGCCGCCGCTGCGGTGCTCGGCGTGCTCGCGGTCTTCGCCACGTTGGAGTCCGTTTTCGGCTTCTGCGCCGGTTGCTACGCCTTCGGTTGGCTGATCCGGCTCGGGGTCGTACCCGAGGAGGTCTGCGTGGCCTGCAATGACATTCAGGGTCGCCTCGCCGCCCAGCGCGCCGCCCAGGCCGTCAACGCCTGACCGACCAACGCCCCACTTTGATGCGTATGCCGCAACGCGGCGCGCGATACGCATCAAAGTGCCCTTGACCTCTGCCGCCGGGACAGGTGAGGAAAGTAGAGTGCGATGCAGATCACGCATGTGATCAGCATCGAGAGGAGACCCGTGGAGGTCAGCAGCCGTCGGCGGCGAGGCTCGGGCGCCACGCCCCCACCCCCACCGGCTGATCCAGCCCGGGCCGCGTCGGTGCGGATCTTGGCCGAGAGCCACCGCGACCAGCGCGGGCCACTCCTGCCGCTGCTCCATGCGCTCCAGGCTCAGCACGGCTATATCGCGGATGACGACATCCCAGTCATCGCCGATGTCCTCAACCTCTCCCGGGCCGACGTGCATGGCGTGGTGAGCTTCTATCACGACCTCCGACGCACTCCCCCAGTCGCTCACCAGGTCACGATCTGCCGCGGTGAGGCCTGCCAGTCGGTGGGCGCCGAAGCGCTCTACGCCCAGGCCAGCAGCGCGGCGCTGGGGCACCCCGATGTCGAGGTCCACGAGGTCTTCTGCCTGGGCAATTGCGCCCTGGGCCCGAGCGGCACCTTGGACGGACGGCTCATCGGTCGGCTCAGCACTGACCGGATCACGGGCGCACTTGAGGAGTGGGCGCGATGACAACCGTGTGGGTGCCCGCCGACGCGGCCGCCATCTCCGTGGGCGCCGATGAGGTGGCTGCGGCATTTGCAGCCATCGATGGAGTCACGGTGCGCCGCAACGGTTCTCGCGGCATGCTCTGGGCTGAGCCCTTGGTCGAAGTCGAGACCGAAGGCGGGCGCATCGGCTATCCGGAGGTCTCCCCCGACCAGATCGCCGCCGTGCTCGACGGCACGGCCCCATCCATCGGCGTGGTCGACCAGCACGACTGGCTCACTCGTCAACACCGGGTGACCTTCAGCCGAGTCGGTATCATCGAGCCCACCGACCTTGCGGCATACCGGGCACTCGGTGGCTACGCCGGTCTCACCCGCGCGCTCACGCTGACGCCCGAGCAGGTGGTCGCTGAAGTGACCACCTCGGGCTTGCGTGGACGCGGTGGCGCCGGCTTCCCCACGGGCATCAAGTGGGAGACGGTGCGCACAGCCTCGGCCGAGGTGAAGTTCGTCTGCTGCAATGCCGATGAGGGCGACTCCGGCACCTTCGCTGACCGGATGCTCATCGAGGGCGACCCGTTCTGCCTCATCGAGGGCATGACCATCGCCGCCTATGCCGTGGGCGCCACCGAGGGCTTTGTGTACCTGCGCAGCGAGTACCCGCACGCCATCGCCGCCCTGCGCCGCGCCATCGAGATCGCGTACGCGCATGGGCTGCTCGGCGAGAACGTCGCGGGCAGCGGGCAGCGCTTCGACCTCGACGTCCGGGTCGGCGCCGGGGCCTACATCTGCGGCGAGGAAACCTCAATGCTCGAGTCCCTCGAAGGCAAGCGGCCAGAGGTGCGCGCCAAGCCACCGATTCCCGCCCTCGAGGGTCTCTTTGGCCAACCCACGATCGTCAACAACGTCCTCTCCCTGGGCACCGTCCCCATGATCCTGGCGGACGGCGGAGCGGCATATGCCGCTCTGGGAGTGCGGCGTTCGCGTGGCACTCAGGTCGTCCAGCTCGGCGGCAATGTCGCTCGGGGTGGCATCGTCGAGTGTGACTTCGGCACACGGTTGCGCACGGTTGTCGAGGGCTTCGGGGGCGGGACGCGCTCCGGTCGACCGATCAAGGCCATGCAGATCGGTGGACCCTTGGGCGCCTACGTGCCTGCCACCGACCTCGACCTGCCGCTGGACTATGAGGCCTTCGCCGAAGCGGGCGCCATGCTCGGCCATGGCGGCATCGTGGTCTTCGATGACTCCATGGATGCCTCCGCGATGGCGCGGTTCGCCATGGAGTTCTGCGCCAAGGAGTCCTGCGGCAAGTGCACACCCTGTCGGATCGGCTCGACCCGCGGCGTCGAAGTCATCGACCGGATTCGCCGACGTGAGGAAGTCGAACACCACCTTCACGTGCTCGAGTCCTTGTGCACCACCATGACCAAGGGCTCCTTGTGCGCCATGGGCGGGCTCACCCCGATGCCGGTCCAGAGCGCCCTGCGACATTTCCCGCACGACTTCGGCCTCGAGGGAGGCGCGTCATGACCCTGATCGCGGATCCAGATTTCGGCACCCCGGCCGTCGTCGCAGACCAGCAGGTGAGCGTCACCATCGATGGCCATGCCGTCCAGGTGCCGGCGGGCACCTCGGTGATGCGGGCGGCCGCCGACGCGGGTGTCGACATTCCCCGGCTGTGCGCGACTGACTCCCTCAAGGCATTTGGTTCCTGCCGGCTCTGTCTGGTGGAGGTCGAGGGCGGCAAGGGCACTCCGGCCTCTTGCACCACGCCCTGTTCGGACGGCATGGTCGTCTCGACGCAGACCGAGCAAGTGCAGGACTTGCGTCGCGGCGTCATGGAGCTCTACCTCTCGGACCACCCAGCGGACTGCCCTGGGTGTGAGCGCGGCAACTGCGAGATGCAGAGACTCGCACATGACGTGGGCGTCGACTCAGTCCCCTATGGCCTGGGTGCGACGCATATGGCCGAACCCGCGGATGAGAGCAATCCGTATTTCGCCTACGACCCGGCAGCCTGCATCGTCTGCTCGCGCTGCGTCCGGGCCTGCGGCGAGGTTCAGGGCACCTTCGCGCTGACCGTCCAGGGCCGCGGCTTCGACTCTCGGATCACTCCGGGCGGCACCAATTTCCTTGCCTCCGAATGTGTCTCGTGCGGGGCGTGCGTTCAAGCCTGCCCGACCGATGCGCTCACCGAGAAGTCGGTCATCTCGCTGGGTATGCCGACCCGCTCGGTGATCACCACCTGCGCGTACTGCGGCGTCGGTTGCTCGTTCCGCGCCGAGGTCCGTGATGAGCCCGAGGGTGCTCGGGTGGTGCGGATGGTGCCGTGGAAGGACGGCGGCGCCAACGAGGGCCACTCCTGTGTCAAGGGTCGCTTTGCCTATGGCTATGCCAACCACCGCGACCGCCAACTCCAGCCAATGGTGCGAGACACGATTGGTGAGGACTGGCGCGTCGTCACCTGGGAGGAGGCCATCCGGCGGGTGGCCGACGGCTTCCGCAGCCTGCAAGGCCGATTCGGGCCTGGGGCCATCGGGGCGATCTCCTCGTCGCGGTGCACCAACGAAGAGGTCTATGTCGTCCAGAAGATGGTGCGGGCGGCATTCGGGAACAACAACGTCGATACCTGCGCGCGAGTGTGCCACTCCCCCACCGGCTTTGGCCTGGGTCAGGCCTTTGGCACCTCCGCTGGTACGCAGCGCTTCTCATCGGTCGACGAGTGCGACGTCATGCTTCTCGTGGGCGCGAACCCGACCGATGCGCACCCGGTGTTTGCTTCCCGGATGAAGCGGGCGCTGCGGCGGGGCGCGCAGATCATCGTGGCCGACCCCCGGCGGATCGACCTGGTGCGTTCCCCGCACGTCGAGGCCGCACATCATCTGCCGGTCAAGCCCGGGACCAATGTCGCCTTCGTCAACGCGATGGCTCACGTCATTGTCACCGAGGGCCTACATGACGAGGCTTTCCTGAGGGAACGCTGCGAGGGCATCGAGGACTACCTCGCGTTCATCTCAGGCGCCGAGCACTCTCCCGAGGCAACAGCCGGGGTGACCGGCATTCCGGCGGATGACTTGCGTTCTGCCGCACGGCTGTATGCGAGTGCCCCGAATGCCGGCATCTACTACGGGCTCGGGGTCACCGAGCACAGCCAAGGCTCGACGATGGTCATGGGGCTGGCCAATCTGGCCATGCTGACCGGCAATCTCGGCCGAGAGGGCGTGGGTGTCAACCCTCTGCGTGGCCAGAACAATGTTCAGGGCTCCTGCGACATGGGCTCCTTCCCGCACGAGCTCCCGGGCTACCGTCACGTCTCCCGCGATGACGTCCGCAAGATCTACGAGGACCTCTGGGGTGTGCATCTTCAGCCCACCCCCGGCCTGCGCATTCCCAATATGTTCGACGCGGCGGTCGGCGGCTCGTTCAAGGGGATCTTTGTCCAGGGTGAGGACATCGCCCAGTCTGACCCGAATACCGCGCACGTCGAGTCCGCGCTGAAGTCCATGGAACTCGTTGTCGTGCAAGACCTTTTCCTGAACGAGACCGCTCGCTTCGCGCACGTCTTCCTGCCGGGCACCAGCTTCCTGGATAAGGATGGCACCTTCACCAATGCCGAGCGTCGCCTCAACCGAGTCCGGCCAGTGACGCCGAGCCCGACCGGCAAGGACGAGTGGGAGATTGTCTGCGATATCGCTTCGGCGATGGGCTACCCCATGTCGTACTCCCACCCCCGCGAGATCATGGCCGAGATCGCAGCCACCACCCCGACCTTCGCTGGGGTGAGCTTCGAGCGGCTCGACGCCGAAGGATCGATGCAGTGGCCGGTCAATGACGCTGCGCCACAAGGGACTCCAACCATGCATATCGGCGGCTTCGTGCGCGGCCTGGGCCACCTAGCGATGACGCACTATGTCCCCACGACCGAGGTCACCAGCCGTCGCTACCCCTTGGTCCTCACTACCGGCCGCATCCTCTCGCAGTACAACGTCGGCGCGCAGACTCGGCGGACGCCGAACTCCACCTGGCACCCGGAGGACGTCCTCGAGATCCATCCCTCCGACGCCGAGCTGCGCGGCATCGGGACCGGGGACGTGGTTCAACTCTCCAGCCGCGTGGGCACCACCCATCTCACTGCCGAGGTCTCGGAGCGGGTCACACCGGGCGTGGTCTATACGACCTTCCACCACCCGGTCTCGGGCGCGAATGTCGTCACCACCGAGAACTCGGACTGGGCGACCAACTGCCCCGAGTACAAGGTGACTGCGGTCCAGGTAAGTGTGGTGACCGAGTCGGTCAAAGCGGCCTACGAGAACGCCGTCAGCGCGGGGAGTCTGCAGTGAGCGCCGAGTCCCCGACCTTGCGCCTGGGCCAGGACCTGGTGCGGGCCTTCCAACATCTTCCGCGGGAATCTGCGGCCACGGAGATCGCCACCCACATCCTGAAGTTCTGGGAGCCGCGCATGCGTCATGAGCTCATGGCGCATGTGCGCCTCGGGGACACCGAGCTGGATCCGGTACTGGTGGCCGCAGCCGAGCACTTCGTGGACCGGGATATCAACGAGGCCGGATTGCGCGATGTGTCCGGTGGCTAAGTCGTCGGCAGTGGACCTGCTCCCGACGGGCTCGACCATTGACCCTGATGGCACGCTACGCCTGGGCGGCGTGCGCGTTGATGAGCTCGCAGCCGAGTTCGGCACTCCCGCCTTCGTTCTCGACGAGTCCACTCTGCGAGCCCGAGCCAGGGCGTATGCCGATGGCTTGACCTCGCGCTGGCCCAAGGGGCGCGTCGTGTTTGCTTCCAAGGCCCTCCCGGTCACGGCCGTCCAACGGGTGATGGTGCAGGAGGGGCTCGGCCTCGACGTGGCCGGTGGCGGCGAGCTGCTCAGTGCACTCAAGGCGGGCGTCGACCCTGCGCTGGTCGTGCTGCACGGCAACGCCAAGAGTGACGAGGAGATTGCCCTAGCTTGCGAGCACCGCGTAGGGCTGATCGTCGTGGATAACGCCGATGACGTGGACCGCCTGGAGGCACACGTGCCTGCCGGTACTCGACAGGACGTCCTGGTGCGGGTGATCCCCGAGGTGACTGCGGCGACTCATGCCAGTGTTCTCACCGGCCACGAGGGCTCCAAGTTCGGGGTGCCCAAGGCGCAAGTTCCGGCACTGCTGGAGCGCATCCGGGGCAGCGGCCGACTGCACCTCAAGGGGCTGCACGCCCACGTGGGCTCGCAGATCATGGAGCCCGAGCCCCTGGCGGCGGCGGTCGCTCCCCTCGCCGCCATGGGTGAGTTCGAGGTCTACGACCTCGGCGGTGGCCTGGGGGCCAGATACTCGTATGCCGATCGGCCGGCAACCGTGGACGCCTATCTCGAAGTCCTCATCGGCGCCGCTCGCGAGCACCTGCCTGCTGGGGCCGAGATCATCATCGAGCCGGGCCGGAGCATGGTCGCCGAAAGCACCGCCACGCTGTATCGGGTGGTCACGGTCAAGCGAGGCAGCCACACCTTCGTCGCGGTCGACGGCGGCATGGGCGACAACCTGGAAGTCGCGCTCTATGGGCAGCGCTTCGAGGCTGTCCTGGCTCAACGTGCGAACGCGCCAGCCTCAGAGCACGCCATCGTCGTCGGTCGCCAGTGCGAGAGCGGGGATGTCTTGGTCGACGGCATCGACCTGCCACCCGCCCAGGTGGGCGATCTGCTGGTCGTACCGGCCACCGGCGCCTACTGCCTGACCATGGCCAATAACTACAACGGCAGCCGTCGGCCGCCCATGGTATTTGTCCGTGACGGTGCGGCTCGGGCAGTCCTGCGGCGCGAGACCTGGGATGACCTCATGGCGCGCGACCTACCCTGAGGCCGCGTCCGCAGCAGCCATCTCCCGCAGGAGGTCCCACAGAGCCTGCACGTGTTCACGTTCCGTGGCCTCGGCGCCGATCGACACCCGCACCATCCACCGGCCGTCCAAGACACTCGGGGAGACGAATGCCCGTCCGCTCGCGTTGACCGCATCGGCCCAGGCAAGGGTATGCCGATCCAGGCCGTCACCGGCCAGCCCAGGTGGCTCGTGTCTGACGCACACGGTCTGCAGCTGCACCGGAGCAAGCACTCGCCAATCGGGCTCTGCCGCAACCGCGTCCGCGAGCCAGGCGGCATTCGCGAGGTCCCGGCGCAGCCGCTGCTGAATCGCCTCGACGCCATCGAGGTGAAGGTGGAACCAGAGCTTGAGCGCCCGGAAGCGACGGCCGAGCGGGATGCCCCAGTCCTTGTACTGCACGACTTCGTCGTCGGCATCGGAGCGTAGATACGGCGGGGTCGTGGACATACACGCGACCAGGTGGTCGACATCGCGCACATAGAGCAGCGAGCAATCCAGGATTGTGCCCATCCACTTGTGCGGATTCCAGACCAGCGAGTCCGCGAAGTCGACCCCGTCGAAGAGTTTGCGGCATTCGGGCAGCAACATGGCCGAGCCGGCCATCGCCGCGTCGACGTGCACCCAGGCACCGAACTCGGCTGCGACAGCGCAGATCTCGCGAACCGGATCCATGGCGGCGGTGCCAGTGGTGCCGATCGCCGCCACCACCGCGGCCGGCTTGCGTCCGGCGGCCACATCGGCCGCCATCGCCTCGCGCAAGGCCTGTGGGCGCATCGCGTAGGTGTCCGGATCCACCTCGATATGCCGCAGGTTCTCCCGCCCGAAACCGGCGAGCAGCACCGCCTTGGGCACCGAGGAATGCGCATGCTCCGAGGAGTAGACGACCAGTGGACGTTCAGCCGCCTGGAGTCCCCCGCGATCAATGCTCATGTCACTGGCCCGCTCGCGCGCGGCCAGCATGGCGACCAGCGTCCCGGTGGAGGCGGTGTCCTGAATGGCGCCCTTCCACTGCGAAGACAGCCCGGTCAGCTCCCGGAGCCACTCGGTGACGACCTGCTCGACCTCGGTCAGCGCGGGCGCGGACTGCCAGGTGATCCCCAGGGCACCGATCCCGGAGGATACATAGTCGCCCAAGACGGAGGCCAGGGAGGCATTGCTCGGGAACCAGCCGTAGAAGCCCGGAGACTGCGTCAAGGTCATTCCTGGAACCACGACCTCGTCAAGCACCCGGATGAGATCCCCCAAGGGCTGCGGAGTCTGCGGAGCACTCGCGGGCAGCCCGGCGCGAACCTCCCCCGGGCGCACGGTGGTCTGCACCGGCAGCTCGGGCACCTGGAGGCGATAGTCGGCGACCCAATCCACGAGAGCGTGGGCGGCGGTCCGGAACTCCTCGGGCGTCATGGCCCCACTCTAGGAGCGGCTTCGCTCTTGACAATATACAACCAAGTAGTTGTAGATTGACGTCATGGTGGTGATGACGGAGGAACGGGCAGACGCCCTCTTCTCGGCGCTTTCAGATCGCACCCGCCGCGACATACTGCGGCGAGTCTTGAGCGCGGAGCACTCGGTCACCACCTTGGCTGCGGCATACGACATGAGTTTCGCCGCCGTCCAGAAGCACGTTGCGATCCTCGAACGTGCCGGCCTGCTCACCAAACGGCGCCACGGCCGTGAGCAGCTGGCCAGCGGGGACGTGGAGTCGGTCCGTACGGTGGGCTCGATGCTCGATGAGCTCGAGGCACTGTGGCTGGGCCGGATCGCTCGCATTGACGCCCTACTCGACCAGGAGACCTGACATGCCCGTCATCGACATCACCAAGGACCTGAGCGCTCATTCGCTCACCATCACCGCGCACTTCAACGCACCGGTCCAGCGCGTGTGGCAGCTCTATGAGGACGCCCGCCAACTCGAGCAGGTCTGGGGCCCGCCGACCTATCCGGCGACCTTCGTCGACCACGACCTGCGGGCCGGGGCGCGGACTACCTACTTCATGACCTCTCCCGAGGGCGAGAAGTTCGCCGGGTACTGGGATATCACCGGCGTTGAGCCGACCTCGCGCTTCACCTTCAATGACGGCTTCGCCCACGAAGACCTCACCCCGAATGACGCCCTGCCCGTGTCCGAGAATGTCTACTCCTTCTCGGCTGCGGACGGGGGCACTCGAGCGGTGTTCACCAGCATCTATCCCACGGCCGAGGCGCTGCAGACCGTGCTCGACATGGGCATGGAAGAGGGCGCGCGCAGCGCGATTGACCAGATCGACGGCTTTCTCGTCAGCCGGCCTCAATAGCGCGCGGCCTAGAGCGCGAGGTGAACCACGCGCCCACCGACGATCGTGCCGGCCACCGGCATGTCCCGCAGGTATGCCGCCAGCTCACCGCGGTCCCCTGGACCCGCGAGCGGATCGGCGTCGAGCAGGATCAGGTCCGCCCGCGAACCGGCGGCCACCGTGCCCTGCCCGTCCACACTGGCGGCCAATGCCTCGGCCACGGTGAGTGATTGCTCCGCGTGCCACGCTGGACGCTCATCGGCGGATCGATGGACGGCGGTGGCGATCGCCAACCACGGGTCCAGCGGGCTGACCGGCGCGTCCGAGCCCAGGGCGAGCGGGACCCCGGCGTCGTGGAGGGCTCGGAAGGCATAGAGCCGGTCGGTGCGGTCGCCCCACCATTGCTCGGATACATCCCGGTCGTCGGGGGCATGCGCCGGCTGCACGCTGGCGGTGATCCCGAGCCGGGCCATCCGCGGGATGTCCGACCAGCGGAGCAACTGGGCATGCTCCATGGCGCCGCGCTGGCCGGTGGCCTCGAATGCGTCCAGTGCGCCCGCGACCGCGCGATCGCCGATGGCGTGGATGGCGGTGGTGAGGCCGATCTCCCGCGCCCGCGCCATCATGGCCACGAGCTCGCTGTGTTCCTGGTTCGGCTGGCCACACGGGTGCTCGAGCCGAGCCCCACCGAGGTAGGGCTCGCAACACCATGCCGTGAGCGTGTTGAGGCTGCCGTCGCTGATGACCTTGAGCGGACCCATGGTGACCAGGTCGTGCCCGGGCACTAGGGGGTCACCCGTGCGCAAGCCACGCCGGGCGACCTCCTCGAGCTGATCGGCATAGGTTGCCGCGGCGACCCTGATCGAGGTGAGGCCGCGGGCAATCCGCTCCGGCCACGTGGCGAAGGCCGAACCAAACTCGAAGTCGACCAATCCCACGATGCCCTTGGCATGCGCTTGACCGATCGCATCGGCGAGGGCAGGGACGGGATCAAGGACATCCGGATCCAATGCTTCAAGTCGGGTGAATGCGGCATACCACTCGTTCTCGACCAGCGGTCCGTCGTGAGCATCGAGGCCGAGCAGCGCGAAGGCAGCGCTATTGAGCCAGCCATTGTGGCCATCCCCCGAGGTCAACGCCACCGGCCGGCGACCGGTGACCGCATCGAGCTGCGCCGTGGTGGGTTGGGCGGGCCACCCGCCGGATCGGTAGCCATAGCCCATGACCAGTTGGTCGCCCGAGGGTATGCCGTCCAGATGGCGGCGCACCCGGCGCGCCGTGTCATCAGCGTCCCTCGATCCGACCAGATCGATGCGCCGCCGGGACAAGGCCCACATCACCGGATGGGTGTGCGCATCCCACAGGCCCGGCATCACCCAACGGCCGGCCGCGTCGATGACGTCGTCCGCGCCGGCAGCGTTCAGGCCCGTCCCGACCTCGCTGACCACCCCGGCCTGAAGCCGCAGATCGACCGGCGCGGCGGCATACGCAGCCTGCTGGCCGCCCATGGGAACTGGGCGAACCTGCCGAATGACGATGTGCGGCAAGGCGATAGCGGGTCAGAAGTTGATCATGTGACCAACGATGCCTTCGACAGCCTCCTTGACAGCCTCCGAGAGGGTGGGGTGTGCGAAGACATTGCGGGCGACCTCATCGGCCGTGAGGTCCCACTTCTGGGCGAGCGTGAGCACCGGCAGCAACTCGGTGACATCCGGGCCGATCATGTGCGCGCCCAGGATCTCGTTGTGTTTGGCGTCGGCAACCACCTTGACGAAGCCGGACGAATCGCCCAAGCCCTGCGCCTTGCCATTGGCTGCGAAGGGGAAGGTAGCGGTCTTGACCTCGTAACCCTTGTCCCGTGCCTGCGCCTCGGAGTAGCCGAAGGACCCGATCTGCGGGTGGCAGTAGGTCGCCCGCGGGATGAAGTCGTACTCGATGGGCATGGTCGGCGCGCCCGCAATGGTCTCGGCGGCCACGATGCCCTGGGCCTCGGCCACGTGGGCGAGCATCATCTTGGCCGTACAGTCACCGATGGCGTAGACGCCGGGGACGTTGGTGCGCATGTACTCGTCGATGGCGATGGCGCCCCGATCAGTGAGTGCGACCCCGGAGGCCTCCAAGCCATAGCCCTGCGTGCGCGGCGCGAAGCCGATGGCCGAGAGGAGTTTGTCGGCCTCGAGCACCTGCTGCTCACCGCCGGACGCTGGGGAGACGGTGACCCGGACACCGGAGCCGGTGTCCTCGACCGACTCGACCTTGGTGCTGAGCAGGACCTTCACGCCGAGCTTCTTGTAGTGCTTGAACAACTCCTTGGACACATCCGCGTCCTCGGTCGGCACCATCCGATCGAGGAACTCGACGATGGTCACGTCTACGCCGAAATTGCGCATGACATAAGCGAATTCGACACCGATGGCACCTGAGCCGGCGATGATGATCGAGCCCGGAAGTCGATCGGAGAGGATCTGCTCCTCATAGGTCACGACATTCTGGCTCACCTGAACGCCGGGCAACATGCGCGTCACGGCGCCGGTGGCGATGATGAGGTTGTCAAAGGTGAGCTCGCGCGTCGAGCCATCGTTCATGGCCACGGACATGCTCTTGGCGCCGGTCAAGGTGCCCCAGCCGTCGATCTCGGTGATGCCATTCTTCTTCATCAGGAAGTGGACACCCTTGACGATGCCCGCAGACACCTGGCGGGAGCGGGCGTGCGTCGGCCCGTAGGACATGGTCGCGTCCCCCTGGATGCCGTATTTGGCCTTGTCGTGGGTGAGCAGGTGCGCAAGCTCGGCATTCTTGATCAGGGCTTTGGACGGGATACACCCGACGTTGAGGCACACCCCTCCCCAGTACTTCTTCTCGACCACAGCGGCCTTGAGGCCGAGCTGAGAGGCGCGGATCGCCGCGACATACCCACCAGGTCCGGCACCGAGCACGACGACATCGAAATCAGCCATGGCGCCAGCCTAGCCGGGCTGCCGCAGCGCTCGATGCGGGCGTCCGCGGGCTGCGGCGACCGGTCATCCTGGACCGGCCAGGCGGCGCCCCACTTTTCCTCTGCTAGCAGACCTGAGCGGGCCACGGCATACCAAAGTTCATGCTCCCTCGCCAGGAATGCTCACCAAGCAGAGGAAAAGAGAGACTCAGGAGGTGTCAGAGCTCGGGGAACCAGATCTCGATCTCGCGCTCGGCCGACTCCGGCGAGTCCGAACCGTGAACGACATTCTGGGTGACCGAGTGACCCCAATCGCGACCGAGATCGCCGCGAATGGTGCCGGGCAGGGCCTTCGTCGGGTCAGTCGCACCAGCCAGCGAGCGGAAGCCCTCGATGCAGCGCTCCCCCTCGATCACGATGGCCGTCACCGGACCGCTCGACATGAACTCCAGGAGCGGCTCGAAGAAGGGCTTACCCTCGTGCTCGGCATAGTGCAGGGAAAGCATCTCGGTGCTCGGAGTGAGGATCTCCAGAGCGACCAGGGTGTAGCCCTTGGCCTCAATGCGGCGAATGACTTCACCGGTAAGGCCGCGGGAAAAGCCATCCGGCTTGACGAGGACAAGGCTGCGTTCGGTGCTCACGAGGCCAGCCTACTGTCGATGTCGTAGCCCTTCCTCAAGCACAGCAGCCAGAGCCCGGTGAAGCAGGCGCCGATGATCGCCATCATCGGCACGATGGCGGCGCTGGCCCAGGTCAGGATCTGCACCAGCCAGCCCAGCGTGACCCCGATCGGGCGACGCATCAGGCCCGCGGCGAGGACCGCCAGCACGCTCAGCCCCGCGCCGACCCACAACCAGCGCTGACCGAGGGCCGCGTCGCCGTCGGCGATGGCCAGGCCGCGAGCAACCTGGGCACCGAAAAAGAGGACCACGGCTTGGCCGCCCAGGACGGTGGCCAGCATCCGCCAGGTGAACTTCCCGAGCGGGCCGACAAAGGCATACGGCCGGCTCTGCACGGGGGTGGGATCGGTCATGACCAGCACCTTATGCCGCAATTCAGGCTTCCCCGTGGCCGAGCAGCATGCGGACATCCGCTGCCGTCGTCACCGAGCCCGTGGCCAGCACGGCACCCGCGACCCCGCCTTCATCGGCCAGCTCGGCGGCCCGGTCCAGCGCGTCCGGCAGATCAGCGATCACGCTCACCCGGTGCTCACCAAAGATCTCGGCCGCGAGCGCGCCCAATTCGGCTGGCGCCATCGTCCGCGGTGAGGTGGTCCGCGAGATCACCACCTCGTCGAGCACCGGCTCGAGGATCTCGAGCATCTCGCTCGCATCCTTGTCCTTGAGGATGGCGATAACGCCGATCAGCCGGGAGAAGGTGAAGGAGTCGCGCACCGCCTGCGCGAGCACCGTGGCGCCAGCCGGGTTGTGGGCCGCATCCACGAGGACCGTGGGCGAGCGCCGCACGATCTCCAATCGACCAGGCGAGGTCGCCCGGGCCAAGCCCGCCCGCAACACCTCGATGTCCAGCGGCTGCTCTCCCCCGCCAATGAAGGCCTCGACAGCCGCGATCGCCACCGCGGCATTCTGGGCCTGGTGGGTGCCATAGAGCGGGAGGTACAGATCCTCGTACTCCGCAGCCAAGCCGCGCACACTGATCTGCTGGCCACCCACCGCGACGTCCCGCTCCGTGACACCGAAGTCGTGCCCCTCAAAGACCGCTCGGGCCCCCACCGTCTCAGCGCGCTCGCGCAGGATCTCGACGACCTCGGGATCGTCCTGGAGGCCAATGACGGCGATGCCTCCCGGTTTGATGATGCCCGCCTTCTCGGTGGCGATATCGGTGAGCCGGTCGCCCAGGAAATGCTGATGATCGAGCGCGATCGGGGTGATCACGGACACCGGCGCATCGATCACATTGGTCGCATCCCAGGCGCCGCCCATCCCGACCTCGACCACGGCCACCTCTACCGGCACATCGGCGAATACGGCATAGGCGATCGCCACGACCGCCTCGAAGTAGGTCATCCGAGGCCCACCCTCGCTCACCGACCGGTCATCCACCAGGTCGAGATAGGGCGCCACCTCCTCGTATGCCGCGACAAACCGCTCAATATCAATGGGGCCGCCATCCAGCGCAATCCGCTCCCGAATGGTGTGCAGATGAGGCGATGTGAATCGACCGGTGGTCAGGTGGTGCTCGCGCAGGAGGGCCTCGATGATCCGGGTCGTCGAGGTCTTGCCATTGGTCCCGGTCAGATGGATCGCCGGGAACGAGCGCTGCGGGTCGCCGAGCAACTCCATGACCGCCTGAATGCGGTCCAACGATGGCTGCAGGTCGTGCTCGGGAGCCCGAGCAAGGATGGCTTCCTCGGCCTCGCGCATGCGCTTGGTCAGGGCGAGGCGGCGGGAGGCCTCTCGCTGTGCCGAGTCCGGTGCGCCCGTCATGCCCGAACCACCGTGAAGCGCACCGGGTAGCGATCCCCGACGACCACCTCGGTGACCCCAGCACCCGGCGTGAGGTCATCCAGCGAGGGCATCGTCGACAGGTGCGTGGTCAAGGTTTCCCCGGTGAGCAGGTCCCGGTGGGAGAGCACCGCGCGATACACGACCTCCGCGCCTGCGACCGACAATGAGATGCGATCCGTGATGTCCAGCCCAGCCTCACGGCGGGCCTGCTGCACCGCCCGCACCAGGTCACGAGCCACACCCTCGATCTCGAGTTCCGGGGTCACCTCGGTGTCCAGCACGATAAAGCCACCACCAGCCAGCATTGCGGTGGCGTGCTGCCCAGCACCGGCCTCATCGATCACGGTGTCCAGGGTGAACTCCCCCTCAACCAACGGGATGCCCGCGCAGATCACCCGGCCGTCGGCCTCGATCGACCACTGTCCGTCCTTGGCGCCGCGGATGACGGTCTGGACCTCCTTGCCCAGGCGAGGTCCGGCGGCGCGCGCGTTCACCGTCAAGCGCTGGCTGATCCCGAAGTCCGACTGGTGCGCCTGCGCCACGTCGAGCAGCACGACGTCCTTGACGTTGACCTCGTCGCGGATGATGCCCGCAAACTCCGCTAGCCCAGCGGCATTCGGCGCGACCACGGTCAGCGTTTGCAGGGGCAAGCGCACCCGGAGCCGCTGCGCCTTACGCAGTGAGGAAGCGGTCGAGCAGATTGTCCGCACCTCGTCCATCCGGGCGACCAGCAGGTGGTCGGCCGGAAGTTCTCCGGCATCCGGCCAGTCGGTGAGGTGCACCGAGCGCTCGCCGGTCAGCCCGCGCCAAATCTCCTCAGTGGTGAGTGGGAGCAGCGGCGCTGCGATGCGGGATACCGTCTCCAATGCTGTGTAGAGCGTGTCGAATGCCGCCTGCGCACCTTCGTGCCCGGCCTCGCCAACCCCGGTGTCCCAGAACCGCTCTCGCGAGCGCCGGATGTACCAGTTGGTGAGGACGTCGACGAACCCGCGCAGCGAGTCACATGCCGCGGCTACCTCGTAACCATCCAACTGGGTCTGCATGGTCGACACGAGCTGGTTCAGCTTGGCCAGCAGGTACCGGTCCAGCGGGTCAGCGGAGTCCGTGCGTCGAGCGGCCGTGTAGCCCGCTCCCCCGGCAGCCGCATTGGCATAGAGCGAGAAGAAGTACCACGAGTTCCACAGCGGGATCAGGACCTGACGAACGCCCTCACGAATGGCCTCTTCGGTAACGATGAGATTGCCACCGCGCAGGATGGGCGAGGACATCAGGAACCAGCGCATCGCGTCGGCCCCATCGCGGTCGAAGACCTCGCGCACATCGGGGTAGTTGCGCAGCGACTTGCTCATCTTGAGCCCGTCATTGCCGAGCACAATCCCGTGCGAGACACAGGACTTGAAGGCCGGCCGGTTGAAGAGCGCCGTCGCCAGGATGTGCAGGGTATAGAACCAACCACGCGTCTGGCCGATGTACTCGACGATGAAATCACCCGGGTAGTGGTGCTCGAACCACTCTCGGTTCTCGAAGGGGTAATGCACCTGCGCGAACGGCATCGAACCGGACTCGAACCAGCAGTCGAAAACATCCGTCACCCGTCGCATCGTGGACTGGCCGCTGGGGTCATCCGGATTCGGCCGGGTCAACTCGTCGATATAGGGCCGGTGCAGATCCTGCGGGCGCACGCCGAAATCGCGCTCCAGCTCATCAAGCGAGCCGTAGACATCGATCCGCGGGTACTCCGGGTTATCCGACTTCCACACCGGAATCGGGCTGCCCCAGAACCGGTTTCGTGAGATCGACCAGTCTCGAGTGTTCTCCAACCACTTGCCGAACTGGCCATCCTTGATGTGCCCGGGAACCCAGGTGATCTCCTGGTTGAGGCGCAGCATGTCATCCCGGATAGTCGTGGTCGAGACGAACCAGGAGGAGACCGCCATGTAGATCAGCGGATTGCGGCAGCGCCAGCAGTGCGGGTAGGAGTGGTCATAGGTCTCTCGACGGACCAGCACGGTGCCCTCGGTGATCGCGCCGGTCTCGGCCTGTACTCCATCAGCATCGAGCCGGGTCCGCGCCTTGAGGTGGTCGATGACGGGGCCGTTCGCATCGAGGACGAGCAGGCCTTGGTAGTCCACCACGGGGAAGGTGAAGCAGCCGTCGATGCCCACGGGCACGACCACCTCGATGCCCTCGCGGTCGGTGATTGCCTTGTCTTCCTCGCCGAAGGCGCCCGCGGTGTGCACCAGGCCGGTGCCCTCGGTGGTGGTGACCAAGTCGGCCCCCACGATGCGGAAGGCGTTCTCGTGCCCGAGGTAGTACGACATGGGCGGGGTGTAATGGCTACCGACGAGGGCGGCGCCCTTGACCCGGTCCACGATCAGGGCCGAGACATCACCCTTGGGATCGCCGGTGAACTCGCGGGCGTATGCCGCGGCCCGCTCCTGCGCGATGATGTAGCGCTGCGGGTGCCCGGTCGGTCCGGCGGACTCGATCACGACATAGTCGATGTCCTCGCCGACCATGATGGCCAGGTTGCACGTCAGGGTCCACGGCGTCGTCGTCCAGATCAGCGCGAGCGCACCGGCATACGGGCCATCGGTCAGCCGGCAACCTACGGTGACCGCCGGATCTTGACGGTTCTGGTAGACGTCCTCGTCCATCCGCAACTCGTGGTTGGACAGCGGGGTCTGGTCGTTCCAGCAGTACGGCAGGACCCGGAAGCCTTCGTACAGCAGCCCCTTGTTGTGCAACTCCTTGAAGGCCCAGATGACCGACTCCATGTAGTCCAGGTCGAGGGTCTTGTAGTCATTGTCGAAGTCGACCCACCGCGCCTGCCGAGTGACGTACTCGCGCCAGTCGTCGGTGTACTCAAAGACCGAGGTGCGACAGGCATCGTTGAACTGGTCGATCCCCATCTCGCGGATCTCGTCCGTGGTCTTGATGCCGAGCTGGCTCATGGCCTCGAGCTCGGCGGGCAGTCCGTGGGTGTCCCAGCCGAAGCGGCGCTCGACCCGATGGCCCCGCATGGTCTCGTAGCGCGGCACGATGTCCTTGACATAGCCGGTCAGGAGGTGGCCGTAGTGCGGCAGTCCGTTGGCGAAGGGCGGGCCGTCGTAGAAGACGAACTCATTGCTGCCCTCGTGGCCGGCATCTCGCTGCTCGACCGAGGACAGGAAGGTCCCGTCCTGCTCCCAGTACGCCAGCACGCCCTCCTCGATCGCCGGGAAACGAGGGCTCGAAGGCACGCCGAAGGCGGCACCGCTCTGGTCGCCAGCGGGGGTGTGGGACACCTTGGGGTAGGTCATCGCGGGGGGCTCCTGCGTCGTCTGACGGGTAGTGCATCTGACCCGAGGACGAGGGGATGGTCGCCGGCGGTATGCCGTGGACCCGCCTCCCGCGGTACCACCTCGCTTGCCGCCAGCCCGCAACCCAGGGGTTGTGCGCTGGCGACCGCTCTTGCTGCAAGGCCGTGACGTGGCCCGGACGTTCGGGTCTAGTAGGCAGGTCGCAGGACCCACCGTTCTTCCGAAGGCTCGCCGGTGATAGCGGCTCAGGCGCCTCTGAACGCGAAAGTCTACCCGTCACCAAGCCGTGCGCCGAACGGCTTAACCGGGGCCGCGCCCGGGCGCGGTACAGTGATCGGGTCGCCGTCAGGCGGCAGCACACGCAGCCCGCGGGGGAAGCCGGTGAGAGTCCGGCACTGACCCGCAGCCGTAACCCCGCCAAGGGGAAGTCGGAATGCCCGAGGGATGCCAGCGGCTCCATCACCACCGTCGAGGAACGCGGGGCGGAGCCCGGGCGACACCCCTGGGTGTGGTTCGGGACGACCGTCACGAACCGCTCAGGAAGGGACCCCGTGTCCACTGTTATCGCCCGCCGAGGCTCGCTGGCAGCTATTGGCCTCTTGGCCGCTGCCCTGGTCTCCCCCACGGCCATGGCCGAGACCGCAAGCCCCAGCGCTAGCGCGTCAGTCACCCCGTCGCTCAGCGCGTCGAGCACCCCCACTCCAACGCCGTCGAGCTCGCCGTCGCAGACCGCCAGCTCGACTCCATCAGCGAGTCTGCCGACCTCCGCGGCGCCTTCGGCTACCGCCGTACCGAAGGCTTCCACCGCGTCACCCACGTCCGCCTCCCCCGCAGCCCGCCTGCCGGTCGCCCGCGGATCCAAGACTCAGGCCCGCCTCGCGGTGGCCGCGAGTCCTGCTCCGGGGGTTCTCGATGGCCAGGCGGCCGCCCGCTTGGCCGGCGACTTCCTCGCGCGCGAGTTGGCCGCTGCGCCGGGCGGCATCCTGCAGTCCTTTGGCTACCCAGATGTCGGGTTGACCATCGACGCGATCCTCGCGCTGGACACGGCCGGGGTGGGTCAGGACTCGGCCGCGGCAGCGACGAGCGCGGTGGCGGGATCCCTCGGGAGTTACCTCGGGCCCGACTTCGGGGACGAGTTGTATGCCGGTGCCACCGCCAAAGCCCTCCTGCTCGCCATCGCGCAAGGCCAGGACCCTACAACTTTCGGCGGGTTTGACCTGCCCACGTTGCTCGATGGCCGTGAGCAGCAAGACGGCCGCTACACCGACCTCTCGCAGTGGGGTGACTACTCCAACACCATCGGCCAGTCCTTGGCCATCATCGCGCTCGGCCGCTTCGACGGCACCTACTCTGGCGCCGCGGTCGATTTCCTGCTTGCTCAACAGTGCGAGGACGGGGGCTTCAGGATCGATCCGGATGCCGAAGATTGCGTGAGCGATGTGGATGCCTCCGCCTTCGCCGTGCAGGCCCTGATCCTGGCCCTCGGCCCAGAGGACCCCCAGAACGTGCAGGCGTTGGACTACCTCGCAGCATTGGCCGTCGCCGACTCCACCGTGAGCCGCGCCGCCACACTGCAGAACGCCAACTCCGCAGGCCTGGTCGCCCAGGCGCTCTTCCTAGGCGGTCGGATCGACGAGGCCGTTTCGCTGATGACCTTCCTCATGGACCTGCAGTTGCTCTGTGATGCGGGCGAAGCGGTGCAGGGCGCGATCGCCTTCGACCAGGCCGCATATGACGAGCGGCTGGGCCAGGGCGCGGCCGCCGCGAGCACGGATCAGGACCGGCGAGCCACGGCGCAGGCTGTGTACGGCCTGAGCACCGTGTCACTACTTGACGTGACCAGCGATGGCTCGGTTGATGGAACTATCGGGCTCACGTGCACCACGCCCCCACCGACGCCCGCAGCCACGTCGCCCGTTCCGTCGACCCCCGCGGTGAGCCAAGTGCCAGCACTGGCCGAGACCGGCGCTGGCGACTCGCTCACCATTGCCCTCACCGGAGGACTACTGCTCCTCCTGGGTGGCACGCTAGTGCTGGTGGGTCGCCCGGTCCACCGTCGGCGCCACTGATGCCTTTGAAGGGACTGCTCCGCCGCGTCGCGCTGGCGACGGCCCTGATCGGTGCCGTCTCGATGGGCGGGGCAGCCCCAGCCTCGGCCGCCGCCTGCTCCTCTGGCTCCGGAGTGACCGTGGTCATCGACAATGGTTCCGCGAGCAGTACGCGCTGCGCCGGCGGCGATCCGTCCTCAGCGATCGACGCGCTCAAGGCCGTCGCCGCGGTGGTGTCACCGCAACGCTTCCCGGGATCGGTGGTCTGCCGGATCGACGGCTTCCCGAGCAAGACCAGCGACCCATGCATGGTGATGCCCCCGGAAACCGCGTACTGGGCGTTCTTCCACGCGCCCGCCGGGGGTACCTGGATCTACAGCTCGAGTGGGGTGGCGTCATACAACCCCGCCCCGGGAAGCGTGATCGGCTTCCGCTTCGGATCGGGTCAGGCGCCCCGGGTCGCCCCGCCAGCGGCCCCGGCGCCGAAGCCCTCGCCGACTCCGCGACCCAGCACCGCGACCCCTAAGCCCACGGTGGCACCGACGTCCACGCCGACCGCAGCCCGCCCCCGTACGAGCACGACCTCGACGCCGGCCACGCCGACCCCATCGGCCACCTTGGTCGCGCCCTCGGGTAGCGCGAGCACAGCCACGAAGTCGCCGAATGCCGCAGCGGGGCAGTCGGGTTCACCCTCGGGCTCCACGGGCCCGGCTGCCGGACCGGCCGCCAGTCCAGCTGCCGCGCCAGCGACAACATCGGCGGACGACGCGGATGCAGGCGGCTCACCCTGGGGGGTTGCACTGGCGGCCCTGGCGGTCCTGGGGCTGGGAGCAGCTGCCCTGCGCACCGCTCGGCAACGGCATACGCAGGTCGGCTGAGCCAGGTGCGCAGCGGCCTGGCTCGTGAGCTTCACCCGGTGGCCTGGTGGGGATGGGCCATCGGGATGGCGATCGCGGTCAGCCAGACGACCAACCCGCTCCTGCTGGCGCTGGCCCTGGCGGTCATCACGGTGGTCGTCGTCTCGCGGCGAGGGTCCTCTCCGTGGGCCAGATCGTTCCGGCTCTACCTCTGGCTGGGCGTCTTCATCGTCGTCGTCCGTCTCGTGCTGCATGTCCTCGTCGGCCTGAAGACCGGCGATCACCTCGTGCTCTCACTGCCCTCGGTGCAGCTGCCCTCTTGGGCCGCAGGGATCACCCTGTTCGGTGACCTCACCCTGGAAGGGCTGATCGGCGCCGCCCTCTTGGGCCTGCGCTTGGCGATCATGGTGGCCGCGGTCGGCGCCGCCAACGCCTTGGCGAACCCCAAGCGGCTGCTCCGAGCGCTGCCGGGAGCCCTGCACGAGATCGGCTCGGCAGTCGTGGTGTCGGTCACGGTGGCCCCCCAGCTCGCCGATAGCGTCCAGCGCGTTCGGCGGGCTCGTGAATTGCGTGGGGCCGCAAGCACGGGGCTGCGGGCCATCCCTGCGGTCGCCTTGCCGGTCCTGGAAGACACTCTGGAGCGCTCGCTCCTGCTGGCCGCCGCCATGGATTCCCGGGGCTACGGCCGGCACCCGCATGCGCCGCGCGGCGGCGACCACATCACCTCGGCACTCACGTTGGGGGGCTTGCTGGCCGCGGCGGTGGGGATCTATGGCGTGTTGGATGCCAGCACGTCGGCCTTCCTCGGCGCGCCCGCGCTGATCCTCGGCCTGGCCCTGAGCGCGCTGGGCCTGTGGCGTGGCGGCCGCGGCAGCCGCCGCACGACCTACCGGCCGGATCCCTGGCGGGCAGCGGAGTGGCTGACGCTCAGTTGTGGGGTCGCCGCGGCCGCCGCCATGCTGCTGACCGCCCGCCACTCACCCGAGGCGATCGGTATGCCGCTCGAGCCCTTGGCATGGCCCGAATTGCCTATGGCCGCGGCCGCCGGTCTGCTGGTCGGCGCCCTGCCCGCCTGGCTCACCCCGCAGCCCCCACGTCCGGTGCGCCGCGGCATTCCCACTCGCGCAGGGCGGGTGAGCGCCGGTGTCTGAGGCGATCATCCTGGACGGCGTCAGCATCCACCTCCCCGACCAGGAGCGCGCGGTGCTTTCGGAGGTCTCGCTCAGTGTCCCTGAAGGCGAGCTCGCCCTGGTTGTCGGTCGCACCGGTTCGGGGAAGTCGACGCTGCTGGGGGCGATGTGCGGGCGGGTACCGCACTTCACCGGAGGAAATCTGGCCGGACGGGTGCTCGTCGATGGCCGGGACACCCGTGAGCACCGTCCCCGGGACTTGGCCGATGTCGTCGGCGTGGTCGGGCAGAACCCGTTGGCGGGCTTCGTGACCGACACCGTGGACGAGGAACTCGCCTACGCGATGGAGCAACTCGGACTGTCCCCTTCGGTGATGCGCAAGCGGGTCGAGGAGACCCTGGACGTCCTGGGAATTGCGGACCTGCGCGGCGCGCCCCTGCGGGAGCTCTCCGGGGGCCAGCAGCAGCGGGTCGCGATCGGGTCCGTTTTGACCGCGCATCCGCGCATTCTCCTGCTCGATGAGCCGACCTCCGCGCTGGACCCGACCGGCGCCGAGGAGGTGCTGGCGACCATCACCCGCCTGGTCCATGACCTCGGAGTGACGGTCGTCGTGGCCGAGCATCGGATCGAGCGAGTGCTGCACTATGCAGACCTCGTTATCCATATCGGCGATGGCCAGGTCGATGTCGGGACTCCGGCGGAGATCATGCGCAGCTCGCAGGTGGCGCCCCCAGTGGTGGAACTCGGCCGGCTGGCGCTCTGGTCGCCGCTGCCGCTCTCGGTGCGCGATGCCCGACGCCTTGCTCGGACGAACCCATTGCCGCTGGCCGCGGTAGCCCCGACTGCGCCCGCGAACCTCCCCCAGGCGGCCGCGATCCTGCAGGCCGAAGGCGTGACCGTGCGGTATGCCGGTGGGCTGGTCGCGGTGGCGGATGTCTCCCTCACGCTGGAGCGCGGCAGCGTCACCGCGCTGATGGGCCGAAATGGCTGCGGGAAGTCCTCCTTGCTGTGGGCCCTGCAAGGGACCGGTACGCGCTCTTCGGGCAGCGTCCTGATCGGGACCGGGCCGACGAGCGTGGATCCGGCTCGGCTGGCACCGGCCGAGCGGCGCCGACGGATCGGCCTGGTCCCCCAGACCGCCTCGGACCTGCTCTACCTCGACTCCGTGGGCGCCGAGCTGGCGGTCGCCGATCGAGAGTCCCAGGCCGCTGCCGGCACCGCCGCCCGCCTCTTGAACCGCCTTGCACCGGGAATAGACGAGGCGCAGCATCCCCGGGATCTCTCCGAGGGCCAGCAACTCGCGCTTGTCTTGGCTGTGCAACTCTGTGCCGGCCCAGAGGTGATCCTGCTCGACGAACCCACTCGTGGCCTGGACTACGCCGGCAAGGAAGCCCTGGCCGGGGTGCTGCACGACCTGGCCGAGGAGGGGCGCAGTGTGCTGGTCAGCACTCACGATGTGGAGTTCGTGGCCGAGTGCGCCGATCGGGTCATGGTGATGGCATCCGGGGAAATCGTCGCGGACGGGCCGACCGCCCAGATCGTCGTGTCCTCGCCGGCCTATGCCCCGCAGGTCGCCAAGATCCTCGGGGGTGACTACCTGACTGTGGCGCAGGTTCACGAAGCGATCGCCCTGAGCGTGGCGCAGGTTCGCGAATCGAGCACCGGGGCAGCGCCATGAGCGCGCCCACCTTGACCGTCCCCGTGCGCGCGAAGGCGGTTGCCCTTCGGCCGCGGTCCTTCATCGCGGTGGCCTTGGTGAGCATTGCTGGCCTGCTGGCCTTCTGCTGGCCCCTGCTGGTCAGCCCTGACTCTCGGCTGGCGGGCACGGCGGACGCGCCCTTGCTCTTCGCGGCGATCCTGCCGCTGCTCCTCGCGGTCGTGCTGGCCGAGCTCTCGGAGGGCGGGCTCGATGTCAAGGCGATCGCCATGCTGGGGGTCTTGGCCGCGATCGGTGCGGCCCTGCGGCCGCTGGGTGCCGGGTCGGCCGGACTGGAGACCGTCTTCTTCTTGTTGGTCCTCGGCGGCCGCGTGTTTGGGGCGGGCTTCGGCTTCGTCCTCGGCGCGACCACGCTCTTTGGGTCGGCCCTCTTCACCGGCGGCGTCGGGCCATGGCTGCCTTACCAGATGCTGGCCTCCGCTTGGGTCGGGCTTGGCGCTGGCCTGCTCCCCCGCGCAGTCCGGGGACGCGCCGAGATCGCCATGCTCGCGGCATATGGCGCGTTTGCCGGACTCGCGTATGGCGTCTTGATGAACTTGTCGTTCTGGCCCTTTGCCACCGGCCTCGAAAGCGGCCTGTCGATGGTGCCTGGCGCTGGAGTGGGCCAGAATCTGCACCGCTTCGTGGTGTTCTCCCTCGCGACATCGCTAGGCTGGGACCTTGTCCGAGCGCTCACCAATGCGGTGCTCATCGCCCTAACCGGACGAGCCGTGCTGGGCGCCTTGAGGCGGGCCGCCCGTCGGGCGTCGTTCACCTGAGTATCCCGCAGCACCTGACCCACAGGCGCGAGTCCGGCTGGCACAATCGGTCGACATGAGCCCCCTTGAGCTGGACCGCGAGTCCGCCTGGCTGAGCCGTGAGGATCTGGCTGCCGCCCGCGAACGGCTGCCCATCCTCTACGTCGACGCGGTCCCGGTCCGAGTTGATGACCGCGGGGCAGTGCTGGCGGTCGGTCTACTCCTGCGCATCGGTCCGGATGGCGCCATGTGCCGCGAACTCGTTTCCGGTCGCGTGCTCTATCAGGAGCGAGTGCGGGATGCCCTGCTACGGCATATTGAGAAGGACCTCGGCCCGATGGCCCTCCCGCAGGTGCCTCCGAGCCCGCAGCCCTTTGCCGTGGCCGAGTACTTCCCCACGCCCGGCGTGACGCCCTTCCACGACCCGCGCCAGCACGCCGTGTCCCTGGCGTTCGTGGTTCCGGTGACCGGTGACTGTGCACCGCAGCAAGACGCACTGGATCTGACCTGGCTTCCGCCTCAGGAGGCGCTCTCCGAGAGCGTGCTCGCCGAGATGGACCGCGGCCACGGGGTCCTGCTGCGCCAGGCGTTGGCGCACCTCGGACACCCGGTCTAGCCGCCGGTGTCGATCAGCCGGTGAACTTGTCGCGCGTGCGCGTCATGTCGTGATGGTCCTGGGCGGCGGCTTCGTCCATCGTGGGCGCCCGACCGCCGAGCCTGGCCGGCTGGAAGATCGCGTCCTCGCCCTCAAAGGGCCCATACGCCGCCTGTTGGGCGTCCAATTGCGCCTGCATGACCGCGCGCAGCTGGACGTTAACCGCGATGGGATCGTCCTGCGCTCCGACCCAGATCGGTGCGCCCACCGTGACGTGGATGGCGACCTTGTCCCGCCGCATGTGCTTGGGCGTGTTCTTGCTCCAGACCTTCTGGCTTCCCCAAAGTGTGGTCGGCAGGAGCGGCACGCCAGCCTCCTGAGCCATCCGCACGGCACCGAGTTTGAACTGTTTGAGTTCGAAGGCACGTGACATCGTGGCCTCAGGGAAGACCCCGACAATCTCGCCCGCTCGAAGCGCGGCCACCGCCGCATCGAAGGACCCCTGGCCGGATTGGCGGTCCACGGGGATATGCCGCATGCCACGCATGAGCGGTCCGGTCACCTTGTGCCCGAAGACCGACTTCTTGGCCATAAACCGGACATAGCGGCCATGCTTGCGGGCGGCCAGACCGGCATACATGAAGTCGAGGTATCCGGTGTGGTTGATGGGCATCACCGCACCACCAGAGCGCGGCACATGCTCCTCGCCCAGCATGGTGAACTTGGTGCCCTGGGCGAAGAACATCGTGCGGGCGCCGCCGACAACGGCGCGATAGAGCGGATCCACGAGTGCACACCTTACGCGACCGTAGGTTGTGGCGCTGACGATCCCAGTGGCAGGGGTCGGTGTCGCCCTGGCAGCACCAAAGCCTGCCAATCACCTGGTCACCGTCCATGAGCCAGCTCGCTCCGCAGCCATCCGCCCCGGTGTTGCTGGGTTGCGGCAACCCTGGGTCGAGGGCGAGCCCGGGCCGCGGCATAGGTGCGCTCGATCCTCTCGAGCGTTTCGCGCGGGCGAGCGCGGATGCCGCTCGGCGTCACCCCGGCCACCACGATTCCGTATGCCGTGAGCTCACCATCTCGCGTCACGGTGACATCCCACTGCTCACCACCCTCGTGGAAAGCCCGAGAGTGCACCATCACGGCTAGCCCGACATCGTCGAACCAGGCGTCGGGTGTCAGCAGCGGCAGGCCGCTCGGCGCCACCAGGGTCGGGTTCGGCCACACCTCGGGAAGCACACGCGATGTCTCCAGCAGCCAGAGCAACTCTGCCTCGGGCAAGGACCAAGCCCCAGAGGCGGCTTCGGCGAGCGCGATCCGGGCTCGCCGAGTTCCGCGTTGCCCCAACTCCTCGAGGCAGCCGGCCAGCTGATCGACACCCACCAGCCGGCGTTGCACGGCCTCCACGACCAGTGACGTGGCCGCACTCTGGCTCCTCGACCAGCGAGCGGCATCCAAGACTGCGCGAGCGGGGCTCGCCACGCGGAGGACACCGCCTCGACGGACGCCCAGGTCAGGGACCCGTGTCGGCCTCAAGCGCGCCCACCGCACGTCCCGACGTGCCCGACCTCGCGGGACGACCAGGTCAACGGGCCCATTGCCGGCGGTCCCACGAAGCCCGTGAAAGCGCGCGGCCGCAGCACCGGAGACGACCGCATCACGGCCCCCGAACATCTGTGCCCCGATGAGCTGTTGCCGCCTGGAGGGTGACTGCGAACCGAGCAGGACGACCCCCGGAAGGATCGAGCGCCAGCGCTCACGCGCGATCGCCCAGCGCAGCTGAGCTGGGCTGACCCCGGCATCGAGGAGCTCTCGGCGCAGGAAGACGCTGTCCCGCTCCGGAGAGTTCAGGCGTAGCAGCTGCCACGGGTCATTCATGAGTACAGCCCATCAGGGCGGCGGGCCTGAGCACACCGGGGGTTGAGGCTGTGTGGATGGGCGAACCGCGCAAGGCCGCAGTGTGGATGGCGACTCCCCGAACCCCTCCGAATCCCCCAGCCCAAACCCGGAGCCCTTCGACCCCAGCACCCCGCCCCCCCGCCGCCGCCCCCAGCACCCCGCTGACGACCGCAGTGGCAGGGGTCGGTGTCGCCCTGGCAGCACCAAGGCCTGCCACTCACCTCGTCTATGACACCCACCACCCGGGCGCGCGCCCCTGTACGAGCACCCGCCAGAGGATGGGAAGATGTTCGCCATGACCGATCAGCTCAGCCCATCTTCTGCTGCCCGCATTCCGGAGCGGCCCTCCCTGGAGGGCCTCGAGGAGAAGTGGGCGCAGGTATGGCGGGAGCAGGGCACCTACGCCTTCGACCGCGAGCGCGCCTTGGCCGGACCGCGCGAGGATGTCTTCTCGATCGACACCCCACCGCCCACCGCCAGTGGGTCGCTGCACATGGGCCACGTCTTCAGTTACACGCACACCGATTGCATGGCCCGCTACCAGCGCATGATCGGGAAGAATGTCTTCTACCCGATCGGCTGGGATGACAACGGCCTGCCCACCGAGAAGCGCGTGCAGAACTACTACGGCGTGCGCGGTGACGCGAGCCTGCACTACCAAGCCGGTTTCACACCCCCCTTTGAGGGCAATCGGACCTCCACCAAGGCAGCCGACGAGGTGCCGATCAGTCGGCAGAACTTCATCGAGTTGTGCGATGTTCTTACGGTCAAGGACGAGGAGGCCTTCGAGAGCCTCTTCCGACGGATCGGCCACAGTTATGACTGGTCGATCACCTACCGGACCATCGACGAGCACTCGCGCGCCACGGCTCAGCAGGCATTCCTGCGCAATCTCGCCCGCGGCGAGGCCTACCAGTCCGAGGCGCCGGGCCTGTGGGATGTGACCTTCCAGACCGCGGTCGCGCAGGCCGAGCTCGAGGCTCGCGACTACCCCGGTCACTACCACCGGGTGGCCTTCCACCGCCCCGATGGCACCCCCGTGCACATCGAGACCACCCGCCCCGAGCTCATCCCGAGCGTCGTCGCGCTGATCGCTCACCCCGATGACGAGCGCTACGCCGCCCTCTTCGGGACCACCGTCACCTCGCCACTCTTTGGGGTCGAGATCCCGGTGGTCGCCCACCCCGCGGCCGAGATGGACAAGGGCGCTGGCATTGCCATGTGCTGCACCTTCGGTGACCTGACCGACGTGCTGTGGTGGCGGGAGTTGCAGCTGCCGACCCGCTCGGTCATCACCCGGACCGGTCGACTCCAGAGCGAGACTCCGGAATGGCTGGTGGGCACCGCGGGCGAGCGCCTGTATGCCGAAAGCCTCGCCGGCGCAACGGCGTTCGCAGCGCGCACTGCGGTCGTCGATGCGCTACGCGCCTCCGGCGACCTGGACGGTGAGCCCACCCCCACGCAGCGCAAGGCGAACTTCTACGAGCGCGGCGAGAAGCCACTCGAGATCGTCACCTCCCGCCAGTGGTACATCCGCAATGGCGGCCGCGATGCCGAGCTCAACGCGGCGCTGATTGCCCGCGGGGAGAAGATCGACTTCCACCCGGCCTTCATGCGGAGCCGATACGCGAACTGGGTCGCCGGCCTCAACGGCGACTGGCTGATCTCCCGTCAGCGCTTCTTCGGTGTGCCGATCCCGGTCTGGTACCCGCTCAACGCCGATGGCGAGCCGGACTACGACCACCCGATCGTGCCAGCCGAGGCCGATCTGCCGGTCGACCCGGCCGCCAACCCACCGGCCGGCTACACCGAGGACCAGCGCGGTGCAGCCGGCGGCTTCGTGGGCGACCCGGATATCTTCGACACCTGGGCTACCTCCTCGCTGACACCCCAGATTGCCGGCGGTTGGCGTGGGCTTGAGGGAGCCCAGACCGACCCGCTCTTCGCCAAGGTCTTCCCCTTCGACGTCCGACCCCAGGGCCACGACATCATCCGGACCTGGCTGTTCTCCACCGTGGTCCGCTCCCACTTCGAGCACGGCGCCGCGCCCTGGGCGCACGCCGCGATCAGCGGCTGGATCCTGGACCCGGACCGCAAGAAGATGTCCAAGTCACGCGGCAATGTCGTCACCCCCGAGGACCTGCTGCGCGAGCACTCCGCTGACGCGGTGCGCTACTGGGCCGCCTCCGGGCGACTGGGTACGGATGCGGCATATGACGTCGCCCAGATCAAGGTCGGTCGACGCTTGGCCATCAAGGTGCTCAATGCGAGCAAGTTCGCGCTGTCGTTCGGGGAGGTCGATGGCGATCTCTTCGCCCTGGTGACCGATCCGCTCGATCACGCCCTGCTCGCCTCCCTGCGCGAGGTTGTCGAGCGAGCCACGGCGGGCTTTGAGGCCTGGGATTACACCCGAGCCCTGGAGGTCACCGAGTCCTTCTTCTGGAGCTTCTGCGACGACTACCTCGAGTTGGTCAAGGATCGCGCCTACGGCGGACGCGGCGAGCAGGCCGCCGCCAGCGCCCGGGCCACATTGCGGATCGCCCTCGATATCGTGCTGCGGCTGTTCGCTCCGATCCTCCCGTATGTCACCGAGGAGGTCTGGAGCTGGACCCATGAAGGCTCGATCCACAGATCCTCCTGGCCGGCCGCGCAGGCCCTGCCCGCGGGCGGGGATCCGGCCATCGTCACCGCCGTGGCCGAGGCCCTGGCGGCCGTCCGCAAGATCAAGTCCGAGGCCAAGGTCGGGATGCGCGCCGAGGTCACCTCGCTGACCCTGACCGGCCCGGCGAGCACCCTGGAGGGTGTCACCGCCGCCGAGTCGGACCTGCGCGCTGCCGGCCGAATCACCGGATCCATCACGTATGCCGCCAGCGAGGCCGGACCGGTCGCCGCCAGCGACGCCGAGATCGTGCCCGTGGAGAAGCCCCCGGCCCCAGTCAACTAACGGCCGCAGCTAGGCCGGCGCCGGATCGAGGTCCACGGCATACCGCCCCACCCGGGCCCTGCGCAGGCCCGTGGGCTGCACCGTGAGCCACGGGACATCCCATCCGCTCAGGCCGAGGCGATGGTCGACGAAATCATCGCGCCGGAGGTGGGTCACCCGACCGCTGAACGGGTCGTAGACATCGAGGGTGCGGTCCCCGTCGCCGGGAAGCACCAGCACGACGTGACGGGGCAGGATCTCATTGCCCACGTACAGCAGCCCCGGCTCACCGTCGGCGACGACGTCGACCAGCGCCTCATAGCTGGCCACCAAATCCTCCCGGCTATCGGGGCGGAGCAGCTCCAGCGCATACCTCGTTCCTTGCCGCGCGGCGCCATACTCCAACTCACGGCGGGCGCCCCAGGGCGGTGTGCCGAGCCCGCGCGGCCACGGCAGGTTGAGCCGCTGGCCAGCCCCCCACAGCCCGTTCGTGCGACGCTGGACGATCGCCTCGTATGCCGCGAATCGCTCCGCTTGGGTCGCACCCACGGGCGCTCCGGGCGGGCTGGGCCGCCCGGTGCGGACCCACGAAGCGAACACCGGGTCCACCAACATCCGAGCCACGGTCAAGCAGGCCGAGCCGCAGGTTCGCGACGACTGCTGCACCGGCCCCTGATCGCCGGAGCGGAGTCGGAATGCCGTGGCCACGCCTCATCGTGGCCTGTGACCGGCCCTTTGCGCTAGCCACACGCCGGGCAAGAGGCTTGCTCTGGCCGGGTCGTCCCGGGATGCGCCACAATGGGCGAGGTGGACGCCTTGGCCATCGCCGTTGCTGTCGCCCTCGTCGGCGGCGGGCTTGCGCTGGCCCTGAGGCTGCCGCCCTTGGTCGGCTTCGTCGCGGCCGGCTTTGCCCTCAGCGCCCTGGGTGCTCCCGCCGTGCCCGGGCTTTCCGTGATCTCCACCCTTGGCGTCACCCTGCTGCTCTTCGGGCTCGGGCTCAAGGTCGAGATCCATCAGTTCCTGCGGCGCGAAGTCTGGATCGTGTCGATCGTCCACCTGGCTGGCAGCGTGGTGATTGGCACCGGACTGCTCGCGCTGGTCAAACTCGTCGGCCTCGAGCCGGTCGCGAGCGCCTCCTGGCCGGTGCTCTGGCTGGTGGGCTTCGCGGTGTCCTTCTCGAGCACGGTCTTCGTCGTCAAACTCCTGGAGACCCGCAATGACACCCAAGCGGTCTACGGGTCCATGTGTATCGGTGTTCTCATCGTCCAGGACCTGGCGGCCATCGCCTTCTTGTCGCTCTCGGGCGACCGCGAGATCTCGCCGTGGGTGTTGACCCTGTTGGCCACACCTGCGGTGGCTTGGGTCCTGCGCCGGGTCTGGGATGCCTTGCACCACGAGCTGTCCTGGCTCTTCGGGGTGGGCGTGGCCCTGGTGCCCGGGTACGCCTGGTGGCATGGGGTCGGGCTCTCCGGGGAGTTGGGAGCCTTCATCCTCGGGGTGCTGCTCGCGTCGCATCCGCACGCGACCGAGCTCACCCGAACGCTCTTCTCGGTCAAGGAATTGCTGCTCGTGGGCTTCTTCCTCTCGGTGGGCTCGCTGGGCATCCCCTCCTGGGGACAACTACTCGTGGGCACCCTGCTGGTCCTCGTGCTGCCCCTGCAAGGCGTGCTCTATGTCGCCCTCATGCATCTCATGCGCTTCCGGGCGCGCACCTCGGTCCTGGCCGGCGCCGCCATGTCGAATAACTCCGAGTTCGGACTCATCGTGATGTCCTTTGGTGCGGCTGCGGGCCTACTGGAGGACAGCTGGTTGGCCACCATGAGCGTCGCCGTGGCGGTCGGTTTCGTGGCCTCCACACTGATCAATGCCGACCCTCGATGGCTGGTGCAACGCTTTGCCTCGCGGCTGCGCCAGCGGCCGGATGACGCGCTCAATCCGCGGGACCGACCGATCACCACCGGTGACGCCGAGGCCATCGTGCTGGGCATGGGCAGAGTCGGCAGCGCCGTATGCCGTCGCCTCGAGTCGTCCTACGGGTTGCAGGTGCTGGGGGTGGAGCACGACGAGGCGAGGGTCGAGCGGCTGCGGGCGAAAGGGCTGCGGGTGGTGGAAGGGGACGCCACGGATGAGGGCTTCTGGGCCCGCCTCGCGACTCCCTCGCGGGTGCATCTCGTGGTGCTCGCCATGCCCTTCCATGGCGCGAATATGGCCGCCTTGGAGCTGGTGCGTGAGGTCGGTTTCACCGGGACGATCGCCGCCGTCGCGCGCAATGACGATGACCTGCACGCGCTGGCGCAGGCAGGTGTCACGACCGTCCTGCACATCTATACCGGTAGCGGAACCGCGCTGGCGGACTCGATCGCCGACGACCTCAGACTCGAGCGACGGCCGACCTGAGGCTTCGCCAGCGACGGCGTTGACGCGGGTACTCAGGCAGAGCGCTTGCGTGTGGGCCGCTTGGCCCGGCTCTCGTCGCCCTGCCGCACGATGGTCGGCAGCACGTTCTTGAGCACGACATCCCGGGTGACGACCACCTTGGCGATGTCCTCCTCGCTTGGGACGTCAAACATCACCGGCATGAGGACTTCCTCCATAATCGCGCGCAGCCCGCGGGCTCCCGTGCCCCGCGCGATGGCCTGCTCGGCGACGGCCTCCACTGCGTCCTCGGTGAACTCCAGGGCCACGCCATCGATCTCAAACATCTTCTGGTACTGCTTGACCAAGGCGTTGCGCGGCTCGGTGAGGATCTGCACGAGCGAGCTGATGTCCAGCGGCGAGACGGTGGTGATCACCGGCAGTCGACCAATGAATTCGGGGATGAGGCCGAACTTCATCAAGTCCTCGGGCATGACCTCATGGATCGACTCGGCCAAGTCCTTGGGGGTGTGCAACTCCGACCCGAACCCCAGCCCCTTCTTGCCATTGCGCGACTCGATGAGCTTCTCAAGGCCGGCGAAGGCGCCACCGACGATGAAGAGCACATTCGTGGTGTCGATCTGGATGAATTCTTGGTGCGGGTGCTTGCGGCCGCCCTGGGGTGGGACCGAGGCCGTGGTGCCCTCAAGGATCTTGAGCAGGGCTTGCTGGACACCCTCACCGGAGACATCACGGGTGATCGAGGGGTTCTCGGACTTGCGCGCGATCTTGTCGACCTCGTCGATGTAGATGATCCCCGTTTCGGCCTTCTTGACGTCATAGTCCGCGGCCTGGATCAACTTGAGCAGGATGTTCTCGACGTCCTCGCCCACATATCCGGCCTCGGTCAACGCGGTGGCGTCCGCGATGGCGAAGGGGACATTGAGCATCCGTGCCAGGGTCTGCGCGAGGTAGGTCTTACCGCAGCCGGTGGGGCCGATCAGCAGGATGTTGGACTTGGCGATGTCGACGTGGTCGGGATCCTTGCGGGCCAGGTTGCTCTCGCCGGCCTGAATGCGCTTGTAGTGGTTGTAGACCGCGACGGCCAACGCCTTCTTGGCAACGTCCTGTCCGATTACATACTCCTCGAGGAAGGAAAAGATCTCCCGCGGCTTGGGGAGCTCATCCATATCGAAGTCGGCGGCCTCGCTGAGCTCCTCTTCGATGATCTCGTTGCACAGCTCGATGCACTCGTCACAGATGTAGACGCCGGGGCCGGCAATCAGCTTTTTGACCTGCTTCTGGGACTTGCCGCAGAACGAACACTTGAGCAAGTCGCCGGTCTCGCCAACGCGCGCCACGAGGAGTCCTTCCTTCACCGAACGGGACACCATGACGCTACCCGTCGCGGGCCCTCACACCCCTCATTGAATGCCGCTGTCTGGCCGCGCGTCGCGTTTGTCCGCTGTCAGCGTAATTCCGTACGTATGTCGCTGCCGTCTCGGTCGCGGCATACACCCCTAACGCAGTCGAGAGTAGAGAACACTCCGTTGCGGACGTGTCCGCAACGGAGTGTTCTCTACTCTCGACCAGCGGGGAGCGCGCGCCCCGCTGGATAGCTCAGCTGGAGGCCTTGCGGGAGGCCAGCACCTCGTCGATCAGGCCATACTGGCGAGCCTGCTCCGCCGACAGAATCTTGTCCCGCTCGATGTCTTGGCGGACGACGTCCACCTCTTTGCCCGCGTGCTTGGCCAAGGTCTCCTCGAGCCACTCCCGCATCCGGATGATCTCTTTGGCCTGGATCTCCAGGTCTGAGGCCATCCCGCCGGTGCCTTCGATGGCGGGCTGGTGGATGAGCACCCGGGCATTCGGGAGCGCGAAACGCTTGCCCTTCGCGCCCGCCGCCAGCAGCACAGCGGCCGCGGAGGCGGCTTGACCGATGACGAAGGTCTGCACATCGGGGCGGATGTACTGCATGGTGTCGTAGATCGCAGTCATCGCGGTGAACGAGCCACCCGGGCTGTTGATGTACATCAGGATGTCGCGGTCGGGGTCTTGCGACTCCAGCACGATGAGCTGGGCGATGACGTCATCGGCGGAGGCATCGTCGACCTGCACCCCGAGGAAGATGATGCGGTCCTCAAAGAGCTTGGTGTACGGGTCGAGTCGCTTCATGCCATAGGACGTGCGCTCTTCGAACTGGGGCAGGATGTAACGGCTCTGCGGGCCGGGCACGTGGAGGCGGCCGGTCAGGTCTGCGTTCATGTCTCTCTCTCGCGTCGTCTCGGCCGGTCAGTCCGCGGTCACCGGGTTGTCGGTATGACGACCAGCCATATCGGCCTTGGTGATCACGTGGTCGACGAAGCCGTACTCCTTGGCCTGCTCGGCGGTGAACCACCGGTCACGGTCGGAGTCCTTCTCGATCTGCTCAACGCTCTGGCCGGTGTGCGTCGCGATCAGCTCGGCCATCTGCTTCTTGATGTGCAGGATCTGCTCGGCCTGGATCTTGATGTCGGAGGCCGTACCGCCGATGCCACCGGAGGGCTGGTGCATCATCACCCGCGCATGCGGGGTGGCGTAGCGCTTGCCCGGCGTCCCGGCCGAGAGCAGGAACTGGCCCATCGACGCGGCCATGCCCATGGCCACCGTGGCAACGTCATTGGGCACCCACTGCATGGTGTCAAAGATCGCCATACCGGCCGTGACGGAACCACCGGGGCTGTTGATGTACAGCCAGATGTCCTTGTCTGGGTCTTCGGCGGCAAGAAGCAGCATCTGGGCACAGATCGCATTCGCGTTATCGTCGCGCACGTCCGAGCCCAGGAAGATGATCCGCTCCTTGAGCAGGCGGTTATAAATGTGGTCGTCGAGGCCCGCTTGGGGGCCCGGGCCGGCGGCCATAGGGGTGGTGCTCACGTGTCGTCCGTCACTTTCTGAACCGCTGGTCCTCAGGTGTCCTGCGTGGCTGTGTCGACCCTAACGTGCAGGTCGCCGGGGACCATCCCCACCCTCGGTGCTGTTCGCTCAGAGCGCACGGCCATCAGGTGCCCGGTCGGGTTCGCGCACGGCCGGGATGGCCAGCATGGCAATGGCAGCCATCGTCCCAACGGCGAGCAGCGACTGCAGCACGCCCACGTGCTCTCCGAGCAAACCGAGAATCGGAGGCCCCGCAATGAACGCCAGGTAGCCAATCGTGGCCACGGTGGACATCCGGGCGTGGGCGCGAGCGGGTTCGTCGGCCGAGGCGCTCATGCCGACCGGGAAGCCCAGTGACACACCGACACCCCAGACCGCCGACCCGACGAAGGCCAGCACCGGCCCTCCGAAGATCACCAAGAGGGATCCGAGGATGGCCAGGGCGAAGGTCACCCGTAGCACCAGAACTCGGCCGAATTGGTCCAGCCACCTCGTCCCCAGCAGGCGCCCCAGCGTCATGAACGAAAGGAAGACAGCGAAACCCAGCACGCCCGCCCAGGTCGGGAGCCCATAGCCCTCGACCAGGGCCACCGCGAGCCAGTCGTTGGCCGTGCCCTCGGTGAAAGCCGCCACCAGCGTGACCGCGCCGATGAGCAGCGTGCGCGGCTCGGTCCAGGCCGACCGGGAAGGCCCCTCGGCCACCTCCGGGCTCGGCGCCTCCTCGCCCATCCCGCGGGGCAGGAAGCCTCGCAAAGCCCATTGAGTCCCGATCACCACGAGGGCAGCGGCACCGCCGAGGTGCACAAGAAGGGGCACCTGGAATCGAGCCATCAGGGCGCCGAGCAGGGCTGACACCACGGTCCCGGCGCTGAACGCCGCGTGGAAGTGGGGCATCACCGTTTGCCCAAGGAGCCGTTCGACCGCTGCCCCCTCCAGGTTCATGGCCACATCCCAGATGCCGACCCCTAAACCGATCAGGAAGAGCCCCGCCATCACGGCATACCGCGATTGAGCGATATCCACCCCGGCGGCGACGGCGAAGAGGCCCAGGCCGGTGCCGCTGAGGCCGATCCGGATGGTCGCCGCGATCCCGATCCGCGTCGCGATCCGGCCGGTGGATGGCATCGCCACCAGCGACCCCGCCGAGAGCGCAAAAAGCGTGAGGCCGAGTTCGCCAGGGCCAAGGTTGAGCGCGTGTTTGGCATCCGGAATCCGGGAGGCCCAGGAAGCGAAGGTCACCCCGGCGATGGCGAATACGACCATCACCGCCGTACGGGCTGCCAGGATGCGCTCTCGCGCGGAGTCGGGCTGGTCGATCACGGGTCTCCTGGGAGGACGGCTGGGACCAGGGTATGCCGTCGGCGCCCCCAGCGCGCCGACGGCAACACCACTGACGATGTGAAGCGCTGCGGCCGGGACCTGCCTTCCCGGCCGCAGCGTTCTGCCCAGTGAGAGAACCCGATCTACAGCTGATGCCAACAGATCAGGCGTTCCCCCCGTTGCCCGGCCAGAGTACCGAAAGTAGCTTGCAGCGCAATAGTGGGCAGCCCTTCAATTCGGGCGAATTTAGGCCTCGGGCTTGACGTCAGTTACCTCGTCGGTCGCCGGGTTGAGCGCGGACAAGTCCACGGTGGCCCCGGCCGTGTCAACCACGGTGGCCTGCTCCAGCACCTCGGCCAGCGCCTTGCGGCGCGCAACCTCGGCCACCATGGCCGGGATCTGACCCTGCTGGTCAACGGCCTGGGCGAAGGTGTTGGGGTCCATGCCGTACTGCTGAGCGCTCATGACGAGGTACTCGATGAGCTCGGGCTGACCGACCTCGACCTCAAGCTTCTCGACCAGGGCGTCCAGAAGGAACTGCGCCCGCAGCGCCTTGCGGGTGCTCTCGTCAACCTCGGCGCGGTGCTCGTCGTCCTCGAGGCGGTCCTCGCCCTCAAGGTGAGCGTTGACCTCGTCCTCGACGATGCCATCAGGGACCGGGATCTCGATGGTGTCCAGCAGATGCTCAAGCACCTTGTCCCGCGCCTGCAGACCCTGCTCGAAGCGTTTGGCCTGCTCCGCCTGCGCGGTGACATCGGCCCGCAGCTCATCCATGGTGTCGAACTGTGAGGCGAGCTGAGCAAAGTCGTCGTTGAGCTCGGGAAGCTCGCGCACCTTGACCGAGGCAACGGTGACCGTGCAGGCCGCGTCTTCACCCTGGTGGTCGCCACCGGCCAGCGGCGCGGTGAAGTCCTTGGTGTCGCCGGCGCTCATGCCCAGCAGGGCCTCGTCGAGCCCTTCGAGCATGGTCCCGGAACCGACCTCATACGAGACACCGGAGACCGAATCGATCTCCTGGTCGCCGATGGACGCGCCAAGGTCGATGGACACGAAGTCGCCATCCTCGACCGCCCGCTCGACGCCCGAAAGGGTGCCGAAGCGCTGGCGCAGCGTGGTGAGCCGCTCCTCGATGTCCTCATCGGAGGCCTGCGCAGCATCAACTGTCACGGTGATCCGGGACAGGTCAGGCAAGGTGATCTCCGGTCGAACGTCCGTCTCGACGCTGAACTCGAGGTCCTGACCGTCCTCCAGAGGTACCGCGGTCACGTCGACCTCGGGACGACCGATCGCCCGGACCTCCTCGGCCTGCGCGGCCTGCGCGAAGAAGGTCGGCAGCGCCTCGTTGACTGCCTCCTGGATCACGGCGCCACGACCGACGCGCTGGTCGATGATCCGGCTGGGGACCTTGCCGCGCCGGAACCCGGGCACCTGAATCTGGGACCCGATGGTCCGGTAGGCCGCCTCAATCATCGGCTTCATTTCGTCGAATGGAACCTCGACGACGATCTTGACCCGAGTGGGGCTGAGGGTCTCGACGGCACTCTTCACTTCACGCGCTCCGTAGTGGGGGATCCGGCAGTAGTCATGCGTCCATCAGTGGGTGAGCACACGGCATACGCACACGGGACGGCAGCCACCCATGTTAGCCGGGGTTGGCCCGGCCTACCCAATCCCCTCCGGCGCTGGCCTATCCAGGGCCATGGACGCGAACTGAAGGCGTCCGGAGCGATCAGCCCGCCGCGATCAGTCCTGAGCGATCAGTCCTGAGCGCTGAAGTACTCCACCTTCTGGCGCTCGCCCGAGACGATCACCAGATCACCCTCGTTGACCACGGTGTCGGGTGTGGCGTACGTAAAGTCCTGACCGGGGGTCTTCACCCCGACAATGGTCACGCCGAATCGGGTCCGCACCCCGGAGACGCCCAAGGGCATTCCCAGGATGGAGCGCGGCGGCATGGTCTTGACGATGGCGTAGCCGTCGTCAAACTCGATGTAATCGAGCATCTTCCCGCGGACCAGGTGGGCGACGCGACGGCCCATGTCGTGTTCGGGGCGCACCACATGCCCCACCCCGATCTGCTCCAAGATCTTGGCCATCGACTCGCTCGTGGCCTTGGCCCAGATGTTCTCGACGCCCAAGCTCTTCAAGGCGAATGCCGTCAACGCGGAAGCCTCCAGATCGGAGCCGATCGCGATCACCGCCCGGTCGAAGTCCTGGACCGAGAGTTGCTGCATCGCTTCGACGTCGGTCGAGTCCGCCTGGACGACGTGCGTGATCCGCCCGGCGAGGCTCTGAACCCGCCGAGCGTCGGTGTCGACCCCGAGCACTTCGACGCCATCGCGCTCAAGCTCGAGGGCCAGTGATTTGCCGAATCGGCCGAGTCCGATGACGACGACGCCACCGACCTCAGCAATGTGCTTAGCCAATGAGGGGCCTGCCTTCCGGGAGGGTGTATCGACGATGGCGCTCTCGGAGGACGAGAGCGGAGACCAGGGTGGCCGGACCGAGCCGACCCAAGAACATCAGCCCGATGATGACCAACTGCGCCGGTTCGTTGAGCTTGCTGGTGATCCCGGTCGACAGTCCCACCGTGCCGAATGCCGAGGTTGACTCGAAGAGCACGTCCTTGAGCGGCAGGCCGGTCAGCTCAATGATGACGACCGAGGCGCCCATCACGGCAGCAATGCCGAGCAGCGCCACAGTGAGAGCCTGGCGGATCGTGCGCGGCTCGATCCTGCGGTCGAAGGCGTTGACCTCCGGCTCGCCGCGAGCCTCAGCGATGATGGCAAAGAGCAGCAGGATGAAGGTGGTGACCTTGAGACCACCGGCGGTCGAGGCACTGCCGCCTCCGATGAACATCAGGGCGATCGTGCCGAGCAGGCTGCCGTCGTTGAGCTTGCTGTAGTCCCAGGCATTGAAGCCAGCCGTGCGCGGTTGAACCGCGTGGAAGAAGCCGTTAACCACCTTGTCGCTTGCCGAGAAATTGCCGATCGTGCCCGGATTGCGCCACTCGTTGAAGGTGAGGAAGACCGTGCCACCGACCAGCAGGATGCCGGTCATGAGCAGGGTGAGTTTGGTGTGCAGGCTCCAGCGGTGGGGGCGCACGCGGCGCAGCAGCTCCATGATCACCGGGAAGCCCAGCCCACCGATGATGATCGAGAAGGCGACGGTCAACTCGATGGTGGGATCGGTCGCGAAGGACATCAGGTTGTCGCTGAAAAGCGCGAAGCCGGCGTTGTTGAAGCTCGACACCGCGTGGAAGACCCCGAGGTAGATCGACTCCCCCAGCCCCTTGTCATGGCCCAACCAGAACCGCAGGCTGAGGATGATCGCCACCGTGACTTCGACCGCGACGGTGATCTTGAATACCCCGAAGAGCACCGAGCGGACCTCGCCGGGGCCGATGCTCTTGGTCTCCGCGGCCGCGGTCAGGCGGGTCGACAAGCCCATCCGGTTGGTCACGAAGAGCGCGAGCAGCGAGGCCAGCGTCATGATCCCGAAGCCGCCGACCTGGATCAGTCCAGCAATGACCACCTGGCCAAAGGTCGTCCAATAGGTCGCGGTATCCACTGTGGCCAGGCCGGTGACGCAGGTCGCGCTGGTGGCGGTGAAGAAGGCGGTCAAGAGCGGCGCATTGCCTGGTTTGACGCTGGAGATCGGCAAGTAGAGCAGCAGGGTGCCGATCGCGATCGTCGCGGCGAAGGCGACCACAGTTACCTGTGCGGGATGTTTGAGCACGCGGCGCTTGCGACCGGCGTGGATGTCGGTTTGGGCCACGCCCGCCTGCCGGTCACTCACGGCCGACAGTCTGGCAGACCCGCGCGCCCGAACGCATGCCAGGTGGGCGTCCTGAGAGCGGGCGACGAGAATCGAACTCGCGTAGCCAGTTTGGAAGACTGGGGCTCTACCATTGAGCTACGCCCGCGCACCCGGTACGAAAGACCGTGGAGCAGGCGTTAGCCTAGTGGCCGATCACGCGGCACCCAAACTCACTTCGTCTGAGGCCGGGTATGCCGTGCGGTCGCCACGGGGTGTGGCGCAGTCTGGTAGCGCGTCCGCTTTGGGAGCGGAAGGCCGCAGGTTCAAATCCTGTCACCCCGACCATTGTGATGTCTCAAGACATCGGAAACCCCCGAACCCTCAGGTTCGGGGGTTT
>CALMQX010000020.1 GCA_937873315.1 uncultured Nostocoides sp. | reverse complement strand
GCTGCATCTCGACAACAACCCCCCTAGAAGTCCTTAGCCATGTTGTTGAACCGGCTGTAGTGACCCTGGAACGCGAGGACCAAATCCTTGGTCGGCCCATTTCGGTGCTTGGCCACGATCACGTCCGCCTCCCCCTCACGCTCAGGATCCGAGCGGTCGCGGTGGAGCAGGATCACGACGTCCGCATCTTGCTCGATACTGCCCGACTCACGAAGGTCGGACATCTGTGGGCGCTTGTCGGTGCGCTGCTCCGGACCACGGTTCAGCTGTGAAATCGCGATCACTGGCACCTCGAGCTCCTTGGCGAGCAGCTTGAGCGCTCGCGAGAACTCGGCAACCTCCTGCTGGCGGGACTCGACCTTCTTGCCGGAAGACATCAGCTGGAGGTAGTCGATGATCACCATCTTGAGGTTGTGCTGCTGCTTGAGCCGGCGACACTTCGCCCGGATCTCCATCAGCGACATATTCGGCGAATCATCAATGAACAGAGGCGAATCCGAGATCTTGCCGACCACGCGGGCGATCTGGTTCCACTGCTCCTGACCCTTCAGGCCGCGCCGGATGTCCTGCAACGGCAGCGTCGCCTCCGCCGAGAGGATGCGCATGGTGATCTCCGTGCGCGACATTTCGAGAGAGAACACGGCGGTCGCCAGCTTGTGCTTGATGGCCGCCGCCCGAGCGATATCGATCCCCAGCGTGGAGTTGTGCGTCGGGATCATCGAGCGACCAGCGAGGTACAAGTGGTCAGCGTTGTCGACTTCGACGCAGCGCACCGGCACTGACGCGATCTCGCGCACATCCACGATGAATCGAGAATTTCGGCGCTGGAACGCGCGCGAGCGCAACTCCTTGTGACGCATAGCCTTACGCGGCAGGAGGAACACGTCCTCATCTGCGCTGAAGGTGAGCGTGTAGGCGGTGGACGACGCGGCCGTCCGACCGCGCACGGCTTTGCGACTCAGTCCGTACCGGTACCCCAGGCCCACGACCAACTCACAGACGTCTGATATGAGTCGCTCGTCGGTCGAGGTGAACTGCGCACAACCTCCCGATGTCACCGTGCCGTCGGTATCGAGCAGGCCAGCCAACAGCGCCCGCCGTTGGTCCTCACTCGCCCGCAAATAGGCCGTCGGGATGTGCTTGTTGCGGAGCACGCCGATCTTGCGCAGCAACGCCACCACCGTGCCGTGATCGTCGCGGCACGTCTGGCACTGACGAAGCCCTGTGCACAAGGCACCGCAGTCGACACAACGAGGCTCCAGGCGTTCAGTGCCCCGAGATCGTCCGCCGCAGGAGCGCCCGCACGTCTTGACCTGACTGGTTCGCGGGACGAAGGAATCTCCACACACCACGCAGACGCGGCCCGCACGCTCTGCGACGGGCAAGGTCAGCGAGTACCGCATTGGGGCGGCCGTCGGCGTGACGACGAGGCCCTCTGCCTCAAGAAGCATCACGATCTCTGGGTCGGCCGTCGTGATCTGAGCCGCGGCCGACGTACCGTCCCCCAGCCAGGCCCCCAAGACATACGGCGAAAGCAGCAGATCGGCCTCGGGCAGCGCCAGGGGGCTAGCAAGGCGAACTGAGTGGTTGAGTCGGCGATCGCCATTGGTCGTGCGAAGCGTCTGCGCGATCTCCCGCGTGGTCCGGACTTCGGCAAAGGTTCGCTGGTTCCGGATGCGATTTCGCCCGTCCCGGGCGGCCTGCGCCGAGCGCCGAGACGCGCGGGTGTCGGTGAGCCACTGATGTTCAGCATCGGCCACGATGACCGAGCCGTCCGAGAACTCGACCTCGTAGCACGGCCGGTCCTGCATCACCTCCGTTGCGGCCACCACCTTGGTGGGCTGCCCGGACGCATCGATCAGCAAGTCACCGACCGCGACCGATCCCATCGTCGTCCACCCCGTCGGCGTAGGCAGCGGAGTGTCGAGCGCGAGCGCTTTTCCGACGGCCGGCCTCGCCGCCACGACGATCATCTGACCCGGGTGCAAACCATGGGTCAGGTCATCCAACTCGATGAACCCCGTCGGCACCCCGATCATCTCGTCGGTGCGTCCCGAGGCCGCCTCGATCTCCTCCAGGGTCGATCCGAGGATGTCCCCCAGCGCGGCATAGTCCTCGCCGCCGCGCTTGTCGGCCACGGCGTAGACCTCGGCCTGCGCCCGGTTGACGATGTCATCGACATCGCCCTCCCCCTGCCCGTACCCCATCTGCACGATCCGGGTGCCGGCCTCGACCAGCCGCCGGAGCACCGCCCGCTCGTGCACGATCTCCGCGTAATACCCGGCATTGGCCGCGGTCGGCACGGTCTGCACCAGCTGGTGCAGGTATGCCGACCCGCCCACCTTGGCCAGATCGCCCCGCTTGGTCAGCTCGTCGGCGACGGTGATCGCATCGGCAGGCTCACCGCGCCCAAAGATGTCGAGGATCGCGTCAAAGATCAGCTCGTGCGCCGGCCGATAGAAGTCGTGCGCCCGCACCACCTCAAGGCTGTCCGCGATGGCGTCCTTGTTGATGAGCATCGAGCCCAGCACGGACTCCTCGGCGTGGATGTCCTGGGGCGGGGTGCGGTCATCACGCGGCCCGGCCGGCATCGCGAACTGAGCCTCGAGATCGCCGATCGACACCGGCACTCCTTCCCTCGCCACCGACCCGTTGACGGCAGCATCCCAGGGGCCACCGACAGCACCCTGCGCACACGTTAGGAAGCCGGGACCCCGGCCGCAAAGTGGCCTGTGGACCCCGCGGGGACGCACTGTGGGAAACGCCCGACCCTGCTGTGCACATCCGGTGGATAACCGTGTGGACGACGCTGCGGCCAGCCCATCAACAAGCCGTTGACCAGCGCATATGCCGTGCACACCAGGTGCACATCAGAAGTTTTCGGGCGTGTCGCGGCGGCGCTGTGCTCAACGCCACACCCCGCCACAATCAGCTGCCGTAGCGCAGCCGCGCCCGCTCCCGCGCCTTGGCCGCCTCCACGTCCCGATCGCGCGAGGGCGCCGTGGTCACCAAGGCATCCAGCAGCCGCTGGGTCGCCTGCGCAATCTCCTCCACGGCGTGTGCAAAGGCCTCCTCATTGGCCCGCGACGGCTTGGTCGCACCACTAACCTTGCGGACGTATTGCAGCGCCGCAGCCTGCACCTCCTCAGAGGTCGCTGGCGGGGCGAAGTTGTGGAGCTGGCGAATGTTGCGGCACATCCTTTGACCGTAGGCGCTTCCTCGCACAATCGCCAGAGGTGCCCTACTTCGTGGCAGACGCCGACGGCGTGGCCGTGGCCTTGCCCGTGCTCTTCACGGCCGGCGTCGTGGAGGGTTTCGGGGGTGGGGGCGGCGCCAGGCACATCGTCGTCGCCGCCTCAGTGAACCGCCCCAGCGCACTGGTGTATGCCGCCAACAGCGGCTTGGCCTCCGCCGAGTCTTTGCCGACCAGTCCGTCGGCGAGCGCCCGCACATCGTCCGAGAGCGCGGCCGGCGCCGCGGGCAAGTCCTTAGCGACCGCCTCGGTCCAGGTGTCGGAGACATCGCTGGCGGTGACCTTCCCCACCGCACCACGCAGGCCGACCCGGGCAGCACCCTCCATCACCTTCTGGGCGGCCAGGCACTGCGGCGAGCTCGGCCCATACTTCTTCACCGACCCGATGGCCGCCGACCCCGCCGCCGACGGCTTGGCCGATGGCTTGCGGCTAGGCGTCACGGAGGCCGTGGTCGTCTTGGCCCCATCCCCCGATTCGGTCGTGCACCCGGATGTCGAGAGCCCGACCAGCCCACACGCCAGGGCCAGTCCCCACACGGCATACCGATGCATGGGCCCATTCAACCCTGCCGCCAGCCACGACCCCGTGAACAAGGCTTGCCTCACGTGCCGCGCGTCGCGAACAGGACGACAATGGAGCCATGCGCGTCATCACCACCGAGGAGCTCACCCGTCGACTCGCCGACCTCCACGGTCAAGCCCAGGCCCACAGCAATCCCGAGGCCCACGCCAATGGCAATGGCCCCCGCGTGGTTGTCTCCGGCAATGTCGCCGTCCCGTGGGAGGGCGTCAAGGCCCTGGACGCCGCCCTGGACGAGTACACGATCCACGCGCTCAACGCCCCGCCCGGCATCCCCACACGTGAGGGCGTGACCGCCGAGACCTGCTTCGTCGGCGCCGGCATGCGCAAGCACCCGAACCTCGCCTACATCCCCAGCCGGCTCTCCCTGGTGCCGCCGCTGCTCGAGCGCACCATCCCGGCCGACGCCGTGATCGTCCAGTGCGCGCCCCCACGCAATGGCATGCTCAGCCTCGGCATCGAGGTCAACGTCCTACCCGCCGCCATCGAAGGCTGCCGCCGTCGCTCCGGCCGGATCATCGCCGTCATCAACGACAAGATGCCCTACACCTTCGGCGACGCCCAGATCCCGGTCGATGCGGTGGACTATGCCATCGAGGTCTCCACCCCGCTCCCCTCGCACGCCGCTGGCGCACCCGACGCCGCGAGCGCGGAGATCGGCGCGCGCGTCGCGGCCCGCGTGGGCGATGGCTCCACCCTGCAAATGGGCATCGGCGCGGTCCCCGACGCCACACTGGCCGCCCTCACCGAGCGCAGTGGGCTGCGGATCTGGACCGAGATGTTCTCCGATGGGGTGCTGGACCTGGACCGCGCGGGGGCGCTCGATCCGCACCACCCGCTGACCGCCTCCTTCATCTTTGGTTCCCAGGAGCTCTACGACTGGCTCGATGGCAACCACCGGGTCCGGATGATGCGCACCGAGCACACCAACGACCCCGGCCTGATCGCCCAGCAAAACCTCATGGTCAGCGTCAACACCGCCCTGGAAGTCGACCTCTTCGGGCAGGCCAATGCCAGCCGGATCAACGCCCGCATCCACTCCGGCTTCGGCGGACAGACCGACTTCATCGTCGGTGCGCTGCACTGCCCCGGCGGCCAGTCGTTCATCGCGCTGCGCTCCTGGCACCCCAAGGCCGACGTCTCCACCATCGTCCCCCTCGTCGACGAGCCGGTGACCTCCTTCCAGCAGACCGCGATCGTCACCGAGCAAGGCACCGCCGAACTCTTCGGATACACCCAGCAGGCCCAGGCCCGGCACATCATCCGCGACGCCGCCCACCCCGATGTCCGCGAGGAGCTCTGGGAAGAAGCCCGCGAGCTCGGGCTCGCCTGAAGCGGCATACCCGCCCATGGCTGTCCACCAGGAGTTCATCGACGCCATATGCCGTGAGCTCGCCTCCCATGGCGACCCCGAGCGAGCCCTCGGCCAACAGCGGTACATGAAGTCATCGATGCCCTACCACGGCATCACCAGCGGTGGGTTGCGCCGCCTGCTGCGGCCCTATCTCACTGCTGAGCAGTGGCGCTTCTCCGAGCGCGCCGACTGGGAGGACACCGCAAAAGCGCTGTGGGACAACGCCACTCATCGAGAGCAGCGGTATACCGCCCAGGCACTGCTCGGCCACCGCAGCTATCGCACCTGGCAGGATCCGGCGCTGCTGCCCCTGCTTGAGCACCTGATCACCACGGGAGCATGGTGGGATCACGTCGACGATCTGGCCGGCCACCACGTCGGCGCGATCCTGGCCGGGCAGCGCGCCGTAACCACGCCGACCATCCGCCGCTGGATAGCCGACGACGATTTGTGGCTGCGGCGCGCCTCGATCATCTGCCAACTCGGCCACCGGGGCGAGACCGACCTGGCACTCCTGACCGACGCCATCGAAGCCAATCTCGAAGGCACCCTGCACGGCTCGACCTTTTGGATTCGCAAGGCCATCGGGTGGGCGCTCCGCCAACACGCCCGCACCGACCCGGACTGGGTCCGCGCCTTTGTTGCCGCGCATGAGGACCGCCTCTCCGGCTTGTCTCGACGCGAGGCGCTTAAACACCTCTGAGCGACGTGGGCGTCCCCGTCCCCGCACATGGATCAGGGCCGGTCACCGCGAACGGTGACCGGCCCCTTTTTCCACCCCACCCCTGGGGTGCTCGTGGGCGCCGTTTCGGGGCCGGTGAAGGCCACCCTCACGGACGCGATAGTCACCATACGCGCCGCGTGCTGTCCACGAAGCCGAATGCAACAACATGTGGACAGCACGGACCGGCAGACTCAGACCATGGCCAAGTCCCGGGCGTCGGAGGGCTCCACCCCTCGTGAGGTGGTCCGCCTTGCCGTCCCCGCGTTCTTTGCCCTGGTCGCGGAGCCGGCCTTTCTGCTCGTGGACTCCGCGATCGTCGGACATCTCGGCGCGACCCCGCTGGCCGGCCTGGCGATCGCGAGCACCATCCTGGTAACAGCCGTGGGCATCTGCGTCTTCCTGGCCTATGGAACGACGGCCGTCGTCGCCCGACAGATCGGGGCTGGTGACCGTGCCGGGGCCATCACGGCCGGTATCGACGGCTCCTGGCTGGCCCTCATCCTCGGAACGCTCATCGGCACCCTCGTCGGCGTCGGCGCCCGACCGCTCGCCGCGGCCTTTGGTCCCACCCCTCAGGTGCTGGAGCAGGCGGTGACCTATCTGCGGGTGTCTGCGGCCGGCATACCGGCCATGCTCATCGTCCTCGCCGCCACGGGCGTGCTGCGCGGCATGCTGGACACCCGCACCCCGCTAGCCGTCTCGGTCGTCGGCTTCTCGGTCAACGCGGCCCTCAACTACGCCCTCGTCTACGGCCTGGGCTGGGGCATCGCCGGATCGGCGTGGGGCACGGTGGTCGCCCAATGGCTCATGGCGGCCGCCCTCGCGACCGTCGTCATCCGGTATGCCGCCCGCCTGCGGGTGCCGTTGCGCACCCACCCGGCCAGGGTCCTGGCGGCTGCCGTCTCCGGCATACCGTTGCTGGTTCGCACGGTGGCCCTGCGCGCCATCCTCGTCCTCACGGCCTGGGTCGCCACCGGACTCGGCGAAGTGACCCTCGCCGCACACCAGGTCGCGCTCACCGTCTGGATCTTCGTGACCTTCGCCTTCGACGCCATTGCCATTGCGGCACAAGCTCTGACAGGTCGGTCGCTCGGCGCCGGGGACGCCCGCGCGGCCCGCGACGCCACGACACTCATGGTCCGCTGGGGGATGATCGCCGGTGGCGTCGCGCTGATCCTGATCATCCTGGTCAGACCGTGGTTGCCGGCCCTCTTCACCCCCGACGAGAACGTCCAGACCGTGCTCGCCACCGCCCTGAGTGTGGTCGCGCTGAGTATGCCGGCGACGGCCATCTTCTGCGTCCTGGACGGGGTGCTCATCGGCGCCGGCGACACCCGCTGGCTGGCGTGGTCCATGGTGGCCCTGCTCGCGGCATATGTCCCGATCGCCCTAGGCATCCGCTGGGTGCGCCCCGTCCTGGTCGGCGACGATCCCACCTCGGTGACCGGTCAGTCCAATGGCATCCTCTGGCTGTGGCTAGCGTTTACCGCGCTCATGTCCGTGCGGGCGGCCGTCCTCTGGCTGCGGGCGCGAACGGACCGGTGGATGCGCCTTGGCCACGCCGCCTAAAGACGGTTACAGGCTGATTACGTCCACGGCCGCCTCGCGGCGCGGGTCACCGGCGGCCTGGAGGCCACCATCCACGCGCCGATAGGCCGCACCCACGCCACCGAAATACATCGACAGCGGCCCGTGATCGGTCCCCGGCAAGCCCATCTCCGCCAGCGCGGCCGTGATCTCAGGGTCGCTCTCGTGCTCGGCTACCGCAGCGCCAGCCTCGTCGAAACGCACATGCACCCGCGCGGCCTCGATCGCGTGCTGCAGATCCTCACCATGCAGACAGCCCTGCCCCAGCACCTGCATGAGCGCCGTGGTGATCCGGTCGGCCCCCGGGGAGCCGATCGCCAGGCTGCGGCCATCGCGCGTGCGACCCGTCGTGGGCGCCATATTGGAGGCCATCCGGGTGCCGGGCGCCAGCGCGTGCAGACCCAGCCGGTTCAGCTCGATCTCCCCCAACGCATTGTTGAGGATGATCCCGGTCCCGGGGATGGTGATGCCCGCGGCATATCCCGAGGAGCAGGTGATGGCGCAGGCGGTGCCCTCCGCGTCCACGACCGAGATATTGGCCGTCGAGGACGAGGTCGGCAGCCCGGCCAGGCCGTGGCGCTCCACCTGGAGCAGCAGCTCATGCCCAGCCGCCTCCAGGTCGCGGGCGAAATCATGCACCTGCACGCGGTAGGACAACACGGCCCGCTGGATGGCGATGATGTCGGGCCAATGCCAGTAGCCATACCGGCCGAGCTCGCCCAGCATGACCGCGAGCATCGGGCCACCCACCGAGGGCGGCGGGTTGAACGCCAAGTCCCAGTCCCCCACCTGGCGTCGCAGCGGCGGACGCACCAGCGGGGTGTACTCCGCCAGATCCCGGTGCGTGATGAGGCCGCCATGGGCAGCCATGTCGTTCACCATGGCCCGGCCGATCTGCCCGGTGGACATCACCGAAGCGCCTTCTGCCGCAATGAGATCCAGCGTCTCGGCCAACTGGTGGTTGTATGCCGTGTCGCCTGCCTGCACCGGCGATCCGTCCGGGCGGGTCACCAGCGCCTGCGCCTCCGGGTCCAACGCAAAGAGGCTGTGCGAGGTGAAGGCCAAGTAGCGGGCCGCGGCCGCGCCGATCGGATAGCCGTCTCGGCAGGCCTGGGCCGACGGGCTCACCACGTCCGCCCAACTCAGCGACCCGTGCTCCTCCACCGCGACCTCGTATGCCGCCAGCGCCCCGGGCGTCGCGACCGAGCCGTGGCCGCCGTACATCGAGGTGCCACCGCCATAGCCCGTGGTGATCTCGGTGAGACCCTGACCGAAGCGGTCCTTCGATAGCCCACGACCCGGCATCTCGACATTGCCGTCGATGACCTGCGGCTCTGCACCCTCGGGCCAGATGTTCACAAAGGCGCCGGCCCCCAGCGAGACGATCCCCGGCTCGGTCGACATGGCGGCAATCGCTGCGGCCACCGCGATATCCACGGCATTGCCACCGGCCCGCGCGACCTGCGTGGCGACGCGCAGCGAGACCGGCCCCGTCGCCGCGATCGCCACCTGCTTCACCATGTCGGTCATCCTTTCATCGGCACCACGAGCGCCGCAGCGACGGTAGCGTGCGTGGACATGGACGACGCGACGGTGCAGCCCCCGCTCGGGATCATCGCTGGCACGGGCTTTTACGACATTGAAGCGCTCGAGGACCGGCGCGAGCAGACCGTCGACACGGCATACGGGCAGGCCCGGCTCACCCACGGCGCCTGGCACGGGATACCCGTGGTCTTCCTCACCCGCCACGGCGCCGGCCACTCGGTCCCGCCGCACATGGTCAACTACCGCGCCAACATCCAGGCGCTGGTGGATGCGGGGGTGCGCGATGTCGTGGCCGTCAATGTCACCGGCTCCATCGACCCCGAACTGGTCGCCGGCGACCTGCTCTGCCTGGACGATTTCATCGACTTCACCCGCGCCCGGGTCGGCACCTTCTTTGACGGCAGCACGCCGCCTGGAGTCGTGCACACCGACATGCTGGGCGCCTATCACCCGGTGATCCGGCGCGAGATCCTCGAGGCCGCCGCCGGAACCGGCCAGACGATCCGCGATGGCGGGGTATATGCCTGTTTCGAGGGCCCACGCTTTGAGACCCCCGCCGAAATCCGCCTGGCCCGGCTCGCTGGCGCAGACGTCGCGGGGATGACCGGAGTCCCCGAGGTGACCCTCGCGGCCGAGGCTGGGCTGCGCTATGCCGCCATCTCGCTCGTCGTCAATCCCGCCGCCGGGGTCAGCGATGAGCCGATCACCATGGTGGACATCGAAATTGCCTTGGCCGAGTCGACCCGCCACGTCATCGCGATCCTCGATGAACTCGTGCACTCGCGGGCGACCTTTGGTGGGCCAGCCGCATGAGGCGGGTCCTGCGCGACCTCGACCTGGTGGTCACGGTCGACGCCACCGACCGGGTGCTGAGCGGTCAGGACCTCGTGATCGAGGACGGAGTCATCGCCGAGATCGCCGAGGCCTCGACCGGCACGGCTGAGCGCTGGGGCAGCGAAGCCGAGGTCATCCAGGGGCGTGGCCGACTGGTCATGCCGGGTCTAGTCAACCTGCACACCCACCTGCCGATGACCCTGCTGCGTGGGCTCGCTGAGCACGTCGACCTGCAAGGCTTCCTGGAGATCGTGTGGGCCGCCGAGGCCGCCGTGATGGACCCGGCCACGGTCGAACTCGGCGCCACCCTGGGGGCCTTGGAGTCCCTGCGCGCCGGCTGCACCACCCAACTCGATATGTACTTCCACCACGAGGCCGCCCATCGGGGCGCGGTTGCGGCCGGCTCCCGGCATGTCGGCGGGCCGGTCTTCTTCGACGGCCCCGGTCCCGATGGCCTGTCCTGGGAGGACCGCCTCGCCGGGCTGCGCGCCTGGCCCGAGGCGATCGCGGCCATCGGTGGCCCGCAGGTCCCCGTCGCCGCTCTCCCGCACGCGACGTACACCTGTTCTCCCGAACACCTCGAACAGGTATGCCGTGAGCTCGCCTCCCTGCCCGGCCGCCGCCTGCTCTCCACGCACGCCTCGGAGAATGCCGCCGAGAATGCCGACGTGCTGGCCCGCTTCGGACGCACCCCCACCGCGATCTTGAGCGACGCGGGCTGGTTCGCGGACGGCATACCGCCGGTGGTCTTGGGCCATGGAGTCCACCTCTCGGAGCGCGACCGGGCCGTGCTCGCCGGCGCTCCCAATGGCGCCGCGGTCGGGCACTGCCCCGGGTCCAACCTCAAACTCGCCAGCGGCGCCTTGCCCTGGCAAGAGCTACGCGATGCCGGGGTGTCCCTCGGGGTGGGTACCGATGGCTGCTCGAGTTCCAATGACCTCGACATGTGGGCGGCCATGCGGCAGGTTGCCTTGCTCGCCCGGCTGACCAGCGGCGATCCGGCCTGCGCGCCCGCCGAGGAGGTCATCCGAGCCGCCACCCTGGACGGCGCTCAAGCCCTCGGCATGGGCGATCTGATCGGTTCGGTCGAAGTCGGCAAGCGGGGCGACCTGCTCCTGCTGGATCTGGATCAGCCGCACCTCACGCCCATCCATGACGTCGCCGCGCTCATCGTCTTCGCGGCCGGTCGCGGCGATGTCACCGATGTCTTGGTCGACGGCGAGCCGGTGATCCGCGACCGGATGAGCACCCGGCTCGACACCGGCGACCTGCTCGCGCGCTGCCGCGAACGCGCCGCGCTTGCTGGCGCTGCGGCTGCTGCCGCGCAAGGCAAGGGGTGAACCTGCATGTCCCGCACCGCTGCTGACATCATTCGCGAGTTTCGAATGGAACCCATCCCGCAGGAGGGAGCATGGTTCGCCCTCGGGCCGCGAACTCAGCAGCTCTCCAGCATCACCGTGCTCCTCACCAGCGCCGCGGACGGCTTCTCGGCCATGCACCGGTTGGCGATCGACGAAGGCTGGCAGTGGCTCGATGGTGCCCCCGCCGTCATGCTCCGACTTCGCCGCAATGGCGCCGGGGCGGTCACCATGCTCGGCACCGATCACCGCCAGCAACTAGTCCGGCGCGGCGACTGGCAAGGCGCGGCAACCCTGGGCGACTGGACCTTGGCGGCCTGTTGGTGCTCCCCCGCCTTCCGGGACGAGCACTTCGAACTCGGCTCCCGCAAGAAGCTCACCGCGGCCTACCCCGCGTATGCCGCGGAGATCGCCGAATTGACCCGCCGTCGGAAGGACCGCCCGTGATGAGCCAGGCCACCGCCCTCGTGACAGGCGCTAGCGGCGGGCTCGGCAGCGCCATCGCGCTCGCGCTCGCCCAGGACGGCCATGACATCGCCGTCCATTACCGCAGCGACCGGGCCGGGGCCGAACGCACGGGCGCCGACGTCGAGGCAGCCGGGCGCCGAGCCGTCATCGTGTCGGCTGACCTCGCACCCACCGAGCCGACCGAGCTCGACCGGGCGTGCGAGGACCTGCTCGCGCGGACCACCGGCGCACTGGGCGCCACACCTCGCGTCCTGGTCCTCAATGCCAGCGATCAGGCACTCACCCCCTGGGAGCACCTCGACACGGCGGCCTGGGATGCCCTCTGGCAGGGCACCCTGCGCCACCAGGCAGCGCTGCTGCGTGCCTACTCCGAGGTGGCTCAGCCGGGATCCGTCGTGGTCACGGTCGGCTCCATCGAGGGACTTCGCGCGGCACCGGACCACACGGCATATGCCGTCTTCAAGGCGGCCCTGCACCACCTGACCGCGGCCGCCGCCCACGAACTCGGCCCACGCGGCATACGAGTCGTCGGCGTCGCCCCCGGGCTGGTCGATCGCCCCGGGTTGAGCCAGGACTGGCCCTCCGGCGCGGAGCGCTGGCGGGCGGCCGCGGCCCTGGGCCGACCGGTCACCGCCACCGAGGTGGCCGCTGCGGCGGCCTTCCTGGCCTCGTCGGCCGCCTCCGGCATCACCGGCGTCACCCTCCCGGTCGACGCCGGTTGGGGCGCATCCCCCGGCTGGTAACCGTGCTCGGCAGCCCCGTCTGACCCTCCCGTCACACTTTGGCGAACCTTGTTGATAACGAGACGGATACTTCGGTACAGCCGACCAAGAGCGGGACCTAGGGCGGGGATACGATGCGAGAGTTCACCCCCCTCCAAGGAGAGATATATGAAGGCCAAGTACTTCGTCGTCCCCGCTGTGGCAGCGCTTGCGCTCGCTGGCTGTGGTGGCAGCACCGGTAACACCAGCTCGAGCGGTGGCGGCTCGCAGGCCGCTGGCGCCCCGACCGACGACAGCAAGTGTGCAGACAAGGACGTCTTCTGCGTCGGCCTCGTCACCGACACCGGCAAGGTGGACGACAAGTCGTTCAACCAGTCCGCGCACGAAGGCGCCAAGAAGGCCGCTGAGAACGTCAAGGGCTACTACAAGTACATCGAGACCCAGGACGCCAAGGACTACGCGGCGAACATGAAGAAGTTCACCGACAAGAAGTACGACGTTGTCGTCACGGTCGGCTTCCTCATGACCGACGCGACCGCTGCGGCCGCCGCCGGTGCACCCGACACCAAGTTCATCGGTGTTGACCAGGGCTACGACGCCACCAAGGTCACCGCCAAGAATGTCACCGGTCTGATCTTCCCCGAGGACCAGGCGGGCTACGGCGCCGGCTACCTCGCGGGTCTGCTCACCAAGACCAACAAGCTCGGCCAGGTTCTCGGCCTCGAGATCCCGCCGGTCCAGAAGTTCGCCAAGGGCTTCGAGGCGGGCGCTAAGGCCGCCAACCCCAAGGTCACCGTCACCACGGTGTACCACCCCGCTGGCGACAACGCCTTCGCCGACCCGGTGTGGGGTGCGCAGCAGGCCAAGACCCAACTCACCCAGGGTGCCGACATCATCTTCGGCGCTGGCGGCAACACCGGTAACGGTGCCCTCCAGGAGGTCGCGAAGGACTCTGGCGCTGGCAAGGACAAGTTCTGCATCGGTGTTGACACCGACCAGTGGGACACCGTCCCGGCAGCCCAGAAGTGCCTCGTCACCTCGGCCATGAAGCTCATCAGCCTCGGTGTGACCGACCTGGTGACCAAGGCCAAGGACGCCGACTTCGGTGGCCTGCAGACGATGGGTAAGGCCGGCCTGGCCCCGTACCACGACTTCGACTCGGTCGTCCCGGCCGACGTGAAGACCAAGGTCGCCGACATCGTCAAGCAGATGGAGGCGGGCACCCTCCAGACCGGTGTCACGCTCTGATCTGAGCGTCTCTAAGTAGTACTTCGGTATGCCGCCCGCTCACCCGAGCGGGCGGCATACCTCTCTCCACCCCCCCTCTCCACCCCTCCCGCCCTTCCGCTAGATGGGTGCGAGGGACCACACTTAGGCGTCCCATCTGACATTGGAGTCACATGACCGACCTCACGAAAGAGAGCGCAGCCCCGGCCAGTCCACCGCCGGCGAAGCCCGAGGACAAACCCTCTGGCGGCGCACTCGCCTTCCTGTTCAGCCATCAGAGCGGCATCGTTATTGCGGTCGCGCTCCTGGTCGCCCTCGCGATCGGCGCGATCCTGATCCGGTACCAGGGGGTGAGCCCGTTCTATGCCTACGAGACCCTAGTCAAGGAGGCGCTCTTCGTTGATGGCGGTTTGGAGCGCACTCTGGTGAAGACCGCACCGCTGATCCTCACCGGCCTGGCCGTGGTCCTTCCGCTGCGCGTCGGCCTGTTCAACATCGGCGGTCAGGGCCAGCTCAACCTCGGCGCCATTGCCGGGGCCTGGTTGGGGTACCTGTTCGGTGGTTGGGGTCCCCTCGGTGCCGTCATCGGCATGGCCGCCGGAATCGTTGCCGGCGCTGCCGTCGCCGCGATCGCGGGCGCCCTGAAGGCCTGGCGTGGGGTGCACGAGGTCATTTCCACGATCATGCTCAACTCGATCAGTGTCGGCATCACCTGGTGGCTCGTGCAGGGCCCGCTGCAGGCGGAGTCGGCCAAGGTCAGTCACATCCCGCAAACCGAGGAAATCCCCGAGGCCGCCCGCGTCGGCAGCATCGTCGGTATCCCGGTGTCCTTCCTGATCGCGGTGGCGCTGGCCGCCTTGTGCTGGTGGGTGCTCGGCCGTACGACCTTGGGCTTCAAGTTCGACACGGTCGGCAAGAACAAGCACGCCGCTGTCTATGCCGGCGTGCCGCTGAACAAAATCATCGTGCTGTCGATGGTCTTCGGCGGCGGTCTGGCCGGTCTGGCCGGGGCGCTCGAGGCTCAGGGCACCCTGCACCGCTTCGAGCCGGCGATCACTGGATCGCTGGGCTTCGACGGCATCACCATCGCTCTGCTGGCGCGCATCAACCCGGTGGCCACCATCCCGGCCGCCTTCCTGGTGGGCGTGCTCCGCACCGGAGCGGGCGGGCTGCAGTTCGCGACCGGGATTGCCCCCGAGATCGTCGACCTGCTCCTCGCGCTTACCTTGCTGATGGTCTCCATCCCCGTCCTCGGGAAGTGGATTTTCCGTAGCCGCGCCGACAAGGTGCAGGCGTCCGCGACGAGCTGGGGGAACTGACGATGTCCTGGATCACGAAGAACAAGACGACCGTGGGTGCCTTTGTTGGCGTCATGATCGCGGCATACCTCTTCTACTTCATTAGTGGCGTGAAGGCGACCTCGATGTTCGCCTACGCGTGGGCCTATGCCATTCCGCTGGTCCTGGCCGCCATGGTCGGCGTCATCGGTGAGCGCTCCGGCGTGGTCAACATCGGGATCGAAGGCCAGATGCTCGTCTCGGCCTTCGGTGCCTTCTTTGCGGCGGCCTACTCCGGCAGTCTGCTGGTCGGCATCCTGGTCGGTATGGGCTGCGGCCTGATCCTCGGTGGCTTCCTGGCTTGGACCAGCGTCAAGTGGCGGATGGACCAGATCATCGCCGGTGTCGTGCTCAACATCGTGGCCACGGGTATCACCTCGTTCTATTACAAGCCGGGTCAGCAGTTGCCCGGCCTGATGCCGACCTGGGATGTCCCGATCCTGTCCAAGATCCCGCTGCTCGGCCCGGTCTTCTTCAGTGGCGTTGGAGTCTTTGCGACCGCCGCCATCCTGGCCACGCTCGCAATCCACTTCGCGCTCTTCTACACCCGTTGGGGCCTGCGCACCCGGTCGGTCGGTGAGTACCCGTCCGCCGCCGACACCGCAGGTATCAATGTCGAGCGCCTCCGGTTGATCAATGTCACCCTCGCCGGCATCCTCGCCGGCATGGCCGGTGCCTACCTCTCGATGGACGGCTCGTCCTCCTTCGAACGCGGCATGACGGCGGGCCGAGGCTTCCTCGCGCTGGCCATCATGATCATGGGCGCCTGGCGTCCGCTGCGCGCGGGGGCAGCCGCCCTGCTCTTCGGGTTCATTTCCGCCATCGGCAACCAGTTGCAGGCCGACAAGATCATCACCGTCGCGCCGCAGCTGGTGGGCACCCTGCCCTACATCATGACCCTGGTCGTCCTCGCGGTCGCCGCAGGCAAGGTTCGGGCACCCGGCGCGGTCGGCCAGCCCTTCGTGAAGGGAGACAAATGATGACTGAGGTCACGACTCCGACCTATCGGGGCGTCCCGAACGAGATGCTGCTCGACATCCAGGGGCTCTCCAAGAGCTTCGGGAAGGTCCAGGCGAACCGGGATATCACCATCCAGGTCCGCCGCGGCGAAATCGTTGCGCTGCTCGGTGAGAATGGCGCCGGCAAGTCCACGCTGGTCAACCAGATCTTCGGGTTGATCAAGCCGGACACCGGCACCGTCACGATCAAGGGTGACTCCACCCCGATCAAGGATCCTCGGGACGCGATCGCTCGCGGCATCGGCATGGTCCACCAGCACTTCCAGCTGGTGCCGGTCATGACCGTTGCCGAGAACATGATCCTGGGCCACGAGAGCACGCGCGGTGGCGGCATTCTCGACCTCGAGAGTGCCCGCAAGATGGTCCGCCGGCTCTCGGAGAAGCATGGGCTGGCCGTGGATCCCGACGTCGAGATCGAAGATCTGCCGGTCGGCACCCAGCAGCGAGTCGAGATTCTCAAGGCCCTCTCGCGCGATGTCGACCTGCTCATCCTCGATGAGCCGACCGCCGTTCTGACGCCTCAGGAGACCGACGAGCTGCTCGGCGTGATGAAAGATCTGGCGAATGCCGGGACCTCAATCGTGTTCATCACGCACAAGCTCCGTGAGGTGCTCGCCGTCGCTGACCGGACCTACGTGCTCCGCCATGGTGCGGTCGTGGGCCAAAGTGACGATCTGACCAACACCACCACCACGGACCTGGCCGAGATGATGGTCGGCCGCTCGGTCGAGTTGCGGGTCGACAAGACCCCTGCTCAACCGGCCGGGGTGGTGCTGGCTGTCGATGATCTCCATGTCAAGGACGATCGCAACCTCATGGCCGTCAACGGCTTCTCGCTCACCGTCCGGGCTGGCGAGATCGTCGGTGTGGCCGGGGTCGAGGGCAATGGCCAGCGCGAGCTGGTCGAGGCGCTGGCTGGCATGCGCAAGGTCGTCTCGGGCTCGATGATGCTCGAGGACCTGGACCTCACCAAGGCCAATCCGTATGAGACCCACCACGCGGGCGTCGGGCATGTCCCGGAGGACCGCGAGAAGCACGGGCTCGTCGGTGCCTACTCGATTGCGGACAACCTCGTCCTCAATGAGTTCGACCAAGAGCCTTACGCCAAGAACGGCGTCCGTCAGTTCGACGCTGTGCGGGCGAACGCCGAGGCTCTGCGAACGGAGTACGACATCCGGTCGGCGTCGATCGCTCAGTCGGCGGGCTCGCTCTCGGGTGGCAACAAGCAGAAGGTCGTGGTCGCTCGCGAGATGTCCTTCAAGCCCAAGTTGCTCATGGCGGCTCAGCCGACCCGTGGCGTCGACGTGGGCTCGATCGAGTTCATCCACAAGCAGATCGTCGCGGCGCGTGATGGCGGCGCGGCCGTGCTGCTGGTCTCGGCCGAGTTGGACGAGGTGCTCTCCCTCTCGGACCGGCTCGCGGTGATCCACGGCGGCAAGATCGTTGCCGAGTTGGACCCGAAGACCGCGGATCGCACCGAGATCGGCCGACTCATGGCAGGCGATCACTGAGGCTCGCCGCTTGAGCGCTCGCTCGCTTCGTCGAGAGTAGAGAACACGCCGTTACCGCATACGCGGTGACGGCGTGTTCTCTACTCTCGACTCGGCGCAGGGGTCCTGGGCTCGGCGCCGGGCTCGTGAGGCGACGCACACGGCATTTTCAACCTACGGAGTCGTAACCTACGCAACCGTAGGTTACGCTGGGTGACGTGACCGCATCCACCGTCGACCGCCGCGCGCCCCTTGGTGCAGCCCCGGCCCCCAGCCCACTCGGGCTCGTCCTGCGCGGCGCCCGCAAGGTCGCCGAGGCGCTCGCCACCCCGCTCGTCCCCGACGACTATCTCGACCTCTTTGACCCCTTGCGCGGGGGCGCGGAGCTGCGCGGCCGGATCGTCGAGATCCGCCCCGAGACCGCTGACGCGGCGACCATCGTCATCCGCCCCGGGCGCGACTGGGCCGGCCACCTCCCCGGCCAATACATCCGCATCGGCGTCGACATCAACGGCGTGCGGCATTGGCGCGCTTACAGCCTGACCCACCGCGCCGACACCGCCGCCACCTCCGACGGCACCATCAGCATCACCACCAAGGCCATCCCCGACGGCCTGGTCTCCGGCTTCCTCGTCCGCGAGGCTCGCCCGGGCACTCTGGTGCATCTCGACCAGGCCACCGGCGACTTCACCCTCCCGACCCCGGCGCCCCGCCGCATCCTCTTCCTGACCGCCGGCAGCGGCATCACCCCGGTCATGGGCATGCTGCGCAATCACCTCCCCGAGCTCGGCGAGGTCGCCCACGTGCACTGCGCGCCGCGCCGCGAGGACGTCATCTTTCGCAGCGAGCTCGAGTCGTATGCCGCCAGCGGTCACCTCGCGCTCTCGCTGCGACTCGACGACGAGCACGGCGTGCTCGACCTGGGCCGCGATCTCGACACCCTCGTGCCCGACTGGCGCGATCGTGAAGTCTGGGTCTGCGGCCCAGCCGGGCTCCTTGATGCCGCCGAAAGTCATTGGGCCGCAGCAGGTCTCGCCGAGGCGCTGCATGTCGAGCGCTTCCGGCCGACCCTGGTCGAGCCCGGTGACGGTGGCGAGATCACCTTCCTGACCACCGATGTCACGGTCGACGCCGACGGCGGCACCACCATCCTGGACGCGGGCGAGGAGGCCGGTGTCCTCATGCCCAGCGGCTGCCGCATGGGCATCTGCTTCGGTTGCGTGGTCACCATGCGCCAAGGCGCCGTCCGCGACCTGCGCACCGGCGACATCACCACCGCTGAGCCCGGCGAGGAAGTCGCCATCCAGACCTGTATCAATGCCGTCGCCGGTAGCTGCGACCTCGAACTCTGACCCCGACAGGAGAGCCCACGATGACGATCGCCCCCGAGCGCCAGCAGGCTGTTCAGGCGCACCAGGTGCACCCGTCCGCTGACGTTGCCCAGGCCCGCCGAGAGCTGAGCCCCACCCAGGAGCACACCGAGGCCACCCGGCATACGGCCGCCGCCCACAAGGGCGTCAACTCCCGCCTCAAGATCACCTCGGACACCCCGCGCCCGCAGCGCCCGGCCCTCAAGCGCTCCGGCCGCCCCAACCCGGCCGCCCACCTCACTCCCGAGCAGATCGAGCAGATCGGTCGCGAGCTCGATGACATCCGCCAGGAGGTCATGGACAGCCGTGGCGAGCGCGATGCGGCATACATCCGTCGGGTCATCAAGACCCAGCGATACCTCGAGATGGGCAGCCGGGCGCTGCTGCTGTTCAGCAATGTCAAGGTCAAGGGCGTGCGCCCGGCCTGGTGGATCGGCACCGCGGGCCTCGGCCTGTCCAAGATCCTCGAGAACATGGAGATCGGCCACAACGTCATGCACGGCCAGTGGGACTGGATGCG
>CALMQX010000019.1 GCA_937873315.1 uncultured Nostocoides sp. | reverse complement strand
ACCGGCGTGGGGGCGTTGGCGTACAGCCCGGACGGCACCCGGCTGGCCGCCGCCGACCACGGCGGGACCGTGCGCATCTGGGACCCGACCACCGCCACCACCGAGACCACCCTCACCGGCCACACCGGCATGGTGTGGGCGTTGGCGTACAGCCCGGACGGCACCCAACTGGCCGCCGCCGGCCTCGACGGGACCGTGCGCATCTGGGACCCGACCACCGAAGAGTGCGCACGCATCCATGGGATCGTCGCCCAGGATGCGCTCGGCAGCTATGGCGAGGTTGCTTGGGACCCCCGAACCGACGAGGTCCTACATGCGACCGGCGATGCCTGGCGCTGCCTCATTTGGGTTCCGAAGGACGCGGTGGATTTGTCCGATTGGCAACCGATCGAATGCGACTCCTAACCCGAAGGGCCTCGTCTGGTCGCAGGGGTTGCAGACATCATCTCGGCCCTTCGATTCTGATCTGAGTTAGGGCCGTCTGGACCACACGGAAGGCGCCGGAGCTGGATCCAGATATGTCGTGGTATGCCGCGAACGTGAGCGTGCCGGGAAACCCGTTCACTTGCCTGACCCCGTGCGCAGTCGGTCATGTCACACGACGACCCATCACGGGAAGTTGATGCGCTGCCCCACATCGGTGCGTCCCGCAACCCGCTCCAGCACCAGCGCAGACAACGCAATGTCATCGAGCGCCAGGCCCATGTTGAGGAACATCCGCCGCCCCTGCTCCGGCACGGCATACGCACCGGAGACCACCTCAGCGAGGTGAGTGGCCGGCTCGGGGAAGTCAAAGAAGTACTTGCGGCCGGCCACGGAGCCGTACTGCCCCAAGTCATCCACGCTGTACACGACGGCCTCGTGGAAGGCCGAGGTCGCCATCGCGTCGTCATAGTCCACCGGCAGCAGCAAGGCATTCTCAGCCGTGTTGCGGCAGTCAACCTTCGGGTCCAGCGGAACCGTGATCGTCGTGATCGCGATGTCCGCACCCTCGATGCAGTCTTCCGGCGACGTGGCCACCCGCGTCCGGCGATCCCCCGCCGCGGCCAGCGCACGCTCGGCGACACCGTCGACATAGTCGTACATCACGACTTCCTCGATCTCGGGCAGCTCGGAGAGCGCGACCTCAAGGTGGCGGCGACCCTGCACTCCACAGCCGACGATGGCGAGGCGACCCTGACGTACGGGCACATGCCGCATGGTCAGCCCAGACACGCCAGGGGTGCGCATCTCGGTGATCCAGCCACCGTCGAGCAGCGCAATCGGGCGGCCGGTCTCGGGGTCATTCATGATGACCGCGCCATAGATATAGGGCAGCCCCTTGGCGTGGTTCTGCTCATACCCGGCAACCCACTTGATGCCGATGGCGTCGATGCCACCGAGGTAGGCCGGCATCGCGTGGATGAAGGCGTCATCACGCGAGGCGACCTTGGGCTTGGGCGGGTTCTGCACCAGGCCGTCCGCCTTTTGCTGGAATGCCCCCTCCAAGCAGTCCACGATCTCGGGCCAGGTCAGGCCAAGACTCTCGAGGTCGGCGCGGTTGAGGACGAGCAGTTCGTTGTCGGTCATGCCCGTCACGCTACTCGCGTGCGCTCAGGTCAGCAGCAGGTGGCCTACCCGACGACCCGCACCGATCATTCCGACCACCGCCAGAACGACCAGGTATGCCGCGTGCCCGAGCAACGCCGGCCCGACCTCCCCCAGCAGCAGCCCGCGCTCCAGCGTGACCGCGTGATACAGCGGCAACGCCTGCACCACCCAACGCAGACCCTCGGGATAGACCGACATCGGAAAGAACGTGGCCGAGAACAAGAACAGCGGCTGGACGACCAAAAAGATCAGGTCGAACTGCTGCCACGAGGTGAGGTAGGTCGTGGCATACATCCCGATCCCGGCAAATGCCGCACCGATCAGCAGCGCCGCAGGCAAAGCCAGCACGGCCCACCACGAGTGCACGAATCCCATGACCGCGGCCACGACGATGAAGCCCGTCGAGTAGATCCCGCCGCGGATCAGCGCCCAGGTCACCTCACCAGCCGCGATATCCCGTGGCGTCGCGGGGGTGGCGAGCATGGTGTCGTAGATCCGCGCATACCGGAGTTTGAAGAACACATTGAAGGTGACATCCGCGATCGCGCCATTCATCGCCGCGGTGGCGAGCATCGCCGGCGCGACGAAATCGGCATAGGGCACCACTGACCCGTTGTCCATGGTCACGGTCCGCACCAGCGCCCCGAGCCCCACCCCGATCGAGAGCAGATAGAACACCGGCTCAAAGAAGCCACTGATGAACACCAGCCAGCCACGACGAAACGAGGTGACATTGCGCAGGATGACCACGCGCCCCAAACCCAGCCCGAGCATCACGTCACCAACCGTCGGTTCAGGCGGCGATAGGCCAGCACCCCAAAGCCCAGCACATATGCCGTGAGCACGGCGACGTGCGTGAGCCAGCCATCGCGCCACGGATCCCCGAGGAATGCCGGTCGCGCGAGCTCGGTGCCATGCCAGAGCGGGGTGACCTTGGCGATCCACTGCAGGACGCTGGGCAACTGCTCAATCGGAAAGAAGGTCCCCGAAAAGAGCATGAGCGGGGTGACGACCAGCCGGAAGACGGTGGTGAACTTCTCGTCGCTCTCAGCGATGGCAGCCAGCGCAAAGAGCGGCGCGACGAAGGCCAAGCCCATCAGCGCGGCAATGGGCAGCACCAGCCAGGCCCACCACGACGCAACGCCCCCGAGCAGGGCCGCAATGAGCGTGAACACCCCTGCGCCCCAGACCAATCCAGCGGTGATCATGACCCAATGCCCCACCAGGACGTCAATCACGCCCAAGGGAGTGGCGAGCATCGCGGCATACATCTGGTTCCACTTGATCAGGGTCATCACCGGCCACGTCGACTCGCTGGCGGCCCACTGCATCACCGAGGCCATGACCATGCCCGGGACCACAAACTGCAGGTACGGAATGCCGCCCACCCCACCCGAGGTGGCATCCACGAGTTGCCCGACACCCAGGCCCATCGCGGCCAAGAAGAAGATCGGCGTGACGAACCGCGAGAACACCGTGCTCTGCCAAGTGCGCCGCCACACCGTCGTGAAATAGCCCAACACACCCGCGACCCGCTGCAGCCCACTCAGCGGGGTGCGCGGCCCGAGGTCCAGGCGTGAGGGCGCACTCATCAATCGACCAGCGTCCGACCCGTGAGGTGCAAGAAGACGTCCTCGAGCGTGGAGCGCCGCACCAAGGTCGACAGCGCGGGCAGGCCCCGGCGGTGGACCTCGGCGGCCGCGGCGTCGCCGTCGACGGCATACAGCAGGATCCGGTCGGGCAGCACCTCAGCGCGCTGCGCGACTCCCTCGAGATCGGCCGCATATGCCGCGTGGTCGTCACTGTCGAAACGCACCTCCACGACCTCGCGGGTGGAGTACTGCGTGATGAGATCGCGGGGGCTGCCCTCGGCGACGATCCGCCCCTTGTCCATGACGACCAGTCGATCGCAGAGCTGCTCGGCCTCATCCATGTAATGGGTGGTGAGGACCAAGGTCACGCCCTGGCGCTTGAGCCGGAAGAGCCGATCCCACAGGATGTGCCGCGCCTGCGGGTCCAACCCGGTGGTCGGCTCATCGAGCAGCAGCAACTCGGGGTTGTTGATCAGGCTGCGGGCAATGACGAGGCGACGCTTCATCCCTCCGGAGAGCGGCTCGACCTTGTCGCTGCGCCGCTCGGTGAGCTGCGCGAACTCCAGCAACTCATCGGCGCGAGCGCGCACCTCGGCGCGGGAGAGGCCAAAGAATCGGCCGTAAACCCAGAGATTCTCCTGGACCGTGAGCTCCTCATCGAGCAGATCCTTCTGCGGGCAGACACCCAGCCGCGCGCGGATCTGCGGGCCGTGAGTGGCCGGGTCCTCCCCAAAGATCCGCAACTCCCCCTGGCTGACCGGGGAGACCCCCGCGATCATCCGCATGGTGCTGGACTTGCCCGCGCCATTAGGCCCCAGAAAGCCGAACGCCTCGCCCCGCCGGACCTCGACATCGATCCCGTCGACCGCGGTGAAATCGCCGAAGGACTTGGTCAGCCCCCGAGCACTGATGAGCACATCAGAGGGCAGTGAGGTGGTGTCGGGCACTCCTGCAGGCTACCGACGTTGCCCGACATCGCGGTGATCTGGACCCAGGCGCCGCTCCATGGGGACGTCCATGTCGTCACAGAGCGCGAGCCAGACCAGCCGAGGGTGCTCCCCCGCGTCCAGCGCGCCCTGAACCGTGCGTCCCCCCAGGACGCTGAGGACATGGGAGGAGGCGAGGTGAGCGGCATACGTCGGCCCGAACTCGGCGTTCATCAACTCCCAGAAGTGCGTAAGGCGCATAGCGGCCGAGTGTAGGCGGCGATCACGGAGCACGCAGAGCAGCGGGCGCGGTGTCGGTGCGAGGTGAGAGGGTGGTCCCCGATATGTCCGACGACATCCTGGACCGCTTGTCCCCCGCGACGGCCGCCTGGTTCCGCGGGAGTTTCCGGCAGCCCACGGCCGCCCAAGAGGGCGCCTGGCAGGCCATCAGCAGCGGCCAGCACACCCTGGTCGTCGCGCCCACCGGCTCCGGCAAGACCCTGTCGGCCTTCCTGTGGGCGCTGGACCGCCTGGCCTCGACCCCACCGCCGCAGGATCGCCAGGCCCGCTGCCGAGTCCTTTACATCTCGCCCATGAAGGCGCTTGCCGTCGACGTCGAGCGCAATCTGCGTAGCCCGCTGGTCGGGATCACGCACGCCGCCACCCGGCTCGGCCTGCCGGAGCCACAGGTCACGGTGGCGGTGCGTTCGGGTGACACCCCGACGGATGAGCGACGGGCCTTCGCCCGCACCCCCACCGATGTACTCATCACCACTCCCGAGTCCCTCTTCCTGTTGCTGACCAGCGCGGCCCGCGAGGCCCTGGCCGGCGTGGAGACCGTCATCATCGATGAGGTCCATGCGGTGGCCGGTACCAAACGTGGGGCTCATCTCGCGCTCAGCCTGGAGCGCCTCGATGCCCTGCTCCCACAGCCCGCCCAACGCGTCGGCCTCTCCGCCACCGTCCGGCCGGTCGAGGAGGTCGCCCGTTTCCTGGCCGGCGGCCGCCCGGTCGAGATCGTCCAGCCACCCTCGACCAAGCAGTGGGACCTGCAAGTGGTCGTGCCCGTCCCCGATCTGGCCGAGCTCGGGCAACCCACCGGAGACCTCAGCGGGCCGGCCGCCGGCGCCGAGCAGCGGGCCTCCATCTGGCCGCATGTCGAGGAACGCATCGTTGACTTGGTCGCCGAGCACACCTCCACCTTGGTCTTCGCCAACAGCCGCCGACTCGCGGAGCGCCTCACCGCGCGACTCAACGAGGAGTGGGTCGAGCGCCAGGAAGCGGAGGAGGCCCACGAGGCGCAGGCGAGCGCAGACGAGGAGGCGAGCACGCGGCATACGGGCTCGGGCCAGCCCTCCTCGGCGCGCACCCCGGCCGCCGTCATGGCCCAGTCCGGCCGCTCCGAGGGCGCCCCACCAGTGTTGGCCCGCGCCCACCACGGCTCGGTCAGCCGCGAGAACCGCGAGGCCATCGAGGAGGAGCTCAAATCCGGCCGACTGCCGGCCGTGGTTGCGACGAGCACGCTCGAGCTCGGCATCGACATGGGCGCGGTCGACCTCGTCGTGCAAGTCGAGTCGCCGCCCTCGGTGGCCAGTGGGCTGCAGCGCGTGGGACGGGCCGGCCACCACGTGGGCGCGGTCTCGCGGGGCGTGATCTTCCCGAAGTTTCGCGGCGATCTGGTCCAGACCGCGGTCGTCGTCGAGCGGATGCTCGCGGGCCAGATCGAGGCCCTGCGCATCCCCGCCAATCCGTTGGATGTCCTGGCCCAGCAGATCGTCGCGATGTGCGCGCTCGATGACTGGAATGGCGCGGACGTGCTGGCCCTGGCTCGCCGCAGCGCACCCTTTGCCGCGCTCTCCCGACCGGTGCTCGACTCCGTGCTGGACATGCTGGCCGGTCGGTACCCGAGTGAGGATTTCGCGGAGCTCCGCGCGCGCATCACCTGGGACCGCCTCACCGACAGCCTCAGCGGCCGTCGAGGCGCCCAACGCCTGGCCGTGACCAGCGGCGGCACCATCCCCGACCGTGGCCTGTATGCCGTTTTCCTCGCCACCGGGGAAGGCCCGGGGCGGCGGGTCGGCGAGCTCGATGAGGAGATGGTCTACGAGTCGCGGGTGGGCGATGTGTTCACGCTAGGCACGAGCACCTGGCGGATCGAGGACATCACCCATGACCGGGTGCTCGTCACGCCCGCGCCGGGTCAACCCGGGCGCTTGCCATTTTGGAAGGGCGACTCACCCGGTCGCCCCGCCGAGTTGGGCCGGGCCGTCGGGGCCTTTGTCCGCGAGCTCGGAAGCCTGTCGGGCGAGGATGCCCGGGACCGGGTGATGGGCTCCGGGCTCGACCTGTGGGCCGCAGACAACCTGCTGACCTATCTCACCGAGCAGCGGGCCGCGACCGGGCAGGTGCCCGATGACCGGACCATCGTCGTGGAGCGTTTCCGCGACGAGATCGGTGACTGGCGGGTGGCCATCCATTCACCCTTTGGCGCGCCCGTGCATGCGCCCTGGGCGCTGGCCGTCGGGGCGCGCATGCGCGAGCGCTTCGGCATCGAAGTCCAGGCGATGCACGGCGACGACGGCATCGTGCTCCGCTTGCCGGACATGGAGTGGGAGGACCAACTCGACGGCGGCTCAGCGGCCGTCACCCGCGAGCTGGTCGACCTCATCGTGCTCGACCCCGACGAGGTATCCCGCCTGGTCACCGACGAGATCGGTGGGTCGGCGCTCTTTGCCTCGCGTTTCCGCGAGTGCGCGGCTCGGGCATTGCTGCTGCCCCGCCGACGGCCCGACCGGCGACAACCGCTCTGGCAGCAGCGCCAGCGCTCGGCGCAATTGCTCGAGGTCGCCAGCCGCTACCCCGACTTCCCCATCGTCTTGGAGACCGTGCGTGAATGCGTGCAGGACGTCTTCGATGTGCCGGGGCTGACCGAGATCATGCGCGCCATCGGTTCCCGGCAGGTCACCGTCGTGGATGTTGAGACCGCTATGCCGAGCCCGTTCGCGCGCTCGCTGCTCTTTGGTTATGTCGCCCAGTTCCTTTACGAAGGTGACTCGCCGCTGGCCGAGCGGCGGGCCGCGGCTCTGTCGCTGGACCCTGCGCTGCTCGCCGAATTGCTGGGCACCGACGAGGGCCTAGCCCTGCGGGACCTGCTGGATGCCGCCGAGATCGAGCGCACCGAGCGCGAGCTGCAGTTGCTCACCCCGCAGCGGGCGATCCGCGATGCCGACGGCGTGGTCGACGCGCTGCGAGCGCTCGGGCCGCTGTCCATGAGCGAGTTGGCTCAGCGCTGCGCCGAGGCGGTCGCGCCGGCTGATCTGAGGGCCTGGCTGGCGGCGCTCAGCACGGCTCGCCAGGTGATCGAGGTACGGATCGCCGGCGAGGACCGGTATGCCGCCATCGAAGACGCCGCCCGGCTGCGCGACGCGCTCGGTACCGTGCTGCCACCCGGCATACCCATGACCTTCCTCGAGCCGGTCAGTGATCCTCTAGGCGATCTGGTGGTGCGTTATGCCCGCACGCATGGGCCCTTCCAGGTGCCCGATGTGGCGAGCCGATACGGCCTGGGCACCGCGGTCGTTGCGAGCGCGATCGCCCGACTGCTCAGCTCCGGCCGGGTCGTGGAGGGCGAATTCCGACCGACGGGATCGGGCCGCGAGCTCTGCGACACCGACGTGCTCCGCCAGCTGCGCCGTCGCTCGCTGGCCTCCCTGCGCGCCGAAGTCGAGCCCGTCGCCCCCCGCGAGCTCGTCCGGTTCGGGCTGGAGTGGCAGGGCGTGGGTGGACGCTTGCGCGGTCGCGATGGCGTGCTGCGCGTGGTGGAGCAACTCAGCGGCGCCCGGCTGCCGGCCAGCGCAGTTGAGGGTTTGGTCCTGCCGGCCCGCGTCCGCGACTACTCCCCCGCGCTGCTCGATGACCTGATGGCCTCGGGCGAGGTGCTCTGGCAGGGCCACGGCTCGCTGCCGGGGGACGACGGCTGGCTGAGCCTGCACCTGGCCGAGACCGCCCACCTCACTCTCCAACTGCCCAGTGCGGACCCGGTGTCCGCGCTGGCGAGCGAAGTGTTGGAGGCCGTCAGCGGTGGCGGCTCCTGGTTCTTCCGCTCGCTCAGCGACCGGGTTGGCTCCACCGATGATCCCGCGCTGGCCGAGGCGCTTTGGGAGTTGGTGTGGGCGGGCCAACTCAGCGGCGACACCTTCGCCCCGGTACGCGCCTTGCTCTCCGGCGGGCGGACGGCCCACCGTCCCGGGCGCAGCGGTCCGCGCGCGAGTCGGTATGCCGGCCGCCCCCGCTCGCTGGGCACCCTCGGGAACCGACCCGCTCGACCAGCGATGCCGCTGCGCTCAGGGCCCGCGCACACCGTCGGTCGCTGGTCGCTCCTGCCGTGGGTGGAGGCCGATCCGACGGCCCGGACGGTAGCCACCGCCGAGCTTCTCCTGGACCGCTACGGCGTGCTCACCCGAGGCGCAGTCGCGGCAGAGGACGTGCCCGGCGGTTTTGCCGGCATCTATCGGGTGCTCGCCGCCGCTGAGGAGGCGGGGCGGGTTCGTCGCGGATACTTCGTCGAGGGCTTGGGCGCCTCCCAGTTCGCCTCCACGGGTGCGGTTGACCTGCTGCGCGCAGAGCGCACGGACTCGGGTGTAGCCACCGTGCTGGCGGCCACCGATCCAGCCAATCCCTTTGGCGCGGCACTGCCCTGGCCGACCCGATCCGAGGAGCCCGGCGATGGGCGCGGCCACCAACCGGGGCGGCGCTCGGGCGCCATCGTGGTTCTCATCGATGGCGAGGTGGTGATGTATGTCGAGAAGGGCGGCCGCAGCCTGCTCACCTTCGCCACCGATCCGGTCGCGCTGGCCGCGGCCGCTCGAGCATTGGCCGATGCGGTGCGGGCCGGAACCCTGGGTCGGATCACCGTCGAGAAGGCCGATGGCGGCGCCGTTCTCGGCAGCGATCATCCGGTCGCCAGCGCCTTGGCGGACGCGGGATTCCACCTGACCACCCGCGGCCTGCGGATGCGGCGCTAGCCGTGCCCGAGGGCGACACCCTCTGGCGGACCGCCGACCGGCTGCACCGCGCCCTTGCCGATGCGCCGATCATTCTGAGCGACCTGCGCTGGGGCGAGCTCACGGGTGACCTGCGCGGGATGCGGACGCTGGAGGTGCGCAGCCGCGGCAAACACCTCCTGCATCGGCTGGACGGCGGCCTGACCGTGCATTCGCATCTGCGCATGGAGGGCCAGTGGCGGGTCGTTCACCCCGGGCCGCAGACCGACGCGGCCATGCGACGCTCAGACCTGCGGGCAGCCATGGGGACCGCCGACTGGACGGCCCTCGGCCTGCGCCTCGGCATGCTCGACCTCATCCGCACCCGCGATGAGGGCACGCTCGTGGGGCACCTCGGTCCTGATGTCCTGGGCGCCGACTGGGATCCTCAGGAAGCCACCCGCCGACTCCTGGCGCGCGGCGGCCTGATCGTCGACGGGCTGCTCGATCAGCGCATGCTCGCCGGCGTCGGCACCTACTGGGCCAGCGAGGGACTCTTCATCGAGCGGGTCCTGCCCTGGACTCCCGTTGCCGACCTCGGACCTGAGCGGACCAGCGCCCTCCTGGACCGGATCCACCGGCTGATGGACCGCGCCAAAGATCACGCCCTGCAATCCAGCACCGGCGACCTGCGTCGTGGCTACGAGAGTTATGTCCATGCCCGCTCGAGCCGCCCCTGCCGTCGTTGCGGCGACACCATTCGGGTAGCCATGACCGGCGAGGCGCCGCAGCAACGCACGATCTTTTCGTGTCCGACCTGCCAGGGCGGTTATGCCCCCACCGACGACCGACAACCGCAGGCGCCCTTGGGGTCGGGATCGAAACGCGGGACGGCATACCGGCCGCGATCAGGCGCCTAACCCGCCAGCGCGGGGACGCGAAGGCTCAGGCGGCCTGGATGTCGCTGCGGTTCTCCGCCACCGGCAGCGGCACCGGAGCGGTCACGCGCTCGGCGCGGTTGACCCGCTCGGCCACGGACGTCATCAACTGCCCGAGGCTCAGGCCGAGTGCACCGGCGAGGTTGACCAGCACCTCCGAGGAGGCTTCCTTGGAGCCGCGCTCGACCTCGCTGAGGTAGCCGAAGGACACCGAGGAGTCACGAGCCACGGCTCGCAGCGTGAGCCCGAGGTCCTGACGGCGCTCGCGGAGCACTTCACCAAGCTCGTGTCGAACCAGAATCATCGGGGCCTCCTCTCAGCCCTTGAGCGAACCTCGCGCAATGTCGAGGTCATGGAGCACACCATAACCCCGGACACCCACAGCACGCGCGTCGTTATGCCGCACATGCCGTTTCGGCGAGTCTGATTAATCCCTCAACGGTTGCCGCGCGAATTTCTTCCCGCGATCCCGCCAGTCTCAACTCGTGGACGATCTGGGAGGTCGGGGTGACCACCGCGATGAAGACCGTGCCCACCGGCTGGCCATCGGCCGGGTCGGGTCCGGCGACCCCGGTGCAGGACAGTCCGACCGAGGCATCGAGGACCTCGCGGACCCCGGCGGCCATCTGCACGGCGACCTCACCGTCCACCGCGCCGCGCTCCGCCAGGAGCGAGCGATCAACGCCGAGCACAGCGGCCTTGACGTCCACGGCATAGGCCGCCACCCCACCGCGCACGACTGCCGAGGCCCCCGGCACCGAGGTCAGGGCGGCACACACCAAGCCACCCGTGAGCGACTCCGCGGTGGCGACCGTCAGGCCGCGCTCCCGCAGGAGCGCGACCAACCCGGCCGCACCACTCACTGGTGTCCGCGCTCGCGCGCGACGCGGCGCGCCTCCTGGGCGGCGCGCTTCATGGCCGCCCGCGGGCTGGTCTGGCGTAGACGCATGGCCTGCACGACGTAATCAATCCCCGTCGCCACGGTCACCACGAGCGCCGCCAGCAGGAAGCCCCAGGCCAGCGCATCCCAGAAGCCCGGCATCGGCAGGGACCAGCGCGGCCACACAAAGAAACCGAGCCCGAGGGCCTGCAGGAGAGTCTTGAGCTTGCCACCGCGACCTGCGGCCATGACCCCATGACGGATCACAAAGAAGCGCATGGCCGTGATCGTCCACTCGCGGCCGAGGATCACCACGGTGATCCACCACGGGACCTCGTGGATGATCGAGAGGGCAATGAGCGCCATGGTGACCAGGGCCTTGTCCGCGATCGGGTCGGCCACCTTGCCAAAGTTGGTCACGAGCCCCCGCGAACGAGCGAGATCGCCGTCGATCCGGTCCGTCAGCATCGCCACAAAGAAGGCGCCGAAGGCCCACCACCGGAATGCCACGTTCTGCCCGCCGTCGGCAAGCAGCAACCAGCCAAAGACCGGCACGAGAAACAGCCGGAGCACGGTGAGCGCGTTGGCGATATTCCAGGCGCTGGGCTCGGGTGCTGTTGGCGCCGCGGTGGGTTCGGTCACGAGACCGCCTCCACCTCGAGGTCCACACCATCGGTCCCCGTGACGGTGGCGACCACCGTCGTTCCGGGCGCGAACCAGTCAGCGCCGAGGACGATAGAGATCCCGTCGACATCAGGCCCCTGGTGCTCGGCCCGCCCGATCAGGGCATCGGGCCGGTCCTCATCGGGCCCCTCGATGAGCACCCGGACGGTCTCCCCCAACCGGTCCTCGGCGCGCTGCGCCATGAGTTCCTCGACCAGCCCGGTGATGTGCTCGACCCGGGCACGCACCTCGTCCTCATCGAGATGACCGTCGAGCCCAAGCGCCTCGGTGCCCTCCTCGTCGGAGTAGCCGAAGACCCCGACCACATCCAGGCGCGCCTGGGTCAGGAAGGACTCGAGTTGCGCCAGATCGGCTTCGGTCTCTCCCGGGAAACCGACGATCACATTGCTGCGCACCCCTGCGAGCGGGCTGCGGCGCCGGATCTGCTCGATGAGGGTGAGGAAGTCGTCCTCGCCACCAAACCGGCGCATCCGGCGCAGCAGGGTCGGCGAGGCGTGCTGGAAGGACAGGTCAAACCACGGCATCACGCCCGGCGTCGCGGCCATGGCATCCAGCAGAGCGGGCCGCACCTCGGCGGGCTGCAGGTAGGACACCCGCACGCGCTCGATCCCCGAGATGGCCGTCAACTCCGGCAGCATCCGCTCCAGGAGCGCGAGGTCGCCGAGGTCCTTGCCATAGGACGTGGAGTTCTCGCTGACCAGCAGCAGCTCGCGGACCCCGCGCTCGGCCAGCCAGCGCGCCTCGGCCAGCACCTCGGTGGGTCGCCGCGACAGGAAAGCCCCGCGGAACGATGGAATCGCGCAAAACGAGCAGCGGCGGTCGCAGCCCGAAGCGATCTTGAGGGGCGCCCACACCCGGTCCTCGAGCAACTCACGGGTCACCGGCAGATCAGGGGCCGCATCCTGACCATGGCCGGGCAGCGCAACCATGCTGGAGGCCGCCTCCCGGTCGGCCGGGCTGATCGGGAGCAACCGACGGCGATCGCTCGGTGTATGCGAGGCCACGTGTCCGCCCGCCAGCACCGTGCGGAGGTGACCGGACAGCGCGGCATACGAGTCAAACCCCAGGACCGCATCGGCCTCCGGCAACTCCTGGGCCAGTTCCTCGCCGTACCGCTCGGCCAGGCAGCCCACGGCGACGACCGCTTGGGTGCGCCCGGCCGCTTTGAGCGCCGAGGCCTCCAGGATGGTGTCGATCGAGTCCTTCTTGGCCTGCTCGATGAATCCGCAGGTGTTGACCACCGCCACATCGGCGTCCGCAGCATCGGAGACCAGACGCCAGCCGCTGGCCTGCAACCGGCCGGCCAGCTCCTCGGAGTCGACCTCATTGCGGGTGCAGCCGAGGGTGACGAGCGCGACGGTGCCGAGCTCGCCAGGGGTGGTCATGCGGCCACTCTAGTTGCCACGAGCGGTTGCTCGCGGACCGCTCTGTGGCAAGGTGTGCGCCATGTCGCTTGCTGCCGAGGTTGTCCAGAACCTGCTCGCCGAGCACCCCGTCATTGATGGTCACAACGACTTCCCCTGGGAGGCGCGTGACCAAGCAGGGTACGACATGGAAAAGCTCGACCTGGCCCAGGACGGGTTGCCGACCCACACCGACCTGCCCCGATTGCGGCGCGGCGGCGTCGGCGCGCAGTTCTGGTCGGTCTATGTCCCCTCGACTTTGCAGGGCGATGCCGCGGTCACCGCGACCTTGGAGCAGGTCGACTTCGTGCGCGCCATGGAGCGCCGGTATGCCGCTGACTTGGCTCCCGCTCGCACCCGCGCCGAGATCGAGGCCGCCTGGTCGGCCGGGCGGATCGCCTCCCTCATGGGCGCTGAGGGCGGCCATTCCATCGGCTCCTCACTGGGCACGCTGCGCATGCTGCACGCGCTCGGGGTGCGGTATCTGACGCTGACCCACAATGACAATGTGCCCTGGGCGGATTCGGCCACCGACGTCCCCCGGGCCGGTGGGCTCACGGCATTCGGCCACGAAGTGGTGCGCGAGATGAACCGACTGGGCATGCTCGTCGACCTCTCGCATGTCTCCGCCGACACCATGCGCGCAGCCCTGGACACCAGCGAGGCGCCGGTGATCTTTTCGCACTCCTCGGCGCGCGCCGTCTGTGACCACCCGCGCAATGTCCCCGATGACGTCCTCGCCCGACTCAGCACGCAGGGCGGGGTCTGCATGGTCACCTTCGTGCCCAAGTTCGTCTCCCGGGCCGCCCGCGAGTGGGACATCGAAGCCTCGGCCGCCGCCGAAACCGCCGGGGTGCGCCCTGCCGACTACCCGGCATATGCCGCGTTCTGCCGCGCCCGGGCCGCCACCCATCCGGAGCCGGCGGCGACGCTGGCCGATGTGGTCGCGCACGTGGAGCACATCCGGGAAGTCGCGGGCATCGAGCACCTCGGGATCGGTGGCGACTACGACGGCACCACCGAACTCCCGACCGGCCTACACGACGTCTCGACCTACCCCCGGCTGCTCGAGGCCCTCGCCGAGCGCGGTTGGTCCTCGGTCGACCTGGCCAAGATGACCAGCGGCAATATCCTGCGGGTGCTCTCGCAGGCCGAGCAGGTGTCCACCGACCTTCAGGCACGGCGGGGCCCGAGCCTGGCGACCATCGAGGAGTTGGACGGCGACTCCCTCACCGACCCGGCCTAGACTCTGCGCCATGTCCACCCCTGCCGCGGTGCTGGCGCCGCTGCTCCTCGCAGGCGTCTTCCTGCTCAGCGCGTGGGCCAAGGCGGCAGCCCCCGACTCCACCCTGAGTGCAATCATCCTGCTGCGGCTGCCTCGCCTCATTCAACGGCGTTGGGTTGCTCGGGCGCTGCCGGCCGGCGAGGCCGTGCTGGCGCTCGGCCTGTTGGCCCCCTGGTCCGTGATCGCGCGCGGCGCCGGCTGGCTGACGCTCGCACTGGGTCTGCTGTACACGCTGATTGTGGCGCGCGCACTCACCTTTAACCCGCGGCCGACCTGCGGCTGCTTCGGGCGCATTGGGGATCAGCGGATCGTCCCGCGCACCCTGGTGCGCAACCTGCTGCTGGTCGCGGCTGCCGGTGTGGCCGTGGCCCTGACCTCCGCCGGCCACACCGTCCCCGCGATGCTGGGTTCGCTGGACGGCACCGGCTGGGCGTGGCTAGTGGGGGCCACCCTCGTGGGGGTCATGGTCGCCCTGATTGGCGGACGCCGCGCGCCCGCAGCGGCGCCTCAGCCCGCGTCATCGGGGAATGCGTCCGATGCGGCGGCCGAGGACCCCGAGGACTACCGGCGCCAACCCACGCCGCACGTGGTCCTGCTCGGCCAGGACCGCCTGCCGATCACGCTGGTTGAATTGGCCGCCCAACGTGCCCAGTTGCTGGTGTTCGCCAACTGCACCTGCCCGTCGAGCGTCTCCGCGCTGCGCCTGGTTCAAAACCCCGATCCACGGCTGTCGGCGATCGACGTGCGCATGGTGTTCAGCGGCCTGATGCCCCCCGAGCAGCTGGCCGACCTGACGCCGGGCTCGGAGAGCCTGTACGACCATGGCCACACCGCGTGGATGGCGCTGGGCATGGCGTCCAGCCCAGGCGCGGTCCTGGTCGGTGCTGACGGCTGGCTCGCCGGGGGTCCGGTCCACGGACTGCCCGAGATCGAGAGTTTCATCGAGGAGATCGCACAGGCCCTATCCCAGGGCCCGGCGATCGCCTCCGATGCCGTGGCTCACTGACGCCCGGTCAACTCCCAGGCGTCTTCGCTCTCACCCTCGTCGTCCCACTCTGTGGCAGCCGGGTCGCTGAGGTCATCCACCGGGCCGTAGGCATCCGTGGTGGCCGCAGGCACCTGCGCGGGCGGCTCTTCGCCATTCATCATCGCCAGCATGCCGGGCAGGTCGTCGGGGCGGATCAGCACATCGCGAGCCTTGGACCCCTCGGATGGGCCAACCACGCCGCGCGACTCCAGCAGATCCATCAGGCGACCCGCCTTGGCGAACCCGACCCGCAACTTGCGCTGCAGCATCGAGGTGGACCCGAACTGGGTGTTGACGACGAGTTCGGTGGCCTGCAGCAGCAGGTCCAGGTCATCGCCGATGTCGTCGTCGACCTGCTTCTTGGTGGCCGTCACGGTGACATCGTCGCGATACGTGGGCTTGAGTTGGTCGGTCACGTGCTTGACCACCGCGTGAATCTCGGACTCGGTGACCCAGGCACCCTGCACGCGCATCGGCTTGCTGGAACCCATGGGCAAGAAGAGCGCGTCGCCCTGGCCGATCAGCTTCTCGGCGCCCGGCTGGTCCAGCACCACGCGGCTGTCGGCCAGCGAGGAGGTGGCAAAGGCCATCCGGCTCGGCACATTGGCCTTAATCAGGCCGGTGACGACATCGACGCTCGGGCGCTGGGTGGCCAGGACCAGGTGGATGCCAGCCGCCCGGGCGAGCTGCGTAATACGGACGATCGACTCCTCGACGTCCCGCGGCGCCACCATCATCAGGTCCGCGAGCTCGTCGACGACGACCAACAGGTACGGGTAAGGCGCCATGACGCGCTCACTGCCCGGCAACGGCTTGACCGTGCCCGCCTTGACCGCCTTGTTGAAGTCATCGACGTGCTTGAACCCGAAGCTGGCCAGGTCGTCATACCGCTGGTCCATCTCCCGCACCACCCACTGCAGCGCCTCGGCGGCCTTCTTGGGGTTGGTGATGATCGGGGTGATGAGGTGCGGGATCCCGTCGTAGGCGGTCAACTCGACCCGCTTGGGGTCGACCAAGATCATCCGGACCTCATCCGGGGTGGCCCGCATGAGGATCGAGGTGATCATCGAGTTGACGAAGCTGCTCTTGCCCGAACCGGTCGCACCGGCGACGAGCAGGTGCGGCATCTTGGCGAGGTTGGCGATCACGTACCCGCCCTCGACGTCCTTGCCGACACCCATGACCATCGGGTGGGTGTTCTCCCGGGCGCGGGTGCTGCGCAGGACGTCGCCGAGACTCACCTTCTCGCGGTCCAGGTTGGGGATCTCGATGCCGATCGCGGACTTGCCTGGGATCGGGCTGAGGATGCGCACGTCGGCCGAGGCCACGGCATACGCAATGTTCTTGGAGAGCGCGGTGACCCGCTCCACCTTGACCGCCGGACCGAGCTCGACCTCGTACCGGGTCACCGTCGGGCCGCGGGTGAACCCGGTGACCTGCGCGTCGATGTCGAACTGGTCGAGGACCTCGGTGAGCGACTCCACGACCCGGTCGTTCGCGGCGCTGCGGGCCTTGTGCGGGCTGCCCGGCTCGAGGATCGCCTGGTCCGGGAGGGTGTAGGTGACGTCTCCGGCCAGCAGCAGTTGCTCGACGCGCGGCGGGATGGGGGTCGTCGGAGGCGGAGCGAGCGGGAGTTTCTCGGTCGCCGGGGTCGCCACAGCAACCGTGCTCGCCGAAGACTCGGCGCTGTGGGCCGTGGGCGCCTTGGGGATGCGGGTGGGTTTGGGTTCGCGAAGGGCTGCCTGCTCATAGGGCTCATCGCCGGCGAGCGGTCCGTCGGGCAGTGCCCGGCGACGGCGACCGGCCGGGGTCGTGGATGCCTCGTCGGTGTCGGTGGCCCCGCCGCGCAGCGCGGCGTGCGCACCCCGGAGCCGCGGCACGACCTCGCGCAGCGGGATATCGGCGAAGACCAGGCCGCCGTAGACCAGGACCAGGATGAGGATGGGATAGGTCCCGTGGGTCGACACCGCCGCGGCGAGTGGGCTCGAGGCGAGGTAGCCGATGATGCCACCGGCAGCGCGCATCCCGATCGCCCCGTCCGGGGGCTCGGGGATGCCTGCCGAGGCGTGCACCAGACCACTCAACGCGAACAGCGCAAGGGCGGTGCCGAGGGCCCGCCGCTCGGTGCGCGCCGACTCCTCGGGGTGGCGCAGCACGTGGATGCCGAAGCCCAGGAGGACCAGCGGGATGAGGTAGCCGACCTGGCCGAGGGTTCCGGCGACGATGGCGTGCACGACGGTGCCGACCGTCCCGGGCAGGCCCCACCACTCGCGGGCTGCCACGATGGCCGCTGCGACGAGGAGAAGCAACCCGATGCCATCGCGGCGCACCTCGGGGCTCACCTCCCGGCCGGTGTCGCCGACTTTGCGGGCCAGGGTGCCGGTCGCGCCGGCAAGCCCGAGCCAGGCGGTGCGGGCCGCGCGGATGGGCAGCGGGGTCGTCCGCGGAGCCGAGCCACGGCGGCGGGCCGGGCGTGCGGAACCGGAACGTGGGGCCGGTCGGGTCGCTGACGCGGTGCGCGAGCGCGACGGACCGGACGTACGAGTCGCCATACTCGCAGGCTAAAGGATGATCACACTGATCCCATGGAGCACACGCGCACCACCCCTATCAGGAGTCACAGCATGCTCTGGTCACGGCGCGCGTGTCGTGAACGAATTCGTCGTCCGAGTCGCGCACCCGGTCTCCTGGCCGTCGAACCACTCAATGCAACTGCTCGTCTGCGTCGTTCCGTCTCCGTTGACGGACACTGTCGAGGTCACGTTCGCCGTCACGGTGACCGCACCCTTGGGAACGACAAGATTCTGAGCGTCGGGCGCGGTGATCTCGAACTGCCACGAGGTCCCGTTCTGCTTTCCGACAATCTCCGCGGTTCGCAGGACCAGGCTGGGACAGCCAGCCGTCGATCCATTCTGGCCACTTGAGAGGTACTGACCGCCGTTCGTCACCCGATAGGTGCCGTCGAAGTTCGGGTCGTTGAAGCACAGGGTCAGTGAGATAGCTCCGGAGGTGATGAACCAGTTATTGACGCATTGACAGTTGTTGGGCAACAGGCGCACCTCGAAGCCGAACTGCATGACCCCGTTCTGCGTCGGTTGGGCGTTTGTCTGGAGAATGGCCCACTTCTGGCAGCAGCCCGCGCTCGCGGCGAAGGCGGGAGCGGCGGATCCCACGATGATCGCCGGTGCCGTCCAGGCAGCGCCAACAGCGAGGCGTCATCTCGTCACGTGTGGGCCTGCTGGCGCGGACGACTGAACTGGTGAAGTACCCATGGTTTCTCCTATACCACGCCATCCAACCACCGCGAAGGCGGTGCTGTCACCCGCTCACTGAGTGGGGCTCTTGACAGCTACTCCAGCAAGGAGGGCAACATTACGCCAAGGCCAGCGTTGATGCCAAATGATCAGTAACCAACACGCGGAAAACCGCGACGACGGAATGCGGAATCCGCTTCACACCTGCCGAGCACGTCGGGTCCCCCGGCCGGTGAGGAGCAACACGAGCCCTCCGAGAAGGATGAGCCCGAAACCAAGCGTGGCAGTCGCAATCAAGTCAGCTCCCGTCTGGGGCAGGACCTCACTTGTGGCGACGAGGTCCGCCATGGCGTCGTTATCCGTCGGCGTCGCCTCGGTGTCCGTCCCCGACGGCGGTACTGGTCCGAGCGGGATCACCTCGTCGCCATCTCCTGTCGCTCGGTCGATGTAGGCGACATTGCGCTGGTCGCCGGTCCCGGTGACCTTCGCCACCACGGTGATGGTCGGGCCGTCGCTGCCGGCGGGAAGCGCCCCCGCCGCGATGCACGTCGCTCCGGAGCACGAGTAACCGGCGCCAGACATCGACACCAGGCTCAGCCCGCCTGGCAGGACCTCGGTCACAGTCCAACCTGCCAGCGCGTCAGCCGGTCCGTCGTTGTGCGGGGTGAGTATGAAGCTCACCACGTCGCCTGGGTGAATTGCGCCACTCGTGCTGAGGGCCTTGGACAGGCTGAGATTGAACTTGACCAGCCCGGCGTCGATGGTCGGGTTGTCCGGCTCAGACGCCGAGTTCGTACC
>CALMQX010000018.1 GCA_937873315.1 uncultured Nostocoides sp. | reverse complement strand
CCTCATCGCTGTGGGCCTCGTGATGGTGGCCCTGTGCCTCCCGGCCATGCGCCGCCTCGACATCCACTGACCCCGCATTCGGGCTACCGCCGCGTGAGTGCTGGACTGAGAATCCTCGTCCAGCAGCGCTGTCAGCTGCCTCGCGGCGGGCGTGGTCCGTCGTACCGGGGCCGTTGCCGAGCACAGGGGAGCCGGAGAGGAACAGGCAATCGCGCATGCATTTTGTCCTACTCCTGGGAGTTCTGCAGGGTGACTCCCGAAAAGCACGGATGTCATGAACCGCCGCGAACGTGCGGGCAGTGGTCCGTACGGGCCGCACTACGGGCTGGAGCGTGAGCGAGAGGATCTCGCCGCAGTGCAGCGGGCCACCGGGGCGCTGGGGGTCTTCGGTCATTCCTATGGAGGGCTCATCGTCCTGGAATCCCTTGCTCACGGCGACACTCCTCTCGCTGCCGCGAGCGTCTACGAGCCCGGGGTGTCGATCACCGGGTCCATCCCCACTGCGTGGATTCCGCGCTATCGGCGGTTCCTGGCCGAGAGGAGTCCGTATGCCGCGTTCGCCCACTTCATCGGCAGTAGCCCACAGGCGCCAGCGTCCGCGCGAGGTGCCCCACAGTGGTACCTGCGGACCGTCCTTCGCCTCATGCCGGGGTTCAAGGAGCGGATCGAGCCGTATCTCGAGGGCAACGCGGTTGAGCACGAGGTGATTGCCCACCATGACGGGGGTCTCGCCGACTTCGCACACATCAGTCAACCGGTGCAGCTGCTGGTCGGCTCCAGGAGCCCCGCGTTCGTACGCCAGACCGAAGTGGCCCCGACGGCGTGATCCCGACGTCCCGAGTGGAAGTGCTCGGCGGACTCGAGCAAAGGGCACCACTAGCCAAGCATCCGCGCCAACTGGCCGAGGCGATCACGGCGTGGCTCATCCCCGAGACGATGGCTCGCTGACCGGTCCCGTGGTCGTCGTTCGACGGCGAGCGCGACCGGCACCTCACCCAACCATGGCGGGGCGAACCGACGCTGGAGCCGTTCGAAGCCCGGAGATACGGCCGAGGATCTCCGCGCGAACGACCTGCAGCCGATCGGGTGCCGGTCGTCTAATGCCGGTCCCAGCCGCGATGCCTCGTCGGCCTCAAGGACTTGCTGAAGTGCCCCTTGTTGGCGACCGGGGTCTCGATGAGACGATGCGATGCGTGACCGCCGACCTCATCGTCCGTGACGCGGTCCCGTCGGACGCCCGGGCCTGCGCGGCCGTATACGAGGGCTACGTGACGGACTCCGCGATCTCTTTCGAGACCGATCCGCCAACCGTCGAGGAGATGGCCCGCCGCATCGTCACCAGCCAGGCCAGCCACGCGTGGATTGTCGCTGAGGCGGCCGGCGACGTCGTTGGCTACGCCTGCGCCACCCGCCATCGGGAGCGGGTGGCGTACCGGTTCGCATGCGATGTCAGCGTGTATCTCGACCCTGCCTGGGTCGGCCACGGGATCGGGCGCCGTCTGTATGTCGCGCTGTTGTCTCGTCTCGCCGCGTCCGGATACCGCATGGCGTGCGCGGGGATCGCTCTGCCCAACCCCGCGAGCGAGGCGCTGCACCGGTCGCTGGGGTTCACGGACGTCGGGACCTACCGAAGGATCGGGTGGAAGCACGGACGCTGGCACGACGTCCTCTGGCTTCAGTTGCCTCTCGGTGGCGGCGGCGATCCGGGGGTGGAACGGATCGAGCCAAGCCCCTGATCGATGTGGTGCCGCTGCTCAGTGCGCCACCGCGGTGACGGGCACGGCATACAGGCTCATGGGCGGGTGCGCGCGTCCCTAGAGGCATCGGCGGCGACTCGCTCCATGCGGTACATAAGGGCGGCAGACGGCGTGACTCGGCCGTGGCGATAGGTGGAGAGCCGACTGCGGGAGGTGCCGATGCGTTCTGCGAACTCGGCTGTGCTGAGCCCGGACTCGCGCACCAACTCCGACACGTGAGTGGCGACCGCGGCCCGCTCCACCTCCTCTGCTCGGCGCCGTGCGCGTGCGATCGCACGGTTCAGGAGAGGTCCGAGGCCGCGGATCTTCTCCTGTCGGGTGTACTCCTCGACCTGACGCGCCACGGGCCCCCAGGGGTCTCGACCGATCTCCGCGGTGAGGATGGCCCAGTCCCGGATCGACCCGCGCTCGAGGACTGCGACCAGGGCCTCGAACGGCCACGAGGCCAGCGGAGCCGCTGGGTCGACATCGACGTGACGGAGTCGGCGCAGGGCAGGCGTCGTCATGGCTCACCCCGCTGGATCATCTCCAGCAGCAGGTCCGCCACGTCGGCGCAGACCGTGGTCACCGAGGCCCAGTCGTGCCAGCGCACGTCCAGTTCCTTGTAGCTCGCGAGTTGGGCTGTGACCCGGGGGTCCTTGGGTGCTGGCTCGGCCAGCCGGAGGGTCAGCGCAGTGAGCACGGAGTCCCCCTCGTTCGAGCGATCGGCGTAGTAGTCGTCGATCCTCGCGAGGACCGACGCGGCCGCCAATTCGCCGAGGCGCTCGATGAGTGCCGCCGTGTCGAGGTAGTCACGGGTGGCGTTGCGCTGGACGACGAGGTATGCCTTCACGCGCAGCATCTCGGGAAGCGTCGGGGCGCGCACACTCACCCCAGCCCCAAGGTCGACGTCCTCGACCTCAAGAGGGCGAGTTCGGCGAAGTTGGCGAAGGCCGGCTTCGATGCCATCGAGACTTCCCAACAATGTGAGTGGAGGGCTGCTGGCCCGCACGGACGTCACCCAACTCTCGCTCGCCTCGACCGCTTCGACGACCTCGGCGTAGCGCTCGGCGAGGTCGCTCATCACGTGGTCGTGATCCAAAGAGAGCCGGTGCTCGGCGTGCAGAGCCGAAGCGGTGCCCCCGACGAGAACGGCATCGGGGACCAAACTCTGGAGCTTGGCGGCCGAACGCAGAACCGCCTGCAGCCGAGCAGACCGTGGCATGCGGCCTAGCGTATCAGTTCCGATACGTGCGCAGACCCATCCACGCCGCAAGCGACTTCACCTCGGCTCTGACCCGTCGCCGGCGGGCGGCGCTCCAGTGGCCGTCCTCGTGGCGGGCGTCGACTCGGTCTAGACCGCGGCCCAACTCGGTGGTGCAGCCGAACCGCAGCACGCACGGCATACACCCTCTCGGCGAGATCCCAGAGCGGAAGGCGACCCTCGCGCCTCGCCCTCGCGACCTCGCCCCCGCGCGACCATCTGGTCGAGCAGCCGGGCGCGGCTGCGGTCGTGGTTTCCACCCGGATGAGCGCCGGGGCACGGCGCAGGTGGTGGGCAGCTCGGCACTCGGCATCGGGCCGTCGACGGCCAGCCGGTCGAGGATCTCGGCCCGGGAGGCGGCGTTGGCGTCCAGCCATTCCCCGAGCTGCACCTGCCACGGCGACAGCGGCTCCGGCCCGGGCCACACCTCCCACTCGGCGCGGAACAGGGAGATGCAGCAGGGTGAGGTGACGCAGCACATCGAGCACATCGGTGGGCTGCGGCTGAGTGAGCGGCTGGGCGCGAACGGCGATGGGGCGCGCGTCGCGTCGACTCAGGTGATGGCGCGCGGCCACAGTGCATCCTGGCACGGCCGCCTGACTTCAGCCCTGGCAGAGGCAGAAGGGGTGGCCCGCGGGGTCGAGGAACACGCGGAAGGTCGTCCCAGGCTGGTGCTCGTGCTTGGTGGCGCCCAGCCCGAGCACGGCCGCCTCCGCAGCATCGAGGTCGTCGACGTCGACATCGATGTGCAT
>CALMQX010000017.1 GCA_937873315.1 uncultured Nostocoides sp. | reverse complement strand
TTCACCGTTCGACTTGCATGTGTTAAGCACGCCGCCAGCGTTCGTCCTGAGCCAGGATCAAACTCTCCGTTGATGTTGTGCTCCAGGCAAGGCCTGGAAACTGTTACCCACGAAGGGTTGTTTCACTGGCTGAGCACAAACAACCAGCGAATTCGCTGTTGTTCGTTGTCAACCAAAGGATTTTTCGTGCGACGTGGAGTCAGACAGCCGGATGGCTGCTCGACCGCCACCTCGCGACGAGGTTAATTGGCATCGATTTTTGACACGCTGTTGAGTTCTCAAGGTTCGGACGCGCACCCATGCCTCGCTCTGCGAGCTCGTCATCGGGGCAACTGTTCAAACTTACCCGCGTCCATGCTTGGGCGTCAAATCCGCGGCTGTGGCCGTCATCTGATCGCGCTTGGATCTCTGCGGGAGGCTCCACGATACCAGCCTAGGCCGGTCTCATCCAACTCGCGTTGGTGTGGAGTTCAGCTCGTGGGACCGGCCTACTTGGTGCGGGGTGTGCACCCCACCACTTGGTGTCCGTTCCTCCCTTTCGGGCTGACGTCGTAGACATTAGATGACGATCTCGGATCCCGCCAAATCGGGGCGCATCCCGGGCGTGTCGTCGTTCTCCGTGCGTGAACTAGGCGCTCTAAGAACACGATTGGGGATGTGTAGTGGCGATGGGGCTCAGCACGCGAGCCGGCCGGCGGCCAGGCTCTTGCGGCCACGACGCAGCAACACCACGGATCCGTGCAGCACGTCGGCGGGTGCAAGAACGGCGTCCACATCGCTGATCTTGACGCCATTGAGCGACGCCCCACCCTCGGCAATGGCGCGGCGAGCGGCATTGCGAGAGTCCACTAAGCCGACAGCCACCAAGGCATCGACCACGGAGTCCCCCACCTGGACCTGCCCTCCGGGGAGTTCGGCGGTGGCGTCGCGCAGGGTCTGGGCGTCCAGCGCCCGCAGATCGCCGCGGCCAAAGAGTGCCTCCGAGGCCGCCTGCACGGAGGCCGTCGCGTCGGCCCCGTGGACCAGGGTCGTCACCTGCGCCGCCAGCGTTCGCTGAGCGGTGCGCCGGAAGGGTTCTTCAGCCACCTGACGCTCCAGGTCCCCAATCTCCTCCGGGCCAACGTCGGTGAAGACCTTGAGGAGGGAGACCACGGAGGCGTCCTCAATGTTGAGGAAGTACTGGTAGAAGGCGTACGGACTGGTCATATCGGCCGACAGCCAGACGGCATTGCCCTCGGACTTGCCGAACTTCTGACCCGAGGCATCGGTCAGCAACGGCGTGGTGAGCGCATGAACCGAGGCCCCCTCCGCCTTGTGGATCAGGTCAACCCCAGCGGTGAGATTCCCCCATTGGTCCGAGCCGCCGGTCTGCAAGGTGCAGCCGAACTCCCGGAAGAGGTGCAGGAAGTCCAGCGCCTGCAGCAGCTGGTAGCTGAACTCCGTGTACGAAATGCCTTCCTGGCTCTCCAGCCGGGCCGAGACCGCTTCCTTGCGGATCATCTGGTTAACCCGGAAGTGCTTGCCGATCTCCCGCAGGAAGTCCAACGCCGAGAGCGGCGCCGTCCAGTCAAGGTTGTCCACCAAGACCGCGGCATTTGGCCCATCGAAGTCCAGGAACGGCCGAACCAGCTCCTTGATCCGGGCCACATTGGCGGCGGCTTCATCCTTGGTCTTCAGAACCCGTTCCGAGGTGGGCTTCGGGTCCCCGATCAACCCCGTGGAGCCGCCTACCAGGCAAATGACGCGGTGGCCGGCGCGCTGCAGGCGGCGCAGGAGCACCAACTGCACGAAGTTGCCGAAGTGCAGGCTCGGCGCCGTGGGGTCGAAGCCGCAGTAGGCCGTGATCGGGCCGCTCGCCAGGGCGTCGCGCAGCGCACTCTCGTCGGTGGACTGGGCCACCGATCCGCGCCACTGGAGCTCGTCGAGGATGTCGGTCACGGTGGTCAGCCGCCTTCTGCTCGGTCCGGGTGCTGCCCGAGGGTATGCCGGGTGCGCGGCTAAGCCTGCCACGCGAAAGCCGGTTGCTCAGCGCACTCTCACGCGATGGGATGTCGGTATGCCGCTGCACGAGGGCGAGACCCCGGTGCCCCACCACCTGGTCGCCGACCTGGTCCGCCAGCAGTGTCCGTGGTGGGCTGGCCTCCCGCTGCGCCGGTTGCGGACCTCAGGCACCGAGCACACCACCTGGCGGTTGGGCGAGGACTTCCTCGTCCGACTCCCCCGGCACGCCGACGCGGCCCAGGGACTACTCAAGGAGATCACCTGGTGGCCCCGGTTGCGCGCGGTCATCCCCCTCGAGGTCCCCGAGGTGCTGCACGTCGGAACTCCCACCGAGCACTTCCGGCACCCATGGGCGGTCAATCGCTGGCTTCCCGGGCAGGACGCAGCCGGTGCGGCCCTGACAGGGCCCATTCCGCTGTCGTGGGCGACTGTGCTCGCCGAGGTCGTCCAGGCGTTGTCCTCGGTTGATCTCACTCGGCTAGCGCCGGAGCAATGGCCCGTCGGCGCCCGCGGCGGACACCTGCAGGAGCGCATCCGCGGGCTCGATGAGGCCCGGGATTGGCTCAGCACCCGACCCGAAGCCGTGCCATTTCACACCATGCTCGCGTCAGCAGCCGCCGTGGAGCCACCGCCGATCACCGTGGTGCTGCATGCCGACCTGATCCCCGGAAACCTGGTCATTCGCGATGGCCAGATCGTCGGCCTGCTGGATCTCGGCACCCTGACCACGGGCTACCCAGCGTGGGAGCACACGTGCGCGTGGTGGGTCTTGGACGCGCCAACGCGCGCTCGCTACCGGGCAATCCTTGAGGTGGACGAGGCCTCCTGGCAATGGGGCCGGGCCTTTGCCGCGCTCCAGGGCAATGCCGCGCGCTGGTACTACGAGTCCAAAGGCCATCCGCTGGCTGCCCTGGGTGCGCGCGCCCTGGACCAATGCCTCCAGGACGTTCCCTGACCTGCCCCTTCCTTAGAGGAGGACACCCTCCAAGCGGAGCAGGAACTCCTTGACGGGCAGGCCGCCGGCGTATCCCGTGAGCGCGCCCGAGGCCCCGAGAACGCGGTGGCAAGGGATCACGATCGGCAGCGGGTTGCGATTATTGGCGCCGCCCACCGCCCGCACTGCGGTGGGCCGGCCCAGGGCCGCCGCCTGCGCGGCATACGAGCGGGTTTGGCCATAGGGAATGCCGATCAGGGCCTGCCAGGCCGCTTCCTGGAATGGGGTTCCTCCCGGACGCAGCGGCAGGGTGAAGGCGGTGCGCTCCCCCGCGAAATACTCCGAGAGCTGTGCAGCGGCGGCGCCCAGCACCGGGTGCTGGGCCAATTCGGCACGAGGGCCCCAGGCCCCGACAATGGGCTCCACGGCACCCGCGAAGCAGACCTTGAGCAGGGCGGCATCGTCGGCGAGCAGCGTCAACTCCCCAATCGGGCTGTCGATCCGAGCATGCCTGACCTGCCCTGCGGGCTGGGCGACGAAGACGGTGGTCATGAGATCCCCTCCGGGGTCGGCAGATGGTTGATCGAATGGTCAAGGACGGACCACAGGTGTTGCGCGGCATAGGCCCGCCAGGGTGTCCAACCGGTTGCCCGGCTGGTCAGCTCGGCCGCAGCGATGCCCAGGGCGCGGGCACCGGCCACGACCCCCAGGTCGGTCACCGGGAAGGCATCAGGATCGCCCAAGGCGCGCATCGCGATGCCCTCCACCGTCCACGGGCCTACCCCTGGCAGGGCCGCGAGCTGGGCGCGAGCCTGCGCCCAGTCGGCGCCCGGTCCGAGATCCAGGCCAGCGGCCAAGGCAACGGCCAGCGAGCGCACAGCCTCGCGGCGCGCCCTCGGCATGGGTAGCGCATCATCGGGGAGCTCGGCCCAGACGTGGGCCTCAGGAAAGAGGTGCGTCAGTCCGCCGGCCGGGTCGCTGATGGGCTCACCATAGGCCGCGACCACCCGACCGGTCGTGGTGCGAGCCGCGGCTGTTGACACCTGCTGACCGAGAATCACGCGGATGGCCATTTCCTGGCCATCGACCGTGCGCGGCACCCGGCGGCCCGGCGATGCCGCCACCGCCGCGGCCAGGACCGGGTCCTCCGCAAGCGCGCCATCGACCGCATCGGGGTCAGCATCCAGATCGAGCAGCCACCGAGTGCGATGCACGGCCGCAGTCACATCGCGCAAGTCGCTGAGCAGGAGTTCGCCGGCAAGGTGCGTCGCTGTGGGCCTGGGCGGCCGGACGACCAGGATCCCGTGACCGTGAGGGAGCCTGAGGGTCCTGCGGTAGGCCACCCCGGTCCACTCCTCCACGCCCGGCACCGCGGTGGCCACCAGATGCCCAAAGAGCTGCTCGGGCTCGATGGGCGGGCGGAAGGGAAGGCGGATCGGCACCACGGCATACTCACCGATCTCGCGCGGGCCCACGTGGGCGTCCCGGTGGGCCCGCAGCGTCCGCGGGGCGGTGGCGTAGACCGCCTGCACGGTGGCATTGAAGCTGCGGATGCTGTTGAAGCCCGCGGCCCAGGCGATCTCAGTCAAGGGCCGATCGGTGCGCTCGATCAGGGTCCGTGCCGCTTGGGCACGTTGCGCCCGAGCCAGCCCCAGCGGGCCGGAGCCGAGCTCGGCACGCACGATCCGCTCCAGTTGTCGCGGGCTATATCCCACTGCAGCCGCCAAGGCGGGCACATCGGCACGGTCCAGCAGTCCGTCCTCGATCAGGCGGACCGCTCGGGCTACCGCATCGGCACGGACGTTCCACTGTGGTGAGCCCGGCGTGGCATCGGGCAGGCATCGCTTACAAGCGCGGAATCCGCCTTGGTGCGCGGCTGCGGCGCTGGGAAAGAAGCGCATGTTCTCGGGCCGAGGGGTGCGCGCCGGGCAGGAGGGGCGGCAGTAGATCCCCGTGGTGAGCACTCCGGTGATGAACTGACCGTCGAAGCGCCCGTCCCTGGCCCGGACGGCCCGGACGCAGCGCTCGCGGTCGGTGTGCATGCCCTAATCCTGGCCGAAGCCCGGAGTTGGCACTAGCAGGAATCCGACATGGCAGCAGAGGTCTGCCGGTCAGCCGGGGCGATACCGGCTCACCGTGGGTTCGCCGTCGAGCCAGAACCGCCAGGGGTACTTGGCCCCGTCCCCACCGGGGCCGCGCACCCCGACCCGTGGGCCGGTGCGGATGTGCGCGGGGTTGACCGCGTCTGCGACGTCAAGGCGGACCGAGGCACCTCCCGCGACCAGGTCGACACCATTGTGGGCGCCGTCAAGGCCCAGGGTGCGGGTCAGGCGGGCCGGACCACGTGCCCACTCCCGCGCTATCACCCCCGGGCGCCGACGCGCCGCCTCGTCGTGACCGCGCACGACCTCTCCGGCACGCAGCAGGACGGCACTGGCCTCACCCTGCGGACCACAGACGACATTGGCGCACCAGTGCATGCCGTAGGTGAAATAGACGTACAGGTGGCCGGCCGGGCCAAACATGATGGCGCTTCGCGGGGTCGGCCCCCGGAAGGCATGCGAACCGGGATCACCCGCTCCGGCATACGCCTCGACCTCGGTGATCCGCACGGCAACCTCGCCATGCTCGATGACCGCCCCCAGCAGCGTGGGCGCGACCTCCAGGACCGGCCTCGCCAGCGCCTTCCGGGAGTACCGAGCGGCCACGACTACCAGGAACGACGCTGCGCGACCGCGGCCTTCAGGGCGGTCAATTGCTCAGCCACACGCACCGGGGCGGTACCGCCTTTGGCGGACCGCGAGCGTAGCGAGCCTTCAACGCTGAGCACCTCGCGCACCTGCGGAGTCAGCGCCTCGTGAATGTCGTGGAGGTCCTGGTCGCTGAGATCCCAGAGTTCGATGCCGCGGCCCTCGCAGACGCGCACACACTCCCCCGCGACCTCGTGGGCAATCCGGAAGGCCACACCCTGGCGCACCAGCCATTCGGCGATATCCGTGGCCAGCGAGAAGCCCTGAGGCGCCAAGGACTCCAGGCGGGCGGTGTCGAAGGTCATCGTGGCCACCATTCCGGCGAACGCGGGAAGCAGAACCTCCAAGGTGTCCAGGGCGTCGAAGACCGGCTCCTTGTCCTCCTGCAGGTCACGGTTGTAGGCCAGCGGGAGGGACTTCAGGGTGGTCAGCAGTCCGGCCACATCTCCGACCAGGCGGCCCGCCTTGCCGCGGGCGAGCTCGGCGATATCGGGGTTCTTCTTCTGCGGCATGATGCTCGACCCGGTCGAATAGGCATCATCGAGGCGCACGAAGCCGAACTCCTTGGTGGCCCAGAGCACCACCTCCTCGGCATGCCGGGAGATGTCGACCGCGATCATGGCGAGCACAAAAGACAATTCGGCCGCGAAATCCCGGGCAGCGGTGCCATCGATGGAGTTCTCGGTCGCGGAGGCGAAGCCCAAATCGGCGGCCACGGCCTCGGGGTCCAGCCCGAGCGAGGAGCCCGCGAGCGCTCCGGACCCATACGGAGAAACGGCCGCGCGAACATCCCAGTCTCGGAGCCGGTCAACATCGCGCACGAGCGCCCAGCCGTGCGCCATCAGGTGGTGGGCCAAGAGCACGGGCTGGGCGTGCTGGAGGTGGGTCCGGCCGGGCATCGCCACGCTCAGATGCTGCTCCGACTGGGCGAGCAGGGCGTCCACTACGTCGAGCACCAGGCCGGCGACCAGCCGGGCGTGATCCCGGCAGTACATCCGCAACAGCGTGGCGATCTGGTCATTGCGCGAGCGTCCAGCCCGCAGGCGACCGCCGACATCCGGGCCAACCCGGTCAATCAACCCGCGCTCAAGTGCCGTATGGACGTCCTCGTCATCCGGGCTGGCAACGAAGGCTCCCGACTCGACATCGGCGGCCAGGGCGTCCAGCCCGGCAAGCATCGCCGCCAGCGAGGCGTCGTCGAGCAGGCCGGCCTGGTGAAGGACCCGGGCATGCGCCTTCGACCCGGCGATGTCATAGGCCGCCAGTCGCCAGTCAAAGTGGGTCGAGCGGGACAGCGCGGCGAGGGCGTCGGCGGGTCCGCCGGTGAAGCGCCCACCCCAGAGCGCCAACTTCTGGGTCACAGGTGTCAGTCCTTGCGTGCGTAGCTCATGAGTTGATCGGCCACAGTGTGGCTCGCCTGAGCCCCCGCGGTGATGACCATGATGGTGTCATCTCCAGCGATGGTGCCAAGCACCTCACCCATGTCCGCATGGTCGATGGCCGAGGCCAAGAAGCTTGCCGCCCCAGGCGGGGTGCGCAGAACCACGAGATTGTCCGAGTACCGGGCGGTGACCAGGAGCTCCTGACAGCGCGCCACCAGGCGCGCGCTCACCGCTTCGCCATCGGGGGCTGGTCGTGCGGTGCGATCGCCACCCTCGCCGGGCACGGCATACACCAGGTTCTTGCCCAGTCGCACTCGCTCCGCGCCGACATCCACCAAGTCTCGGGAGAGCGTCGCTTGGGTCACCTCGAAACCATCGGCCGCCAACAACGAGAGCAAGTCGTTCTGCGATCGCACGCTTTGCCGACCGAGGATCTCGACGATGCGCTGGTGCCGCGCGGTGCGCGAGGTGGACATGCTCATGGCCGCTGCCTCCGTTGCTCCTCGAGCCAGGAGAGCACAGCCTTTTGCGCGTGCAGGCGGTTTTCCGATTCATCCCAGACCACCGACTGCGGCCCGTCGATGACCTCCGCGTCGACCTCGAAGCCGCGGTACGCGGGCAGGCAGTGCAGGAAGATCGCATCGGCCTTGGCGTGCGCCATCAAGGCAGTGGTCACGGAATACGGAGCAAACGGACTCTGGCCGCCCTTGCGGGATTCGGCTTCCTTCTCCTTGCCCATCGAGACCCAGGTGTCGGTCGCGACCGCATCAGCGCCACTCACCGCCGCGATGGGGTCCGCCAGCACGGTGATCGAGCCGCCCTGCGCGGCGGCCAACTCCTGCGCTCGGGCCAGGTATTCCGGGTTCGGCTGGTATGCCGCTGGGGTGCCGATGCGCACGTGCAGGCCGGCCAGAGCCCCACCCAGGAGGTAGGAGTGCGCCATATTGTTGGCCCCATCCCCGACGTAGGCGAAGGTCAGCCCAGCGAGCGCGCCCTTGTGCTCCCGAATGGTCATGAGGTCGGCCAGGATCTGGCACGGGTGGAACTCATCGGTCAGCGCATTGATGACCGGCACATTGGCGTAGGAGGCCATCTCGTCCAGGCGCTCCTGGCCGTAGGTACGCCAGACAATGGCTACGGCTTCACGCCCCAAGACGCGCGCCGTGTCCGCGATCGACTCACGCACGCCGACCTGGGCGAGTTTGCCGTCGATCACCATCGGGAAGCCGCCCAGGTGCGCGATCGCCGCTGTGAAGGAGACCTGGGTCCGCAGGGTTTGCTTGTCGAAGAGCACGGCCACCACCTGGGGACCTTCCAGGCTGCGGTCGCTGAAGGGGGCAGCCTTGAGGGCCAACGCCCGGTCCAGGATGGTGTGCTGCTCGGCCGCGCTGAGGTCGTCGTCCCGCAGGAAATGGCGCAGGGTCATCAGGAGTCCCCTTTCGCAGGGATGGGCAAGGAGTCCAACAGCTCCGGGAGGGCATCGATGAAGAGGTCGAGCTCATCGGCCGTGATGATCAGCGGGGGCGCCAGCCGCACGGCATCGGGGGCGACCGGGTTGATCAGGAAGCCATGCGCGCGCGCAACCTCGGCAAGCTGTGCGGCCACCGGTGCCGCGAGCACCACCGCCTGGAGCAGGCCGCGTCCCCGGTTACCGCTGATCAGTGGGTGCCCGAGCGCGGCGATCCGCTGAGCCAGGTGATCGCCGAGTTCAGCCGCCCTGGCCAGCAGCCCCTCGCTCTCGATGGTGTCCAGCACCGCCAGGCCGGCCGCCGCCGCGAGTGGGTTGCCCCCGAAGGTGGACCCATGTTGGCCCGCGGTGAGGAGGCCCGTCGCGGTGGGGCCGAAGGTCACCAAGGCCCCGATGGGCACCCCGCCGCCGAGCCCTTTAGCCAGGGTCATGGCATCCGGCTGAATCCCGGCCTCCTGGAAGGCGAACCACGACCCGGTGCGCCCAATCCCGGTTTGGATCTCGTCCAGAATCAGGAGTGCGCCGGACGCGGTGGCGATCTCGCGTGCTGCCCGCAGGTAACCCGAGTCCGCAGGCATGACGCCGGCCTCGCCCTGGATCGGCTCCAGGATGATCGCGCCGGTGTCTGGGCCGACGGCCGCGGTGAGCGCCGCGATGTTGCCAAAGGACACATGGGTGACCCCCGGCAGCAGCGGTGCGAAGGGTTCGCGATAGGCCGCCTTGTGAGTGAGCGCCAGAGCCCCCGTGGTCCGCCCATGAAAAGCGCCCTCGGCGGCCACCAGGCCAGATCGGCCGGTGCGCCGGGCCAGCTTGATCGCGGCCTCGATCGCCTCGGCGCCGCTGTTGGCGAAGAAGACCCCCGAGCCATCGGGCGCTCCGGCATACTGCACAAGCCGCTCGGCCAAGGTGATCTGCGCGGTGGACGTGAAGAAGTTGGAGATGTGCACCAGCGTCGCGACTTGCTTGCTGACCGCACTCACCAAGGCCGGATGGTTGTGCCCCAACGCGTTCACCGCGATGCCGCCGACGAGGTCCAGGTAGCGCTGCCCATCGACATCCCAGACCCAGGCACCTTCACCGTGGTCGAGAACCAGGCTGGGGGTGCCGAACACGCGAATCAGTGCATGGTCGTAGCGATCTAGCCACTCCTGACCCCGGGTCATGACGCCCCCTGCCTCGGCTCACCGTCAGGCATGATCATCGTGCCAATGCCCTCGGAGGTAAACACCTCAAGGAGCAGGGAATGCGGCTGGCGCCCATCCACCACATGGGCTCGCGGCACTCCCGCCTCAACCGCCCGAATGCAGGCCTCCAACTTGGGGATCATCCCCTCATCGACCCGCGTGAGCAGTTCCCGGGCATCCGAGAGCGTCAGTCTGGAGAGCAGGCTGGCCCGGTCCGGCCAGTTGGCATAGACGCCTTCGACGTCGGTGAGCACGACAAGTTTGCGCGCACCCAGGGCCGCCGCGAGCGCCGCCGCTGCGGTATCGGCGTTCACATTGAGCACCGCCCCGCTAGGGCCGCCCACCTCCGGGGCGATGGTCGACACCACCGGAATGCGGCCGGCGGCCACCAAGTCCAGGACGGCGGCCGGATTGACTTCCACCACGTCCCCAACCAGGCCTAGGTCGTGGTGTTCGCCGTCGACCACAACGCCGCGGCGCTGGGCGCCCAGGAGGCCGGCGTCCTCGCCGGAGAGGCCGACAGCCACCGGGCCATGCTGATTGAGCAGGCCCACCAGCTCACGGCCGACCTGGCCGGTGAGCACCATGCGCACGACCTCCATGACCTCGGGGGTCGTGACCCGTAGGCCACCACGGAACTCCGAGGGCAGGCCGAGCCGCTCCAGCATGGCCTTGATCTGCGGCCCGCCGCCGTGCACGACGACCGGACGCAAGCCGGCATACCGCAGGAAGGCAATGTCCTGAGCGAAGGCCGCCTTCAGCGAGTCATCGACCATGGCGTTGCCGCCATACTTGATGACGACCAGGGCACCGCGGAAGGCCTCGAGCCAGGGCAAGGCCTCGACCAGGGTGGTGGCCTTGGACTGGGCCACACGCAAGGCCGCGGCGTCGATGGCGCCGCGCAGCACGCCGGGAACCGAAGGCGCGGTCATGATGAATACGCCGAGTTCTCGTGGACGTAGTCATGGGTCAGGTCGTTGGTCCACACCGTGGCGCTCTCTGAGCCGGCATGAAGGTCGATCACTACGTGGCACTCCCGGGAGCTCAGATCCACCAGTGCCCGATCCTCCCCGAGGCCACCCGCGCGAGCGACCTGAACCCCATTCATGACGACATCCAGCGCGGTCGGGTCGAAAGCGGCCGCGGTGGTGCCGACGGCGGCGAGCACCCGGCCCCAGTTGGGGTCATTGCCGAAGACCGCACACTTGAACAGGTTGTTGCGGGCGACCGCGCGGGCCACCTCGAGCGCATCGGCTTCGGAGACCGCCTGGCGCACCTCGATCGAGATGTCGTGATGGGCACCCTCCGCGTCGGCAATGAGCGCGCGGGCCAGGGTGGCACACACCTCGGTCACCGCTTCGGTCAGATCCTCGATCGACGGCTGCACCCCGCTGGCCCCGGAGGAGAGCAACAGGACGGTGTCATTAGTCGACATGCAGCCGTCGGAATCGATCCGGTCAAAGGTGCGCGAGGTGGCCGAGCGCAGCACCCCGTCCAGCGTCGAAGGGTCGACCACCGCATCGGTGGTGAGCACGACCAGCATGGTCGCCAGCGCGGGCGCGAGCATGCCTGCGCCCTTGGCCATGCCGCCGACGCTCCAGCCCTCCCGAGTTGCGGCGGCGGTCTTGGGCACCGTATCCGTGGTCATGATCGCCCGGGCGGCCATATCGCCACCATCGGCGCTGAGCTGCGCGCATGCGGCATCAACCCCGGCAAGCACGAGATCTATCGGCAGCCGGGCACCGATGAGCCCGGTCGAGCAGATCGCGGTGTCGCCGGGCGCCACGCCCAGCGCGGCCGCAGCATACTCGGCGCTTCGATGCGTGTCCTGGAAGCCAGGCGCCCCCGTGCAGGCGTTGGCGCCACCGGAGTTGAGCAGGACGGCATCCACCCGGCCATCGGCCAGGACCTGCCGTGACCAGGTGACCGGCGCAGCCTGCACCCGATTGGTCGTGAAGACTCCCGCCGCATGGAAGTCTGGGCCGTCATTGACCACGATCGCCAGATCGGGGGCGCCACTGGACTTCAGCCCGGCAGCGACCCCGGCGGCTCGAAAGCCCGCAGGCACGGTCACGCTCATGCCGTCTCCCCCGACCAGACGGAGGTCGGCGTGACGACCTGGTCAGCCTTGCGCAGCGCGTCTATGGCGACGTCGATGTCCTCGCTGCGAATGAGCACCCAATCCGTGTCGAAGGTCGACACGGTGAGCGCGGTCAGGCCCACCGCGGCGACCGGGGAGAGGATGCTCGCCAGGACTCCGACCATCGCGAAGTCCAACGGCCCGGCCACCTCCAGCGCACGGAACGGGCCCTCGCTGCGAGCGCTCGCCGGGACGGCCTCGCGCAAGGTCACGACCGAGGTCTCGCTATTGCTGCGAGCGAGCACCTGAAGCGGCCCAGTACGCCAGGCAAATGCGGGTTCCTCATCCGGCGCCAAGCGCACGATGGCCAGATCCTCCGGGTGCGCGAAGAGATGCAGGGGCATACGACTCATGGGGCCACTCCCGCCATGGGCAGTCCGGTGCCTTCGGGGAGCCCGAGGGCAAGGTTGAGGCACTGCACGGCCGCGCCGGCGGTGCCTTTGGTGAGGTTGTCGATCGCGGCGACCGCAATGACCCGACCGACACGCGGATCGAGGGTGACCTGCAGATGCGCCACATTGCTGCCCAGGACGCTGGCCGTGCTGGGCCAGCTGCCCTCCGGCAGCAGGTGCACGCACGGTTCATCGGCATAGGCCTGCACCCATGCGGCCCGGACCTCTTCGGCGCTCACCCCGGGGTTCACCCGGGCCGTGCAGGTAGCCAGAATGCCGCGGGGCATCGGCGCCAAGGTGGGCGTGAACGAGACCGTGACATCGCCTCCCCCGGCGGCCGAGAGGTTCTGCTCGATTTCGGGCGTATGCCGGTGCACACCACCCACGCCATAGGGACTCATGGCGCCCATGACCTCAGCGCCGAGCAGGTGCGGCTTGAGTGACTTGCCGGCGCCGGAGGTGCCCGAGGCCGCCACCACGGTGATATCCGTCCCGGAAATCACCCCGGCCTGCACACCAGGAGCCAACGCGAGGCTGACCGCGGTCGGATAACACCCGGGCACGGCGATCCGGCGGGCACCGTGCAGGACAGTGCGCAGCTTGCCGGCCGGGGTGACCAATTCGGGCAGGCCGTACGGCCAACTACCGGCGTACGGCGTGTCGTAGAAGGCAGTCCAGGCCTGGTCGCTGCGCAGCCTGAAATCCGCACCGCAGTCGATGACGACGACCGACTCGGGGAGCGCCGCCGCGATCGCTGCCGAATGCCCATGCGGCAGCGCCAGGATCACGGCGTCATGTCCGGCAAGGACCTCGACGCTGGTGTCCTGGATGATCCGGTCGGCCAGCGGGGTGAGCTGCGGGTGGATGCTCCCCAGGGCGCTGCCCGCACTCGAAGCAGCCGTCAGGGCACCGATCTCGACGTCGGGGTGGCCCAGCAGCAGCCGAAGCAACTCTCCGCCGGCGTAGCCGCTCGCTCCGGCGATTGCCACAGAAACCATGTGCATATTCTTGCATGCACAAGCAAATGCATCCAATCGGTTAGGGCAGCGGGTCGTCACTCCCCCAACGCTGCAGCGTGAGGGTCCGATCGCCATCGAGCAACGGCTCGCGTGCCCGATCGGTCAATGACGCGATCGTGTCGACCCCGGCCCGCACGTGCCGACCCGACCAGGCGTCCAACTCCCCCGCAGCCATAGCCAAGGCCAGCGCAAGCACGTCTGCGGGCTGGGTCCACTCGGACCGCCCGTCGTGCGCCCGCATGCTCATGGTCATGTCGGTACGAACCACCCCGGGGGCAAGGTCGAAGGTGAATATGCCGCGGGCGGCATACTCCTGGGTCATCATGGTCAGCCGGGACAGCGCACCCTTGCTCACGTTGTAGGCCGTGGACACCGCTGTGGGTCGATATGCCGCGCCGGAGCTGAGGTTGATGATCCGCCCACCGCCCTGCGCCAGCATGACCGGAATGACCGCTCGCGTCATGAGATAGGGACCACGCAGGTTGACCTCGACCGTGCGCCACCAGTCCTCGGGATCACTGTCGACGAGGGAGACCTCCGCGTCGATGACACCGGCATTGTTGACCAAGAGGTCAATGCGGCCCTGCCGCTCGACGATCTCGGCCACCCACTCGGAGACGGCTTGCGGGTCGGTTACTGGGGCGATCGCGGTGGAACCGCGCTCGACCGCCCAGCCGTCATCCTCGAGGCCATCGGCAAGCTGGCGACCAATGCCGCGCGACGCGCCCGTCACCACGGCGACCGGACCAGCGCCGGTGCCCTCGAGGTCCTCGGGCGGGACGTCGCTCACGTCCGCTGCACCGCCTGATGGTCGCTCGCCGCGGCCGCCACCGCCTGATCACGCAGCCGGGTGACCTCATCGGTCGTGAGCGTGCGGTCGGGCGCCCGGAAGACCAGCCGGTAGGCCAGCGACTTGCGTCCGGCCCCCACCTGGTCGCCTCGGTAGACATCGAAGAGGGTTGCGGACTCCAGTTGCTCCCCAGCGCCGCGGCGCAGGCTTGCCTCCAGCGCCGCAGCGGGCACCGCGTCCGCGACGACCAGGGCGATGTCCTGGTAGGCCAGCGGTGAGGTCACCAGCGTGCGCGCCGCCGTGGTGCCTTCGCTGGCGATGGTCAGCACGTCAAGGTCGAGTTCCGCAGCCACAGTGCGCGCCGAGAGACCCAGGGACGCGATGACCTTGGGGTGCAATTCACCGGCGTGCCCGACGGTGGTCCCGTCGGCGAGCATGATCTCGGCGCAACGTCCCGGGTGAAATGGCATCGTCGCGCTCGCACGAGCGCTCAAGGGCACTCCCAGCGCGGCGCCCACCGAGTGCGCGAGGGCGATGACATCGGCCGCATCGACGTGACGTCCGCGGCCCCACCAGCCGGCGCGCTCACGGTCGCCCGCCAGCAACATGCCCAGGTGGCGAGGTTGTGGCGGAACCGCAGCATAGATCTGCTCGAGCACCTCGTTCGACGGGCGCACGCCGACGTCAACGGTCGGGGCGGTGCGCTGCTCACCGACACGGGCCACCACTTGGCCCACCTCGAAGAGGCCGATATCGCGCTGACCGCGAGCCTCGTTGCGCAGCAACGCATCGATCATCGTGCTGAGCACACTGACGCGCAGCAACGGGGCCTCATCGGAGAGTGGGTTGGCCAGGGCCAAGGTGGCTGTGCGGACCTCGGCCGGATCCCAGCCCAGGGCGGCGTGGCGCACATCCCCGACGAAGGGCGCACTCCAGATCTCGTCCAGGCCCTGGCCTGCCAGCACATCGGCAACGATGCGACGCACTCGCTGCGCGTGGGTCAACCCGCGGCCACCAGGCGGCGTCGGCAAGACGGATGGAATCCGGTCATAGCCATCGATGCGGGCGATCTCCTCGACCAGGTCCGGCGCGGTCCGCAGGTCTGGCCGCCAGGTCGGCGGGGTCACCATCAAGGGGTCCTGACCGGCGAGGGTGCAGCCGATCTCGGTGAGAATGCGCGTGACATCCTCGGCGGCATAACTCACGCCGACGAAGCGTCCCGGATAGGCCGGATCCAGCGAGATCTGGGTCGGCTGCGGTGGCTCGCCGACGTCGGTGACCCCGTCATCCGCGCTTCCGCCGCCGTAGCGGAGAAGCAATTGGACGGCGAGTTCGGCCGCTGCCGGGGCGAGTTGGCTGTCGACCCCGCGCTCGAAGCGACGGGAGGCCTCCGAGGGCAACTTATGCCGCCGCGCGGAACGCGCCACGGTCGTGGAATCGAAGTAGGCGGCCTCGATGAGGACATCGCTGGTGCCATCGGTGACTTCCGTGGTGGCACCGCCCATCACCCCGGCGATGGCGATGGGAGTCTCGCCACCATCGGTGATAAGCAGGTCCTCCGGCGAGAGCACGCGTTCGACCGCGTCCAAGGTCGTGAGGCGCTCACCCTCATGGGCTCGGCGGACCACAATGTCGCCCCTCAAGGTCGCCAGGTCGAAGGCGTGCAGCGGCTGGCCGAGACCGAGCATCACATAGTTGGTGACGTCCACCGGCAGGCTGATCGGCCGCATCCCGGCTTCGGTCAGCCGCTGGCGCATCCACGAGGGGCTGGGTGCGTGCACGTCAATGCCGCGCACGATCCGCGCCACGTAGCGGCCGCACCCTTGGCGGCCGCGCAGGGGTGAGCTGTCCTCCAGGCGCACGGCATACCCATGGTCATTGGCCGCGGGGGCACCCTCGCTGAGCTCGATCACCGGGTCGGTGAAGGTGACACCGGTGGCATGGGAGTACTCACGAGCGATGCCGCGCACGGAGAAGCAGTAGCCCCGGTCCGGGGTGACATTGACCTCGACCGTTTCTCGGTCCAACCCGAGGATGGTCAGCGCGTCCGCACCTGGAATGAGCCGGGCCAGCATCTCCGGATCGTCGGCGTATCGACGGGTGAGCACGATGATGCCGTCGTGGTCGTCGCCGAGCCCCAGTTCCCGTTCGGAGCAGATCATCCCGGCGGAAATATGGCCATAGGTCTTGCGCGCGGACACCTCCAACGGGCCCATCGGGGTGGTCAGGACACCGCCGGGCAGGATGACCACGACGAGATCCCCGACCCCGAAGTTGTGCGCCCCACAGACCACCCACTGCGGCTCACCGCTGCCATTGGCGTCACCGACGTCGATGGAGCACCAGTTAATGGTCTTGCCATTCTTCTGCGGCTCAGGGGCACACGTGAGCACTCGCCCGACAACGAGCGGGCCGCTCACACCTCCCGAGTGGATGGCCTCCTCTTCCAGGCCGACGCGGACCAAATCGGCCGCGATATCGGCGGCTCGGGCCCCCGCGGGCACAGCGGCATACTCACGCAGCCAGTCAACAGGCACGCGCATGGTCAGATCTCCATCCCGAACTGCGCGTTGAAGCGCACATCACCCTCGATCATGTCCCGCATGTCCGAGACCCCGGTCCGGAACATCAGGGCCCGGTCCACGCCCATCCCGAAGGCGAACCCGGAGTAGCGCTCGGGATCCACCCCGCAGGCGCGCAGGACGTTGTGGTTGACCATGCCGCAGCCACCCCACTCGATCCAGCCCATGCCCTTGCAGGCGCGGCAGGCAGGGTCATTGCCCCGGCAGACGAAGCAGCGCAGGTCGACCTCGGCGCTGGGCTCGGTGAACGGGAAGAAGCTCGGCCGCATCCGGGTCGTGGCGCCCTCGCCGAAGAGTTCGCTGGCAAGCCGATCCAGGGTGCCCTTGAGGTGGGCCATGGTGATGCCCTCATCCACCGCGAGGCCCTCGACCTGGTGGAAGGCCGGCATGTGGGTGGCATCGAGTTCGTCGGTGCGGAAGACCCGCCCCAGACAGGCGATATAGAGCGGAACACCGCGCTCGATCAGCGAGCGCGCCTGCACGGGCGAGGTGTGCGTGCGCAGGATCAAGCCACACTCCGGCGGGTCCACATAGAACGTGTCCTGCATTTGTCGCGCCGGATGGTCCGCGTCGAAGTTCAGGGCGTCGAAGTTGAACCACTCGGCCTCGACCTCGGGCCCCTCGGCGACCTCCCAGCCCAGCCCCACGAAGATGTCCGCAATCCGCTGGCCCATCAGCTCATTGGGGTGCCGGTGGCCCAGCGGTCGACGCCCCCCGGGCAGGGTGACATCGATGGCCTCGTCGACGAGGATGCGCTCGTCCCGCTCGACTTCCAACTCACCCTGGCGGGCCGCAAAGGCAGCCGCAACCTGGCCTCGAGCCTGACCGACCCGCTTGCCGGCCTCCGCTTTGGCCGAGGGCGGTAGCGCGCCGATTTCCCGGTTTGCCAGCGCCAGGGGGCTCTTGTCTCCCTGATGGGCGGCCCGAGCGGTCTTGAGGTCGTCTAAGGTTCCCGCGGCCTGCGCGGCGGCGAGGGCGTCGGCGACGGCCTGGTCGATGGTGGCGGGGTCTAGCGCGGCCACCTCGACCGGGTCGAAGCTCGTATTGGGTCCGGACATGCGTTCCACTCTCAGGTTGTCGTCGGCTCCCGAAGTCTAGGCCGGGCCGGCCGTATGCCGTTGCGCCCGTCCGCGAGAAGCCACCAATCCGAAGGCAGCCACCGTCAGGCCAATGCCGGCGCACACCAGGAATCCTGCGCGTCCACCGCCCCAGTCGATGGCCGCTCCGGCGATCGGCGAGCCCAGCGCGCTACCGGTGGTCATGGCGGTCGAGTGCCAGCCCATGGCCTCGCCCCGGGCAGCCTCGGGTGCCGCGTCATTGAGGGCCTCGACTACCGAGGTCACCGACGGTTGACCCAGCAGTCCGGCCACCGCCATCAACCCACCCAGGGCCAGCGGCGTGGACGCGAAGCTCGGGAGCGCGGTGAGCGCGGCCAACACGGCCAGGACGGCATACGGATTGACCGAGTGCTGCCACGAGCCATAGATCAGGCCGCCAATGAGCGAGCCGGCCGCCCACAGCGCCATCACCCAACTGATTGCTTGCGGGCTCCCGTGCTCGCGCAGCACCGCGATAATGCCCAGGTCAGAGCCGGTGAAGATCACCGTGCTGGTCACTCCGGCCAGCAGGCAGAGGGCCACAGCCAGGCCGAACCAGGATCGAGTGGGCACGCTCTGGGTGGCTGCCACGGCGGTCTCTGACTTCAACGGCGGGTTCAGCCAGACCAGGGCCAGGCCCGCGGCCACCCCCAGCAGGGTGATCCCGAGCAGAGCCCACCGCGTCGAAAAGGTGAGGGCTGCCCAGACACCCAGAGCGGGGGCGAGCATGGCCGAGAGCTCCACCACCATGCCGTCCAAAGAGAGTGCGCGACGGCGTGACTCGAGGGGAACGGCAGCCATCATGGCCTGCCGCATCACCGACATCATGGGGATCATGAAGAGGCCTGCGACCAGGCTGACCAGGATCAGCGCGAGGTAGCCAACAAAGGGCGCCAGGACGGCATACCCGGCCTGAACGGCCAGGCAGGGCAGGGCCACCCGGGCCAAACCCAGTCGATCCAGGAGTCGGCCACGATAAGGGCCGCCGATCCCCACCCCAATCAGCAAGGCGGCAATCACCACGCCCGCATCGCGATAACTCTGCCCGAGGGTGTCCACGACGTGCAGCGTGACCACCACCCCCGAGCCGAAGAACGGGATCCGGGCCAGCCAGCCCATGATGACGAGCCGGCCCATTCCGGGCCGGCTCAAGAGCTCGCGGTAGGGACGAAGCGGCATGACGGGCGCCAGCCTCTCACAGGCCGCCGACGCTCAGGCCGCGGGGGTCAACCTGGTACGCGTGCTGCGCCTGACTGCGCGTTCCCCTTGACCCGGTCCCACCAGGACCGCGACCAGAATCCCCACCACAGCCAAGGCGATGAAGGCGTCCTGCCAGCTCGCGGAATCGATGATCAC
>CALMQX010000016.1 GCA_937873315.1 uncultured Nostocoides sp. | reverse complement strand
AACATCCGACCTGCGACGTCGAGCAGCGCGGCATCCCAGTGCATCCCCGCGAGCGACTGCTCGGTGAGGGCCACTTCGGCGAACATTGAGTCAACCACCGCTCGGACGAGCTCATCACGCCCCGGGAAGTGCCGGTACAGCGTTGCGGTGCTGCTCCCGAGTCGCGCTGCGAGAGAGGCGCAGAGTCAGCGCATCGGCGCCAGATTCGTCCACCAGAAGTAGTGCGGTCCCGACAATACGCTCGATAGGAAGCTTGGGCCTCCCGGGGCGTCGGACCGGTGGCCCTGAATCCGGGCGGTGGCGGGGCGGGTTCAGCGCACGGCAAGTATGCCGCGGGCCGGGTCACTAGGTACCGGAACCTTGTGGTTGGGGTCCCTTCTAAGGGGCCCTCACCGAAAGGTTCTCTCCCCAGGCGGAAAAGTTGAGGCAGCGGTTTCACACAGGCTTCACACTGGCCGACCCCATCCCCACATGCGGGTCGCGTTCACTCGGATGCAAGGACACCAACACCGCACCCGAGGAGCACGCCATGCGCACCACCACCGTCATCGCCACCGCCGCCGCGACCACGACGCTCGCCGTGGGGGTCGCCCTCGGCGCCCAGGCCGCCCTGCGCCCATCGACCGCGACGGAGCCCGCCGACGGCGCCCTCGCAGCGACGCTCACCCAGATGCGCGAGGAGGAGCGGATGGCCCGCGATCTGTATGCCGCCCTCGCCGAGATCCACGATGGCGCTCGCCCCATGAGCATGATCACCAACAGCGAGCAGAAGCACTTCGACGCCATGGGCACCCTGCTGGAGCGCTACGACGTGACCGACCCCTCCGCTGACAAGGCCGCTGGCACCTATGCCCTGCCTGAGATCCAGTCGCTCTATGACTCCTGGTATGCCGAGGGCAAGGTCAGCCTGGACGCCGCCTACCAGGTCGGGATCGAACTCGAGACCCGCGATATCGCCGATCTCGAGAAGGCCATCGCCGTCGCGCCGACCGATGTCGACCGAGTGCTCAACAACCTGCTGCAGGCATCGCAGCACCACCTTTCGGCCTATCAATCCGCTGCCGCTGGGACCCTGCCCGAGGAGGGCGGCGCCGGGATGGGTCAGGGCATGGGCCACGGCCAAGGCCAAGGTCAAGGTCAAGGTCAAGGCAAGGGTCAGGGCATGGGTGGCAACGGCCCCCGGATGAGCGGCAAGGGCCACGACGCTGGCCAGTCCGGCGACCAGGATTGCCCGATGCAGGACAACTGATCCTCCTCCTTACCGGGGCACCTAGGCTTAGGTAGCGCCCCGGTAAGTTCACCATGATCGGAGGTCCCGTGCCGGGAAGGATTCTCGTCGTTGACGACGAGCCCGCCATTCGTCATGTGCTGCGCGCGTACCTAGAGGCCGATGGCTATGCCGTCCTCGAATCCGATCGCGGCGCCGAGGCGCTGCGAGTGGTGGGTTCCCTGAACCCCGACCTGGTCCTTCTGGACATCGGCTTGCCCGACCTCGATGGCGTCGAGGTCCTGCGCACCCTGCGGCGCGACACCGAGCTGCCGGTCATTCTCGTCACCGCCCGCAGTGAGGAGGTGGACCGGCTCATCGGGTTGACCGTCGGAGCCGACGACTATGTCACCAAGCCGTTCAGCCCTCGAGAGGTCGTCGCACGGGTTAAAACCGTCCTGCGCAGGACCCGCCCACGAGTCGGCTCACCCACCGCGGAACGTGACCCCACCCTAAGGTTCCCCGGCCTCACGATCAACCCAGAACGACGCGAAATCACTTGCGAGGGAAAGCAAGTCAGCATCTCCACACTCGAGTTTGACCTACTACACGCGCTCGCCGAGAACCCCGGCCGAGTCTTCTCCCGGACCCAACTCCTCGAGAGCGTCTGGGGATACGACTTCTACGGAGACGAGCGCGTCGTCGACGTGCACATCCGGTCAATGCGCAAAGCCCTCGGCGACGACGCCAGCGACCCGCGCATCATCGGTACCGTTCGCGGAGTGGGCTACAAACTCCTCCTCGACCCAGAACCGTCCCCATGAACCGACTGGCGACCCGCCTCCTGCTCTCCCATCTCGCCGTCGTGGTGGTGGGCGCTCTCACCACCGTGCTCCTCGTCCGCACCCTTGCGCCGCAGATGTTCGACCAGCAAATGCACATGGGCGAAGGATCGGGCATGGGCCAGGGCCGCATGCTTCGCGACCAATTCGCTGCCGCGGTTGACCAGTCCCTGCTGATCGGTGCCCTCGTGGGCGTCTTGGCTGCCAGCGCGCTCGGCCTGCTCGCGGCATACCGACTCCTGCGCCCCATCGAGCAGCTCGGCAGCACCGCTGCCGAGCTGGCTGCTGGCCGGTATGCCGTCGAGGTGCCGACCCCAGGCTCGACCGAGCTGGACCAGATGGCAGCAAGCCTGCGGACCCTGGGTGCCACCCTGGCCGAGACCGAGGCCCGTCGGACCCGATTGCTCGGTGAGGTCGCTCACGAGATGCGCACGCCGTTGACTGTTTTGGACGGCCACCTCGAAGGCATGGTCGATGGCCTCATCCCGGTCGCCCCTCAGACGGTGGCGACGCTGCAGGCCGAGACGCGGCGTCTGCGCCGCCTCTCGGACGATCTCTCGGCCCTCTCCCGGGCTGAGGAGGGCCGCCTCGGCATCGTCCGGCAGCCCATCGACCTGGCGCAGGTCGCCGACCGCGCCGCGCAACGGCTGCGCCCGCAAGCAGACGACGCGGACCTCACGCTCGTGGTGGACTCCCCCACCCCGACCATGGTGTCGGCCGACGCCGATCGGATCGCTCAGGTCGTCACCAATCTGGTCGGCAATGCCCTGCGCGCCACGCCAGCTGGCGGTCGAGTCGAGGTGCGCATTGGCGTGGACGGTGCGCATGCCGTGGTCGCCGTCACCGACACCGGCGAGGGCATCGAGTCTGCGGACCTCGAGCGGATCTTCGAACGCTTCTATCGGGTCCCGGGCGCCCGTCGTGGTGGGTCCGGCGAATCCGGGTCGGGGATCGGTCTGACCATCAGCCGCGGAATCGCCCTAGCCCACGACGGCACGCTCACCGCGGCCTCGCCTGGGCCCGGCCAGGGCGCCACACTCACCCTGAGAATCCCGCTGGCGTGAGTGCCGCAGCCACCCGGCATACGAGAGAATCTGCCTCGTGACCGAACGCGAAGCCCTCATTGAGCATCTCTGCGACGCCGGGCGGACCGTAGTGGCCCGCGGACTCGTGCTAGCCAGTGGCGGCAATCTGTCGGTGCGCGTGCCCGGAACCGACCACATGCTGGTTACCGCGAGCGGCACCTGGCTGGACCGACTCACCCCCGAAGACCTGGTCGAGGTCACGGGCGAGGGAAAGCCTCTGGGCGATCGACGCCCGTCGGTGGAGTGGAAGTTGCATCACCACACGTATGCCGTGCGGCCCGATGTCTCCGCGATCGTACACTTGCACCCCCAACACGTCTTGCTCGTCGACATGCTCGGCGCTCCCCTGCGGTTCACGACGCTGGACCATCAGTTCTATCTGGGTAGCGCGGGTCGGGTCCCGTTCTTCCCTGCCGGCAGCGAGGAGATCGCCACCGCCGCGGCCGAAGCCGCCCGCGAACACAATGCTGTCGTCCTGGCGCACCATGGCTGCTCCGCCTTGGGCGAGAGCATGGAGATGGCCCTGAGGCGAGCGCTTAACCTCGAGGAAGCCGCGACCATGACCTACCGGCTATTGCTCGCGGGCAACGCGACGGCACAGTTCCCGCCGCAGTGGGTGGACCGAATCATCAGCGTGTGAGCGAGCCCCTTGGCTCCGGCAGGCATCTCATCACCGGATCAGCGCCAGGCTCGTCAACGCGAAAAGCCACGAGGTGAACGAGCCGACCAGGAAGTACTCGGTGACCGCATCGATGCCCACGCCAGTGACTTCCTCGGTGTCACTGCGCTTGGCCTGCAATTCCGGGAACCGCAGGATGCCCTTGGCCGCGATGACCAGACCAGCAGCGGTGACCTGGCCGGCGAGCCCCAAACCAACGATGAGCAGCCGCTCCATGGGGCCGAGCAGCCGCCCACCGCGTAGTTCAGCGGCTGGCCCGACCGGCGGGTCAACGCGCGCGGGATCCATGGGACGCACCGCGCCGATGCTCACGAGCACCAGTCGGACGACGAGATTGGCCGTCGCCACATTGACCAGCAAGACGGCGACGACCAGCAAGGCGTGAGTGGCGTCGGCGCCAGTCGCTTCTCGATGCAAGACCGTCATCGACTCCAGCCACTGACCCAACGGCCCCGAGATCGGCTCGGCCCAGCCAGAGAAGGCGATCAGCAGAGTCACGCCTGAGCCCAACGCCAGAAGCGCTCGACGGTGGCCCGTCGCGCGTCGCTGCGCCCGATCGGCCAGCCACACCCACCCGACCAGCGGCACGATCGAGGCGGCGAGCACGGCGACCTCGTGAATTTCCCCCAGGCCGGAGAGTGCAGAAAGCAGCACGACGCTGCCGACTCCGCAGGCCGCGCTCACCCAGAGGGGTCGCGCCAGGCTTCGGACGACATCGGCTACGCCCACGCCGATCAGCCAGATCGCGAGCCAACTCACGGCAGCACCCCCAAGGTTTCGTGACCAAGGATCAACACACCCAGTCCGTCAGCCCGGATGCGCTGTGAGACCGCCGATGGGCTAATACCCTCGACGGCGGCCATGTCCGACTGGGTCGTGTGCGGGTCGAGCAGGCCACGCAGGAGCCGCAGCGAGCGCTCCCCCAAGTCACCGATGAGGTGGTCTCGGGCTTGCAGCGCAGCGTTGACGGCCTGTTCCTGTGCCCGCTCGTGTGCGTCGGGATCGGCCACGTGAAAGGCCGTGCGCAGCGCGCGCAAGGGCGCCCGCTCTGCGCGCTCCTCGATCTCCTCGATGGCGGCTCGGGCAGCCCACCACCCCGGACCATCTTCGATGCCCCGCTCGGCGTCAAGGATGAGGACAGTGCCGCGGCCGATGCCGAATCGGGCATCCAAGGTCGGGAGCAGCTCGAGGCGAACGCGCAGGGCCGCATCGATCGCGCCGCCGAGCGTGGCGTAGCTCCCCTGGAACTCATCCCCGGCAGTCACGCGCAATTCGGTGCGGGCAGGCACGGCCGCGTTGACGGCCACGAGGGCCTTCTCCAGAGTGCGATGAACCTCTCGGCGATCAGGCACGGTGCGCGATCCGACGAGGTCCCCGATCACCACGCAGGGTGAAGCGTGAGCATTCATGGGCACCAACTTCAGTTCATGGCTTCAATGACTGCAAGTATAGCCATATGCTTCACCCAGCCCACCGCCCCGTGTTGTAACGGGGTCTGGCGAGGGCAACCAGGCAGCCTCGCCAGACCCCGCGTTCGGGGGGCCAACCCGGCAGGGTGGGCGACCCCACCGACCGGGACTGCCACGTCAGCGGGTCCGACTCCGGTGGGCGACAGCGAACTCCTCAGCACCGTGCCGCTTTGGAGAACGCACCGCCGCAATCCTGAATCGAAGCGATCCACGACGCGTTCGGGGTGAGTCCTAGGAGAAACCATAATTCATCATACGTATGTCGTCAAGTGCTTCCGCTATGGTTCCTCTGTGACCACTTCTCCGGCCCTCAGCCCTTGGCCTCGACGTCCCGCCCGGCTGGCCACTGCCGTCATCGAGGAACTGGCTGACCGCATTGTCGGTGGGGCTTTCCCGGCTGGCTCGACCCTGCCCACAGAGCCGGTGCTCGGCGAGACTTTTGGGGTCTCCCGCAGTGTGCTTCGTGAGGCAATCAAGGCCCTGGAGGCCATGGGATTGGTCAAGGTCCAGCAAGGCCAGGGCACCACGGTGTTGCCGCAGGCCGAGTGGGATCTGGTCAACCCGGTGGTCTTGGCTGCGGTGATCCGACACGACGCTGCCTGGTCGGTGCTCGACCACCTGGTCAAAGTTCGTCGCGCGCTGGAATCCCAGATGGCCAGTCAGGCGGCTGGGCTCATCACCGAGGAAGGCAAGCGCATCGTCAATGAGCGCATGGCCGACCTGGAGCTTGCGGTGGAGGACGCCGACGCCTTCTCGGCAGCAGACGTGGCCTTCCACGATGCGATCCTCACCGCCTCCGGCAATCTCCTGGGGCGAGCGATCATTCGCTCACTCACGGTTGAGGCCTACCGGAGCTTGCGCTACATCGGTCAACCATCAACGGCCGATCGGCAACACACCAATGAGGACCACCGCGCCATTCGTGACGCCATCGAACGGGGCGATGCCCAGGCGGCCGGCGAACTGATGGACCATCACATAGCCTCTGCCTGGGAGCGCCGCCGCCCCGCCCAGCCCGACGGCCCGCCAGTCTGACCGAGCGCGTGACCTAGCACGACTCAGGCGGTCGGCACCCGGCCCAATCGCGGTTCCAGCACCCCGCGCTCGGTCGTGATCGCATCCACGAGTCGCGCCGGTGTCACATCGAATGCCGGGTTGAACCCACGAGTCTGCGCCGGCGCTACGAGCACGCCGACATACCGGGTCACTTCGTCCCCGGAGCGCTCCTCGATCTCGATCTCGTCCCCGCTGGCGGTGGCCAGGTCCACGGTGGACCAGGGAGCCGCCACCATGAACGGAATCCCCGCATCGGCACACGCCAGGGCAACGCCGAGCGTCCCGATCTTGTTGGCCACGTCTCCGTTGGCCGCAATGCGATCCGAGCCCACCACAGCGAAGTCGACCAAACCACGCAGGATGGTGGACGCCGCGGCACCGTCGGCCTGCACGACGTGCGGCATACCCGCTTCGGCCAGTTCGTATGCCGTGAGCCGGGCACCCTGAAGCAGCGGCCGGGTCTCATCGGCATAGACCATCTCCAAGCGGCCCCGATCATGCAACTCGCGGAGCACGCCGAATGCCGTCCCCCACGCCGACGTCGCGAGCGCCCCTGTGTTGCAGTGCGTGATGGCCCGCAACCGCGGACGGTCGATCCGTTCAAGCAGCCACTCCGCGCCCAGACGAGAGAGCTCGCGGTTGGCCGCCTCGTCCTCGGCGGCGACTTGCCGAGCGGCCGCCAGGACGACGTCGCGCCCTTGGGTCATCAGGGGAGAGACCTGATCGACGCCCCACGCGAGGTTGACGGCCGTCGGCCGAGCCAGCCGCACCCGATCGACCGCCGACGCCACCTCCGCCTCGGACCAGCCTTCACGCTCGCCCTCATCCATGGCGAGGGCCACCCCCATCGCTCCGGCTACGCCGAGTGCGGGCGCACCGCGGACGGCGAGTTCGGCGATGGCGCGGATCAGGTCATCGGTCGAGGTGATCTCCCGGTCTTCGGTCCTCCCGGGAAGCAGCGTCTGATCCAGCAGCCGAATGCCGCCGCGTCCATCCGCACCTATCGCGTCATCCCACGAGATCGCCACAATCGTCATGGGACTCACCCTAGAGGGCGGCTAGGGCAGGCGTGTGGTGGCGCCGAGTTGGTCAAGCAGGAAGGCCCACTCCCATGCCGTCTGCTCCCAGGCGGCATACCGGCCGCTGCGGCCGCCGTGTCCGGCAGCCATCTCGGTGCGCAGCAGGATCGGCCTGGTCGCCGGATCATTGGTCACTGTTGCCCGCAGCCTGGCTACCCATTTTGCGGGCTCGGTGAAGAACACGCGCGTGTCGTTCAGGCTCGTGGTCGCCAGGATCGCGGGATAGGCACACCGGGAGAGGTTCTCGTAGGGCGTGTACCCACGCATGCAGGCGTACGCCTGAGGGTCCTCCAGCGGGTTACCCCACTCCTCCCACTCCCCCACCGTGAGCGGGAGATCCGGGCGAAGCATGGTGGTCAAGGCATCCACGAAAGGCACCGCCGCATGCACGACCCGCCAGCGACCTGGATCGAGGTTCAGCACCGCGCCGGCCAGCAAGCCGCCCGCCGAGCCGCCCTCAAGGGCGAGCCGATCCGGATCTGCCCACCCCGCCGAGACCAGCGCCTCGGTGCAGGCCACCGTGTCGGTGAAGGTCGTGGGCTTCTCGAGCAGTTTGCCGTGGTCGTACCAGTGCCGCCCCATCTCGCCACCACCCCGAACGTGCGCCACGGCATAGACCACGCCCCGGTCGAGCAGGCTGAGCCGGGCCACGGAGAAGTAGGGATCGCTGGAGATCTCATACGCGCCGTATGCCGTGATCAGGGCGGGGTGCGAGCCGCCCGGCGCTAGGTCTGCCCGGTGAACCACCGAGACCGGCACCGCCGTGCCATCGCTGGCTGTCGCCCACAGGCGCGACTCGGCGTAATCCGCCAAGTTGACCCCACCCAGAACCGGCTGCCGCTTGAGCAGGGCCTGGGTTCGCGTGCGAAGGTCGAGTTCGAGCACGGTGTGCGGGGTGACGAAGGACTCGACCACGATCTGGATGGCGTCGGTGTCGAACTCCGGGGTGCTGCCCAGGCCAATGGTTCGCACTGCCGTGTCGACCTCGACCTCCCACGGCTCTGCGAAGCCGGACGGGGCTTGCGGGTCGCGAGGGAAGACTCGCAGCGCGGTCTGTCCCTCGGACCGCAAACTGAGCACCACGGCTTCGGCGAACGCATCCGTGCCCAAGAACCGCTCGCCGGGGCCCGCCGAGACCCAGGGCACCCACTCCTCGTGGCTCGTCGAGTCAAGTGGCGCCCAGGCCAGGTCACCCTCGGGGTTGTCCGCGGTGTGCACGATGACGAGCCGATCTTGGGTCGGCTCCACGTCGTACTCGACACCCTCCCTGCGGGCCGCCACCAAGCGGAAGTCGCTCAGCGGTTGGTCGCTGGGCAGCAGGTGGATCTCGGTGGTCGTCTTGGTGCCCAGGGCCAGGATCAGCCAGCGCTCGTCGCGGCTGCTGTCCAAGCCCATCCAGAAGCGCTCGTCGCTCTCGTGGTACAGCAAGACGTCCTCAGCGCTCTCGGTGCCGACCCGGTGCCGCCAGAGCTCGTGCGGACGCCAGGCATCATCGACGCGCAGGTAGAAGAGGTACTCGCCGGAGGCATCCAGCTCACAGCCGTAACCGATGCCTGTCACCGCCGCGTCGAGCACCCGCCCGGTGGACACCTCGCGAATCACCACATCGAAGCGTTCATCGCCGGCCCGGTCGACCGCGAAGGCCACCCTGGCGTGGTCCTGGCTGACCGTGAGCGCACCCACCGCGAAGAAGTCGCTGTCACCAGCCTCGACATTGCCGTCCAGCAGGATCTGCTCGCCGGGAACGGCCGCGCCATCGGTCTCGGGCCGCGGGTCGCCTGGCTGCCGCGGTGATCGCGCGTGCACGGCATACTGCTGCCCCTCGACCGTGCGCGAGTAGTACCACCAGGGGCCGCTAGCCACCGGGACGCTCAGGTCAGTTTCCTTGACTCGAGACTTGATCTCGTCAAAGAGACTGCGCCGCAATGGTTCTAAGTGATCGGTGCGAGCGAGGGCATAGGCGTTCTCGGCCTCCAGATAGGCCAGTACCTCCGGATCCTCGCCATCGCGCAACCATTCATAGGGGTCAACGACGCGGTCGCCGTGATGCTCACGCACATGCTCGCGCACCGGAGCCAGGGGCGCCTCGGGCAACTCAGACAACACTCAGCCGCCCGTCAGACAGCGCGGCCCGAGCAGCACCTTGAGGTCGCCAAAGAGCGACTCGCTTGCGGTCACGCGCAAGGCATCATCGACTTGTAGGGTGACCGCTCGCCCAGGCTTGACCAGGCGGATGCGCACCTCGGTGGTGCCCGGGTGATTGCGCAGGACGGTCTTGAGGTCCTCCACCCGCTGCGGAGTGGCCCGCCCGGTGTCGATGGTCACCACCACTGGCCCACGAGGCCCATCGCTGACGTCCGGCAGGGTGAGCTCGCTGGCGTAGATCGACACCGTCTCATCTCGGCGATTCACCCGCCCCTTCACCACGGCCAGGGTGTCTTGGTGGAGCATCGAGGACACGGTTTCGTAGGTGCTCGGGAAGAAGAGGCACTCGATCGAGCCTGCCAGATCCTCGACGGTGGCGATCGCCCACAGGTCGCCCTTTTTGGTGCGCTTGACCGCCAGACCGGTGATGAGCCCGGCGATGGTGACCTGGGAGCCTTCCGGCCGAGGGTCGTCGCCCGAGGTCAACGCGGCAATCTGAATGTCGGCATGCTGGGTGAGGATGTGTTCGACGCCGAGCAGTGGGTGGTCGGAGACGTACAAACCCAGCATCTCGCGCTCGAACGAGAGCAGGGTGGGCTTATCCCATTCCACTCGGGGCACCGGGCTCAGCCCCATCATCGACGGGTCTTGGGTGCCCTCGTCATCGCCGAAGGCGCCAAAGAGCGAGTCCTGACCGATGGCTTCCTGCTTCTTGACCCCGACGTAGGCGTCGACATACTCCTCGTGCACCCGCACCAGCCCCATCCGGGACTCTTGGAGGCCATCGAAAGCGCCGGCCTTGATCAGCGACTCGATGGTGCGCTTGTTGCACACCGCGACAGAGACCTTGCTCATGAAGTCTTGGAAACTCGTGAAGCGTCCGTGGGTCTCGCGCGCCGCGATGATCTCCTCGACCACGTGGTGGCCCACATTGCGGATCGCCTGCAGCCCGAAGCGGATGTCGGTGCCCACGGCCGCAAAGGGGCCGATGGAGTCGTTGACATCGGGGGGAAGCACCTTGATCCCCATGCGGCGGCATTCGCCGAGGTAGAGCGCGGACTTGTCCTTGTCATCGCCCACGCTCGTCAGCAGGGCAGCCATGTATTCGGCGGGATAGTTCGCCTTGAGGTAGGCAGTCCAGTACGACACCAAGCCGTATGCCGCGGTGTGCGCCTTGTTGAAGGCATAGTCCGAGAACGGGACCAGGACCCCCCAGAGAGCGGCGACGGAGGCCTCGTTATAGCCATTGGCCCGCATGCCTTCGGAGAAGGGGACGTACTCCTTGTCGAGGACTTCCTTCTTCTTCTTGCCCATGGCCCGGCGGAGCAGGTCGGCATTGCCCAGGGTGTAGCCGGCGAGCTTTTGGGCGATCTCCATGACCTGCTCCTGGTAGATCACCAGGCCGTAGGTGGTGCCGAGGATGGGTTCGAGGGCGGAGATCATCTCGGCCTGGAGCTTGCCCTTGAGCTGCGGGTCGAGCGGGATCAGCTCCTGCTTGCCGTTCTTGCGCAGGGCGAAGTTCGTGTGCGCGTTCACCCCCATGGGGCCTGGCCGATAGAGCGCGAGCGCCGCCGAGATGTCCTCGAAGTTGTCCGGCTGCATCAGCCGCAACAGGGTGCGCATGCCGCCGCCGTCGAGCTGGAATACCCCGAGGGTGTCTCCCCTGGTCAGCAGGGCATAGGTGGCCGGATCGTCCAGCGTCGCCGAGAGCGCATCGAGGTCGATCTCCTCGCCGCGGTTGGTCTGGATGTTGGCAATCGCGTCGTCGAGGATCGTGAGATTGCGTAGGCCGAGGAAGTCCATTTTGACCAGGCCCAGGGATTCACAACTGGGGTAGTCGAACTGGGTGATGACCTGGCCGTCCTGGACCCGCTTCATGATCGGGATGACATCGATCAGCGGCTCGCTGCTCATGATTACACCGGCGGCATGCACGCCCCATTGGCGCTTGAGGCCCTCAAGCCCCTTGGCGGTCTCGACAACCTCCTGTAGGTGGGTCTCGCCCGCGACCAACTCGCGGAATTCCTTGCCCTCTCCGTATCGGTCGTGCTCGGGGTCGTAGATCCCGGAGAGCGACACGCCCTTGCCCATGACATCGGGCGGCATGGCCTTGGTCAGCTGCTCACCCACGGTGAAGGGGTGGCCCATGACCCGGGCGGCGTCTTTGACTGCCTGCTTAGCCTTGATCGTGCCGTAGGTGACGATCTGAGCCACCCGGTCGGAGCCGTACTTCTCGGTGACATACCGAATGACCTCGCCTCGCCGACGCTCATCGAAGTCGACGTCGAAGTCCGGCATGGACATCCGCTCGGGGTTCAGGAAGCGCTCGAAGATCAAGCCGTGCGGCACCGGATCGAGGTCGGTGATCCGCATCGCGTACGCGCACATCGAGCCAGCGCCCGAGCCGCGTCCCGGGCCTACGCGGATGCCCGCGGCCTTGGCCCAGTTGATGAAGTCGGCGACGACGAGGAAGTAGCCGGCGTAGCCCTTGGAGACGATGACCTCGATCTCGAACTCGGCCTGCGTCTGGGCGTACTGGGGTATGCCGCCCGGGAACCGCTCACCCAGTCCACGCTGAACCTCGCGGACGAACCAGCTGGCCTCGTCCTCCCCCGCCGGGCAGGGGAAGCGCGGCATAAACCGACCCTCGCCCTCGGTGAAGGAGACCTCGCACATCTCAGCGACGCGCAGGGTGTTATCGCAGGCCTCCGGGAACTCGCGCCAGGTATGCCGCATCTCCTGCGGCGACTGAAGGTAGTAGCCCTCGCCGTCGAACTTGAATCTGCCCGGATCCATCAGGGTCGAGCCGGACTGCACACACAGCAGAGCCGCGTGCGCGGTCGCGTCCGCCGGGGTGGTGTAGTGGCTGTCGTTGGTCGCCAGGAGGGGCAGGTCGAGCTCTTTGGCCAGCCGGAGGAGGTCCTTGATCGTGCGCCGCTCGATCTCGTTGTTGTGGTCCATCACTTCGCAGAAGAAGTTCTCCGCGCCGAAGATATCCCGGAAGTCACTTGCCGCCTGCTTGGCCAGATCGAACTGCCCCAAGCGGATCCGCGTCTGAATCTCGCCCGAGGGGCAGCCGGTGGTGGCAATCAGCCCGCGGCCGTGACGGTCGAGGAGTTCCCGGTCAAGGCGCGGCCACTTGGCGTACACCTGGTCCAGGGATGCCTGCGAACCCAGCCGGAACAGATTGTGCAGGCCGCCATTGTCCCGCGCGAGCAGGGTGAGGTGGGTGTATGCGCCTGACCCGGAGACGTCATCGCCGGGAGCGGTGCGCTCGTCACCCCAGCGCACCCTGGTGCGATCGGTGCGGTGGGTGCCCGGGGTGACATAGGCCTCAAGGCCGATGATCGGTTTGACCCCGGTGCCCTGCGACTTCTTCCAAAACTCGTAAGCGCCGAAAAGGTACCCGTGGTCGGTCATGGCCACCGCCGGCATGCCCATCTCGGCTGCCTTGGTGAACAAGTCACCGATGCGGGCTGCGCCGTCCAACATGGAGTACTCGGTGTGCACGTGGAGGTGCACGAAGGAGTCGGACTCCATCGAACGTGCGGCGGTGGGCTGAGAGGACATCCCCGCCATCCTAGGTCGGCCCACCGACGGCTCTCGGCGTGTCGTGGGGCGTGTCCGCGATGGGCGCCGACCGGAGAGTCACAGGCGTCACAGCAGCCCCGTCAGAGGCGGTTCAGCGCCGCCGAAAGGTCCGCCGGGTAGGTGCTCTCAAAGGTGACCCATTCGCCCGAGCCGGGGTGTTCGAAGCCCAGCTCCATGGCGTGCAACCACTGCCGTTCGAGCCCGAGACGGGCCGCCAGGACCGGATCGGCGCCGTACAGGGGGTCCCCCACGCAGGGATGCTTGATGGCCGCCATGTGCACCCGAATCTGATGCGTCCTGCCGGTCTCCAGGTTCACCTCAAGCAGGCTGGCGTGCCGGAAGGCCTCCAGCAGTTCGTAGTGCGTAACGGCCGGCTTGCCTGACTCCATGACCGCGAACTTGTAGTCATGGGCCGGGTGCCGCCCGATCGGCGCATCGATGGTGCCCATCAGCGGGTCCGGGAGGCCCTGCACGAGGGTGTGATAGGTCTTCTCGACTCGCCGTTCCTTGAAAGCCCGCTTGAGTCGGGAGTACCCGCGTTCGCTCTTGCAGACCACCATGAGCCCGGAGGTGCCCACGTCCAAGCGCGAGACGATTCCCTGACGCTCGCTGGCGCCGCTGGTGCTGATCCGGTATCCCGCGGCTTTGAGCCCAGCGAGCACGTTGGGGCCGCTCCAGCCGACGCTCGGGTGGGCCGCGACGCCGACCGGCTTGTCCACGACCACGATGTCCTCGTCATCGTGGATCACGGCCATACCGGGAACCGGCTCTGCGACCACCTCGAGGGCCGAACGTGTCGGGCTGTCAGGGAGCGCGACCTCCAGCAGGTCGCCGCCAGTAAGTCGGTGCGACTTGGCGACCGGTGAGGCGTTGACGGCGACCGCGCCGTCATCGGCCAGATCGGCCGCCTTGGTCCGGGAGAGCCCATAGAGCCTCGCGATGGCGGCGTCCACACGCTCGCCGTCGAGACCATCGGGGACCAGAATCGTGCGCGAGCTCATCGGGTCGGCCCATCGTCAGCGCCGGCTGCGGCATACGGGATGCCAGCGATCGTGAGGAGCGCCATCACCACTGCGGCGACGACGATCGCGATGTCAGCCACATTGCCCACAAAGAGGCCCCCATAGTCCAGGAAGTCCACGACATGCCCTCGGCCGGGCCCAGGAGAGCGAAAGAAGCGATCGATGAGGTTGCCGATGGCGCCGCCAAGGAGCACCCCCAAGGTCAGCGCCCAGATCCGACTCGTGGTTCGCCAGAGCGCTCGGGCGACCCATACCGAGATCCCCACCGCCACGAGAGTCAGGAGCCAGGTCACCCCGTCACCAAAGGAGAATGCCGCCCCGGCGTTGCGGATGAGTCGCAACTGCACGAGGTCCCCGATCAGGGGCCGGCTCTGTCCATCGCCCAAACTCGATAGGGCCCAGACTTTGGTGCCCTGATCGAGCACCACTCCGACGGCGGCAGCAGTCAGCGCCAGCGCACGCCAGTGGCGCTGCGGGCTTGGGGTGGACGCGGACGTGGTGTCGGCCGCGGTCAGCGGCGCTCCTGCTTCTTCTTGCATGTTAGGCATAGCGTCGCACGTGGAGCGGCTTGGAGTCGAAGCTTGCCGATGGGCTGGCCGCAGGACTCGCACACGCCGTAGGTGCCATCATCGAGGCGCGCAAGGGCATGCAGGCTCTGATCGAGCATGTCTCGAGCGTTATTTGCCAGGGAGATCTCCTGCTCGCGCTCGTAGGTCTTGGCGCCCGCGTCAGCCTGGTCATCGCCCGCCCCATCGCCGGAGTCACGCATCAGATCCACCAAGTCGCTCTCGGCGATGTCGAGCTCTCTTCGCAGTTGCGCAATCTCGCCGTCCAGCTCGGAACGCACCGCCTTGAGTTCCCGGCCGGTCCACGGTGACTCGTCTTCGCGAACGACCGGGGAGGGCCGCCGAGCAGCGCTGCGTGCGGGAGCGGCCTTCTTCGCTGGAGCAGCCTTCTTGGCGGGTGCGGCCTTCTTGACCGGTGCCGCTTTCTTCGCAGGCGCGGCCTTCTTCCCGGGAGCAGCCTTCTTCGCAGGCGCGGCCTTCTTGACCGGTGCCGCTTTCTTCGCTGGCGCGGCCTTCTTCGCGGGAGCAGCCTTCTTGACCGGAGCCGCCTTCTTCACTGCCGCGGCTTTCGTGGGTTCACTCGCTTCGGATGACGTCGACGAAGGCCGCGTCCCGGTAGCGACAGCCACGGCCTTGCGCGCCGTTGAGGTGGCCGTAGATGTGACCTTCTTCGCGGCCGCCAGGGCCCGCTTGGCAACCATGGGATGTCCTCACCTCGAAGTAGCCGACATTGGAGTCGGTGGCCATTCGGTCCGCAGAGACTATGCCCTTGGCAACCGGACCTCAACATACGACACGCCACGCCGTCCTCGACGGACGGCGTGGCGTGTGATGTCAGCGGGGATCAGGCCTGGTCCGCGTCCCCTTCGGTCTGCTCTGCGGGGGCGCTTGACTCGTCCTTGGCGGAGTTCTTCGCAGTCCCGAGGTTCTCCAGGTCTGACAACTGCGCCTTGATGTAGGTGTGCAGGCGCGAGCGGTAGTCCCGCTCAAAGCCCCGCAACTCCTCAATCTTGCGCTCGAGAAGGCCCCGGTCCTGGCCCAAGCGCTCGAGAATGGCAGCGCGCTTCTGCTGCGCCTGCGCGACCATTCCGTCAGAGCGCTCGCGCGCCTCGGTCAGCATTTGGTCTCGCTGAGTCGTCCCGGTGGAGATCAACTCATCGTGCTGGGCCTGACCAGTGGCGAGCAGCTCGTCGTGACGCGCCTGCGCGGTGGCAATCAGCTCCTCATTGCGACGCTGACCCGCACCGACCAACTCGTCGTGCTTGGCCTGGCCACGACTCAGCAGATCTGCATGCTGAGTCTCGGCATCCGTGATGAGTTCATCGCGGCGGGCCTCGCCAGCGGCTACATGCTCATCGTGGAGTCGCTGAGCCAGCGCGATGACCCCAGCGGCACTGGCGCCGCCGGCGGCGCCGGCGGCCAAAGGTGCAGCGCCGCCACCGGCCGCGGCACCATTGGCCAGCTCCTGCTCGGCCTGGGCTGCGCGCTGCTCGGCCTGGGCCGCCCGCGCCTCGGCGTCAGCAATCCGCGCCTCCGCCTCTCGCTGAGCCTCAGCCAGCCGGCCCTCCATGGCCGCAACGCTCTCATGAGCTCCGGCGGCATCCTGCTCAACCTGACCCCGAGCGGCGACGGCCTCATCATGTGCGGTCTTCATCGACGCCACCTGCTCCTTTGCTCGTTGCATCTCGGCGTCGCTTTCGGCGATCCGGGCCTCGAGGTCGGCAACCTGGGTTTGGAGCTGCTGGTTGACGCCTTCGAGCTCGGCGTACCGGCGCTCCAGGTCGGCAACCTTGGCCTGGCCCTCGCTGACCTGATGCTCGGCGGCGGCAAGGCGTCCTTGAAGGTCGGCAACATTGGTCTCGGACTCCCCACCCTGAGCCTCAAAAGCGCGCAGGCGGGCCGACAGTTCAGCGTTCTGCCCCTCCAGATCGCGCACGCGCCCGGTGGCATCGCCATGGCCCGTCTCGAGCTCCTGGAGTCGGCGGGTCAGCTCCCCATTGGCCTGCTCAAGCGAGTCGGCCCGCTTGGTCGCGTTTTCAAGGTCCTGGACCAGGTGGCTGGGGGCACCCGGCGCCACGGCACCGACGCCATCGCCCTCTCGGCCAGAGCCGAGCTCGGAGCGCAGCTCGTCCGCATCCTTATTCATCCGGCGCATCTCAGCCACGATGTCGTCGAGGAAGTCGTCGACCTCGCGCTCGTCATAACCGCGGCGGAACTGCGTTTGCGTGAACGTCTTGTTGAGGACGTCCTCGGGGGTGAGGGACATGGGCACTCCTCTAACTCGGGCCCCGGCGAATCGGAACTGCATGAGTCAACCGGGATGTAGGGGTCAGGTGCGGGCTGGTTGACAGCACGCACCCATCGGGGGAAAGCCTACGCGATCCCCTTGGCTCAGCACACCCGGATGGCACGACCGAGCGGGGGCCCCTAGCCGATGACGATGAGAACCAACTGGAGGGCGATGATCAGGACGATGAACGCCAGATCGATGGCGATGCCGCCCAGCGAGACCGGCGGGATCACCCGGCGCAGGGCGCGCAGCGGCGGGTCGGTCACGGTGTACACCACCTCGGCAGCCACCAGCATGGGACCAGCAGGACGCCATGACCTGGCAACCGAACGGATCATGTCAAGGAGCCCGCGCGCAATCACGATCAGCAGGTAGGTAAAGACCACAAAGTGGAGGGCGGCGAGGACCGTCGTCATGGATTCAGTGTCCTTCACTGAGCGGATGGGCCACGACCGGCACCCTTCGCCCGGCGGCTGGGGTCAGCTCTGGTTGAAGACTCCGCGACCGGGGGCCACCACGCTGTCCTCGGTGTTGATCTCCACGGTCTGCGGCGAGAGCAAGAACACCTTGTTGGTCACCCGCTCGATCTCACCGTGCAAGCCAAAGACCAGGCCGGCCGCAAAGTCGACAAGACGCTTGGCGTCGGCATCGCTCATGTCGGTGAGGTTCATGATGACCGGGACGCCCTCGCGGAAGTTCTCCCCGATGACCTTGGCCTCGTTGTAGGTGCGCGGATGAATGGTCGTGATCCGCGACAGCCCGCCAACATGCGTGGGGGCCATCACGTCGTGGGCGCTGCGGCGCAAGGGAGTCACCGGCGCGTAGGTCGCCGGGGCCGCAGTGGCGTCGTCGGCATAGTCCTCGTCGTACGCCTGGTCGTCGTAGTCGTCCTCATGGCGCACCTGCGGGCCGAAGCCGAGGTACTCCAGGGTCTTGTGCATGGCGCCGGCCATTGATGGCTCCTCATAAGGTCGGGCCCGAAGGCGTGACCGTTGTGTCTGTCGTGAAAGAAGTTACCCACGTGGCGGTCGAGAACCCAGGATTGCGCTTCCGACACGCAGGTGTGTCGCGCCAAAGCGCACAGCGATCTCCAGATCCCCGCTCATCCCGGCCGATATCCACTGCGCACTCGGATGGTCCGCTCGAATGCCGTCGGCCAGCCCTGCTAGGCGCTCGAATGCCGCCGCCGGATCCGCACCGAGCGGCGCAACCGCCATGACCCCCCGCAGATTCAAACCCTCGGTGGCGGCCACGATGTCGGCCAGTGCCCGGGCTTGAGTGGGCTGAACTCCGCCTCGTCCAGGCGCCTGCGAGAGGTCGACTTGAATCAACGTCTCGAGGCAGCGACCGTACCGGGCAGCCGCGCCGCCCAACGCCTGGGCGAGTTTCGGACGGTCAACCGAGTGCACCACATCGGCATAGCGCGCAACCGAAGCCGCCTTATTGGTCTGCAACTGACCGATGAAGTGCACCGTGAGGCGTCCGCGGTCGGCGATCTCGGTGACCTTGACCCGCGCTTCTTGGTCACGATTCTCGCCGATGTCCCGGACATCGAGCTCAGCGAGCCGATTCACGTCTGCGGCGGGAAAGAACTTGGTGACGACGATCAGCGTGGGTCGCTCCGTCCGACCAGCGTCCAGGCAGGCTCGGTCAATGCGGGCCCGGGTGAGTTGCAGTCGGGCCCTCAGCTCATCGCGGCGAGGGTCGGGGGTGCTCACGAGGCGCTCACTCTTCGATCATCACCACGCCGGCGAAGCGACCGGTGCGGCCATCTCGCCGGTGGGAGAAGAGGTCCGCGCGCTCACGAGTGCATCCCGGCAGCCACGTCAGCTCTGACACCGCTCCGGCCAACTGGGCCACAACCGCTGCAGGGACGTCGATCGCTGGTGTCCCCGCCCAGGTCACGGTGGCTGCCTCGGGGGTGATCGCAGCGGCCTCATCTCGCAACTCGGCTGGCACTTCGTAACAGCGACCGCATACCGATGGTCCAACCCACGCCTGAATCTCGCGGGCACCTTCGCTGCGCATGAGCGAGATGACCTCTGTCACAACGCCTTTCATCATTCCTGGCCGGCCTGCGTGCGCGACCCCGACGACTCGGGCCGCAGGATCCGCCAGCATCACAGGGACGCAGTCGGCCACCATGGCCACGAGCATGACTCCAGGTGTGGTGCTGACGAGGCCGTCCACCGCGGGCGCCTGCGTCGCACGTCCATCGGCGATGGCAACTTCAGCGCCGTGACACTGATCCATCAACGCCAGTCGTTGCGGAGGAACATCCCAGGAGGCGGCCACCCGTCGACGGTTCTCCAGGACCGCATCGGCGTCATCACCGACATGCAGCCCAAGATTGAGCGACCCGAAGTCGCCGACGCTGACGCCGCCGACCCGGTCGGTCACTCCGCACCGTATGCCGTTGGCGCGTTGCTGCCACGCCCACACGGTGGCCTACTTCAGGAAGTCGGGGACGTCCAGGTCGTCGGCCTCGTCAAAGGTCACCGTGCGCGGGGGCGCGGCACGCAGTTCCACCTCTGGCGCTCCCGTGGCAGCGCGCTCGACGTGCACCGGGGCCTCGTCGACCGGGGATGCCTCGACGATCTCGGGCGCAGCCGGCGCGGGCCCGCTCGGCGCAGTTGCCTCGCCAGCCGCGCTGTCTGCCGTGGCCCGACCACTAGCAATCGTTCCGAGCGCCCGATCGTCCGGTCGGCGCGTGGGCGCGCCACCGTCGAATCCCGCCGCGATCACCGTGACCCTTACCTCGTCGCCCAGGGCGTCGTCAATGACGGTGCCAAAGATGATGTTGGCCTCGGGATGTGCAGCCTCCTGAACAAGCCGGGCAGCTTCATTGATCTCGAAGAGCCCGAGGTCGCTGCCACCTTGAATGGAGAGCAGGACGCCGTGGGCTCCATCGATGCTGGCCTCCAGCAGCGGGGAGGAGATGGCCAACTCCGCGGCCTGAACTGCACGGTCCTCGCCCCGCGCCTGCCCGATCCCCATCAACGCCGAGCCTGCACCCTGCATGACCGACTTGACATCGGCAAAGTCCAAATTGATCAGCCCGGGAGTGGTGATCAGATCCGTGATGCCCTGGACACCGGAGAGCAGCACCTTGTCAGCCTCATGGAAGGCATCGAGCATCGAGACGCTCCGGTCGTTGATCGACAACAGCCGGTCGTTGGGGATCACGATCAGGGTGTCGACCTCGTCGCGAAGTCCGCCGATCCCCACCTCGGCCTGGTTGGCGCGACGGCGCCCTTCAAAGGTGAAGGGGCGGGTCACCACACCGATGGTCAGCGCACCCAAACCCTTGGCGATGCGCGCCACCACCGGCGCGCCACCGGTGCCGGTGCCGCCACCCTCACCCGCGGTGACGAAGACCATGTCAGCCCCCTTAAGGACCTCCTCGATCTCCTCCGCGTGGTCTTCGGCGGCCTTGCGCCCCACCTCGGGGTCTGCGCCGGCACCCAGCCCGCGGGTCAGTTCGCGGCCCACGTCGAGCTTGACGTCGGCATCGCTCATGAGCAGGGCCTGGGCGTCGGTGTTGATCGCGATGAACTCGACGCCCTTGAGGCCGACCTCGATCATCCGGTTGATGGCGTTGACACCGCCGCCGCCGATGCCGACAACCTTGATGACGGCCAAGTAGTTCTGGGGTGATGCCACGGTCGTGGACCTTCCTAGCGGTGGACTGCGGAGTTGCGGGAGAGCCAATTCCTCTCCGCAACTATCAAGGTCTACTTGACGGTCACGGTTTGGTCACGACCCGTTGCGTAGGACGCTAGGCGGGCGGCCAAATGCGGCCAAACACCAACGCGGCGTGTCGCCGCAGTGGCCGGTTCAATTCTTCGTGAGCGCGTGGACAGGTGTCACATCAGCACCATGAGTCACATGCGTCACGATCGGGTCACGGGAGTATCGGGAGCGCTGACGTCGATCGTCGCCGGCACCGGGCGAGTACGCAGCAGCGCACTCAGGACAGCCGCTTTGCGTGCGCCCGCATCACCGCCACCCCAGATCACGGTGGTGTTGCCCATCGTGAAGCTGACCAGGCTCGCGCTGGTGATGCGCATCGAGGTGACCTTGGGGCGCAACTCAGTAGGCAGAGCGGCGATGACCCCCAGCGCGGAGCGCAGTGCCTCTCGGCTGGTGCCAGCTTTACCGCTCGCGGTCACCACGGGTATTCCCTTGGGCGCTTTGGTGACCACCCCGTAGCTGACGCCAGTGTGGTCAACAACCTCTAGTTGACCCTGAGGGTTCTTCAGGACGAGCGCCGGCTGGCGTGGCGTGACCGTGACGACCAGGGCATCCGGCCACGAACGCTCCACGGTGGCCGACTCCAGACTGACCTCCTTGAGCACCGATCGGCGCAAACCGTCGAGGTCGAGGCGCAGCAGCGGGGTTCCCAGGGCGCCTGCCACCCGATCGCGGACCGCCTGGACCTGGCGCACGTCAGTGGTCCCGGCCACCTCGACCGTGCTTGCCGCAGTGACGCTGCTCCAACCGAGAAGCCAGCCGATGAGCGCGATCAGCCCGACCGCTGCCACGGCCAGCGAGATGCGGGTGGCCCCAGCGCGTCGCACCGCGCGAGAGCGATCCTCGAAGCGGCGCTGATCTGCACGCGCCGGGCGCTGCAGCGTTCTCATCGCGCCTCCCCCATGGCCTGACCGAGCATCTCGACAACGCGCGGCACCAATCCGGTGACGTCACCCGCTCCGACGATGAGAACCAGGTCACCCGGCCCAACTCCCTTCAGGGCGGACCGGATCGCCGCATCCCCCGCCAGGGCGAGCTCGACGTCTCGCTCCCCGGGAAGGGCGGACAACCGGCGCGCGATGAGCGCGCTCGAGACCCCTGGAATCGGGGCTTCTCGGGCGCCATAGATGTCCAAGAGCACGACCACATCGGCCGGGGCCAGGCCGTCGGCGAAGCCGTCGGCGAAGTCCCTGGTCCGTGAGAACAGATGCGGCTGGAAGATCACGCGGACCTTGGATTCTGGCGCCAGGGCACGAGCCGTCCGCACCAGGGCCGCGACTTTGGGCGCGTTATGGGCGTAATCGTCGATCACACTTACGCCGCCCACCTGCCCGCGCACCTCAAAACGGCGGCGCGCCCCGGTGAATGTCGCCAGCGCGTCGAGCACACCCTCCGGAGCCAAACCCAGGCCAGCGCAGAGCACGAGGAAGGCGGCCGCGGCATTCTCGACGTTGTGGGCGCCCGGCACCCGCAAACTCAGGGTCGCGCTGACCCCCATCCAGCGAAATGGTGTCTGCGTGCTGAGGCCGTCGACGCTGGACGGGTCCAACCGCAGGTCTGCCTCGACGCCCCGGCCGTAGGTGACCACCCGTATCCCTTGCTCGCGCATCTGCCCCGCCAAGGCGGCGGCACCAGGGTCGTCGGCGCAGGCAATCAGCAAGCCACCCGGCTGAATCGTGCCGGCGAAGCGACGGTAACTACGGCGGACTTCGTCTTCCGTGCCGTAATAGTCAAGATGGTCAGGCTGGACGCTGGTCACGACGGCGATGTCCGGGGCGTACACGATGAAACTGCCGTCGCTCTCATCGGCTTCGATCACGGCTTCGGGCCCGCTCCCCCAGGCGGCATTGCTACCCAACTGCGCAATCTCACCGCCGCAGGCATACACCGGGTCCCGGCCCACGCCGGCGAGCGCGACGGTCACCATCGAGGTGGTCGTGGTTTTGCCATTGGCGCCAGCGATCGCGATCCGCGTTCGGTCCCGAGTGACCGCGGCCAGCGCCTGTGCCCGGTGCAATACCCGCACACCTCGCTCGCGCGCGGCGGCTAGCTCCGGATTGTCGTCAGGCACCGCGCTGGACACCACGACCGTATCCGCCCCGGCGACATGCGAGGGGTCATGGCCGAGCCACACCGTGGCGCCGAGGTCGCGCAACGCCTCGAGCGTGCCGGAGTCGGCGCGGTCAGACCCGCTGACCTGAACCCCCCGCGCCAAGAGCAGGCGCGCCACGGCGGACATTCCGGCGCCCCCGATGGCGATCACGTGGACACGGCCCAGTTCCTCCACGGTGGGCACCTCAGCGTCAAAGGGGTAGCGAGGCTGCGGGCTCGTCATTGGATCGCACCCTCGACCATCGAAGCCAACAGGGTGTCGCCATCTCGCACACCGGCCGCGGCGCTCGCCGCCCCCAACCTGGCCAACGCAGCGTCATCGAGCAGGAGCGGCAGCAGCGTCTGCCGGATCCACTGCGCAGTAAAGGCCGCATTGTCGACCATCAGTCCCCCACCGGAACGCACCACGCCCTCAGCATTGAGTCGTTGCTCACCATTGCCGATCGCCAAGGGTACGTAGATCGCTGGAAGCCCGACCGCGGTCAGCTCACACACGGTGCTCGCCCCTGCCCTGGCCACCACCACATCGGCGGCGGCATACGCCAGGTCCATCCGATCGAGGTACTCGACCACGACGTAAGGCGCTCCTGAGACCGTCGGCGGGACAAAACCCTTACCCCGCCCGGTGGCATGCAGGACAGACACCCCCGCCGCGCTGAGATCCTCGGCGGACGCAGCAAAGGCGTCGTTGAGCCGCTGGGCGCCGAGGGAACCGCCGGTGACCAAGAGCACCGTGCCCTCGCCGAGGCCGAAGAAGCGGCGCGCCTCATCCCGAAGCTGCGCGCGATCCAAGGCGGCGATTTCGCGCCGCAAGGGCATCCCGGTCACGACCGCGCCCGGCAATGAGGTCCCGGGGAAGGTCACCGCGACCGATCGCGCAAATCGCGCTCCGACCCGATTGGCCAGTCCAGGGCGCGCGTTCTGCTCGTGAACCACGATGGGTATGCCGCGACGCCGGGCAGCGAGGTACACCGGCGTGCTCACATACCCACCGAATCCGACCGCAACCTGGGCGTCTGACTCCTCCAGGATTCTGGCGGCGGTGCGGACGGCCTGGCTCATCCGCCCCAGCAGGCGGACCAGGTCCATGGAGGGTCTGCGTGGGAGCGGGACGCGCGGGATCATCGCGAGCGGGTAGCCCCGCTCAGGCACGATTCGCGCCTCCAAACCGGTCTCGGTCCCAACGCAGGTCACCGCGACGCCCGGATTGCGGCGGGTCAACTCGTCCGCGAGGGCGAGCATCGGGGACACATGACCGGCCGTCCCCCCGCCAGCCAACACCACGGAACGGAGGGCGCCAGCGGTCATCGGCGCACCCGAGCCGCCGCCGCGGGAATCACCGCAAGCGAACGCCGCAAGGCAGAAGGTCGAGCCTTGAGCGCCTCAGCGCAGCCCGGTTCGGCGCGGGCAAAGGCCAACAGGATGCCCAGGGCGGCCATGGTCATCACCAGCGACGAGCCACCAGAGGAGATCAACGGCAACGGCAAGCCGATGACCGGCAGCAGATTGATCACCGCGCCGATGTTGATCAAGGACTGAACGAGGATCCACATCATGATGCCGGTGGCCGCGATCCGGATGAAGGGATCGGTTGTCCGCGTCACCAGCCGGAAGCAGCCCCACACCAGCGCCCCAAAGAGGGCGAGCACAGCCAGGGTCCCGGGCAAACCAAGCTCTTCGCCGATGATCGCGAAGATGAAGTCATTGTGCGGCTCGGCCAGTAAGCCCCACTTCTCGCGGCTGGCGCCCAAGCCGAGGCCCAGCCACCCGCCATCGGCAAGCGCGTAACGGCCGTGGGTCGGCTGCATGGCTGCCCCATAGGCATCGGTATCCCGCCCAAGCCAGACATCGAACCGGCTCAGCCGATTCGCGCTGGTCACCACATACGCCAGGGCCACCGCCGAGAATGCTGCGCCAGCCCCAACGAACCAGCGCAGCGGCACCCCGGCAGCAAAGAGGCAACCAGCGACGACCGAGGCCAGCACCAGGACCGTACCAAGGTCATGACCCAGGAGGACCAGGCCAAGTGACACCGCGGCGATCGGAACCAGATACGGAATGACGACATGGCCGATCTGGTGCAGCAGCGGTTGCTTTCGCGCCAAGATCAAACCCCCCGCCAGAGCCAGTGCGATCTTGATGGCCTCAGAGGGCTGGCCGGAGATCGGACCAAGGACCAGCCACGCACGGTTACCGCCCTCACCATCGCCAAAGAGCGTGGTGAAGACCAGCATCTGCGCGATCAGCGCGAGCGCGAGCAGCGGGAGCGTCAGCTTCTTCCACACCCGGACAGGGATCCGGGATGCGCCCATCAGCACGACTGCCCCGATACCGGCATAGACCAACTGATTCTTCAGGATTGAGAAGGCGGAAACCGACGCCGTCTCCTGCAGGGAGACGACCGTGGACGCCGACCACACCATGACCAAACCGAAGATCACCAGGAATGCCGTGACCGACAACAGCAGGTAGTAGGTCGTGACCGGGGTGTCGAAGCGGGCCAACCAGGAGTGCATCCGATCGGTGCGTCTTGTGGCGGTCCGCCGAGCGGTCCCCGCGGTTGTACTGCTCACCGGCTCACTCCGGGTTCTGCGTCAACCGCCGGACCGCTGCTGCAAATGCGTCCCCGCGCGCGCCGTAGTTGGCGAACATGTCCATGGACGCGGCGGCCGGCGCGAGCAGCACGACGTCGCCCTCTTGGGCGAGATCCAGCGCTGCCGTCACCACACGGTCCATGGCTCCAGTGTCGGTCTCGGCGATGTCGACCACGGGGATATCGGGTGCGTGTCGGGCAAGTGCCTCGGCGATCTGGCCCCGGTCTGCGCCCATGAGCACCACCCCACGCAGGCGACCCACGCAGGCGCGCACCAGGTCGTCCACGTCGGCGCCCTTGAGCAGTCCACCGGCGATCCACACGATGGGTTCGAAGGCGGCGAGCGACGCGGAGGCCGCATGCGGGTTGGTGGCTTTGGAGTCATCGACCCAGCGAATGCCGCGAATCAGCCCGACCTCGGCGATCCGATGCGGCTCGGGGCGGAAGGCGCGCAGCCCATCACGCACGGCGATCGGCGGTACGCCGTGGGCCCGTGCCAGCGCGGCCGCCGCCAAGGCATTGGCGATCACGTGGGGGGCGACGCTGGGCGCATCTGCGCGCAGATCGTCCACCGTGCCGAGCTCCGCGGCGCTCGTGCGCCGATTCTCGACAAAGGCCCGGTCGGCCAGGACATCCTCCACCAGGCCCAGCATGGACACCGCTGGCACTCCGAGGGTGAAGCCAACGGCTCGGCAGCCCTCCTGCACCTCTGCGTCCTCGACCATCCGCTCGGTCTGTGGATCGTCAACGTTGTAAACGCAGGCGATCTCGGTGCGCTCATAGATGCGAGCCTTGGCTTTGAGGTACTCCTCGTACGAGCCGTGCCAGTCCACGTGATCCGGAGCAACGTTGAGGCACACCGATGCCCGCGGCGCCAGTGACTGGGACCAATGCAACTGGAAGCTCGACAACTCGACGGCGATGACGTCATACGGGCGCTCATCCATCACTGCCTCGAGGATGGGTCGACCGACATTGCCGGCGCTGCAGGCCCTCAGGCCGGCGGCCGTGAGCATCGAGGTCAGCATCTGCACGGTCGTGGTCTTGCCATTGGTGCCCGTGATGACCAGCCAGGGCGCGGCGCCCTGGCTGGGCCGCATCCTCCAGGCCAGCTCGACTTCTCCCCAGATGGGAATGCCTGCGGCCGCTGCCGCAACCAGAAGCGGCTGGTCTGGCCGCCAACCCGGTGAGGTCACGACCAGGTCGATCGGATCCGTGGGCATGCCCGTCACGTGATCCGGGCCCAGGCGTAGATCTGCCTCGAGGATCTCCAGGATGCGGGCACGTTCCTCGAGTGCGCTACCGGCGGCAGGCACGGCTCCATCAACCACGATGACCTGTGCGCCACGTTCGAGGAGAGCGTCAGCGGCCGCGAAGCCACTGACCCCCAGCCCTGCGACAAGGACCCTGAGGCCGGCCCACGACGCCCCTGAATGGGTGAGGGTCGAGAGATCGACGCTCACGCGCCCACCATCCATTCGGCATAGAACAGCCCCAGGCCGAAGGCCACGAAGAGGCCACAAATGATCCAAAAGCGGATCACGATGGTGACTTCCTGCCAGCCCAGTAGCTCGAAGTGGTGCTGCAGTGGGGCCATCCGGAAGACCCGCTTGCCGGTGGTCTTGAAGGAGGCCACCTGGATGATCACCGACAACGTGATGGCGACGAAGAGCCCGCCGAGGATGACGACCAACAACTCGGTGCGGGAAACGATGGCCAAGCCGGCCAGCGCACCACCCAGCGAGAGCGATCCGGTGTCCCCCATGAAGATCTTGGCGGGAGCGGCATTCCACCAGAGGAAGCCGAAGCAAGCGCCCATGACGCAGGCAGCAACGATCGCCACATCGTGTGGATCTCGAACCTCGTAGCACTTGCTACTGGGGTTCCATTGGCAGTTTTGGTTGAACTGCCAGATCCCGATCAGCACGTATGCCGCGAAGACCATCACCGAGGCACCCGTGGCCAGTCCATCGAGGCCGTCGGTGAGGTTCACACCATTGGAGGTCCCAGCAATGATGAGGTTGGCCCAAATGATGAAGAGGATGAAGCCCACCACTGGGCCGGCGAAGGCGAGGTTGAGTCCGGTGTCGCGGACGAAAGACACCTGAGTCGACGCGGGGGTTCGCAATGAGGAGTTCGGGAAGTTCAACGCGAGGATCGCGAAGAGCACCGCCACCAGGGTCTGGCCGAGCAACTTCTGTCCCGAACGCAGTCCGAGGCTGCGCTGCTTGCTGATCTTGATGTAGTCATCGAGGAAGCCGATCACCCCGAGCCCAGTCATCAGCAAGAGGACCAGCAGCCCACTCATTGTGGGTGGCGTCCAGGTGCCGAGGTGCGCCACGGCATAGGCCAGCAGTGCGGCGGCGACGATCACCGCCCCACCCATCGTGGGCGTGCCTCGCTTGGTGTGATGGGAGGTCGGCCCGTCGTCCCGGATGAACTGCCCGTAACCCTGACGAACGAGATAACGGATGAACATCGGGGTCCCGAAGAGCGCGGCGCCGAGCGAGATCGACGCTGCAATCAATACTGCCTTCACGAACTCACCTGCCTGCCTGCCACACGGTCACCGAGCCACCGTAGTCCGGCATTTCGGCTGGACTTGAACAACACGACGTCGCCGGGGCCCAACTCTTCGGCCAGGAATACCTCAGCCGCCTCCGCGTCGACCGCGCGATGGACCCGTATGCCGCCGTGCGCCTCCGCGCCCCGAGCGATCTGCTCCGCGCCATCGGCCACGGCGATGAGGTCGCTGATCCCCTGCTCAGCGGCGTATCGGCCGACCTCGGCGTGCATCTCCTCGGAGTCCTCACCGAGTTCGAGCATGGTGCCCAGGACGGCCCAGGTGCGGCCGACTCCGCCCAAGTGCGCCAGCGAATCCAAAGCCACCCGCATGGAGTCCGGGTTGGCGTTGTAGGCGTCATTGACGACGAGCACACCATCCGCTCGACGGGTGAGCTCCATTCGCCAGCGGCTGATCGGCGTCGCGGATTCCAGTGCGCTGCAGGCCGACTCGAGATCCATGCCGCATTCCAGAGCCACCGCCAGCGCGGCCAAGGCATTGCCCACGTGATGGCGGCCGATCAATGCCAGGTGGACCGTGCGGTCACCGACCGGCGTCCGGACGGTGAAGATCGCCCGTCCCTGCGGGTCGACGGCGACATCCACCGCTCGAATGGCTGCTGTCTCGGACTCCCCGACCAGGATCACCCGGGCATGGGTGTATGCCGCCATCGCGGCCACGACCGGGTCATCGGCGTTGAGGACGGCCAGCCCCGCCGGGGGCAACGCCTCAACCAACTCTCGCTTGGCGATGGCGATCGCCTCCCGCGAGCCGAACTCGCCCACATGGGCCACCCCCACGTTGAGGACGACGCCGATCCGTGGTGGGGCAATGCGCGTGAGGTACTCGACGTGGCCCACTCCTCGCGCGCCCATCTCCACCACGAGATAGCGGGTCGAGCGCTCCACCCGACACACCGTGAGCGGGACTCCGACCTCGGAGTTGAAGGAGCCTTCGGGCGCGATGGTCTCGCCGTGACTGGCCAGCACCTGACCAAGCAGGTCCTTGGTGCTGGTCTTGCCGCTGGACCCGGTGATCCCGATGATCGTCAAGTCCGGGACCGCGTCGACGGTCGCGCGGGCTAGCGCGACGAAGGCATCCTGGGTGTCTCCCACCACCACGCACGGGTAGTCGCCGACCGGTCGCGTTGTCAGGGAGAGGAGCGCACCGAGCTCGGCTGCGGCAGCGACGAAATCGTGGCCATCGGCCTGCTCGCCAACTCGGGCGATATAGAGCCCACCCGGTCTGGCCAGCCGGGAGTCCGTCACCACCGGGCCTTCCACCAGCACGTTGGGGTCCGCGCCCTCGGGGAACAAACGCCCCCCGGTCAGCGTGGCGATTGCGCCCGCGGTCAGGGCGATCATGACCTCTCCTCATGGACTCGTGCCAGCGCCTGCAGGACCTCGTCGCGATCATCGAAGGGGTGAACCACGCCGGCCACCTCTTGTCCCCGCTCGTGGCCCTTGCCAACGACAGCGACCGTCGCCCCGCGACCGTCCTTGAGCGCCCGAACAATGGCAGCCTCGATCGCGGACCGGCGGTCGCCGACCTCAATAACCTCGACCCGTCGTTGGCCGTGAGCACGCTGCGCCAACGCACCTTCGAGCACCGCTCGCCGGATCACCGCCGGGTCTTCGGATCGAGGGTTGTCATCGGTGACCACGACGACGTCGGCCATGGCTGCGGCGGCCCCCATCGCGGCACGCTTGTCGCGATCACGATCCCCACCGGCGCCAGTCACGCAAATCAACTGCCCCTGGGTGCTCGGCCGAAGAGCGCCCAATGCCGCCCGAATGGCCTCGGGCGTGTGGGCATAGTCAACGATGACCCGTGGGTCGGCCGGATAGTCCGGATGCGAGACAACCTCCATCCGGCCGGGCACCTGGGGATCCCGGGCCAGTGCCGTGATGACCTGGTCCTTGGCGATGCCCAGCCCGGTGAGGATGGCTGCCGCGAGCGCGGTATTGGTCATATTGAAGTCGCCGGGCAGCGCGGAGCGCAGATGATCGGCGGCATCCCCGTGCCTGAGCGTGAACGATCCAGGTTCGTCGGAGTCCGCAGTGAGCTGCCAGTCCGCATCGGCCCGACCGAGGGTCTGCACGGGGATCTGTGCGCTCTTGGCCAAGCTCACCCCATAGGCGTCATCGACACAGATGATGCCCTGGCGAGCCCGGGCAGGGCTGAAGAGGTCAGCCTTGGCGAGGAAGTACTCTTGCATGGACGCGTGGAAGTCCAGATGGTCTTGGGTGAGATTGGTGAAGACGGCGACGTCATAGACCACCCCGTCGACCCGGTGCAAGGCGAGCGCATGGCTGGAGACTTCCATGACGCAGGTGTCCACGCCGGCCTGAACCATCGCGGCGAGCAGGGCATGCAGATCGGGAGCTTCCGGAGTGGTCCTGGCGCTGGGCATCCGCTGCCCGGCCACCCGGGTCTCGACAGTGCCGATCAGCCCAGTGGTGTGGCCCAGGGCATCCAATGCTGAGGCCACCAGGTAGGCGGTGGTGGTCTTGCCATTGGTCCCGGTGATCCCGATCATTCGGGGCCGAACTCGATCGGTGCCATACACCCGAGCAGACACCTGACCCAGGATGGCGCGAGGATCCGCCACGACCACGAGAGGGATGCGCACCTGAGCGCGGGCAATCCGTTGCGCGCCATCGGCGTCGGTGAGAATGCCTACCGCGCCCGCGGCCACCACCTGGGCGGCGAAATCGGCACCGTGATGCCGTGCCCCTGGCAGCGCGGCGTACAGGTCTCCGGGACCCACCCGACGTGAGTCGAGGGACACCCCGACGACAGTGACGTCCTCGCCATCAGCGCCCGCGCATACTCCCCCAGCGAGTGCGGTGATTTCAGCGAGACCGACCGGAGTTCCGGGACTCGGCCGCGCACTGTTCACGACCCAGCACCCTACCCGCCACCGGAGGTCCGCTTGTTCCGCACCACGTCGGCGTTTGCATCGCTGGGAAGGCGGTCGAGGCGCAGCGTGATGGGCGGTGCGGGCACCCCGGTCGGCGGGATCTTGAGTTCCTGGAGCGCGTACGACATGACGTCCTTGAACACCGGGGCCGCCACGACACCACCGGCGTTACCGCGAATCGGCCGCTGCAGGATCACTCCGATGACCAGCTGGGGGTTGTCGGCCGGTGCGTACCCGATGAACGAACCAGTCTTCCCGGAGTATTGCTTGAGGTTGACGTCGTATCGCTGGGCCGTCCCGGTCTTGCCCGCCACCCGGTATCCGGGAATCTGGGCCCGGGTGGCCGTGCCATCGGTGACGACCGCTTCGAGCATCCGAGAGACCTCGGCGGACGTCTTCTCTGACACCACTCGAACGGGCGCGGCCGCCGGCATCGGCGTGGTCACTCCATCGGCATCCGTCGTGCTCTCGATGACCCGAGCCGGGATGCGAACACCCTTGTTGGCAATCGTCTGGTAGACCCCAGTGGCTTGGATCGCCGTCAGCGAGATACCGCTGCCGAACATGATCGTGTATCGCTGCGAGCCGCTCCAGTCCTTGTAGGAAGGCAGGATGCCCCGGGACTCGGCCGGATATCCCATGCCGCTGGTCTGGCCCATTCCGAACTTACGAAGCCAGGACTCCTGCTTCTCTGGGGTCAAGCGCTCTCCGATGAGCATGGTCCCGATATTGCTCGACTCGGCGAGCGTGCCACTGACCGTGCGCAACTCGACGCCGTGGTCGTGGCTGTCCTGGAAGGTCTTATCCGATCGGTGAAGTCGGTTGGGGATCTCCACGGGGGTGTCGGGAAGGACCAGCCCCTCTTCGAGTGCCGAGGAGATCGTCATGACCTTGGCGGTCGACCCGGGCTCGAAGACGTCCACGAGGGCCTTGTTGCTCAGGTCTACTCCGGCCTTGCCGATGTCCTTGACCGGATCGAAAGTCGGATAGGAGGCGGCAGCCAGGAGTTTGCCCGTCTTGACCTCCATGATGATCACGGTTCCGGAGAGGGCGCCGGTCTCCTTCACCTTCTGAGCAATCGCGTTCTGCGAGTACCACTGAAGGTTGGAGTTCAGCGTCAAGGTGACGTCTTGGCCGTCGATTGCCTCGGTGGTCTCATTGCGAGAACTCGGGATGACCGCGCCGGATCCGCTGCGCTCGAAGGTCCGCCAACCAGGGGTGCCCTTGAGGTGCTTGTCCATCATCACCTCGATGCCAGCGCCTGGCTTGCCGTCACGGGTGACGTAGCCGACCAGGCTCGCACTCGTCGTGCCCTGCGGGTAAGTCCGCTCGGAACGCAGTTCGACGGCATCCAGGTAGATCCCGGGGATCCCGAGCTCGGTGATGCGGTTGCCCTGCAAGGGGGTGATCTCCCGGCTGAGCACCACATACCGCGTCGTCCCGGCCACCGTGAGCTTAGGGATCAGCGTGGTCGCCGGCACTTTCAACAGGGGCGCCAGTTCAGTGGCAGCGGCCATCACGGCCAAGCGGGATGTGGTCGGGTCGCAGGTGCGTGCCGTTGTCCGGTACGTGCACACCGCGGTGGGGTCGGCGATCAAGGTCTCTTTGACCGTATTGGACGCGAGCACAATGCCGTCCGAGGACAAGATCTGCCCTCGCATGGCGGGGATGCGCTGCGTCTTGACCCGATCGGCCTGGGCTTCGCTCGCGACCGCCTGCGAGTCCAGTCCCTGGATCCGAACCAGTTGCGCCCCAAAGATGCTCAGCACAAAGAGCATCGACAGGGTGAGGGCGCGCATCCGCGTCACGGTCGACGCCGGGCGCGGCGGACGTGAGCGTGGCACTCGGGCCGGCCGCGATGCACCGGCCGAACGCGCTTTCGTGCCCCGGGCGGCTCGATCGGCCGCGTGCCCGCGCGACGGTGCGCTCGACGCTGGCCGCGCCGATCGCGCCACGCGTGGCCGGGCAGTCGGCGCAGAAGCGGCTGGCCGCCGGCGAGGCGGCGGGCTCGGTCGAGTGCTCACTGGTCCCCTTCCAGAAGCGAATCCGGTCCACCAGAGCGGTCCGTCGTGGTCGTCGCCACGCCGGATCGCGTGTCGAGACGGGTAATGCTCACCGTGACGGTGCCATCGAGAGCCACTGTCCGCACCGTCGTGGTCCGGATCGGTCCGGCGAGGACCTCCTTGGTCGTGGTGGTGCTCGGCGGTTCCACATCCGCATCCTGGTCGGCCCCGCCGACGACGACCTTGAAACCCTTGATCGGCTCGGCAGGCGTGGCCACCCCCAGCACCTTCCCGTCCGGGAGGCGCAGGAATGCCGCGGTCTGCGCCGGAACCATGCCCATGCTCTGGGCGCGACGCGCGAGCGCATCAGGTGCACTCAACCGGTCGACGCGGGCGGCCAAGTAGTCCTCAATATCGGACAACTCGTTGGAGGTCACCTGAAGGTCTTTGAGGTTGAAGGAACCCTGGGCCATCGCCGTGTTGAGCATGAGAAGGCCGACCAAGCCGCCAATGAGCAGGCTGAGGCAGAGGGCCACGAAGACGCCCTGACGATCACTGCGGGGACGGCTGACGATGCGCAATGGGCGGGCCGCTGGGCGCGAGACCCGGGGGGCGGACGGCCTACTCAACGGCCTCGTGGTGGCGAGCTGACTCACGACATACCCCTCTCAGGTCGGACTCGTACGGCCGCTCGCAAGCGCACGGAGGTTGCTCGCGGGTTCGCTGTCATTTCTGCGGCAGAGGCCTTTTCGGCTCCACGGGTGAGCAGGTCGAAGCGAGGGGCCAACTCCTCGGGCACGACCGGCAGGCCGGGCGGCAGGCTCACGGTGGCCCGTCGAACCAGCTCGGTCTTGGTTATGCGGTCCTCTAGCGAGTGATACGAGAGCACGGCGATGCGGCCGCCTACTCGAAGCGCATCCAACTGGGCCGGGAGAGTCCGATCCCAGCAGCCCAACTCGTCGTTGACCTCGATGCGCAGAGCCTGGAAGGTCCGCTTGGCCGGGTGCCCCCCAGTCCGTTGGCTATGCGATGGGATGACCTCGCGCAAGAGTTCGACGAGCTGCCCAGAGGTCGTCACGGGCGCCGTAGTGCGCCGGGCGACGACGGCCCGAGCGATCCGGCCAGCGAAGCGCTCCTCGCCGTAGACCCGCAGAATGCGCGCGATGTCTGCCTCGGAGTAGGTCGCGAGGATCTCAGCGGCTGTCGAGCCGCTGCTTTGGTCCATCCGCATGTCCAAGGGCGCGTCCTGCGCGTAGGCAAAGCCGCGATCTCCCGCGTCGAGTTGGAGCGAAGAGACCCCCAGGTCGAAGAGCGAACTATCCACCGTCCGGGCGCCGCTGGCGTCCTCAACCGCATCCAGGATGGCGTCGATGTCGTCATAGGCAGCGTGCACGCGGCGAAGGCGCGGCCCGTATGCCGCCAACCGCTCGCCCGCGAGGTCCAGGGCCTCGGTGTCGCGGTCCACCCCGACCACGACCGCCTCGGGAAACGTGTCCAGGACTGCCTGCGCGTGTCCGCCCATCCCCAAGGTGCCGTCAACGTGAACGGCGCCCGCCCGGGAGAGGGCGGGCGCAAGGAGTTCGACCACGCGGTCGACAAGGACCGGGACGTGCCGCGAGGCGGCCGGTCCACGGTGGTTCATGGGCGAAGTCCTTGGGTCGTCGTGTCGTGATGGTCAAGCGGGTGAGTCCGGTACCAGCTGGTCCCCATCCGGTCGGTGCCCGGCGCGGGGGAAGTCGCGTCGGGTGCCGCTCGGCTGGAGGCCAGTCGCCACCGGGCGTGCCCTTACAGGCCGGGGATGACCACCTCCTCATCACCGGGCGAGTAGTTCGCGTAGTCATCTGCATGGGCGGCCAGGTAGTCCTCCCAGCGCTGCGGATTCCACAACTCCAGGCGGTTGCCATTGCCGATGAGGTAGGCATCGCGGGCCACTTCGGCGTAGCCGCGCAGGGCAACGGGCACCGTGACCCGACCCTGGCGATCTGGGGCTTCCGGCGGCGTGGCGCTGGAGCGGAAGATGCGGATCCGAGCCCGGACCGCGGCCGCGCTGGAGGGCACTTGGGCCATGGCGGCGGAGACCGCACGAAACTGCGCGGTCGGGAAGAGGTACACGCAGCCCTCGGGTCCGCGGGTCATCACCAGTCCGGAACCGAAGTCCTCACGAAAGCGTGCAGGGATCGCCAACCGGCCCTTGTCATCAAGGCGAGGCGTGTAAGTGCCCATGAAGTCAACGTCCACGGCACACCTCCCTTTCCGACCCGGGTTCCACCGCGACCCATCGCGTGCCACTTTAACCCACCTTGCTGCCACTTTGGACCATTTTTGTCCCATCAATCACGAGATCTTCACTGAAGTTCCAGGTCATCTGTGGTGGTGAGAAGTGGGGAGAATCGACGTCAAAGTATCTCAGGGTGGCCTGTGGGCCCCCTCTCGGCCTCGGCTACTTGGCCGTGTTTCCATTCCGAGAGACGTAGGGTGGTCCCGCAGAGACCGGCCGTGGGGCAAGATCGAGGGACGATGGGCCGGGTACCGCGATGATCCGGAGGACGATGTGACGGTGGAGATGACCGACAGCAAGCAGCTCAGCCTCGAGCAGGTGCGCTCGATCAGCGCCGACCTCGCCGCGACCATGAACGGGGTCATCGAGGGCAAGGCCGGCGTCGTGCACACCGTGATCACGGCCCTCTTGGCCCAAGGTCACGTCCTGGTCGAGGATGTCCCTGGAGTGGGCAAGACCCTCATCGCCAAGACCCTGGCGCGCGCCATCGACTGCCCGGTACGACGAATTCAGTTCACGCCGGATGTGCTGCCCAGCGATGTCAGCGGTGTCTCGATCTTCAACCAGGACACCCGCCGCTTTGAGTTCCGACCCGGAGCGATCTTCGCGAGCATTGTGATTGGCGACGAGATCAATCGGGCGTCCCCCAAGACCCAGTCAGCACTCCTGGAGGCGATGGAGGAAGGTCAAGTCACCATCGATGGCGAGACCTATCCGCTCCCGCAGCCGTTCATGGTCGTGGCCACGCAGAACCCCATTGAGATGGAAGGCACCCACCCACTGGCGGAGGCTCAGCGCGACCGATTCATCGTGCGGGTCGCCGTCGGCTACCCCTCGGCGAGCAGCGAGTTGGCCATGCTTGACGGGCACTCGGGCCGTTCCCCGGTGGAGGATGTCCGTCCGGTCACCGACGCCCGAACCGTGATGGCCATGATCGCGGCCGTCCAGGGCGTGTATGCCGCCCCGGCGCTCAAGCAGTACATCGTCGACGTGGCCCATGCCACCCGCACCAGTTCAGCTGTCCGCCTCGGCGCCTCGCCGCGCGCCGCCATCCACCTGCTGCGTGCCGCTCGCGCCCATGCTGCGCTAGCGGGTCGCGATCACGTCCTCCCCGACGATGTCCAAGCCGTGGCGGTGCCGGTCCTGGCGCATCGGCTAATCCTCACCGGCGAGAGCCATGCCGCTCATCGCACCGGGGCGGACATCATCACCGACCTGCTCGCTCGGGTGACGGTCACGAGCGGATCGGCCTAACGGTGCTCTCCTGGCTGCGAGCCGTCTGGGCGTCCCTGACGACGCGTGGAACCGCGTTCGTGGCGGCGGGCGCCTGCCTGCTCGTTGCCGGCCTTCTCCTTGGCCAGCGCGATCTCACCAGGGCGGGCCTGCTGCTGGTCATCCTGGTACTCGTGAGCGCCTGGCTCCTGCGTCGCCACGGCACCGGCCTGGAGATTGTCCGCACCCTGCGACCGCCACACGCAGCCATCGATGACCTGGTCACGGTGGATGCCACCATCCGGCAGGCAGGCAGCCAATCCAGCGGCGTGGTCTTCGCCGACGAGCACCTCGCATACCACTTGGGTGAGCGCCCTCGGTTCGTTATCCCGGCCCTTCGCCCAGGTGAGCAATGCCGGGTCCAGTACTCCCTGCGCCCTAGTTTGCGCGGCGTTCACCTCCTAGGCCCCATGGGGCTTCGGGTCAAGGATGTCTTTGGCCTGACGGTCCGAGTCGCGCAGGTGGGCGGTCAGGACGAGCTCCTGGTGGTACCCACGATCGTCGACCTCGCTGGGTCCCCGCCAGGGTCGACGGGCTTGGGCACTGAGGGCGCTGGCTCCTCAGTGGTGTCCCTGCACGGTGAGGACGACCAAGGCATCCGCGAGTACCGGCAGGGGGACGACCTACGTCGAATCCACTGGCCGGCCTCCGCCCGCACCGGTGACCTCATGGTGCGTCAGGAGGACCGCCCGTTGAGGCGCCAGGCGCTCGTGCTCTTGGACTCCCGGGTGGAAGGACACGTGGGTACCGGGCGGGCCAGCACGATGGAATGGGCTGTCACCATGGTCGCTTCGGTGTCCGCCCATCTGCATGAGTTGGGCTATGCCGTGACCACCCTGGTGCCCGACCCGGCGTCACCCACCGGCGTGATTGTCGCTGAGGACCTCACCTCGACGTTGGTCGCGCTTGCCCGCGTCACCCCCACCGGGGCGACCTCGCTCGCCGACCTGCTGCATGCTGCTCGTGGACTCACCCGAGCAGGCGGATTGGTCGTGATCGTGAGTGGAGCGCTGCGCGAGTCGCAAGCCGTGAGCGTCGCCGCGCTGCGACAGCCAGGGTCTGCGGGCCTGGCTCTGGTGGCCGACATAAGCAACTCACGCCTGGTGAGCCCGGCTCTTGCGCAGGAGCACACAGGTGGCGTCGAAGTGCTCCGACAGGCTGGCTTCCGCACCGAATCGGTGCACGCCGTCACGCCGCATGCGGCCGCCTGGGCGCGCCTGGCCCCGGCAAGAGTGGGGCAGCGGGGATGAGTCGAAACACCTGGGTCGCCACCGTGTTGGCTGGCTTGGCAACCGCAGCGGCCGTGGCTCCGGTGTCCACCTTGGTCGACCCGGGCGCCTGGTCCAAGAATGCCGCGCTGATCCTGGTCGCAGTGATGGCGACGGGAGCGGTCCTGCGCCTGGTCACCCGATCACTCCTGCTGATCGTCGCCTACCAACTCCTGGTCGCCTTCGAGGTTCTCCTCCAGGTCAGCGTTCCGCACACCCTGCTGTGGGGTTTCCCCACGACGGCGAGCATGCGCGCGATCAACGATCTCTTGCTCGAGGCGATCGCCTCGCTGACCAAGTACGCGGCGCCGGTGCCGGGCTCCCCCGGGCTCGCCTACGCCATGGGTGCCTTGGTGGCCCTGCTAGCCACCGCGGTCGATGCCGTGGCAGTCACCGCGCGCCGGCCCGCGCCCGCTGGCCTGCTCCTGCTCGCGGCCTATCTCTCGGCGTCAAGCAATGCGGGGGCGGGCTTCAGCGTGTGGTGGTTCGTGCTGGCCGCGGCCGCCTGGCTCGCCTTGGTCGGACACGCTGGCCTCTCCGAGGTGACCCACTGGGGACAGCAACCGCAAGGAAGCGGACGCCGCAGTTCGCGGGAGTCCATTGCGGTGACCGGTCGGCGGATCACTGCGGTCGCGCTCGCGGTAACCGCAGTGGGCGCCTTCGTCCTGCCTCACCTCCCCACGCGATTTCTCGCTGATGGGCTTGGGCGAGCACCGGATTCTGTGGGTGGGGGCACTGGCCGCGGAATCAGTTTGAGCACCTCTGCAGATCTCGCTACCAGTCTCGGAAATCGTTCCGACGAGCCGGTGTTCGAGTATCGAATGCCGGCGGGCGGGCCGGTCCCCGCCGTGTTTCGGGTCGAGGTCTTCGATCTCTACGACGGGTTTGCCTGGACCGCGAGCACGCACTCGACGACGGCCGCGGGCGCCAACGGTCTGGAGGTGCTCGCCGACGCGAACGTCCCCCGCACTGAGCGTCGCGTCGCCGTGAGCGCCAACGCGTTGGGTGACCCTCAGGTCGCGTTGCCGCTGAACACCGTGGGGAACCCCTTCCCGACGATCGGCTGGGGCGTGTCCGGGCTCGGGACGGTGCGCATCGATGCGGCCGCACCGGAATACGAGGCGACCTACCTGGACCTGGCCCCCACCGATGCTGACCTGACCGGCGAGGTCGGCGACGTCCGACCCACCGGGGCCAGCGTGTTCAGCACAGATCTGGAGCCGCTGGGAAGCCAGCTGGACGGCATTCTCGACCGCATCACCGACGTCAACGACTCCCCCATCGATAAGGCCCGCGCGATCCAGGCCTATCTGCGTGGTCCGGAGTTCTCGTACTCGCTGACGCTGGACGATAGCGACGTTGGCACGGATCCAGTGAGGCACTTCCTGGACACCAAGAAGGGCTACTGCGTGCAGTTCGCCGCCACCATGATCCTGCTGGCTGAGCGGGCCGGCATTCCGGCTCGCATGGGTACTGGCTTCCTGCCAGGTCATCGCGCCGGGAATGGCTATGTCGTCTTGGCCAGCGACGCACACGCCTGGCCCGAGCTCTTCTTCCCCTCGGTGGGCTGGGTCCGATTCGAGCCCACGCCCGGCGGGCGTTCCGGGGTCGCCCCGGCCTACACCACGACCCGAACCCAGCCCTCGGCCGCGCCGTCTGCCAGCGGAAGCGCTCAACCGACCCGAGGCCCCAGCCAGCGGCCGGACGTCGAGCAAGGGATCGGGACAACTGCGGGCACCCAGTCTGGCCAATTGGCTGCGCCGATCCGCTGGGCTCGGGATCATGCCGTGGCCCTCCTCGCCGCTCTCGTGGCGCTGCTGGCTCTGGCCTTCACCCCGCTGAGCGCGTGGTGGTCGCGTCGACGGCGGCACCGCCGGGCAGTCAATGAGGCCCAGCGCATGGAAGCGTTGTGGACCGACTTGATCTACCGCCTACGAGATCTCGACCTTGACCCACCTGGTGAGGGCACACCCCGCCAAGTCGGTCGCTATATCGCCACACACACCACCTTGGGTGCGCCCGAAGTCGAAGCCTTAGGCAATACCGTGCTCGCCGTGGAGCGTTCTCGGTATGCCGCCCACACCTCCAGCACTCATGCCGATGTGGGCTACGAGGTCGACACGGTGGTCCAGGCCGTCGCGAGCCAGACGCCACGGTGGACCCGCGTGCGGGCTCGGCTGCGTCCGCTGGAAGGCATCGACACCTGGCGGCGCCGATCGCCCCGGGAGGATCAGTCCAGGTAGTCGCGAAGAGCCTGGCTACGGCTGGGGTGACGCAACTTGGACATGGTCTTGGACTCGATCTGCCGGATCCGCTCACGGGTCACCCCGTAGACCTTGCCAATCTCATCCAGCGTCTTCGGCTGCCCGTCGGTGAGCCCAAAGCGCATGGACACCACCCCGGCCTCCCGCTCAGAGAGCGTGTCCAGGACACTGTGAAGTTGCTCCTGAAGCAGCGTAAAGCTGACCGCATCGGCCGGCACAACCGCCTCAGAGTCCTCGATCAGATCGCCGAACTCGGAATCGCCGTCCTCGCCCAGGGGCGTGTGCAGCGAGATCGGCTCACGGCCGTACTTCTGGACCTCGACGACCTTCTCCGGAGTCATATCCAACTCGCGGGCCAACTCCTCCGGGGTGGGCTCACGGCCCAAGTCCTGGAGCATCTGCCGCTGAACGCGAGCAAGCTTGTTGATGACCTCGACCATGTGCACGGGAATGCGGATGGTGCGGGCCTGGTCGGCCATCGCGCGGGTGATCGCCTGACGGATCCACCAGGTGGCATAGGTCGAGAACTTGTAGCCCTTGGTGTAGTCGAACTTCTCAACTGCACGAATCAGACCCAGGTTGCCTTCCTGGATGAGGTCGAGGAAGAGCATCCCTCGTCCGGTGTAGCGCTTGGCGAGCGACACCACGAGGCGCAAGTTGGCCTCAAGGAGGTGGTTCTTGGCCTTCTTGCCATCCTGGGCGATCCACCACAGCTCGCGCTTGAGCTTCATGTCCAACTTCTCGCCGGAGTTGAGCTTCTCCTCAGCGAAGAGGCCTGCCTCGATGCGCTTGGCGAGCTCCACCTCCTGCTCGGCGTTGAGCAGTGCGACCTTGCCGATCTGCTTGAGGTAGTCCTTAACCGGGTCTGCCGTCGCGCCAGCGGTGACGACCTGCTGGGCAGGCGCGTCTTCCTCGTCGTCGTCGCGAATCACGAAGCCAGCGTTATCGTCTTCGCCTTCCTCGCGCGGGGCGCTCGTGCCCTCGGCGCCCTCCTCGCCCGAGGTCTCCGAGTCCGCCTCGGTGTCGCTGAGATCAGCCGCCAGCAGGTCCTCTTCGGTGCCCTCCGACTGCGCCTCATCCGCGTCAGTGTGCGCCTGAGCTGCCTTGGCGACGCGGCGGGTGGTCCGGGCCGGCCGGGCCGGCGCCGCGGCCGGCTCGACCGCGGCCGATGCCGCCTGCTTCGTGGTGCGTGCACGCGCGGGCGCTGCCGCCGTCTTCGCGGTCGTGGCCTTCGCCGCGGCGGACTTCGTTGGTGCTGCGCTCTTGGCCGGGGCAGCGGTCTTGGTCGCAGAAGTCTTGGCCGGGGTCGTCTTCGCCGGAGCCGCCGAGGTGGCGCTCGCCGCGGCTGCCTTCTTCGTCGCCGAAGTCGCGCTGCCCGTGGTGGCGGCCTGGGCAGGACTCGATGCACTTGCCGCCGCGGCCTTGGTGGCTGCCGTCGAGCGGGCGGCGGTCTTGGCAGGCGCCGTCTTGGCGGCGGCCTTACGCGGAGCCCGAGTCGGCGCCTCAACGTCCACGGCAATCCCGAGGTCCGTGAATGCCGCGAGCACCGCCCGACGGCGCGCGTCACGCACGCCGGCGCTCGCCATCGCCTCGGCCACCTGATCCCCGGTCAGCGCACCCTTGACGGTCCCGCGACGCACGAGATCCTGCAGGGCAGGATGGGTGAACTCGGTCGGCAACTTCGCTGCAGTGGCCGCCGGGGCCGCCTTCTTGGCGCTCGATGCGCGCTTCGCGGGAGCGGCTGTTGACGTGGCTTTGGTCGCCTTTGAGGACACCGACGGCATCGACTGCCTTTCATCGTGGAGGGCCCCGAGAAGGCACAGGCAATCGCCTGTGGGGTCAGGGGGCGGGTCTCGCGGTTTCGCCAGAGGCGGCGCGGGCGGTGCTGCTCGCTCTGGATCTGTGCACCATTATAAAACGTGATTGGTCACAAACCCGCACAAGGCTGGTTTCAGGCCTTAACGGCGAGCACGGCGCAGGGCGCATCCAGCAAAATTCGCTGAGCGTTCGAGCCGAGAATCAACTTGCCGACCGGAGTACGACGACGCAGGCCAATCACGATCAGATCGCTGTCAACCTCATTGGCCACGGCGATCAGATCCTCGGCAGGTTCGTTGCCACGCACCAGTTGGCGCACCTCTAGGTCGAGGCCGGAGTCGGACAGATCGTCCTGGATCCGCTGAAGGCGAGCGTCATTCTCGCGGCTCTCGTCGCTGTCGTAGTCCCGACCTCCGCGGTCGGAGTGGATGACCACAAGCTTGGTCGAGCGCAGTTTGGCTTCCTCAACCGCCCGGTCCAGGGCCGCGCTGCCCTCCTTGGTGGGGACAAAACCGACGACGATGGTCACGTAATCCTCCTTGGCGCAGACGCAGCCACGCACGTCTGCGGGCTCAAGACTGACGCTACTAGATCAGCGGCCCATAAGCAGCGTCAAGGGCCGGTCAGGATGGCCCGAGCGCACGACGAATCAGCGCGCCCACACTCGCCCGTTCAACGAGGAAACCGTCGTGTCCATGGTCGCTGACGATGACCTCGAATGCCGTTCCCTCCCGGGCGTGAGCCATCTCCTCGCTCAAATGCAGCGGATAGAGGCGATCCGTCGTCACGCCAGCCACGACGAGTTCACCGGTAACCCGCTGGAGGGCTGATTGCCAGCCACCCCGATCGCGTCCGATGTCGTGATGGTTCATCGCACGGGTGAGCACGAGATAGCTATTGGGATCGAAGCGGTGACTGAGTTTGTCGGCATGGTGGTCGAGATAGCTCTCGATGGCATACCGCCCGCCGGCCGACAGCGGGTCCTCGCCAGGCTGGGCGTCGCGACCAAAGCGCACCCCCAACTCGTGTTCACCTCGGTAGGTGGTGTGGGCGATCCGGCGAGCCACCCCCATACCGGCGAACGGCGGCTCGCTGTCGTAGAAATGTCCCCCGCGATAGTGCCGATCACCGGTAATGGCTGCTAGCTGAGGGGCGCTCCAGGCGATCTGGTCAGCGGTCGACGAATAGGTAGACGCCACCACGATGGCCAGCCGGACACGATGGGGATAGGTCACTGCCCACTCCAACGCCCGCATGCCACCCATGGAGCCACCCAGCACCGCTGCCCACTGGGTCACTCCGAGCGCGTCAGCGAGCGCAGCTTCGACCTGCACCTGGTCGCGGATCGTGATGAGCGGAAAGTCGCCACCCCAGGGCCTTGCGTGCGGACCAGGCGAACTCGGTCCGGTGGTGCCTTGGCATCCGCCCAGGACATTGCTGGCCACGACAAAGTAGCGATCGGTATCCAGCGGGCACCCCGGACCGATCAGGCCCTCCCACCAACCCGCCGACGGATGGGCCGCACTGGCTGAGCCGACCACGTGGCTGTCACCGGTCAAGGCATGCTCGACCAGGACGGCATTGTCCCGCCGCGCATTCAGTCGCCCCCAACTCTCGTAGGCGACGCGCACGGGCAGGGTCTGCCCCAGCTCTGTGGTGATATCTCCGACGTCAACGAACTGGCGGTCGCCGGCGCCTAGCCCGGCATGCCAGTACCACCGTGGTGTGGGCGGTCGGGTCGGGGACGACATCGGTGAAGGACTCCTTGCTCGCGCTTGCCCAGCGGACGCCGGGCCGGGTCATCACCCGGGGCACCCCACCGCGAGGAGGGTTGCCGGCCAGCAAGCCGGGGCTAAGCGCTGGCACTCATGACCGCTGCTCATGATAGGCGCCAACATTCAGTCACCGGCAGGGCTGTCCGGGTCGTGAGCCAGGGTCTGTGCCGACCGCTCCGCACTGATCGCATCGGCCAACTCGCCGCTGCGGATGCCGGCGCCGATGAGTCGGCCGAGCAAGCGCGCGAGCGTGTGCTCCGGAGCATGATCCAGTGCCCGCTCCACAGCAATCGACGCCATCGCCCCGTCCCCGTCGAACCACGCCTGCTGGGCCAGCACGGTGCAGATGTCGGCCACACCAGCGGGCCACGAGGTCGGCGTGCGTTGCACGAGGGCGATGAGCAGTTCGCGCTGCTCCCTTCGGTGGCCGCGAACGGCAGCGTCCTCGGCGTGCGCCGACGGTGGCGGCAGATGCGTGCGAATGCGGCTGGTGTACGCAGGGTCGAGCCCGTCCAGCGGAAGGAGTCCCGGGCAGAACCAGGCCAACAAACCGTCCCGCAGCATTCGATCGCTCAATGATCCCACCAGGCGGGCGACGACCGCCGGGCTTGGCTGGGCCGCGGCCGACGAGCCTGCGGCCCGCAGGTATCGACCCCACAGGCGCAGGCCTCGATCTGGCGAGCCCGAGAAGGTGCCGAGATGACCTATGACCTGGGTCGACTCGGGAAGCGGCTCCAGCCGCGCGGCCAGGTCAGCACGACTCGGCAAGGGCGCTCGGCCACGTCCGACGAGATCGGCGACAGCGGGGACGCGCGAGGACTCCACCACGGCCCGCGGTCTCCCGGGCGTAGCAAGCAGGCGCCCCGATGATCCCGCCGCGCGCAGGTCAACCTCGGCGAGTTGGCCATCGCAGACCAGGGCTGCCGAATGAACGCGCAAACGCCGGCGTTGAGCCACCTCGGCACACCGGAGCAGGCACGCCAAAGCCTCTCCCGACTGGTCCTCGAAGCCGATCACCATGATGGCGTCCGGTCGGCCGCCACGAATCAAGGCGGTCATCACGGAATCGGCCACATCGTCCATGAGGTCGGTCGGCGGCAGGTCGACTCGTGCCGTGCCGACCAGTTGGCGCCCGCGCAGGGCGTGAACCACGATGCTGCGATGCGGACCAAAGCCCAAGTGGTACGGGATCGCCGCCACGACCTCATCGATGGAGGTCAGGCGCACAGTGTCGGATGAGAGGTAGCTGGTCGTCATAACGCGAATCTGCCTCGCGGGCCGATGGCGCGCGAGGCAGAGTGCGTGGGCTGTGGACGAGCCCACCCCATGGGGATACCGGCTAGTAACCGGCTTACCGAATGACGTGGCTCCGCACTGTTGACCCGTCCGTGGCGTCAGCGCTGGCGGCCGGGCCGGTGCCTGCGGATCGCTCCCACGCAAGGAAGTCCTCCGTCTCGGCCACCAGGTTCTTGACCAACCAGGACACCACGAAGGCATCGTCGGCAAGACCGATCGGGCCAAGGATTGCTTCAGGAAGAAGGTCAATCGGCGACAGGACATAACCCACCGCGCCAACCAGCAGCAGCAGATTGGTCACCGAGGTGCCGGGGTACTCCCCCCGCAGTGTCGCCCGAATCAGCCGCGGGAGAGCGCTAGCCCGCACAGCGAGCGAGGGCCCACCGGGGCGCATCGCCAGCCGCAAGGCGCCAGCCAAGGACCGCAACGTGGTAACCCGACCAGAACGTGCCATGGTGCTCAGCCTTTCGAGATGGTGGTGGGAGCCAAAGGGAACTCGCGTCGGGCACTGTCGGCCACCTTGTCCATGAGGAAGGCGTCCAGTCCCCCACCGACGGCGCCGCCGACGAAGGGCACATTGCGACCGAAGCGCGCGAAGGTCTTCTTGCCGGCCATGGTCAGCAAACGGAAGCCGACCGCCTTGTTGACCACCATGAGCGCCGAATGCGGGAGCTGCTTGGTGACCATGCTGGTCAGCATGCCGGTCGGAGCAACCACCCCGACCTTGGAGAGCAACTCATCTGCATCGGTGCCCACCATGGCCAGCAGGACGGCGGATCGGATGCGGGGATCGCCCAGGTCATAGCCGCGCAGCGACGCGATGGATGCCGTCAGGCGGGTCGCCAGCAGATAGAAGGCGAAGACATTGACGGGAAGTGCGACCGGCATCGTGACAAAGCCGCCAACGCTGGTCACGAAACCCTCAGCGCCCGCGAGCGCGATGTGCTTGCGGACCAGCGCGTTGATCGCGGCCTCGGTATCCGGATGCTTAGCGCGAGCCTCGGCGGCCACGGTGGACGCTGAATCGAAGGGGCCCTTGCCGTCAATCCCGTAGCCCAAGAGGGTCGAGATCCAGGTATGGGCCGTGTTCCCCAGGACACCCTCGTCCTTGGGACCGTCATTGGCCTGGTCCAGCGCGCTGCGCGTGTCCTTGACTGCCGCCGCCGCGTCGTCTCCGAACCCCAAGAAGCCCACAGTGATCTCCTCCGATGTTGCATTGTTGACCCACTGATGGGGCCACCCGGCATACAGAACGATGGCGTAGTCCCCTGGATTCCCGCCAGCGGCCATGATCTCGGACCGTACGCTAACGCCATGGCCGCGCCTGAGACCGTTGCCCTGGTGCTCGCGCCCCCAGCGGCCCGCGTCGATCTGGCCGCGCTGGTCGGTCCGGGCATCTCGTATGCCGCTCCCCTGGCGGACGTACTCCCAGAAGTCCGTCGACTCGAAGAGCACGACACACCTCGATGGGTGTGCTGGCAAGGACACCGTGACCGAGCTCGGGTGGTGGCTTCCGGGTTGCGGCTACAGCGCGGCCATGATCTCGCCGAGGTCCACCGCTTGATCCACGGCGGCTGGCAGGCGGGTCCGGACCTGGTCTGGGCCGGCGCACACGGCATTCCGGCCGAGCGTCTCCCCCGGCCGCATGCCGATGACCTCTTCTCCTCACCAAGCACCAGCTCGGATCTCATCACACCCGATGGAGTCTTGCGGGCCGACGCCGTCAGCGGGGACTGGCTATCCACACCCGAACGCCTGGTCGCCTGGGCGCAGGCCGCTCGCGAATGCGCGGCCCGGCAGGAGGAGTCCCTGCGGCAGCACACCCCGGCCGCCAGGGTGAGCGCCGCCGCCGAGTCTGCCGCCGCGCTGCTCTGCGTCGAGCTCGAACACGATGGCTTGCCCATCGACCGGGCGGCCCTGAGCGCTCTGATCACGCAGGCCGCGGGTCCGCGGCCGGTGAGTCCGGCCGACGAAGTGAGCGTGCGAGCGGTGCGCGATGCCGAGGTCCTGCGGCACGTGCCCGGGCGGGAAGCAACCGACCTGCGCAACCCGGCCCAGGTCAAGGACCTGCTGGCGGCGATCGGCGTGGATGTGCCGAATACCCGCAAGTGGGTGCTCGAGCCCTATCGACACGTCCACCCGGTCGTGGATGCCCTGCTGAGCTGGCGGGCCCGAGAACGGATCGCCACGACCTACGGCTGGCGCTGGCTGGATGCCCAGGTGGGTGCTGACGACCGCCTGCGTGGTCGATGGACGGCCTGCGATGGGGGCGCCGGGCGGATGACCGCGGACCAAGGGCTGCACAACCTGCCCGCCCCCCTGCGCCCGGGCGTGGCCGCGCACGCCGGTCGGGTGCTGGTGCGGGCCGATTTGGGTCAGATCGAGCCCCGTGTCCTCGCCGCCGTTTCCGGCGACCCCGCCTTCGCCCGCGCCGCCCAAGACAATGACATCTATGCTCCCGTGGCGAGCCGGCTCGGCATTGACCGGGCCACCGCCAAGATCGCCGTCCTGGCTGCGATGTACGGCCAGCGTTCTGGCGCGGCCGCCGATGCCCTGGCCGGGCTGGAGCGGGCCTTTCCGACCGCTATGGCACTGCTCGATGACGCCTATGCCGTGGGCCTGCGGGGCGCCTCGCTGCGCACCCACGGGGGCCGGCTGCTGCACACCCGCGCAGGAGCGGATTCGCCCAACCCTGGGGTCGATCTCGCGCTGGATCGCGCGCGAGGGCGGTTCGCGCGCAATGCCGTGATCCAGGGAGCGGCCGCGGAGTTCTTCAAGGGCTGGGCGGCCCTGGTGCGGCTGGGCCTACGGCCATTCGAGGCTGAGATCGTGCTGTGCCTGCACGACGAGCTGCTCCTTCATGTGCCCGTGGAGCACGCCGACGACGTGGTCAACCTCATCCATGACGCCCTGAATCGAGCAGCCGCCGCGTTCTACCCGGGATCGGATGTCCGTTTCGTGGCCGACGTGGCCGTCGTCAGTCGGTGGTCGCAAGCCAAGGAGTAGGCGCGAGGCAGGGCTCTCATGCCGAATCGTCACCGACGCTGCGCAGGAACTCTTCGACATCCTCGGCCAATTCTTCCGCGCTCGGCAGGTCGGCCGGTGCAGCCAGCAGACTGGTGCGCTCCTGTCCGGCGACGAAGGCGTCGTACTGCTGCTCGAGGCCGCTGACGAGCGTCTGGGCCTCGTCATTGCCTGCCAGTTCGCTGACGATTGCGCGAGTGTTCTCGCCGGCCAGGGTCACCAGGTCGTCATTGGGGAGGTTCAACCCGGTCACGTCGACCACGGCATTGAGCCCGGCAAGAGCGCCTTCGGCCCACTCGGCCTGAGCCAGGTAATGCGGCACGTGGATCGCAAACCCGACCGCGCTGCGGCCCTGCTCACCCAATCGCTTCTCGAGCACCGCTGGGAAACTAGCCGGGACCGAGACGCGCCCAAAGGGCGACTCCCGCTCGCCGATCAGGCTGGCGTCGGTGGCGTGTGCGGTCAGGCTCACCGGCCGAGTGTGTGGGATCGCCATCGGGATGCCATGGACCGAGACGACCAGGCTGATCCCCAAACGGTCCATGAGACCGGTCACGGCCGAGACCATGCGCTCCCATTGAAGGTCTGGCTCCGGACCGGCGAGCAGGTAGTAGTCCTGGCCGTCCCGGTCGCTGAGTCGATGCAGTCGCATGGACGGGCCCTCATAGTCCAGCCACTGGTTGACCTCGAAGGTCATCAGCGGGCGGCGGCCCCGGTAATCGAAGAGCTGATCGACGTCGAAGGTGGCCACGACCTCGTCCTCGCCGGAGCGCAGTAGGTGGGTGGTGAGCACCTGCTGGACAGAGCCGGCGTCAACGAATCCGCCCAGGGCGACGATCATCACGCCGGGGCGAGGGGTGGGGTCCAGGGACTCCCAGGTGTACAGCGCAGTGGGGTCAAGCACGGATCAAGCCTTCCAGAAATCGTCTGCTGTGTCCCCTAACGCTCGCAACCGCCGCGCGGATTCCATCCTGGTCGCAAGGTCCCCATGTGATGCTCGGCGAGAGTTCAGGGTGTGGCTGCCGTCATGGCGGCTCGAATGCGCTTGGCCGACACCGAGTGCGCGGTACCCAGGACTTGCGCGAACAGACTGACTCGAAGCTCCTCGATCATCCAGCCGATATCGCGCGCCGCTGGACCTCGGCGGGCACGTGGGTTCAGGGACTCCAGCCAGGCGGCATACGCTGCCTCGACCTCATCGATCTGACGCTGGAGGTCCGGCTCTCGGGCAGTCGTTGCCGCTCGCTCGAGCCGATGATTCATCGCCTTGAGGTAGCGCAGCAGGTCCGGCAGCCGCAGCGATCCCGTGTCCGCGACGAAACCCGGGCGGATCAAAGAGTCGTACTGCGCCCGCACGTCCGCGAGCGTGACCGACACATAGGCCGGCAGCCTCCCTTGGGCGGCCTCGAGCGCGGTCAGTCGGCTCTGCACGGCCGCCGCTTCAGTCAGGATCGGCAAGACGGCGCGAACGACCAGCAGGACCTTGGACGCCGCGTGCGTGCGCACCGCGTTCAACGCCTCGGCGAATGCCGTGCTATCGCGGACCTCGCCGCCGACCCGCCCGCGCACGATGTCATCCACGGCAGCGTCGAGGCAGTCCTGGAGGAGGGCTGGCACCGAACCATGCGGGTTGTGCCCCAGGGTGAGCTTCTCGGCGTTCGTCAGCCCCGCCAGGACCCGCTTCCAGGGCGCCGTCGACGAGAGCAGCAGTAGCCGCCGGACCCCACGGGAGTGTTCGGCCGCGGCCCCCTCGCGGTCGGGCAGCACCTGGAGGGCGACCGACTGGCCCTGATCGACAAGGGCCGGGAAGCCGGTAACCCGATGACCCCCGTGCTGCGTGTCGAGTTCGCTGGGAACCTCGCGATCCGGCCACCCGGTGAGCCCGGTCATTTCCAGACTGGCGCCGGCTCGGGCCATCCGATCCCGCACCGCGGGCCTGGCCGATTCCCGGACCTCGGCGAGCTCCTTACCCCGGGCTACCGGCTGACCCTTGGGGCCCTCCACGCTGAAGGTAATCCGCAGGTGGTCCGGCACGCGTGCCCAATCCCAGTCACCCTCAGTGATGCGAACACCTCTGCGCTCCAGGACAACTCGCGAGAGCTCCGAGGTGATCGTGCCCTTGCTGGGGTCAGCGTGAGCCAAGGCCGCGCGCGCCGAGTCAGGCACCGGAACCAATTGGGTGCGAACGCTCTTGGGCAGCGACTTGATCAAGGCCACCGCGAGTTCTTCGCGCATGCCGGGCACCTGCCAGTCGAAGCCCGAGTCCTCAACTCGATTGAGCACCGCCGTCGGAATGTGTACGGTCACCCCATCCTGCGCGGAGCCCGGCGAGAACTGGTAGGTGACGTTCAAGTTGAGGTCACCTTGCACCCACGTCCCGGGGTAGTCCGCGGCCAACGATGCGCCGCTGTCGGTAGTGCGGAGGTCGTTCTCGGTGAAGGTCAGTAGTGCGGGATGACGCCGGGACTCACCCCGCCACCAGCGATCGAAGTGCCTGACCGAAACCACATCCGCCGGAATCCGCCGGTCATAGAACGCGAAGAGCACGTCATCATCAACGACGAGATCACGACGTCGTGTGCGCTCTTCCAACTCTGAAACACGGCTCAGGAGAGCAGTATTCGTCGCCCAGAAGGCATGGCGAGTATCCCAGTCGCCCTCCACCAAGGCATGCCGAATGAAGAGCTCACGCGATACTTCAGGGTCAATGCGCGAATACTGGACGGTTCGGTCAACCACCAGCGGAACGCCATATAGGGTCACCCGCTCACTGGCGACCACGGCACCCTGGCGGCGCGACCACCGGGGCTCGCTGTAGCTCCGGTGGACCAGGTGAGCGCCCACCTCCTCGGCCCAGAGCGGGTCGATCCGGGCCAGGTCATGACCCCACAGCCGGCTGGTCTCCAGCAACTCCGCGGCCATCACCGCGTCGGGCTGCGCCCGGAAGAGGGCGGAACCGGGGCTGATTCCAAAACGCGCCCCCCGAGCACCGGCATACTCCCGGCGGACCTCGTCGCGAACCCCGATCTGGGATAGCAGTCCAGCGAGCAGCGCATGGTGAATCGCATCCCAATCCGGTTCGTCCCCGCCACTGCCCTGGCTGGAGTCAAGACCCACGGCGCGGCATACCTGTCGCAGTTGTGCATGCAGGTCCTGCCACTCCCGAATCCTTAGATAGTGCAGGAACTCAGCGCGACACATCCGTCGAAAAGCACTGCCAGAGAGCGCTTTCTGCTGACCCTGCAGGTAGCGCCACAGATTGTGGTAGCCAGCAAAGTCAGAGGTCTTGTCCGCGAATCGCGCGTGTTGTTGAGTCGCCTGCGCGCGCTGCTCCTCAGGACGCTCTCTTGGGTCTTGGATGGCCAGCGCAGCCACGATCGGCAGCACCTCGCGTAGGCACCCACGACGATCCGCCTCCACGAGCATGCGCGCCAGCCGCGGGTCGATCGGCAAGCGCGCCACAGTGCGCCCAACCGGGGTCAACCGATGCTCGGAGGTAAAGGCCCCCAACTCGATGAGCAGGCGGGCGCCATCAGCGACCTGCCGAGCATCCGGCGCGTCCACAAAGGGGAAGCGCGCGATCTCGCCGAGCCGCAATGCCGCCATCTGCAGCATTACCGAGGCGAGCGAGGTACGCAGGATTTCGGGTTCGGTGAACGCCGGGCGCGCGGCGTACTCCTCCTCGGAGTACAGCCTGATGGCCACCCCGGAGGCCACTCGCCCACAACGGCCAGAGCGCTGGTTCGCGCTGGCCTGGGAGATGGCCTCAATGGGCAACCGCTGGACCTTGGTGCGCTGGCTGTACCTCGAAATGCGGGCGGTACCCGTGTCCACGACATAACCGATACCGGGAACGGTCAGCGAGGTTTCGGCCACATTGGTCGCCAAGATGATCCGTCGACCAGCACCTCGGTGGAAGACCCGATGCTGCTCGGCGGCCGAGAGGCGGGCGTACAGCGGAAGCACCTCGGTCCCGGGCAGCCGCAACCCGTTGAGGGCTTCGGCGGCGTCCTTGATCTCGCGTTCCCCCGAGAGGAAGACCAGGATGTCGGTCGCATCATGCCCAGCCGGCATCTCGGTCCAGACTTCCGTGACCGCGTCGACGATGCCCGCGACCTGATCCCGCACCTGCGCAATCCGGCCACCCTCGTCACGCACGATCAGCGGCCGATACCGGATCTCGACCGGATAGGTACGACCCGAGACCTCGATGACCGGGACCTCGCGGACCACCCGACCGCGGCGATCGGTGGCGAAGTGCGCGGCGAATCGTCCCGGATCGATGGTCGCCGAGGTGATGATCACTTTCAGATCGCTGCGGCGCTCCAAGAGCGCCTTGAGGTAGCCCAGGATGAAGTCGATATTGAGGCTGCGTTCATGGGCCTCGTCGATGATGATCGTGTCGTATGTGCGCAGGTCACGGTCGCGCCGCAATTCGCTGAGCAGGATGCCGTCGGTCATCACCTTGACCCGGGTGCGCGCGCTCGAGGAGTCGGTGAAGCGCACCTGGTAGCCGACCAGATCGCCAAGCTCAACACCGAGTTCCTCGGCAATCCGCTCGGCGACGGATCGCGCCGCAATGCGTCGCGGTTGGGTGTGGCCGATCGCGCCGGCAGATCCCAGGCCTAGCTCAAGGCACATCTTGGGGAGTTGCGTCGTCTTGCCGGACCCGGTCTCGCCAGCAATCACCACGACTTGGTGCTTCCTGATGGCCGCGAGGATCTCCTCGCGCGCGGCAACCACCGGCAACTGATCGGGATAACCCAGGATGTCGGCGGCCAGCGCAGGCCGATCCGGCGCGGGAGTCAGGGCGCGCGCGGAGGAGGTCCGGGTGCGCGCTGACATACCCGCGAGGATACGGGCGGATCGGGTGACCCACGCATCGGAATTCGGTCGACGACCTGATCACCGACCTTCGCCGCGACGCTGAGCGCGGCCCCACCGAACCACAACTGTCGGGCCTCTCGGCCCGCGGCGGTGGCAAGGGCCACTTGCGCGCTGAGGGCCGCCCGCTGCTTCTCAAGCGTGAGCAGGGCCGCCTTCTCGCGGAGCCAGAGCGCCGAGAACGCCTTTGGTGCGCCCTCTTTGAACCGTGGCACCCAGGCGATCGGAGTTCGGACGCTCTCACCGATACGGGCAAGCGGCCGAAGGTCGTTGACCGCTTCCTTGAGCACGGTGCCCCATCCGGCCCGGATCCGCGCCTGAACACTCAGTGTGCGATCCACCACCACGACGCCGCCCAGCACGCGTCCGCCCTGCGTCGCGCCGCGCATGAAAGCCGACCCCAGACCACCGGTGAAGGCCAGCGCGCCGTCGACGGCGAGGCCGAGCGCGTCACCCTCGCGGTAACCCGCCAACAGCCCTACGTCAGCGACGACGGTCAACGCACCGCCAGCCACCCCGAGCGCGCGCACGAGCGGGTGCGCACCGGCCATCGCCCCCACGGCGGCCAAACCTTCGCCGAGGTCGTGGATCGCGTGCAATCCCCGGTACGCGAGGGGATCGGCAAGTCGGTCCTCGGCAGCAGCCCGCAGTCGCGAGGTGCACATCTCGTCGGCGGCGGCGTACCGCTCCCAGGCAGCTCGATGGCGATCCTGGGCGTCCACGATCCTGGCCAGATGAGCGCGCTGACGGGTCAGCGCACCCTGGACCTCGACACTCTCACGAGGCACGCCGAGGTCCAGCAAAGCGATGATCTCGGTCTCGATGGCATCGACGTGGGCGCGCGCGTCGATCTCCTCATCGACCGCCCGCTGGATCACCGCTTGCTCTTCCTCGAGCACGGCCGCCAGGTGGCGCAGCGCGTCGGCAGCGACGGCATACCGATCAACGACGAGGTCGAGATGCGGCGGCATCGAGGCCAGCAACCGACCGAATGCCTCCCCCGCCGGGGAATCCCAGGAGGTGCCGCGCGAGCGCAGTCGAGCCAAGACCGCCGCAGTCGCCGCGAGCGTGCTTGCCCGACGATCAAGCTCGTCCGCGACGAGCAGCATGGTCGGGGCGTGACCGGGCAAGGGCGCCAGGATCATGACATCGTCCCGCCCCACAGGCGTGCGACACCCTCGTCCACGCTGACATATGCCGCACCGGCACAGCCGGCGGCATCGCCCAGGTCATAGAGCGAGTGCGCAAGGCGCAAGCGCTCCAAACGCCAACCACAGAGCAACTCATCAAGCGCGGCAGCCGCTTGGCCCGGACCGAAGGCCCACCGGTCGGCCGCCACATCGGGCTCGGTTGCAGTCTCCTGGCTGAGCAGCAAGAGACTGCGTCCGAGGTCAAGAATGGTCTCTGGATCCACCCGCAGTTGTGCCATGGCGGCACGCTAAGCCTGGGTCGGCGCCCCCGGGAATGTTATCCACAGGGGCGCCGGCGGCATACCTCAGGCTTGAGCGGCGGCGAAGCCAGCCTCCAGGTCGGCCAGGATGTCGTCGATGGACTCCAGCCCAACGGCAAGTCGGATCAAGCCCGGCGTCACGCCGGCGGCCAGGCGGTCCTCGTCGCCACCTTGGGAGTGCGTGGTGCTTGCCGGGTGAATCGCCAGGCTCCGAACGTCACCGATGTTGGCCACATGGCTGTGCAGGCTGAGCCCCTCCACGAAGGCCTTGCCGGCATCCCGTCCGCCCGCGATCTCGAAGGAGAGCACCGCACCCGACCCCTTGGGGGTGTAGCGGTCGGCCAACTCCTTGCCCGGATTGCCTGGAAGGGACGCCCAGCGCACCGATTCCACCTGGTCGTGACCCTGGAGGAAGTCCGCCACCTTGCGGGTGTTCTCGATATGGCGCTCGATCCGCAGGCTGAGGGTCTCGATGCCCTGCGCCAAGAGGAAGGCATTGAACGGCGAGATCGCCGGCCCGAGGTCGCGCAGCAATTGCACGCGCGCCTTGAGGATGTAGGACAGGTTCGCCCCGAAGGGGCTACCCACCCCGAGGTGCGGCCCGTACTGCAGCCCGTGGTAGCTCTCGTCCGGGGTGTTGTAGTTCGGGAAGCGCTCCGGGTTCACGGTGTAGTCGAAGCTGCCGGCGTCCACGATCACCCCGGCGATCGAGGTGCCATGACCACCCAGGTACTTCGTCGCCGAATGGAGCACCACGTCGGCGCCGTGCTCGATCGGACGCAGCAGGAAGGGCGTGGCAATGGTGTTGTCGACCACCAGCGGAATACCCAACTCATGGGCCACGTCCGCGACCGCTCGGATGTCGAGGATCTCGGCCTTCGGATTCGCAATGGTCTCCCCGAAAAACGCCTTGGTCTGCGGTGTGGCCGCGGCTCGCCAGGCATCCGGGTTGTTCTGGTCTTCGACAAAGGTCACCTGCACGCCCAACTTGGCGAAGGTGTACTTCAGCAGGTTGAAGGTCCCGCCGTAGAGCGCCGCGCTGGCCACGATGTGGTCACCCGCCTCGGCGATATTCAACAGACCGAGGGTCGTCGCGGACTGCCCAGAGGCGACCAGGAGGGCCCCGACGCCACCCTCCAGGGCGGCGATCCGCTGCTCCACCGCATCCTGGGTGGGGTTCATGATGCGGGTGTAGATATTGCCGAACTCCTTGAGGGCGAACAGGTTGGCCGCGTGTTCGGTGTCCCGGAAGGCGTACGCCGTGGTCTGGTAGATCGGCAGGGCCCGAGCGCCGGTGGCCGAATCGGGGCTTTGGCCGGCGTGAATCTGTCGGGTCTCAAAGCCCCAGGTGGATGGGTCGGACATAGGAATCTCCTCGTGAGGTGATGCGCGCTTGAGTGCGCCGGTTGACGCAACTCCAGGTCTTCACCCGGGGCACCCCGCCGCGAATGGAGGGTTGCCGGCCAGCGAGCCGGGGCTTGTCGCTGGCGCTCATGACCTGGCGGCAGGTTAGCCAGCCCCACCGGCCAACGTCCAGCCGCGAGCACGTCATCTCACCACGTGGTCACGCCTAGCATGAGTCCCATGACCTATCGCGCGGACGAGTACCAGGCTGATCCGGCACGGTATGACGCTGGTATGCCGCAGAGGCGGGTCGGCCGATCCGGGCTGACCTTGCCCGCGGTGTCCCTGGGGATGTGGCACAACTTTGGCGATGACGTGCCTCTTGATCGCCAACAGGCCATCATGCGGCGCGCGTTCGACCTCGGCGTGACGCACTTCGACCTCGCCAATAACTACGGTCCGCCATACGGCAGCGCCGAGCGCAATGTGGGCGGCATTCTGGCCAGGGACTTCGCGCGCTATCGGGACGAGCTCATCATCAGCAGCAAGGCTGGCTACGACATGTGGCCCGGCCCCTATGGCCAGGGCGGCGGCTCCCGCAAGTACCTCATCGCCAGCTGCGAGCAGTCGCTGACCCGCCTCGGGCTGGACTATGTCGACATCTTCTACAGCCACCGCTTCGACCCTGACACTCCGCTCGAGGAGACCATGGGCGCTCTCGATGCCTTGGTGCGTCAGGGAAAGGCGCTGTACGTCGGCATCTCGTCCTACTCCGGCGAGCGCACCCGCGAGGCAGTCGCCATCCTCAGGGATCTGGGCACGCCGCTGCTCATTCACCAGCCCTCGTATTCGATGTTGAACCGGTGGGTTGAGGACGACCTCCTCGATGTCCTGGCCGAAACCGGCGTGGGCTGCATCGCCTTCAGCCCCCTTGCCCAAGGCATGCTGACCTCGAAGTACCTGGGGGGCATCCCGGCGGGAAGCCGGGCGAGCCGTGGCAGCTCGCTGGACCCTGGCCTGATCACCGAAGAAACCCTGGGCCACATCCGCGCCCTCAATGACATCGCCGAAAGCCGCGGACAGACCTTGGCTCAGCTGGCCATCGCATGGGTTCTGCGTGACCCACGGGTGACCTCGGCGCTCATCGGGGCATCCTCACTCGAGCAACTTCAGGACTCGGTGTCGGCCGTCCAGAATCTGACCTTCAGTGCCGACGAACTTGCCGCGATCGAGGCTCATGCGGTCGACGGCGGCCTCAACCTGTGGGCGGCCTCATCTGCTCACTGAGGGTGCCGACGCAGCCACCACAGACCGACCCAGGGCAGCACGAGCGGCACATAGCCATAGCCGGAGCCGAAGTGTGACCACACGGTCTTGTCCGGGAACAGGGCCGGAACGGCATACGAAAGAGCCCCGACGGTGAGCACACCGACGAGTTCAACGCTGCACGCGATGACCGCGACCCGGTGGGCCGTTGGCCCGCGGCGAGCCAGGGCAATGGTGGCCACCAGGTAGATCACGGCGGCAAGGGCGGAGAGGACATAGGCCAGCGGCGCCCGCGAGTAGGCCGTCGCGAGCTGCACCGATGAGCGACCGGTCGCGGCCAGCGCCAACACGGCATAGACGATCACGATCAGGGTCGAGGATGCTCGGTTACGGTCAGCTGGCTCAGACATGTTGCGCCCAAATCTGTTGCAGCCGAACGGTCATCACGGCGATCGCAAAAGCGCCGACCGCGATCGCGGCCATGGCCCAGCGGGTCTTTTCCTTGATCGCCAGGTAGCCCGTTCCGGCCGGGATCACCGGTAGCGAGACGAGGTAGGCAACGAAGGTCGCCTGGGTTTCGCTGTTCGGAAGATCACTCAGGCGGGTCATGCCGATGATGACCTGGGCGATCAGACCAAGGACCAAGAGGGCGAGCCCGGCGAGCAATCGGTCATCGATCAGTCGATCCCGCGCGGCGTACGCCAGTGAGGCCACCATCACCAGAAGCGTCAGGCCCACCACGGCATAGGTGAGGGAGGTGAGCACGTCAGACAGGGTAACCCGAGCCCGTATGCCACCCGCGCGCGAGGGTGGGATGACAGGATCTCATCATGACGCACATCCAGGTCGGAGAGGTGACCGTCGGCTTTCAGGAGGACGGGCCTTCCGATGGCGAGCCGATCCTGCTGATCATGGGACTGGGCATGCAGCTGATCGCCTGGCCCCCCGCAATCGTCGACGGACTGGTCGCAGAGGGATTCAGGGTGATCCGATTCGACAACCGGGACATCGGCCTGTCGAGCCGGACCGAAGCACCACTGCCCACCCGGACGGACGTGCTCAAGAGTTTCACGCACCGCCGGCTGGCCAAGGCGGACTACACCTTGGCGGACATGGCGACCGACGCCATGGGCGTGCTGGATCACCTGGGGATCGACAGCGCCCATGTCGTGGGTGCCTCGATGGGCGGGATGATCGCCCAACAGATCGTGATCGACTTCCCTGAGCGCGTCCGCAGCCTGTGCTCCATCATGTCGACCACCGGGGATCGCCGCCGTGGCCGAATCGCGCCCTCGCTCCTGGCCAGCGTGGGCCTGGGCTTCACCGCGCCGAGGCCAGAGGACCCGCAGGCCGCCGAAGACGTGGCGGTGCGCGTTTATCAGACGCTTGCTGGCGACCACGCCAATGTCGAGGAACTGCGAGCCATGGTGCGCGCCTCGCTGGAGCGCGGGCCCAATCCGCACGCCGTGGTGCGCCAACTCAGTGCCATCCTGGCCAGTCCTGACCGGACCGCCGCGCTAGGTCGAGTGACGGTTCCCACCCTGGTCATCCACGGATTGAAGGACAAACTCGTGTCCTTTACCGGAGGGCTCGCGACCGCCCGGGCAGTGCCGGGATCGCGGCTCTTGGCCTTCCCCGATATGGCGCACGATTTGCCCGGTCCGCGTCGCGCCGAGATCGTGGAAGCGATCGCCCGCAACGCCCGTCGCGCAGGCGCGCGCTAGGCGCTGATCGCCTCGCGCAGGGTCGCCACGAGCAGGTCGATCTCGTCCTCGGTGATCACGATGGGCGGAGCCAGCCGAATGGTGGCGCCATGGGTGTCCTTGGCGAGCACCCCCCGATCGAGCAGGCGCTCACAGAGCTCTCGGCCGCTGAGCGCTCCCGGCTCGAGGTCGATGCCCGCCCAGAGCCCACGGCATCGCACCGCCCTGACTCCGTGACCCACCAGCGATTCGAGCCCGGCTGCGAGCCGCTCCCCCAGGCGGGCCGCGCGCTGCTGCATCTCACCGTCGAGGAGTAGGGCGACCACCTCCTCACCGATCGCCGCGGCCAGCGGGTTGCCGCCGAAGGTCGAGCCGTGGGAGCCAGGGGTGATTACCCCCATGACGTCGGCATTGGCAGCGATCGCTGAGACCGGCATCAGACCGCCGCCGAGAGCCTTGCCCATGATGTAGATATCGGGGACGACATCTTCGTGATCGCAGGCAAAGGTCCGTCCCGTGCGCGCCAGGCCGGACTGGATCTCGTCGGCCATCATGAGCGCTCCGTGCTCATCACAGATCGCCCGGACCTCGCGCAGGTAGCCCGCGGGCGGGATCACCACGCCGCCCTCGCCCTGGATGGGCTCGAGGAGGACGGCCACCACCGAGTCATCCATCGCCTGGCGCAAGGCCTCGGCATCGCCATAGGTGATCGTACGGAAGCCAGGGGTATAAGGGCCGTACTCGTCGCGGGCGATCTTGTCGTCGGAGAAGGACACAATGGTCGTGGTCCGTCCGTGGAAGTTGCCCTCCATGACGATGATGGTTGCGGCTCCTTCGGGGACGCCCTTGACCTGATAGCCCCACTTGCGAGCGACCTTGATCGCCGTCTCGACGGCCTCGGCCCCGGTGTTCATGGGCAGGATCATGTCCTTGCCCGTCAGCGTGGCCAGCCCTTTGGCAAAGGCTGCAAGTTGGTCATGGTGAAAGGCCCGACTGGTCAGGGTGAGTCGCGCCAACTGCTGTTGGGCCCGCGCCACCAGCCGCGGGTGCGAATGACCGAAGTTCAGCGCCGAGTAGCCGGCCAAGCAGTCGAGCAGGCGGCGCCCATCCACATCGGTCACCCAGGCGCCCTCGCCGCTGGTGAGGACGACGGGAAGCGGATGGTAGTTGTGGGCGGCATACCGCTCGATGATCTCGATGTGCTCAGCAGTGGCGGACGAGGACAGCGTCATGGGGCCAGCCTAGGTGCCAGCGGTCACTCGGCGGGAAAGGTCGGTGAGGCGGGTAGTGAGTTTCGCGAGGTCGCCCTCCGTGAGGGCAGCCACCAACGGTGGAGCGGGGCGGGCGGCGATCTCGGCGAGCAGGGCTCGAGCGCGTGCCTCCAGGGCCGCCGCGCCCTTGTTTGCAGCCTTCGCGGCCGCCTTGGCATCCCTCTCCAGGGCCGTGACCCGGGCAGGCAGCGTGCACGCGACCGACGGGGAATGCAGCCCGAGGTGTGCCTGCGATGCCTGGGCCTGGGCCGCTCGGGCCGCGCTGGCGAGCGGAATGGTGTCACCGACAACCAGGGGCGCGGCCAGTCCCTCCTGAACCAGGGTGAGATTCACCGGGTCCCCCGTCCCTTTGCGCGCAATGGCCACGACCCTGCCGAAGCGATCCTTGCCGAAGGTCTGCAGCTCCACGGCCGTGCCGACGGGGAGCAGTGCCCGCAGCCGGTCTCGTGCCTGCGGCCCAAGGCACTCGTCCGGGACAGAGTTGTGGGCTACTTCGGGAGCATTGATATTGACTAGTCGGAGCCGCATCCGCTCGCTGCCTCGGCGCACATCGAGGGTGTCCCCGTCAATCACCCAACGCACCTGCCAGCCCGCCAGCCCTGAACCGCTTGGACTCGGGGAGGGCGCGTTCGAGGTCGCTCCGGGCAGTGATGGGGTCTGTTGGGGTGCGGCCTGGCCCTGATCTCTTCGTCCCAGCCAGGCCACCACGGCCATGGTGGCGATCGCGACGATCAGGAGTGCCCATGCCGCCCGCCGTCCCATGGAGGGCAGTATGCCGCCTAGCGGCCACGCCGCTAGGCGCTCGGCCCCAACACGAGATATCCCTGGGCGACCAGGATCACCCCGATGGCCACGATCTTGGGCCCGGGTAGTTCCACGCCAAAGCGAAGCCAATCCATGGCCACGATCCCGACCTGTAGAAGCACGATCCAGCCCATCGTGACCACGGCCAGTTCGGCATACTGCAAGGACGAGGCGTACAGCCAGAACAGGATCACGAAGCTCAGCACCCCCGCGAATCCCCACGCGTCGCCATGGCCCAAGGTCCACTCCTTGGCGGCCAGTGCGCCGAAGAGGTCGAGCCCAGCAAGCGCCGCCATGGCCGCGGTGGCCACTACGGGTGCGGGCAACGACTCTGGGAGCCGCAACAGGGGCAATGTGGGATCGGTGATCATGGATAACCTCGCGGGGACTGCCGATGTGGACACCGGCTAGGAGTGGGCAGGCGACCCCCTGATACCCCGAGGGAGGTCAGTCGACCCAGATCGCGCGCACTCGCCCGGCCGCGGCCCGACCCTGGTTCCGCCCGGCGGCAAAGGACGCCCGAGTCCGGCGCATGTCGAAGGGATTGACGCCCATGGCCCGGCGCGCTGGGCCATGGGGAGCCGCCAGGAAGGTGCGAACCTGGGGGCCCAAGGAACGCAGTTGGCGGGCGGGCCAGTCCTTGCGATGGGCGGCGATCGGGAAGGGCGCGAGGCAGAGCACGCGAGCGTGCCCGACCGCCAGGTCCGCATTCGCGATGGATCGAACGCCGCCGTCGACATAGCGCCGTCCGGCCACATCCACCGGTGGGAAGAGGCCGGGCACCGTGCAACTCGCGGCGACGGCTCGCTCGATGGGGACCTCACTGTCGGCGGTGAAGACCACCGAGCTGCCGCCGACCGCATCGACTGCGGTGATCAGGAGCCGTTGGTCGGGCCACGGCATACCGGCGATCTGAGCGCCGACGGTGTGGATCCAGGCGTCCTCGGGCATCGTGCGCGCGTGCAGCGCGGCGCGGCCTAGGACCGATCTGCCGAAGCGGGCCTCGGGTGCGGCCTGGGCGACCGCAAAGCGGAGCGCGTCGGCGGCGCCCCAGCGGCCCATGCCCTGGATCGACGGAGTTTCGGTGATCATCGCCAGGCTGGTCTCGTCGGAGAGCCCGAGACGCAGGTGCGCACCGACGACCGACCCGGCGGAGGTACCGATCACCGTGTCGGCATTGCGCACATCAATGCCCTCGTCGCGCAGGCCTAGGAGGTAACCCGATTCCCACGCGATACCGGCGGCGCCACCACCAGCGAGCACCAACGCTCGCTCCCGCTGCGGGCCCGGGTCGTATGCCGTGTAGCCGGCGGACGGCCAGTAGGTCGGGAGCGAAAGGGTGGGCGCGTTCACCTAGCCATTCTCACGCGCCGGACGCGTGGCTTCGGCCCAGGCGGCATGTGAGGCCCGGCACAGGCGGCCCCGGTCAACCAACGCGCTTCTGAGCGGGCGCGACGATCTCCCAGCCCACTTTGACCAGGCCAATCCCCTCGATCCGGGCCTGTATGCCGCCCAGCCCGACCAGCTCGACCACACCCACCACCTCGGAACCGTCGGCCCTGGTCAGGAGGACCTGCTCACCGAGTTGCGGTCGCCAGTGCCCGCGCTCGGGCAGGCGGCGGCGACGAAGTTGGGCCATGGCGGCGGAATACTCCGGTGGCATCGATGCCGGCGAGCCGCGGTAGGTCCACTCGATGAGGTGGGCCGCCGAAAAAGTCGGCGAACATCGGGCACAGGACATCGGAGCGGTGGGGGCACGATGCCGCCCGGTACTGTGGCCGGCCGGGCAGCGGCCTTGCCAGTCGGCACGCACGCGTGGAGCGCGAGGGTCAACGCAGCGGGCTCCCGTCGACCCGATCTTCTTGGCCTGCGCCCGCCAGATCGCATCGTGCCCGTGCTCGGGTCCCACGAGGGCGTGGGCGATCTCATGGAGGATCGTCTCGCGCACCTCGGCCTCTGAGTGCAGCTCGGTCAGGGCACGGCTCAGGGTGATGGTGCGGGTGTGGAATCGACACGAACCGGCGCGGGTCTTGGCGCGGTCGAGGGTGACCTGCCAGTCCTCGAGCCCGTGCTCGCGCAGCAGGGTCCGCGCAAGGCGTAGGGCCTCCCGGGCCTCCATCCGCATCTCCTTTCGTGCATGAGGATTCTCCCTGTTCGGCAGGCTACGTGGCGCCACCGACACTCCCCCGCATGGGCAGCCATACTGACCTCGTGTCTGCCTCGCTGCCCGCCGCTGCCCTCGACCGAGCCAGCGGGGTCATCCTGGGCCAGGCCTGCGGCGATGCTCTCGGCGTGCCCTATGAGTTCGGCAGCCGAGCCCTCGAGCCCCTGCCTCGAATGCTCGGTGGCGGCCTCGGCGGATACGCCCCGGGTGAGTGGAGCGATGACACCCAGATGGCGTTCTGTATCGCGCGAGTGAGTTCCACAGGGGCCTCGCTGGTCTCCCCCGACGCGCTTGATGCCATCGCCGAAGGCTTCCTGGACTGGTATGCCGCGTCGCCGCCGGACGTCGGCATTCTCACTCGTGCGGTGTTGGGTTCGATGTCCGGGACGCGGGGTCCAGGCGCCGGCGCTCGTCTTCAGCACGCCGCTCAGGCGTACTTCGAGCGCACCGGCAGGGCCGCGGCCAATGGTGCGCTGATGCGGACCTCCGTGGTCGCGCTCACCCGGCTGCTCGATCGCCCGGCCACGGCCGCGGCCGCAACTCAGGTGGCTCGACTCACGCACGCCGATCCGTTGGCCGCGGAGTCATGTGTGCTGTGGAGCGAGGCCATCCGCGTTGCGGTCCTGGACGGACGCATTGCCGTCCGCAGCGGATTGGACCTGATCGACGACTCCCGCCGACCGCAGTGGGCACTCTGGCTCGATCAGGCTTGTGCTGCAACAGATCCCAGCATCTTCCCGGACAATGGCTTCACTGTGACGGCGCTGCAGGCAGCGCTGTGCGCGATCACCGCCACCGCCTCCGACGACCCTGAGGCGCATGTCGTTGGCGCTCTTAGCCTGGCGGTCAATGCCGGACACGACACCGATACCGTGGCGGCCATTGCCGGCGGACTTTTGGGGGCGGCATACGGACCCTCTGCTTTCCCGGAGGCCTGGCGTGCAGCAGTCCACGGTTGGCCCGGGCCGCCTGGTCGCGCCGACGCCGACGACCTGGTCGCGCTGGCCTTGGCGACCGCGCGCGCCGGGTGCTGATCTCGCCGCCGCCTCCCGGCTCTGACGATCCGAATGGCAGCTGTAGGTGCTGCCAGAGCGACACCAACGCCCGCCACTCAGCTCGTCACTGGCTGCGGCGCCGCCGTCGACCATTCACCGCGCCAGGCGTCTCACGGGTGCTGGCACGACCGTGCCCTGGCTACCGGGTGATCCGCAGTTGCCCGTCCCAGAGGAGATCAGCCGAGGAACCAGCGGTGTACTGGTGCACCTCCACACTGATCACATTGCTCCCGATCGTCAGTGCCGAGGGCGGGATCGCGTAGGTGCGCACTGTGCCGACGGCACTGACACCGACATTCGTGACGGCCTTGGTGGTCGACGTGATCGCCCCCGCTGGGAGGTTGCGACGGATTACCTCCACTCCGTTGACGTACACGACCGCGCCATCATCGACCTTGAGGTCCACCGTGGCGTCAAGCAACGCCGACCCGTTTGGAATGGTGACGGCGGTCCGGAAGTAGTACGTGATGCGTCCCGTCGTGCTCGGGATGGCGGTGGTCTGGATGGTCCGGAACCCCAGGGCTCCGGCGCCACTCGGCCACGATGAGTCGTTGAAGCCGACACCCTTCCACGAGGCGCTCGGCGCTGATCCGCTGGCGAGATAGCGCCACGTTGACCCGAAGGGTAGGACGGTCGAGGCCACGGGGCCGGTGTTGTTGTCCGTGGAGTTGCGGACACCGGGCGTGCCACCCGCGACCGTGCTGGCGGCCCAGTTTGCGGGGTCGGCGTTATCTGCTGTGAGGCTGGTGAGTTCCAGCGACGGGCCACTTCCGGCAGGACCTGTCGGCCACGGGCTGCTCGGGGCGTACGTCACCGTATCGACGACCCTCAGCCCGTCCAGGATGGTGACCTCCTCCCCCGCGTCGTCGAGGGCACCAGGATATTGACCGGCCATGAGGAACGGAGTACCGCCAAAGGCGAGCTTCAGTGCGCCATCATCCGCGGTCCACACGGCATAGGACTTGGCACCGACAACCGTCCCCGGTGCCAGCGTGTATCCAGAGCCGAGCGCGGATATGGTCCACCCACTCGCGTCGACCGCGGTCGACGCCGGGTTGTACACCTCGATGAACTCCGGTGTCGTGCCACCCGGCTGGTACTGGATCTCGGTGATCACCAGTGCAGCGCCCGGAGGCTGGGACACCGGGATGAGGGCGGGTGTGTTCGCCGCAAACTGATTACGCCGCTCCTGAATGCCGTTTGCGGTTGTGGTGCGCGCCGTGCTGAGCCGCCTGCTGCCCCACACGTCGTAGTCGAGTTGGATGTCGGCCGCAAAGGGCTGAGTGAGTTGGTCGAAACGTGCCAGCAACTGCGGGCCGTTGACCAGTTGGTCGAAAATCGTCCGGGCCCGCCGGTAGTGCATCTGCGTGAAGCCGGGCAGCGCTGCCAAGTTCTTCCACACCTGACCGGAGTCGACCGACGGGAAGACGAAGTCACCCTTGGGATCGCTGGCGTTGTTGAGAATGCCGTCGAGATCCCACGAGTAGATCTGCCAGCGCCCGGTGATCGGGCTGCGGCCGAAGTAGTAGTTCTTCGTCCCAGAGTCCCAGTGCCGCATGGCCACATTGACCGCGGTGTAGTTCGCGATCTGGGGAAGGTCCAGATTGTCCTGCATCCAGGCCCACTTGGCCGGGCCGTTCGGCAGCGCCAACTTCTGGGTCAGCTCGTAGATCTCGCTGTAGTCGCCGTCGTCGGGGTTCTTCTTGTCGACATCACCCGAGGCCACAAACTCGCCAAGGGTCGGGAAAGTCCGCAGACCACCAGCCTCGATCTTGTAAAGCGGAGCATCCTTGAGGCCGTGATTGGTGCGCCAGACCGAGTCGAGATTCTCAAGGACTCCGAAGACACCAAAGAAGTTGCCATTGCGCTGGATCCGCATGGTTTGGTACCTCGCGGTCGCCTCACCCGAGGCCCCGATCATTTCCCAGCCGAGACGCGGCCGAGGGACGTTCTCGCTTTGCAGATCGAAGCCCTTAAGGGGGTAGTCGTAGGGTAGGCCGAAGTCAAAGGTCTGGCCTGCGGGCAGTTCAACGTCCCACTTGGCCTTCGGGTCTTGGCAACTCGAGTGACCCTTGATGTGCATCGCCCCACCGTCGAGAACCTTGCCGTTCCACACGAACGTCGCATTGGCGTCAACGCCATCGCAGCGGTGGTTGGTGATCATGTCCTGGTAGACCGCATCCGGCATAAACCACTGCAGGACAGGGAATTGGGCGGCGTCGAAGTCGCTGTCGTTGTGCACATACCCGTCATAGGGTCGGCTGTCACCGAACGGCGGGTAGGTCGCACTCTGCGCCCCCTTGCTCGCGGCCACCTTGAACCTCACGAGTTGGCCTTGCCCCGCCCCGGGGATTGTCGCGGCGTAGACGCCATCACCAGCGCCGCCGGGCGAGGCAGCGTTATCGAGCATCGGGATGGTGACGTCGGCGCCATACATGATCTTGTAGGTCAGGTCGATTGTGGCGCCGGCCGGGGCGGTGGCAGTGACTTGCTGGTTCACGCCCGCGGCTGGGTAGCCGGTAGGGGCCACCACGGTCAGTGGGAGCGGCGGGATCGAGTTCGCGGCGCCGGGCGTACCCCAGGGCACCTCACTGGGGTGCCAGTTGGCCGCCAGCGCGTTGTCGGTACCGTCCGCGTTGTACTCCAGGGAGGGGCCGAGGCCGTCGGGCGACGCCGGCCACGGCGCCACGTCGTCGTAGGTCACCGTGTCGATGACTGTGCTCGAGGCATCAGCCAACGTGACGGTTTCGCCACCATTGCTCAGCGACGTACCGGCATAGGAGAAATCAGCGACAACTCCATACTTGGCTGTGAAGAGCGCGGGGTCATTGGTCCCGAGCAGGTAGCCGCCAGGCGGGATGCTGAGTCCAGCCGGGAGACTGACGTCGGGAGGAGCAATGGTGATGCCTGCGGTGAAGGACCACCCGCCAACATCGACCGGGTCCGGCCCGGTATTGCGTAGCTCGATGAACTCAACGGCGGCATAGTCGAGATCGCCGTCCGGTGCGTGATAGTGGAGTTCATTGATGACGACATCGCCGGCGGCAGCTTGGGCCGCGGGCACTGCGCCTGCACCGATACTCAGCGCAGCGAAGAGCAGTGCGACGAGACCGGTGCGGAAGATCGTGTTTGCTCTGGTGGCATTGCGCATGACGAGCCCCTTGCGTAGTTCCCTGCAAGCCACGCTGCGTCGTGCTTTCCCTGCATCGCATCATGGCTGCTTACGCTGCCAGCATGGCACCGCGATGGCCCGGTTGTATACAGCTGAGGTGACCTCATCTCGAATCGTTGTTGATGCGCTCACCTAGCCACGTGGCTGCACGGGAACGTCGCCGGGCGTCGCCGAGGCGAATGGGCCCCATCTCGCCGCTGGGCACGTCACGATGGCGGCGGCGTCCCAGCGGGGGCTTCATACGGCGACAGTTCCTGTGGCAGCTCGTCGGAGAGCTGACGCCCGGTGCGCTCCTCGTAGACCGCGGTCGGCAGGAACTCCAGCTCCTCGGCGAGCCCGACCTGCTCATCGCTGTCCAGCCCAAGGTCGGCCAGAGTGGCCGGATCACGAACCCAGGCGTCGAAGGCATCCTTGCCCTGGTAGATCACCCACGTCCGGAGACTGACGAAGACGTCGTCACTGACGAAGCTCAGCCCACTCACTGCTCCCACCACGTCCTGCGCCGAACTGTGGTGGGCCCAGGTGTTCGCTCGTGTCATCTCCTCCAGGAAGGAGCGCTCGTACACCCGCACTTGGTCCGTCGTGAGCCCTCGCAACTCCGCGTCCAGTGCCTCAGCGGCCACCTCAGGATCCCGATTGCGCACTCGCTGGACAATTGACCAGAAGAGGCTGTGATCAGTCATCGATGCCCGAGGGTGATGGTGCAGACGTCGCGGACACTGACGGCGAGTTGGACGGTGAGGCTGCTTTCCCGGATCCGGCGTGCGGGATCTCGCGGGCGCAGCCGACAACAGCGAGCCCGACAACGACCGCACAGACTGCCACTCTTCGGCATGTCGCCCGTTGCTGTAGCGGTCTCATGACAGCAGCTGCCCCAAGCCCCGACGGGCGGGCGCCGGGGTCACAAGGAACCTCAGCACCCGCCCGTCGGTGCCGGTGTCGCTTACTGGTAGGGGTGCACTATTCGGGGTGAGCACAGTTCTCCTTTCGCAGCCT
>CALMQX010000015.1 GCA_937873315.1 uncultured Nostocoides sp. | reverse complement strand
AGAAGGTTAGGGGTTCGAATCCCTTCGGGCGCGCACTGTGTTGAGACAGTAGGACGGGCCCCGGCCAGCGGAAACGCGGCCGGGGCCTTGTACTACCCACAATGGGTTTGGTGGCGATGGGTTTGGTGGCGATGCGGTCACGCAGCGCGGGGTCACCGAAGCGCTTCCCACCACCACCACCACCACCCAGTGTCGCCACCGCCCGGTATCGCCACCACCCACTGTCCGCACCATCCCCGGTGTCGCCATCGGATGCACAAAACGGCCGCGCGCCGAGCGTTTCTGTACTACCTTGAAGGCCAGTTGACTGAGGGGTCCCCGTGTTTAGCAGAATCTTCGTATCGACAATCCTTGCCGCCAGTGTGGCATTCGCCGGCAGCGTCGGCGCGGCGCTTCCGGCAGCAGCCGATGTGCCACCGGATCCGATGATCTGGGTGGACTCGATAACGTCAACCGTGCCGGATTCGTCGACGGCCGTGGTCGAGGGTCCCTTTGACCTAACGGTCAAGGTCACTGGTGGCGGCGATGAGGATATTAGGGTGAGCCCCAGCCTGCCTCACTGGGCTTGGTGGTGGCCGGAGGTGGAGGCCAAGACCATCCCCGGGGGGACCTGCATCCTGGAGTGTCAGGTCACCTGGACGATTGACCCTAGCTCCCAGGCAACCCCCTGGTACGAAGGCATTCACCACATCGGGTTAAACGCCCTTGTCGGCGACCGATCCGTAACTGCCTATGGGAGTGGCCTTGACTACCGACCGCGCGTGCAGACGACCTGGGTCTCTGGAGTCACCGCCGACGTGACGGTAAACACGCCCGGGTACGCCCCCGGCGTTCTCGACAGCGGCGGCGTGGTCACTTTCGCCGGCCTGAATGGCAGATCGCCGGAGGAACAGGTCGACGTTTTTGTCCTTCCCAAAGGGACCGAGTACGCCGATAGTCAGCGCCTCGACTTTCCCCGATTGGCATCCGCGACCGGCACTTGGGAGGTAGACCCAGAGACGGGGTATGCCACAGGGTCGGTTCACCTTGACACGGCCTCCGTGCCCGATGGGTCCTACCGGCTGGTCGCGCAGGCACGCGACAATTCCGGTCATTACTCGTTCTCAACTCCCCTTGGGTTGGCTGTCCGTCACACCCCGTTGCTGCGGCTTCAACCGGGCGGGACCGGGCAGGCCGTTGCTGGCCGCGCGATCGGCCTCGAGGTGTGGGTCGGGGTGCCTCGCGCAGGTACGCGCGCCCTGGGTGATGTCCTCATCACGGTCGGTGGTGTCACTACACGTCAGGAAGTGACACCCGTGAGTTGGTATGTGCCGGCCACCGGGGGGCCCAGCCGACGGATTGTGGACATCCCCACCACCGGCCTCCCCCTCGGCCGAGCTTCGGTCGGCGTCGAAGTCCTCGACGTGAGTGGTGAGAGGGTCGCGGTCGGTACCACCACCATCGAGATTGTCGACTTTCACGACACGGTCACCATCCCCACACTGATCGTCGGTAAAAGCGCTGCCCTGCACCTTAAAGCGACAGCCCCTGCCGGAATCACCCTGCTGCAATGCAGGCTTACCCTTCAGTGGGCGACGGGCGGGGTGGCCGACTCCAGGGGGTGCCCCGGGCCGAATGTATCGGCTGCCGACGGCACCCTGTTGTTGCGACCGGAGGTTGCCGGTCCCGCCACTGTGATCGAAGAGATTGTCGCCAGCGACGGTGTGTTAGCCCCTCTCCGCGAGTTTCCAGTCACGGTCTATGCCAACCGGACGGCGAGCCTTAGCGCCCCGGCGCTGGCTAACTACGGAACGGTCCAGTCAGCTTCCGTCACTGTCAAGGATGAGAAGAGGCTAGGCACCCTCACCCCCGCCGCCGGCGTGAGTGTCTTTATCCAGCAACTGAAGCCCGGCGCCACACGATGGGTCACGATTGGCGCTGGCACCACCGGTACGAATGGCGTGGCGACGCTGAAGTACCTCACCAGGTCGACCGGACGGCTGCGAGCGGTCGCAACCGGGGCCGTCCCGAGCACCGTTGTCACCACGGCGGAACGTTCCTTTATCTCGGTCGCGAGTGTGACGTGGTCGTCGATGCCGACTACCGCCCGCTCCGGTTCTACCGTCACTGCCGCCGTGTACGCCCAGCCCTACGAACAGGGCGCCAGTGTTCGCGTCCAGGTACGTCGGCCCGGCGCAATGTCCTGGGTCACGCTCGGCTCCGGCACCGTGGGCACCAATGGATACGCCAAGGCCCCGGCCCGGTTCTCCAGTCGTGGCATCTGGGAGGTCCGCGTTCAGCGCGTGGCTACCTCATCCCAGGCCGCGGGATATTCGTCGATCCGTCGGATCAGCATCTCCTGACCTGCTGACCCAGCGGTAGCCATCGTCGGCTAGAAGACGGTCATCGAATGCGTGAGCGACCCGGTCGCGGGGTTTCCGGCGGCATCCTTGAGGTAGTACTCCGGCGAAAAAGTCACGGTGCTCGACGGGACGCCCGTCCGTCCCGTGCACGCCAGCCCGCTGCAGGCCCCCACGATGGTCGAAGTGATTCGTGTTCGAGCCGAGTTCAGCGTCAGTGTCGAGTCGACATGGGCGGCGGACGAGTTATCGCCGTCGACATAGTCATCCGAGCCAAGGTCGATCGTTGAAGACAGCCCCACGATGTTCATCTCATCGTTGCCATCCCCGGGCGGATCGAACTGCTTGACATTGGCCGCGAACACGGTGTCCGGGTCGATCGGCTCGGAGAAGGTCACCTGCATGGTGTCGCCGGCCTCCATGAGTCCGGGGTGACCGCCGACGTCGCTGCTGGTGATAGCCACAGGGACCGGGCCCATGCGATCAGCCACAGGGGTTTGCCCGAACCCCGCATTGTCGCCCTGGGCATCCTCGACCCCGCCGTTTGCGGAGGAGAGGGCGACCTTGAGGTTACCGACCGCCGTGCTCGGCGCCCCGCCACCTTCATCGAGGTCGAGCTGCACGCGACGACCTTCAACGGACACGCTCGACAGGGACGTTCCGGCGGGGAGCCCCGTGAAGGACCATGGGCTTAGGCACGGCGAGCCGCAAAAGACGTCGTGGGAGAAGGTCACGGTCACCCGATCCAGATGCCCGTCGGTATCGCGGTCAAAGGCAGCCAGACTCTCCAGCACCGGAGCCGCCGCGAAATCCGTTGAGATGGGGGCGCTGGTCTGGCTCATCGGCCCCGACTGTATGCCGTCGCTCGCTCGGGCGGCATACGTGTGTGGCGTACCCATCGGCAGGTCGGTGTCAACAAACCGGACGGGTTGTCCGGGAACGGTGCTCGTGACGATGCCAATGGGTGTCCCGCCCCCATCCCGATAGAGCGAGTAGGTCAGGCTGGTGGCTACGTTGTCGGTAGCGGCGGGGATCGACAGGGTGATCGAGGTGTATGCCGTGGAGCTCGCCACCGGGGTCCCGGGCGCCGTCGGCGGCACGACGTCTACGGGCTCCTCGAATATCCCGAAGTGATTCCGAGACTTCCCCAACCGGGTGAAGTCGCCGCCAACCGTGAGGCGACGACCCGAGCTGGCGAGGGAGAAGACGCCCAGTGCGGAGTTGATCCGGGCGGACCACGACAGGCGTTGACCGGTGACCGGGTCGAGCGCGACGAGCTTCTTCTGGGGAAGCCCCACCCAGTTATCGAAGTGTCCGCCGATGTAGAGCACGTTGTTCATCAGATGCGCGGCCTCGGCGTCACCGTCGCCAAAACTGACCCAGTGGTTCTCGCCCGAGCCGAGGTCGTATGCCGCTGCGTGCCCGCCAGATCCGCCGGCTGCCGTGTAGACGGTGGCGTCATCGACCGTGATGTCGAAGGTCTCATAGGCCGGGCGGGGAACGAAGCTGGAGATGGGCGCCCCCGTGTTGGGATTGAGCGCGCTGAGCTTGCGTTGGTTGGTCACTCCATTGATCGAGGTGAAGTCGCCGCCAACCAAGATCCGGTTGTTGGGGGCGAACACCATGTCGTGGATGACCCCGTCTGCTGCGGGCGTCCAGAGGGGGTCGAGGGCGCCGCTGGCCTGGTCAACCGCCGCCAGCCTGGTGCGGCTCACGTCGTTGACGGTCAGGAACTGGCCGCCGAGGTAGACCTTGCCATTGACGGCTTCAAGCGCCTCAACTCGCGCACTCGCCTTCGGCTTCCAGGTGGCGTCCAAGGCGCCGCTGGTGGCGGACATCGCGGCAACCTTCAGCCGTTGCTGGCCGGACACCTTGGTGAAGTCGCCGGACAGAAACACTCGGGACCCGTCTTCGCTCAGGGCCAGATCGAAGACCGCCTTGTTGGGATTCGGGGCCCAGTCTCGGGGTGCCCCCGTGGCGGCATCGAGCACCACCAGGTTCTGGCGGGGAAGGCTTTGGCTGCCGTCCGGGCTGGTTGCCGAGGTGAAGGTACCCGCGATGAAGATGCTGTTCGAGGTATACAGGGTGGCGTTCACCCGTCCGTTCACCCCCCAGATGCCATCGATGGGGATGACCGGAATGAGTGCCGCGGCCGGTGCTACCCCCCAGCACACCAAGAGCAGAGCAATACTCAGGACTATCGGACGACGTACTGGTTTCATGCCAGACCCCTGCCAGTCTCATGCAACGCGAGGCGACCAGGCCTCCTGGAGCGACCCTACCATCCCCCGTTCGGTTCATCGATGTGTTAGCCGTCGCGACGTGAGCAGGGTGCTGTCTCGGCCGGCGGTACCCGCTCCCTCGCCAGCCGACCGAGGACCGCAGGCTCAACCCGTTGGGGGCGGAGGTGGTGGAGCGGAGCGCCAGCTGGGGGCGAGCAAAGGGTCGGAGATGGCCGGCGCCGGGTCGTTGATCGCCTGTAGAAGCGTGGTCAGCGCGGCCCGGCCGACCGCGTCGAAGTCCTGCCGGATGGTCGTCAAGGGCGGCGTGAGGTATGCCGCCTCGGGGATGTCGTCGAAGCCGACGATGCTGAGGTCATCAGGCACACGCGTCCACATCTACACGCTCAACAGCGTGGACCACATGCCCCCGCTGCGTTCGGGTGAATCCGCCCAGCGTCATGGGGGAGTCGCCATCGAGGCTCAGTTGCCCCCAGATTCACCCAATCAGTCGTGGCTGCCCACGCCGATACTTCGGCTACACGCGGAGTATTCGGCAACGACGACCTGGCGTTTTGGCCAAGGGCTCCCGCGGTAGCCACGCTGCCACCCGACCCCCGCAGCGCAGCACGTGCAAGGGGCCACGGCCGCAATTGTCGGACTTCGGCGTGCTTGGCCAGCGACTACTCGCTGCCCTCGATCCCACGCTGGGCATCCTGGGATGCCTCCCGCGCCTGCTGATAGCGCTCGCGCAGCCGCGCCGTGACCTCGCTGGGCGTGTATGCCGCCGGCACCCGCACCTGGCGCTCGATCAACAATCCGCTCGTGGCCACCCCTGTGACAGCGGCGACGCCAAGCAGTTTCCACAGTCGATTGCGCGAGGGCATACCGCGAAGACTACGGGCACGGCAGACTGTCCGACCATGTTGAGTCTCGACGAGGGTCTGGCCTTGGCCCGCACCGGTGACCTGTGGATCTTCCGCGGGCACACGGTGGTCAACAAGGTCATGCATGCCGCCACCAATAGTCCGGTCAATCACGTCGGCATGACGCTGGTGATCGACGATCTTCCCCCGCTGCTGTGGCATTCGGAGATCGGTCGTTCGATGCGGGACTACTGGACCGGCGGGCATCATCGCGGTGCTCAACTGCACGATCTGCGCGAGGCGGTGCAGCGTTGGCAGGTCCGTTATGACCAGAAGGCCTTCATTCGGCAACTCAGTCCGGAAGTCACCCGGCCGATGGAGGACGCCGCACTGCTGAGCATTGGTGACCTCGATGGTGTCGGCTTCCCGAGCTACCTGCGGCTCGGCGTGCGCTGGCTGCGGGGCCGCGACGGGCATCTCTCGGGCTCCGAGGCGACCCGAAAAGGCGAGCGCCCGCAGACGGCATACTGCGCCGAGATCGTCGCCACGACCTTAGAGCGGATGGGCGTGCTGTCCACGCAGGCGCCGGCCAACTGGTACGACCCGGGGCGATTCTGGAGTGGCGATAGTCTGCCGCTGCGGCCGGGGTGGACGTACAGCCAGGAGATCGAGGTCGACCGGGTGTAGCCCTGGTCCGGACCGGCGGGCGCGGGGGGTCTGAGCCCGACTCAGCACACCAAAACGCACCGCGGCATACGCAGGATCGTGTGGCTCAACCGGTTTCCTCTGCTAGCAGAGGAAAAGGAGGTAAATCGGGGACGCGGATGGCGGAGGTCAGTAGGCTAGGTATCCGAAACCGGTCGTACCGGATACTCGCAGAAAGTGCTCAATGGCAGAGCCACCCTCCATCGCGGCCCGCGGCCGCCGCCTCGGCCTGCGCGTGCTCGCCAAGGTTGGCGCCTCCCCTGTCCTGGCCCACCCGGCCGCACGCGAGCGAGCCCAACGTGCCCTGGGGCGGGCGGCTCACGAGGGCTATCGGGCCCAGGCCGCCGCCGGTCGGGTGTTTGCCGCCCGCAAGGGCTCGGGGGCGCCGGTGCGCGCCACGCCAACCCCTGCCCAAGAGCTCTTCGATCTGACCCCGACCCTGGACCAGGCGATGCTGCGTGACGCCGCGCGGACCCTGGCCGACGAGGTGATTCGCCCCGCCGGAGCGCAAGCCGATGCGGAGCGTCGGGTCCCGGAGCCGGCGAGTGCAGCTGCGGCCCAGATGGGGCTCAACCTGGTCGGTATCCCTGCGGAGCTTGGCGGTATCGCCGAGGAGCGATCCGCGGTCGCAGGGTGTCTGGTGCTGGAGGAGTTGGCGCGCGGCGACCTCGGGATTGCCGTCGCGCTGATGTCCACGGCCTCGGTCGCTGCTGCCATTGCGGCATATGGGAGCGCCGACCAGCAGCAGACCTACATGCCCTACTTCACCGCCGATGACCCCGTCGTGGCGGCCCTTGCCCTGCAGGAGCCGCAACCCCTCTTTGACGCGATGAGTCCGCGCACCACCGGACGCATCGACGGCGGCGAGGTCGTCCTCACGGGGACCAAGGCCCTGGTCGCCAACGCGGCGAGCGCGGAGCTCTTCATCGTGTCCGCACTGATCGATGGCTCCCCTCGGTTGATCATCGTCGAGCCATCCGCCGCGGGGCTGAGCCGCGAAGACGATCCTGCGATGGGGATCCGCGCCGCCGCCACGGGTCGCTTGGTCCTCAGCGAGGTCCGGGTCCCGGTCAGCGCATTGCTGGGCACCTCGGCGGATCATGCCGATGCCGTACGCCGTGGCCGCCTGGCCTGGTCGGCCGCCGCGGTCGGTACCGCCCAGGCGGTTCTGGACCAACTCATCCCGTACACCAAGGAACGGCAGTCCTTCGGTCAGCCCATCGCCCATCGCCAGGCAGTCGCCTTTGCGATCGCCAATATCGGTATCGAGTTGGACGCGATGCGCTTGGTGGTGTGGAAGGCCGCCGCTCGGCTGGACAAGGGCCTCGATGCCGCCGACAGCATCGCTCAGGCCCGCGCCCTGGTCGCCAGCCATGGCGCCGAGATCGGCTCGAATGCCGTGCAATTGCTCGGTGGGCATGGCTTCGTCAAGGAGTGGGACAACGAACGCTGGTACCGCGAGTTGCGAGGGGCGGGTGTCCTCGAGGGCACCCTGCTGGTCTAGGCGCCGACCATGATCGATCTCGACATCCCCACCAAGTTCGCCCCGCTCATTGAGCAGGCGCGCGCCCTCGCCGAAGAAGTCTTCCGGCCGATCTCCCGCCGCTATGACCTCGCCGAACACGAATACCCCCGCGAACTGGACCTCATCTCCGCGGTGATCGATGGCATGTCCAGCAGTGGCGCCAGTCAAGGTGCCGGCGCGGCCTCTTCGACCCGCGGCGCACCGGGGGAGCAGGTTCGCAATGGCGCCAACCTCAGCTCCGTGCTCTCCATCTTGGAGACCTGTCGTGGCGATGTCGGGCTGACGCTGTCCATTCCCCGACAAGGGCTGGGGAATGCCGCCATCGCGGCGGTCGCCACCCCGCAGCAGCGGGCCCGCTTTGGCAATCGGTGGGCCGCGATGGCGATTACCGAGCCGGACACCGGATCGGACTCGGGGGCCATCCGGACGACCGCGGTCCGGGACGGCGAGCACTACATCCTCAATGGCGAGAAGATCTTTGTCACCGCCGGCGAGCGAGCGGAGCTCATCGTCGTCTGGGCCACGCTCGATCGCGCACAGGGCAAGCAGGCGATTAAGTCCTTCGTCGTCGAGCGCAGCAACCCTGGCCTGAAACTCGTCCGCCTCGAGCACAAACTGGGCATCCGATCCTCCGACACTGCGGCCTTCCACCTCGATAACTGTCGGGTCCCTGCGCAGGACCTATTGGGAGATCCCGAGATCTCCTCGACCGCTGGCTTCGGCGGCGCCATGCAGACCTTCGACAACACCCGGCCGCTGGTGGCTGCGATGGCCTGCGGACTGGCCCGAGCGTGCCTGGACACCACCACCGAACTGGTCGCGGCCGAGGGCATTACCGTCGACTGGGACCGTCCGGCTCAGATCCAGTCAGCGGCCGCGGCACGCCTGATGCAGATGGAGGCCGACTATCAAGCGGCCTACCTGCTGACCCTGCGCGCGGCCTGGTTGGCCGACAATGCGACCCCGAACTCCATGGAGGCATCCATGGCCAAGGCCAAGGCCGGGCGCACCTGCGTCTCGATCGCCTTGCAGTGTGTGGAATTGTGCGGCGCCACCGGATACGGCGAGCGCGAGCTACTCGAGAAGTGGGCCCGGGACGCCAAGATCCTGGACATCTTCGAGGGTACTCAGCAGATCCAACTCCTGGTCGTGGCTCGTCGCCTGCTGGGGCTGTCCTCGAGCGAACTGGCCTAGGCGCTGACGCGCCTTTTCTCCAGGTCGACGGCGTGTCACCGAACACAACAGCTATGCCGAGCACCGGTACGGACATAAGGTGTCGCGCATGAGCAGGCTGCCCGACACCGGCGAGAGCACGATGGGTCTCGACGACTTGTTCGTCGGCGCGCCCGCCGACTCTGCGCCCGAAGAGCAACCTTTGACCAAGGGATCCGCGACGCGCTCCCTGGTGTTGGCGCTCGCTCTCATGGTGCTCGGGGCTTGGGCCTTTGTGGCGGGATTCGGTTCAGTGTTCACCGCACCCGACCCGGAGATGGGCAGCCCGCTTGCGGAGAGCGCGGCCAGCGTTCTCTGGGCGGGTTTCGTCGGTGTGCTGGCGGCGTCGTCTGCCGTGGCCGCTGCCCTCTTCGTGCTGGGCGCGATCTGGCTCATCCGCCGGCGGGCCACGGCCTGAGCCGTCCCGCCACCGAAGGTCACCTCATCAAGGCGAGCCCGAGGTATGCCGCTGTGCAGCCCAGTGCCAGGCTCCCGCCGGCATAGGCCAAGGTCCAGGCCGCTCGCTTCTCGGAGAAGCCACTCCACAACTCGAGGGCGAGCGTGGAGAAGGTCGTGAAGGCCCCGCAGAAACCCACGCCCACCATGGCCGCCCACGTCTGGGTAATTCCCGACCCCAGGGCGAGTCCCAGGATGAATGAGCCGACGACGTTGACGATCAGGGTGGCGACCCACGCGGGTCGCTCGCGCCGGCCGACCGCGTGACTCACCCACAATCGCGCGGGCGCCCCCAGGGCGGCACCCAGGGCCACGCAGAGCGCAATCCTCATGGCCCGGGCCACATTCGTTGGGCTGCACGGGTTCCGGCCGCAACGGCCAGGGTTCCGAGCAGAAAGGTTGCGGCGAGATACCCCAGCAGCGCAGTGATCGCCGATCCCTCGGCCAGCCGGATCACGTCAATTGCCAACGCGGAGAAGGTCGTCCACCCACCCAGGACGCCCACCCCCACGACGGGACGGACAAAGGGATGGGCTCCGGGGCGGTCGACCAGGTAGCCCACGAGCAGACCGATCCCGAACGCACCGGAGAGATTGACCACGAACGTGGACCAGGGGAATGCCGCTGGGCCGTGGGGGAGGGCCAGGCTCACGGCATACCGTCCGAGGGAGCCCGCCATCCCACCGGCCGCGACCGCAACCAGCAGCCGGGCACTCACCGGAGGAGCTGCCACGGTCAGACTCGGATCGAGGCCAGGTAGTCCGCAATCCGCTCGATCGCCTCGGTGAGCATGGCGGTATCAGGCAGGGTCACCAGGCGGAAATGGTCCGGCTCGAACCAGTTGAAGCCGGTGCCGTGGGTGACCAGGATCTTCTTGGAGCGCAGCAGGTCGATGACGAAGGCCTCGTCATCCTTGATGGGATAAACCTCGGGATCGAGCCGCGGGAAGCAGTACAGGGCCCCCTTGGGCTCGACGCACGACACCCCGGGAATCTCGTTGAGCATCCGGGCGGCCAGCATGCTCTGCTCATAGAAGCGCCCGCCTTCTCCGACCAACTCGGTGATCGATTGATAGCCACCCAGAGCTGTCTGAATCGCATGTTGCGCAGGCACATTGGCGCACATGCGCATATTGGCGAGCAGCGTCAGGCCCTCCAGGAAGTCCTCAGCGAGGTGTGTCGGCCCACTGACCATGACCCAGCCGGCGCGGTAGCCACAGACCCGGTACGCCTTGGACAAGCCGCTGAAGGTCAAGCACAGGACGTCGTCACCGGCGTAGGTCGCGGTGTGGTGGTGAACCGCGTCGCCAAAGATGATCTTCTCGTAGATCTCGTCGGACATCAGGACCAGGTCGTGGCGCCGAGCGATGTCCACGAGCGCCTTGACGGTCTCTTCGCTGTAGACCGCGCCGGTCGGGTTGTTGGGATTGATGATGACCAGGGCGTGCGTGTTCTCGGTGATCTTGGCCTCGATGTCCGCGAGGTCCGGATTCCAGCCATTGGACTCATCGCAGCGGTAATGCACCGGGGTGCCCCCGGCCAGCGACACCGCCCCAGTCCACAGGGGGTAGTCCGGCGCCGGGACGAGGATCTCGTTGCCATCGTCAATAAAGGCCTGCAAGACCATGGTGATCAGCTCGGAGACACCATTGCCGATCCAGATGTCCTCAACCGTGGTGTCCCGCAGCCCGCGTGACTGGTAGTACTGCGCCACTGCGGTCCGCGCGCTGTAGATCCCCTTGGAGTCGGCGTACCCCTGGCTGTCGGGCAGGTTGTGCACCATGTCGGCAACGATGGCCTCGGGGGCCTCGAACCCGAAGGGCGCGGTATTGCCGATGTTGAGTTTGAGGATCTTGTGGCCCTCGGCTTCCAACCGCTGCGCTTCCACGAGGATCGGACCCCGCACGTCATAGCGGACGTGCTGCAGTTTCTTGCTCTGGATGATGCGGCGCATGCGCGCCAGTCTCTCAGGTTCGTGCAGCTCGTATGCCGTGTGCTCGCGTCCGCTGCATCACACGTCTGGTGGCCGCGGCTTCGCGGGATAGGTTGGCGGGGTGGCCGATATCGACAACACCGCCGACCCGATCCCGCTCAATCGCTGGGAGCAGTCCAACCCGAACGAGCGTGGGTATGGCCGCAAGTTCAGGCAGTTGGTGGAGCAGGGACAGGACGTCCACGGCGAAGCGCGACTCGCCGATGCGCTCGCCCCCCGCGGCTCGGTCGTGCTGGACGCCGGCTCGGGCATGGGCCGGGTTGGCGCTCGGCTTCGCGAGGTGGGGCATGACGTCACGGCCGTCGAAAAGGACCCCGAGCTCGTGGCTATGTCCCGCGAGCTCTACCCCGACCTGCCAGTCATCGAGGCGGACATCCTGGCGATCTCGCCGGAGCTGCTGCGGGCACACGGGCGGCCCACGGCATACGACCTGGTCGTCCTGGTCGGCAATGTGATGATCCTGCTCGCCCCGGACACCGAGCGACGGGCGCTCACCACGGTGGCCGCAGTCCTACGCCCGGGCGGGCGGTTGTTGGTCGGCTTCCATCCCGCGGGTGGTGGACCGGCGCACGGGCGGCACTATCCCCCCGCCGAGTTCGCCGCCGACGCGCAGGCCTGTGGGCTCATCGTCGAGCAGCAACTCGGCGGTTACGCGCTCGAGGCCGTCAATCCGGACTATGCCGTATGGGTGCTGCGCAAGCCTGATGTGGTCAACCAAGTGACGGGCGGACGCTGACCGCCCTGCTGACTCGTCAGGTACCTGGAACGCCGACGCACGAACCCACTTTGGAGTACAAGCCCGAAAACCAGAGGTTTGTGCGGCTCTGCACCCCATAGATTCCGTCGGCCGTGATGCCGTGGGCGCGCTGCACGGCCTTGAGTGCGTCCTCGGTCGCTTTGCCAAAGCTACCGTCCACGACGAGCCTGGTCTTGAGAACCCCGGTGCCGTTGTTGCCCCAGTAGCACAGGTTCATCCCCATCTGCAGGGCTTTCACACCGTTGCCGGCGGCGCCTCGCCACATCGTGCAGTTAGACGATCCACCTGTGGTGGTGGGGAGATACCCGTAGGCGGACCCGCCCATCGCCAGTCGCCCCAGGATGGCCCCGGCTGAGCCGCACCATCCGTCGTAGCCGGTGACTGACATCGCGACAGGAACCTGGGCGCTTGCGCTTTGAGCGCCAATGACACCCGATCCGATCATGATTACGGTGGCGACGACGGCGGCCTTCAGTGCTCTCATGTGCATGAGGCTACGCCAGTGCGTTCCCTCTCGCTGGCCTTTGACTGCTCGGATCGGTGAGCGATGATGGGGTATGTCGCGCCGCAGCCTGACGTACCTCGCCTTGGGTGCCCTCCCGGCCGGCTGTAGCCTCGCGCCGACTGCGCGCTCTTTACGACCTGCCTGAACTTGTCCGAGGGTGGGACCCCGGTGGACATTCGGCTGGTCACCTGGCGGCTCAGCGAGAATGGCGCCTCGGCCGACAAGGTCAAGGATCTGCTTACCGGCCTGCCTCGCAACGTGAGCGGGCGGCATTCCGGGTGCTGACCGACTCTGGCCGCCGACGGCACGGTGCTCGTCGGCACCGGAGACACGGCCGATGGACGGATCCCGCAGGACCTCACGGGCCCGCGGTGGACGATGAGATCAACCTGCTGACCCCAGGCGGCAACTACGGCTGGGATCCGTCCCGCGGCGGAACGGTCGGCGGATACGACGAGTCAGTGCCGATGACGGATCGGACCCGATTCCCCGACGCCATCCCTGCGGTTTGGAGCAGCGGGGACCCCACGGAAGCGATCTGCGCGCTGGCCTTCATGTCCGGCAAGGCCTGGGGCTCGCTGGATGGCACCTTGGCGGTCACAGCCCTCAAGGGGTCCAAACTCCTCCTGCTGACCCTCGACGCCGCCGGGGCTGTCGTGCGCACCGAGGTGGCTGAGGAACTCAACGGCCTGGGCCGACTTCGGGCCGCGAGGCTCGGTCCGGACGGGGCGCTCTACGTCACGACCAGCAATGGGACCGGGGACAGGGTCTTGCGGATTGCCCCGCAGCCCTGAGCGGAACGACTAGGCCCGGGGACGGTGGCGTCGGATGCGGTAGGCCAGCCAGAACAGCATCGCCGCGGCGACGACCGCAGCGATGAAGAAGAGCGCAGCGACGCCGTTGTCATGGGCGATGTAGAACAGCCCCCCCATAGCCGTAAAGACCAAGAGCGCCCCGGCCAGCACGAGGGCGGCCAGCTGGTCTTCGTTCACGCCGGTCATTCTGCCACTCACCGTTGGAGGGCTCCCAGCCGGCCCGCGACCGGCCTTAGTCCAGGGCAGTGTTGATCTCGACCGTGGTCACGACGTCGGTCACCGAAGGCCGCCGTGGCGTCGAGGAGAAGCCGAACCGGCAAGGCGGGTCGACATCGGCCAGGCGGCCCAGGTCGTGCCCGTCCAATCGACCGATCAGGCGGGTGACGGCGCGGACATCGGTCGCGGCATACCACTCGCGTCGACCTACTCGGGCGGTCCCTCGAGTGCGGACTCCACGCAGGGCCACTCGGGCCACCGGGTCCACCATGCTCGCCCAGGCCGTGGAGCTGGCGATCGGACGAGGAATGCCGCGCAGCAGCCAGCCCAGGGCGGTCCGCTGGCCGATCGTGGCCGTCAGACGCAGGGGGGCCGCTCGCACGCGCCATTGGTCGCCGACGACCTGCACCTCCACAGGGGTTTCCTCGACCTCATCGAAGGTGTACGTCTGCGCGACGAAGTCAGCCACCTGGCTCGTGGGTGCCAGCAGGCGGCGATGACCGTCCGCGTGCTCGATCATGACGTCCGCGAAGCTGCCGAACGGGCTCGATAGCCATCGTCCGACGACGACCCGGGTGCCGCTGGTCGAGCCGACCCCGAGGATGTGACCTGAAAACTGGCGGCGCACGGGCACATTCTTCCCCGCTGCGCACGGTCCACGCCGACGCGTGAGGCCTTGAGTCGCCGGGTGACATACGCCTCACCGCCGGCCCGCTGGTGATGCTGGCCAGGTTCCGACGGAGTAGGTTGTGCCGAGGGGACGCGATGGTGCGTCCTTTTGCTGGTTCCGGATCGAAAGGCCACGCGCTCATGTCTTCCGCGAAGTACCTCATCCTTCTCCTGGTACTGCTTGCCTTGGCGGCGCTGCTGGTCCTCCTGCTGGTCCGTGGGGGCCGACGCGAGGAGTCCGGAGTGGCCCAGGAGCACGACGATGCCGCGGCGCTTGCCCCCATCGTTCCCGCCACCCCGGGATCAACTGACGGCTTGAGTGCGCCTTCCGACTCCCTGACTGTGCCTTCCGAGTCCGTGAGTGCGCCAACGCTCGAGCAGCCGGCCGAACTGGCGCCCCCGGCGAGTATCGAGATGCCCGCGCCGGTGGCCCCGGACGTCTACTTGCCTAAGCCCGTGGTGGAGATTGCTGAGCCCCAGGCCCCGGCCCTTCCTGACGTTGAGACCGTTGCTTCGGAGGTTGCCGCAGGCTCTGGTGAGGCCGAAGCGTCCACGCCCGCGCGTATGCCGTGGGTTCGCGAGGAGCCGACTGCCGACGTCGAGGTAGGTGAGGTCTCGGCCGAGGCCGTCGAGTCCGAGGCCGTCGAGTCCGAGGCTGTCGGGGTGGAGTCGCTCGAGCCTGAGGCTGTCGGGGTGGAGGCTGTCGAGTCTGAGCCCGAGTTTGCTGTCGACGCACCCGATGCCGAGCCGACGGTCGAGAACGGCTGGGATGAGCCGGTCGATGAGCCCGTCGCGGACGCGGCTGTCGAGAGTGGCGTTGCGGAGGAGTCCATCGAGGCCGTGGCCGAGGTAGCAGCGCCGGCCGAGGTAGCAGCGCCGGCCGAGGCAGCAGCGCCGGCCGAGGCAGCAGCGCCGGCCGAGGTGGAAGCAAGTACCGAGGTCGCTCAGGCGGAGCCGGCTCTCCCCGAGGACACCATGCCGTGGCTTGCTGCCGCTGGCGGTGCGGCGGCCACAGGAGGCGCGGCCTGGGCCGCCGCCGAATCCGAGCCTGCCCCGGTGGAGGCCGAGTCTGACGCTGCTGCGTCGGAAGCCCACGACTTTGAGTCCGAAGTTCACCCCGCCGTGGCCGCTGCCGAGGCCGAATTTGCCGAGGCGGAGGTCCCTGACGTCGAGCCGGTGGCCGAAGTGGATCAGGTTGAGGAGTCCGTGTGGACTGAGCCTGCCGCGGACGTGGTTGGGCCGGAAGAAGACGAGCCGGTGGCTGAGGTCGAGCCGGTGGCTGAGGTTGCTGAGGTCGAGCCGGTGGCTGAGGTTGCTGAGGTCGAGCAGGTGGAGGAGTCCGGGTGGACTGAGCCCGCCGCGGACGCAATGGAGCCCGAAGATGCCGAGCCGGTGACTGAGGATTCTGAGGTTGAGTCGGCCGAGGTTGAGTCGGCCGAGGTGGAGCCTGCCGGCGTCGGCCGCCGGACGAGTGAGTTCTGGGAGGTTCACGATGGCGGCTTCGGCATGGGTTCGGCCGCGCCGCTACCCGACCGCGCCATGCCACTCGGACACGCGGTTCAGGCCTACCGGGACACCATGACCTACCGCTCGCCCGGAATGTCGGGGTACGACACGGTGGAGCCTGATGTCTGGTTCTACAACGATGAGGTCGCCGAACAATGCGGCTTCTCCCGCTCAGTCACGCAGGACTGAGCGGTAACCTCGCCTATTGAGTGGCTGGCGTCACCGTCAAGACGATGACGGAGTCGACAAGCGCGTCGACGCCATGCCGCTCGGGCGGGATGGCGATCAAGTGACCCGGGTCGACCACCCACGCCGACTCACCGGCATACAACCGGACCTGGCCGATGAGCGTCTGCAAGGTCGCCGCTGGCGGTGAAGCGTGCTCGCCAAGTCCGTGACCCGCACGCAGGGCAATGAGCGCGACCCTTTGATGCTCGCCACGCACGAGCGCACGCGTGGCCTTCCCTGAGGAAGCGGACCGTGCCTGCGCGAGCAGGACTGATCCCAGTTCCAGGAGATCGAGGGCACCAACAGGCTCTGGCGGCCCGACTTTGGCCGGGTCGGCGTGCGTGCTCTCGATGGGAGTGATGGCGATGGGCTCGCGCTTCATGATGTGCCGCTGGTATCCAGGCTTGGGCGCTCCCAACCAGGTTGTGGCGACCTATTGCCGAGGCCCCGAGCCACATGCTCGGCGCGCGAGCGATAGACGATGTAGGGGCGGGTGAGGTACCCCAATGGGGCCGAAAAGACGTGGACGAGACGAGTGAACGGCCAGAGCGCAAAGAGCAAGAAGGCTGCGATCGCGTGCAATTGGAAGCCGAGCGGCGCATCAGCCATCAGTGCGGCCTCAGGCTGCCCGTAGAAGATGCCGCGGAACCATGGCGAAACCGTGGTGCGGTAGGAGAATTCCTTTCCGCCGAGACCGAAAACACCGGATGCAAGGGTGTTCCAGATGCCCAGCAGGATGACCGTGCCCAGTAAGAGGTACATGACTTTGTCCATCACCGTGGTCGCCGAAAACACCGGACGAACCGTCCGCCGACGGTAGACCAGCATGACCAAGCCGGTCACCGTCATGGCGCCAGCGATGAGGCCGCCGACCAGGGCGAAGAGATGGTAGGTGTGCTCGCTGATCCCCATCGCGTCGGTCCAGCCTCGGGGCAGGAGCAAGCCGATCACGTGGCCCCCGACCACACCGAGCATGCCGAAGTGGAACAGCGGCGAGCCCCACTTCAGGAGCGTGTCTTCATAGAGCTGCGACGAGCGGGTCGTCCAACCGAACTTGTCGTACTTGTAGCGCCACCAGTGGCCGACGACGAAGATCGCCAGACAGATGTAGGGGAGGATGACGAACAGGAAGGTATTCACTGCGGTGCTCCTACGGGGATCGAGAGCCCCAATGACTGGGGTGCGGAAGCCAGGGCGGTGTACGGGTCCATGGCCCCATCAATGCCGACTTCCTCGGTGGGGGGACCGGCGGCGATCAGGGCCGCCAGTGCTTCTTCATCGGTGCCGTCCAGCACCGGCAGGGTGGTGCGCAGGACCTCGAGGACCGGCAGCCAACGCGACTGCTTCCGGAGGAGGGCGCGGTGCAAGAGTTCGATGGACACGCGATGGTCGGTCAGCAGGCGCCACCCGGCGTCAAAGTCCGTCAGCGCGCCGAACTCCAGCACGATGGGCAAGAAGTCGGGCAACTCGGCGTCTTCGTTGTCGAGGGCAACCCCGGACGCGCGATAGGTCTGCTTGAACTGCACCAGTGATACGCCACGACGTCGCGTGTCGCCGCACGTGGCGTAGGTGAGGTGCAGCGCGCACTTGCGGGTCACATCAAAGGTCTCGACGTATTCCTGCTGCAGCGCAACGATGCTCACACCATCGATGCTGTCCAGGTATGCCGTGAGTCCGCTGCCGAGTGGGGCCGGCAGCGAGGCCGCCACGGCGCGCAGGGTGGGCACACGGCAAACGACATCGTCGGACGGATAGTCGAGCAGCAGCGAGCAGACCTGCCAGGTCGCCGCGATCTGAGGCTGTGACCAGGCGAGGACGCTGCGGCGGTGACGCCTCCACACCCGGTCGAGAAGCACGGTCATGACACGTCATCCTTCATCCGGTCCGAGCGAACCCTGAGGTCCTCGACGGCGATGCGGACTTGCTGACCAGAACCGGTGCCAAAGGGCTCATTGTTACCGCCGCCGTACGCCGATACCGCGCAGTCGGTAGCGATCTCCTCGAGGGAGTGCGCCTGCTCTGCGTGGGCTGTCGGGATGACATAGCGGTCGGCGTACTTGGCGATGGCGAGGAGGCGGAACATCTCGTAGATGTCTTCCTCAGTCATGCCGACGGCCGCCGGAATCTCGGGCCGGGTGTCCCGACCGAGGTTGAGGTCGCGCATGTACGAGCGCATAGCCGCGAGCTTCTTGAGCACGTCATTGACGGGGCCGATGTCACCAGCGGTGAACAGATTCGCGAGGTACTCCATGGGGATCCGCAAGGTGTCGATCGCCGCGAAGAGGTTGTCCTTGTCCTCGGCGTCGTATCCGGTGTCTTTGACGACATCGACAACCGGTGAGAGCGGTGGGATGTACCAGACCATCGGCATGGTGCGGTACTCCGGGTGCAGCGGCAGAGCGACCTTGTAGTCGAGGATGAGTCGACGCACCGGCGAGCGTTTCGCCGCGTCAACCCAGTCAGCGGGGATGCCAGCGAGTTCGGCCTGCCGCTCGACCTCGGGGTCCTGCGGATCGAGGAAGCAGGCCAGCTGTGCGGCGTACAGGTCGTGCTCGTCCTCAACCGAGGCCGCCGCGAGGACTGCATCCGCGTCATACAGCATGATCCCGATGTACCGGAGCCGACCGACGCAGGTCTCGGAGCACACCGTGGGGATGCCCACTTCGACTCGGGGGTAGCAGAAGGTGCACTTCTCGGCCTTGCCGGTCTTGTGGTTGAAGTAGACCTTCTTGTACGGGCAGCCGCTGATGCACATGCGCCAGCCGCGGCACTTGTCCTGGTCGACCAGAACGATGCCGTCTTCGCTGCGCTTGTAGATCGCGCCGCTCGGGCAGGAAGCGGCGCATGCCGGGTTAAGGCAGTGTTCGCAGATGCGCGGCAGGTAGAACATGAAGGTCTTCTCGAACTCGAACTTGACCTTGTCCTCGATGCCTTTGAGCATCACGTCCTGGTGGCCGTGTTCGACCGAACCGCCGAGATCGTCGTCCCAGTTTGCTGACCAGCTGACATTCATCGGCTTGCCGCTGATCAGCGAGTATGGCCGTGCGACAGGGAAGTTCGCCTGTTGCGGTGCGTTGAGCAGGGTCTCGTAGTCGTACGTCCAGGGCTCGTAGTAGTCCTCGATGCCCGGCATCTTGGGGTTGCTGAAGATATGGAGCAGTTTCTTCAGCCGACCGCCCGCGCGCAGGGCAAGGTGACCATTGGCCTTGCGGACCCAGCCGCCCTGCCAGGTCTCCTGGTCCTCATACCTTCGGGGGTAGCCCAGGCCTGGCCGAGTTTCAACATTGTTGAACCAGACGTACTCCATGCCCGTGCGGTTGGTCCAGGCCTGCTTACAGGTCACCGAGCAGGTGTGACAGCCGATGCACTTGTCGAGGTTCATGACCATCGCAAGTTGCGCCATGACTCGCATCTCAGTACTCCACCTTCTGGTTGGTGCGGCGCCGGATCATCGTGACTTCGTCGCGGTTGTTGCCGGTTGGGCCGATGTAGTTGAAGAAGTACGCGTGCTGGGCATAGCCGCCGATGATGTGGCTGGGCTTGAGCAGAATTCGCGTGAGGGAGTTGTGGATACCACCCCGCCGACCATTGGTTTCGGTGAGCGGCACGTCGATGAGTCGGTCCTGGGCGTGGTGCATATAGACCGTGCCCTCCGGCATCCGGTGGCTGACGATCGCGCGCGCTGCGACCACCCCATTGCGGTTCACGGCTTCGACCCACTCGTTGTCCCGCACACCGATCTTGGCGGCGTCCAGGTCGGACATCCAGATGGTCTGTCCGCCGCGGGAGAGGCTGAGCATGAACAGGTTGTCCTGGTACTCACTGTGGATGGACCACTTGTTGTGCGGCGTGAGGTAGCGGACGGCCACACCGAGCGCGTTCTGCTCGCCGACCGGCGTTTCGTCAAAGAGGCGCGCCATGTCGAGCGGTGGGCGGTAGGTCGGCAGAGATTCGCCCATGCCCATCATCCAGTCGTGGTCGAGATAGAACTGCTGACGACCGGTCAAGGTGTGGAAGGGCTTGGCCCGCTCGATATTGATCGTGAACGGGCTGTACCGTCGGCCACCGCTCTCCGAGCCGGACCACTCCGGCGACGTGATCACCGGAACCGGCGCGGCCTGGGTGTCGGCAAAGGTAATCTGCTTGCCCTCGTGCTCGGCAGACAGATCGTGCAGGAGCGTCCCAGTGCGCTTCTCGAGGGCCTTGAAACCATGCGTCGCCAAGTGCCCATTGCAGGTGGCCGAGAGGTGCATGATCGCTTCGGCGACCTGAATGTCGGTCTCCATCCGGGGCTGACCCGCCCCCGCGCCTGACCGCGCCTCACCATTGCGGCTGCGCAGGATGTCCATCTCGCGCTGCACGTTGTAGGCCACGCCCTTGGTGAGCATGCCGACCTTCTCCAGGAGCGGGCCAATCGCTGTCATCTTGTCGAAGATCGCCGTGTAATCGCGCTCCACCTCGACCAGCACGGGCATGGTCTTGCCCGGAACCGGCTCGCACTCGCCCTTGCGCCAGTCCAGAACGCGGCCGTGGACCGTAGCCATCGCCTCCGGGGTGTCATGCCAGAGCGGCTTGGCCACGACGTCCTTGCGGGTGCCGAGGTGCTTCCCGGCGAGGGCGGAGAAGGCCTTGGCGATTTCCTTCCAGGTGTCCCAGTCGCTCTTGGACTGCCACGGCGGCGCGATCGCGGGGTTAAAGGAGTGCACGAAGGGGTGCATATCGGTCGTATTGATGTCGTGCTTCTCGTACCACGTAGCGGCCGGCAGCACGACGTCCGAGAACAGGGTCGACGACGTCATGCGGAAGTCCAGCGTCATGAGGAGGTCGAGCTTGCCCGAGCCCGCCTCGTCGCGCCAGGTGACATCCGTGGGGCGCTGCTCGGGCGCGGCCTCGCTCGCTCGCACGGCGTGGTCAGTTCCCAGGAGGTGCTTGAGGAAGTACTCATTGCCCTTGGCGCTGGACCCCAAGAGGTTGGCCCGCCACAGGGCCAGAATCCGGGGGAAGTTCTCGGGTGCCTCGGGGTCCTCGATGGCAAACCGCAGGTCACCGGACCGCAACTGATCCACGACATGCTGGGCCGCCGGCACGCCCCGCTCGCCGGCCTCGTCGGCCAACTCGAGCGAACTCCGGGTGAACTGCGGATACGACGGGGTCCAGCCCAGCCGCACCGACTGCGCGAGCAGGTCCATCGTGCCCTTGCCCGCGAAAACGCCTGTGCTGCCGTTGAGTTCGTCGGCCGAGAAGGTGTCATACCGGTACTGGCTGGTGTTGACGTACCAGTACGCCGTCTGGTTCATATGCCGCGGCGGGCGAACCCAGTCCAGCGCGAAGGCCAAGTGTTGGAAACCCATGATCGGGCGGATCTTTTCCTGGCCGACGTAGTGCGCCCAGCCGCCGCCATTGCGACCCTGGCAGCCGGTGATCGTCGTGAGGACCAACATCGCGCGGTAGATCTGGTCGGAGTGGTACCAGTGGTTGGTCCCAGCGCCCATAAGGATCATGCCGCGCCCGCCGGTGTCGACGGCATTCTGCGCCCACTCGCGGCCCAGGCGGATGATCTGCTCAATCGGAGCTCCGCAAATCTGCGAGGCCCACGCGGGCGTGGCCGGCACGGATGGGTCGTCATAGCCCTTCGGCCAGGTGCCCGGCAGTCCGGGTCGTTCGACGCCATAGTGCGCGAGCATGAGGTCAAGCACCGTGGTGACCAGGTGCCCGTCGACCTTCTTCACAGGCACTCCCCGACGCTCATGAGAGAGCGAGCCATCTGCGCTGTCGAAGCGTGGCAGCGCGACCTCAACGGCCTGGAACTTGTCATGGTGCAGGGTCAGAGCGGGCGTGATATCGCCGAGTTCGAGGTTCCACTTGCCCAGTCCCTCGTCGCCGTACCGGTGTCCGATGGAGCCGGGAGGAATAACGACCTCGCCGGTGCGCTCATCAAGCACCGCCGGCTTCCACATGGCGTTTTCGGAGGATTGTTCGGCGTTGTCGAAGTCGCCTGCGACGAGGAACTTCCCGGGCCGGTAGGCGCCGTCCTCACCGGGCTCCAGGGTCACGAGGTAGGGCAGATCGGTGAACCGGCGGTTGTAATCGACAAAGAAGTCCACCTGCTGGTCGACAAAGAACTCCTTGAGGACGACGTGACCGATGCCCATGGCGAGGGCGCCGTCAGTGCCGGGGGCTGTGGTGACCCATTCATCGGCGAACTTGACGTTCTCGGCATAGTCGGGTGCCACCGCGATGACTTTCTGGCCGCGGTAGCGCGCTTCCGTCATCCAGTGGGCGTCGGGTGTGCGAGTCAGCGGGACATTGGAACCCCACATGATCAGATAGCCCGCATCCCACCAGTCGCCGGACTCCGGCACATCGGTCTGGTCGCCGAACATCTGCGGTGAGGCATTGGGCAGATCGGCATACCAGTCGTAGAAACTGAGCATCGGCGCCCCGATCAACTCGTTAAAGCGCGCGCCTGAGGCATACGAGACTGGGGACATGGCCGGGATGGGGGAGAAGCCGGCGATCCGGTCTGGGCCGAAGGTCTTGACGGTGTGGACGTACGCGGCGGCCACCATTTCGGTGACCTCGGGCCAGGTCGAGCGAACCAGGCCACCCTTGCCCCGGGCGCTCTTGTATGCCGTGGCCTTGGCCGGGTCGCCGACGATCTCCGCCCAGGCGAGCACTGGATCGTCTAACCGGTGTCGTGCCTCGCGGAACATCTCCAGGAGGACGCCGCGGACGTAGGGGTAGCGCACGCGGGTGGGGGAGTAGGTGTACCAACTAAAGGCCGCCCCTCGGGGGCACCCACGCGGCTCATACTCCGGGCGATCGGGTCCAGCGCTGGGGTAGTCGGTCTGCTGGGCCTCCCAGGTGATGATGCCGTCTTTGACGTACACCTTCCAGGAACACGAGCCGGTGCAGTTCACGCCATGGGTGGATCGGACCACCTTGTCGTGCGACCAGCGGTCGCGATAGAACGCGTCTCCCTTACGGCCGCCCTTGGCGTGCATGGTCCGCAGATCGGCGGAGACCTCGGCCGAGGTAAAGAAGCGGCGGGTGCCGACGAGGGCTTGGGTGAGGGGGCCGTCGAGGCCGGTCTCGGTCATGAGGCGTCCTTGGTCGTGGGAGCGGGATCGGTCGAGGTGGTGACCGGCCGGGCTGAGGGGCCAGTGGTGAACGGCGTGTGGGTCGTGACGTGCGCAAGGCAGAGTTGCGGCTGCACGAAGGGTTCGAGGCTCACCTGGGTATCGGACTCGCCGAACTGCTGCATGGCTCCGGCGATGAGCCCGCGATGGATGCCGCACACCACCGCGGGGTTGGTCCGGGCCAAGTCAATAAAGGGGCAGCGAGCGAGTTCGACCCTGGCGGTGCGGCCGCCATGTGACGTGGTGAGCTCTGGGGTGTACCCCCAGTCGTGCAGGGCGTCGATCATTCGGCCGACCTTCGCCAGCCAGGCCCCGGCGCTGGTGGCTGGCTGCGAGTCATCGCGCGGGACGTGATTCATGGCCCATCGTTGGCCGGCTTCAGCGGGAGTGAGCGGACTGCCGTCTTCGTGGCCGCCGAAGCTGGAGGCGAGGAGTCCTGACAGCAACTTCAGGGACTCAAGGTCGTCCGAGGGGCCGGGGACTCCGGGAGCGACGGAATACACCTTGCGGGGCCGCCCCGCCCCTGGGCTCTTGACGAACCGCGCGTCCAGGATCTCGGCTGCGACGAGCTGATCGAGGTGAAAGCGGACCGTGGTGACATGCAAGTCGATGACCTCGCCGAGCTGGCTGGCCGTGAGTTCGCCGCGGCTCACCAGGGTGTCGACGATGAGCCGTCGCACAGGGGAGGCGAGCAAATTCGCTCCGTCGGGGTGGATCGTCGTCATCAGGTCCTCGCATCAAATTAGATGATGAACTCCTTTATAGAGGAGTGAGCCCCCGTCTGTCACGTCTCAGGCTGATTGCGAGCGGCAAGCGGAGGGGTAGCGCTGGGCGATTTGCCTTGGCAGGGCGGAACGGGTGTACTCTCGCCCTGCTATTAAAAGGATTCTAATCATCTAAATGGAGGACAGCATGAGCGCCTCGACGGCGGCTCCATCGCAGACCCACGACCCACACCTCGGCAGCGGTGCCACCCGAGTGCTGTGGATGTCGACGATCGCCTTCACGCTCATGTTCGCCGTCTGGCTCATGTTCGGCGTGTTGGGGGTCCCGATCCAAAAGGAGCTAGGGCTCAGTGACGTCGAGCTCTCCTGGATCTCCGCCGTCGCCGTGCTCAACGGTTCGATGTGGCGGCTGCCCGCTGGCATGCTCACCGACCGGATCGGCGGGCGCAAGGTCACCATCGCCATGCTGCTCCTGACGGCGATTCCATGCTTCTTCCTGACCCAGGTTGGCACCTACGGGAACCTGCTGATCCTGGCCTTCCTCGTCGGCTTTGCGGGCAACCTTTTCTCCGTCGGTATCGCCTGGAACTCCGCGTGGACACCTCGTGAGCGACAGGGATACGCACTCGGAGTGTTCGGCGCCGGCAATGTCGGCGCCTCAGTTACCAAGCTGCTCGTGGTGCTCTTCCCGTCCCTGGTCGTCGGCGGTGGCGCCGCCAGCGCGGGGTTCTTCCCCGATGGCTGGCGGGTGTTCCCCGCGATCTACACCATCGCGCTCATCCTCGTGGCCATCCTCACCTTCCTCATCGTCCCCCGGGTCGACAAGGTGGCGGGGGCAGGTAAGCCGCTGAGCGAGATGCTCGCCCCCCTCACGCACCTGCGCGTATGGCGGTTCAGCTTGTATTACGTCGCCGTCTTCGGTGCCTATGTCGCACTGTCGGCCTGGCTGCCGAAGTACTACGTCGACAACTTCGGGATCGAGCTCAAGACCGCGGCCCTGCTCGCGACGACCTTCATTTTCCCCGCATCTCTACTGCGCCCCTTCGGAGGCATGCTCAGCGATCGCTTTGGCGCCCGGCGGGTGATGTATTGGACCTTCGCGGTCATGCTCGTCACCACCGGGATCCTCATGATGCCCAATGGGCACATCGTGATCGCGCACGCGGACGGCCACACCTCAGAGCACCTCGGTTACTCCATTGGCCTGGTTCCCTTCGCACTGCTGGTCTTCATCCTCGGCTGCGGCATGGGGGTCGGCAAGGCTGCCGTCTACAAGCACATTCCCGAGTACTTCCCAGACAACGTCGGCTCGGTGGGTGGCCTGGTCGGCATGCTCGGCGGTCTTGGCGGCTTCTTCCTCCCGCCGCTCTTCGCCTACACCAAGCAGTGGAGCGGCTTCCCCACCAGCACCTTCTTTGTCCTCTTCCTGCTCGTCGCCGTCTGTGCGCTGTGGATGCACTGGACGGTCGTCCAGATGCTCCACCACAGCAGCCCCGAGTTGCACGACCGGCTGGAAGCGCCCGCACCCGTCCCCGCCACCCACTAACCCGGCCACCCGGCATACGCCACCGCCACCAAGGAGACACACATGTCCACCACCCCGACAACCGCTCGCTCCGGCGAGTGGCTGGAGGTCTGGGACCCCGAGGGCCCGAATTGGGACCGCTCGCTGGCCTGGAAGACCCTCTGGATCACCACCTTCTGCCTCACCCTGGCCTTCATTGCCTGGTTCCTGCCCAGCGCGATCATCCCCAAGCTGAATGCGCTCGGCTACACGTTCACCAAGAGCGAGCTCTACTGGATGGCCGCCATGCCCGGCCTGTCCGCCGGCATCATGCGCCTGATCTGGATGGTGCTGCCGCCCATCATGGGCACTCGCAAGATGGTCTCGCTCACGACCTTGCTTCTCATCGCCTCCACTTTGGGCTGGGGAGTGCGCGTGCAGTCGCCGTCCTCGCCGTACTGGGAACTCATGGTCTTGGCCTTCCTCGCTGGCATCGGTGGCGGAGCGTTCTCCGGCTTCATGCCCTCGACCTCGTACTTCTTCCCGCGCAGCAAGCAGGGCACCGCCCTCGGGCTGCAGGCAGGTATCGGCAACCTGGGTGTTTCCATCGTCCAGTTGGCGACGCCCTACCTCATCGCGCTGAGCGGGTTGGCGATCTTCGGCGGCTCGCAGATGCTCAAGACGCCCGGTAAGCCAGATAAGTCGGTGTGGTTCCAGAACGCCGCCTTCGTGTGGATCCCCCTCATGGTCATCGGCGCCCTGCTCGCCTGGACGATGCTCAAGTCGGTCCCCGTCAAGGCCAACCTCCGGCAGCAGTTCGACATCTTCGCCAACCAGGACACCTGGTGGATGACCCTGCTCTACATCATGACCTTCGGAACCTTCTCCGGTCTGTCCGCCCAGTTCGGCCTGCTCATGAACAACCTCTATGGCGCCGGCAATGCCGACATCGTCAAGGGCGCAGGTGCCTCGGCGCAGTTGCTGATCGAGGGCTATGCCGTGCCCGACCCGGTGAAGTTCGTCTTCCTCGGGCCGCTCATCGGTGCCATTGCTCGGTTCGCTTTCTCGCCCCTCACGGACAAGATGGGTGGCGCGATCTGGACCCTGATCTCCGGGCTCGGTCTCGTCGGATCGATTGCGTACACCATTGGTGGCCTCACGCCCGACACCACCTCAGCGGCGACCTTGGATGCGGGGTTCACCCGCTTCCTGTACGGCATGTTGGCGATCTTCCTCTTCGCCGGGATTGGCAACGCCTCCACCTTCAAGCAGATGCCGATGATCTTCGAACGCCGTCAGGCTGGAGGTGTCATCGGGTGGACCGCGGCCATTGCGGCCTTCGGGCCCTTCCTCTTCGGCGTGGGTCTGGTCGGGCTCGGGGCGAAGACATTCTTCATCATCGGCATCGCCTGGGCGCTCATGTGCCTTGTCATCACGTGGATGAGGTACGCCCGACCGGGTGCCCCCAAGCCCAGCTGAGCCGGAAGCCGCTCCGCGAGCACCTTGCCCTCGACTCACTCGACCCCAATGGTGCCCGCGGCGCGGCATACCCGATAGGTTCGGGGTAACCGCAAGTGCGAGAGGAGGCCTCCGTGCGCATCGGTGTGCCCAAGGAGTCCAAGCCCGGCGAGCGTCGAGTTGCCGCCACCCCCAAGACCGTTGAGCAACTCACTGGGCTCGGCTATGCCGTGTTCATCGAGTCCGGGGCCGGAGCCGCAGCCAGTTTTACCGATGACGCGTATCGCGACGCTGGGGCCGATGTCATTACGCAGGGTGTCTGGAAGTGCGACATCATCCTCAAAGTCAACGCTCCGGCCGCGACCGAGTTGGACCGGCTACACGCCGGGCAAACCGTGGTGTCCACCCTGGCCCCGGCCATCAATCCGGAACTCGTTGAGGCCCTCGCCGAGCGTGGTGTCACCGCCCTGGCGATGGATGCCGTTCCCCGCATCTCGCGCGCTCAGAGCCTGGATGTGCTCTCCTCGATGGCCAATATCGGCGGCTACCGTGCCGTCCTTGAGGCCGCGCACGAGTTCGGCTCGTTCTTCACCGGCCAGGTCACCGCTGCGGGCAAGGTGCCGCCCGCCAAAGTCCTGATCGTCGGTGCCGGCGTTGCCGGGCTGGCCGCGATCGGCACCGCGAGCTCGCTGGGCGCGATCGTGCGCGCCTTCGACGCCCGCCCCGAGGTCGCCGATCAGGTGGAGTCGATGGGCGGAGACTTCCTGCGGGTCGATGTCGAGACCGAGGTGTCCACCGACGGCTACGCCAAAGAGATGGGCGAGGACTTCAATCGCAAGGCCGCCGAGCTGTATGCCGCGCAAGCCAAGGACGTCGACATCATCATCACGACGGCGTTGATCCCCGGGAAGCCCGCTCCTCGGCTCATCACCGAGGAGATGGTGGCCTCGATGAAGCCTGGCTCGGTGATCGTCGACATGGCGGCCAGCAATGGCGGCAATGTTGCCGGCTCGATCGCCGACCAGCGCGTCGTCACGGACAACGGGGTGACCATCCTGGGTTACACCGACCTCCCCGGCAGACTGCCCACCCAGGCCTCGCAACTCTTCGGCACGAATCTGGTCAACTTGCTCAAGCTGTTGACCCCCGAGAAGGACGGCGAACTGGTCCTGGACCTCGAGGACGTGGTCCAGCGGGGCATGACCGTCGTACGCGAGGGCGAGGTGCTCTGGCCGCCACCGCCGGTCAGCGTCTCGGCGGCTCCTGCGGCCGCTGTGGCTCAGCCGGTTCAAGCCGCTGCCGCCAAGCCCCCGATGTCGCAGGCCAAGCGGCTGGGGCTGATCCTGGGCGCCGCGGCGGCATTCCTGCTCATCTCGGCGGTCTCGCCGCCGGCCTTCCTCGGGCACTTCATGGTCTTCATGCTGTCCGTGGTGATTGGCTTCTACGTCATTGGCAATGTGCATCACGCGTTGCACACCCCGCTGATGTCAGTGACTAATGCGATCAGCGGCATCATCGTCGTCGGGGCGCTCCTGCAAGTCGGCCATGGGCACGTATGGGTGTCGGTGCTCGCGGTCATCGCTGTATTGGTCGCGAGTATCAATATCTTCGGAGGCTTCACCGTGACTGCCCGAATGCTTGAGATGTTCAAGCGGGAGGATGTCGCGCGATGACGATCAGTTACACCATCCTCCAGGGCGCCTACATCGTTGCGGGCCTGCTCTTCATCCTCGCGCTGTCGGGACTCTCCAAGCACGAGACCGCCCGGATGGGCAATCGGTATGGCATGACCGGGATGGCCATCGCGCTGGTGGCGACGGTCCTGGCGGCGACTGGCGGCACCACCGTGGACGGTGAGCTGGTCAGCCACGGTTCGGGGCTCGCTGGTCTGGGGTGGATTCTTCCGGCCGTGGTGATTGCGGCTGGCGTCGGCATCACCGTGGCCCGGCGGGTCGAGATGACTCAGATGCCCGAGCTCATTGCGATCCTGCACTCCTTTGTCGGCTTGGCCGCTGTGCTTGTCGGCTGGAATAGCTCGTACGAAGGCGCGGCATACCCGACCATCCACGACGTCGAGGTGTTTGTCGGGGTCTTCATCGGGGCGGTGACCTTCACCGGGTCGATCGTGGCGTATCTCAAGCTCTCGGCCCGGATCGGCAGTGCGCCCCGGATGCTCCCTAGGCACACCCAGGTCAACCTGAGCATCATTCTGGTGTCGATCGCGTTGACCGTGGTTTATGTGGTGATGGATGCCGACGCCACGCTGGGGCGGCAGTCGATCCTGGGCATCATGACGCTGCTGGCGCTCTTCCTGGGCTGGCACCTGGTTTCCTCGATCGGCGGCGGCGATATGCCGGTCGTGGTGTCGATGCTCAATAGCTACTCCGGGTGGGCTGCGGCAGCTGCCGGATTCCTGCTCAACAACGACCTGCTCATCATCACGGGCGCGCTCGTGGGCTCTTCTGGTGCCTACCTGTCCTACATCATGTGCCGCGCGATGAACCGTTCGTTCTTCTCGGTGATCTCGGGAGGCTTTGGTGTGGAGGCGGGCTCATCTGCCGGCTCCGGTGAGGACTATGGCGAGCACCGCGAAATCGCGGCTGCTGGGGTTGCCTCGTTGCTGACCAGCGCTCGCTCGGTCATCATCACGCCGGGCTATGGCATGGCCACAGCGCAGGCCCAGCATGCGGTCGCTGAGCTCACCCGGCAGCTGCGAGCCAAGGACATCGATGTCCGCTTCGGGATCCACCCGGTGGCCGGGCGACTGCCTGGGCATATGAACGTGCTGCTGGCCGAGGCGAAGGTCCCTTACGACATCGTGCTGGAGATGGACGAGATCAATGACGACTTCGACGACACCGACGTCGTGCTCGTGATCGGGGCGAATGACACGGTCAATCCCGCGGCCATCGATGAGCCCGGTTCGCCGATCGCCGGTATGCCGGTGCTGCACGTGTGGAAGGCCAAGGACGTCATCGTGTTCAAGCGCTCGATGGCCACGGGCTATGCCGGTGTGCAGAATCCGCTGTTCTTCAAGGAGAACACCTCGATGCTCTTCGGCGACGCCAAGGCACGGGTCGAGGACATCATCGCGGCCCTCTGATGTCTCACGCGCCGCACGTTTCCGGCGCGCCTCCTCTCCCACGCGCCTCACGTTTCCCGCCTGATGCCGGAACCTTGTGGTTGGGGCCCCTTGTAAGGGGCCCCAACCACAAGGTTCCGACCCCAAGTACGGCGCGATCGGCGCATACAGCGCATACGGCGCACAGGGCGCAATCGGGCGCACACGGCGCACACGGCGCACACGGCGCATACGGCGCATACGGCGCACAGGGCGCATCCGGCGCAATCGCGCACGCTTACGCCGCGCTCGCCATCGCGCGCCGGACCTTTGCCACCGCGCGCTCGGGGTGCTCCAGATCGGCCCACGTCAGGCGAACCACGACATAGCCCTGAGCGCGCAACCAGTCCTCGCGGCGCTTCTCGTCCCACAATGTCGTTGCATCGCCATCGGCATACTTCATCCGCCCATCGAACTCGATGATCACCTTGGTCCCTTCGACGACGAAGTCAGCGCGAATGACCTTTCCCGTGCGCCGATCCATCATCGTGACCTGCGGAACCAGCGGTATGCCGTTGGCCTGCAACATGATCCGACAGCGCGACTCGCCGACCGACTCCGAGCGGCCATCGGACAGAGCGACCATGGCGCGCGCCCGGCTCGAGCGGGGCCATTGTGCGACCCGGCGCAACCTCTCGGCCAACGCATCCCGCGTCACCAGGCCGCGCTGGAGGGCGGCATCCGCGCTCACGACCCCAGGAACGACGCCCCAGGTCATGGCCAACTCCACGAGCGCCAAGTCCAGGGGCTCGCATCGTTGCGCATCGGCGGTCTCGACTTCGTCCAGCCCGCCGAGGATGTGAATACCCACCGCGCCCCGATGGCGATCAACCGGCCGCCGAACATATGGAGTGCGCAGATCCACGCCCCATACCGGGAGGCCGTGAGCAAGCACCGCGCTCACTCCCGAGAGCGCACCATCGGGATACAGCATCAGCGCACCGGCGGACAGCTGCCGGTGGCGCACCTCGGCGGTTGCCGCGCGCATGGAGGCCACGGCATACAGCCCCCGCGCTGGGTGCTCCAAGGCGCCGCTTCGGACGAGGTGAACCAGGGCCGCCGGTCCGAGCCCGAAGCTGGCCGCTTGCGAGGTCGTGATCATGGAATGCTGTGTGGCGGCGAGGCTGAGCAGGCTCGGGTCGAGTGAGTCCATTTCCCTAGGTTGCGGTGCCCCGTGCTGTCGGCGCGCGGGCGGGGGCTGGGCTGTGGATAACGAGGCCCCTTGTGGATACCCGCCGGTAATGAGCCAGGCCCCCTGAACTGGGGGTCGGAACCTTGTGGTTGGGGTCCCTTACAAGGGGCCCCAACCACAAGGTTCCGGCATCCGGCGGGAAAGTTGAGGTGAGTTAGGACCATTCGCGCGGCACGTAGAGCACCTCGCCGGTGTCCGGCGTGAGCGGTCGCCTGAGCCGCTGGTCGCTGCGGTACCAGGAGGGATCGCTCGCCTCGTCGAGGCTGTCCTCGCCCGCCGCGGTTTGCCGCATGGTCGCGCCTTCGTCCACAGAGGTATGCCGCATGCCCGTCCCGTCGTCCAGCTCACCATGCCCATGCCGGGCGTCGTACCGAGGCGCCGCGCGAAGGGGTTGCGCAGGTTCCCAGGGCGATTCGGGTGCCTCGGGTGAGTCGGGGGACCCGGGGCGCCTTGGCCCAGATCCACCGCCACTGTTGGGGCCGCCACTGTTGGGCCCGGCGCTGGGCGGGCCGCCACCGTCGCGCCAGTCGATGTCATCGACGTCGACATCGCCCGAGCGACCGAAGAGCTCGCTGCAGATCAGGCGGTAGTTGTGATCGGCATCCGGGATCATGCCGATGTGTGCGAGCGCCTGCTCCTGGCCGGCGGATTCAAGGACGAAGTGGCCGTAGCCGAGCATCCGCCCGATCAGCGGCCGATCGAAGGTCAAGTCGGTGACCTTGACCAGCGGCATCATCGCGACCTTGCGGCGGATGAATCCGTAGAAGAGCAAGAAGCGCTTGTCGGTCGCCACGAAGTAGTCATTGCGCCAGTTGAGGTAGTTCCACAGCAGCCATGCCGAGGAGCCCCAGAAGGCGAACCAAGCGAGATCGGAGAGCAGCCGCCCGTTTGCGGGTGCCGCGATGTCGATGGTGATCGCGAAGAAGAGGGCGATGGCCACATAGGCAATCTCGTGGGCGAGCGAGAACCAGTGCCGCCGCACGGAGAGGAGCACTCGCTCACCGGGAACGATGTACTTCGCCAACTCTCGGTGCAGCCTGGGGCCGCGTCGGCGGACGACGGCCTTCATCGTTAGCCGCCGATGAGGCGGTCGAAGAAGCGCGCGATATTGCTCAGCCCGTTGGTGATGATCTCCCAGATCGAGGAGAAGATTCGGGCTGCGGAGTCAGGGGAGGTGAGGACCGCGTAGAGCAGGAAGGCAACCAGGAGCCACAGCACGATCTTCTTGATCGGGGGCATGTCTAACTCTCCTGCAGCGCGTCGGCGGGCATGCCCAGTGCATACCCATGCTGTGCACAGTGTGCCGGATGTGACTGGTGTGACCTGAGAGGCGGCGACCTCGGCGTGTCGCCATTCCGCCATCGCGGGCTGGGACACGAGTGGGTCAGACCACGCCGTACAGGCGGTCCCCGGCGTCGCCCAAGCCCGGAACGATGTATCCGTGCTCATTGAGCCGCTCGTCAACGGCGCCGGTGACCAAGGTGATCGGCGGGCTGACATCGGCCAGCGCGGCCTTGAGGTTTTCGATGCCCTCGGGTGCGGCGAGCAGGCAGACCGCGGTGATGTCCGAGGCGCCGCGTTCGACGAGGAAGCGGATCGCGTCCGCCATCGAGCCACCGGTGGCGAGCATCGGGTCCAGGACATAGACCTGGCGGCCGGTGAGGTCATCGGGCAAGCGGTTGGCGTAGGTGGTCGCCTCGAGGGTCTCCTCGTTGCGCTGCATCCCCAGGAAGCCCACCTCGGCGCTGGGCAGCAGGCGCACCATGCCCTCGAGCATCCCAAGCCCGGCACGCAGAATCGGCACGATCAGCGGCTTGGGGGACCCGAGCTTGATCCCGGTGGTCGGCGCCACCGGCGTCTCGATCTCGAACGGCTCGACGCGGACCTCGCGGGTCGCCTCATACGCGAGCAGGGTCATCAACTCCTCGGCCAGCCGCCGGAAGGTCGGGCTGTCCGTGCGCTTGTCGCGCAGGTAGGTCAGCTTGTGAGCGATGAGCGGGTGGTCGGCAACAAGGACGCGCATAGGCGAAACTTACCGCGTGACCTCACCTGTGCGTCCAGAGCCCTCGAGCGGGTATGCCGGGTGGATGCGGCACGCGCTGGACCTCGCTGGCCGCTCGCGCGAGTCCGCAGATGTGCCTGTGGGCGCCTTCGTGCTCGACCCGGACGGTCAGGTCGTGGGGGAGGGCTGGAATGTTCGGGAGCGTGACGGGGACCCGCTTGGTCACGCCGAAGTGGTGGCCCTGCGCCAGGCGGCGGGGCGGCATACGGACGGTTGGCGCCTGACCGGGCACACGTTGGTGGTCACTCTGGAGCCCTGCCCCATGTGCGCGGGAGCGCTGATGCTCGCGCGGATCGATCGGGTCGTCCTCGGCGCGTGGGACGACAAGCTCGGAGCCTGCGGTTCGGTGTGGGATGTGGTGCGCGATCGACGTGCCACCCACCGAGTCGAAGTGGTGGGCGGCGTGCTCGCGCAGGAGTGCGCGGACCTGCTCAGGGAGTTCTTCGCGCAGCATCGTGACTAGGCCGCAGATTTCGCGGGCCTGATCGACCTCGGGTACCCTCGTCGGCGGTGGCGTGTCCGAGCGGCCAAAGGAGCACGCCTCGAAAGCGTGTGTGGGCGTAAGTCCACCGTGGGTTCAAATCCCACCGCCACCGCCATAGTTCGCAGCCGCGGCATCGATCAGTCGATGTCGCGGCTCAGTGCTGTCTGGAAGTGGACATCTTGAGGTCGACGTCCCGGCCGACCTGGACGCGCTACTCGCGCCAGAAGGGCGTCATCGCAGCGAACCGCTCGTATGCCAGGTCCGCCTCATCGAGCAGCGCCGGCACATCGAGCTCGGCCAAACTCACACCCACCGTTGTGAGGTATGCCGCCGCCGCCGCATGGTCGTTGAGTCGCCCCAACACGCTTTGAATGTCTTCGACGGCCACCGAAAAGGCCTTCGGTGCGCTGACCGGCCCCTCGAGAGTCTCGACCACCGGCCAGCGCGCGGCATACACGGACTCAAAGAACTCGCAGCCATACCGCAGCTTCTTGGCCTCAATGCGTACTTCGTGGCGCTTGTGCGGGGAGAGTTCGCGCAACCGAGCTCCCCGCCTGTTTACCCGCTGATAGCGCCGCTCCAAGGCAACCGCCGCGGCCGTCTCCACGTCCGGCTCGCCGAGACCGGACCACAGCGGGCCGGCCAGGATCTGGTCCAGCCGGGACTTCATGGCCGCCCAGTCTGCTGAGCGCAAACGAACCACCGCAGCGTCATAGGCCGCCTCTCGCGCGGCCAGCAAGGTCGATAGTTGGCCTGGCCGCAGGGCCTGTCCCAGCTCTCCAGTCACCAAGACATCCAGATCTCGCGCCGTCCCAAACACCAACGCTAACGAGCGCAACTCATGCCCAGCGGCGTCGGCGTCCGGCACGTGGGTCCACCACGGGCGAAAGAGCGAGAATGCCGAACGCAAGCGACGGATGCCAACGCGCATCTGGTGGAGGTTGACCATGCGGCGGTGCTGCACGACGAGCGCCTCGTTTGCCCGCCATTGCTCGATGCACTCGCCGGCAATCAGCGTGAATGCGGCCGTCGAGGTGACGTCCTCGGGAATGTCGACGCTCTGCGCCCTGCGCGCGGGCAAGGTGAGGTCAAAGACAGCCGCGAGCGAGTTCTCGGTCACGAGGATGCTGGGCAGGCGGGCAGTCCGGTCGCTGCGGGAGCAGGCTTGAGGGGCACCCATTTCGTCCCGATGACCAGGTCGACCGTGGCACCCTTGCGGGCATCCTTGACACCTTTGGCACCGCGTGCGACTCCGAGGACCAACTTGGCCTGCGCTTCACCCTGCGGGCCATAGCGGACCTCGCCAATGCCCGCGACGGTCTTCTTGTTGGGCTCATTGGCGACATTGGCGATCACGAAGCCACGCGCCGCGAGCTGCTTGCTCGTCGAGGCGGCCAGCCCGTCCTTGCCGCCCCCGTTGTAGACATTGACGGTGGTCTTGGCAGGGGTGATTTCCTTGGGGTCGACAGCGCGACAGGTCGGCGCTGGGGTCCGGCTGGCTACCCGATCGTTATCGGCACGGATGTAGGACCAGGCGAACCACACGGCCCAGAAGAGCGCGAGGGCAATGAGGCCAAGGGTGATCAACGCCCGACGGCGTTGGGACTGGCGCTCGCTGGCGGCAGGTCCGAGACTCGCGGGCTCGCCGGGCATCAGGGCTCCTCGGTGATCACGAGCACGCGCGCGTGCAGGGTCGGTCGCTGGTGCAGTGCTGCGCGCAATGCGCGATGCAGACCGTCCTCAAGGTACAGCTCGCCGCGCCACTCAACGACGTGAGCGAAGAGGTCACCATAGAAGGTCGAGTCTTCCGACAGGAGCATGCCTAGGTCGAGTTCACGTTTGGTGGTGATCAGGTCATCGAGGCGGACCAGGCGGGGAGGCACATTCGACCACTGGCGCATGCCGTACCCATGGTCAGGGTACGGGCGTGACTCACCGACGGCCTTGAAGATCACAACGAGAGCGTATGCCGCCCGCTCGCCCTCAGCGAAGAGGTGCTGAACGTGTCTCTGCAGAGCCGCTCCCGGCTAGATTGGCTCTCGTGACCGAGAACCCCACCACGAGTCCCTCTGCGAACCCCTCCGTGACGCCGCCGGCCGCCCCCGCGCAGATCGATGAGATCCGGGCGGGTTATGCCTTCTCCGGCGCTGCGCTTGAGTTCGGCGCCGCCGTCGTCGACGGGGTGGCATACAAGGACGCGCCCGTAAAGATCCCGCTCGCGGTGCTTAACCGGCATGGCCTCGTCGCGGGTGCCACCGGTACCGGCAAGACCAAGACCTTGCAGCTCATGGCCGAGCAGTTGATCGAGCAGGGTGTCCCGGTCTTCCTCGCGGACATCAAGGGCGACCTGTCCGGGATGGCCAGCCCTGGTGAGCCCAATGACAAGATCACGGCCCGCGCGAATGACATCGGGATGACCTGGGCGCCCACGGCATACCCCACAGAGTTCTTCAGCCTCGGTGGCATCGGCAAGGGCATCCCGATCCGGGCATCGGTGTCGATGTTCGGCCCGGTCTTGCTCAGTAAGTGCCTGGGGCTCAACGAAACTCAGGAGTCCAGCCTCGGTCTGGTGTTTCACTATGCCGACACCAAGGGGCTCTGGCTCGACACCATCGAGGATCTGCGAGCGGTCATTCAGTGGTTGACCAGTGACGCGGGCAAGGCGGACCTCAAGGAGATCGGTGGCCTGTCCCCGGTGACGGCCGGTGTCATCCTGCGTGAGCTCGTGAACTTCTCCGCTCAGGGTGCGGACGCGTTCTTCGGGCTGCCCGAGTTCGACACCAAGGACCTGATCCGTACGGCCGCTGATGGTCGTGGCGTGTTGTCGATGCTCGAGCTGCCGGCCGTGCAGGACCGCCCCAAGTTGTTCTCGACCTTCCTCATGTGGCTTCTCGCGGATCTCTTTCACGACCTGCCAGAGGAGGGTGACCTCGACAAGCCGAAGTTGGTCTTCTTCTTTGACGAGGCGCATCTGCTGTTCAATGACGCCAGCAAAGACTTCCTGGACGCGATCCAGCAAACCGTGCGGCTCATCCGTTCCAAGGGCGTGGGCGTCTTCTTCGTGACCCAGTCGCCCAAGGACGTGCCCGGCGATGTGCTCGCCCAACTCGGCAACCGGGTGCAGCACGCGCTGCGCGCCTTCACCCCAGACGACGAGAAGGCCTTGCGGGCAGCGGTCAAGACCTACCCCAAGACGGCATACGACCTCCAGACGCTGCTGACCTCACTGGGCATCGGCGAGGCTGTCGTGACGGTGCTCTCGGAGCGGGGTGCCCCCACTCCGGTCGCGTGGACTCGGATGCGGGCGCCGCAGTCGCTCATGGACCCCTCGCCCGATGCGCTGCTCGACCAAACGATCGCGGCATCGCCGTTGACAGCGAAGTACGCGACCGCGATCGAGCGTGAATCGGCGTCCGAGATGCTCGGCAAGAAGGCAGCGGAGTTGGACGCTGCGGCGGCGGCTGCCGCTCAGGAGGCCGAGAACGCCAAGATCCGCGAGGCCGCCGCCAAGCAGGCCGAAAAGGATCGGCTCGCGGCCGAGAAGCAGGCCGAGAAGGACCGGCTTGCTGCGGAGAAGTCGGCGGCCAAGGAGGCGGCCCGCGAAGCCGCTGAACCGGGCATTGTGACCTCGGTCGTGAAGAGCTCGGCCTTCAAGTCCATGCTGCGCTCGGCTGGCACGGTGATTGGCCGGGAGATCACCCGATCCATCTTCGGGACCTCGCGCCGCTGACTGCGGGCCGGCACGCGCGAACCTCGGACTTCGTGGCGGCGCCGACGGCGAACGTCCCGCCCGCGAAACGCGAACCGGTGAACTCCCGCCCGCCAAACTCGAGCTTCGTGCCGGAACCTTGAGGTTGGGGTCCCTTGTAAGAGGCCCCAACCTCAAGGTTCCGGCATCAGGCGGGAAAGTTGAGGCGCGGGAAAGTTGAGGCGCGGAGGAGGCGCGGGAAAGTTGAGGCGCGGGGGAGGCGGCTGGCCCCCTCAGTGCACCGTATTGGCCAGCGTCTCCTTGAGCGCATCGAGCACGGAGACATCCTCGATCGTGCCGGGGATTGAAGGCACCTTGCCGTCGGCCATTTCGCGCATGGTCTTGCGCAGGATCTTGCCCGAGCGGGTCTTGGGCAGGGCCGCGACGATGTCGACCTGCTTCAGGCTCGCGACTGCACCGACCTCAGCGCGCACCCGCTGGACCAGTTCCTTGCAGATCTGCTCGCCCTGGGTGGCCGCGTCAAAGCCGCCCTTGAGGACGACCAGACCACGCGGAATCTGACCCTTGAAGTCATCGGCGACCCCGATGACCGCGCACTCGGCCACCGCAGGGTGACCCGCCAGCGCGGCCTCGATGGAGCCAGTGGACAGGCGGTGCCCGGCGACATTGAGCACATCATCGGTGCGGCCCATGACGTAGACATAGCCGTCCTCATCGATCAGCCCGCCGTCGCCGGTCAGGTAGTAGCCCGCATAGACCGAGAGGTAGCCATCGACATACCGCTGGTCGTCCTGCCAGAGCGTCGGCAGCGTGCCGGGCGGCATCGGCAACTTGATCGCGATCGCGCCCTCATTGCCGCGCTCGCACTGCTGCCCGACCTCGTCGAGCACCTGCACGTCATAGCCCGGCACGCGCACGGACGGCGACCCGGCCTTGATCGGCATGGGCTCCAGGCCGCGCATGTTCGCGGCGATCGGCCAGCCGGTCTCGGTCTGCCACCAGTTGTCCACGATCGCGCAGTGCAGCAGGTCGTCGGCCCAGAAGTAGGTGTCCGGATCAAGGCGCTCGCCGGCGAGGAAGACATTGCGCAGGCGGGAGAGGTCGTAGCCCGCCTTCTTCTCGCCGTTCGGGTCCTCGCGCTTGATCGCCCGGTATGCCGTGGGCGCGGTGAACATCGCGACCGCCCCGTACTCGCTGATGATCCGCCAGAGGGCGCTCGCATCCGGGGTGCCGACCGGCTTGCCTTCATACATGACGGTGGTCGCGCCGGTGAGCAGGGGCGCGTAGACGATGTAGGAGTGACCGACGACCCAGCCGACGTCGGATGCCGTGAACCAGGTCTCACCCGGGTGGACGTCATAGATGTTCTCCATGGACCAGCGCAGCGCGACCGCGTGGCCGCCGTTGTCCCGCACGATGCCCTTAGGGCGACCGGTAGTGCCGGAGGTGTAGAGGATGTAGAGCGGATCGGTGGCGGCAACCTCGACGCAATCGGCCGGTTCGGCGTCGGCCATCAGCTCATCCCAGGTCATCTCCTCCCAGTCGGTATCGCGCGCGCCGACCTCCGCTTCGAGTTGCGGCCGCTGCAGCACGATGACCGACTCCGGCTTGTGGGTGCTGCGGTCCAGGCCGCCGTCGAGCATCGGCTTGTAGGCAATGGTCCGGCTCGGCTCGATGCCGCAGGACGCCGAGACGATCACCTTCGGTTCGGCGTCCTCGATGCGGGCAGACAACTCAGCTGGCGCGAAGCCGCCAAAGACCACCGAGTGAATCGCGCCGAGGCGGGCGCAGGCGAGCATCGCGACCATGGCCTCGGGAACCATCGGCATATAGATCAGCACCCGGTCGCCCTTTTCGACGCCCAGGGAGGCCAGCGCCCCGGCGAAGCGGGCCACCTGATCCAGCAATGCGGCATACGTGAAGGAGGCTTTGGTGTCGGTCACGGGGGAGTCGTAGTAGAGCGCGACCTGCTCTCCCCGGCCATCGCGCACATGCCGGTCGAGCGCGTTGAAGCAGGTATTGAGGGTGCCGCCGCTGAACCACCGGTAGAACGGCGGGTTGCGATCGTCGAGCACCAGCTGTGGGGGAGTGATCCACTCGATGGCCTGTGCGGCCGCCCCCCAGAAGGCGTTCGGGTCGGAGATGGACTGCTCGTATGCCGCCGCGTAGGCCCCAGTGCTCATGTCTGCCATCGTCCCGCTGGGGTCCGGGGCGGGGAAGCGGGCGGCCCGCGATCTGGGGTGAACGTGGCGTATGCCGCGCCGAACGGCATATGGCGGATTGTGTGCGGACCCGTGCGCTCGGGTAGCCTCCTGCGCGGAGGATTCGCATAGTGGCCTAGTGCGCACGATTGGAAATCGTGTTGGGGATGAAACCCCTCGCGGGTTCAAATCCCGCATCCTCCGCCACCGTCGTCACCACACGACGAGACCGATGACCCCGAGCCGCACTGGCTCGGGGTCTCGTGCTCTCCGGGGCGGGATCGTGACTGCCGGTGAGCACTAGACTTGTCCTCGAACCCCCAATGCCAGGCGCGGCTCGTCCGCGCGAAGGATGACCTGTGACGCAGTACCTCGTTTCGCACCCCGTACTCCTGCTCTTCGTCATCCTGGGGATCGGCACCGCGCTGGGCCGCATCACCGTCCGAGGCATCTCGATTGGCCCGGCTGCGGTCCTCTTCTGCGCTCTCGGATTCTCGGCGTGGCACCCGGACTTGGCCCTGCCCGAGGTGGTCGGCACCCTCGGGCTCGCGCTCTTCGCCTATACCGTCGGCTTGACCGCTGGGCCGTCCTTCTTCTCCTCGCTGCGCACCGGTGCGAAACCGGTGATCATGGTCTTCGGGATCCTCGCGGGCCTCGGGGTCGTGGTCTTCGCGATCGCGCGACTGCTGGGCCTGGACGCCGGCACCGCGGCCGGTCTGTATGCCGGCGCCAACACCAACACCCCAGCGCTGGCCGCCGCGATCGAGCGCCTCGATGGTGCCCCCGAACCGACCGTGGCGTACTCGCTGTCCTATGCGCTCGGGGTGATCATCCTGCTGGGCGCAGCGGCATACGCGCTGCGGCGCCCACTGCCGGAGGAGGCCAACCAGGCCACCGGGGGCGAGGAGATCGTCAACGCGACCATCAAGGTGACCCACGACAACGTGCTCAGCGTCAGCGAGTTGACCTGGACCCCGCATGGGCGGGTGCTCTTCTCGCGACACCAAGCCGCGGATGGTGACATTGACATGTCGCGCGGCGACACGGTCCTTCGTCCGGGGGATCGGGTGCTCGCGGTCGGCCCGGCGCAGGCCGTGGAGCATGTCATGAAGCAACTGGGCCGGCGCTCTGGCCTGCGTCTCGATGAGGAGCGCCATGAGGTGGACTTCCGGCGAATCGTGCTCTCCGAGAAGCGCTTCTACGGGCGTCCGATTGCCGACCTCAACCTCTGGGGGAAGTTCGATGCCCGCCCGACGCGGGTCCGTAGGGCGGATCACGACTTCCTTGCCACCGACTCCTTTGTGCTCCAAGCCGGTGATCGGATCCGCGTCGCGGCCCCCAAGGAGCGGATGGCCGATGTCGCGCGCTATCTCGGCGACTCCGAGCATGGCACCGCCGATATCAACCCCCTGGGGTTGGCGGTCGGCCTGGCCCTGGGACTGTTACTGGGGACGCTGCCCATCCTGGTCCCCGGGATCGGTGTGATCACCCTGGGTTCGGCCGCTGGGCCGCTGCTGGCCGGGCTGGTCCTCGGCCGCCTCCAACGCTCCGGTCGGGTGGTGTGGACGCTTCCGCACCAGGCCGCCGAAGTGCTGACCCAGTTGGGCCTCCTGCTCTTCCTCGCGTATGCCGGTGGGCGGGCAGGGTCCGCCTTCATCGATGCGCTCAAGACTCCCTTGGGGCTCAAGATCATCCTTGCCGGAGCGGTGGTCTCGGCGATCCACGCCATCGCGCTCGTACTGCTTTCCCGACGGGTGCTCGGCATCTCGGGGCCGCGACTGGCCGGGTTTACGGCTGGATCTCAGACGCAGCCGGCCATCTTGGCCTTCGCGAACTCGGCGACCCGGTTCGATGAGCGAGTGGCCCTGGGCTACGCCTTGGTGTACCCGGTCGCCATGGTCACCAAAATCCTGGTGACTCAGGTGCTCACCATCATCGGGTGAGCGAACGGCATACGGCCGGCGCCGGGTTAGACTGACCGACGGCACCCCGCGTGGTGGTACCTCACTGAACTCCCCCAGGGCAGGAATGCAGCAAGGGCAGGTGAGCTCTTCCAGGTACGCGGGGTGTCCTCATGCACGGGGAGGACGGGCGCGGGAGGGTCAGTGGGCGTGGGCCTGCGTGCCGCAGAGGTCGCCGCAGGCGCCGTCGCCACAGCCCTGCGCCTCGGTGCCGTCAGCGCCCTCGGCCGACCCGCAGCTACCGCCGCCGCCGCAGCAGCCGCCGCCGCAACCGCCACTGGGGGCAGGCGTGGCCGGGTTGCCCTGGTCTTCCCAGGTATGCCGCAGCGCGTTGGCGATGATCTCGACCGGCTGGGCGCCCTGAACGGCATATTTCTGGTCAAAGACGAAGGTGGGGACCGCGGTGATGCCCAACTGGGCGGCCATCGCCTCGTCGGTGCGCACGTCGATGCCGTACTCGTCGCCGGCGAGGAGCTCGCGGACCGCGTGCTCGTCCAGGCCGGCCTCCACGGCGAGGGTGGTCAGCGTGTCCCGGTCGCCGAGCGCGGCGCCCTCGGAGTACCAGCCGCGCATGATGCGATCGGTCACCGCAGACTCGCGCCCCTGTGCGCGGGCGAAGTGGATCAGCCGGTGCGCGTCATAACTATTGCCGCCCTGCAACTGCTCCCACTGGAAGTCCAAGCCCACCTCAGCGGCCTCCGTGGCCATGTGCTCATGGGTGGCGACCATCTGCTCGCGGGACACGCCGTACTTGTCGGCCACCTGATCGATGACCGGGCGATCGCTCACTGCGGGCGCATTGCGGTCCAACTGGAAGGAGTGCCAGATGACATCGAACTGGTCGCCATGCTCGAACTGCTCCAGCGCGAGGTCCAGTCGACGACGGCCGACATGGCAGAACGGGCAGACCAGGTCGGCCCAAACATCAATACGCATGCAGTGAGAATACGCGGCTAGTCGGCGGCCGGGATCGTGGACTCCTCCGCCGGCTCGAGCTGCAAGGGCCAGGTCGTCGGGTCGAGCAGGGCATCCCAGATCACCTCCAGCGTTCGGGGCCAGAGGTCCTCGCCGCGAGCGATGGCTGCTGCCAGATCTGGCCGGCTGAACCAGCGGTTGTCCCAGGTGGCGTCCACTTCGGACTCGGTGAGCGCGCCCGGGATGATCTCGCCACCCGCCACGCTCACGGCATAGAAGGTCTCGGTTTGGTCCAGCACGAACAAACCGAACCCGTGAACCGCCTCGCGGACCGCGACCGGGCCCCGTATATCGGTCGGCGCACAGGTGAATCCGGTCTCCTCCCAGAGTTCGCGCACCGCGGTCTCGAGGTGGCCCTCACCCTCCTCGATCCCGCCGCCAGGGGTGCTCCACCAGCGCGGTGCCGGGTCGAGCGAGGTATCGCTGTCACCGATGAGCAAGAGTGCACCCTCAGGGTTCTGAACCAGCAGGCGCACCACGTCGCGACGGAAGCGCGGACGCTGCGGCGGGGGCGGAGTCGTCGTGGCCACCTGGCCACCCTAGCCAGGCGCCGGACGGCATACCCGATGTCGGCAGGCGCGACTAGGGTTTGCCTCGTGAGCACCGCGCTGTACCGCCGCTACCGTCCCGAGAACTTCGGCGACGTGATCGGTCAGGAGCACGTGACCGAGCCACTGATGCAGGCACTGCGCACCGGGCGGGTCAACCATGCTTATCTTTTCAGCGGTCCTCGTGGCTGCGGCAAGACGACGAGCGCGCGGATCCTGGCCCGCTGCCTGAACTGTGAGCAGGGGCCGACGCCAACCCCGTGCGGGACCTGTGAATCCTGTGTGGCCCTGGCCCGGGGCGGTTCCGGGACGGTTGACGTGATTGAGATCGACGCGGCATCGCACGGTGGTGTCGACGATGCCCGCGACCTGCGCGAACGCGCCTCCTACGGGCCTGCGCAGAGCCGCTACAAGATCTACATCATCGATGAGGCTCACATGGTCACCCCGCAGGGCTTCAACGCCCTGCTCAAGATCGTCGAGGAGCCGCCGGAGCACGTGAAGTTCGTCTTCGCGACCACCGAGCCCGACAAGGTCATCGGCACGATCCGCTCGCGCACGCACCACTACCCCTTCCGGCTCGTGCCGCCTGCGCGCCTGCAGGCGTATATGGAGGAGCTCTGCGAGCGCGAAGGCGTCACGGTCGCGCCGGGGGTGCTTTCGTTCGTGGTCCGTGCCGGCGGTGGCTCGGTGCGGGACTCGCTCTCCGTGCTCGACCAGCTGATTGCCGGTTCCGGGGACGAGGGACTGACCTATGAGTCCGCCTCGGCACTGCTGGGATTCACCGACGGCGAGCTCCTGGACGGCACGATTGACGCCCTGGCTGCCGGCGACGGATCCGGCGTATTCCGCTCGATCGACAAGGTCATCGAGACTGGGCTGGACCCTCGGCGCTTCGTCGAGGATCTGCTGGAGCGTCTGCGCGACCTGATCGTGATTGCGGCTGTGCCCGATGGGGCTGGCGCGGTGCTCCGGCACGTACCGCCGGATCAACTCGAGCGGATGCGGAGCCAAGCGGTCGCCTTCGGATCCGCCGCGCTGACTCGGGCGGCCGACATCACCAACGCGGGTCTCACCGAGATGACCGGGGCCACCGCACCGCGGATGCAGCTCGAATTGATCGCGGCCAGAATCCTGCTGCCCGCGGCGAGCGGAGAGAGCGGGTATGCCGCCCGCCTAGACCGCATCGAACGTCGCCTGGCAGGCGGGAGCCCTGCTGCGGTGTCGACCCCGCCCGCACCGGCCGCGCAGCCAGTTTCGTCGGTTCCGCCAGCACCGGTCGCGCCGACCGTCCCGGCCGGCCCTGCGGCGACTGTCCCTGCGGAAGCCGCGCCGCCCGCTGCGGTGGCCGCCACCCCGCCGCCGGCACAGGTCGCTCAGACCGCACCTGTCTCGCCGACCGCGCCCACTGCTGCGGTCGCTGAGGTTCCTCAGGTTGCTTCGACCCCAGGCGCCCTGGATACCGCGGCCCTGCGGCGGCATTGGCCGGAGATCCTCGGCAAGGTTTTCGAGCGTCGCCGGGTGACCTGGACCTTCCTGTCCGAGCACGGGCAGATCATCGATTTCGACGGCTCGCGGGTGCTGCTGGGCATCTCGACCGAGCCGTTGCTCGAGACCTTCCGCCGTGGGCAGCACGGCGAGTATGTCCGTATGGCGCTGATCGATGTCCTCGGGCTCGATGTCCCAGTGGACGCGGTGACGGGTGATGCTCCGGTTGCGCGGGCCGAGCGGCCAGCGCCCGTGGCTACACCAGCGCCTGCGGCGACACCAGCGCCCGCGGCGACACCAGCACCGACGCCAGCGCCCGAGCCCAGATCGGCCAGGCCGGAGCCGACAGCTCCTGCCCCAACGAGGCCGCTGACGCCCGAGCCGGCGCCGACACCCAGCAACGCCCCGCCAGCCGCGGACTGGGACTCGACCGCGGACCGCGGCGGTGCGGCATACCGCGCCTTTGTCGATCAGCCGGGCTCCTGGGGGAGCGCCCCGCCGAGCCCCTCGACGGCTCCCTCGTGGGCGACCAGCGAGCCCGCGATGGTCGCGCCGAGCCCGCTGGCAGCGGCCCGGGCCGCGGTCGCCGATGAGGTCGAGCGGCCCGAGCAGCGGCATGTCATCGACGACAGCGCCGTCAGCGAGGATGACGAGTCCGTGGACGCGCTCGCCGACGTCGGGCTCCCGGTCATCGAGCGGGTGCTCGGCGGCCGGGTGATCCACGAGGAGGATGCGTGAGCATCACCTACCGCGTGGGCCGGGCGGCGGTCGTGCCGCTCGCGAAGTCCTTCTGGCGACCGACCATCGTCGGCCGGCAGAACGTCCCTCGGAGCGGCGGCGTGATCCTCGCCAGCAATCACCTCTCGTTCATCGACTCCTTCGCCATCCCGATCGCCTCGCCACGCAAGGTCAGTTTTCTGGCCAAGTCTGACTACTTCAGCGGCGAGGGCGTTGGGGGTGCGATTCGGCGGGGCTTTTTTGAGGGTGCTGATGCCATCCCGGTCGACCGGCATTCGTCGCGGGCGGCGCAAGAGTCGCTCGAGGCCGCGCTCGAGGTGCTCGCGCAGGGTCGGGCCTTCGGGATTTACCCCGAGGGCACTCGCTCGCGTGATGGCCGGTTGTACCGCGGGCGGACGGGGGTGGCCTGGCTGGCTCTCACCGCACACGTGCCCATCGTCCCGGTGGGGCTGATTGGGACCGATGAGGTGCAACCAATTGGGTCGCACTTCCCCCGGCTGGCCGCGGTCACCGTCGCCTTCGGTCGCCCGATCTCGCCGGAGCCGTATGCCGCCATGCCCGCCGGTCAGGCCCGTCGCCAGTTGACCGACGAGGTGATGACCGCGATCGCGGCGCTGAGCGGCCAAGAGCGGGCCGACGCCTTCAACGAGTTGCCGCCGGATTCGGCTGGGGCCGCGGTCGGCATCTAAGCACTTCCTTCCACCAGGCCCTTCCTTCCACTCAGCCCTAGCTTCCACTCAGCACTCCCGTGCACGAGGCATACCGCCCACAACCGTTCAGGAGCAGACCATGGATTCGAGCCCCACCCAGACCTTCCTTGCGACCGGCCTCACGTGTGGGCACTGCGGCGCTGCCGTCACCGACGAGATCAGCGCGCTTCCTGGAGTCACTCACGCGTCGGTGGAGGTCGTGCGCGATGGCGAGTCGGTGATCTCCGTCGTCGCCGATCGCGAGCTCGGCACCGAGGAGATCTCCGGGGCGCTCGACGAGGCCGGCGACTACCACCTGGTGCGCTGACCCGGCGCGCGGCCCTCGCGGGTGCCCCTGCTGTCGCCCTGGCGACACCGATCGCACCCACCAAGGGCGCAGGCCCGCGCGGCGGCATAGTCCTTGGTCGGTGTCAGGGCTTAGGCTCGCGGGTGTGTACGAAGGCGCAGTTCAGGACCTCATTGACGAGCTCGGTCGCTTACCGGGCGTCGGCCCTAAGGGTGCCCAGCGGATCGCCTTCCACCTCCTGCAGTCCGATCCGAGCGACGTGGAGCGGCTGGTCGCGACCCTGACCGCCGTCAAGGAGCGGGTGCGCTTCTGCGAGCTGTGCTTCAACGTCGCCGAGGCCGAGCGCTGCCGGATCTGCCAAGACCCCCGCCGCGACCCGAGCGCGATCTGCGTGGTCGAAGAGCCCAAGGATGTTGTCGCCATTGAGCGCACGCGGGAGTTCCGGGGGCGCTATCACGTGCTCGGCGGGGCGATCAGCCCGATCGACGGTGTGGGTCCGGATGATCTGCACGTGCGTGAGTTGGTAGCGCGGCTCTCGGACAGCGCGGTCGAGGAAGTCATCATCGCTACCGACCCCAATCTCGAGGGCGAGGCGACCGCGAGCTACCTCTCCCGCCTGCTCAAAGACGTCGGCGTTCGGGTGTCCCGACTGGCCAGCGGGCTGCCCGTGGGTGGAGACCTGGAGTATGCCGACGAGGTCACCCTGGGACGGGCTTTCGAGGGCAGGAGGTTGCTCAATGCCTAACCAACCCGAAATCGCTGGTGCGCTCGCCGAGGAGTGGCGGCCCTTGGCCGAGCACACCGCCACGGAGGCGCGCACCTTCATCGACGCGGTCACCGAGGTGGCCGCCGGGGGTGCTCCGGATGCGGCGCTCTCGGTGCTCCTGCTCGCCACAGCCCAGATCATGCTCACCGGCGCGCGCCTCGGCGCGGTCGAGGACGTGGTCCCCAGTGAGCAGTTCGAGCCCGACCCTGGACCCGACGCGGAGCTGGATCCGCTGCGTGAGAACCTCGCCAATGTCTTTGAGGGCCTCGATGAGTATGCCGATGTCGTCGACCCGCTGACGTCGGCCGAGCTGACCCGCGGCTCGTTGGCCAACGACCTGGTCGACATCACCTCCGCGCTCGCCCACGGGCTGTCGCATTACGAGGCCGGGCGGGTGCTCGAGGCCCTGTGGTGGTGGCAGTTCTCCTATCTCTCCTCGTGGGGGGAGCGGGCCGCGATGGCGATGCGGGTGCTGCATGGCGTGCTAGCGCATGTCCGGCTCGATGCCGATGAGGACGTCGTCGCCGAAGCCGAGTTCGACGCATTGCACCCCTGAGTCTGCGCCGTACCCTGAAGCCGGCGCTGCACCCCTAGGGCGTGCTGCCCGGGATTCGGGCGGGCAGATCGGCTCGGAGAATCGGCGGACTAGAGTGGCCAGGCGAAGCCCCCGCTAGCCAGAAGTGAGTTCGTCACCGTGCCCATCGTCGTTCAGAAGTACGGCGGGTCCTCCCTCGCCGACGCCGAGAGCATCAAGCGAGTCGCCCGCCGGATCGTCGCCACCAGGAAGGCCGGCAATGACGTCTGCGTGGTCGTCTCCGCCCGCGGGGACACCACCGACGAGTTGATCGATCTCGCGCAAGAGGTCAGCCCCGTGCCACCGCCGCGCGAACTCGACATGCTCCTCACCGCTGGCGAGCGCATCTCGATGGCCCTGGTCGCGATGGCCATCCACGACCTCGGCCTTTCCGCCAGGTCGTTTACGGGCAGCCAGGCCGGAGTCATCACCGACGCCGAGCACGGCAAGGCCAAGATCATCGACGTGACTCCGGGCCGGATCACCAGCGCGCTCGGCGAAGGCCACATCGTCATCGTCGCTGGATTTCAGGGTGTCAGCCAGGACACCAAAGAGATCACCACCCTCGGTCGCGGCGGCTCCGACACCACCGCCGTCGCCCTAGCCGTCGCGCTCCAGGCCGATGTGTGCGAGATCTACTCCGATGTCGACGGCGTCTTCACCGCGGACCCTCGGATCTGCCCCAAGGCCAGCAAGCTGGACCGGATCAGCGGCGAGGAGATGCTCGAGCTGGCCGCCGCAGGATCCAAGATCCTGCACCTGCGCTGCGTGGAGTACGCCCGCCGTTATGGCATGCCGATCCATGTGCGATCGACGTTCACCGACAAGACCGGCACCATCGTCGCCGACCCCATCGAAGGAGAGACCGTGGAAGCACCGATCATCGCTGGCGTGGCCCACGACAGCAGCGAAGCCAAGGTCACTGTCGTCGGCGTTCCGGACCGCACGGGGATGGCTGCGGCGATCTTCGAGGCGGTCGCTAGGGCCGGGCTCAATATCGACATGATCGTCCAGAATGTCTCCGCAGTGGAGACCGGACTGACCGACATTTCCTTCACCCTGCCCAAGGGCGATGGAAAGACCGCGCTGACCGCACTGGAGGGCATCCGTGGCGAGGTGGGCTTCCACTCGGTGCAGTTCGACGACCAGATCGGCAAGCTCTCGCTGGTCGGCGCGGGGATGCGAACCAACACCGGAGTCTCGGCGACCTTCTTCAAAGCGCTCGCCGACGCGGGCATCAACGTCGAGATGATCTCCACCTCGGAAATCAGGATCTCGGTGGTCACCCGCGAGGAGCGGCTTGCGGACGCGGTCAAGGCGGTCCACACGGCATTCGGACTGGATTCGGACGCCGAGGCGGTCGTGTACGCCGGCACCGGCCGCTAATCGCGTTAGGCGAGGTATTTCGCGACTGCGGCCTTCTCGGACGCCAGGGTCTCGGTGTCCACCAGCGTCGAGGCGTGCTGGGTGAGCAGGTTGGCGTAGGCGTCCAGGCGCGTGGTCGCCACCCCTGAGGTGATCAGAGAAGCCTTCAGCGCCGAGGTGGCCTTGGCGACCGCGGCGGCATACGTGGCATTGGCCTTGAACCGGGTTGCCAGGATGTTGCCATTTCGGTTGGGCGAAGGGCCGCCTCCCTGGCCACCGCCTTGGCCGCCACCCTGCGCAGGGCCACCAGGGCCACCGCCGGCTCCCGCACCCCCACCTCCGGGTCGATTGGTCACTCCAAAGGTGAGATTGTGATCCCACCCGAGCACCGTCATTCGTGAGCTCGCGGTGTCGGACCACAGATACGAGTTGTTCCCGGGACCCTCGATGTCGTCGTAGTTGTCCACCAGGTCCTCGAATGCGAGGTAGGTGGCGAAGGACTCGACGTCGAGCCGCGTCGGCAGCCCATCCGCGAAGTCTGCATCGGAGGACTGATTGATCCATTTGAGGAAGTCGGTCAGCGGGGTGAGGTCCTCCTCGCCGGCCTCTTGGTCGAACACCTCGTCGTAGGCCGCCGGGTCATCGCCGCGATACGAGTAGTCCCCAGTGGCCTCCGCTTTGTACAACCGCCCCGTGCCCGACATGGCCGCCTCAATCCAAGCTCCGCTCGGGTGTTCGCACACCAGGCGTAGCACGGCAGCGGAGTCGCCCACCGTGACCGCGGCATAGGTCGCCCGCTGGGTCACCAGTCCGGCCCGTCCCATGAGATCCAGGGCGAGGGCCTCGTTCAGGGCGCCGGTGGTCCGATTCACCCGGATGGCGAACTCGGTCACGCCTTGATGTGACTGGCCGTCGACGAACTTATCGAGCCGCAGAAGCCACGGATACTCTTGCGGTGCAGCGGTATTCGCGGTCTGACGCAGCGTCGAGTTGCCCTTGAGTCGAGCCCCGACTCGTTTGTATGCCGTGCCGTCGATGGTGAGCGTGACCTCGGCCCACACCTTCTCGCTGCTTTGTTGCCAGGCCGACCGGACCTCGTCCCAGGCGTCGTCACTGAGTGTCAGCGACACCGAGTGCAGCGAGCTCCCGTCGAAGAAGTCTCCGCCAAGAGAGCTGTCTGTGGACTCCGCGTCATTCCAGGTGCAGCCGGCCACACTGAGCACGCCGCCGAGACCGAGCGCAGCGCTCAGGCCCAGGAGGCGTCGGCGGGAGAGTGCGGGATTCGGGTTCATGAGCCCAGTGAGCCAGCCCAGCCACGCAGCGCACTGTCCGGTGGCTGTGCGCTGACCATGAGTGTGCCGCCGCCAGTGGCCTCACTAGGCTGGGTGTATGACCGTGAAGACTGTCGCCCTCCTCACCGCAGGAGGCCTTGCGCCGTGCCTGTCCTCCGCCGTTGGCGGACTGATCGAGAAGTACACCGAGGTCGCCCCGGATGTGCGGATCATCGGTTACCTCGGCGGCTACGCCGGGCTGCTGACCGGCCAGTATGTCGAGCTTGCGCCGGAGCAGCGCGCGCAGGCGCACCTGCTGCACCTGCGGGGTGGTTCGCCGATCGGCAACTCCCGGGTCAAACTGACCAATGTCGCCGACTGCGTCAAGCGCGGCCTGGTCCAGGAAGGCCAGGACCCGCTGCACGTCGCGGCCGAGCAGTTGACCAAGGATGGCGTCGACGTCCTGCACACCATCGGTGGCGACGACACCAATACCACGGCCGCCGACCTCGCGGCATACCTGCATGAGAACGACTACGACCTGACCGTCGTTGGCCTGCCCAAGACCATCGACAATGACGTCGTGCCGATCCGGCAGAGCCTGGGCGCGTGGACGGCCGCCGAGCAGGGCAGTCGGTACGCGCAGAACATCATCGCCGAGCACTCCTCCAACCCCCGGATGCTCATCGTTCACGAGGTCATGGGCCGCAACTGTGGCTGGCTGACCGCCGAGACCGCCCGCCGATATCACTCCTGGGTGGGTGAGCAGGAGTTCATGGTGGGCTTCGGCAACGACCCACGCTGCTGGGATGTGCACGCCGTCTATGTCCCGGAGATGCACGTGGACCTCGACGCCGAGGCCGCCCGCCTGCGGGCCCTGATGGATGAGATCGGCTGCGTCAACATCTTCCTCAGCGAGGGCGCCGGCGTCGAGGACATCGTGGCTCAGATGGAGGCGCGGGGCGAGGACGTGCCTCGGGACGCCTTCAACCATGTGCAACTCGACAAGATCAACCCCGGCGCCTGGTTCGCCAAGCAGTTCGCCGAGAAGGTCGGCGCCGAAAAGACCATGGTGCAGAAGTCCGGCTACTTCTCCCGCTCAGCACCGGCCAATGCCGAGGATCTTGCGCTGATCAAGCAGTGCACCGATCATGCGGTCGACTCCGCGCTGCGCGGCGAATCCGGAGTGGTCGGTCAGGACGAGGAGCGCGGCGATGAGCTGCGCACTATCGAGTTCCCGCGGATCAAGGGCCACAAGAAGTTCGACGTCTCGGTTGGCTGGTTCCAGGAGTTGCTGGGGAGCCTCGGGCAGGCCTGATCAGCTGTGAGCGACGCGCGGGGCCCGCTGGCTGGGCTGCGGATTGTCGAGATCGCTGGGCTGGGCCCGGTCCCGCATGCGGCGCTGATCCTGGCGGAGTTGGGTGCCGAGGTCGTGCGTATCGACCGGCTGCCGGGCACTGCGGGCTTCGGCTCGCTGCCTGCGGGGCTGGGACGCTCGCGCCCCTCGGTCGCGGTGGACCTGACCACCCCGGACGGGGTCGAGGTGATCCTGCGCCTCCTGGAGGGCGCTGACGTCCTGCTCGAGGGCATGCGCCCGGGCCGCATGGAGCGACTCGGGCTCGGGCCAGAGGTGGTGCGCGAGCGGGCACCACGGGTGATCTACGCGCGGATGACTGGCTGGGGGCAGGACGGGCCGATGGCGCAGCAGGCCGGCCATGACATCACGTATGCCGCACTCTCCGGGGCGCTGCACCTCACCGGAGGCACGGGCCGACCCACGCCGCCGGCCAATCTGCTCGCCGACTTCGGGGGCGGCTCGACCTATCTCGTCATCGGGGTACTGGCCGCGCTGATCGCTCGCGGCAGCACCGGGGCGGGCCAGGTGGTGGACGCGGCCATGGTCGACGGGGCTGCCCTGAACCTGACGATCATTCATGGGCTGCTCGGCCTCGGGCTCTGGCAGGCCGAGCGCGGGGTCAACTTGCTCGATGGTGGGGCGCCCTTCTATGACACCTATGCCTGCGCGGACGGGGCGTTCATCGCCGTGGGCGCACTCGAGCCGCAGTTCCACGCCGAGCTCTGTCGAGTCTTGGGCGTTGACTGCCCGGACAGGCACCTGGACCCGAGCACGTGGCCCGGGCAGCGGGAGGCTTTCACCGCGGCATTCCGCAGCCGGACGCGCGCGGAGTGGCTCGCGGCATTCGAGGGCGTAGACGCTTGTGTGGCACCGGTTCTCACGCCAGGGGAGGCAGCCGCACATCCCCACAGTGTGGCTCGCGGGAGTTATGCCGCGACGTCGACCGGATCGCTCCCCCGGGTCGCGCCGCGCTTCTCGGAGACTCCAGGGCTGGATCCGGGCCCGGAACGGCTCGCGGGCGCCAACACCACGGCCTACCTGCTGGGCCGTGGCTTCACTGCGGAACAGATCGCAGATTTGCTCGCGCGCGGCGTGCTGGGCCAGCCGTCGACCTGAGGCTCTGCGGGCTGAGCGGCGCTTAGTCGTGGAGCGCGAGCATACGCATCAACCGAGCGGACTCTGTTGCTACCGCATCGCGTCCGGCGCCGAGATAGCGGCGGGTGTCGACCGAGGGACGCTCAGTGAGTCGCTGGACCATCGCCTCGGTAAAGACGTGGTTGAGGTGGGTGGCGATATTCACCTTGGCCATGCCAGCCCGGACCGCCGCCACCAGACCGTCGTCCGGCACACCAGATGACCCGTGCAGCACTAAGGGAACCGGCACCTGGGCGGCGAGCTGGGCGATCAGTTCATTGTCGAGTACGGCAACCCGGTCCACCATGGCGTGCGAACTACCCACGGCGACCGCAAGGGCGTCCACCCCGGTGTCGGCAACGAATCGGGCGGCATCGTGCGGATCGGTGCGAACGCCCGGTGCATGGACGCCGTCCTTGCCGCCGACCTCGCCAAGTTCTGCCTCGACAGTGACACCCGCCGCGTGACATCGCGCAACGACCGCGGCGGTTTCCAGTCGATTACGGGCGTCAGGCAGCCGGGACCCGTCGAACATCACCGAGGTGAAGCCGAGTTCCACCGCTTGGTCAACGAGTGCGGTGTCCTCGGCGTGGTCGAGATGGACGACCACGGGTTGGGGAGCGGCTTCGGCGATCGCCAGGGCCGCGAGACCGATGGGCTTCAGGGCGCCGTGGTAGCGGACGCAGTTCTCGCTGATCTGCATCACGACGGGGAGGTCGGTCTGAGCGGCGGCCGCGGCATAGGCCTCAGCGTGCTCGATCTGGATGACATTGAATGCTGCCAGTGCGCCACCGCGTCGCTTCGTTTCGGCGAGGGCGACGGTCAGGGATACGAGGGTCACATGAGCTCCTTGATGACGACATCTACCACGACATCAGCGATGGTCTGCGAGTCGACCATGCCAGCCATGGGGGCCAAGACCGCCGCCGCGGACCAACTCACCCCATGGCGCAGTGCTTCCCGCCAGTCTTCGCGGCTGAGGTTTCGCCCACTGCGGCTCCCGTCAGCAATGGCGGCGGCGAGGGCTGCGGTGAGCGCATCACCCGCCCCGGTGGGATTGCCCGACAACGATCGATTCAGGTAGGCCGTGAGGGCAAGACCATCCTCGGTGATGAGCACCACGCCCTGAGCGCCGCGAGACACTACGGCCGCGCGGGCTCCGGCACTCACTAAGGCCCTGGCCGCCGCAACGGGGTCCCGCTCGCCGGTGGTTTCGGTGGCTTCCGCAGCATTGGGCTTAACCAGGTCGGGGGCGCTGCTCAAAGCGCGTTGAAGGGCTGGTCCCCGTGCATCGAGGATGACCGGCCGGTGCAGGGCGTGCCCCAGTTCGACCAAGGTCCGGAGCAGGTCATCGGGCGCCCGTGGAGGCAGGCTGCCTGACACCACGAGTGCATCCGTGTCGGGCAGGTGTCGACGGACAGCCGTGACGAGCTCGGTCCACACCTGGGCGGGCTGTCTGGGGCCTGCCTCGTTGAGGACGGTGGTGCGGATCTGGTCCACGACGGCTGTCGATCGCCGGGTCGCTTTCGGGCTCAAGACGAGGTCGGTCGGGATCCCGCGGCGTTGGAGATCGGTCGCGAACTGCTCGCCCACCGGGCCGCCGACGGGTGCGATGACCAGCGACTCCCGCCCTACCGCGGTGAGCACGGAGGCGACATTGACGCCTTTGCCACCGGCCCGCTCGCGGACCTGCTCGATCTGGTGGACGTCGCCGGAGCGAACGTCGGGCAGCGTGTAGGTGACATCCCACGCCGGGTTCGGGGTGACCGTGATGATCACGCGTGGCCACCCCTCAGGCCATCGGAGCGAGACTCGTCAGCGAGCACGGCTGCCCCGATCGCGCCGGCCCACTGGCCGAGTTCCGCGAGAACGACCTCGCACGGCATACCCTCGGGTATCCGCCTTGATATCGCCACGCTGAGCGGGTCTAGAAGAACCCCGCCAGCTCGGGAGAGGCCACCCCCCACAATCACTCGACCGACCCCCGTCGCTGCGATGATGAGGGCGAGGGCCCGAGCCAGTTCCTCGATGGCGTCGTCCCATATCCGGCGCGCACGCAGATCCCCCCCCAAAACATTGTGGGCGATCTCTTCAGCGCTCGCCTCTTGACCTGTCATGGTCCGCCAACGTTCCTGGATTGCGCGCGCGCCGGTGCATGCCTCCAAACACCCTTGCCGACCACAGCCGCAGCGCGGCCCCTCAGCATCAACGAGGACATGCCCGACTTCTCCGGTCCACGGCCCCGCGGAGACGACCCGGCCACCCAGCATGAGCGCGCTGGCCAGCCCAGTGCCAAGCGGAACGAAAAGCAGGTCGTCCCAGCCTCGGCCGGCGCCATAGCGGGATTCTCCGAGGAGCCCCGCTCGCACATCGTGTCCGGCGACAATCTGGCCCCTCACACGACCACTGACCTCGCCGACGACATCGAGATCCCGCCAGCCGAGATTGGCCGACCACAGCGACTTCCCGGTGGCATCATCCACAAGCCCGGGGACGACGATCCCAATCCGGGGGTCGTCACCGGTCTCGCCGACGAGTCGTTCCACCAGGGCGGGCACCTGCACCCTGATCGCTTGTAGTCCTTCGCGGGAGGTTGGTTCGGACGTGCGATCGACGATGGCACCATTGCTCATCGCGATGGCTTTGATGGTGGTTCCGCCGATGTCAACGCCGACGCGCAGGGGGCTCACGCTCACCGAGCCTAGGTCAGTACGATCGACCGGCTGAGGTGCCGGGGCCTATCCGGGTCCACGCCGGCTTTCGCGGCCTTGATGAGACAGAGCCGATGAACTCGAACCAGGTCTACCATCGGGTCGAGGTCCCGGTTTTCGAAGTGGGCTCCCGTGGCGCGGACCTCGTCGGCGAGACCTTCGGGAACCGTGCCGAGCGCCCAGGTCGTACGACCCGGCGCGGCAATGCTCACGGGGCCATGTCGATAGTCCATGGCCGGGTAAGACTCCGTCCAGAACTGGGCGGACTCACGGAGTTTGAGGGCGCACTCATTCGCGATGCCAATGGACCAGCCTGAGCCCAGGAAGGTCACTTGCTCCGCATCAGCCACCTCGCCCAGACAGGTCTCATCAGTTTCCCCGAGTACTGCTTCGGCTTGCTCGGCGATGGGGGCGAGGTCCTCGCCAAGTCCGGACCGCAAGAGAGCGAGGGCAGAGGTGGCGAAGCGGGTCTGAACGACAGATTCCTCATCGACATCGTCAAGAAGGATCAGTGCGCCAACGGACTGTGCCGCCTGCGCGACCGGGGTCCCTGCTGTAGCCACCAAGGCGACGAACGGAGTTCCGGTGGCGACAAGGTGGTTCACCACAGCGATGACTTCGGTCGTTGTGCCCGATCGCGTGATGACCACGACCCGGTCATATCCTCGAGCGAGTCGGTGCTCGCTGGCTGCCCAAGCGTCAGTGAGGCCGTGACCGGAGCTTTCGCGCAGACCGGCATACGCCTGCCCCATGAACCATGAGGTGCCACATCCGATCGTCGCCACTCGCTCTCCCGGGCGAGGTAGGACGCCCGCGAAATCCGCTGCCCGGCCCGCGACGCGCCTCCAATCCATCGGCTGAGTGGCGATCTCTTGCTCCAGATGGGAAGACACGACGCTCCTTGATTGGTTCTGACTGATTACAGCATTATTCACTCATACATGAGCATCCAGCACAAGTCAGTTGCGCGGTATTCTCAGTCATCGTGGATGATCCTCCTGTCGCCGCGGGGCGGCCATCGAGCGGGACTGGGGTCGAAGCGAGCGCAGAGCGCTCGCGCGCGGCAAGGCTCTCGGCCATCCTGGACTTGCTGGCTACGCACGGGCGCTTGAGTGTGGCGGAGACCGCCGAGCACCTTGGCGTGTCATCGGCCACGGTGCGCCGGGACTTCACCGAGTTGGCCCATCGCCAACTCGTGGCCCGAAATCACGGTGGCGTTGTCGCCACCTCGGTGGCCTATGAACTTCCCTTTCGGTACCGCTCACGCCTGGAGGATGGGCAACTGGATCGGATCGCTTCCGAGGTCGCCTCGCTGGTGACTCCGGGGATGGTGGTCGCGCTCAACGGTGGCACCACGACGACCGCGGCCGCCCGGGCTATTGCCGAGCGGGCAGGAACTACCTCTTCGCAGGTGGGCTCCGTCACGATGGTCACCAACGCCCTCAACATTGCGTCGGAGGCCGTGTTGCGCCCCCACGTGCAAGTTGTCTCGCTGGGTGGGGTGGCTCGGCCCGAGAGTTATGAGGTATCCGGTCCCTTGGCCATGCTCATGGTTGGCCAGTTGTGGTTCGATCTAGCGGTGGTCGGAGTCAACGCGATCTCTGCGCAGGAGGGGGCGACCTGCCGCGCTGAGGATGAGGCGGCCATCATCCGGGCGATCATCGAACGCTCCAAGACCTGCATCGTCGTCGCGACGGCCGACAAGCTCGGCGCTCGCACCTTCGCCTCCATCTGCGCTGCCGATGCGGTGGATGTCTTGGTGACCAGTGCGGCTGAAGGTCACGAGGAAGTGCGTGCTCTCCGCGCCCTTGGCGTGGACGTTCGCTGCGTGTAAATCTGCCCGGATCGCGCGCACTCCTTGGGTGCGCGCACTCGCGTTAACGGCTCCCAACTCCTTGCTTGTCCGACCGCGCTCCGAGCGTTGCTCATTTGTGACTATTCTCTGAAAGAAGTAATCACGATTGCTCTTGCGGTGCCAGCGGATCACGTCGTACGTTGGAGATAGCCGGCCGCCGTGGTGCGGGCCTTCCGGCCAAGAAACGAGGAGCACTCACACATGAAGTCACGCAACTACGCGGCGTTGAGCGTCATTGGTGCGCTCGCGCTGACGGCCTGCAGCGGAGGCACCGGTGCGAAGGACACGAACACCAGCGCGTCAGGTGGCGCCGATGCCACCACGATCAAGCTCGTGGCGGCCGAGTACAGCAAGGACAACACCAAGGCCTTCTGGGACGCGTTCGCCAAGACCTACAAAGAGAAGTACGGCTACACCCTCGAGGTGAATGTCATCTCGTGGGACAACCTGGACCAGCAGTCCTCGACGATGATCCAGAACAACCAAGCGCCGGACATCCTCAACTTGAACGCCTACGCGTCCTACGCCAAGGATGGCCTGCTCTACAGCGGCGATGAGGTGCTCCCTGCAGCCGTGAAGTCCGACATTCTCGGCGCATTCCAGAAGTCTGGTACTTACCAAGGCAAGTTCTACGGCTTCCCGGACCTGTCCAGCGCGCGCGCATTCTTCTACAACACTGACCTCTTTGCGGAGGCGGGCATTGCGGCTGCGCCGAAGACCTGGGCAGAGTTGGAGGATGCCGCAGCGAAGATTACGGCCAAGGGTCACGTCGGGTATGCGATGCCGCTCGGCCCGGAGGAAGCCCAGGGCGAATTCTCCATGTGGCTGTTCAACAATGGTGGCGACTGGAAGAAGGATGGCGCGTGGACGATCAACTCTTCCGAGAATGTTGACACGCTGAACTTCATGAAGTCCCTGGCGGACAAGAAGCTCACCCAGAACAACCCGGCAAAGACCAACCGTGCGGATGCCTTCGACTTGTTCAAGTCGGGCAAGGCGGGAATGGTTGTCGGGTTTAGCCCCCTGGCCGGTGCCCTGGACAAGGACGGCAAGGTGAAGTATGCGGTGGCCCCGATGCCCACTAAGGCTGACGGCGGCACACCTCAGACCTTCGGAGTCACGGACTACCTCATGGCTTTTAAGAAGTCGAACAACCAGAAGGCTGTACAGGCCTTCTACGAGTTGTACTACAGCAAGGACCAGATCAATACCTTCATTGAGAAGGAGGGCTTCCTCCCTGTGACCACCACGGGCCTGGAGTACTTCTCCAAGAATGACAAGTTGAAGGTCTACCTGGACACCCTGCCGAATGCGCACCTGACCCCGACCGACGACCCCACGTGGGACAAGGTCAAGTTGGCCGTTCAGCAGAATCTCGGTGCTGCGTTGACCGGTGACCCCAAGGCTGTGCTCGACAAGCTGCAGCAGACCGCATCGAACGGCGGCTGAACCCGGCCGTGAGCGGTTCTTCTTCGCCGGCTCTGGCGACGCCCTCATCAGGGCGTCGCCAGGGTCGGCGCACCCATCGCGTCGGTCATGTGCATCCCCTGGTTGCCCTGGCCTGGCTGTTCCCGGCGTTGACGCTCATCGTGGGTGTGGTCCTTCTCCCCGCAATCATGCTGGTCAGCGCATCACGGTCGTCCTACTCCATTACCGGTCTGCGCCTAGGCGAAGCGGGTGGGGAGAATTACCGCAACGTCCTGACTCACCCTGACCTCGGGACGGTCCTATCCAACACGCTGATCTGGGTCGTGGCCGTCGTCGTGCTGACGATCGTCATCTCGTTAGGCCTGGCGCAGTTCCTCGTCAAGCAGTTCCCGGGGCGCCGATTCGTGCGTTGGGCGGTCATTGTGCCCTGGGCGGCCTCGTTGGTCATTACCAGCCAACTCTTCGTGCTGCTGTATGACTACAACTACGGGCTGATCAACCACGTCCTCACCACCGTCGGGCTCATCGACACCCCCATTGACTTCCTAGGCGACGACCGCTTCACCATGGCGTCGATGGTGGTCGTGGGAGTTTTCGTATCACTGCCCTTCACGATCTTCGTGATCATCGCCGGGCTCAACGCCATCCCCGATGACGTCATGGAAGCCGCTGTGGTGGACGGAGCGTCACCCTGGCAGCGGTGGCGGCGAGTAACCCTGCCCCTACTGCGCCCAGCGATGCTGGTAGCCACTGTGCTCAACACGATCTATGTCTTTAACAGCTTCCCTATTGTCTACACGCTCAATGACCGCAACCCGGGCTTCACTCATGACACCACCATCACCTTCATGTACAAGTTGGCGTTCAAGAGCCAGGAGAAGGATGTGGGCATGTCGGCGGCCGCCGGAGTCATCAACGTGGTGTTGATCCTGCTGGTCGTCGTCGTGTACCTCAGAATCGCCAATTGGCGAGAGGAGACCCGGTGACCTCACGACACCCTTGGCGCCTCACACTGTCGGGGGCAGTGTTGGGTCTGCTCTTCCTCGCGCCCTATGTCGTGATGGTTCTTGGCTCATTGCGAACGTCCACAGACGTGAAAGCGACACCGCCATCCTTCTTGCCTCGCGAATGGCAGTGGGATACCTACGGTCAGGTCCTTGGCGATGGTCGTTTCGTCGAATGGTTGAAGACCTCGCTGACGGTGTCTCTGGGATCCACCATTGTCGTGATCCTCGTGGCGATCCCCGCGGCCTATATGACGGCTCGGCATCGATTCCCAGGTCGCACGGCATTTCTCCTCCTGGTTCTGGTCACGCAGATGTTCGCGCCGACATCCCTTGTGGTCGGGCTCTACCGTGAGTTCTTCGAGCTGAGTCTGATCAACACGTATGCCGCCCTGATCCTCACCAATGCGGCCTTCAACCTGGCGTTCGCCATCTGGATCTTGCACGGCTTCTTTGCCTCCATTCCCATCGAGGTAGAGGAGGCCGCCGCACTCGACGGGGTAACACGGTGGCAGTCGCTGCGCCGCATCATGCTTCCGCTAACCCTGCCGGGCCTGGTCACGGCGACCATCTTCACCTTCATCGCCGCCTGGAACGAATACGTCGTCGCGCTGACCTTGATGATTGACGATGACAAGAAGCCACTGACTGTGGGCTTTCGCTCCTATGTGACTGGATACGAACAGCACTGGGATCAACTCTTCGCTGCTTCAGTGATCGCCGTGGTGCCGGTGGTCATTCTCTTCGCCTTCATCGAGAAGCACCTGGTTGGCGGTCTCACCGCAGGCAGTGTCAAATAGGCAGGGAATGAGGGACGCTGGTGACCGACAGGGAGTTGGAGGTGGCGGTGGCGGCGTTGGCGGACGGGACCACCGCACAGCCGACAGGCCTGGTCGACATTCACTGCCACGGTGCGCTGGGCGCTCAGTTTGGTGATGACAGCGAAGGTTCGAGGCGGGCTGCTGCTCATCATCATGCCGCGGGGGTGACCCGGCTTGTGGCCAGTCTGGTCACTGCCCCGGCCGCACACCTCGAAGCGCAGGTGCGGGTCCTTGCGCCGCTCGTTGCCGACGGCACGCTCGCCGGCATTCACCTCGAAGGCCCCTTCATTAGCCATGAGCGTTGTGGCGCGCATGATCCCGCCCTACTGTTGCTGCCGCAGGTCGCTCTGGTCGAACGACTGGCCGATACGGCGGCTTCCCATGGCGCACCAGGGGCGATTCGCCAGCTCACCTACGCTCCCGAGTTGCCGGGATCCCTGGCGTTGGTTCGCGCGTGCCTTCAGTTCGGAATCCGCCCTGCTATCGGCCACACCAATGCCGATGCCCACGTGGTGGACCGAGCATTGAGGACGATCGCCGACGCGCAGGGGGCGCCCGCTTTGGTCACGCACCTCTTCAATGGGATGCCCCCCTTGCACCATCGTGCCGGTGGCCCGGTGGCGGCTGCGCTGTCCGCGGCGCGGCGCGGCGAGGCGATTGTCGAACTCATTGCCGATGGTGTGCACGTGGCGGCGGAGACGACCCGGATGGTGTTCGATCTGCTCGGACCGCACGCGATCGCCCTGGTCTCTGATGCCATGGCCGCCACGGGGCTGGGCGATGGGTCCTATCGATTAGGCTCGCTGGCGGTCAGGGTGGCTGGAGGAATCGCCCGGACTGAGGCAACGGGGTCTATCGCCGGGAGCACCGCCACCCTGGCCGACTGCGTGGCGTGGTCGGTGACGCATGCGGGCATCGACCCGCGCGATGCCGAACTCGCGGCGACCGTTACACCTCTGGTCGCCCTGGGCCTGGTGTGACCCCAGCGCTCGAGTTCGTGGTTGCTCTCGATGAGAGCAAAACCTCATGGTCGGGGTGACAGGATTTGAACTGTTCACGCGCCTACTTGGCTGTAGTGCTTCGACCTGCACCGTAGGCATCTGACCTGCGGTGATCTAGAATCTAGCGCGTGAGAGGACAGGGCACAAGCGGACACGAAATGTCCCCAGTTATGCCCCAGTTGTGTCCACTCGTGTCCGCTGGTGGCACGCGATGACGAGGGCGAAGCGGGACTTCGGGACCATCCGCAAGCGAGCCAACGGCCGCTGGCAGGCCTACTACATGGGGCCCGACCAAGCCTTCCATCGGGCTCCGTCGACCTTCGACGCCAAGGTCGACGCCGAGGCCTGGCTCGCTTCAGAACGCCGACTCATGCAGAACGACGAGTGGTCGCCGACCAAGTCACGGCGCGCCAAGGTCGTGCGGTCGACGGAGATGTTCGGGCCCTATGCCGAGGCGTGGCTCGAGCAGAGGGAGCTCAAGCCGCGGACCAGGGCGCTGTATCGGCGACTCCTCGATCGGTTCATCCTGCCCGCCTTCGGGGACGTGTCCCTTCGGGATATCACCCCGCAAGTGGTGAGGACGTGGCACAGCGGCTTGGATTCGAGCCGACCGACCCAGCGGGCGCACACCTACAGCCTGTTGCGCTCGATTCTGTCGACAGCGGTCACCGACGAGATCCTTGCCTCAAACCCCTGCCGAGTGCGCGGCGCTGGTTCGGCCAAGCGCGTCCGGTCGATCGAGCCGGCCACCCTTGGCGAGCTCGAGGTGCTGCTGGAAAAGATCCCTGCGCCGTATCGCGCCCTGGTGCTCATCGGCGCGTGGTGTGGCCTCCGGTTCGGTGAGGTCTCGGAACTTCGTCGCAAGGACGTTGATCTCAAGGCCAAGACCATCCACGTCAAGCGCGGAGTCGTCCGCGTCGGCAAGGAGGTCACCGTCGGCAAACCGAAGAACATCGCGGGGGTCCGGGACATCGCGGTGCCTCCACACCTGTTGCCGATCCTCGAGCAGCATCTCAAGGAGCATGTCGCGCTCGGTCGCGAAGCGCTGCTCTTCCCGTCCGTCAAAGATCCCGATGTGCAGGTGCACACGAATACGCTGCGACGACACTGGTTGAAGGCTCGGTTGGCCGCTGGCCGCCCCGACCTGCGCGTGCACGACCTGCGGCATACCGGAGCCGTTCTCGCGGCACAGTCGGGCGCGACTCTTGCCGAACTCATGGCGAGGATCGGGCACTCCACTCCGCAGATGGCGCTGCGCTACCAACACGTTGCACGGGGGAGGGACGCCGAGATCGCGGCCCGGATGTCCAAGGCTGCCAAGAAGTGGGCGAAGCAGCGTGAAGGTCGTGGGCGCTAGGCTCACAGCCCTTCGGGCGCTATGCGTGGCGTGCCACTGTGAGCCTAGCGCCCACGAGTGACGAAACCCCGGCGATGTGGCTTCCGCCAGGGATCGTTCCGGGGTCTTCGCCACCGATCGTAGGGGCAAGCGGCCGCCGGCGGCGCGCGCGGGGGTGTAGAGTTGCCCCATACCGCCCGGCCCCTCTGGGGCCGGGTTTTTTCGTATCACCAGCCGATAGGTCTGCTGAGTCGGCCTACCGTGGTCGGCATCTGGTGGTTCGTGAAATCCGAAGCCGTGAGCTGGTACCACCAGTGGGCGCCGACTCCAGTCGTGGAGTCAGCGTTCAGAGCCCCCGCGGGATAGCCCTTCGTCGGGTTGATCAGCCCCAGCGGCACGTGCTGACGGACAACGTCAACGGGCATCTTGAGGTCACTGTCATTGCTGATGACGACGGCAGCGTCGACGGAGCCGCCGAGGACGTCGACCAGCATGTGACTTGCGACGTTGACATCGCTGCCCTTCTCTTCGCGCCGTGCCACGGAGGCCATGAAGGTCGCATGGGGAACGTCGGACCCTTGCGCGTTTCGAACCATCAGGGGCCAGTTCGCCTCGGTGAGGACGGGTCGGCCGCGGCGATCAGCCGTGGCCAGCGGAGCCGTGGCTGTCCGTGCCACGTAGTTCCCGTACTCGATCACGTCCACGGCACCATGTTGGACCAACGCTCTCAGATAAGTGTCCTGGTCGCGTTGGCTGCTGACGTTGTCACGACCGCGGATCCTCGCTGTGCAGAACACCACACGACTGCCGACCACTGCCGACCATGGCGACTGCGCGGCGATGACGGACTCCAGCATTGCGCGCAGGTCGAGCCACCGCCATCCGGCGACACCGCGGCCGCAGATGCCTCGGCCGCCGTAATAGAGGTTGTAGCCATCGATGTAGATCCCCACGCGCATAAGTGAACTATTTCAACTCGCAGTGACATGGCTGGCCGGACGCGAACATCACACACCGTGCCGTAAGCGCATCATCCAGCCGTGGGTATGCGGATCATCAGCCGGTCGACGTCATCCGGGTCGAGACGGATGACGCGCGGACCGTTCCGGTAGGCGACGAGGTCTCCGGCGGCGATGCGACGGCGCAGGGTCCTCGTGCTGAGTCCGGTGCGCTCGGAGGCACGGGCGAGGGTTTCGAACTGACGATGGGTCTTGAGTGTCATGGCAAGTCCTCCTTCGTCATCCGAAAGCGAGCAATCGCGGCGGGAGGATCAACGCTGGCCAAGAATCGATACGGCCATCAGCTCTCGTCGCGGAGCATCCACACCCGCTGGAGGGGGACCCGAGCGCGGATGTCCTCAGGCAGACGCTCGTAGTTGCGTTGGAGAGCATCGATGACGTCCGTGGAGTCCCACACCTTCACGCGGAACCTCTGGTGCTTCACCGCATCCCGCGCCGGCTTGCTCAGGCCAGTCCACGTCGCCAAGAGGCCGTAGTCGGCTCCATGCGTGCTCACGAGGCCGTTGAGCTGAGCAACGACTTCGGAGCCGATCTGCCCGGTCTTGACCTGCACGATCACCTTCGGAGATTCAAGCCCGAGCAATCCTCGACCTGCGGTGATGTCGATGCCGCCGTCGGCCCCGGGCGGAGCCTCATCCACTTCGAAGCCCTCGGCCCGGAGCAACTCGGCCACCAGGTGGGCGAAACCATGACCGGAGAACTCCTCCCCGATCCGAGTGGTGATCTGGTCGGCCGCGACCTCGGCCACGTTCGGCTTGGACTCCGGGTCGTCGACGACGTCCTCGGGGTGCTGAGTCGGAGTCGAAGGTGTCGTCCCTGCTCCCAGCGCACCCGGGTCCTCGCCGTGAACCAGCAGGTGCTCGAGCCGGGCGACAGCGTTGTTGCGACTGGGGGAGAAGATTGAGATGGCACTCCCCAGCGTGTAGAGCAGGTCCTGCTTGACTACCGCTCGGGGGACGCGGTTCTGCCAGTCGACCGCGACGACATGGCGACAGTTGGGATCCTCCTGATCCGAAAGGTACTGGTAGCCGCCGGTCACTCGCCCCAGCGCGATCTCTCGAGTCGTTTTCATGGGGAGGACGAGGAGGTCACCGGGCTGAATGCGGTGTCTGAGTGCCCACATCTGGCCCGTGTAGCCGGCAACCTTGCCGGCAGAGTCCGTTCCGAACGTCTCGGCGATGACCTCTTCGATCTCTGCCCGAGTCGTGAACGGTGAAAGATCCGGGACTTCCATCCACCCGCCGCCAGAGTGCCCCGTCTCCCAGGCCCAGTCGTCGCGCTCTCCGTACCGACCTGCCCTGACGACCCATGCGGCGCTCATGTTGTCTCCGATCGGATATCGAGTGGCGGGAGTGCGTCGACGATCTTCAGCGTCTCGAGGCTGACCGTGACGATGCGGGCGAGCAGGTCGATGATGTAGCGCGGGTCGCCGACCTCGCGGGACCAGTCGTTGGGGTCGTTGACGATCCCGGAGCCCTTGGGACCGCCGTCGACCTTGACCTGGTACCGGTCGAGGATCCATTCGATCGCCGACCGGCTGCCGAGCTGGTAGCGGTACGCCTCCTCCGGGATGCCGCTCAGAGTGATCCGTGAGTTGTAGACGACCGTCGAGCGGTCGGCCACGAGCTTCTTGGTCTCGGGATCGCGGACCTTGGCGAAGGTCATCTTTTCGACGCGGAAGTGGTCGTATGCCGCGTCGCCGGTCGGCGCCGGATCGTCCAGTCCCGCAAGGGGATAGGGGTCGACCGACTCGTAGCCGAGGTGCAGCTCGGAGAGTCGGCGGCCGGCCTCGACGTAGGCCCACGGGTCCGTCACCAGCGGGATGCGGGGGAGCATCTTCTTGAGGTCGGCGGCGTAGGTCTCGCGGTAGTCCGGGGAGTGGAGCAGACCGTAGACGTAGAAGAAGATGTCGTCCTTGGTGATGCGGTCACCGTATGCCGCGCGGAAGGTCGTCAGCGCGTGGTCGGTGATGTTGTCGATCCGGCGGTAGCCGTCGGGCACCTCGTCATCGTTGTCGTATGGCGTGTCGAGACTGAGCATCCCCTCCTCGGCCTCGACCTTCTCGTACCGCCACCTTGCGAAGACTGATCCGCTGGAGCCAGCGCCGGTGACGTGAAGGTCAGGAGTTTCTTCCAGCGCCAGCACTGAAAAGGGAACGTCAGAGTTTCGGCCGACCGTGTAGATAAGTGCGTTCTGGCTGCTGGGGAGCGGCAGGATCCGTCGAGTTTTTGACTGCACCTCGTTGAGCCGCGGGTCGTAATACATGCGAACTTTGGTAAACGGTCGATAGGTTGCCTGCCGAACGGAGCCTTGGGTAACGCTGATCAGTTCTCCGGCGGCCGCCCGATTCCGCAGTGAACGCGACCAGCTCAACTGCGAGGGTGCCTCAATGTATTGGCCAGCAGCTGCCAAGTTGTAGTTGGTGATCAAGTGCGTCATGCGGTGGATGAGCGCCGGGCGACTGAAGGCGTATACCCACACGTCGCGGCTTGTGGTCACTCCTTGACTTGGGACCTGGAAGATCTCGCTGACACAATCGAATTCGGAGAACTCTTGGCGCCGCTGATGGATCCAGTCGCCAGCGGCATTTGGCGTAATCATTGTCAGAGGCTTCAGCTGTGTGACTGCACGGGCCCCCTCAACTGATGCCAACTTCTGGCCTGCGGAAAGTCCGTCTTCAACCTGAGAATAGTGAATGCGAACCGGACCTTTCCGATTCGGATCTCGGACAAGCACGGTTATCGCGATGGTTGCTCGGGAACCACCCTTGCTAGTCTTCCGCTCTGATCCATTAGCGTTCCACCCCGAGAACTCGAAGACCGGCCTTCCCTCCGCGCGGCCGGCATCCCCGCCGACCCGGCCATTCCCGCGCAGGTTGAGTACGTAAATGTCGCTACACTCCTCAGCGAGGCTTAGTCGCATGCCGTCGGCGGTGTTGGAGTCGAGCCAGCCGCCGTTCGTCACGAAGGCGACGACACCGCGATGGGCAATCCGGAGTGAGGCCCACTTGATGGCCCGAATGTAGGAGTCGTACAGCGAGTTCTTATTCGTGGCCGTCGACCGCGCGGCATACGTTTCGCGGATCGCGGTGTCGAGCGTGGGGTAGGCCTCGTTGGCGTTATCGTCGTTGGCGGAATCTTGGCCGGACGAGTAGGGCGGGTTCCCCACGATGACCTGGATGTCCAAGGCCTTGAGTCGCTCGAGGCGCTCGTTGTTCTGGACGAAGACGGTGGTGTCGAGGGTGTCCCCCTCCTCCCACGACTGGAAGGTGTCGGTGAGGATCAGTCCGGGGAAGGGCTCGTAGTCGCCAGGATCGCCGAGCTCGCCACGCAGGTCCTGGTAGGTCGTCTCGATGTTGACCGCGGCGATGTAGTAGGCAAGGAGCAGGATCTCGTTGGCGTGCAACTCGTGCGCGTACTTGCGGGCGAGGTCCTTCGGCTCGATGAGCCCGAGCTGGAGCAGCCTGGTGATGAAGGTGCCGGTGCCGACGAAGCCGTCGAGGATGTGGACGCCTTCGTCGGTCAGGCCCTGGCCGAAGTGCTCGCGCAGCACGTCGTCGGCCGAGCGGAGGATGAAGTCGACGATCTCGACCGGTGTGTAGACGATGCCGAGCTTGTCGACGGTCTTCTTGAAGGCGGTGGCGAAGAAGGTGTCGTAGAGCTGGACGATGAGCTTCTGCCG
>CALMQX010000014.1 GCA_937873315.1 uncultured Nostocoides sp. | reverse complement strand
TTTCCCGCCTGATGCCGGAACCTTGATGTTGGGGCCCCTTATAAGCGGCCCCAACATCAAGGTTCTCTCCGGCAGCGGGAAAGTTGAGGCGATCACGGTCGGATAGGCGTCCCGCGGCCGAGCACCTGCGCCGCGGCCGAGCACCTGCGCCGCGGCCGGACGAACGGGTGCGCCGTTGGGCGGCTGATCTGACCGCTGGTGGCCTCGACCGATCGGGCTCTTGTGGCGCGGCTCACAATGGCGTTAGATCACGATGAAGCCACGGTTCGCCCAGGAGAGAGGGTCAACGATGACTCGGATCACGGTGAAGGTCGACGGGGTCGAGTACTCCGACGACGTTGAGCCCCGCACACTGCTTGTGCACTACCTGCGCGAGACGCTGGGGAAGGTGGGCACGGTCGTCGGCTGTGACACCTCCAACTGCGGAGCCTGCACGGTCCACCTGGACGGTCGCAGTGTGAAGAGTTGCAGTGTCCTGGCCGTCCAGGCCCATGGTCATGAGGTGACCACCATCGAGGGCATAGCCCCTGCTGGTGGCCTGCACCCCATGCAGCAGGCATTCCATGATAACCACGCCCTCCAGTGCGGCTTCTGCACGCCCGGCATGATCATGCAGGCCATCGACCTGCTGGCCGAGAACCCCGACCCCAGTGAGCAGGAGATCCGCGAGGGCCTCGAAGGCAACCTCTGCCGCTGCACGGGGTACCACAACATCGTCAAGGCCGTGTCTGCCGCGGCGAAGGCAGGTGAGTGAGATGACCGCTGTTGACGACCGTCCCGAGGTCGAGATTGGCCAGGCCCGTCGCCGCAAGGAAGACCACCGACTCATCACCGGTCGCACCAGGTGGACTGACAACATCCAACTCCCCGGAATGCTGCATCTGGCCATGGTGCGCAGCCCCTTCGCGCACGCCACGATCACCTCAATCGACACCTCTGAGGCGGCCGCCGCCCCCGGTGTCATCGCGGTATTTACCGGCAAGGACATCGCCGACATCCAGGGCGTGAATATCACCGCCTGGCCGCTGTCGGCGAACCAGAAGACCCCGACTCACCTCCCGGTCCCGCTCGAGCGGGTCTCTCACGCCGGTGAAATCGTCGCGATAGTGGCCGCTCGTTCGGCTGCCTTGGCGCGCGATGCCGCCGAGCTCGTGGACGTCGACTACGACGAGTTGCCGGCGGTGCTGGACCTCAAGGAGGCGGCCACCGACGCGGTCCTCGCGCACCCTGACCTCGGGACCAACAAGAGTGACGTGTGGACGCTGGATTCGGCGGCGGCAGGTACTGGCGGCGATGTCGACGAGGCCATTGCCAAGGCCCGCGAAACCGGCGTCGTGATCGAGCGGGAGTACCGCCAGCAGCGGCTCATCCCAGCCTTCATGGAGCCGCGCTCTACGGTTGTCGACCCCACCGGCGAGCAGGTGGTCATGTGGACAGCCACTCAGGTCCCGCACGTCCTGCGCTTCTGCATCGCCGCAACGACGGGTCTGCCGGAGTCCAAGATCCGGGTGATCGCGCCCGATGTGGGCGGTGGTTTCGGTGGCAAACTGCAGTCCACTCCCGAAGAGTTCGCCACGCTCGCGGTCGCCCGCAAGCTCGGTCGACCCTGCAAGTACACCGAAACTCGCTCCGAGACCATGGTCTCCGGACACCACGGCCGCGACCAGTGGCAGCGGCTCACGCTCTGCGCCACCAAGGATGGCACCGTCACCGGCCTCAAGGTTGACCTCCTTGCGGACCTCGGCGCGTATGCCGCACTGGTCGGCGGTGGGGTGCCCGTCCTGGGCGCCTGGATGTTCAACGCGATCTACAAGTTCCCGGCATACCGGTTCACGACCTCGAATTACTACACCAACAAGACCTGGGTCGATGCCTACCGAGGCGCCGGGCGTCCCGAGGCGACCTATGCCATCGAGCGGCTGATGGACGAGTTGGCCGCGGAGGTCGGTGTCGACGCGATCGCGATCCGCGAGAAGAACTGGATCAAGCACGACGAGTTCCCGTTCACCACCGTCGCCGGCATGACCTACGACTCGGGCAACTACGAGGCCGCGACCGAGCGTGCTCTGGAGCTCTTCGGGTATGACGCGCTGCGTGCCGAGCAGGCCCAGCGGCGGGCCAGCGGTGACCCAGTCCAACTCGGCATCGGGGTGTCCACGTTCACCGAGATGTGTGGACTGGCGCCCTCACGCATCCTGGGTGCGCTGAACTATGGCGCCGGTGGCTGGGAGAACGCGAGCATTCGGATGCTCTCCACCGGAACGGTCGAGGTGCTCACCGGCGCCAGCGCCCACGGGCAGGGCCACGAAACGGCATTCAGCCAGATCGTCGCGGACCGACTCGGGGTGCCCTTCGACAGCGTCGAGGTGCTGCACGGCGATACCCAGATCTCGACCAAGGGCATGGACACCTACGGCTCGCGCTCGCTGGTGGTCGGCGGCGAGGCCTTGGTGCGGGCCGCGGACAAGGTCATCGAGAAGGCACGGCCGATCGCGGCGCACTTGCTCGAAGCGAGCGCCGATGATGTGGAGTTCTCGGCTGGGACCTTCACTGTGCGCGGCACGGAGAAGGGCATCTCGATCACCGATGTGGCCCTGCAAACCTGGACCGGCCACAACCTTCCGGATGGGGTGGAGCCGAGCCTGGATGCAGATGCGACCTTCGACCCGGACAACTTCTCCTTCCCCCATGGCACTCACCTGTGCGCCATGGAGGTGGACACCGAAACCGGCGCGACCCGGATGCGGTCCTATGTCTGTGTCGACGACATCGGCACCGTCATCAACCCGCTGATCGTCGAGGGCCAGGTGCACGGCGGCCTCGCCCAGGGCATCGGGCAGGCACTCTTTGAGGGTGCTGAGTATGACGACCAGGGCACCCTGACGACGGGCAGCCTGGTCGACTACACCATCCCCAGCGCGGCCGACCTGATCAACTTCGTGACCGACCGCACGACCACGCCGGCGACGTACACCTCGCTGGGCACCAAGGGGGTGGGTGAGGCAGGCACGATCGCCTCGACTCCTGCGGTCGTCAACGCGGTGGTCGACGCGGTTCGGCACCTCGGGGTCAACGACATCGTCATGCCATGCACCCCGGAGCGGGTGTGGAAGGCGATCCAGCATGCCGGCTCCGCGGCGAATGGAGGTGCCCAATGATTCCCGTGGCATTCGAGTACGTTGCGCCGACCTCGGTAGCGGACGCCCTGGGCGCGCTGGCCGCGGCTGGCGATGACGGCAAGGTCATTGCTGGCGGGCAGTCTTTGCTGCCGGTCCTGCGGATGCGGCTCAACGCGCCCGAGACGGTCATTGACCTGGGTCGGATCGAGTCGCTGCGCGGCATTCGTGATGGTGGCGACCACCTCGTCATCGGCGCGATGACTCCGCACGCCGAGGTGCTGGCCAGCGACCTGGTGCGTGAGCACGCGGCCGTGTTGCATGAGGCTGTGGCGACCGTCGCCGACCCGCAGATCCGGCATCGCGGCACCCTGGGCGGGGCCGTGGTGCACGCCGACCCGGCCGGTGACCTGGGTGCGCCGCTGCTCGCGCTCGACGCGACCATGGTCATCGTCGGCCCCGGCGGCGAGCGCACTGTGCCCGCGACGGAGTTTTACCACGACATCTTTGCCACCGCTGTTGGCGACGGTGAATTGCTCACCGAGGTGCGGATTCCGAAGCACACCGGGTGGGGAGCGGCATACGAGAAGTTCACCCGGGCAGCCCAGCAATGGGCGATCATCGGGGTCGCAGCGACCGTGCGGACGCAGGGTGGCCAGATCGTCGAGGCGAAGGTGGGGCTAACCAATATGGGGTCGACGCCAGTGCGCGCTCGGGCGGCCGAGGCGGACCTGGTGGGCCGTCATGCTGATGACTGCGGGCAGGCCTGCGGCCGTGCGGCCGAGGGCACCAATCCACCCAGTGACCTCAACGGGGACGCCGACTACCGGCGCCACCTGGCCGGGGTGCTGACCGCTCGAGCCGTACGAGCGGCCATGGCGGGTTGAGTCGATGGAGCTGACCCACGATTTCACTGTTCCTGCCGATGTCGATACGACGTGGGCGACCTTCATGGACCTTGAGCGCGTCGGATCTTGTTTCCCCGGCGCACAGGTCACCTCGGTTACCTCGGAGGGCTTCGCGGGCACGGTGAAGGTCAAACTGGGCCCGATTGCGTTGCAGTACGCGGGTTCGGGGTCCTTCCTCGAGCGGGATGACGATCGCAAGCGTGCGGTGATCGAGGCCAAGGGCAAGGACAAGCGCGGAAATGGCACTGCTGGTGCCACCGTGCGGATCCAGCTCGCGCCCTCTGGTGCTGGTACCAGGGTTGATGTGGTGACCGAGCTGGCGATCACCGGCAAGCCCGCGCAATTTGGTCGAGGCGTCATGCAGGATGTGTCCGACAAACTGCTCCAGCAGTTCGTGTCCTGCATCGCCGCGCAACTCTCACCCGCCCCGGGATTTCGGGGTCACCCCGAAATCCCCGACGAAGCAAGACCTCCTTTCCCTGCAGTTTCGGGGGAAACCGATGCGTCGAGCGCAGCCGCGGCGTCGAGCGCGGGCGCGGGCGCGGGCGCGGGCGCGGAGCCGAGCAGTGCGGTACGCCCAGCCGCGAGTGCCGGGGCCAGTGAGCCCGAAGCCCTCGATCTCGGTTCTACCGTGTTGCCGGTGTTGCTCCGCACCTATGCCCCGTATGCCGCTGCGGGCATGGTCGGCCTGGTTATCGGGTATCTCCTCGGACGCCGCTAGCGCCTCGGATCTGCTCAGCCCCCACTGGATGCCGGAACCTTGAGGTTGAGGCCTCTTACAAGGGGCCTCAACCTCAAGGTTCCGGCATGCGGCGGGAAAGTTGAGGCGAGAATGGGACCACCGGGAGCCGGCCGGGCCACCGGGAGCCGACCCGACAACCGAGAGCCACCGGGAGCTGCCGTGGCGGCCCCTCGGCGCCGGGTTTCACAGAATCTCCAGGCGCCGCCCCCGTGAGAAGCACCCGCACCCTCCTAGCCTGGGAGCCATGACCCCAGCAAACCCCCCACACATCCTGGTCGTCGAGGATGAGCCGCTGATCAACCAGTCGGTGACCGACCGGCTGCGCGCCGAGGGTTTCACTGTGAGTCAGGCGTTCGACGGGCCGGGCGCGGTCGCGGCACATGCCGAGCAGCACCCCGATCTGCTCGTCCTGGACTTGATGCTCCCGGGCTTCGACGGCCTTGAGGTATGCCGCCGCGTCCAGAGGCAGCGTCCCGTCCCCGTCCTGATGCTGACTGCCCGGGACGAGGAGAGCGACATGGTGATCGGTTTGGCGGTCGGGGCCGACGACTACATGACCAAGCCGTTCTCTTCGCGCGAGCTCGTGGCTCGGGTCCGGGCATTGCTGCGGCGGGTCGAACGCGCTGCCGAGTTGGCTACAGAACGCGCCAACGGTGACCCATCTCGGCCAGCCACCCTCATCGTCGGAGACCTCGCCATCTCCCTGCGCGAGCGTCGAGTGGTGTTGGGGGAGAGTGCGATTCACCTGACACCGCTCGAGTTCGACCTCTTGGCCTCCTTGGCTAGCGACCCAGGGGCGGTGCTCTCTCGCGAGCAGCTCATGCATCAGGTGTGGGGCTGGTCAGATGCCTCGGGCACGCGCACCCTCGACAGCCACATCAAGAGCCTGCGGGCCAAAATCGGGGCCGAGCGAATCCGCACGGTCCACGGCATTGGTTATGCGGTGGAGCAGGCATGAACACCGATCGCCCGCTGGACCGGATCTCTGCAATCCGGACCAAACTGGCCGTGCTCGTGGGCGCGAGCTTCCTGGCTGCAATTCTCGTGAGCGAGATGGGTTCTCGGGCAGGCGTCAGCGGATGGGTGACGGTGCCAGTGACGCTGGCCGCAGCCCTTGCCCTCACCCACTGGCTGTCCACCGGGCTCACCCAGCCCCTGCGCGACCTCACCGAGGCAGCCGGGCGGATGGCCCGCGGGGACTATTCGACCCGGATCACCGATCTTCGCCCGGACGAGACCGGGCAACTCGGCAGCGCCTTCAACGACATGGCCGAGCAACTCGCCACCCATGACCGGCAGCGTCGGGAACTCATCTCCACGGTCTCGCATGAGATCCGCACACCGCTCACCGCCCAGCGCGCGCTCCTGGAGAACCTCGTGGACGGCGTCGGCATCCCCGACCATCGCACCCTCGAAACCGCCTTGGCCCAATCCGAACGGCTCTCCGCGCTCGTCGAAGACCTCCTCGACCTCTCCCGTCTCGACGCCGGTGCGGCCACGCTCACCACCTCGCGGGTGTCCGTGGCGCAACTCGTGGCCTCGGTCACGGCGGAGTCGCGGCTGGCCGGCCGCGAGATCACGTATGCCGTGGACGTGCCGACAGAGCTCACTGTGGAGGCCGACGAGGCACGGTTGGCGCAAGTGGCGGCCAACCTGCTCGACAACGCCGCCCGCCATAGTCCGACCGGTGGCACGGTGACGATCACCGGGCGCATCGAGCCGGGCGATCAATGGTCGCTCACCGTTCTCGACGAGGGGCCAGGGATCTCGGCCGTCGATGCCGAGCGGGTCTTCGAGCGTTTCGGCACCGGGTCCGCGAGCGCACTCGGCACCGGCGGCACGGGCCTGGGCCTGGCCATTGCCCGGTGGATCTGCGAACTCCACGGCGGATCCGTCGCCGTTCTTGCCACGCCACCAGGCGCGCGCGGCGCCCGGGTGCGCGTACTGCTACCGCAGCGACCCGCCAGCACGCCGAAGACCACTCAGGAGAGCACCATGCCGACACCAACCCAACTGCCGCCTTCGCCGATCGCGCGGCCAGCCGCGCCGCCGGACCTCGCGCCGACCAATCCGTATGCCGTGACGGCACCCCGTGCGCTCTGGCCCGAGCGGGTCAGCGACCCGCAGGTGCGACTGCTGCTCGCCGCCGTCGGCGTGGGTCTGCTCGCCGCGATCACTCAGCCGCTGGCATCTGGGCTCGGGTTGGGACTCTTCGTCGTGCTCGCAGCCGGAGCGGCCGTCGTGTATGCCGCCGCGGCGCGTCGTTGGTCGCGATGGCTGACCCTGGGCGCTGCCCTCACGATGGGTCTGATCAGCCTGGTCGTCCTACGCGCCTCCGAAGGCATCGAGGCCCTGGGCATGCTGGGCGCACTGGCGTTGACCGCGAGCGTGCTGACCGGCGCGAGGACGCCCTTAGGCTCGATCGCCAGCGCCGCCGCATGGCCCGCCTCGGCCATTCGCGGATTGCCCCTCCTGGGTCGGACGATCACCGTGGGTCGGCGCAGCGCGGTGATCTGGCCGGTCCTGCGAACCCTGGCGGTCACGGTCGGGCTCATCCTGGTCTTTGGGGTGCTCTTTGCCTCCGGTGATGCGCTTTTCGGATCTTGGGCGAGTTCCCTGGTCCCCGATCTCGGCTGGGACGGCTTCACGCAACGCACCTTCTTCTTCGTCCTCGGCTGGGGCTTCACGCTGACCGGCGCCTATCTGGCTCTCAACCCGCCCACGGCCGTCAGCGACCTGGCTATCCCGGTGGGCAAGCCCACCAGCCGCGCCTTCGAGTGGCTGGTGCCCCTGGCCAGCGTGAGCGCGCTCTTCCTCGTCTTCCATCTCGCGCAGGCAACCGCCTTGTGGGGCGGGGTGGACTACCTGCGCACCCAGACCGGGCTCAGCTATGCCGACTATGTTCACCAGGGGTTCGGCCAACTCACGGCCGCGACCGCACTCACCCTGCTCGTCGTGTCCCTGGCCGCGCGCAAAGCACGCGTCGACACCCCTTCGGCCCGCGTAGCCCTGGTGGGCATGGTGACGCTTCAGGGCGTGCTCACGCTGGGGGTGGTGATCTCCGCGCTCTACCGGATGGACCTCTACCAGGACGCCTACGGATTCACCGTGCTCCGCCTTTTCGTGGACGTCTTCGAGGGCTGGTTGGGCTTGCTCGTGATCGCCCAGGTGGCGTCAATCCTGCGGCCACGCTGGAGCGGGTGGGTCCCCCGGGTCGCGATGGTGACCGGCGCCGCAGCACTGATCGGCCTCGGACTGCTCAATCCGGCGGGCTGGGTCGCCGATCACAACATCACCAGGTATCAGGAAGGCAAGCCCTTGGACACGGCATACCTGACCTCGCTGGGCGCAGATGCCGTCCCCACGATCGTCAAGCGTCTCCCAGCGCCCCTGGCCTACTGCGTCCTGCCCCAGGCCCATGCGGTCCCCGCTCATCCCTTCGGGCTCGGCAGTGAATGGACGGTGGCGGGTGCCCGTGCGCGCACTGCCGCGGACACCCTGCCAGCCGTCTCCGACTGCGCTCCCGTGCTCGCCCCACTCAAGGTCCAAGACGCCAACGTCCGGGAGTGAGGCTCGCTCGGGGTCGACTAGCTGATGAGCACGCCGCTCATGCCCTTGGTGATGAGGCCGTAGGAGATGATGTCGCCCTTGGCGTCGCTCACCGGGTCGCGGTAAAGGTATGCCGACCCGTTCATCACGCCCACCAGGGTGACACCCGCGTTTGCATCGCAGCGCTCGGCGTTGAGTTCGGTGACGTTCTGCCAGCCGGTCGTACGCAGCGAGTATCCGCGCAGGACGTTGGTGGCCCGATCGACGGTGTAGAGGTTCAGCGCGCCGGCGGTGGTGATGACGTACAGCGTGTCAACAGCCCGGCCGCCCACGGTGGCGGTGCCACCACTGGCGATCTTGCGGACGCCACCCCAGCCGGAGCTGGCGATGACCCGCGAGCTACTGACGTAGATCCCGCTGCTGTTTGCGCCGAAGCCGTACCTCACGAGGGCATTTCCCCGAAGGCCATAGACAATGGTGGTTCGGCCGGCCCATGTCAGCGAGCGCACGCTGCCCCAGCCCGCTCCCGCCCCAAGCAATTGTTCGTTCCCGGCGGCGGACGTGTCCGTCACCATCACGTCCCAGAGCAGCCCGTCCGCCCCGATGGCCAGGTAGTCGCTGAAGGGGTCACCTCCGGAGCTCCCGTCGTACTGGAAGCCGCTGTAGGTCCACGCCGCGGTCGGGCCTCTAAGGCCGGTGTCGCCGAATGGAGTCAACCAAGGGCCAGAGGCATCGACACCGCCCATCCGGAGCTCACCGTCGGTTCGGATGTGCGAGATGCCTCCGACACAGGCGGCCGGAAGGGTTGACCAGCCGCCAACCCGCGCGGGGGCGCTCGCCACGGACGCGGGAGGTGCCGGAACCGGTGAAGCCACACTCGAAGCGCTCGGAGCAAGTGCTGCGAGTGCTGCGCTCAGGACGACAATGCCGGCGATCCTGGCTGGCCGACGGTGGAAACGACTCATGTTGGTGCTCCGGATCGTGAATAGGGGATTCCCCAGGGCGATGGGATGAGCCCAACGTCGCGTGAGGTCTGAAAGGCTCCGGGGGGAAGTGATGATCCGCCCCCGCAGCAACGGTAACGCATACGCTCTGCGTCATGGATGCCTCGACGGTTCTTGTCCTCAATGGACCCAATCTCAACCTCCTCGGCGAACGCGAGCCGGAGGTCTATGGACACCTCACGCTGAGCGATGTGGAGCAGGTATGCCGTTCCGCGGCGGCCCTGCAAGGCCTCACCGTCGATGCGCGCCAGTCCAACCACGAGGGCATCCTGATCGACTGGGTGCAGGAGGGGCGGCGGGGTAGCGCGGGCATCGTGATCAATGCCGGTGGGTATACGCACACCTCGGTTGCACTGCGGGACGCGATTTCCGCGTGCCACGTGCCGGTGGTCGAGGTGCACATCAGTGACATTCACGCGCGCGAGGTCTTCCGGCACCACTCCTATCTCACTGAGGTGTGCAGCCATGCGGTGATCGGTCAAGGGGTGGCGGGCTATGCCGCTGCAATTGACTGGATCGCCGCGCAGCGTGCGTGACCTCCGCCACCGAGAACCTTCGTCGTCCTTTCGCGACCCGGCTGGCGCTATGACTCTCGTGTGAGGTGGTGGTTGCGTCGTACTGAGGGCGGTCCGATACGCCGGAGTCCCGCCCTCAGTACGACGCAACCACCACCTCAACGGAGGGTGGGATGCCCAACTTCCCGGGCGCACTACGGGATCCTCCGCACTAGGCTGAATGCACCCAACGAAGGGAAGGACGCCACCCATGTCCGACCATCCTGCGCTTCGCCACCCGGTCCGCATCGTCTCCGCGTCGAGCCTTTTCGATGGCCATGACGCCGCGATCAACATCATGCGGCGGATCATGCAAAGCCAGGGTGCGGAGGTGATCCACCTCGGCCACAACCGCAGCGTTCAGGAGGTCGTCGACGCCGCCATCGAGGAGGACGCCCAGGGCATCGCGGTGTCCTCCTATCAGGGGGGCCACGTCGAGTACTTCGAGTACCTCACGCAACTCTTGCGCGAGAGCGGCGCCGGCTCCATCAAGGTCTTTGGCGGCGGCGGCGGAGTCATTGTGGCCGAGGAGATCGCGCGCTTGCGCGAGTCCGGGGTCACGATCTTCAGCCCGGAGGACGGCCAACGGTTGGGTCTGCCCGGCATGATCGCTGAGGTTCTGCACGCCTGTGATGTCGACCCGTATGCCGCCGCTCCGGTCGACCTGGACGCCCTGCTCAGCGGCAACAAGAGCGCCGTGGCGCGCGCCATCACCGGCGCCGAGCTCGGGGCACTGGGCAGCGCGGAGCACACGATCCGCGCCGCCGCAGCCCGGCGCGTCGTGCCCGTGCTCGGGATCACCGGCACCGGTGGCTCGGGGAAATCCAGCCTCACCGACGAGCTCGTTCGTCGCTTCCGCGTCGATCAGCAGGACAAGCTGCGCATCGCCTGTATCGCCATCGACCCGACCCGCCGACGTGGGGGCGGCGCCCTTCTGGGCGACCGGATCCGGATGAACGCCCTGGACGGGGACCGGGTGTACTTCCGTTCCCTGGCCACCCGCGGGGGCCGTGAGGTGCCCGAGTGCCTGAGCGAGGTGATCGCCACACTCAAGGCGGCAGCGTACGACTTGATCATCGTCGAGACCCCGGGCATCGGCCAGGGGGATGCCGCGATCACGGCTTTTGCCGATGTCAACCTCTATGTCATGACACCCGAGTTCGGCGCCGCCAGCCAACTCGAGAAGATCGACATGCTCGACTTCGCGGATGTCGTGGCGATCAACAAGTTCGAGCGTCGAGGGGCCATGGATGCCCTGCGCGACGTCGGCCGCCAACTCATCCGCAATCGCGGGGCATTCGGCTCGAGCCCTGAGGACATGCCCGTCTTTGGCACCTCGGCGGCGACCTTCAATGACGACGGCGTCACCGCGCTCTATCAGGAGTTGCGAGCCCTCTTGTCTGACAAGGGACTTGAGCTCTCGGAGGGCGCTCTGCCGCCTGTCGACGTGCGGCACTCATCGGTGCTCCGCCAAGTCGTGCCACCCGAGCGCGTCCGTTACCTCTCGGAGATCACCGAGGCCGTTCGCTCCTATCACGCTCACACCGCTGAGTATGCGGCCGCCGCACGTCGGGCGCAGCACCTCGCGACGGCGCGAGAAGCGTTGGGGGACAAGGCGCCTGTCGAGTTGACTGCCCTCATTGTGGCCGCCCAGGAATCCATCCCCGCCGACGTGCGGGCCGGGCTCGATGGGTGGCCGGCGACGGTCGCGGCATACAGCGGTGACGAGCAGGTGGTGCGGATCCGAGATCGCGAGATCCATACCGCACTGGTGAAGGAATCCCTGTCGGGCAACGACATTCGACGAGTGGCACTGCCGCGTTTCGCCGACCATGGCGACATACTGTCCTTCCTTCGACGGGAGAACCTACCGGGTTACTTCCCCTTCACGGCCGGTGTCTTTCCGTTCAAGCGCGACAATGAGGACCCTGCTCGGATGTTCGCCGGTGAGGGTGATCCATTCCGCACCAATCGCCGATTCACGCTCCTCTCCGAGGGGCAACCGGCCACCCGGCTTTCCACGGCCTTTGACTCGGTCACGCTGTATGGGCGAGACCCGGACCCGAGGCCGGATATCTACGGCAAGGTCGGCACCTCGGGCGTCTCGGTTGCGACGCTGGAGGACATGAAGGCGCTCTACGACGGCTTCGACCTGGTCTCACCGACGACCAGCGTGTCCATGACGATCAACGGACCGGCGCCGACCATCCTCGCCTTCTTCCTCAACGCCGCGATCGACGGGCAGATCGCCGCCTTCGTCGAGCGCGAGGGCCGCGAGCCGAGTGGGGCAGAGCGCGCGGAGCTCACGGCATACGCCCTGCAGCACGTCCGCGGCACTGTGCAGGCCGACATCCTCAAGGAGGACCAGGGACAGAACACCTGCCTGTTCTCGACCGAGTTCTCGCTGCGGATGATGGGCGATATCCAGGAGTGGTTCATCGACCAAGGGGTGCGCAACTTCTACTCCGTGTCGATCTCCGGCTATCACATCGCCGAGGCCGGGGCGAACCCGATCAGCCAACTCGCCTTCACCCTGGCCAATGGCTTCACCTACGTCGAGTCCTATCTCGCCCGCGGGATGGCGGTCGACGACTTCGCTCCGAACTTGTCCTTCTTCTTCTCCAATGGCATGGATCCGGAGTATGCCGTCATCGGCCGGGTGGCGCGCCGAATCTGGGCAATCGCCATGCGGGACCGTTATGGCGCCAGTGAACGCAGCCAGAAGCTCAAGTACCACATTCAGACCAGCGGGCGATCGCTGCACGCCCAAGAGATGGACTTCAACGACATCCGCACCACCTTGCAGGCGCTCATCGCGATCTATGACAACGCAAACTCGTTGCACACCAACGCCTTTGACGAGGCGGTCACCACGCCTTCAGAGGAGTCAGTGCGGCGCGCGTTGGCGATCCAGCTCATCATCAATCGGGAGTGGGGCCTGGCGATGAACGAGAACCCGCTACAGGGGTCCTTCATCATCGACGAGCTGACGGACCTGGTCGAGGAGGCCGTGCTCGCTGAGTTCGATCGGCTCACCGAGCGCGGGGGAGTGCTGGGCGCGATGGAGACCGGGTATCAACGCGGTCGGATCCAGGACGAGTCGCTGCTCTACGAGCACCGCAAGCATGACGGCAGCCTGCCGATCATCGGGGTCAACACCTTCCGCAATCCAGCCGGCGATGAGGCGCCGCGCAGCCTGCAGTTGGCCCGGGCTTCGGAGGCCGAGAAGGCCTCGCAGCTTGCCCGCGTCACGGCCTTTCGGGAGGAGCACCGCGAGGACGCACAGGCCGCTCTCGCGCGCCTCAAGACTGCGGCCATGGCGGGGGAGAACGTCTTCGCCGTCCTCATGGACGCTGCTCGGGTGTGCACCCTCGGGCAGATCACCGATGCTTTTTTCGAGGTCGGCGGCCAGTACCGCCGCAATGTGTAAGGAGGGGTCATGCCCCGTCCCCGATCCACCTTCGCAGGACCCGTGGCCATCCTGGCGCTCGCTGCGGTGGCGGCCGTAGCCGGCTGCTCCAGCCCCGCACCCACCCCGACCACCCCTGGGCCCACCGCGTCGACCTCATCGTCGCCGTCCGCGAGCGTCCCGACGCCGTCGTCTCCGTCTGCGACCGCCGCAAGCTCGGAACCGACCGGCGGACCCTTTGGTACCTCAGACGTGTCGAGCCCGGGGATTCCGGAGCTCCGTGCGGGTGGTGTGGGCTCCGCTGTTCGGGTCGGCCGACACCGCGGATTCGACCGGGTCGTCTACGAGTTCACTGGGCCGGAGCCACCACGGTTCACCGTCGGCTATGTCGAGAGTGCGATCGCAGACCCGAGCGGCGAGCCGGTCCCGGTGTCCGGGGACGCCATCCTCCAGGTGCTCGCGTTCGGCGTCTACTACCCCGAGCATGGCGAACCAGCTCCTGCGCCGGTGCCGGCCAGCGCCCTGCGTGGAACGGTGTTTGCGCAGGTCAAGGGCCTCTACGGCGGATTCGAGGGCATCGGGCAGGAGTTCGTGGGGATTAATGGCGGCAAGCGACCCTTCCGGGTGTTCACCCTGACCGGTCCGAGCCGGATCGTTATTGACGTGCAGTCCACGTCCTAGGGCCAGCGACTGCCCCAGCACGCGCCGTGCCGAGGTCAGCCGGACGCGTGGTGCACATAGCACCAACGCCACATCTCGTCCGGCTCCGCGGACTGCATGACCGGATGCCGGGTCGACTCATAGTGCCCAGTTGCATGCCGGCCCGGGGAAGAGTCGCAGCACCCGATGTGCCCGCAGGTGAGGCACTGGCGCAGCGCTACTGGAGAAAGTCCCTCGGCGACACACGAGGCGCACTCAGGGTCCGGTGAGGTCTCAACCGCCGGCAGCGCGGCCAACTCCGCGCACTCCTCACCGAATTGGATGGTCGTTGCCTTCGTCACGAAAGCACGCTCCTCCCGTGCGGTGTCGAGCATGGATTCCTCGATGTCTAGCATGCCCAGCACCTCGCGAACAACCTCGGCCGGCACCTGCCCCAGGTCACGGATCTCCAGCACCCGCTGGCGCTCCACGGTGAGCATTTCGGCCCGCATCCGGGCGTAGGCATCCGAGGGTGCCTCCCGGTCGCTGGTCGTGCCCAGGCGCTCCCAGGCCGCGAAGGTGCGTTGCTCCACCCGCGCTCGAATGATGTCGCGGACGCCGCCTAAGTCATCACCCTCGAGCTGGTCGAGGCGGTCCAAGCCGGCGACCGCGGCCTGTTGGAGCAGGGTGGCCCGGGCCAGCGCGTCCGCGGCGGGGTCCGGTGCTTCCACGCCGAGCCGACGGGTGAGCCAGGGCAGGGTCAAGCCCTGGATGAGCAGGGTTCCGGCCACGACACTGAACGCGATCAGCAGCAGCAGGTCGCGGTACTCCACGTCGGTCGGGATGACGAAGGCGGCAGCCAGCGTGACGACGCCCCGCATTCCCGCCCATCCCACCAGGGTCGCCCCCGCCCAGGGGACTGAATGGGCGGCCCGGCCCGTGCGGGCCCACAGCGCGACCCGCGATGAGTACAGCCAGAGCAGCCGAACGATGATGACCGTGGCTAGGGTGACGCCGCAGGCGGCGATCACCAGGGGCCAGGCCAGCCCGGAATTCTGGACACCCTCGAGGATCCAGCGAGCTTGGAGGCCGATGAGCAGGAAGACGACGTTCTCCAGGACGAAGGCGATCGTGCGCCAGGTGATGCTCTCGGTCAGCCGCGAGCGGGACGTCTGGATGATCGGAGCCTTGTGCCCCAGCAGCAGCCCGGCGACGACCACTGCGATCACCCCCGAGGCGTGGATGACGTGGTTCTCGGCCGCAACATAGGCCGCAAAGGGCGTGAGTAGCGAGAGCGCGGTGTCCAGTATCGGGTCCTGCAGGTGCCTTCGGATCCACGCGACAACAGCAAAACAGGCGAATCCCACGAGTGCTCCGCCGCCGGCCGCACGCACGAAATCCAGGCCGACCTCGTATGCCGCGACCCCACCACCCATGGCCGCGATCGCGGTGCGTAGCGCCACCAGGGAGGTGGCGTCATTGAGTAGCGACTCGCCTTCAAGGATCGATACCAGCGTCCGTGGCAGGCCGATCCGGCGAGCGATGGCGGTGGCCGCGACCGCGTCCGGGGGCGCCACGACCGCTCCGATCGCCATCGCCACCGGCCAACTCAGGTCCGGCAAGACCCAGCGCAGAGCCACTGCGACGGCGACCGTCGTAGCGATCACCAGGCCGACGGAGAGCAGCAGGATGGGGCGACGGTTGGCCCTGAAGTCCACGAGTGAGGTCTGCCGAGCGGCGGCATACAGCAAGGGTGGCAGCAGCCCGAAGAGCACCACATCGGGACCCAACTGGACCTGGGGGAGGCTCGGCACGAAGGAGGCCGCGATGCCGATAACGATCAAGAGCAGCGGCGCGGGCATCCGCAGGCGCTCGCTGACCACAGTGCCAGCCAGCACGGTGACGGCGAGGGCGATGAGCCCAACAGCAACATCCATCCTTAGCCACCGCTCACGTTCGCACGGAGCCAGGCAATATCCGCGCTCTGCCCTTGGGTGCCGCCCGGGGTCTCCACCACGACGGGGGCAGCGGCCGATTCGACGACATCGCTGAGCAGGTTGCCGTCGATGAGACCCGAGCCGAAGTTCGTATGCCGGTCGGCGCCGGAGTCGAAGTCGTCGCGGCTGTCATTGGCGTGTACCAGGTCGATCCGACCCGTGATCGATCGGATCCGCTCGACCACGTCGGCCAGGTCATTGCCGCCGGCGTGCGCATGGCAGGTGTCCAGGCAGAAGCCCACCTGCTCGCCGCCGTCGGCCAGCCCGATCGCGTCCCACAGCCGACCGATGGCGTCCAGCCGCCGCGCCATCGCGTTCTCGCCCCCGGCGGTGTTCTCGATGAGCAGCGGCACGGGCATCCGCAGGCCGTCAATGCACTTGCGCCAGTTGTCGAAGCCGATGCCGGCGTCCTCGTCCTTGCCCAGGTGACCGCCGTGCACGATCACACCTTTGGCGCCGATCTCCAGGGCAGCATCGAGGTGTTGCTGCAGCAGTTTGCGGCCGGGGATTCGGATGCGGTTGTTCAGCGAGGCCACATTGATCGGGTACGGCGCATGCACATAGAGATCAATCCCGGCGTCCTCGGCGTCGGCCTTGAGCGCCGGCGCGCCGCCGGGGTAGTCCACGACCGGGCCGCGATAACTCTGTGGGTCGCCGAGGAAGATCTGTGAGAGCGTGGCGCCGCGCGCCTGAGCCTCGCTGATCGGGTCCGCCGAGTCCACGTGTCCGCCGATGTGCAACGTCATGGGGACACCGTATGCCGCCGCGCCATCAGCGGCGCAGCACCCGACGGGCCAGCGGTGCGGGGACAAGTCGCAAGACACGGTCCACCATCCCCGTAATGCCCTCCAAGGCTGCGAGCGCGCTTCGATCTGGGCCGTCGGCCCGGGCGCCATCAAGCGTGATCATGCCGATGGTCGAGGCCGCAATCGCGGAGGTCACGGCTTCCACGTCGATAGCGTCCGCCATGCCGCGCGATCCCAAGATTCGACGAACCGCCGCGGCCACCTCGCCATCCCACATCGCCAAGCACTCGTGCAGGATTCGCCGGTGAACTGGGTCATGTTGAGCTGACGCGATCACCTGGGCAAGCAGCGCGGCTGAGCCATCGGCTCGTGCGCTAGCGCTCAGGGCTAGCCCCACGGCGTGGAGCTCGGCGAAGGTCTGCGCCCCTCGCAACGGCTCGGAGAAACGCTCAACCATCGCCGTGGTCGCCTCGGCCATCGCCGCAGCGATCAACTGCTCGAGAGTGCCGAAGTGATAGAAGATCAGCGCTTGATTGACCCCGGCCTCACCGGCCACGATGCGGGCGGAGAGGTCCCGCAAGCCCTGTTGCGCCACGAGGCGCACAACGGCGTCCTTGAGACTAGCTGTGGTCTGCTCGGCGGCGATGGGGGAGCCCTCCTTGATGGACGCGCGGCGATGCCGGATCCGAGCATCGCATGCCCACGGGGCCGAGCCCAGTGGCGTCGGCCAAAGATTGCAGGGCCAGGTCGACCCCGGGGAGCCGGATTCCCCACCCGAGTACTGCCAAGGCCAGATTCCTGTGCTCGAGCGCCCTGCCCACAGCAGCGATCCCCTCAGCCCCGACATGCTCATTCCGATAGCGCAAGCGACGCAATCCGTTCTCTGCAGCCGGTATGGCGCTCACGGCCAGCCCAGGCGCGGCGAGCAAGCGACCGGTAGCCCGACAGATCGCGCACTCTGCGTCTACGTCGAGTTCTGACCCGGGCAGGCCATGGGGGCGCCAGCTCGGGACCCAGGGCCGCACGCTGGATCGCCAGGCCCGGTAGTCCGCCCACCTGCGCGCGAGGGTTTCCCGCTCGTGCCAATCGAAGACGGCGAAGGAGAGCAGGCCCGCTGAGCCGGCGGCCGCCACGAGCATCCACGATCCGACTCCGACGCCCAGCACTGCCAGCAAGGCCACCCCGCCCGCTTGCATGGGGTTGGCCAGATACGCGTACGGGCCGCTGATCACCAGCTGCTCCGGCGGATCCCAGGGGAACGGGGTGCCCCGCCCGACCCGGGCTAGTTCGGCGACGGCGCTGAGCGCGAGAACTGCGGCGAGAGCTGCCACGACGAAGAGGACCGCCCGGATCGCCAGGGGCTGCTGTCCCAGCGCGGCCCAGGAGCCGCCGGTCTGTGAGAGCACGAGGTTGGGCAACCCCACGAGCACCACGCTCCCAAAGAGGGCGACCTGCATCCCCACGCGCAGGGCCAGCCACCGGCGCGTGCGGGTGCAGTGACCCAGGACCAGAGCAGGGAGCAATCCCACGGCGAGCACCAGAAGTTCACCCCGCCACCAGGTGGGCCCGAGCAACACCATCGGTGACATGGCCGGCATGGCCACCGCATCGAGCCAGCCCAGGCCCAATAGCCAGGCCCACCACGGGCCGCCCGCAAGCGCCGGCACGGCGCCCCAGATGATGGCCCATCCCAGGAGTGCTTCCAGCGGCAGGCCCAGGATTGCCGTGGGACTGGCGGCATAAGTCCACCAGCGGTCCGGGACGCTTGCGTGAATGATCGCGATGGCGACCGCGACCCACAGGCCAGCCAGGAATGCCGCTGCCGAGGTCCGCGGGCTGGGTCGCCGACCGAGCAGTAGGGCGATCAGGCCGACCAGGGGGATGGCGAGCGTGAGATTGCGGATCGTGGCGGCAGTCATGAGGGCCAGGTCAATCCAATGACGCCAACAGCGCATCGGCCCCGGCGTTCATGAAGACGGCCGTGATGGGGCCAAACCACAGGGCCGGATCGAGGTGTCGTTGGTAGTCGATGGTGACGACGGCACGGCAACCTTGGGACTGCTGACTCCACGCGAGGGTGGCGCTGCGCAGCGTCACCCATCGCGTCACGCCCGAGTTGTCCCCGGTGACCTCAAAGCGCAGCAGCCCCACCGCCTCGGAAACCACGCCTGCGTGAATATCGCCCCCGGGCATGGTCCACACCCACTCATCGCCCGCGTGCACGCCGGTTCCCGTCACCGAGATCGGGGTGGGATAGCGCGCCCAACTCAGCAGGGTCCCGCGATCATCGCTGGAGATGCGCGGTCCGCGGTCAAGGGCTCTTTCGAAGAGAGCACAGCTGGCGCCAACTGTCCGTTCGGCGCGCGCGCTGGCCTCGGGGGCGATCCGCCAGTCGGGAGCGATGCCCTCGGACATCAGCAGGAGCAGCGGGACCAGGGCCAGCGCGTGCAGGCGCTCGCCGTCCTTGGACGAGCGGGCAGCGAACCACGCAAGGGCGGCCACCCCGTAGACCAAGGGCGCTGCCATCAGGACGCACAAGGCTCCCTCTTGGAGGAGCGCCGAGGCGAGCAGCAGCACCACGGTGATGAACTGGAAGATCGATCCCCAACTGCGCTTCGTGGGGAGTAGTCCTAGGACCAGGGCCAGGAGGCAGGGGATCCCCACGAAGACCAGGGCGGAATCCAGTCGGTCCAGGCGTTGCGCGATGGCGACTCCGAGGAGTGCGGTCAGGGTCACCGGGGCCGCGACCAGCAGTGACCTGGCTCGAGTTTCCGGGCGAGTGGGCTCATGCATGGAGTTGAGCATATGCTCAAATTGAGCGAACGCTCAAGACCGGCCCGACGGTTCGCCATCGTCCACTGGCTGGCAGGATGGCGCCATGCAGACCGCGAACACCACTGCCATCGTCACCGGGGGAGCCTCTGGCCTCGGTGCCGCCACCGCTGCCGCACTGGCCGCCGCCGGTGCTCGCGTCATCGCGCTCGACCTGGCCGCGGCCTGCGAGGCCGGGCCGGCGGTCGACGCCGTGACCTATGTGCCGACCGATGTCACCGACGAGGTACAGGTTCGGGCGGCCGTGGCCGTGGCCAGCGAGGATCCGCAGTCACCGCTCCGGGTGGTGGTCAACTGCGCCGGCGTCGGCATGAGCGCGCGCATCCTTGGTCGAGGCGGGGTGCATGATCTGGCGCTTTACCGCAAGATCATCGAGATCAACCTGATCGGCTCGTTTACGGTCATGGCGATCGCGGCCGAAGCCATGGCGGCCACAGAGCCAGATGTGGAGGGCCAGCGGGGCGTGGTGATCAACACCGCGAGCATTGCGGCATACGACGGCCAGGTCGGGCAGGCCGCCTACAGCTCATCCAAGGGCGGCATCGTCGGCCTGACCCTGCCAGCAGCGCGCGATCTGGCGCAGTACGGCATCCGCGTGATGACCATTGCGCCGGGCATCATCGAGACGCCGATGCTGGCGACCGTTAGTGACGAGTTCCGCGCCGGGCTCGCGGCCGGGGTGCCCTTCCCGCAGCGACTCGGACGGCCCGAGGAGTATGCCGCGTTGGCGATGGCGATCATCGGGCATGACTATCTCAATGGCGAGGTCATCCGGATGGACGGCGCGCTGCGGATGGCCCCCCGCTGAAGGTCGGTGACGGCCTCAGGACTCGGCAATCTCCGGGAGCTTCGGCGCCTCGTCAGCTGAAATTCGTTGCAGTGCACGGCGGCCCAACACTTGTTGCACCGTGTAGGCGCGCTCCGAGCGGCCGCGTCCGATGAAACTGATGGCCCAGTGCAGCAGGGTCGTCACACGGTGCTTGAAGCCAACGATGTAGAGGATGTGCAAGCCCAGCCACGCCAGCCAGGCCAAGAATCCGGACAGCCGGATCGGCCCCGAGGACATCACCGCACTGAAGCGCGAAATCGTCGCCATCGACCCCTTGTCGCGGTAACTGAAGGCGGGCCGTGGCTGTCGGCCATCCAATCGATCGGTAATCGTGCGGGCGGCATACCGAGCCCCCTGGATCGCCACCTGAGCGACTCCCGGCAGGTTGTCCAGGGCCATCATGTCGCCCACCACAAAGACCTCCGGGTAGCCGGGAAGGCTGAGATCTGGCTCGACGGGAATCCGCCCAGCCCGGTCGACCTCGACCCCGGCCTGCTCGGCGAGCATGCCGGCCAATGGAGAGGCGGCCACGCCAGCGGCCCAGACCTTGCACTTGGCCTCGATCCGCTGCCGCTCGCCGTCAGAGTCCTCCACGACCATCCCGGTCGCGTCGACGTCGATGACTTTGGTGGAGGTGCGGACGTCGACACCCATCTTCTCGAGTTGGCGCCGAGCTCGGCCGCCGAGGTCTTCGCCGAAGGAGGGCAGCACCGCCGGACCGGCGTCCACGAGGATGACCCGGGCCGATGAGGTGTCGATGGCGCGGAAGTCCCGTCGCAGGGTGCGTTGGGCCAACTCGCTGATCTGTCCGGCCATCTCCACCCCGGTCGGCCCCGCCCCGACCACCACGAAGGTCAGCAGCCGGTCGCGCTCGGCCTGTGTGGGGGCCAACTCGGCAAGCTCGAAGGCGCCGAAGATCCGTCCCCGCAGCTCCAGGGCATCGTCGATGGTCTTCATGCCGGGGGCATGGTCGGCGAACTCGTCGTGCCCGAACCAGCTCTGACCAGCGCCGGCCGCGACGATCAGGCTGTCGTAGGTTGTGACGGTTTCCCGGCCCAATACCTCATGGGTGACCGCCTTCGCGTCGAGGTCGATACCCGTGACCTCGCCGAGGAGGACCTGGGCGTTGCGCTGGTGGGCCAGAACCTCACGAGTGCTGGGGGCGATCTCGCCGGTGGACAGGATGCCGGTGGCGACTTGGTAGAGCAGCGGCTGGAAGAGGTGGTGGGTCGTCTTGGCGATCAGGGTCACACGCACATCCCGCCGGCGGCGAAGCGCTCGGGCCGCAAAGAGTCCGCCGAAGCCGGAGCCAATGATGACGATGTGCTGGGGTGCCGATGGGGTGGTCACGTTGAAAGCCAACCACGAAGGTCACGGGGGTATGCCGCGGTGGGGCTTGGAGTCTGCCGGGGCAGGTCGCTTGGGGTCGGAACCTTGAGGTTGGGGCCCGTTCTAAGGGGCCCCAACCTCAAGGTTCCGGCATCAGGCGGGAAAGTTGGTGCCAGATTTCACGGGGGCGCGGGTGAGCGTGTAGTCTCTCCGACGCACTCGCAACGCGCCTCGGGCAGCGTTCTTGAGCAGGCCCCCTTAGCTCAGTCGGCAGAGCGTTTCCATGGTAAGGAAAAGGTCGTCGGTTCGATTCCGACAGGGGGCTCCGACCGAGGTCGCGCACGTTCGAGGCGGCACATCGGTCCACGGCGGGATAGCTCAGCTGGTCAGAGCGCACGACTCATAATCGTGAGGTCGCGGGATCGAGCCCCGCTCCCGCTACTCGCATTGCCAGGCGATTTCCGGATACCCCCGGTCAGCGCGTATCCTGGTGTGTCGTTGTCCCCACAGTTCCGCTTGAGAAGTAGGTTGCCCCGTGGCTAAGAAGTCCCTCGACGTCCGCCCGAAGATCACCCTGGCGTGCACGGATTGCAAGGAGCGCAACTACATCACGAAGAAGAACCGTCGGAACACCCCCGACCGTCTCGAGCTCGCGAAGTTCTGCCCGCGCTGCAAGTCGCACACCGCACACCGCGAGACCCGCTGACCGCAGCCAGGTCCTGACAGGCCGCTGACCCGCTTCGGGTCGGCGGCCTTCGTCATGTCCCGGCAGCCGCCCTAAGGTGGTGCCCATGGCCGTGAATCCCGATTTCGCCGGACGCACCTATCCGCCCAGCGAGCCGTATGCCGTGACCGCCGCCCAGATCGGCGCCTTTGCCGCCGCTATCGGCGCCACCGATCCCGTGCACAGCGATGCGCAGGCCGCTCGCGCCGCGGGGCACCGCGATGTGATCGCGCCGCCGAGCATGGCGGTGATGTGGGGCCAGCGCGGCGACCGGCAGTACATCCAGGACCCCGAGGCCGGTATTGACTACTCGCGCTTGGTCCACGGCGAGCAGTCCTTTGTCCATCACCGCCCGATCACCGCCGGCGACCACATTGTCGCCACGGTCACCATCGAGTCCATCAAATCCGCTGGTGGGCACTCCATGGTCTCGACCCGCGCCGAGTTGGCCACAGCGGCCGGTGAAGCTCTCACGACCTGTCGAGCCACCTACGTCATCCGGGGAGGGGAGTAGCCATGGCCGCTCGTGCACTCAGCGAGGTCACCATCGGTGAGATCGTCGGCCCGGTGATCGTGCCAGTCGATCGCGCCCGGCTGGTCGACTACGCCAATGCCTCTGGTGACCAGAATCCGATCCATCAGGACGAGGCCTTCGCCCGCTCGGTTGGCCTGCCCAATCTGATCGCTCATGGAATGTGGACGATGGGCGCCACGGGTTCAGTGGTCTCGGCCTGGGCGGGTGAGGCCTCCCGGGTGGTCGAGTTCGGCACGCGCTTCACCTCGATGGTGGTGGTCCCGACCGAGGGTTCGCAGATCGAGGTCACTGCCGTGGTCAAGGCCATCGATGCGCAGGCGGGGCGAGTCACTCTCGATGTGACGACAACATCTGCGGGCAGCAAGGTCCTCGGCCGGTGCACGGCCGTGGTCCGGCTCGACTGATGCGCGAACTCACCGGCGAGCTGCTCGCGCGGCATACGACCATGCGGGTCGGCGGTCCGGCGCAGCGCCTGGTCATCGTGGAGACCACCGACGAGTTGGTCGACGCGGTCCGCGAGGTCGATGACGCTGACGAGCCGCTCCTGATCGTGGGCGGCGGCTCCAATCTGGTCATCGGCGACGAGGGCTTTGAGGGCACCGTCGTCCTGGTCGAGACCAGCGGTATCGATGTGCTCTCCCTTGATGACTGCAGCGGCGCTTCGATCCGGATCGCGGCTGGCGAGCCCTGGGATGGCGTGGTCGAGCGGGCAGTCGGTGAGGGCTGGAGCGGCATCGAGGCGCTCTCGGGGATCCCCGGGTCGACCGGCGCAACGCCCATCCAGAATGTCGGTGCGTACGGCCAGGAGGTCGCCCAGACCATCGCCCAGGTGCGCGTATGGGACCGGGAAACCGCTCAGGTACGGACCATCGCGGCAGCGGACTGCGGCTTCGGCTATCGGCATTCACTGTTCAAGTCCGCCGCCGGGCGCCACGTCGTCCTCGATGTCACCTTCCAACTGCGGCTGGGCACGCTCTCGCAGCCGGTGGCCTATGCCGACCTGGCCCGCCAATTGGGGCTGGAACTGGGGGAGCGTGCGCCCTTGGCGGACGCGCGCGAGGCCGTGCTGGCCCAACGCCGGCTCCGCGGCATGGTGCTGGACCGCGAGGATCACGACACCTGGTCCTGTGGCTCGTTCTTTACCAATCCGCTGCTCAGCGAAGACGCTTTTGCCGCGCTCACGGCCCGGGCGGCGGCCGCTGGAGTGGGCGAGCCGCCGCGGTTCCCCACCTCGGACGGCCAGGTCAAGACCAGCGCCGCCTGGCTCATCGAGCGTTCCGGCTTTGGCAAGGGCTTCGGCCTGCCCGGACCGGCTGCACTATCCACCAAGCACACGCTGGCCGTGACGAATCGCGGAGGCGCGCACGCCACAGACGTGCTGGCGCTGGCCCGGCAGGTCCGTGACGGCGTGCATCACGTGTTTGGTGTGACGCTGGTGAACGAGCCGGTGGTCGTCGGCGACGGGCTCTAGCGCGATGCCCTTCACCGTGGCACACGCAGCCGCAGTGCTGCCGCTGGTGCGACGCGCCCCTTTGGTCCCGGCGGCCTTGGTGATCGGTTCGATGGCTCCGGATCTGCCGTACTTCCTGCCGGTGGAGATTGCTCGCTCAGAGAGTCACCAGCTGACCTGGGCGTTCACCTGGACCGCGCTGACCGGCCTCGTGCTCTGGTGGACTTGGGAGGTGGTGCTCGCGCCGGTCGCCCGCGATCTGGCGCCGCGCTGGCTGCGGGTGCGCTGGGTCGCGCCCACCTCGGCGGGAGGGGTGCGGCGGGCGCTGTGGGCCTACCTCAGCCTCGTCATCGGCATACTGACCCATCTGTTGTGGGATGCATTCACCCATCGCACCGGCTTTGCCGTCCAGGCGTGGCCGTCCTTGCGCACGCATCTGGGGCCACTAGCGCTGTACAAGGTCCTTCAGTTCGGCTCGGGTGTGGCCGGCGTGACGGTGCTGGCGCTGTGGTGCCGACGGAGGGTGCGTGCGATCGCGCCACGCAGTGCGGACTCGCTGAGCACGCAGGTTGGGCGCACCTGCGCTTGGGTGACTGTCGGGTTGCTCCCGCAAGCGTTCGCGTTCGCCCTGAGCTGGCGATGGGCTCGAAATTTCGAGCCCGGCCGGCCTCCCGTCGAGGACCTTGCCTTCACGTGGGTGACCGCCACGATCGGTAGCGCGATGCTGGTGAGTGTCGTGATCGCGCTGGTGTGGTGGGCCTGGGTCGGCGTGCCGAGCGGCTCCCGGTCAAGCGCGACCTGACCTAGGCGTACCCCTAGGCCGAGGGCTGAGGACTCGTCAGCCAAGTGTCGATATCGCCGAGCGACTGTCGGCGCACGTGCTCGGGCGCTCGGCTGGCTTCGATGGAGCCGCGGGCCAAGGCCGCCAGATCGGTATCGGTGAGCCCGTGCACAGAGCGCGCGACGGCATACTGATCCACCAATCGGGAACCGAAGATCAGCGGGTCATCGGCGCCCAGCGCGACCTGAACGCCCGCGTTCAGTAGCCGTCGCAGCGGTACGTCCCGATCCTCGTCATAGACCCCGAGGGCGACATTCGAGCCTGGGCAGACCTCGAGCGAGACTCCTTCGCGAGCAAGCCGATCCACCAGGCGCGGGTCCTCCACCGAGCGGACACCGTGCCCGATCCGGTCGGGCGCCAGCCAGTTCAAGGTCTCCTCGACCGCCCGCGGGCCGAGCAACTCGCCGGCATGAGGTGCCAGCAGCAGCCCCGCTCGGCGGGCCAGCGCGAATGCCGCTTGGAATTCGGCGGTATCACCGCGCCGCTCGTCATTGGACAGGCCGAAGGCGACGACCGCCCCGGGCCCGTCCCCGGCATATCGCGCAGCCAGCCGGGCAAGCGTGCGCGCCTCCAACGGATGGCGCATCCGCGAGGCGGCAACCATGATGCCCACGGCAGCGGCGCCAGGCTCTTGGGAGACCGAGGCCGCCTCGTCGAGGACGATCTCCAGCGCTGGAGTGATCCCCCCCACGAAAGGTGCATACGAGGTGGGGTCGATCTGCAATTCCAACCAGCGGGAACCTTCGGCGCCATCATCGATGGCTGCTTCGCGCACGATGCGCCGCATGTCCGCTTCGCCACGCACGCAGTGTCGCGCCGCGTCATAGGTCCGTTGGAAGCGAAACCACCCGCGGGCATCGTCGTCAACGTCGAAGCTCGCTCGGGGCTCACCGGTGAGCATCCCCGGCAGTCGCAGCCCGTGGGCGCTAGCCATCTCGCGCACCGTCTCGGGGCGCATCGACCCGGTGAAGTGCAGATGGAGGTGAGCCTTGGGCAGCGTTGCCAGCGGTCGGGGCTGCGGGCTCGGCATACCCGAAAGCCTAGGCGGCAAAGCCCGGCGTGGAGATCGGCCTCACGTCGGCGTCGAGGTCACGCGCCCTCGGGGTTTCCGTGGGCGGCGGCGGACTCGCCACCCGTGGCCACGAGGTGCTCGGCGGCCGCGAGGGCAACGCAGGTGGCGACTCCAGCCATCGCAGTGCGCACCTCCTCGAGCTCAGGGAAACTGGGCGCAAGGCGGATATTACGGTCGCGCGGGTCCTTGCCGTGCGGGAAGCTCGCCCCTGCCGGGGTGAGCGCAATGCCCGCGCCCTTCGCGAGTTGGACAACCCGAGTCGCGCAGCCATCCAGGACATCGAGCGAGACGAAGTAGCCACCGGTCGGGCGGGTCCAGCTGGCCACACCCAGGCCCGCCAGGGTGCTGGTCAGCGCCTCATCCACGGCCGCGAACTTCGGCGCGAGGATGGCGCGGTGCTTGAGCATGTGGTCGCGCACGCCTTGCGCGGACCCAAAGAACTCGACATGCCGCAGCTGATTGACCTTGTCCGGTCCGATCGAGGCGAACTGGATGTGCTTGAGGTACCACTGCACGTTGGCCGCGGACGCGGCGAGCACGGCCACACCCGCCCCGGCATAGGTGATCTTGGAGGTGGACGCGAACATGATCGGTCGCTCAGGATGTCCGGCCGCAGAGGCCAGCGAGAGGATGTCGACCGACTTGGCCTCGTCCTCGGTGAGGTGGTGGAAGGCGTAGGCGTTGTCCCAAAGGATCTTGAAGTCCGGTGCGGCGGTCGGCATGGCGACCAGCCGAGCGGCCTTCTCGTGCGAGATCACCGAGCCTGCCGGGTTGGCATACGTCGGGACGATCCACATGCCGACAATGCTCGGGTCGCTGGCCACCAGGCTCTCGATGGCGTCGACATCCGGCCCATCCTCGAGCATGTCGACGGTGACCATCTCGATGCCATAGGACGCGAGCATGGTGAAGTGCCGGTCGTAACCGGGCACTGGGCAAATGAACCGAATGGTGTCCTGCCGTGACCAGGGCTGGCCGTCCACCGGCCCATGCAGCAGCAGCTGGACCAGGGTGTCATGCATCATCGTCAGGCTGGAGTTGCCGCCCGCGACGACCTGCTCCGGCTCGACCCAGAGCAACTCGGCGAACATCTCGCGCAACTGGCGCAGCCCGTTCAGCCCGCCGTAGTTGCGCACGTCGACCCCGTCCGCGTCCTTGACCGTGGTCGGCAGCTGCAGCAGCCGGTCGGCCAAGTCCAGCTGCGCGCTGCTGGGCTTGCCACGAGTCAGGTCCAACTTGAGTCCTCGACCTTGGAATGCGTCGTATGCCGCGCGCTGCTCCTCGATGAAGGCAGCGAGCTCGGCTGGCGAGCGCTCGGCGAGTGGGGTCTTCTGTGGTGTCACGCTGGTCACGCCGACCATCCTTCCATGGTCGGTTCGCGCCACCGAGCCGGGTCACGTATGCTGATCCCTCGGTGTTTGCACCAAGACTTCGGCGTGCCCGTGGCTCGCGGTTCGACACCACCGGGACCCCTCCGGCCCATCCAGGAGAGGTCTTAGGGCAGTGGCTCAATTGGTAGAGCACCGGTCTCCAAAACCGGCGGTTGGGGGTTCGAGTCCCTCCTGCCCTGCGTAGCAGGACCGTGAACGACCAATGTGGAAGAAGGCACCGTGACAGACGTGGGACACCCCCGCACCGCCAAGCCTGCAAAGGGCAAGGCCACCGGTGGTAACCCTCTGACTCGGCTCTTCGGACGCATTGGCCTGTTCATTAGTCAGATCCTCGACGAGCTGCGCAAGGTCGTTCGGCCGACGCGCAACGAGCTATGGCAGTACACCCTCGTCGTCATCGTGTTCGTCACGGTGATGATGACTCTGGTCGCCGGACTGGACCTCGGGTTCTCCAAGCTCATCGGGCTCGTCTTCGGGGGCTGATCGTTGCCGGGGTCACCCGGTAGTCCTGCCGCGCGGCATACCGCCCACATTGTGTTGAAGGAAGAGGTCACCCGTGTCCGACCAGTGGACCGCAGAGCCCGACGACGAGACCACCGACGAGGTGGTTGAGGCCGTCGAGGCTGGCGACGTCGTGGACGAGGACGCCTCGGCAGGACTCGCCCAGGCGGACGATGCAGTGACCCCGGACGCCGCTGAGCAGGAGACCGCTGAGCAGGAATCCGCTGAGCAGGACGAGGATGGCGACGTGCCCGCGGCCGTTGACCCGGTCCAGGCGTTCAAGGACGAACTGCGCTTCCAGCTCGGGGACTGGTACGTCATCCACAGCTACGCGGGCTACGAGAAGCGCGTCAATGCCAACCTCGCCTCGCGCATCACCTCGCTCAACATGGAGGACTACATCTTCCAGATCGAGGTCCCGATGGAGACCGTCCGCGAGATCAAGGGCGGCCAGCCCAAGATGGTCGAGCGGGTCCGCTACCCCGGATACGTCCTGGTGCGGATGGAGCTGACCGATGAGTCCTGGGGAGCCGTTCGGCACACCCCGGGTGTCACCGGCTTCGTCGGCAATGCGCACCAGCCGGTGCCGCTGAGCCTGGATGAGGTCTTCACCATGCTCAAGCCGGCCGACATCGAGGCTGTTGCGGCCGCGGCTGGTACCCCCGGCGCCGCCGCCGGCGCGACCGGCACCGCCCGCACCGAGACCATCGTCGACTTCGTGGTCGGCGAGTCGGTCACGGTCATGGACGGTCCCTTCGAGACCCTCCCGGCGACGATCTCCGAGATCAACCCCGACACCCAGAAGCTCAAGGTTCTGGTCACTATCTTCGGCCGGGAGACCCCGGTCGAGTTGTCCTTCAGCCAGGTCGCCAAGATCTGATCCTGAAGGCCAGCACGGCAACCGGGTCATCGCCCCTCGGCGTGGGCCCACAACACACAAAGGACAGCAATGCCCCCCAAGAAGAAGGTCTCCGGCTACATCAACCTGCAGATCCAGGCAGGTGCCGCGACCCCCGCGCCCCCGGTCGGCCCCGCGCTCGGTCAGCACGGCGTCAACATCATGGAGTTCGTCAAGGCGTACAACGCGGCGACCGAGCACCAGCGCGGCAGCATCATCCCCGTCGTCATCACGGTCTACGAAGACCGCTCGTTCACCTTCATCACCAAGACGCCGCCGGCGTCGGAGCTGATCAAGAAGGCCGCGGGCGTGTCCTCGGGCGCGGGGAACCCCTTGAAGGACAAGGTCGGATCCCTCTCCAAGGACCAGCTCCGGGAGATCGCCGAGACCAAGATGCCCGACCTGAACGCCAATGACGTCGAGGCCGCCATGCGGATCATCGCCGGCACCGCGCGTCAGATGGGCATCACCACCCCGGCCGACATCTGAGCATCCGCTCAGGATCGGCCACCCGGCCTACCCGCACATGATCGGTAGGCCCAGTGGGAGGGTCAGCGCTGACCCGCACCACGACTTTTCCATCTCATTTCAGGAGAGCAGCAGTGAAGCGCAGCAAGAACTATCGCTCCGCCGTGGAGCAGATCCAGCCCGACCGGGTCTACAGCCCGCTTGAGGCGGTCCGCCTGGCGAAGAAGACCGCGAAGGCCAAGTACGACGAGACCGTCGAGGTGGCCTTCCGCCTCGGTGTCGACCCCCGCAAGGCCGACCAGATGGTCCGTGGCACCGTCAACCTCCCGCATGGGACCGGTAAGACGGCCCGCGTTCTGGTCTTCGCCAATGGTGACAAGGCCGACGCCGCCCGCGAGGCTGGCGCCGACTTCGTCGGCAGCGACGAGTTGATCGACAAGGTCGCTGGCGGCTGGCTCGACTTCGACGCCGTCGTAGCGACTCCGGACCTCATGGGCAAGGTCGGTCGACTGGGTAAGGTCCTCGGCCCGCGTGGCCTCATGCCGAACCCCAAGACCGGCACCGTCACCATGGACACCGCCAAGGCCGTCTCCGACATCAAGGGCGGCAAGATCGAGTTCCGCGTCGACAAGCACGGGAACCTGCACTTCATCATCGGCAAGGTCTCCTTCGACGAGAACGCGCTGGTCGAGAACTACGGCGCTGCGCTGGAGGAGATCCTGCGTCTCAAGCCGGCCGCCTCCAAGGGCCGCTACATCAGCAAGGCGACCTTGGCGACCACGCTTGGCCCCGGCATTGCCCTGGACCACACCAAGACTCGTAACCTCCTCTCCGAGGACGAGGCCTGAGTTGCTCGTCACGATTGCGTGACAACGAGGGCCGCCCCGACGTCATCGTCGGGGCGGCCCTTTAGCATGTGCTCGGACACATTTCATTCACTCCGGGAGGGACCCCTGATGACCGTTTCGATTCGCCGTGTGACCCGCGTAGCTGCGGCGCCCCTCGCCCTGGCGGTGGGGCTGACGTTGACCGCCTGTGGTTCGACGACGGGCTCGCCAGGCGCGAGTGGCAGCACTGGCAGCGCTGGAAGCAGCCAAACGGCGGCTGCTCCGGGCGCCAAGGTCGGGGACACCGTCTCGCTGGCCACCTTGGGAGCCGCCTCCACGGCTGCGATCAAGGCGGCCAAGACCGGCCACGCGAGTATGGAGGTCGCGGGTCAAGGCACCATGGAGATGGACATGGACTATGTCTCTTCCAACTTCGGCATGACGATGACCAGCGCCGAGGGCAAGATGGAGATGCTCAAGGTGGGCAAGGTGCTCTACATGGGCGGCATGCCTGACATGCCCGAGGGTAAGAAGTGGATCAAGATCAGCGGGGACGCCAGCGACCCGATGAGCGCCATGTTCGCCCCCATGCTCGAGCAGATGAGCAAGGCCGCGGACCCTTCGGCGCTCATGGACACGGTCACGGGCGTGGATACCAAGGTGACGGCCGTGGATGGCGGCTCGGTGACCTATGAGACCTCGCTGACCGCGGCCCAGATGGCGGAGATGTCCAAGAAGGCGCTGGAGAAGTTGGGTACTGGTGCGGTGCCCTCGGCGGCTGCCTCTGCAGCCGCGGATGCCACGGGCTCGATGACCATGGTCCAAACCTTCGACGCTAAGGGCTTGCCGACCAAGGCGGTCATCACCACCGAGACCAAGGGCAAGAAGGAGGTCATGACCGTGACCTACTCCAAGTGGGGCGAGGCTGTCTCGATCGTCGAGCCGCCGGCGGCCGAAGTGACCTCCTTCGCCGAGATGATGAAGGGCTGAGCGCTCATTCGATTGTTCTCCGCAGGCGGCGCCGCCGCGAGCCTCGTGCTCGCGGCGGCGCTGTCCGCGTGCGCGGGATCTGGGTCGCCCGCGCCGTCGGGTCCCGGAGTGGACGGGACCGGGATCGGGCCGAGTGGCGCCGTCACGGCGGCGCCGTCAACCTCGCCGACAACTGCGTCGATAGCGCCGTCGGGGAACCCGGTGGACAGCGCCGAGTTGGCCCGACGGATCACCGGGGCAATCGTCGACGCCGGTTCGATGCGCTTGCGGGCGACGGTCGATGGCCAGGTCTTGGATGTGGACATCTCGTATGCCGCGGGCGCGGCCGCACTTCGATTGCCGAACCCTCTCGACGCGGCCAGCGATCTGCTGATCGTGGACGGCATGGTCTACCTCGGCGGTGGCACCGGCGCCACGAGTTGGACGAGTTTCCCGCTGGCATCAACCAATCCGAATGTCGCCCCGGTCGCCGAGCGAGCCCGGCTGATTGCCGAGCGCGCCACGCTGGACGGCCTGACCGCCGCGATCACCAGGGGGAGTGTCGGTGAGGTGTCTCGGGAAGGCGGGCTCACGGCATACGACATCGCTTACGCAGCCGGCCAGGGCGAGCGCACGAAGCTCACCGTGGATGCTGACTGGCACGTCCATACCGTTGATCTGGCCGGCAGCCCGCCGATTTCGCTGGTGATCGCCGACTATGGCGTGGTCGGGCCAATCCTTGCTCCACCGGCCGCCGAGGTCGTGCCGCTCAGCTGACATCGCGCGAGATCTGGGGGCCCCCTGCCCGACACAAGGGTTTCCCGAGTTCTGCGCACAAGCAAAGTCCGACGAACTCGGGATTTCGGGGTGACCCCGAAATCCCGAGACGGGAGTCAACTCGCGGATTTGGTCGCCGCGACCTCCGGGCCGTAAAGTTTCCCCTTGACCAATGACCGCCGGTCGTCACCTGCACCCGCAGGGGATCGAAGGCCCCACCTCGGTGGGCGACCCGCGCAGGCCACGACTGACCATGGTTGACGAGTTCTCCTCGTATGCCGTGTGCTCACGCCCCGTGCCCTGTGCCGGGGCGTCTTTCCGTTTTGGGCCCTCACCCGGAGGTCGCAATGACAAGCGGAAGGAGGCCACATGGCACGCAAGTACGACAAGGCCGCAGCGATCGCCGAGATCTCGGACAAGCTCAAGAGCTCGAACGCCGCCGTCCTGACCGAGTACCGCGGACTCTCGGTGAAGCAAATCACCGAACTCCGGGGTTCTCTGCGTGGCAATGCGACCTACGCCGTGGTCAAGAACACGCTGACCGAACTTGCCGCCAAGGACGCCGGGGTGACCGCATTTGACGGTCAGCTCGTCGGCCCGACCGCGATCGCCTTCGTTGAAGGCGACCCGGTGGAGGCGGCCAAGACGCTGCGTGACTTCGCCAAGGCCAACCCTCTCCTCGTCATCAAGGGCGGCGTCCTCGACGGCAAAGCCCTGACGGCAGCAGAGATCACCAAGCTCGCGGACCTCGAGTCCCGCGAGGTTCTCCTGGCCAAGTTGGCGGGCGCGATGAACGCCTCGCTCAGCAAGGCTGTCTACCTCTTCGCCGCGCCGCTGTCCAAGGCGGCTCGCACCATCGACGCGCTCAAGGCGACGAAGACCGACGACGTCGCCACGGGTGGCGACGAGTAATTCCGCCACTCACGGCATAGAACATCAGTAATCGAAAGGACGCCAATCATGGCCAAGCTCAGCACCGACGAGCTCCTTGACGCCTTCAAGGAGATGACCCTCATCGAGCTCTCCGAGTTCGTCAAGAACTTCGAGGAGACCTTCGGCGTGACCGCCGCCGCTCCGGTGGCCGTTGCCGCCGCCCCCGCCGCCGGTGGTGGCGACGGTGGTGCCGCCGAGGAGGAGAAGGACGAGTTCGACGTCGTCCTCGAGGCTGCCGGCGACAAGAAGATCGCCGTCATCAAGGAGGTCCGCGCGCTGACCTCGCTCGGTCTCAAGGAGGCCAAGGACCTCGTGGACGGCGCCCCCAAGCCCGTTCTCGAGAAGGTCGACAAGGCCTCGGCCGAGAAGGCCAAGGAGCAGCTCGAGAGCGCTGGCGCGACCGTCACCCTCAAGTGACCTCGCGCGTCAGTCTCTGACGCACTTCACCGGGCGGGCCCGGCATACCTCTTCCAACGTATGCCGGGCCCGCCCTTGTGTTGGAGCACCTTGGCAGCACGTCGGACTTGGGGTCGGAACCTTTCGGTTGGGGCCGGTTACAAGGGGCCTGAAGCGAAAGGTTCCGGCATGCGGCGGGAAAGTTGAGGCAGGGGGGAAGCGGGGAGCGCGAGCCGGAGTGTGATCGACTCGTGACCCTCATTCACGCGCCACGTGCTTGACGCGCGCCGGTCATCGGGGCATTCTGCGTGGTGCACAAGCACGAGCTCGGGGGAGTTCGGGCGGGCGGCCAGCACCAGGGGCCGCGTGACCTTGGTCGCGCTGGCTTGACCCGGTTGGACAGGCGCGCCGTCGTGGGGTAGGCTGATTCCTTGCGCTGCCCCTGACCTATGCCTGCTCACTGTTGAGTATGCCGCTGTGCTGTGCCCGTTGTGCGGGTGCTTGCGAGTCGGCATTCCGGCCCAGGCACAGGAGTGACGCCATCACCTGAAGTGTCGACCGGCCCGATTCAACGCACCTGAGTTGGGCCAGCGGAAGGAACCATCCTTGGCTGCGCGCACCGCGTCTAAGACAGTGACCACCGCACGGACGGCCTCGGGCCGTCTGTCCTTCGCCAAGATTCGTGAGCCTCTTGAGGTTCCGGATCTGCTGGCGCTCCAAACGGAGAGCTTCGACTGGCTGCTCGGCAACGAGCGCTGGCAAGCCCGTGTGGCGGCGGCGAAGGAGCAGGGACGGGACGATGTCCCTGACCGCAGTGGTCTTGAGGAGATCTTCGAGGAGATCTCGCCCATTGAGGACTTCGCTCAGTCGATGTCCCTGAGCTTCCGCGAGCACCGGTTTGAGGAGGTCAAGTACTCCATTGAGGACTGCAAGGAGCGCGATCAGACCTACTCTGCGCCGCTCTTCGTCACTGCGGAGTTCATGAACCACAACACCGGTGAGATCAAGAGCCAGACGGTCTTCATGGGCGACTTCCCGCTCATGACCGAGCGTGGCACCTTCATCATCAATGGCACCGAGCGAGTCGTGGTCTCCCAACTCGTCCGTTCCCCGGGCGTCTACTTCGAGCGCACGCCGGACAAGACCTCGGACAAGGACATCTACACCGCGAAGATCATCCCGAGCCGCGGTGCTTGGTTGGAGTTCGAGATCGACAAGCGCGACATGGTGGGCGTTCGCGTCGACCGCAAGCGCAAGCAGAATGTCACCGTCCTGCTCAAGGCCCTGGGCATGACCGAGGCCGACATTCGTGAGACCTTCGCCGGCTACGAGTCCATCGAGCTCACCCTCGAGAAGGACCCGATCGCCGACCAGGACGCCGCCCTGCTTGACCTGTACCGCAAGCTGCGTCCGGGCGAGCCGCCGACCCGTGAGGCCGCGCAGACCCTGCTCGACAACCTCTACTTCAATGGCAAGCGCTACGACCTGGCCAAGGTCGGTCGCTACAAGGTCAACAAGAAGCTCGGCATCGAGGGTGAGCTCTCGCTCTCCACGCTGCGCCTTGAGGACATCGTCGCGACGATCAAGTACATCTGCGCGCTGCACGCCGGCGAGGAGAGCCTGCCGGGCCGCCGTCGCGGAGAGGACGTGGATATCCGCGTCGAGACCGACGACATCGACCACTTCGGCAACCGTCGCCTGCGCAATGTCGGCGAGCTCATCCAGAACCAGGTCCGCACGGGCCTGTCCCGGATGGAGCGGGTCGTGCGCGAGCGGATGACCACTCAGGACGTCGAGGCAATCACGCCGCAGACCCTGATCAACATCCGCCCGGTTGTGGCCTCCATCAAGGAGTTCTTCGGCACCAGCCAGCTCTCCCAGTTCATGGACCAGAACAACCCGCTGGCTGGCCTGACGCACAAGCGCCGGCTGTCCGCGCTCGGCCCGGGTGGTCTCTCCCGTGATCGCGCCGGTATGGAGGTCCGTGACGTCCACCCGAGCCACTACGGCCGGATGTGCCCGATTGAGACCCCTGAAGGTCCGAACATCGGCCTCATCGGCTCGCTCGCGTCCTACGGGC
>CALMQX010000013.1 GCA_937873315.1 uncultured Nostocoides sp. | reverse complement strand
GATGGCGCTTGTGGAGCCAAGCGCTAAGTCCGCGCTCCGCGCCGATGGCGCTTGTGGAGCCAAGCGCTAAGTCCGCGCTCCGCGCGGATTAGCGCTTGGAGTACTGAGGCGCCTTGCGGGCCTTCTTGAGACCAGCCTTCTTGCGCTCGGGAACGCGGGCGTCCCGAGTGAGGAAGCCGGCCTTCTTCAGCGCCGGGCGGTTGAGCTCAGCGTCGACGCCATTGAGCGAGCGAGCCACACCGAGGCGGACCGCGCCGGCCTGGCCGGAGGGGCCACCGCCGTGGACGCGCACGAGGACGTCATACGCACCATCGAGCTCGAGGATGGTGAGGGGCTCCCGCACGATCTGCTGGTGCACCTTGTTGGGGAAGTAGTTCTCCAGGGTGCGGCCGTTGACCGTCCACTCGCCGGTGCCCGGCACGATCCGGACGCGGGCGACGGCCTGCTTGCGGCGGCCGGTGCCGGCGCCGGGCGCAGAGGCGGAGGGCTTGCGCGCAGCCTCGGAACCAGCCGGGGCGGCCGAGGACTCCGAGGTGTACTCGGTGATGGGCGCGTCGTCGGTGTCAGTGCCGAAGTCGACGTCGGCTTCGAAGGTCGTCTCGCTCATTACTGGGCCACCTGGCTGATCTCGAAGGGCTTGGGCTGCTGGGCAGCGTGGGGGTGCTCGGTGCCGCGGTAGACCTTGAGCTTGGAGAGCTGCTGGCGACCGAGGGAGGTCTTGGGCAGCATGCCGCGAATGGCCTTCTCGATGGCCTTCTCGGGGTTGTCGGCGAGCAACTCGGTGTAGGAGACGCTCGTGAGTCCGCCCGGGAAACCGGAGTGGCGGTAGGCGCGCTTCTGGGCGGCCTTGGCGCCGGTGAGGACGACCTTGTCGGCGTTGATGATGATGACGAAGTCACCGGTGTCAACGTGGGGGGCGAAGGTCGGCTTGTGCTTGCCGCGCAGGAGAATGGCCGTCTGGCTGGCGAGTCGTCCGAGGACGACGTCGGTCGCGTCGATGACATGCCAGGCCCGCGTGATCTCGCCCGCCTTGGGGGTGTAAGTACGCACGTAAGTTGCCTTTGCGAGGGAACGATGAGGACATGACGTATGCCGCGTGCTTCCGTGACGTGGAGGCCGCCACGAGGGCGCGCGACACAACGAGGATCAAGTTTACGGGCGTGGTGGCGGGGGGCCCAAATCGCCGTTTACGAGCAATGAAAGGGCTCCTGACCTGCACGGATACCGGACAGGTGGACTATTGCAGGGAAGTTTTGCAAACGTACTGTGCAAAGGTATTGTGCAATCTATGACCGATTCGGCCTCCTGGATCCGCCTCGACGCGACCTCGGTGCGGGCTCTCGCCCACCCCCTGCGCGCCCGCCTCCTCGCCACGCTTCGCCTCAAGGGCCCGGCCACGGCGACCGCCCTCGCCCGCGAGCTCGAGACGAACTCCGGCGCGACGAGCTACCACCTGCGCCGACTTGCCGAGGTGGGCCTGGTTGTCGATACCGGAGACGGGGACGGCAAGAGCCGGGTCTGGGCGGCCGGCGCCGAGGTCACCGAGGTCGTCCCAAGCGACTTCGACGGCGACGAGGATGCGGCGACGGCGATGGGCTGGCTCGAACGGGACTGGCTGCGCCACTTTACTGAGAAGTTCGGCCGCTGGCTCGACGTCCGACCCACCTGGCCCGGCCGCTGGCGTGACGCGGCGGGGATGAACGACGCGATGGTCGTTGTCACTGCCGAGCAGCTGAGCGAACTCTCGGCGGAGATCCGTGAGGTCGTCGCCCGGTACGCCCGGGTCGGTCAGGGCAACCCCCAGGCCCACCGGGTCGCGGCATACGCGGTCTTCTACCCGGTCGACCTGGACAAGGCACCGCGCCGATGACCCACGAGTTCTCCCCCGCACAGGCATGGCGGGTCTTTGTGACCCTGACATTCACCCGATGGTTCCCCGTCGGGCTGGTGGTCGGGATCTTCGTCCTGCTCGCCACGACGCGAGGCCTGAGCACGACGCAGGCGCTGACCTATGCCGCCGTGTCCGGCATCGTGTGTTTCCTCTTGGAACTGCCCACCAGTGGCTTCGCCGATGCCTTCGGTCGCCGGCCGGTCTACCTGGCGGCGGCGGTGGTCAATGTGCTGACGTCGTGGGCCTATGTGGCCGCGCACACCTTTTGGGCCTTCGTCGGCGCCGCCACGCTCATGGGGATCTTCCGGGCATTGGATTCCGGCCCCCTGGAGGCCTGGTTCGTCGACACGGTTCACCGCACCGAGCCGGGCAAGGATGTCGATCAGGAACTCTCCCGCCAAGGAACCGTCCTAGGACTGTCCATCGCCTTCGGAGCAGTCATCTCCGGTGCCCTTATCTGGTGGCATCCACTGGCCGGCCGATCACCGCTCGATCTTGTCGTGTGGATCTTTGCCGGACTTAACGTCGTCCACCTCATCGCGGTTGTCACCCTGCTCACCGAGCCTGCCCGCGACCAGGCCGGCCCTCGTGGCTGGCCGGCCGCCCGCGCCTCCGCGCGACAGGCACCGGCGATCATCAAGGAAGGGGTCACCCTCGCGGTCCGAAACCCGGTTCTCGCGGGGACCCTGGGCGCGGAGGCAGCCTGGTCGATCGGCATGATCGCCTTTGAGTCCTTACTGCCCCTGCGTCTGGAGGAACTCCTCGGGTCGGCCCAGGCGGCCGGTGCACTCGTCGGCCCAGTGGCCGCCGTGGGCTGGGGCATCTTCGCCCTCGGCACCTGGCTCGCCGGGCGGGCCTCCAAGCGGATCGGCGTGGCTCGGGCCGCCATGCTCGGTCGGGCCCTCAACGCGATCGGCGTGATCATCATGGGCCTGGCGGTCGGCCCCGCCGGACTGGTCGCGGCATACCTGTTCACCTATGCCATGCACGGCATGAACGGTCCGCCGCACGCGGCCCTCCTCCACCGCGTCGCCAGCGCCAGTAACCGCTCGACCGTGCTCTCCTTGAACTCGATGATCGCCTTCGCGGCCTTTGCCGTGGCCAGCCCGATCGCCGGCTGGGCCAGCGAACGGGCATCGATCACCGCGACCATCCTCGGCCTGGGCGTGCTCAGCCTGATCGGCGTCCTCGGCTACCTGCCCGCTCGACGAGCCGAGCGGGCAGGTCAGTCTGACGGCACGGCCTAAAGGCTGGTCACCGTCAACACGTGCGTGGCCGAGTCGTACGAAAAGGTGGTCTTGGCCCCATCCGCAGGAACCGTGAAGGCGTAATTCGGGCCGTCCGGGACACCGCCCACGCCATAGTTCACCGTCCAGGACAGCCCCTCGGCGACCTTGCCCTCGTAAGACCCGGCCGGGATCAACGACGTGACAAAGGTGTACGTGCCATCGCCATCGAGGTCCTGCAGCCACGGACGCATGCATTGGGGTTGCCAGTCCCCGCATCCGCCGATCTTGCTCTGGAAATTGCCCGGGATCGTGAGGATCGGCCCCTGCGCGCTGGAGGTCACCCAGTGCGTTGCGTGGTCGTAGTAGAACGTGATCGCGCCGCCGGCATGCTCGTACGCGATGTTCTCTCCCCCGGCCACACCCCCGGCGCCATAGTTCTCGTCCCACGCCCTATTGATCGCAGCCTTGTAGGACCACTGACCTGCGGGGATATCCCAGGTTCCCTGCCAGATCTGGCTGGCCGCATCGAGTTGCAACTGGTCCAGGTCGCACGCCGGCTGCCAGTCCCCGGCGTTCGGGTCGCCGGTGCAGCCCATCTCCGAGTTGTGCGTGCCCGGCACGCTGACCGCAGCAGGCTGCGCGACCGGGTCATTGCCGCCCCCACCGCCCGCGGGCGCAGGCTTGCCGGTCACCGCCCAGCCGCCGTCAGCGGCATACCGGTGGTCGCTCTGGCGCACCACGGCCCGGTACTCCAGCACGGTGCCGATCGGCATTCGGCTGACGTCGTGGAAGACGCGGTATGGCGCGTTGTCGTCGGTTCCGAGGACGCTCCAGGTCGACGCCCCCACCTGCCGATACAGGAAGGTGACATCCGCCGCGGTGTCGGTGCCGATGGTGGCACCGATCTCGGCCCGACCCGCCACGGTGGACCCGTCGGCCAGGCTGAGGGCAACCGAGGGGGCCGCCGCCCGATCGATCGGCGCTGAGGCCCGCCATACCGCCACCGACAAGGGCGGCACGGTGACCGTGACCTGCCCACCCGCAGCCGGACGCACCGGCCGCTTGGCGCCAAAGACCGGCACGAAGGAACCGCGTGAGGTCCAGGTGTCGAAGGTCGCGGACTGCTGCGTGGTGGCGTTATTGGCCACCACGAGGTACTCCGTGTTGGTCCGCCGGTCGAAGCGGGAGATTGCGAAGATGCCGGCGCTCGCGGCGGCATACCGGTTGATCTGGGCGCCGTCCGCCAGCGCGGGATGCCTGCTACGCAACTCGGCGAGCTCATGCAGCCAGCGATAGAACGGATGGTTGGTCCGATACCGGTTCATCGAGCCGGAAGCGCCACCCAGGACCTTCTCGCCGTTGTAGATCTCCACCTGGCTGGCGAACATGTCCTGTCGTGCGAGCTGGTCACCACCGGTACCGATGAAGCCCTGCTCGTCGCCGTAGTAGGTCACCGGGTTGCCGCGGACGGTGTACATCAGCGCATTGGCGAAGCGCCACCGCTGCATGAGTTCGGCGTCAGTGGCCGAGGCACTCTGCAAGAAGAGGGCCGCGCGCCCCATGTCGTGGTTCCCGAGGAACGTCGGTGTTTGGTAGCCATTGCTGTCGGCATCGATGTACCAGTCATCCTTGGCGAAGAGGTCCGCCAAGGAACTCGGAGCGCCGCCCTTGGCGATGTCGATGCCCTTGGCCTGGAAACCGAAGTCCAGGGTCGCCTGGAGTTTGCCCTCGGTCGAGAAGCGCGACAGGTACTCCGGGGAGCTGTCATAGACCTCGCCGAAGGCGAAGAAGTCACGGTTCCCAATCCGGGCGGCCTCACCCAAAATGTCGGGCACGAACTGCTGCCAGAACTCCAGATTGACGTGCTTGACGGTGTCGATCCGGAAGCCGTCGATCCCGAAGTCGACCCAGGTCTTGTAGATCTCACCCATCCCGCTGACCACCTCGGGCCGCTCAGTGAAGAGATCGTCCAGCCCGATGAAGTCGCCATAGGTGTTGGACTCGCCCGCCCACACCGAGTCGCCCCGATTGTGGTACATGGTGGGGTCGTTCAGCCAGGCGGGCACTCGTGAGGTGGCGTCCGCATCTGAGTGATAGAACGGCGTGTAGGGGAAGGACGTTTGGGCATCCATCGCCGGGAACTCCCGCCCCACGAAATCCCGGTCATCAAAGGCGTTACCGTCAGCGTCCAGATAGGGATCCTTCTCCTTGGAGATATAGGAGTACTGACCCTCGCGGTAATCGATGACGTCGGCCGTGTGGTTGGTGATGATGTCGAAGAAGACCTTCATACCTTTGGCGTGCGCGGCCCGGATGAGCGCGCGCATATCGGCATTGGTGCCCAGGTGTGGGTCGACCTGGGTGAAATCGGTGACCCAGTAACCGTGGTAGCCCGCGCTTTCCTGCCCGGCAGCGCCCTGGACCGGCTTGTTTTTGAAGCTCGGGGTCAGCCAGATGGCGGTCGTGCCCATGCCCTTGATGTAGTCGAGTTTGCCCTTGAGGCCCTTGAGGTCGCCGCCGTGGTAGAAACCCTTGCTGGTGGGGTCGAAGCCGGTGGTCAGCGGCCCTCCGGTCAGGCCACCGCTGTCATTGGCCCGACTGCCGTTCGCGAAGCGATCTGCCATGACGAAGTAGAAACGTTCCTTGGTCAACGACGAGCGCAGGCTCTTGAGAGCGTATGCCGCGTCCGCCGTGCTGGTGGGGGCGCCGGTGCCCAGCGGGGTCACCGAGACGATGTGACTGGCCGCGTCATAGGTGAAGCGCACCTGGGCGGGGCCACCGACGGTCACCGGGATATTGGGACCATCGGGGGCTCCGCCGGCGCCATAATTCACCGTCCAGGAACCGTCCAGAGCCACCTTGAACTCATAGGATCCGGCGGGCAAGGTGCCCTCCAGCGTGTAGGTGCTGGCGTCGGCATTCGGTGTCATGGTCGTGGCCGCGCAGGCCGGATCCCAATCGGCTGCGCAGCCCAATTCGGACTGCAGTGAACCGACCAGGGCCACCATGGTGGGCTCCGCCTGAGCCGGCGCTGCCGACCACAGAATCGGGGCGATTGCGAGGGCGCCGATGGCCAGGGACGCGAGGAAACGACGGGGTGGGGTGGGGCGCATGTGGATTGACCTCCTTGGGCGGATACCAGGGGTCCTGCCAACCCCCGGCCCTACGAGCACCCTAGAACTCGGCGGCGGGCGCGCCTAGTCCCACGCGCCCCTACTTTTCCAGTCCCACCCGCCTCATACCTTCCAGCCCCACCCGCCTCAACTTTCCAGACCCACCCGCCACAACTTTCCCGCCTGATGCCAGAAACCCTCGGTTGGGGCCCCTTACAAGGGACCCCAACCGCAAGGTTCCGGCACGGGGCGGAAAAGTTGAGGCGTGTGGGTCAGGCGCGCGATGCCCAGTTCGGCGCGACCCGAGCGCGATGCCCAGTTCGGCGCGACCCGAGCGCGACCTCAAGGGACCGCCCCAACACACGGCCCCAAGGCACCCCGCCTGAATGCGCCTCCCGTATGCGGATCACGCCCCTAATGAGTCCACTGGGCCGTATCGGACGAGCGCACCGAACCGCCCTCGCCAAAGATCAGGAAACGATCCAGGGTCCTGGCAAACCAGCGGTCGTGGGTGACCGCCACCACGGTTCCTTCGAAGGCCGCGAGCGCGTCCTCCAGCGCCTCCGCCGAGTGCAGATCGAGGTTGTCGGTCGGCTCATCAAGCAGCAGCAGCGTGGCCCCCGAGAGCTCAAGCAGCAGGATCTGGAAACGCGCCTGCTGGCCGCCCGAGAGCGTGTCGAAGGTCTGCTCCGCCGCCTTCGCCAGCCCGTAACGGTCGAGGGCGCGCGCGGCCAGGTCCCGCGGCATACCCGCTCGGTGGTCATCGCCGCGGTGGAGGATCTCCAGCAGCGTCCGACGGTGCAGCGCGGGATGGTCATGGGTCTGCGCGAACCAGCCGGGGCGCACACGCGAGCCGAGCACCACGCGCCCACGGTGCTCCACGGGCTGCGGCTGGATCTCGCCGACCGGGCGGTGTTGCGCGTCCGGGTCGCTACCACCGCAGGCCAAGAGCCGCAGGAAGTGGGACTTCCCGGAGCCATTGGAGCCCAGCACACCGACCCGCTCACCGAACCAGATCTCGGTATCGAATGCCGTGGTCAGGGTCGTGCCATCGACAGCCATTTCCAGCGCGGTCACGATGATCGCCCGCTTGGCGGTACGCCCCCCGGTCAGCCGCATGGAGACCTTCTGGCGCAGCGGGAGCGCTTCGGGTGGACCGATGGCCTCGAACTTCTCCAACCGGGTGACGGCCGATTGAAGGCGACTGGCCATATCGGAGTTGTAGGCCGCCTTCTGGCGGTACATCACGACCAGTGCCTTGAGTTTGGCGTGCTCCTCGTCCCAACGGCGACGCAGCTCATCGAGCCGCTCGAATCTCTCGGCGCGGGCCTGGTCGTAGGTCCCGAAGCGGCCCGGGTGCATCCAGGCGGTGCTGCCCACCCGGCCGGGCTCGAGCGTGGCGACCCTGGTGGCCACCTGGTGCAGCAGTTCGCGATCGTGACTAACGAGCAAGACGGTCTTGGGGGTGGCCCGGAGTTGCTCCTCCAGCCAGCGCTTCGCCGGGACATCGAGGTAGTTGTCCGGCTCGTCGAGGAGGAGAACATCCTCCGGACCGCGCAGCAGGGCCTCGAGCACGAGCCTCTTCTGCTCGCCGCCGGACAGGGTGTTGACCAGCCGCCACTGAGCCCGCTCAAACGGGATGCCCAATGCCGCGATCGTGCAGGTATCGGCCAGGATCTCCCACTCATAACCGCCGGCGTCGCCCCAATCGGCCAGCGCCTGCGCATACGCGAGTTGGTCCTCCTCGCTATCCCGCTCCATCATGAGCAGCTCGGTGCGATCGACCTGCTGCCCGGCCGCTCGGATCGGTGCTGGCGCGACGCTGAGCAAGAGATCGCGCACGGTGCTCTCATCACGCACTTGGCCGATGAACTGCCGCATCACCCCCAGCCCGCCGCTGCGTGAGATCGCGCCATCTTGAAGCGGCAGGTCCCCAGCGAGCAGGCGCAGCAAGGTGGTCTTCCCCGTGCCATTGGGTCCGACCAGCGCGACCTTCGCCCCGTCGCCGACGCGCAGACTGACATCGGCCAGCAACGGACGCCCGTCGGCCAGCGAATAGTTCACGCCCGCGATGTCCAGATGTCCCACGAGACGCCATTCTCCCCCGTCGCACCCGGCGCCAGGTACCGAATTAGTCGCCGGGCAGCACCCGGCGAGCGCGTGCCTGCCGGGCGCGCTCCGACAAACCATCGTCATCGGGATACCCGACTTCTTCGAGGCTCAGACCATGGGCGGGCATGACCTTGACCCGCGAGTCCCGTATGCCGCCGCGCAGCACCTCCGCGGCGAAACTCGCCTCGCGCTCGCCCCGACCCACCGGCACAAGCACTCCCACCAGGGCGCGAACCATGCTGTGGCAGAAGGCGTCAGCGCGCACGGTGCCCACGAGCACCCCGTCGGTGCGGCGCTCCCAGTGGTACTCCAGCAAGGTGCGGACGGCGGTCGCGCCGTCGCGGCGTTTGCAGAAGGCGGCGAAATCCTGCAGACCGAGCAGGGATTGCGCCGCCTCGCTCATCGCACCGGCATCCAACTCGCCGCGGACCAGAACCGTGTCCTGTCGGCGCAGCGGATCGCGGCGCGCACGGTCATCGGCGATCCGGTACTCGTAACGCCGCCAGATCGCCGAGAAGCGGGCATCGAAGCCATCCGCAGCCTCGGTGACGGCGTGGACGACCAGATCTGGTGGGAGCACCCCGGCGAGCCGACGGGTGAGTGCCGCCCAGGGTTCGCCGCCGGAGCGGGCCGGTAGGGCGGCATACGCCGCCAGGGGCACATCGACATGGGCCACCTGCCCGCGCGCATGGACCCCGGCGTCGGTGCGCCCGGCCACGGTCAGGCTGAGCGCTTCGCTGCGCGTGACCTGTCGCAGCGCCCGAGTCAGCTCGCCTTCGACGGTGCGCCGATCCGGTTGGGCCGCCCAGCCGGAGAAGTCGGTCCCGTCATACGCCAGATCAAGCCGGAGTCGGATCTGGGACATGTGTGCCTCCTCCGGCTCGCCGATCGGCACGGCCTGCCCGTGCGCGACTGCTCAGCCTACTGAAACCGCGGGCACGGGCCCGTGCCCACAACGACAGGCCGCCCCCGAGGAGATCCTCGGGGGCGGCCTGAACGACGGGGTGAACCGGTCAGTCGTCGGACTTCTTGGAGCCGGCCTTGGTGAAGCCAGCAGCCTGCGCGTCCTCGGCGCTCTTGAACCAGAACTCGGCGACCGTCGCGTCATACCAGCGGCCGTCCGGCTCGTGGTACAGACCGGAGTCGGCGTTGCCCTTGATGGTGTAACCCTCGGGAGCAGAGCCGTCGGCGAGCGGCGCCACGGCGCCAGCCGGCAACTCGGCCTCGGCGCCGACGTGCTCGGCGTCCGCCGCGTCCGCGAATGCGGCCGGGGCAGTGGCCTGTGCGCTGTCATCGCCAACGTGGCCGTCGGCCGCGTCGTCGATGGTCAACTCGTCAGCTGCGGGCGCCTCGACCTTGTCGGCCTTCTTGGCACCCTTGTCCTTCTTGGCGTCCTTGGCAGAGCGCTTGGTCGCGCCCTCGGCCTCGGCCACCACGGCCTTCTTGGCCAGCGGCTCGCGGACGAGCTCGATGACCGCCATGGGGGCGTTGTCGCCCTTGCGGGCGCCAACCTTGGTGATCCGGGTGTAACCGCCGGGACGCTCCGCCATGTCGGGAGCAATCTCGACGAAGAGGCGGTGCACGACGCCCTTGTCGCGGACGACCGTCATGACCCGACGGCGGGCGTGCAGGTCACCGCGCTTGGCGAAGGTGATGAGCCGCTCAGCCAACGGGCGCAGGCGCTTGGCCTTGGCCTCGGTGGTCTTGATCGAGTCGTGCTCGAAGAGCGACGTCGCGAGGTTGGCCAGGATGAGGCGCTCGTGCGCCGGACCGCCGCCGAGACGGGGACCCTTGGTGGGGGTAGGCATGGGAATCTCCTAAAGGGTGGTCAGAGCTGCTCGTCCTCGGCGTACGCGTCGTCGCCGTCGGAGAAGCTGAAGTCGTCGTAACGGTCCGAGATCAGGCTCGGGTCGAAACCGGGAGGGCTGTCCTTGAGCGCCAGGCCCATGCCGTGCAGCTTGGCCTTGACCTCGTCGATCGACTTCGCGCCGAAGTTGCGGATGTCGAGCAGGTCGGCCTCGCTGCGTCCCACGAGCTCACCCACGGTGTGGATGCCCTCGCGCTTGAGGCAGTTGTAGGACCGGACGGTGAGGTCGAGGTCCTCGATCGGCAGCGCCAGGTCGGCCGCGAGCGCGGCGTCGGTCGGCGACGGGCCCATGTCGATGCCCTCGGCCTCGACGTTGAGCTCACGGGCCAGGCCGAACAGCTCGACCAGGGTCTTGCCGGCCGAGGCCATCGCGTCGCGGGGGGCCATCGCCGACTTGGTCTCGACGTCGACGATGAGCCGGTCGAAGTCGGTGCGCTGCTCGACTCGGGTGGCCTCCACCTTGTAGGTGACGGCCAGCACCGGCGAGTAGATCGAGTCGACCGGGATCCGCCCGATCTCCTGGTCGCCGGACTTGTTCTGCTGGGCCGAGACATAGCCACGACCGCGCTCGACGGTGAGCTCCATCTCGAGGCGGGCCTTGTCGTTGAGCGTGGCGATGTGCAGGTCGGGGTTGTGCACCTCGACCCCGGCCGGCGGGGCGATGTCGGCGGCGGTGACGGCGCCGGGGCCCTGCTTGCGCAGGTACATGACGACCGGCTCGTCATGCTCCGAGGAGACGACGAGGCGCTTGATGTTGAGGATGATCTCGACGAGATCCTCCTTGACCCCCGGGATCGTCTGGAACTCGTGCAGCACGCCGTCGACGCGGATGCTGGTCACGGCCGCGCCCGGGATGGACGACAGCAGGGTCCGACGCAGGGAGTTGCCGAGGGTGTAGCCGAAACCGGGCTCGAGCGGCTCGATGACGAATCGCGACCGGTTGTCCGCGACGGTCTCCTCGCTGAGCACGGGGCGCTGTGCGATGAGCATGGTGTTGTCCTTCCCACGGGCGACCGCTATATGACGCCTCGTGAACGCCCAGTCTCGCTCTGGGCGGCCGGTGCCGGCTCGGTCCGCCGGTCGGCCCTGGGTGACTGCCGTGGTATGCCGGACGGGACCGGCATACCACCGCAAGTCGAAGGGGCTAGTTCTTGTGGAGCCAAGAACGAGGGGCGCGAAGCGCCACTAGTTCTTGGAATAGAGCTCGACGATGAGCTGCTCGGTGAGCACCGTGTCGATCTGGGCCCGGGTCGGCAGCTGGTGGATGAGGATCTGCAGCGTGCCGGGAACGACCTGCATCCACGCCGGAACCGGACGGTCGCCATACGTCTGGCGGGCCAGCTCGAACGGGAAGGACTCCACGGACTGCTTGCGGATCGTGATGATGTCGTACTGCTCGACCCGGTAGGAGGGCACGTCGACGCGCTTGCCGTTGACCTCGAAGTGGCCGTGGCTGACGAGCTGACGGGAGTGCCGCCGGGTGCGGGCCAGGCCCGCGCGGTAGATGACATTGTCCAGGCGCGACTCGAGGATGGTCAGCAGGTTCTCACCGGTCTTGCCGGGACGAGACGCCGCCTCCTTGTAGTAGCGGATGAACTGCTTCTCCATGACGCCATAGGTGAAGCGGGCCTTCTGCTTCTCCTGCAGCTGGGTGAGGTACTCCTTCTCCTGGATCCGGCGACGGCCGTGCTGGCCGGGCGGGAAGGGACGGAGGTCGAAGTTCTTGTCGCCACCGACGAGGTCGGTCTTGAGGCGACGGGACTTCTTCGTGATGGGTCCGGTGTAACGGGCCATGGTTCAGTCTCTCTTTCGCGAAGTCTCGGCGCTCAGACGCGGCGGCGCTTGGGCGGGCGGACGCCGTTGTGCGGGCTGGGGGTGACGTCCTGAATGGTGCCGACCTCAAGGCCAGCAGCGGTCAGGGAACGGATAGCGGTCTCACGACCAGAACCCGGACCCTTGACGAAGACGTCCACCTTGCGCATCCCGTGCTCCATGGCACGGCGCGCAGCGGCCTCGGCGGCGGTCTGCGCGGCGAACGGCGTGGACTTGCGGGACCCCTTGAAGCCGACCTGGCCAGCAGAGGCCCAGGAAATAACGGCACCGGTGGGGTCGGTGATCGAGATGATCGTGTTGTTGAACGTGCTCTTGATGTGGGCCTGGCCCACAGCAACATTCTTCTTCTCCTTGCGGCGCACCTTCTTGGCGCCCGCAGCCATACGGCCCTTGGGAGGCATGCTTTCTCTTTCCTACGTGATCGACGAGTCGGTGCGACGCGGCCCTAGGGGGCTCAGCGTCACTTACCGGCCTTCTTCTTGCCGGCAACGGTGCGCTTGGGGCCCTTGCGGGTGCGCGCGTTGGTCTTGGTCCGCTGGCCCCGCACGGGCAGACCCCGGCGGTGACGCAGGCCCTCGTAGGACCCGATCTCGACCTTGCGACGAATGTCTGCGGCGACCTCGCGCCGCAGGTCACCCTCGACCTTGAGGTTCTCCTCAATCCAGTCGCGCAACTTGACCAGGTCATCGTCGACGAGGTCCTTGACCCGCGTGTCCGGGTTGACCCCGGTCGCGGCCAGGGCCTGGACGGCGCTAGTCCGGCCGACTCCGTAGATGTAGGTCAGTGCAACCTCGACGCGCTTCTCGCGCGGGAGGTCCACTCCAACAAGACGTGCCATCTGTTGATGGTTCCTTTTCGTGGTGTCCGGAGGTCTGGTGCAATCGCCGGTCCGGAATCTCCTCCGGTCCTCAGCCTCCGGGCCGAGGGTGACATCTCGCGCATCTGCGAGGGTCGGGCGTTGCGATCTTCTGTTACTAGAGCAAGACGGTCTGTGTGGACGCGCGCTCGGCGGGTACGCCGCAAGGCGGCTCCCGTGGTCGTGCTGCGGTGGGCTCAGCCCTGGCGCTGCTTGTGGCGAGCGTTTTCGCAGATGACCATGACCCGGCCGTGACGGCGGATCACCTTGCACTTGTCACAGATCTTCTTGACGCTCGGCTGAACCTTCATTGCCTCTGCTGTTCTCTGTGATCGTCCCGGGCGAGAAAGGATGATCGTCCGGGTGGTGCATATTCAGTTGTCAGTATGAAGTTGTACGTCAGCGGTAGCGGAAGACGATGCGGCCGCGGGTCAGGTCGTAGGGGCTCAACTCCACCACCACACGGTCCTCAGGAAGGATCCGGATGTAGTGCTGACGCATCTTGCCCGAGATGTGGGCGAGCACCTTGTGCCCGTTGGAGAGCTCCACGCGGAACATCGCGTTGGGGAGCGCTTCGACGATGGTGCCCTCGATCTCGATAACGCCGTCCTTCTTGGCCATACCCTCTTCTTCTCGCTCGGCGGACGACCCCTTGTGGTGTCGGGCCCGCCCATAGAAATCGGCCCGCATGTGCTCACGAGCGCACACGTGACCGACACTCCATCGTACGGGATCGGTGTGCTCAACCTGAAATCGCGTCAACCGCTCGGGGTAGTCTGTCCAGATGTCCGCGGTGAGCCTCGATGACCCACTGGTGGGAGCGGCTCGGCGGATCGTCATTCTGGGGGTCACCGGCTCGGGGAAAACCCACCTGGCCAGCGCGCTTGGGCGCTGCCGCGGCATACCCCATCACGAGATGGACGCGCAGGCCTGGCAGCCTGGCTGGGTCAAAACCCCGGACGAGGAACTGCGCCAGCGCGCCGAGCGGATCGCGTCGGCGGACGGCTGGGTGGTCGACGCCCTGTGGACCGCCACCCGCGTGGCCTTCCTGCCGCGGGTCGAATTGGTCATTGGGCTCGATTACCCCTGGGCCATCAGCGCCGGCCGCCTCCTGGGGCGCACCGTGAATCGGCTGACCACCCGCGAGCCGATCTGCGGGGATAACGCCGAGTCGTGGCGGCAAACGCTCTCCCGGGACTCCATCCTGCTCTGGCATCTGCGCACTTTCCGGTCCAAGCGCCGCCAGATCCTTCAGTGGGCGGCCGACGCCGACCTGCCGCCGCTGCTCCGGCTGACCCATCCCGATCAGGCCGCCGCACTGGTGGCCGCGACCAAGGCCACCTCATGACCGTACGCATCGCCATCATCGGCGACGAGAACCTGGACTACCCCTCACACCGCGAGCTCAATGCCGCGCGGGCCCGGCTGGGCGAAGACGTGCAGACCTGGTGGGTGGCCACGGACGGCGAGTACATCCGCGACCTGAACGCCATGGACGCCATCTGGGTGGCACCCGGCTCGCCGTATCGGGATGACGACGCCGTGCTTGCCGCGATCCGGTGGGCCCGCGAGGGCGGGGTGCCGCTGCTCGGCTCCTGCGGCGGCATGCAGTATGGCGTGCTGGAGTTCATGCGCACGGTCCTGGACGCACCCGCCACCCATGCGGAGGTCGACGGGGTCAGCGCCACCAACGCCATTGCGCCGCTGCCCTGTTCATTGCGCGGCGAGGAACGCCTCGTGACCCCGGTCCCTGGCACCTGGTTCGACGCGATGGTGGGCGGCCGCATCGCTCCGGGCATGCACTACTGCGGGTATGCCCCAACGCCGGCGACCGTGGACCGGCTCACCTCCGCAGGCTGGTTGATTGAGGCCACCGCGCCGGATGCCGGACCCGAAGTGCTGCGACTGCCAACCCATCCGTTCTACATGCTCACGCTCTTTCAGCCGCAGATCGGCGCCTCCACGGCGGCCAGCCTGCATCCGATGCTGCTGAGCTTCGTCGCAGCCGCCCGCGAGCGCTCGCGCAGGCGGGAGATGTATGCCGCGGCCGTGGGAGGAGAAGCAGCAGCCCGCCCCGCGGCATACGTCCATCAACAGCGCTGGGGAGCCCGCTGGTGGAAACCGCTGGTGTCCATACCGCTGATGATTGTGCTCACGTTCATCGCCATGATGGTCGTGAGCTTCCCGTTCGTGATGGGCGGCGGCATCACCCAAGAGGATCTGGCACTCAAACCCGAGGCCAATCTCTTGCTCAACCTAGGGCTCGCCACGCTGATCCCGATCACACTGTTCGTGATGTGGGGCGTGCACCGGCGTCCGTGGAGACGGGTGCTGTCGGTGACGGGACGGCTGCGGTGGGGGTGGCTCGGTCGGGCGATGGCCCTGCTCACGCCCGTGTTCGTCGTCTACCTGCTGGTCTCGTGGCTGATCGATGGCGCCGTGATTCTCGAGCGACCGCAGCAGTGGCTCTCCCTGGCCGTGGTGACCCTGCTGACCACCCCGCTCCAGTCGGCTGGCGAGGAGGTCTTCTTCCGCGGCGGGCTGGTGCAAGCCGTCGGTTCCTGGTTCCGCTCCCCGGTCGTTGCCCTGGTGGTTTCGACCGCGGTGTCTGCGGCCCTCTTTGGCGCGGCGCACGGATCTGCGGATCCCTGGATTCTCATCGACCTCAGTTCGCTGGCCGTGGCGTCGTGTTACCTCTCCTGGCGCACCGGTGGGCTAGAGGCTGGGATCGCGCTGCACGTGGTCAACAACCTGGCGGTGACCTTTATGGGGTTGATCGTCGGTGGCCTCGAAGCGTCATATGTGGACACCGAGACCACGGGCAGCCCAGTGGCGGCCGGCATGTCACTGCTCGTCATGAGCATCTCGACCTGGGTGCTCTTGCGCAGCGCCGTCCGCCACGGGATCGCGCCGCCGGGACGAGGCGCCCCGCGACTCGGCTAATCGCCGGTACTCAACTCTGCAGGGTTCCTGCCATCCCCAGGGTCGCGACTCCGTACGAGACGATGTCGCCCTTGGCATCTGAGACCGGGTCGTAATAGACGTAGGCCGCGCCATTCATGACGCCGACGAAGGTCACGCCCCACGTGGGCGACCACCTCGTGGCGTTCAAGGCGGTGATGTTCTGCCACCCGCTTGTGCGCAATTGATAGCCGTGCAGTGCGTTCGTGGCCTGGTCAACGGTGTACATGTTCAAACCGCCGCCATAGGTCACCACATAGATCACGTCGACCTTGCGGCCATTGACAGTGGCCGTTCCCGCACAGGCAATCAGTTTGGCGCCAGACCAGTGGACGCTTTCGATGACCCGCGAGTTGCTGTACGAGGTCGCGAGAGAGTCCGCGCTTTCACGGAATGCGTAGCGCACCAGTGCACTACCCCGCAGACCATAGACCAGGCTGCTGCGCCCGGAGTAGGACAGCGACCGCACCGCCCCCCACCCGGTCGCTCCAGACACAACGGTCTCATTGAAAATCGTCTCGCCGTAAGAGTGATCGAAGGCCCGCAATGAGCCATCAGCAGCAATGGCCAGATACCGCCCGTACGGGGGCCCCCCCTCCCCGAAGCCGTGGCTAAGCCCACTCTCGGTCCAGGCGATGGGTGCGCCAAATGACACCGGACCGGCCGAAAACAACGACGGAACGTTGATATCGACATAGCCAAACCGAACGATCCCAGTCGCGCGGATGTGCGCCAGATTGCCGTACATCCCGTAGGGCAACGTATATTCAGCTGCCAAAGAGCCCGCTGCCGGCGCATGGGCCGCGGCAGCGGACATGCTCGCAGCGGAAGACAATCCCGAAACTGTGACGAGAGTTAGCGCGGCGCAGGCCTTAACCCTGGACCACTTCTTCGGTGAAGCCATCAGCCGTCAACTCCCGTGGAAAGAATCGCCTCACTAATCCTGTCGGCCCCACGGCGAGAATACCCCCGCCTACCCAGGTGGGGCAAGAAAAGCTCTCAGGATGCGTTCCGCACCCTCGACCGCCGACAACGCACCTGAGCGTACGGCAGCCTCGACCTCCTCGCGGATCGCCTTCGAGGACTCGCGAACCCCATCGGTGAGCTGCGCATCCACCAGCGTCCACATCCAGTCTTCCTGCTGGCGCGCCCGCCGAGCCTCCAGCGAGTGGTGCTCCTCCAGCCACGCCCGATGCGCCAGCACCTGCGCCCACACCTCGTCCAGGCCCACCCCGGTCAGCGCCGAACAGGTGAGCACCGGTGGCCGCCGCTGGTCCCCCGGCAGCATCATTCGCATCGCGCCCGCGAGTTCACGGGCAGCGCCGCGGGCCGGGATCTCGCCATCACCGTCGGCCTTATTGACCGCGATGACATCGGCGAGTTCGAGGATTCCGCGTTTGATGCCCTGCAATTGATCCCCCGCGCGAGCCAGAGTCAGCAACAGGAAGGTGTCCACCATTTCGGATACCGCGATTTCGTTCTGCCCGACGCCGACGGTCTCCACGATGACGACGTCATAGCCCGCAGCCTCCAGGACCAGCATCGACTCGCGGGTCGCGCGGGCGACCCCTCCCAGGTGCCGTCCGCTCGGGCTCGGTCGTACGAAGGCTGCCTCGTTGGCTGCGAGCTCGGCCATCCGGGTTCGGTCGCCCAGGATCGACCCCCCGGTTCGCCGCGAGGAGGGATCCACGGCAACCACGGCCACCCGGCGCCCCTGCTTGATCAACCGGCAGCCCAGCGCGTTGATGAAGGTCGACTTCCCCGCACCCGGCACCCCGGTGATCCCGACCCGGACGGATCCGCCGGTGTATGCCGCCAGCTCGGCCAGCAACTCACGCGCTGCAACCCGGTGGTCCGGGCGGCTGGATTCCAGCAGGGTGATCGCGCGCGCAATATGCCCACGCGATCCGGCTCGCACCTCGGCGGCCAGCTCGGCGACGTCGACCGCGGGCGGCATACTCACGACAGACGCGAACGCAACTCGCCGATGAGCTCGATCGCGGCCTGCGAGATGACCGTCCCGGGCGGATAGATCGCGTCAGCACCCGCAGCCCTCAGGGCCTCGAAGTCCTGTGGCGGGATGACCCCGCCCACCACGATCATCAGGTCCGATCGACCCAAAGCATCCAACTCTGCCCGCAGCGCTGGCACCAGGGTGAGGTGCCCTGCCGCGAGCGAGGACACCCCGACGACGTGGACGTCTGCCTCAACGGCCTGGCGCGCCACCTCGGCGGGGGTCTGGAAGAGCGGACCCACGTCGACATCAAATCCGAGGTCGGCGAATGCCGTGGCAATGACCTTCTGCCCGCGGTCGTGGCCGTCCTGCCCCATCTTGGCGACCAAGATGCGCGGCCGGCGGCCCTGCGCCTCCTCGAACTCCTCGACCAATGCCTGGGCGCGCGCGACGCTCTCGTCGGCTCCGGCTTCGGCGCTGTACACGCCACCGATGGTACGGATCTGGGCGGTGTAGCGACCGAAGACCTCCTCCAGCGCGTCGCTCATCTCGCCAACGGTGGCCTTGGCGCGGGCCGCGTCGATAGCCAGCGCGAGCAGGTTGGTCTCCAGGCTCCCGTCCGAGCCAGCGCGAGCCGCCTCGGTCAGGCGCGTCAACGCTGCCTGGCAGGCGGCCTCATCGCGCTCAGCGCGTAGCCGCTCGAGCTTAGCGATCTGGGAGGCGCGGACCGCGGCATTGTCGACCTTGAGCACCTCGATCGGTTCGTCATCCTCGGCGACGTACAGGTTGACGCCGATCACCGGCTGACGCCCGGAGTCGATCCGCGCCTGGGTGCGCGCGGCCGCCTCCTCGATCCGCATCTTGGGGATGCCAGCCTCGATGGCCTTGGCCATGCCGCCGGCGGCTTCAACTTCCTCGATGTGCTGCCAGGCGCGGTCCGCGATATCGGCCGTCAACCGCTCGACGTAGGCCGATCCGGCCCAGGGGTCGATGACCCGGCAGGTCCCGGACTCCTGCTGGATGACCAGTTGGGTGTTGCGGGCGATCCGGGCGGAGAAGTCGGTCGGCAACGCAATGGCCTCATCGAGGGCATTGGTGTGCAGGCTCTGAGTGTGGCCCTGGGTCGCGGCCATCGCCTCGACGCAGGTGCGCACGACGTTGTTGTAGACATCCTGCGCCGTGAGCGACCAGCCGCTGGTCTGGCTGTGGGTGCGCAGCGAGAGCGACTTGGGATTCGCGGCGCCCTGCTCCCCCACGAGACGCGCCCACAGCAGGCGCGCGGCCCGCATCTTGGCGACCTCCATGAAGAAGTTCATCCCGATCGCCCAGAAGAAGGACAGCCGAGGAGCAAAGACATCGACATCGAGGCCCACAGCCTTGCCGGCCCGCAGGTACTCCACGCCGTCGGCCAGGGTGTAAGCCAACTCGAGGTCGGCGGTCGCTCCGGCCTCCTGCATGTGATAGCCGCTGATCGAGATCGAGTTGAACCGCGGCATCTTTTGGCTGGTGAAGGCGAAGATGTCGCTGATGATCCGCATCGACGGCTCTGGCGGATAGATATAAGTGTTGCGGACCATGAACTCTTTGAGGATGTCGTTCTGGATGGTTCCGCTCAGCTGCTCGGGCGCGACGCCCTGCTCCTCGGCCGCGACCACATAGAGCGCGAGCACCGGGATGACCGCGCCATTCATCGTCATGGACACCGACATCTGGTCCAGCGGGATGCCGTCAAAGAGCGTGCGCATGTCGTAGATCGAGTCGATGGCCACGCCCGCCATCCCGACATCGCCGGTGACGCGCGGGTGGTCGGAGTCATAACCGCGGTGGGTGGCCAGGTCGAAGGCGACCGAGAGCCCCTTCTGGCCGGCGGCCAGGTTGCGCCGATAGAACGCATTGGACTCCTCGGCGGTGGAGAAGCCGGCATACTGCCGGATCGTCCACGGCTGGTTGACGTACATCGTCGGGTACGGCCCGCGCAGGTAGGGCGGGGCACCCGGAATGGTGTCCAGGTGAGTGAGATCGGCCAGGTCGGCGGAGCCATAGAGCGCCTTGACCGGGATGCCTTCGGGGGTTTTCCAGATGGCACTGGCGGGCGCGGACGGGGCGGCGACCGGGATCTCGCTGGCGAGGTTGGCCGTCGTGAAGTCGGGGATCTGGCTCACTGTCCTGCTCCTTCCGCCGGGGCGCCGATTCGGTCGAGGACATCGCGAAGGAAAGCGACCACATCCATCCCGTCGTAGACCTCGCCGTCGACCCGCACATCCTCGGGCAACTCGCGAGCTCGTCCAGCGACGAGCACGCGCTCGGCGCCGGCCGCCCGCAGCGCGGCCACCGCCTCCGCCGCGTGCTCGGCATACGCCGTGCTTGAGGAGGCGATGATCGCCACGGGCGATCCCTCGTCGCTCGCGAGCACGCCACCGGCCGCGAGCAGGTTGGTCACGAACATCTGACGCCCACCGAAGTCTCGCTGGCTGCCCAGCGTCCGCACGGTGACGACGGGCGCCGATCCGTGCTGGGCTGCGTATGCCGTGGCCCGGTCGCGTAGGGCCTCGTAGGCCCCCGAGTCCCGGCGTGGGCGCAGGGCGCTGGCGTTGGCGGGGAGTTGCCGGCGAGCCCGGCGAACCAGAGGCGCCTCGGTCGGATTGGGGAACATCGAGACCCCGGTCATGGGCGCCCGCCGGGTGGCCACGTCCTCATCGACCTCGGTGCGGGCGTGGGCGATGAGATCGGCGATCGTGCCATTGGCCAGGGCGGCGATGACGCCGCCGCCGCGCTCAAGGTCCTGGAATGCCGCCCAGGCCTTGCGGGCGACATCCTCGGTGAGCGCCTCGACGTACCACGAGCCACCCGCCGGGTCGGTCACCGCGGCGACATGCGACTCCTGGGCGAGCAGGGACTGGGTATTGCGAGCGAGCCTGCGCGAGAACCGATCCGGCAGCCCGGCCACAGTGTCGTGGGGCAACACGGTGATCGCGTCCGCCCCACCGACGGCCGAACCGAAGCAGGCGATGGTCGAGCGCAGGATGTTGACCCAGGGATCGTCGCGGGTGAGCATCCGCAGACTGGTGACGGCGTGCGTGTGCGCGCCCCGATCAGCCTCGGGCACTCCGCTGAGTTCACCGATCCGCGCCCAGAGTTGGCGCAATGCTCGCAGGGTCGCCACGGTGAGGAACTGGTCGGCCGTTGCCGCCACCCGGAACCTGAGATGCGGGAATGCCTCAGCCGGGCTGATGCTGTCCTGCTCGAGCCGCCGCAGGTAGGCCACCCCGGTGGCCAGCGCGATCGCGAGCTCATGGACGACATCGGCGCCGGTGTCGTGGTAGACGCGGGAGTCGATCGTGATGGCCGTGACCCCGGGCACTGACTGAGCAGCCCGGACGGCATCAACCAGGTGATCCAAGGTGGGGCTCGCGCCATCGCGGGCGCATGCACCGATCGGGTCGTGGCCGAGGTTGCCGCCTTTGGCGCCCGGGTGGGTACGGAGCAGGTCAAGCAGCGCGTTGGCGGCATTCACCTGGTTGTCCCAGGCTGAGACTGCCACTTCGGCGAGGTCGAGTTGGACATCCGCCAGGACCTGCGGCAGGTCCCCGGGCGCGATCCCATCGGTCCCGAGGTGAACCCACAGCGAGGTGACGCCATTCTCGAGGTCTTCGAGCACCGCAGCCCGCGAGAGTGCGGCATCCGGGTCGTCGTGGTGTTGTCGGACATCCCACGGCAGGTCAGCATCGCGCAGCGCGAGCCCGCGGGTGAACGGCATCCGGCCGGGTTCGCCCAGTTCGGGGGTTTCACTCGGCCGCAGGTAGAGGGGATCGACCTCGATGCCGCCGGCCAGCTCAGTGCGCAGGCGCGCTTCGGCCTGCTCCGGGCTCAGTTGCTGGTCCGCCGGTCGGCCCTTATTGAGCACCCCCGCGACGAGTCGCTGCCAGTCCGCACGCTCTGATTTGGCCACCCCTCAACTTTAGTAGCCGGGCTGCACCCGCCAGAGGGAGAGATGGCGCACAGTCGGCCCAGCGGCGAGGATGCCGCGCCGAGCGTGCCGGGTGGCAGGTCAGTGCGTTTGCCACGCACCTGCAGGCGCTGGCGTCAGCCAATCCTGACGTGCGGGACACCCAACGTCGCCAGCTGGGCAGCCCCGCCGTCGATCGCGGTCAGCACACTGATGCCGGCATTCGTCACGGCCACCGAATGCTCCCAATGCGCCGCCCGACTCCCGTCGCTCGTGACCACGGTCCAGTCGTCGGCCAGCACCTCGTTGTCCTGATCGCCCAGCGTCACCATCGGCTCGATGCAGATGGTGGTCCCATCGACCACCTTGGGGCCTTTGCTGGTGACGCGATAGTTGGGGACCTGCGGGTCCATGTGCATCCGCTGCCCGATGCCGTGGCCCACGTAATCCTCGACAATGCCGTACTCCCAGCCGCGTCGCTGCCCGCTTGCGGTGAGCGAGTCCTCGACCGCCGCGCCCACGGCATACAGGCTGTCGCCCACCTTGAGGGCCGCGATCCCGGCCCAGAGGCTGGCCTCGGTGTCGTCCATCAGCGCCAGGTCCTCGGGGCGGCCAGCCTCCCGCCCGCCGACGACACAGGTGAAGGCGGCGTCGCCATTCCAGCCGGCCACCTCGGCGCCGCAATCCACGGAGAGCAGATCGCCCTCGTGCAGCACGCGCGGGCCGGGGATGCCGTGGACGATCTCGTTGTTCAGGCTGGTGCAGAGGGTATGCCGATAGCCCGGGACGAGCTGGAAGTTGGGAATGCCGCCGTGATCGCGGATGTGGGTCTCGGCCAGAGTGTCCAACTCCAGGGTGGTCATGCCCGGGCGGACGCTCTCGCGCAGGAGTTCAAGAGTGCGCCCAACCAGCAACCCGGCCACGCGCATGCGCGCGAGTTGCTCAGGAGTCTTGGCGTCGATCCGATCGCGGGAGAACAGGCCCATGAGGGTCGACCCTATCCGCTCCCTACCGCCACCCATCAACAGAGGAACGACCATCCCGACACACCGAAGCAAGCCCATGCCCGCATAGGACCGACTCCCTAGTCGTACCAGATGCCCCCTCCGGACGTATAAGCACGGCAGCTTTCCTCGGCAACTGCGGTCCCGCGCATCTACCCCCGTCGTCCGGGTCACCGATCGGCAAATCGATTGGCGCAGGGGCATGACGCGGGCGACAACCTCCCTCGCCCCAACCGAGGCGAGGTGATGACTCGAGCGTGACGGACAACGGCGTCGGCGCGCGTCTGCGCTGTTAGCTTCGACCCGGAGGGGCGGGGTTCCCCCATACGAAGGACGACTGAGCGGTCCGCTTCATACCCTTCGTAGTGGTTGTTCCCGGCAGCACATCAACGGATACCGCGACCGGATCCATAACTGCCGAGGCTGCGGCCACCGACCGCCACTGCGCTCCGAAGGTCACATGGCGCCCAGGCGCGACGGCGCGCGGCAGCAGGCCCCACCATCAACTCCAGGTGGTGATCAAAGATGAACCGGCGGCAACGCCAACCACCGTTCGGCGGCCAACTCCTGCCCGAGCCGACTTAGAAGTCATACAACACCTTCCTTTTCTGCCGCATCACGGAAACTGCACCTAGTAGAGGTTGCTCAAGAACGGTATGACGTTGGGCGTCCAGATCGCTTCCACGATGAACAGTAGGAAGAGGTAGATCAGCACGATCACGGCTACACTCATTTCGCGTCTTACCGGAGTGAACGTCACTAGGACGGCAGCGATCGCGGACCCCCAACAGGGTGCAGCGGCAAGCCACATTTGGGTGAACCAGCCACCCCAAAATTGTTCGTCAGGGACCCCCAGAAAGGTGCCAAACCATAAATTGCCGATCAAACACGCCACGAAATACCCGATCGCGACCACCCTTATCGCAATGCGCCAATTGCGTGGATCTCGAACGAGATAGGCAGAGATTGGAATTCCCAAACCGGCGAGGATGGGATACGGCCATGCGAAATACCAGAGGCCGGCCGCCGGCGCCACAGCGCGGAACCGAAAGTTCCATGTCGGCAGATCAATCAACACTCCACCCAATAGTGTCACCCAGACAAGATCCGCCGCGATGACGAGCCAGCCGAGCAAGCGAAGCAGCCGCCGAATCACGCGCACCGTCCCAAGGTCACCACGGGTTCCGCACGACCTCAGCGAACGCCCTGGCTAGCAGGTCCGTGTTCCTGGCATCGGGGAGGTCCCCAGCGACGCCAGCCACGTCCTTCATGGCCTGGGCCGCGCCATCAACTTGACGTCTACGCTCGCCGTTGCCGGCGCCGCGGTGGCCGTCAGGCCCAGGTCTGCGCGAACTAGTGCAACGGCGGGCGCCAACTCTGCAAACGTGGGCGGGCGGGCCGCCGAGTTACCCATCGCAAAAGCCGCATAGCCCTTACACCAGAGGGCGCCGTTGAAGATCCGCAGGACGTTGGGTGCGGTCGCCGAGGTTGCTGAGATCGCCCCTACTTTGGTCTGATAGGCATTGGTCGTCGCTGGCCCGAACCCTTCTGCGATCGGCGTGACGCCCAGTTCCACTTGAAGCGCCCGGCGCAGTCCGTAAATCGTTCCCCGGCCGGTCTGACCGTCTTCCGTGAGGTGAACCCAACCAGTTTTCGCTCCGTACGTGGAGTTGAGCCACTGCTGCGTATAGAGAACCTGAAAGTCCACCTGACATAGCCCCTTTCTCTCGAGGAATCCCAAGGTCTTTGGCAGACGCCGCATCAGTGGTGTGAGACACCTTGAAACCGAGTAGACGGCCCCCGACTATTGCCCCGTCTCGGCTACTAGGCCGCGCTGATCAACATAGCATGTGCCCGAAGCCTCGCTCAGGACCACATGGTCAAACAGTTCTGCTCATGAGAGGGAGGCTCGGTATCGATGGCCAACCACGTCGGGAGAGTCCGCGCCATACTCGAACGCTGTCGGTCGAGGGCAGAACGAGGAAGGTGACCGTGCGGAGGTGGAGTGTGGGGCGGAACCGGTTGCGACCCGTGCCCGGCGGTCCCGGTCATGACTCCACTGCCTACGATCTGAGTGGTGAGCACCCCGATACTCGACGATGACCCGCTCGGCCCGCCATACCAGATCGCCCTCCAGCAGCCAACCTCCCCCGGCCACGTGCACGGCCGCACTGACCTCGGGCTCGGCCAGGCCAGCATCCACGAACACCAGCAGTGCCACGCCGGCCCCATCACTGCCATTCGGGTGATTGGCCACGATGGCATCTCCCACGACGCACGTCCTCCACCCCCGGACGCCGAACGTGGGCGCCGTGCGATCCACCCTCGACGGCAGCGGTAGCCCCAGCGAGATCACCGCCCGTTTCGTGGGAGAAGGCATGCTCAGCCGGCAAAGCCTTTGAGAGCGCCAGGGCCATGTCCGCACCCCCGGCGGCCGCCCGGGACCAACGGACGCCTCGCAGGGGCGAAACAGGTCGGACCGTCGAAACCGCTCAGCCGAAGAGCCCGCGGCGACCAGCGCCGCACGATTGAACGGCGCGGACGCGAGCGAAGCGGGAAGGGGCGCGGGTGGGTGGGGTTAACCCAGGGCGGCGATGATCCGCGCAAACACCTCGTCGACATCACCCAGGCCATCGACCTGCGTGAGGACCCCGTGCTCGGCGTAGATCGCGGCCAGTGGCGAAGTCTCCCGGTGATAGATCGCCATCCGCTCGCGGATGACCTCTTCGGTGTCATCGGCGCGGCCCTCGATTTCGGCCCGGCGCAGCAGTCGCCCGACCACGACCTCGTCATCGACCACCAATTCGATGACCCGGTCCAGCGCGTGGCCAGTCTCATCGAGGTGCCCATCGAGGTGCTCGACCTGGGCCACGGTGCGCGGATACCCATCCAGCAGGAAGCCGCCCACGGCGTCCTCCTGGTCCAGCCGGTCATCGACCAGCGCGTTGGTGATCTCGTCCGAGACGTAACCGCCAGCGGAGGTAATCGCCACAACCTGGCGACCGAGCTCGGTACCGGCCTTGATGTGCGAGCGGAAGATGTCACCCGTGGAGATCGCCGGAATGCCGTAGTGCTCGGCGATCCGGGTGGCCTGAGTGCCCTTGCCGGCACCTGGCGGGCCGAGGATGAGGAGGCGCATTAGCGAAGGAACCCTTCGTAGTGGCGCTGCTGCAGCTGGGCCTCGATCTGCTTGACCGTCTCCAGACCCACACCGACGATGATCAGGATCGAGGTACCGCCGAACGGGAAGTTCGCCGCGGCATTGCTGTCCATGAAGCGCAGCGCGATGAGCGGGATGAGCGAGATGAGCGCGAGGTAGATCGCGCCCGGCACGGTGATCCGGGTGAGGACGTAGTTGAGGTACTCGGCCGTGGGTCGCCCGGCGCGGATACCTGGGATGAAGCCGCCGTACTTCTTCATGTTGTCGGCAACCTCGGTGGGGTTGAACGTGATCGACACATAGAAGAAGGTGAAGAACAGAATCAGGAGGGTGTAGATCGCCATGTAGTACGGGTGATTACCGCGGCTGAGATAGGTGTCGATCCAGTCCACCCAGCCCGGGTTACCCGTGGGGTTGCGGTTGAACTGGGCGATCAGGGTGGGCAGCGCCAACAGCGAGGACGCGAAGATCACCGGGATCACACCGGCCATGTTGACCTTGAGCGGGATGTAGGTCGAGGTGCCGCCATACACGCGACGCCCCACCATGCGCTTGGCGTACTGGACCGGGATCCGTCGTTGGCTCTGCTCGACGAAGACCACGAGCGCAATGATCAGGAAGCCCAGCGCGATGATGCCGAAGAAGACATCCCAGCCAGCCCGCTGCTGGATGTTCCACAGCGAGGCGGGGAAGCGAGCGGCGATCGACGTGAAGATCAGCAGCGACATGCCATTGCCGATTCCTCGGTCGGTGATGAGTTCACCGAGCCACATGATCATCCCGGTGCCCGCGATCAGCGAGAGCCAGATGATCAGGATCGTGACAATCGAGTCATCGGTGAGGATACGGGTGCACGAGGGGTTCTGGAAGAGGCTCGAGGGGTTCTGCGCGAAGGTGATGAGCGTGGCGCCCTGCAGCGCCGCCAACCCGATGGTGAGGTATCGGGTGTACTGCGTCATCTTGGCTTGACCGGCCTGACCCTCCTTCTTAAGGGTCTCAAAGCGCGGGATCACCACCGTCAGCAACTGCACGATGATGCTCGCCGTGATGTACGGCATGATCCCCATCGCGAAGATTGACAACTGGAGCAGCGCGCCACCGCTAAAGAGGTTGACCAACCCCAGCAACCCGTTGTTGGTGTCCGCGCCCGCGATGCACTTCTGCACCAGGGGGTAGCTCACCCCCGGGGCGGGGACGTGCGCACCGAGCCGGTACACCACGATGATGAACAACGTGAACAGCAGCTTCTTGCGCAGGTCCGGCGTTTTGAACGCGCGGCCGAAGGCGGCGAGCACTGGTCCTCCCAAGTAGCGACCCTGTGGTCGCGGTCATATCCAACGGCGTCCAACGATACCCGGCCAACCGAGTCCGCAGGGCCACCGGCCAACAAAGACGTATGCCGCAGGGCTGGCCCTCGCAGGTCACCCCGCGCGGGAGCCCCGCGGCATTCGTCGTGATGCGGCTCAGGCCGAGGTCGTTGCCGACCCGCCTGCCGCCTCGATCTTCTCTTTGGCCGTGGCCGAGAACTTGTCTGCGGTCACCTGCACGGCAACGGTGATCTCGCCGGTGCCGAGCACCTTGACGAGCTGGCCCTTGCGGACCGCACCCTTGGCGACCAGATCCTCGACCGACACCTCGCCACCCTGCGGGTAGAGCGCGGAGATGCGGTCCAGGTTCACGACCTGGTACTCGGTCTTGAACGGGTTCTTGAAGCCACGCAGCTTGGGGAAGCGCATGTGCAACGGGGTGGTACCACCCTGGAAGCCGTCCGGAACCTGGTACCGGGCCTTGGTGCCCTTGGTGCCACGACCGGCAGTCTTGCCACGCTTGCCACCCTCACCGCGACCAACGCGGATCTTGGCGGACTTGGCGCCGGGCGCCGGACGCAGGTGGTGCACCTTCAGCGCAGCACCCGGGGCCTCCGAAGCGGTGTTCTTCGGTTCAGCCATGATCACTCAACCTCCTCGACGGCCACGAGGTGCCTGACCGTCTTGACCATCCCGCGGATCTCGGGACGGTCCTCCTTGACGACCGTGTCGCCGATGCGCTTCAGCCCAAGGCTGCGCAAGGTCTCACGGTGGTTCTGCTTGCCGCCGATCGGCGAACGGGTCTGGGTCACCTTCAACCGCGGCATCACGCACCAGCCTTCTCGGCCTGGGCGCGCAGCATGGCGGCCGGGGCAACCTGGTCCACAGGCAGACCACGGCGAGCCGCGACTGCCTCGGGACGCTCCAGGCCCTTGAGGGCCGCGACGGTCGCGTGGACGATATTGATCGCGTTGTCCGAGCCGAGGCTCTTGGACAGCACGTCGTGGATGCCGGCGCACTCCAACACGGCGCGCACCGGACCACCGGCGATCACACCGGTACCGGGGCTGGCCGGACGAAGCATGACGACACCGGCAGCCGCCTCACCCTGGACGGGGTGCGGGATGGTGCCCTGGATCCGCGGGACGCGGAAGAAGCCCTTCTTGGCCTCCTCGACGCCCTTGGCGATCGCGGCCGGAACCTCCTTGGCCTTGCCGTAGCCGACACCCACGGTGCCGTCACCGTCGCCCACCACGACCAGCGCGGTGAAGGAGAAGCGGCGGCCACCCTTGACGACCTTGGCCACGCGGTTGATGGTCACCACGCGCTCCAGGTACTGGTTCTTCTCGGCCTCGCGGGGCTCGCGGCCACGACGGTCATCGCGACGGTCGCGGCGCTCGCCGCGCTCGGGGCGGTCGGCACCCGCCGGACCGCTGCCTCGACGCTGTGCTCCAGGCATCAGATGTTCCTCATCTCAGTGGTCTTGGTGGTCATCACAGCGCAAGGCCTCCCTCGCGGGCGCCATCAGCGATGGCGGCGACGCGACCGTGGTACTTGTTACCGCCGCGGTCGAAGACGACGGCCTCGACGCCAGCGGCCTTGGCGCGCTCGGCAACGAGCTCGCCTACGCGCTTGGCCTTGGCGGTCTTGTCACCGTCGAAGGAGCGCAGGTCGGCTTCCATGGTCGAAGCGGACGCCAAGGTCTTGCCCTCGGTGTCGTCGACCACCTGGACGAAGACGTGACGCGCGGAACGGGACACAACCAGGCGGGGACGCCCAGCGGTGCCGGTGAGGTGCTTGCGCAGGCGGAAGTGCCGGCGGCCACGTGCCGCGGCCTTGCCCTTGGCGCGCTTGATGATCTGTGCCATGGCTTACTTCTTCCCGGCCTTTCCAGCCTTGAGGCGGACGACCTCGTCGGCGTAGCGCACACCCTTGCCCTTGTACGGGTCGGGCTTGCGCAGCTTGCGGATGTTGGCAGCCGTCTCACCGACGAGCTGCTTGTCGATGCCCTGGATCGCGAACTTTGTCTGGTTCTCGACCGCAAAGGTGATCCCGGTCGGCGGCTGCACCGTGATCGAGTGGCTGTAGCCGAGGGCGAACTCGAGGTCGGAGCCGCGTGCCATGACGCGGTAACCGGTGCCCCGGATCTCCATCTTCTTCTCGAAGCCCTCGGTGACACCGACCACCATGTTGTTGATCAGGGTGCGGGTCAGGCCGTGCAGCGAGCGCGACAGGCGCTCGTCATCGGGGCGGGTGACCGCAACAGTGCCATCGGCAAGGGCGACCGCGATCGGCTCGGCAACAGTGTGGCTGAGCTGACCCTTGGGGCCCTTGACGGTGACGACCTGGCCGTCGATGGCCACATCGACACCGGCCGGAATGGTCACGGGGAGACGTCCAATACGCGACATCGTGAACCCCTTACCAGATGTAGGCGAGGACTTCCCCACCCACACCCTTGTTAGCGGCCTGCTTGTCGGTGAGCAGTCCGGAAGACGTCGAGATGATGGCAATGCCAAGGCCGCCGAGCACCCGCGGGAGGTTGGTCGACTTGGCATAGACCCGCAAGCCGGGCTTGCTCACGCGGCGCAGGCCAGCGATCGAGCGCTCCCGGTTGGGGCCGTACTTGAGGGAGATCGTCAGGGTCTTGCCAACCTCAGCATCCTCAACGCTCCATCCACCGATGTAACCCTCAGCCTCGAGGATTTCGGCGATGTGCGACTTGAGCTTGCTGAACGGCATCGACACCGAGTCCTTGTGCGCCGAATTGGCGTTCCGGACGCGGGTCAGCATGTCCGCGATCGGGTCTGTCATGGTCATTGGGCTTCTCCGCCCTCTCTCACCGCGGTTTCCTTGCCTGTGCGGCCCGGACCTTCGATGTAGATGGTCTTTGGTTGTCCTTTGTATGCCGTGGGCGTGCGCCCACGGCGGGTTGCGGTCACGCTGTGGGCCAGGCCCACGGCATACCGCGTGTCGTCACCAGCTCGACTTGGTCACGCCGGGGAGCTCGCCCCGGTGCGCCATCTCGCGCAGGCAGATCCGGCACAGGCCGAACTTGCGGTAGACCGCGTGCGGGCGGCCACAGCGCTGGCAGCGCGTGTAGGCGCGGACACCGAACTTCGGCTTCTTGTTCGCCTTGTTGATCAGGGCTGTCTTGGCCATGCTCACTTCTCCTTGAACGGGAAGCCGAGCGCCTTGAGCAGCGCACGTCCCTCGTCGTCATTCGTCGCGGTCGTCACGACCGTGATGTCCATGCCGCGAACGCGGTCGATCTTGTCCTGGTCGATCTCATGGAACATCGACTGCTCCGTGAGCCCGAAGGTGTAGTTGCCCTTGCCGTCGAACTGCTTCGGCGAGAGGCCACGGAAGTCACGGATACGCGGCAGCGCGACACTGACGAGACGGTCGAGGAACTCCCACATGCGGTCGCCGCGCAGCGTGGTGTGCGCACCGATCGGCATACCCTCACGCAGCTTGAACTGCGCGATGGACTTGCGGGCCTTGGTCACGACCGGCTTCTGGCCGGTGATCGCGGTGAGGTCGCGGACAGCACCCTCGATGAGCTTGCTGTCCTTGGCGGCGTCGCCGACACCCATGTTCACGACGACCTTAACGACGCCGGGCACCTGCATGACATTGCCATAGGCGAACTGCTCGAGCAGCGAACCCTTGATCTCGTCCTGGTAGCGCGTCTTCAGACGCGGCTTCTGAGCGGTCTCAGCCATGTCAATCACAGGTCCTTGCCTGAGCGAACGGCCACGCGAACCCGGAGGGTCTTGGTGCGGCCATCACGCTCTGTCGTCTCGACGCGCGTCTTGACCCGGGTCGGCTTCTTGTCCGACGGGTCGACGATCGCGACATTGCTCACGTGGATCGGGGACTCCTGGACGATGAGCCCACCGGTGCGGCTGCCGCGGCTGGTCTCGCCAGCCTTGACGTGCCGGGTCACCCGGTTGACACCCTCGACGGTCACGCGCAGGGTCTCGGTGTTCACCGCGATGACCTTGCCCGTCAGGCCCTTGTCCTTGCCGGTGAGCACCTGAACGGTGTCACCCTTCTTGATCTTCATCTTCGCCATGGCTCAGAGCACCTCCGGTGCCAGCGAAATGATCTTCATGAAACGCTTGTCACGCAGCTCGCGGCCCACCGGGCCGAAGATGCGGGTGCCACGGGGGTCACCATCGTTCTTGAGGATCACTGCGGCGTTTTCGTCGAACTTGATGTACGAGCCATCGGGCCGGCGGCGCTCCTTCTTGGTGCGCACGATGACCGCCTTGACGACATCACCCTTCTTGACGTTGCCGCCGGGGATGGCGTCCTTGACGGTGGCGACAATGGTGTCGCCGATGCCGGCATACCGACGACCCGAGCCACCGAGAACACGGATGCACAAGATCTCCTTGGCACCGGTGTTGTCGGCGACGCGCAGTCGCGACTCCTGCTGGATCACTTCTTATCTCCTAGATGTCGTGCTGGTTCTCCACCCGCGTGGGGCAGAGCCTGGCCGAACGGATTACTTGGCCTTCTCGAGGATCTCCACCACGCGCCAGCGCTTGGTCGCGCTGAGCGGGCGGGTCTCCATGATGAGAACGCGGTCGCCGATACCGGCGGTGTTCTGCTCGTCGTGCGCCTTGACCTTGCTCGAGCGCCGGATGACCTTGCCGTAGAGGGCGTGCTTCACACGGTCCTCGACCTCGACAACGACGGTCTTGTCCATCTTGTCGCTGACGACGAAGCCCTGGCGGGTCTTGCGGAAAGTGCGCTCGGTGGTGGTCTCCACGGTGTCCTTCTTGTCGCTCACTTGGCCTCACCCTTCTCCGGGGCGGAGCCGATGCCGAGCTCGCGCTCGCGCATCTCGGTGTAGATCCGGGCGATGTCCTTGCGAACGGCGCGGAGTCGACCGTGGTTGTCCAACTGGCCGGTGGCCGACTGGAAACGCAGGTTGAACAGTTCCTCCTTGGCCTTGCGCAGCTCGTCGACGAGACGATCGTCGTCGAAGCCACGAAGCTCATTGGAGGTCAGGTCCTTGGAACCGACTGCCATCAGAAGTCACCACCCTCACGCCGGACGAAGCGGGTCTTCATCGGCAGCTTGTGCATCGCGAGGCGCATGGCCTCACGTGCGGTCTCCTCCGGCACACCGGAGAGCTCGAACATGACACGGCCGGGCTTGACGTTGGCGATCCACCACTCGGGGGAACCCTTACCCGAACCCATGCGGGTTTCGGCCGGCTTCTTGGTCAACGGGCGGTCGGGGTAGATGTTGATCCACACCTTTCCACCACGCTTGATGTACCGGGTCATCGCGATACGCGCGGACTCGATCTGGCGGTTGGTCACGTAGGCCGGCTCGAGAGCCTGAATGCCGTAGTCACCGAAGGCGATGGTCGTGCCACCCTTGGCGGCGCCACTCCGACCGGGGTGGTGCTGCTTGCGGTGCTTGACTCGACGGGGAATCAGCATGACGGATCAGGCCTCCTCGGTGGCCGCGGCGACAGGCGCAGCCTCGGGGCTGGTCTGCTCGGCGGCGGTCTCGTTGCGGCGGGCGCGGGCCGGGCGGTCAGCGCCATCACGGCGCGGGCCACGACGCTCGCCCCGGGGGGCAGCGGCCTGCTGGGCGGCGAGCTCACGCGCGGTGAGGTCACCCTTGTAGATCCACACCTTGACACCGATACGACCGAAGGTGGTCTTGGCCTCGTAGAAGCCGTAGTCGATGTTCGCGCGCAGCGTGTGCAGCGGAACCCGACCCTCGCGGTAGAACTCGGTGCGGCTCATCTCCGCGCCGCCGAGACGGCCGGAGACCTGCACCCGGATGCCCTTGGCGCCGGCGCGGGTCGCGGACTGCATACCCTTGCGCATCGCGCGACGGAAGCTCACGCGGGCGGAGAGCTGCTCGGCGATGCCCTGGGCGACCAGTTGAGCCTCGATCTCGGGGTTCTTGACCTCGAGGATGTTGAGCTGGACCTGCTTGCCGGTGAGCTTCTCGAGCTCGCCACGGATCCGGTCCGCCTCGGCGCCGCGGCGACCGATGACGATGCCCGGGCGGGCGGTGTGGATGTCGACGCGAACCCGGTCACGGGTGCGCTCGATGTCGACGCGCGCGATACCAGCACGGTCCATGCCCTCGGACATGAGCTTGCGGATCGCGACATCTTCCTTGACGTAGTCGCGGTAGCGCTGACCCTCCTTGGTGGAGTCAGCGAACCAGCGCGAGCGGTGCTCCGTCGTGATGCCCAGACGGAAGCCGTGCGGGTTGACCTTCTGGCCCATCAGCGGGTGCCTCCGTTCTTTTCAGGCTTGGGAGCAACGACCACGGTGATGTGGCTCGTGCGCTTGTTGATTCGGCCGGCGCGGCCCTGGGCGCGAGGGCGGAATCGCTTCATGGTCGGGCCCTCGTCGACGAAGGCCTCGGCGACAACGAGCTCGCGCTCGTCGAAGCGGGTGGCGGTGGCGTCGGCCTTGACCCGCGCGTTCGCGATCGCCGACTCGAGGACCTTGCGGACCGGCTCGCTGGCGCTCTGCGGAGAGAACTTCAGCACGTTCACGGCGTCAGCCGCGCCCTTGCCGCGGATCAGGTCGACGACCCGGCGGGCCTTCATCGGCGTCACCCGGACGTGCCGCGCAATGGCGCGCGACTCGATGGTGGTGGTGTCAGACATCAGCGACGACGACCCTTCTTGTCTTCCTTCACGTGACCCTTGAAGGTGCGGGTCGGTGCGAACTCGCCGAGCTTGTGGCCGACCATCGACTCGGTGACGAACACCGGGTGATGCTTGCGGCCGTCGTGGACGGCGAAGGTGTGCCCGAGCATGTCGGGGCTGATAACGCTCCGACGCGACCAGGTCTTGATGACGTTCTTGGTACCCGCTTCGTTCTGGGCGTCCACCTTCTTCTGAAGGTGATCGTCGATGAAGGGGCCCTTCTTGAGGCTACGAGGCATTGGTCAAGGCTCCTATCAGCGCTTCTTGCCCGTGCGGCGACGGCGGACGATGAGCTTGTCGCTGGGCTTGCCCGGGCGACGAGTGCGACCCTCGGGCTTACCCCAGGGGCTCACCGGGTGGCGACCACCGGAAGTCCGGCCTTCACCACCACCGTGGGGGTGGTCGACGGGGTTCATGACGACACCACGGACGGTTGGGCGCTTGCCCTTCCACCGCATACGACCGGCCTTGCCCCAGTTGATATTGGACTGCTCGGCGTTGCCGACCTCGCCAATGGTGGCGCGGCAGCGAACGTCGACATTGCGGATCTCACCGGAGGGCATACGCAGCTGGGCGTACGGGCCATCCTTGGCGACCAGCTGAACGCGCACACCAGCGGAACGCGCGATCTTGGCGCCGCCGCCGGGCTTGAGTTCCACGGCGTGAATGACGGTACCGGTCGGGATATTGCGCAGCGGCAGGCTGTTGCCCGGCTTGATGTCCGCGCCCGGACCGTTCTCGATGTTCATGCCCTGCTCCAGGCCCTTGGGGGCCAGGATGTAGCGCTTCTCGCCATCGGCGTAGTGCAGCAGCGCGATGCGGGCGGTGCGGTTGGGGTCGTACTCGATGTGAGCGACCTTGGCCGGCACGCCGTCCTTGTCATGGCGACGGAAGTCGATGAGTCGGTACGCACGCTTGTGGCCACCACCAATGTGGCGGGTGGTGATCCGGCCATTGCTGTTGCGGCCACCGGTCTTGCTCAGCGGACGGACGAGGGACTTCTCGGGGGTCGAGCGGGTGACCTCAACGAAGTCCGCCACACTCGAGCCACGACGACCAGGCGTCGTCGGCTTGTACTTACGGATACCCATGTTCAGATTCCTTTAGTCCTCAGACGCCAGCGCTGCCGAAGATGTCGATCGAGCCCTCGCGGAGGGTGACAATCGCGCGCTTGGTGTCCTTGCGCTTGCCGAGCCCAAAGCGGGTACGGCGAGCCTTGCCCTGGCGGTTCATCGTGTGGACCGAGTCCACCTTGACTCCGAAGATCTGCTCGACGGCGATCTTGATCTCCGTCTTGTTCGACCGGGGGTCAACGAGGAAGGTGTACTTGCCCTCATCGAGCAGGCTGTAGGACTTCTCCGAGACAACCGGTGCGATCAGAATGTCGCGCGGGTTCTTGGTCTGGCTCACTTGTCGTCCTCGCTCTTCTTGCGGGTGCCGGCCTTGGTGAATCCAGCAGCCTTGGCCTCAGCCTCGGTCGCGAACCAGAACTCGGCGACAGTCGCGTCGTACCAGCGGCCACCGGGAAGGTGGTACAGGCCGGAGTCGGCGTTGCCCTTGATGTCGTATCCCTCGGGCGCCGAACCATCCTCGAGTGCGGGAGCAGCGCCGGTGGGCAGCGCGGCTGCAGCAGCCGGGGCCGCCGCCGGAGCGTCGGTCGCGGCGTCATCGAGGGTGAGCTCGTCGGCCTTGGCGGGCTTGTCGGCCTTCTCAGCCTTGGCGGGCTTCTCGGCCTTGGCGGGCTTCTCGGCCTTGGCGGGCTTCTCGGC
>CALMQX010000012.1 GCA_937873315.1 uncultured Nostocoides sp. | reverse complement strand
AGGCTGCTCCGGTAGCTAAGAAGGCGCCGGCCGCCAAGAAGACTGCTCCGGTAGCTAAGAAGGCGCCGGCCGCCAAGAAGACTGCTCCGGTAGCCAAGAAGGCACCAGCCCCCAAATCCAGCCCGCCTGCGAGCGGTTCGTGACGCAGATCCCGCGCCCAGAAACTGGCGACATCGTCATCGACGCGGCCTTAGCCGACTTTGAGCAGGCAGACGACGGCGATCTCGACGGGGTGATTGCGGCGGCCGAGCGTGTCCACGAGACCCTGCGTGGACGGTTGGCCGATCTACACGGGTGACCGGTTCTCGTCTCGATGCGGATTTGGTGCGGCGGGGATTGGCTCGTTCGCGCGGTCACGCCCGTGAACTCATCGCCGCCGGTGTGGTCACCGTTGATGGCCAGGTGGCGACCAAACCAGCGACCGAGGTTCACGCTGACCGCGTCATTGCGCTAACCCGCACCCAGCGCACCTGGGTCAGTCGAGGTTCCGTCAAACTCTTGGCTGCGCTCGATGCCTGGCCGCAGGTGGCCGGCGCCGTGAGAGGCGGCCGCTGCATCGACGTCGGCGCGTCCACCGGCGGCTTCACCGAGGTGCTGCTCGAGCGCGGAGCGGCGCAGATCGAAGCCATCGATGTTGGCCACGGCCAACTGGCGGACTCGGTGCGTTCTGACCCTCGCGTGCGCGATCACAGCGGGATGACCGTGCGCGCTGTGGCGGCCGAGTCGGTTGGCGGACCAGCGGGGGTGGTGGTCACCGATCTGTCCTTCATCTCCCTGACTACCGTGCTGCCCGACCTGGCTCGCCTGATGGAGCCGAGTGGGCATCTCGTGGCCCTGGTGAAGCCGCAGTTTGAGGTGGGCCGAGAGCGACTGGGCAAGAAGGGGATCGTCAGGAGCCTCGTCGAGCATCGGCGCGTTCTGGCCTCGGTGGTCGAGGCGGCTACGGCGTCACGGCTGCACGTGCGCGGTCTCCTTCAGAGCCCGATCAGTGGATCCCAGGGCAATGTGGAGTACCTCATGTGGGTGATGTCGCCGCCGTGCGTCAAGATGGACCCTGCAGCGATCGCTCAGGAGATCGTCGCCCTCACGACCCCACCCGGTCGAGAGGCCCGCACTACAGGAGGTCTGCGGTAATGGCTGAGCGCCGCATCCTGCTGGTGCCGCACCCTCGTCGGCCAGAGGTGCAAGATCTGGCCGCTGAGGCGGCACGTCGTCTGCTGGACGCCGGCATCGGCGTGTGCGTGCCCGACGAAGCCCCCAGCGCTCACCTGGCGCAGCACGTCCCCGGGGTAGTCCTTGCTCGGCCCGAGGCGCCAGCGCAAGGCTGCGAGCTCGTGGTCATCCTTGGGGGCGATGGCACGATTCTCCGGGCCGCAGAACTCTCCCGCGGCACCGATGTCCCGTTGCTCGGAGTGAACTTCGGCCACGTGGGTTTCCTCGCCGAGGCTGAGCGAGAGGACCTGCACGCCACGGTCGACCACATCGTCGATCGCCAGTACTCCGTAGAGGACCGGATGACCCTTGAGGTGCGCGCTGTTCGCAATGGCGAGCCGGTGTTCACCAGTTGGGCCCTCAATGAGGTGACCGTCGAAAAGGCGTCCCGCGAACGCATGATCGAGCTGACCGTCGAAATCGACGGCCGACCGCTCTCGACCTGGGGCTGCGATGGCGTGGTGATGGCCACACCGACCGGGTCGACGGCATACGCCTTCTCCGCTGGTGGCCCGATCGTCTGGCCGGATGTCGAGGCGCTGCTGCTCTGCCCGATCAGCGCCCATGCGCTCTTTGCCCGGCCGGTCGTGGTCGGCCCCGGATCCCACCTTGCCGTCGAAGTCGTTGCCAACACGGAGGCGGCCGGCGTGGTCTGGTGCGATGGCCGGCGGGCGGTTGACCTGCCCCCTGGTGCGCGCATTGAGGTCCAGAGATCGGCTGAGCCCGTTCGCTTGGCCAGGTTGACGGACGGACCATTCACCGACCGGCTGGTCGCGAAGTTTGACCTGCCCGTCCACGGCTGGCGTGGCGCGACCCGCCGCGCCCAGGACAGCGAGCGGGGCTGACCGCAGCGATGTTGCACGAGTTGCGGATTCGCGACCTCGGCGTCATTCAGGACGCCACCCTCGACCTGCACCCGGGCTTGACCGTGCTCACCGGCGAGACCGGCGCTGGCAAGACCATGGTGCTCAGCGGACTGGCGCTCCTGTGCGGGGCGCGGGCCGATTCATCCCTGGTCCGCACCGGCGCGGCCCGCACGGTGGTCGAGGGAGTGCATCAACTCCCGGCTGAGCACCCCGCTATGCAGCGTGCCCTGGAGGCGGGCGCGGATGTCGAGGATGGGCTCGTGCTGGTTCGCTCCGTGTCCAGCGATGGCCGCTCACGAGCGCATGTGGGCGGCCGGTCGGCCCCCGTTGGGGTGTTAGCCGAGCTCGCTGACTCGCTGCTCGCGGTGCACGGACAGGCCGACCAATGGCGACTGCGGCGACCAAACCAGCACCGCGAACTAGTCGACGCGTTCGGTGGCGAGGCACATGCGGTGGTCTTGGCGCACTACCGGGCCACGTATGCCGCCCACGCGGCCGCCGTCGCCGAACTGAGCGCGTTGCGAGTCGCGGCCACTGATCGGGCCCGTGAGGCCGAGATGCTCCGGCTGGGATTGGAGCGCATCGAGTCCGTGAGTCCCGAGCCGGGGGAGGATCGCTCCTTGCGCGTCGAGGACGAGCGCCATAGCCACGCTGAGGAGTTGAGGCGGGCGGCCAGCACTGCCCACAGCGCGCTAGCAGGAGACGACGAGGCCGCTGCCGGCGCGCCAGCGGCCGTCGTGGACATGATCCACCACGCTCGGGCGGCTCTCACCTCGGCCGCCGACGCTGACCCCGACCTGGCTGCGCTCGGCGATCGCGTGGCCGAATTGGGCTACCTCGCTGCAGATCTCGCTGCCGATCTCAGCAGCTATCTCGGCGCTATTGACGTCGATCCGGCTCGCTTGGCCTGGGTTCAAGACCGACGGGCCAGTCTGGCAGCCCTGACTCGGGTCTACGGCGAGAGCATCGATGAGGTGATCTCCTGGTCAGGTCGCGCCGCAGCGCGCGTGGCCGAGTTGGAAGCCACCACTGATCGGATCGACGAGCTGGCCCATCGGGTGGATGATCTCGCCGCTGGCCTAGTCAAAGCGGGAGGGGAACTGACCAGTTCACGCGAACAGGCGGCGGCGACCTTGGGGCTGCGGATCACGCAAGAGCTGGCCGAGTTGGCCATGTCTGGAAGCGTAGTACGCGTCGCGGTCGAGCCAGCGGACCGGCCGGGGCCGGAGGGCGCCGATACCGTCGAGATTCAACTCGCCTCGGGATCGGGTAGCCCCGCCCGGTCGGTGACCAAGGCAGCCTCGGGCGGAGAACTCTCGCGCGTGATGCTGGCGATCGAGGTGGCCACGGCGGCTAACCACGGCGATGCAGTCACCTTCGTCTTTGACGAAGTTGATGCGGGAGTGGGTGGTCGAGCGGCCCTAGCTGTGGGGGCTCGGCTCGCCCAGTTGGCGCAATCGTCCCAGGTCATCGTGGTCACCCACTTGGCCCAGGTCGCCGCTCATGCCGACCGGCATCTCGTCGTCGAGCGCGCCGATGACGGGTCGGTCGTGGCCAGCGGGGTGCGGGCCGTCGAGGGGGAGGACCGGGTCCTCGAGTTGGCGCGCATGCTCGGCGGCACCGATGGCGCGGCCGCGGTGGAGCACGCGCGCGATCTCCTCGGCAGAGCACGCCGTCAGGCCTAGGAGAGGCGCTCGGCTCACCTGCACTAGCCACCCAAGGTTGCGTGGCACGATGGGCACGTCATGTCGCTACGCCTCCCCACTCGCCGCCCGAGACGCCCCACCGCGCTCTCGGGTGCTGCGCTTCGCGTTGATCGGCGGACCAAGGACCTCACCAAGCGCCTCCAGCCCGGAGAGATCGCCGTCATCGACCACGCGGACCTGGATCGAGTCAGCGCCGAAGCGCTGATTGCCTGCCGGCCCGCGGCAGTGGTCAATGCCGCGACCTCGATCACCGGGCGCTATCCCAATGTGGGCCCACAGCTTCTCGTGGACGCCGGCATTCCTCTCTTGGACCACGCCGGAGCCGAAGTGATGTCACTTCAGGAGGGCACCATCGCGCATCTGGACGATGCGGATCTTCGCGTGGGTGCTCACGTGGTTGCCAGCGGCGAACTCCTGACCTCGGAGACGGTCGCCACCGCGATGGCGGCAGCCCGCGAAGGGATGAGCCAACAGATCGAGCGCTTCGCCGAGAACACCCTGGAGTACATGCGGCGCGAGAAGGATCTGCTCTTCGATGGTGTCGGAGTGCCCGATATCCGGACCGACCTCGATGGCCGTCATGCGCTGATTGTGGTGCGCGGCTATCACTACAAAGAGGATCTGGAGATCCTCAGCCACTACATCCGGGAGTATCGACCAGTGGTCATTGGTGTCGATGGTGGCGCCGACGCGCTGCTCGAGGCGCGCGTGCGTCCGCACCTGATCGTGGGGGATATGGACTCGGTGTCGGATGCCGCGCTGCGCTGCGGCGCCGAGATCATCGTGCATGCCTATCGGGATGGTCATGCACCCGGCCTGGAGCGCGTGCGCGGACTCGGGATTGAACCTGTGGTCTTCCCGGCCACCGGCACGAGCGAAGATGTCGCAATGCTGCTCGCGGACGACAAGGGAGCGACGCTGATCGTCGCGGTCGGCACCCACGCCACGCTGGATGAGTTCCTGGACAAGGGCCGCTCGGGCATGGCGAGCACCTTCCTCACCCGCCTCCGGGTGGGTAGCAAGCTGGTCGACGCCAAGGGTGTGAGCCGCCTGTATCGGCAGCGGATCTCCGGATGGAGCGTGCTTCTCATGCTGATCGCCGGAATCCTGGCGGTTGGGGTCGCTATGTGGGCCACCGACGGTGGCCGAGCGTTGCTCTTGGTGTTGGCAGCCAACCTCGATGATCTGTGGACGGCACTGAAGGATTGGGTCACATGATCGATTTTCGCTACCACCTGGTCTCCCTGGTGGCGGTCTTCCTCGCGCTCTCCGTGGGCATCGTGCTGGGGGCTGGCCCACTCAAAGGAAAGATCGACTCGGGAGTCAGCTCGACACTGACCAACGAGGTGACTGCGCTGCGGGCGGACAAGGCCGCCTTAAACGAGGAGTTGGCCTCGGTGCGTTCCTCAAATGACGGCGGCCAGGCGTTGATTGCCCAGCTCAGCCCGACGGCGGTGCACGATGTTCTTGCCGGCCGCTCGGTGGCCATCATCGTCCTGCCCGGGGCTGATGCCGACATGGTCAGCGCCGTCCGCACGAATATCACGCAAGCCGGCGCCACCATCGCATCGGCGCTCACGCTCGACCCGTCCTGGCTCACCTCCACGGAGGCCGACCGCAACTCGACCTTCACCGAATTGGCCGCCGCCCTGAGCGTTCCGGGTGACGGCGACAAGCCGGCAGACCGGGATGCCGCCGTCTTGGCAACCTTGCTCACAGGCAGCCCCGGGGTGGCACCCACCGCCCAGGAGGGCCGGCGTACCGCCCTGAATCGCATCGAGGCACTCGGCCTACTTGAGATCGACGGCGACAACCTGGCCTTGGCGACCGATCTCGTCATCATCGGGGGTCCGATTACTGCGGGGGACAGCCAGGCCCGCCTCGCGGCTGCCAACGGGTGGGTTGCTCTGGCGGGTCACTTCACCGGTACCGCCGCTGGCCATGTGCTGGCAGACGCGGTGCAACCCCGACCCGCCGGGCAGGACGACCGAGATGCCGCCGTCTTTGTGTCCGAGAGAGTGCGTGCCGACCTCGCCGTTGCGCCCCGCCTGTCGAGCGTCGACGACGCAGACACCGCGATGGGCGCGCTGAGCGTGGTCTTTGCCCTGGTGGCGGGACGGTCAGGTTCGGTGGGTCACTACGGTCTGGCAGCGGGCGCCACGGCACCCTACGCGCCCCTTCCTGGGTCATGAGTCGCGGGCGCGCACTGGTCGTCGCGGGGTTGGCGGCCGGGCTTGCCTATGCCGCTCGCCGGACTTTGCCGGAGCACGAACGCGTCCGGTGGGGGCGCACCTCCTTCACCGGTGCGCCGATCACCCTTCTCGAGGGTCCGGCACTCGCGGTCGGAGTCCTAGCCGGGCTGGCCGCGAGCGGCGAACCCGGCGCTGGCGGCGCGGCCGTCGCGGTGGCCGGTTCGGCGCTCTCGGGGGCTCTGGACGATCTGGCCGGCGATGCCTCCGCCAAGGGCTTGAAGGGCCACCTAGGTGCGCTGCGCCGGGGTGAGGTCACCACGGGCGCCCTCAAGATCCTCGGCATCGGCGCCAGCGCGCTCGCCGGAACCTGGCAGGCCGACCGCGGTAGCGGGCGGGGGGCGTTGGACACCGTCGTGGGCGCTGGGGTGGTCGCTGGGGCGGCGAATGTGGCGAACCTCTTGGACTTGCGCCCCGGCCGGGCGCTCAAGGCTGCCGCCCTGATCGGGCTGCCGCTGATGGCTTCCCGCCGGCCCGGTGCCAGTGTTGCCGCGGCCGCCATCGGCAGCGGCATGGGTGTGGTCCGTCCAGATCTACGTGGGGAGTCGATGCTGGGGGATACCGGCGCGAACGCCGTCGGCGCGGCGATCGGGTCTGCCCTGGCGCAACGCCTCGGGGTCCGTGGGCGGCTGGTCGCGCTGGCCGCGGTGACCGGCTTGACACTGGCCTCCGAGCGGGTGAGCTTCACGGCCGTGATTGAGCGAACCCCGGGTCTGCGGGAGATTGACCGGTGGGGGAGGACTCCACGGTGACCTCGCGTCGGGCCGCGGTGGGGATCGCCGGAGCAGCCGGGCTGATCGCCGGGATCACCCTGTTGGCCCGTGCGGCCGGACTGGGCCGGGTCCTGGTCTTTGCCGAATCGGTGCGCGCCAACGGTGTTGGCGAGATCTATCAGAGCGTGAACGCCCTGCCGAACGTGCTGGTCGAGGTGGCCGCTGGCGGTGTTCTCTCGGCGATCGCGGTGCCCTTGATCGCGGGACACATGGGCCGAGGAGATCGCGCAGCCGCCGATCGGCTGGCCTCGGTGCTGCTCACCTGGGTACTGGCCGTCTTGGTGCCCGTCGCTGTGCTGCTGGCGCTTCTGGCCGAACCAGCAGCGCGTTGGTTGGTGAGTGACTTCGACCCGCGAGCACACGCCGTCGCTGTCACCATGCTGAGGGTGTTCACGGTCCAGGTGCCGCTCTATGGCCTCGGCATCGTCCTCACTGGACTCCTGCACGCGCATCGGCGGTTCGCGGCCGCAGCGCTGGCGCCCTTGCTGTCCAGCATCGTGGTGATGGCCAGTTATCTCTGGTACGGCGGCCTCGTCGAGGGTCAGACAGCACCCTCTGCGGTCACTGATCACGCCATCGCGGTCCTGGCCTGGGGGACCACGGCCGGGGTCGCCATGCTCTCCGTCCCGCTGCTGATCCCGGCGATAGCCACCGGGTGGCGTTGGCGGCCGGCCTGGCGCCTGAGCGCCGCGGAAGGTCGTCAGATCGGGCGGCTCGCCGTGGCCGGGATCCTTGTGGTCGGCGGGCAACAGGTGGCGACCCTGGTGGTGCTCTGGCTCGCCAACCACGCAGGCGATCGGGGAGTGCTCCCGGTCTGGCAGTACGCGCAAACCGTCTACCTGCTCCCGTATGCCGTGTTGGCCGTGCCCATTGCCATGAGCACCTTTCCGGCGCTGGCCCTGGCCACTGGTGCGCAGGAGCCCGACGTCGACCGCGCGCTGGCGCGCTCGCTCTCAGCGGTGCTCATGGTCGCTGGCCTCGGCGCCGGGGTGCTGATGGCGACGGCACGCCCGGTCGGGGCCTTCTTCACCGTGCTCGATGCTCGCCGAGGAAGTGCCGGTGCCAGCGCGCAGGCCCTCGCGGCGTTACCCGGGACCTTGTGGGCCTTGGGCCCGGGGCTGGTGGGCTTCTGCGCGATTGCGCTACTGCTGCGGGCGGCTTACGTGAAGGGTTCCGCCCTCGCGTCCGCCGCAGCGGTGACCGCAGGCTGGCTGATCGCAGCCAGCCCGGTGCTCTTTGTCGGTACTGATGCTGGCGCCGAGCCGACCCTGCGTTCGCTCGCTCAGGCCAATAGTGTCGGCATGATTCTTGCTGCCTTTGGGCTCGCGGTGCTGACCCGCCGGGCGTGGGGTCCGCGGGCCACCGCCGGTGCCGGCGCCGTGGTGGCGTCCGTGTGCGTCGGGGTAGGGGCCGCCCTGGCGGTTGGGGATAGCGTCGGCCGCGGCTTCCCCCTGAACACGATCACCAATACCCTGCTCTCCGGTGCGCTGTCCGCGGTCGCCGGCGCCGCGGCATACGTGCTCGTCATGTGGTTCACCCAGCGTGACTTGACGACACAGTTGATCCATCGAGGCCGGGAACGGAGGGGCCAGGCATGACGCGGGTACTCCTGGCTCTGGGCACTTCCACCGGGGGAGTCGGCCGCCACGTTCACGACCTGGCGCAGGGGCTGGTCCGACACGGTCTCGAGGTGCTGATCGCGGCACCCGCACAGGTTCTCGACCAGTTCTCCATGGCGGCGACCGGGGCGCGCACCGTCGAACTCAGCGTCGCTGATCGGCCCTCGCCGCGTGGTGATGCCGCCGCCGTCGGGGCGCTGCGAGCGATGGCGGCCAGAGCCGATGTGGTCCACACACATGGTCTTCGGCTCGGGGCCTTGGCCGCCCTGGCCACCCGACGCGGCGCACCGCTGGTGGTCACCTTGCACAATGCGGCGCCGAGCGGGCGAGTAGCCGCCGGGATCCACGCCGCCTTGGAGCGAGTCGTGGCAGCCCGAGCAGACCTGGTCTTGACGGTCTCGCGTGACCTTCAGCTGCGCCAACGCAAACTTGGGGCCCGACGAGTCGAGCACGCGGTGATCGCTGCCCCGGAGGCTGGCGAGATCACGGCCGGCCGCGGGCAGGTGCGCGCCTCGCTGGGAGTGCGTGATCCAATGGCGCTGGCCGTGAGCGTTGGCCGGCTCGCGACGCAGAAACGCCCAGATCTGCTCTTGGACGCGATGGTTCGCGTCGAGCGCTCCGGTGGTGGCGTGCTCTTGGCGATCGCTGGCGACGGGCCCCTGCGGGCCGAGTTGAGTGATCGCATTGCCGCGCAGGATCTGCCGGTGCGTCTGCTGGGGCATCGCCATGACATTGCGGACTTGCTGGCCGCCGCCGACGTGGTGGTCTCGGCGGCCGATTGGGAAGGCCAGCCGGTCTGGTTGCAGGAGGCGCTACACCAGGGAGCGGCGATCGTGACCACGGACGCTGGCGGCACCTCGCAGGTCGTAGGGGATGCCGCAGTGCTGGTTCCCGTTGGCGATAGCGAGGCGCTCGCGACGGCAATCCAGCGCGTGGTCAGCGATGGCACGACCAGGGATCAGTTGCGCTCCGCGTCCGAGGCTCGCAGCGCAGAACTGCCGACTCAGCAGGACGCGGTCAGGGCAGCGATTGCGGCATACGACTCACTTGGTGTCGGGTGCGGCGAAGGTGCCCCGACATAACGTAGGGTGGGGGTCCGTGGTGTTGCAGACGAAACAGATCTTCGTGACCGGAGGCGTCGCCTCATCACTGGGTAAGGGACTCACCGCCTCGAGTCTCGGGCATTTGCTCCGTGCGCGCGGGTTGAAGGTGACCATGCAGAAGCTCGATCCCTACCTCAATGTGGATCCGGGCACGATGAATCCCTTCCAACACGGTGAGGTCTTCGTGACCGAGGATGGCGCCGAAACCGATCTGGATATCGGTCACTACGAGCGCTTCCTCGACGTCAATCTGCACGGCAGCGCCAATGTCACCACCGGTCAGGTCTACAACCGGGTGATCCAGCGTGAACGCCGTGGCGAGTACCTCGGAGACACCGTCCAGGTCATCCCGCACATCACCAACGAGCTCAAGGAGCGGATGCGGGCCGAGGCACTCGGTTCGCCCGGAGTCGATCCGGCCCAGGCCCCGGACATCATCATCACCGAGATCGGCGGCACCGTCGGTGACATCGAGTCGCTGCCCTTCCTCGAGGCCGCTCGCCAGGTGCGGCACGACCTCGGGCGGGACAACGTCTTCTTCTTGCATGTCTCCCTGGTGCCCTATCTCGCGCCGAGCGGCGAGCTCAAAACCAAGCCGACCCAACACTCTGTGGCGGCACTGCGTCAGGTGGGTATTCAGCCCGATGCGCTGGTGCTGCGGGCCGACCGGGAGATCCCGGAGTCCATCAAGCGCAAGATCTCGCTGATGTGCGATGTCGACGTGGAGGCCTGTGCTGCAGCCGTGGACGCGCCCAGCATCTACGACATTCCCAAGGTCCTTCATGCCGAAGGCTTGGATGCCTACGTCGTGCGTCGGCTCGGCCTCACCTTCCGCGATGTCGACTGGCGGGACTGGAACCTGCTCCTTGAGCGGGTCCATGAGCCCGAGCACGATGTCGAGGTCGCCCTGGTGGGCAAGTACATCGACCTCCCTGACGCCTACCTCTCGGTCACCGAGGCGTTGCGGGCCGGGGGCTTCCACCACGACGCCAAGGTGCGGATCCGCTGGGTGGCCTCGGATGTATGCGAGAGCATGGCCGGTGCGCAGAAGGCTCTCGGTGGTGCCGACGCAATCCTGGTTCCCGGTGGTTTCGGGGTTCGCGGTATCGAGGGCAAGCTCGGTGCCTTGCGCTGGGCTCGGGAGCGTCAGGTGCCGACCCTGGGTATTTGCCTGGGCCTGCAGTGCATGGTGATCGAATACGCCCGCAATGTGGCTGGCATCGAGCAGGCCAGCTCGGCGGAGTTCGACCCGGCGACGCCGGACCCGGTCATCTCGACGATGGAGGCCCAGAAAGCCATCGTCGATGGTGGCGGAGACCTCGGCGGCACCATGCGGCTGGGGACGCAACCCGCCGACCTGGTGCCGGGATCGATTGTGGCCCAGGCGTATGCCGCGACCCGGGTGCAGGAGCGCCATCGTCACCGGTACGAGGTCAATGACGCCTACCGCGAGCAACTCGAGCAGGCCGGGCTGGTCTTCTCCGGGACCCACCCGGAGTATGGCCTCGTCGAGTTCGTCGAGCTCCCCCGGGAGGTACACCCGTACTTCGTCTCGACTCAGGCGCACCCGGAGTTCAAGTCCCGGCCGACCCGTGCACACCCGCTCTTTGCCGGTCTGATCGGTGCCGCCCTCGAAGCGCAGCGCGCGGCCCGCCTCATCGAGGTCGACCGTCCCAAGCAACACGAGGACGCGTGAGCGAACCGCTCGCTGATCGCGTCGACCCCGCGCCGGTTCTGGATCGGGCCGTCCGCTTCGAGGGCCTGGTCTGGGATGTCATCAGCGAGAATTTCGTCCTGCCCGGGGTTGGCGAGCTACGTCGGGACTTCGTCGACCACCCGGGGGCAGTCGCGGTATTGGCGATGGACCCCCAGGAGCGGGTGCTGCTCATCCAGCAGTACCGGCACCCCATCGGAACCTACGAATGGGAGATCCCGGCCGGGCTGCGGGATGTGGACGGCGAGGACGAACGCGCCTGTGCTGAGCGCGAACTCGCCGAAGAGGCAGATCTGCGGGCGGCCACGTGGGCACTGCTCAGCCGGTATGCGGCGTCACCCGGTGGGATGAATGAACACCTGACGATCTTCTTGGCTACCGATCTCAGTGCGGTACCCGACGCTGAGCGTCACCAGCGCACCGGCGAGGAGGCGGTTCTCGTGCACCGCTGGGTGCCCCTGGATGAGCTTCTTGAGGCCATCCTGGCCGGGGACATTCGCAATGCCACGGTCATGATTGCCGCGCTCACGGCATACGTCCGGAAAAGCCGTGCCGGGGAAGGCTTGTCCCATCCTTGAGCGACGCGGAAGGATGCAACGCATGAGCAAACACATTCAGGTGCCAGAGGGGGCCGATGACATCGGCCGCGGCGATATCGCTGTCGACGATGCCATCCACACGAAGTCGGGGCGGGTCAAGAAGGACGTCTACGAGGCCGAGATGGAGCGCCTGCAGGAGCAGTTGGTCTTGCTGCAGTACTGGATCCAGAAGCAGGGCCTCAAGGTCGTCGTCCTTTTCGAGGGGCGTGGTTCGGCGGGCAAGGGGGGCGTGATCAAGCGGATTACCGAGCGCACCTCGCCGCGCATCGTGCGAGTGGCCGCGCTGCCGACACCGACCGAGCGGCAGAAGACGCAGTGGTACTTCCAGCGTTATGTGGAGCACCTGCCGGCCGCTGGGGAGATGGTGCTCTTCGACCGCTCTTGGTACAACCGGAGCAATGTCGAGACGGTGATGGGCTTCTGCACCGACCAGGAGCACGAGGAGTTCCTGCGCTCGTGTCCCGAGTTCGAGCGCATGCTCGTGCGTAGCGGGGTCATCCTGATCAAGTACTGGTTCTCGGTGAGTTATGAGGAGCAGCGCAAGCGTTTCGAAGCGCGCAACGCCGAGCCGCTCAAGCGCTGGAAGCTCTCCGACATGGACCTGGCCGAGCACGAGTTCTACGTGAAGTACTCGATGGCCAAGGACACCACCTTCCAGTACACCGATATCAAGCAGGCGCCCTGGTATGTCGTGCCCTCAGACGACAAGCGGGCGGCACGACTCAACTGCGTCAACCACCTGCTCGACCAGTTCGACTACGAGGACGTGGCACCCGATGTGATCCACCTGCCCGAGATGCAGGAGATTCACTACGTTCGGCCGCCGATGCACGAGCAGACCTTCGTTCCGCTGAAGTTCTGAGCAGCTGCGGAGCCGCAGGCGTTGGTCCTACTGGTAGGACACAAAGTTCGGGGTGGGTTTCACCTGGGCCATGGTCTGCGCGACCGTGAGCATGGGGAAGTCCTCGTCTTTGAAGTTCTTCCAGCCCAGGAAGACTCCCTTCGGTAGGCCTTCGCGCATGACTCCCCAGGTGGCCCGCTTGGCGCCTTGGCCGCCGGAGCCGTCCACGTGGAGCAGGAATTGCAGCTCGTCGAGGTCGGTGCGGAGCTGCTCGCGGCCGCGAATCATCTGGGTTTGGAACTGGTGCAGCGTGAAGACCTTGGGCGGCAGATCATGCTCGCGCACCAGGGTGGCCAGCCACTGCGCGACCGCATTGACCTCGGCGATGCCCACGTGGCCGATCTGCGCCAGATGCTTCTCCTTGGGGCCCAGCCGCCATTCCGGATCGAGCGCGAGACCCACCTGCGGCAGCAGGAGGAGCTCCTCATAGAGCTTGGCCTGGGTGAGGAAGTCGGTACGACCCGGCTGCAGGTCCAGGACGACGTAGCAGCCTTCCCGAATCGCGGTCTCCACCCAAGGCTTCAGGACCGAGATCGCGGTCTCACGGGAATAGTTGCCATCCTTGCCCGGGCTGGCCGACGCGACCGTAGCGATGAGTTCGAAGGCGGGAATCACCGGGGTCGAGGTGAGGGCGGCATACTCGGCTGCCACCCTTTTGACGCGCTTGACCGCGGCCTCGGCTGGTTGCTCGCCGAGCATCCCCAGCGCAGCGCTCTCAGGATGTCCGTACAGCGCGACCATCATCCGGTCCGGGAAGGGGAGGAAGCCTCCGCCCGGCAGCTGCTCGGCATGGCGGCGGGTTCGCAGCCGAGCCTCGAATCGCTCCGCAGGGCCGAATGCGCTGCCCACCGCGATCACCGGCGGCTCGGCCGCGCTCAGCGCGTCATAGGCCGCCTCAGCGCTGCGGGGGTCGGGATTCTTCACGGTGAGGACCTTCGCGCCGGCCACGGCCAGCACGGCTTCCCGTAGGGGATCGGCCTCCAGGGCTTGGGTGGTCACGACGTAGGCCGACCCCACGGTCGGCGTCAGGGGCTGGTAACCCTCGATGGTGGGCGGCGTCGCGCCTCCGGGCAGGACGGTCACGCCGTCGGCAAGGCTGGGTGCCACCGTCGCATAGGAGACCAGGCGGCGAACCCTCAGATCGGTGACCAGGCTCCCAAGCGTGGTGCCGGTGATGAGCAGAGGTGCCTGAAGGGCGGTCGCGGTGGCGATCGCGGTAGTCAGGGCCGCGCCTGATGGGTCGGCCAGCACCGCGACGCCGGCCTCGGCGAAGAGGGCGCGAACGAGGGCGTTGGAGTCTTTGAGGTTCGCCTGCACCTGCGCGCGGCCATCCTGATGCAGGACGATGGCCAAGGACTGCGGGCTGCTGGTCGGGGTGGGTGTGCCCGTCGGCTGGCCCGTATCGGGTGAACACGCGGCCATAGAGGTCAGGCCAAGCCCGGCCGCCGCGGCAAGGACGGAGCGACGTGAGGCGCACGCAGGAGACACGGCAACACCCTCTCATGGTGCCGCCGGATAACTAGTGGACGAAGCCCGCGCGGCTTTCCGTAGACTTGGGCGGTCCCCCTCCCACGTCAAAGGAATCTCCGTGCTCCGCACCCATCAGGCAGGCGCCTTGCGTGCCGCCGACACCGGCTCGACCGTCACGCTGACCGGATGGGTGGCCAAGCGACGCGATCACGGCGGGGTGGCCTTCATCGACCTCCGCGATGCGAGCGGAGTCGTGCAGGTGGTCGCGCGAGACGAGGTGCTGACCGGGGCTGCACACGACCTGCGCAATGAGTTTTGTGTGCGGGTCACGGGCGTGGTCGCGGCGCGCTCCGAGCGCAATGTGAACCACGACCTGCCCACCGGCGAGGTGGAGGTGACCGCTGAGGTGATCGAGGTGCTCAACCCCAGCGCGCCCCTGCCATTCCAGATCGACGAACGCGTCACCGTGGGTGAGGAGGCTCGTCTGAAGCACCGCTATCTGGACCTGCGCCGCCCCGGCACGCACAACGCTGGGCACGCCATTCGCCTGCGCTCCAAGGTCAGTGCGGCCGCACGCCGGGTCCTCGGCGAGCGCGATTTCGTTGAGATCGAGACCCCGACTCTGACGCGCTCGACTCCTGAGGGAGCGCGTGACTTCTTGGTGCCCGCTCGGCTGGCGCCGGGCTCGTGGTACGCGCTGCCGCAGAGCCCGCAGCTGTTCAAGCAGCTGCTCATGGTGGCCGGGATGGAGCGCTACTACCAGATTGCTCGGTGCTACCGAGACGAGGACTTCCGTGCCGATCGGCAGCCGGAGTTCACCCAGCTGGACATCGAGATGTCCTTCGCGACCGAGGACGACATTCTCGAGCTGGGCGAGGCCTTGGCGAAGGAGATCTGGTCGCTGATCGGTGTGGAATTGCCGACCCCTTTCCCCCGGATGACTTATGCCGAGGCCATTCGCCGCTTCGGTTCGGACAAGCCAGACCTGCGCTTTGGTCAAGAACTCGTGGAGTGCACGGAGTACTTCGCAGACACGCCTTTTAGGGTCTTCCAGGCCGAATACATCGGGGCGGTCGTCATGCCTGGTGGGGCCAGCCAGCCTCGCAAGCAGCTGGACGCGTGGCAGGAGTGGGCCAAGCAGCGCGGTGCCCGTGGGCTGGCCTACGTTCTGGTGCTCGAGGACGGCACTCTGGGCGGTCCGGTGGCCAAGAACCTCTCTGAATCCGAATTGGCTGGCCTTGCGGACAAGGTCGGTGCGCAGCCCGGTGACTGTGTCTTCTTCGCGGCTGGTCCGACCAAGGCCTCGCGGGCGCTGCTGGGTGCGGCCCGGCTGGAGATCGGCCGCCGTTGCGCGCTGATCGACGAGAACGCCTGGTCCTTCTTGTGGGTCAACGACGCGCCGCTTTTTGAGCCGGCCTCGGAGGCCGTGGCGGCCGGCGATGTCGCCGTGGGCGCAGGGGCGTGGACCGCTGTGCACCATGCCTTCACCTCGCCCAAGGCGGAGTTCCTCGACACCTTCGACACCGATCCGGGTGCGGCGCTCGCCTATGCCTATGACATGGTCTGCAATGGCAACGAGATCGGTGGCGGTTCGATCCGAATTCACCGACGGGATGTCCAGGAGCGCGTCTTTGCGGTCATGGGGCTGAGCCAGGAGCAGGCGCAGGAGAAGTTCGGCTTCCTGCTTGACGCCTTCCAGTTCGGTGCGCCCCCGCACGGCGGGATCGCTTTTGGCTGGGACCGCATCGTCATGCTGCTGGGTGGCTATGAGTCCATCCGCGATGTCATCGCCTTCCCGAAATCCGGTGGTGGCTACGACCCGCTGACCGATGCGCCCGCGCCGATCACCCCGGAGCAGCGCAAGGAGGCCGGGGTCGACGCGGCGCCAGCGGAGCCGGCCTCCTGACGAGCTTGCGGTGATCCTGTTCGGCACGACTGGCTTTGCCCGCCCAACCGGCACTACCGGTCCAACCGGGATTCCCGATATTTCCGGTATTTCCGGCTCCGGCGGTCAGGGCGCCCGGGCAGGCTCCCCGGCCTGTCGCCAGGTTGCGGGTGAAAGGAGTTCCTTTCACCCGCAACCTGGCGGTATCGAGGAATGCCGGACCCACGGGGCGGCCCGGGCGTCTGTGAGTGGCAGGTTGAGCGGCAAATGAACGGCGCGCGACGAGTGAGCGCTGGCTTGTTGCCCTTCACCAGGGCCGCAGGCGACCCCAGAGTGTTCATCGCACACTTTGGCGGCCCGCTATGGGCGGCCAAGGACGCGCATGCCTGGTCCATCGTCAAGGGTGAGCTGGACGATGACCGTGACCCCAGGGTGAGCGTCGCTCGTGAGTGGGGTGAAGAGACCGGTGCCCCGGTCCCGCCGGGGGAGTGGCTCGACCTGGGCACGATCACCCAGCGGGGCGGGAAGGTGGTCCAGGCGTATGCCGTCGAGGTTGTCGACCCAGCGACGGTGACCTTCATCGCCAGCAACCAGGTGAGCATTGAATGGCCACCACGGTCGGGGCGGTACCGACTGATTCCAGAGGTGGATCGCGCGCAGTGGTGCGATCACCTGACCGCACGCCAACGGCTCGTGGTCGCGCAAGCGGAGTTCATCGATCGCCTTGAGGCGCTGCCCTAGGTGACCGCAGACGGGGCTAGGGCACCGACCTGGACAGGCCCTCGACAGCTTCGGCCCCCTTCAGCCGCAGGAGGGCGGGCCCCGGGACCAGGAGTTTGGAGCGGCGCAAGCCCGACCCGATACACACCCAGGGACGGTCCACCGCCTCGCTGTCGACCCAGATTGGCCAGTCGACGGGAGTACCCACTGCGGTGATGCCGCCGTACTCCATACCGGTCAGGGCAACAGCCTGATCCATCGGCGCGAAGGATGCCCGGCGGGCGTCCAGTCGACGGCGCACCACCCCGTTGACATCCACACGCTTGTTCGCCTGGGTGAGGCACACGGCATACCGTTCCTCGCCCGCCCGGACCCCGCGAATGATCACGCAGTTGACCGAATCCTCGAGCGCCAGGTCGTAGGCGGCGCACAGGGCCTCCGTGTCCGCCAGCGACGGGTCGATCTCGACCACGACGGCCTCGGGGATCACCGCAATTGCGCCCGCGACGGGCGCAGCCAATAGGTCCGGCCGGGCGGCCGCCGCGTGCTGTTCAAGCCCACCAAGCCGGATCACTCGGTGATCCCAAAGCGCTCATGAAGCCGCTTGAGGAAGGTCGGCGCCCACCAGTTGGCGCGACCCAGGGCGAACATCGTGGCCGGCACCAAGAGCATCCGCACGATGGTGGCATCGAGGATGATCGCCAGCACCAGGGCGACCCCCATCTGCTTCAGGGTCAACATGTCACCGACCGCGAAGCCGGCAAAAACGACCACCATGAGCAGTCCCGCGGAGGTGATGATCCGCCCGGAGCGTTGCAGGCCCAAAGTCACGGCGGAGTCGGTGTCATGGCCCTGCTCGTGCAGCTCGACAATGCGCGAGAGCAGGAAGACCTCGTAGTCCATCGACAGGCCGAAGCCAAAGGCCAGCACGAGCAGCGGAATGGTGTTCTCCAGGGCACCGGTGGACTGGAATCGCAGGACGTTCTCGAGGTGACCCTCCTCGAAGATCCAGACCACGACACCCAAGGTGGCGCCCAGCGAGAGCACGTTCATCACCAGAGCCTTGAGCGGGATGATCACCGAACCGGTCATCAGGAAGAGCAGGATGAAGGTCGCCAGCACGACCATGCCGACGGCCCACGGGGCCCGCTTGGCCACCTGATCCTGGAAGTCGAGCAGGCCTGAGGCCTGGCCAACGGTGTAGGCCGTGAACGGTGGCGGGTTATCCCGCAGGTACTGCGTGACAGCGCGGGCGTCGTCATCGAGGCCCCCACCGGCGGTGAACAGGCCGAGGGTCACGACGCCGGCGTCGCGCGGCGTGACTGGCCCGACGCCCTCGACCCCGGGGATGGCCTTGGCTGTGGCAACCCACCCTTCCACCTGCGAAGGCGCGGCCTCGGTGACGATCGTGAGGTCGGAGCCGCCGAGCAGCGGGAAACGCTCGCCAAAGTCTTCGAAGAAGACGCGTTCGGGGGTTCCGGCCGGGAGGAGTTCGGGGCCCGACGAGGTCGTTTTCAGGCCGAAGGCAGGCACTGCGAGCGCGATCAGGGCCATCGCGATCACGGCGGCCACGAGCCAGGGGGCCCGATGCACCGCGCGGGCCAAGCGGGCAAAGACGCCCTCGTCGCCACCGGACTCGGTCCGTCGGCCCACCAGGCGGCGGGCGCCCAGATAGCACAGGGCGGGGACCAGCGAGAGGGCCACCGCCAGGGCCACGATGACCACCGAGACCGCTGCTGCGCTCACCGCGCGGATGAACTCGATCTCGAAGAAGGCCAAGCCACTCAGCGAGATGGCCACGATGAAGGCCGAGAAGATCACCGTGCGTCCGGCGCGGTCCAAGGTGTCGCCCAACGCGAGGGCCCGCTGGTCCCGGGTGAGCTCAGATACCGGGGCGCCATCGAGCACTTTGCGCAATTCTTCGCGATACCGGCTGACCATGAGCAGGCCGTAATCGATGCACAGGCCAAGGCCGAGCACGGTCACCACGTTTACGGTGGAGGCGTCGAGGTCGAGCACATGGGAGAAGCCGGTAAGCGAAGCCAGCGCGCCCGCGATCGAGGCGATCGCTCCGAGGACCGGCATACCGGCGGCCAGGAAGCCGCCGAAGACGATCAGGAGCAGGACAAAGGAGACCCCGAGCGCGATGAACTCCCCAGTGCGCAGGTCATCCTGGACCTGTTGAACGATGCGGTCCACCAGGTTGCGTATGCCGCCCCGCTGCGAGGAGTCCGCACCGGTGTCCGCGACCAAGGTGTCGAAGAGTGCGTCGACTTTGGCTTGGGCCGCAATCTCTTGCTCCTTGGTGATGTCCTTGTCGTAGGTCACCACCATGGCGAAGGAACCCGAGTCCAGCCCGGTCGAGCCCAGGAATGGGGCCGCGGCAGGGGAGCTGGGGCCGGCTGGCACGACGAAGGGATTGGCGACGGAGGCGATGTGCTCCAGCGCGGAGATGTCCTTGCCCGCCTGCTGAGCCGCCTGCGCCACGCTGGCCGCGTGCAGGTCGACTCCCTGCACCATCAACGAGTAGGTCTGGAATCCGCTCGCGCCGGCCTTTTCGAGCAGATCCCGACCGGTTTGGTTTTCGCCGTCGGCCTTGATCTCGCCACTGGTGAGCCGGGAGAAGAGCGACTCATTCCCGAAGGCGCCACCAGCGATGCCAAGGCCCCCGACGATGAAGAGCAGCCAGAAGGCCACGATGAAGGGTGCCCGCCGAGCGACGAAACGGCCCCAGGCGTGCAGGAAGGCTCCGTGGGGTGCTGGGCGTGCTGCTCCGTGGCGTGCTGAGTGTGCGCGAGAAGGGGTGCGGCCGGAAATCACTGGCCTAGCCTCTCACCCACACAACAGGGCCACGGACAGTTGGGGTGAGTAGCCTCCCCGGTGTGACCGATCTCTTTTCGTCGGCGGGCGAACAGCCGGCTCCTGGGGCCGCGGCTGGGGTCCTGCCGCCCCTTGCCGTGCGGATGCGGCCCCAAACCCTTGATGAGGTTCGCGGCCAGCAGGCCGTCCTGCGTCCAGGCAGCCCGCTGCGACGGCTGATCGCAGGCGGGGGCGGATCGGCCGGCCCCCTGTCCGCCATCATGTGGGGTCCGCCCGGGACGGGCAAGACCACGCTGGCGCACCTGGTTGCCTCTGCGGCTGACCGAGAATTCGTCGAACTGTCCGCCGTGACGGCGGGGGTCAAAGATGTGCGTGATGTCATGGCTGCGGCCGGTCGGGCGCGCGACCTCTACGGGCGGGCGACCGTGCTCTTCCTCGACGAGATTCATCGATTCACCAAGGCCCAGCAAGATGCGCTCTTGCCCGGCGTCGAGAACCGGCTGGTGATCCTGGTTGCCGCCACCACCGAGAACCCGTCGTTCTCGGTCATCGCTCCCTTGCTATCGCGCTCGGTGCTCATCACGTTGACCTCGCTGGAGGATGCCGACATCGAAGCGGTCCTCGACTCCGCGGTGCAGGATCCGCGGGGACTCGACGCGGCATACGAGTTGACCTCGCAGGCCCGTGAGCATCTGGTGCGGATCAGCGGTGGCGACGCCCGCCGGGCTTTGACGGCGTTGGAGGCTGCCGCCGGCGTGGCGCAGGACGCCCAACCGATCGGCGCCGAGCGGGACTCGCCCACCACGATCACGCTGGCACACAGCGAGCAGGCCATTGCTCAGGCCGCGGTTCGCTATGACCGCACCGGCGATCAGCATTACGACGTGGCCTCCGCGCTCATCAAATCGATGCGCGGTTCCGATGTCGATGCCGCCTTGCACTACTTGGCTCGCATGTTGGAGGCCGGTGAGGACCCGCGGTTCATCGCCCGGCGGATCGTCATCGCGGCCTCTGAGGACGTCGGCATGGCCGACCCGAGCGCCCTGCAGACCGCCGTCGCGGCCATGCACGCGGTGGCGCAGATCGGGATGCCTGAGGCGCGGATCATCTTGGCCCAAGCCGTGGTCCACAACGCGATGGCCCCGAAGTCGAATGCCGCCTATGTCGGCATCGATGAGGCCATCGCCGACATCCGGTCGGGCAAGGGTGGGTCCGTTCCGGCGCACCTTCGGGGCAGTGGGTATGCCGGGGCGGCCCGGCTGGGTCACGGTGAGGGCTATGTCTACGCGCACAACGAACCCGACGCCGTGGCTGCCCAGACCTATCTCCCGGAGGATCTCGTCGGCCGCACCGACTACTACCGACCTACCGATCGAGGATTCGAAGCCCGGCTTCAAGAACGCTGGCAGTGGCTTCGAGAGCGGCTGCGCGATCCCGGCTAGGATGACTCACATGTCTGCACGCGTGATCCGGCGAGCTATCGAGGGGCCGACCTGCCCCCGCGTCCGTCTGCCCTGATCACCGCCCGCGCAACCGAGCGCGCCCCACTGAGGACTGAGTTGAACTTCCATGGATACCGCTGAAATCCGCCGCCGTTGGCTGACCTTCTTTGAACGCAACGGGCATACCGTGGTGCCAAGCGCCCCGTTGCTGCACGAGGACCCGAACCTGCTTTTCGTCAACGCCGGGATGGTGCCCTTCAAGCCCTACTTCCTGGGTCAGGAGACCCCGCCCTTTGATCGCGCCACCAGCGTGCAGAAGTGTGTCCGCACGCAGGACATCGAGGAGGTCGGCAAGACCTCTCGGCACGGCACCTTCTTCCAGATGAATGGCAACTTCTCGTTCGGCGACTACTTCAAAGAGGGCGCCATTCGGCTGGCCTGGGAGCTGGTGACCACTTCTCAGGATCAGGGTGGTTTCGGCCTCGAGGGTGACCGCCTCTGGGCGACGGTTCTCGATGATGACGATGAGGCCATCGAGCTCTGGCTGGCGCACACGGACATTCCGGCCGAGCGGATCGTCCGGCGCGGCCGCCTCGACAACTACTGGTCGATGGGTGTGCCCGGTCCCGGTGGGCCCTGTAGCGAGATCTACTACGACCGCGGCCCGGAGTACGGCCCCGAAGGTGGCCCCGCCGTGGACGAGGACCGCTACCTCGAGTTTTGGAACCTGGTGTTCATGCAGGAGGAGCTCTCCGCGGTGCGCTCCAAGGAGGACTTCGACATCGCGGGGCCACTGCCCAAGAAGAACATCGATACCGGCATGGGCTTGGAGCGCATGGCCAGCCTGTTGCAGGGCGTCGACAATATGTACGAGATCGACGAGGTCTATCCGGTGCTCGCCAAGGCGGCCGAGATGACCGGCAAGGAGTACGGCACCCGATCGGGGTCCGCGGCCAGCGAGTCACACCCCGATGACGTGCGTCTGCGGGTCGTGGCGGACCACGTCCGCTCCTCGCTGATGCTCATCGGCGATGGCGTCACCCCGGGCAACGAGGGCCGTGGGTATGTCCTGCGCCGAATGCTGCGTCGTTCGGTGCGTTCCATGCGGCTCCTCGGCTACGACGAGCCCTGCCTGCCGCATCTGCTGCCGGTGAGCATGGAGCGGATGAAGCAGTCCTATCCCGAACTGGAGTCGGGCTTCGCGCGGATCAGCCAGATCGCCTACGCCGAGGAGGACGCCTTCCGGCGCACGCTGGCCTCGGGCACCACCATCCTGGACACCGCGGTGGCCCGGACAAAGGCCTCCGGCGGCACGACTCTCGCGGGCGATCAGGCCTTTGCCTTGCACGACACCTATGGCTTCCCGATCGACCTCACCCTGGAGATGGCCGCGGAGCAGGGGCTCGAGGTGGACCGCGAGGGCTTCACCAGCCTGATGAACGAGCAGCGGCAGCGCGCCAAGGCGGACGCGAAGGCCAAGAAGTCTGCGCACGGCGACACCTCGGTCTACCGTGCCATCGCCGATGAACTCGGACATGACGTCGAGTTCACCGGGTACTCCGAGATCACCTCGGAGGCGCGTGTTCGCGGGTTGATTCGCGGCGGCGAGGCCATCCGGAGCGCGACCGCGGGCGATGAGGTCGAGATCGTCCTGGATCGCACCCCGTTCTATGCCGAGGGTGGTGGTCAGTTGGCCGACGGCGGACTGCTGCGCCTCGATAGTGGCGCGCTGGTGCAAGTCCACGACGTCCAGAAGCCCATCAGTGGCGTTATCGTCCACAAGGCCTCGATCATCAGCGGCGAGGTCGGCTCGGGCGAGCAGGCGTATGCCGAGGTCGACCTTGAGCGTCGCCGCTCGATCTCGCGGGCGCATACGGCAACGCACATGGTGCACAAGGCGATTCGCGAAGCCCTCGGTGAAACCGCGACCCAGGCCGGATCCGAGAACTCTCCCGGCCGGTTCCGCTTCGACTTCAACGCCAGCTCCGCCGTGCCCGCCTCCGTGCTGGTCGACGTCGAGGCTCGGGTCAATGCGGTTCTCCTTGAGGACTTGCAGGTGCGCGCCGAGATCATGACTCAAACGCAGGCCCGCGACGCGGGTGCCATGGCCCTCTTCGGTGAGAAGTATGGCGATGCTGTCCGGGTCATCTCGGTCGGCGACTGGGCCCGGGAGCTCTGCGGGGGCACCCACGCCGAGCACACCAGCCAGCTGGGGTTGATCACGCTCCTTGGTGAGTCCTCCATTGGTGCGGGCGTGCGCCGGGTCGAGGCGCTCGTTGGGACCGATGCGTACTCCTTCCTGGCTCGCGAGCGCGCCATTGTCGGCCAGCTGACCGAGTTGATGAAGGGTCGTCCCGAGGAGCTCCCGGAACGGATCAGCGGCCTGGTTGGTCGCCTCAAGGACGCCGAGCGGGAGCTCGAGCGGCTCAAGAAGGACCAGTTGCAGGCCGCCACGGGACGCTTGACCGACTACGCGCGTGATCTCGGTGGGGTCACCCTGCTCACCCATGACGCCGGGGACGATGCCGATGCTGGCGCCGTGCGCACGATGGTCATGGATCTGCGGGGTCGGCTCGGCTCCGAACGGCCGGTGGTCGTGGCCGTCACGGGTGCGGCCGGTGGTCGTCCGGTCATCGTGGTCGCGACCAACGAATTGGCCCGTGACCGCGGCGTCAAGGCCGGGGATCTGGTGCGGGTGGCCGCCCAGGTGCTTGGCGGCGGCGGAGGCGGCAAGGATGACCTCGCTCAAGGTGGTGGCCAGGACGCCAGCCGCACCGGCGAGGCATTGGGGGCGCTCGAAAGCCGCGTGCGCGAGCTCACCCTCTGACCAGGTCGGATCCGGGCATGCGCGAGGGCATCCGACTTGGGCTCGATGTCGGCTCAGTCCGCATCGGAGTGGCCGCCAGCGACCCGGAAGGGATCCTGGCTACTCCGGTGCGGACTGTTCCGCGCGATGATGGCACCGAGATCGACCCACTGGATGAGGATCTGGTGCAGATCCTGACGCTGATCAGGGAGTTGTCGGTCCTCGAAGTGGTGGTCGGTTGGCCCCTGGGGTTGAACGGCGCTCAGGGGGCCTCCGCGCACTTCGCCCGTTCCTATGCACAGGCCATCGCTGTGGCGGCGCCCACGGTGTCGGTCCGTCTCCTGGACGAACGATTCACCAGTGTTGATGCTCAACGGGCGCTCCGAGACAGCGGAGTGCGTGCACGAGATCAGCGTGGGGTTGTCGACCAGGCGGCCGCTGTGCTTATCCTGCAATCAGCACTCGACAGTGAACGGCGCAGCGGGCAGACGCCCGGGCGCGATTTGCGCGCACGCAAGCCACGCACGCCGCGAACGAAGGGCAACGACAGGTGAGCACCCAGCAGCACGACATCTCCGAGACGATCTTCGGGGAGGAACCGCCGGAGCAGAAGAACCGGGTTCGGGGTCATCGGCAGCCGAGGAACCGCTCGCGCCGGTGGGCGGTCTTGGGCTCCGCTGGAGTCATCGTGGCCGGTGGGCTCGGCTTCGCCTGGCCCCAGGTCTCGCTGGTCGTCGACGCACTTCAAGGCAATTCCGCGACCGCCATGGACTTTGCGGGTCCGGGCCAGGGCGAGGTCAAGATCGTGGTCAAGCCAGGTCACACCGGCGAGCAGATCGCGACCACGCTGCGCGACTCTGGCGTGGTCAAGACGCGCACGGCATACCTCGAAGCGGCCAAAGCCAACCCCCAGGCTGCCCAGAAGATCCAGCCTGGCACGTATACCTTGCTCAAGGGCATGAAGGGCGTCGATGCCTTCCAGATGATGATCGACCCGGCCAACCGCGTGGCCAAGACGGTCACCGTGCGCGAGGGCTTGTGGGCCACCGAGACCTACGCGGTCCTCGCCAAGGCCACCGGTCAACCCTTGGCGTCCTATGCCGCAGCGGCCAAGAACACCGGAGCGCTCGGACTCCCGGCCCAAGCCGGTGGAAAGGTCGAAGGCTGGCTCATGCCCTCGACGTACGAGTTCCCGGACAAGGCCACCGCGAAGACTCAGTTGACCATGATGATCAAGGAGACGGTCAACACCCTCACCAAACTCGGCGTCCCGAAGGACCAGTGGGAGAAGACGATCATCTTGGCCTCACTGGTGGAGGCCGAGGCCAAGTTGGATGTCGACCGGCCCAAGATTGCCCGCGTCTTCATCAACCGGGTCGAGCATCCAGGCGCTGGGACGTATGGATTGATCCAGTCCGATGCTGCCGTCTCGTATGGCGCCAAGCGCCGGGCGCTCTTCCCGACCGACGCCGAGAAGCGCGACGCGAGCAACCCCTACAACGGACATATTCACCCGGGGTTCCCGCCGGGACCGATCTCCAACCCCGGCGCGGCGTCGATCAAGGGCGCCTACGAGCCTGCGGCTGGCCCGTGGTATTACTTCGTGGCGGTCAACCCTATTACCGGAGAGACGCGTTACGCCGAGACCTTGGACGAGCACAACCGCAATGTCGCGCTGCTCGACGCCTACTGCCGCGAGAAGCCCAAGGACTGCGGTCTGTGACGACCCTTCGGGCGGGGGTGCTCGGGTCTCCGATCGCGCATTCGCTCTCTCCGGTGCTCCACCGAGCTGGGTATGCCGCGCTCGGCCTCACGGACTGGGAGTACACCCGGCATGAGGTGCGCGAGGACGACCTGGCTGGCTTCCTGGCTGAGTGTGATGACACCTGGCGGGGCTTGAGCCTGACGATGCCGCTGAAGGAGGCCGCGCTGGACTGCGCGCTCACCGTGAGCGAGGTGGCTCGGCGCGCGCGGGCAGCCAACACTCTCGTGCGGCGCGCCGATGGCGCGTGGGACGCCACGAATACCGATGTGGAGGGCATCGTTTGCGCACTGAGGTCGCAGATATCCCCTCGGGCGCGCCGGGGCTGCGTGGTGGGCTCAGGTGCGACAGCCCGCTCGGCCGTCCTTGCCATGGCTGACTTGGGCCTGCGCGAACTCGTCGTGGCTGCCCGCAATCCCCATACGGCCGCCGAGTTGGTGGCCCTCGGCGCGGAGCTGGGCTTGGCGAGCTCGGCCCATCGGCTCGGCCACTGGGGGATGCTCGATGCGGATGTGGTGGTGAGCACGGTTCCGGCATCGGGGAGCATCTCGCTTGCCGCTGGAGTGCCCGCCGACCCCACGACAGTGCTCCTGGACGTGGTCTATGCCCACTGGCCGACGCCATTGGCCCAAGCGGCCACCGGCGCGGGGATGGTCGTCATCAGTGGGCTGGACATGCTGGTCCACCAGGCGGCGGCCCAGTTCACCCTTTTCACCGGTCAGCCTGCGCCGGTCGAGGCGATGCTGGCCGCTGGGCGGGCCGCGCTGGTGCGATGACCCTGGTCGTGGCCCTAGCCCTGGCTGCCGTGATGGGCGCCGTGGGCCGCGCCACCACGAGGATTCTGGCCACCGGGGGCTACCGAATGCCCGAAGACCAGCCGTCGAGACCGCTGGGCACGCGATGGTGGCCGACGGTCGCGATGGGTCTCTTGGCGGCCTATGCCGGGTGGCGGCTGGGGGAGCTGGCCGCCTGGGCCGCGCTCCCGGCATACCTGCTTTTCGCGTGGACCTCGGTGGTGTTGATCTGGATCGACCTCGACGTGCATCGCCTGCCCTTCGGGGTCGTGCTCCCGGCCACCCTCGGGACGGCGGTACTGCTCGCCGTGGCCAGCGTTGCGGCCGGGGGATGGCGGTGGCTCTGGGCTCTCTGCGGCGCTCTTGGCCTCTGGGCGTTCTTCGCTGTGCTGGCCCGGGTGCCCGGGGGAGTCGGCGGGGGCGATGTGATGCTGGCCCCGATGATCGGGCTGCTGTTGGGATGGCTCTCACCGGTCCACGTCCTGGTCGGGCTCTTCGCGACCTTCCTGGTGGGCGGGGCTCAGGCAGCCCTGCTGTTGCTCACCGGGCGGGTGGGCCCCAAGGATGCGGTGGCCTTCGGTCCCGCGATGTGCGTGGGTGCCTGGATCGCGATCGGCTCGACGTCCCAGATCGTGACGTTCGTGTTCAGTGTGTGAGACGGCGATGAGAGACTGAGCCCATGCTTCGTTGGCTGACCGCAGGAGAGTCTCACGGGCCGGCACTGCTGGCGACCATTGAGGGTCTGCCGGCCGGTATCGAGGTCTCCACCGCGGATATCGTCCGCGCTTTGGCGCGCCGGCGGCTCGGCTTCGGCCGCGGGGCCCGGATGACCTTTGAGCAAGACGAGGTCGAGGTGCTCGGCGGGCTCCGCCACGGCCGGAGCCTGGGATCCCCGATGGCGATCCGCATCGGCAACAGCGAGTGGGCCAAGTGGCAGGTCGTGATGTCGCCGGATCCGGTCGACCAAACAGCACTGGACGCAGCCTCCGATGTCAACGCCGAGAAGGAGATCGGCCGCAACCGGCCGCTCACTCGACCGCGGCCAGGGCACGCGGACCTGGTGGGTATGCAGAAGTACGGCTTCGACGACGCCCGCCCGGTGCTCGAGCGCGCCTCCGCGCGCGAAACCGCAGCCAGGGTCGCCTTGGGTGAGGTGGCCTCGCGATTCCTCGAGCAGGCGTACGGCATTCGACTGGTCTCCCACACGGTGAGCATCGGTGCGGCCTCGGTCTCGCCGGACGCACCGCTGCCGCTTCCCGATGACGTCGCCGCGCTGGATGCTGACCCGGTGCGGACCTTGGACCAGGCCGGCTCGCTGGCGATGGTTGCCGAGGTGGACGCGGCCAAAAAGGATGGCGACACGCTCGGTGGGGTGGTCGAGGTGGTCGCTTATGGCCTGCCGCCGGGGTTGGGCTCGCACGTGCATTGGGACCGACGGCTGGACGCTCGCCTGGCCGCGGCGCTGATGGGCATCCAGGCGATCAAGGGTGTGGAAGTCGGCGACGGTTTCCGCACGGCAGCGCGCCGCGGCAGCCAAGCCCATGACGAGATGGAACGCGCCGCCGATGGGGTGATCCACCGCCGGACGGCGCGGGCTGGGGGCACCGAGGGCGGCATGTCGGTCGGTGGAATCTTGCGCGTGCGGGCGGCCATGAAACCAATCTCCACGGTTCCGCGATCCCTGGACACCGTGGATATCGCGTCGCAGGAGCCGGCAAAGGCTATCCATCAGCGCTCGGATGTGTGCGCCGTCCCGGCAGCAGGAGTGGTGGCCGAGGCAATGGTGGCCTTGGTGCTGGCCGAGGCGTGCCTGGAGAAGTTCGGGGGGGACAGCGTCGCGGAGACGGCGCGCAATCACCGGGCGTACCTCGAGGCCATCCCGACATCGATGAGGACCTGGTGAGTGGGCCGGCGGTGGTCCTCATCGGGCCGCCCGGGGCGGGCAAGTCCACCGTGGGTGAGGTCTTAGCGGACCTGCTGGGGGTGGGCTTCCACGACACCGACGCCGCCATAGAGGTGCAGGAGGGCCGCACCATCGCCGACATCTTCGTGGTGGATGGCGAGCCGGCATTCCGGGCGTTGGAGACCGCCGAGGTCGCCCGTGCACTGGAGCAGGAGCCCGGAGTGGTATCCCTGGGTGGGGGAGCGCCCATGAACGCGCAGGTGCAAGAGGACTTGGCGAACTGCCGGGTCGTCTTCCTCGATGTGGGCATCGCCGACGCGGCCCCCAGGATCGGCTTTGACCAGTCACGGCCCCTGCTCGCGGTCAACCCGCGAGCCTCCTGGGTGCGCCTGATGAAGGAGCGCCGCCCGACCTATGAGCGCCTGGCACGGCACATTGTGGACACCTCCGGGCGCACCGCCCACGAGGTCGCGGCCGAGATCGCCGAACTGGTGGGGGCCTCGAGGTGAGCGTTCTGGTGCCGGTGGGGGATCGCTACACCGTGACCATTGGGCGCGATCTGCTCGATGACGTCGCGGCGCTTGTCCCGCAGCGTGCCGAGCAGGTGCTGATCGTCCATAGCGCCGGATTCCCGGATCCGGCCATCCGGGTCGCGCGCGCCATCGAGGGCAGCGGACGGCGAGCCCACCTGGCGGCGGTCCCCGATGCCGAGGCGGCCAAGACGGTCGGCGTCCTCGCTGACCTCTGGGGACGGCTTGGGCGCGAAGGCTTCACTCGCACCGACGCGGTGGTGGCCGTCGGCGGCGGCACCGTCACCGATCTGGGTGGCTTCGTCGCGGCCAGCTGGCTGCGTGGTGTGCCGGTCGTGCAGGTGCCGACCACCCTGTTGGCGATGGTCGATGCCGCGGTCGGTGGCAAGACCGGGATCAACACCGCCGAGGGCAAAAACCTCGTCGGCGCCTTCCACGAACCCGTAGCCGTCATCTGTGACCTCGACCTGCTGGCGACGCTACCGACGGCCGACTTTGTGGCTGGCCTGGCCGAGGTCATCAAGGGGGGCTTCATTGCGGACCCGGCGATCCTCGAGCTCATCGAGGCCGATCCGGCCGGAGCGGCCCGCTGGGATGGCCCGCACGTCGAGGAACTCGTCGAGCGCAAGATCTCCGTCAAGGCCCAGGTGGTGGAGGCGGACCTCAAGGAGTCGCTCCTGCGCGAGATTCTCAACTACGGGCATACCTTCGGCCACGCGATCGAGCAGGTCGAGAAGTACCGCCGTCGGCACGGCGAAGCCGTCGCCATCGGCATGGTCTATGCCGCCGAGTTGGCCCGTGCGGCTGACGTGCTGGATGCCGGGACGGTCACCCGTCATCGTGAGCTGCTGACCAGCGTAGGTCTGCCCACGGCATACGCGGGCGGGGACTGGGACGCCCTGCTTGCCGCCATGCGCCGGGACAAGAAGTCTCGTGGAGATCAGCTGCGTTTTGTGGTGCTGGAGGGCATCGCTCGTCCGGTCCGGCTCGAAGGGCCACCCGACGGGCAACTCCGCGCCGCGGCCACCGCGGTGGGGGTGGCGGGACGCGAGCCCACCTCCCGGTAGACTCGCTCCGATCCCCGAAACGCTCAGAAAGCGAAGTCTTTACCGTGGCCACCACCAACGATCTCAAGAACGGCATCGTCCTCAACATCGAGGGCCAGTTGTGGACCGTCGTCGAGTTCCAGCACGTCAAGCCTGGCAAGGGGCCGGCCTTCGTGCGGACCAAGCTTAAGAACGTCATGAGCGGCAAGGTCGTGGACAAGACCTTCAACGCTGGCGTCAAGGTCGACACCGCCAATGTCGACAAGCGGACCATGCAGTACCTCTACAACGACGGTTCGGACTACGTCTTCATGGACCCGGACACCTACGACCAGATCCAGGTCACCCCGGACGTCGTGGGTGACGCGGCTCAGTACATGCTCGAGAACCAAGACGCGATCGTTGCCCGCCACGATGGCAGCGTGCTCTTCATCGAGTTGCCGGCCTCGGTCGTGCTGGAGATCACCTACACGGAGCCGGGCCTGCAGGGGGATCGCTCGACCGGTGGCACCAAGCCCGCGACCCTCGAGACCGGCGCCCAGATTCAGGTGCCGCTCTTCCTCGAGACCGGTACCAAAGTCAAGGTGGACACCCGCGACGGGTCCTACCTCGGCCGGGTGAACTGACCTTTCGTGGGAGCCCGAACCAAGGCCCGCAAACGCGCCCTTGACCTCGTCTTTGAGGCGGAGGCGCGGGGGCACGATCTGGGCGCCTTGCTGCGCGAGCGGGTGGCTGCACCCGTGACCGAGGCGCCCCTCGCCGAGCACACCGTGGAGTTGGTCAGCGGGGTGGCTACTCACGGCGCCGATCTGGATGAGGCCATCTCGACCTACTCCCAGGGCTGGACTCTGGAGCGTATGCCGTCGGTGGATCGGGCGATACTGCGGTTGGGTGCCTTTGAAGTCCTGCACCTGGACGATGTGCCCGATGTCGTGGCCATCAGCGAGTGGGTCGCGCTGGCGACTGAGCTGTCCACCGACGACAGCCCCAAGTTCATCAACGGGCTGCTCGGGCGGCTCGCTGAGGTCAAGTCCACCCTGGTCTGATCACCATGGTGACGCTGGCGCAAGGACGGCCGAGAACCGGCTAGAGTGGCGCCCGCTAGACATCCTTTAACGACCTGTCCGGTGAGGCAGGGAAGGAGGTCGCACGCGTATGCCGCGCGCCGACATGCCCTTAGAGGCCACCGCCTCCGGTGCTGCCCGCACCGTCATGACCGAGGTTGACATCTCCCGGGCGCTACGGCGCATTTCCCACGAGATTGTCGAACACAACAAGGGAGCCAGCGGCCTTGTCGTCCTGGGCATCCCGACGCGCGGCGTGGAACTGGCCTCTCGGCTGGCTCGCCTCCTTGAAGAGGTCGAGGGCGTGGCGGTTCCCGTGGGAAGCCTTGACATCACCATGCACCGCGATGACCTGCGCCACCAACCCACGCGAGCACCATTGCCCACGCGTATCCCGGCGAGCGGCATCGACGATCGCGTTGTCGTCTTGGTCGACGACGTGCTGTACAGCGGGCGCACCATTCGGGCTGCCCTCGATGCGCTCTCTGACCTGGGGCGCCCGCGCGCCGTGCGACTGGCGGTGCTGGTCGACCGGGGCCACCGCGAGTTGCCGATTCGGGCCGACCACGTGGGCAAGAACCTGCCCACCAGCCATACCGAACGTGTCATGGTCCGCCTTGCCGGGGTGGATGGTGAGGCCGAAGCCGTCACCATTGCCCCCGGCCAGACCCGAGCGGGGCAGCGATGATGAAGCACCTGCTCTCCAGCGCAGATCTCACCCGTGATGACGTCGAGATGCTGCTAGCGACCGCCGCCGAGATGCACGAGGTTCAGCGCCGCGACGTCAAGAAGCTCCCCACCCTGCGTGGTCGCACGGTTATCAACTTGTTCTTTGAGGACTCCACCAGGACGCGGAGCAGCTTCGAGATTGCCGGCAAGTGGATGAGCGCCGACACGATCAATATCACCGGCAAAGGCTCGTCCACGAGCAAGGGCGAGTCCCTACGCGACACCGTGATGACCATCGACGCGATGAGCGTGGACGCTCTGGTGATCCGGCATATGGCCAGCGGGGCGTGCCACCAAGTGGCCGGCTGGGTTGATGCGCACGTCATCAATGCCGGTGACGGAACCCACGAGCACCCCACCCAGGCACTCCTCGACGCCTACACGATGTCGCAGCGGCTGGGCCCGCTGGCGGGCCGTCGGATCGCCATCGTGGGCGACCTGGCGCACTCGCGGGTCTTCCGCTCCAATGCGATCACTCTGCGGACCCTGGGCGCGAAGGTCACTGTGGTGGCACCGCCGACGCTGATGCCGAGCGGTATTGGGCCGTGGTCGCAGGCGGACGGATTCGCCACCAGCAATGACCTCGATGCAGTGATCGCGTCGGGACCTGATGCGTTGATGATGCTGCGCGTCCAAAAGGAACGCATGAGCGGTGGCTTCTTCCCCACGGCCCGTGAGTACACCGTGGGTTACGGGCTCACTCGCCAGCGCCTGCGCGCGCTGGTCGACGCCAATGCCGAAGCCGTGATCTGTCACCCCGGGCCGATGAACCGCGGCCTCGAGATCAGCCCCGAAGCGGCCGACGGAGCGCAAAGCCTGATCCTGGATCAGGTCAGCGCGGGGGTGGCGGTGCGGATGGCCGTCCTTTACCACCTGCTTGCCGGAGAGGAGGCCCTGGCATGAGCGGGTCGAGCATGGTCATTGCCGGAGCCACGCTGTGGCATGGTCGCGAGTATGCCGCCCAGGCGTCGGTCAGTGGCGCCGCGGGGGACGTGCTGATCCAGGACGGCCTCGTGGTCGGGGTCGGAGCGGTTGACCGCCCGGCAGGAGCGCACGTCATTGATGCGGCCGGGTTGGCTCTCCTGCCTGGCTTCGTTGACCTGCACACGCACCTGCGTGAGCCGGGTCGCGAGGATGCCGAGACCATTGCCACGGGCTCTGCTGCCGCGGCGGCCGGTGGTTTCGCGGCGGTGTTGGCGATGGCCAATACGGATCCGGTCACCGACACTGCGGAGGCCGCCGAACGAGTGCTCGACCTCGGTCGACAGTGCGGCCTGGTCGACGTTCAGCCGGTCGGCGCGGTCACCAAGGCGCTTGCGGGTGAGGAGCTAGCCGAGCTTGGGCTCATGCACCGATCTCGTGCGCGGGTAACGGTCTTCTCCGACGACGGGCGCTGCGTCCACGACGCTCGCGTCATGCGCCGGGCCTTGGATTACATCAAGGCCTTTGGTGGGGTTATCTCGCAGCACAGCCAGGATCCCACCTTGGCCGGGCCGGCAGCTTGCTGCCACGAAGGCGAACTGTCCGGACGCCTCGGCCTTCCCGGATGGCCGACGCCAGCGGAGTCCAGCATCATCGCCCGGGATGCGACCTTGGCCGCCCACACCGGCGCCCGCGTGCATGTGGCACACGTGTCGACCGCGGAAGGCGTGGAGGTGATCCGCTGGGCCAAGGCCCGAGGTCTGGCCATGACCGCTGAAGTCACACCCCATCACCTGGCCTTGGGCACCGAACTGCTGGCCGGCTATGACCCGGTCTTCAAGGTGAATCCGCCCCTGCGGCCCAGCGAAGACCAAGAGGCGCTGCGTGCGGCCCTGGCGGACGGCACCATCGACGCAGTCGCCACCGACCATGCGCCCCATGCCCGCCAGGACAAGGAGCATGCCTTCGTGGATGCGGCCTTCGGGATGCTGGGGCTAGAGACGGCATTCGCCGTGGTGCACGACCTGATGGTGGTCTCCGGTGAGATGAGCATGGCCGACCTGGCTACCCGGATGTCAAGTGCACCAGCACAGATCGCTGGGCTTGCGGAGCACGGACACGGAGCGATCATCGGGGCGCCCGCGAATCTCGTGCTCGTCGACCCTGACGCCCGGACCACGGTGGACCGGGCCAGCTCAAAGTCACTGTCCCGCAACAACCCTTGGCATGGCCGTGACTTCCAGGGTGGCGTCATGGCCACGTTCCTGCGCGGTGTGCAGACCTACGGAGGTATGCAGTGAACGATCGCGCGAGCGCGGTCCTTGTCCTTGAGGACGGCCGAACCTTCCACGGACGGGCTTTTGGCCACGTGGGGGAGACCGTCGGCGAGGCAGTCTTCTCGACGGGCATGTCCGGCTACCAGGAGACCCTCACAGATCCGTCGTATCACCGGCAGGTCGTGGTGATGACCTCCCCTCACGTGGGCAACACCGGGTGGAATGACGAGGACGATGAGTCCGGTCGCATATGGGTCGCAGGGTATGTCGTGCGGGACCCCGCCATCAGGCCGTCAAACTGGCGCTCGCGTCGCTCGCTGGATGCCGAGCTAGCCGCTCAGGGTGTCGTGGGCATCTGTGAGATCGACACTAGGGCCTTGACGCGGCACTTGCGCGAGCGTGGCGCGATGCGCGCTGGCATCTTCTCTGGCGAGGCCGCCGGTATGCCGCGGGCTCACCTCATCGAGCGGGTTCTCGATAGCCCGCAGATGGCTGGCTCAGCCTTGGCCGGTGAAGTCTCCACGCAGGCTGCCTATGTCGTTCCGGCCGTGGGAGAGCGGCGATTCCGCGTCGCGGCCCTGGACCTCGGGATCAAATCAATGACTCCCGCCATGATGGCCGAGCGCGGCATGGAGGTCCATGTCTTGCCGGCTACCGCAACCATCGACGATGTGCGGGCGGTGGCACCGGATGGGGTCTTCTTCAGCAATGGGCCGGGAGACCCGGGGACCGCTGATCATGAGCGGGATCTGCTCAAAGAGGTTCTGCGCCAAGGAATTCCGTACTTCGGCATCTGTTTCGGCAACCAGATCCTCGGGCGAGCATTGGGCTTTGGCACCTACAAACTCCGCTACGGACATCGGGGGATCAACCAACCGGTGATGGACCGCACGACCGGCAAGGTCGAGGTCACCGCGCATAACCATGGGTTCGCCGTGGACGCACCGCTCGACTCTGAAACCGCCAGTGAGTTCGGCGCGGTTCGCGTGAGCCATGTCTGCCTCAATGACGATGTCGTTGAAGGTCTCGAAGTTCATCGTGATGGGCGACTGGTGGCCTTCTCCGTCCAGTACCACCCCGAGGCAGCGGCCGGCCCGCATGATGCGGCCTACCTCTTCGATCGATTCGCCACTCTCATGGAAGGAGGGCGAGCTGGTGCCTAAGCGCGCCGATATCCGCTCGGTCCTCGTCATCGGTTCCGGCCCCATTGTCATCGGGCAAGCCTGCGAGTTCGACTACTCGGGCACGCAGGCGTGCCGAGTCCTGCGGGAGGAAGGCATTCGTGTCGTCCTGGTGAACTCCAACCCCGCCACGATCATGACCGACCCTGAGTTCGCGGACGCGACCTACGTCGAGCCGATCACCCCTGACATCGTCGAGGCGATCATCGCAAAGGAGCGGCCCGACGCCGTCCTGGCGACCTTGGGTGGTCAGACCGCGCTCAACTGTGCGATGGAGTTGCACGAGCGCGGCGTCCTCGAGCGCTACAACGCCCCCCTCATCGGCGCCAACGTCGAAGCCATTCAGTTGGGTGAGGACCGGGAGCTCTTCAAAGGCGTCGTGGAGCGCTGTGGCGCCGAGTCGGCCCGCAGCATCATTTGCCACTCGATGGATGAATGCCTCTCTGCTGCAGGAGATCTCGGGTATCCCGTGGTCGTCCGCCCCTCGTTCACCATGGGTGGCCTGGGGTCTGGCTTTGCCTATGACGAGGCCGACTTGCGGCGCATCGCCGGCGCCGGACTGCAGTACTCACCGACCACCGAGGTGCTCCTGGAGGAGTCCATTTTGGGGTGGAAGGAATACGAGCTGGAGGTCATGCGCGATCACGCCGACAATGTCGTGGTCGTCTGCTCGATCGAGAACTTTGACCCCATGGGTGTCCACACGGGCGACTCGATCACCGTGGCGCCGGCGCTCACTCTGACCGACCGTGAGTACCAGCGGCTGCGGGATATCGGCATTGCCGTCATCCGTGAGGTCGGCGTGGACACCGGTGGGTGCAATATCCAGTTCGCCGTGAACCCCACCGATGGCCGCATCATCGTCATCGAGATGAACCCTCGGGTGTCGCGTTCCAGCGCCCTTGCGAGCAAGGCCACCGGCTTCCCGATCGCCAAGATCGCGGCCAAGATGGCCATTGGCTACACCTTGGATGAGGTCCGCAATGACATCACCCGGGAGACGCCAGCCAGTTTCGAGCCGACGTTGGACTACATCGTGGTCAAGGTGCCGCGCTTCGCGTTCGAGAAGTTCCCGGCCGCGGATTCGACCCTGACGACGACCATGAAGTCCGTGGGCGAGGCCATGTCGATTGGCCGCTGCTTCACCGAGGCCCTCCAAAAGGCCCTGCGCTCGATCGAACGCAAGGGCAGTTCCTTCCATTGGGATGGCGAGGAACTGACCCACGACCAGGCGCTGGCCGTGCTCGATGAGGCCCGCCGCCCCACGGACGGTCGCATCGTCCTGGTTCAGCAGGCGCTGCGCGGTGGGTGCACAATCGAGGAGGTCCACGCGGTCACCGGCATCGATCCGTGGTTCCTCGACCAAATCCAGGTGATCAACGACCTAGCCGTGCAGGTTCGCCAGGCCGCTCAACTCACGCCCGAATTGCTGCGTCACGCCAAGCGTCACGGCTTCTCCGATGCCCAGCTCGCCGCGCTGCGGGGGATGCCTGAGGCGGTCGTCCGCGGAGTCCGGCACGCACTTGGCGTGCGCCCGGTGTACAAGACCGTGGACACCTGCGCGGCCGAGTTCGCGGCATACACGCCCTATCACTACAGCGCTTACGACGAGGAGAGTGAGGTCGCGCCGCGTGAGCGTCCGGCCGTGATCATCCTGGGTTCCGGACCTAACCGGATCGGCCAGGGCGTCGAGTTCGACTACTCCTGTGTCCACGCCAGCTTTGCCCTGCGCGATGCCGGCTTCGACACGGTCATGGTCAACTGCAACCCCGAGACCGTGTCCACGGACTACGACACCTCAAGCCGGCTGTACTTCGAACCCCTCACCCTTGAGGACGTTCTCGAGGTGTATGCCGCCGAGGTCGCCGCGGGCCCGGTGGCCGGCGTCGTCGTGCAACTCGGTGGCCAGACCCCGCTGGGGCTAGCCAAGGCGCTGAAGGCCGAGGGCGTCCCGGTGGTCGGCACGAGCCCGGAGGCCATTGACCTCGCTGAGGATCGCGGTGCCTTCGGGCGGGTCCTCGCGGAGGCCGGGCTGCCTGCGCCCAAGCACGGAACGGCATACAGCTCGAGCGAAGCGCGGGAGATTGCCCGCGGGATTGGCTACCCCGTCCTGGTTCGTCCGTCGTACGTCCTGGGTGGCCGGGGCATGGAGATCGTCTATGACGACGACACCCTCACCACCTATGTTGACCGGGCCACGGTGGCCAGTCCCGAGCACCCGATCCTCATCGACCGCTTCCTCGATGACGCCATCGAGATCGACGTGGACGTGCTCTTTGACGGGACCGATATGTATGTCGGCGGGATCATGGAGCACATCGAGGAGGCCGGTATCCACTCTGGCGACTCCTCGTGCACGCTGCCGCCCGTGACCTTGGGCAAGGCGGACATCGACCGGGTCGTCGAGTACTCCCGCAAACTGGCCGAGGGCATCGGGGTGCGTGGCCTGATGAATGTCCAGTACGCCCTGGCTCAGGACATTCTCTACGTCCTCGAGGCGAACCCGCGGGCATCGCGCACCGTGCCCTTCGTCGCCAAGGCGACGGGGGTGGCGCTGGCCAATGCCGCCTCACGGATCATGCTCGGCGCGACCATCAAGGAATTGCGTGCCGAGGGAGTGCTGCCTGCGGACACCGATGGCGCGCATATGCCGGCCCATGCACCCATGTCGGTCAAGGAGGTCGTGCTGCCCTTCCGTCGCTTCCGGACCGCGCAGGGCCGCATCGTGGACTCCCTGCTGGGACCCGAGATGCGCTCGACGGGTGAGGTGATGGGGATCGACGCCGACTTCGGTCGCGCCTTCGCCAAAGCCCAGATCGGCGCGATTGCCAACCTGCCCACCAAGGGCACGGTCTTTGTCTCGGTGGCCAACCGGGACAAGCGGGCCATCATCTTCCCGGTGAAGCGGCTCATGGATCTCGGTTTCCGGATCGTGTCCACCTCGGGAACCGCGGAAGTGTTGCGCCGCAATGGCATTGCTGCCGAGGTGGTTCGCAAGCACGCCGAGCGAGTGGCCGACGAACGCTCGATCGTCGACTGGATCGAAGCTGGTGACATCGACATGGTGGTCAACACTCCGAGCGGTGCCGGCGGGCGGGCCGACGGGTATGCCATTCGAGCGGCGACGACGGCCATGGACCGGCCGATCATCACCACCGTGCAGCAACTCGGCGCAGCCGTGCAGGCCATCGAAGCGATTCAGGAAGGCGGTCTCAGCGTGACCTCCTTGCAGGAGCATGCTGCTGCCCTGGATCTCTTCGGAGTCAGCGCCGGCGGACAGGGCTAGTCCGTGGGGCGCCTGTACTCGGTGGGCTACCGGCACCTGCTCGCCCGCACGGATGCCGAGAACGCCCATCGGGCTGCCTTCGCAGGGCTGCGGGCGACCTATGCCGCTACGGGCCGAGTTCCCGGCGTTCCCGCACCGGACCCGATCCTTGCCGGTGAGCTCTTTGGGCGCCCGCTGCGAAGCCCACTGGGCCTCGCCGCTGGCTTCGACAAGAATGCCGAGGGCATTGACGCGCTGGCGGCGCTGGGCTTCGGCGCGATCGAGATTGGGACCGTGACCGGGCAGGCGCAGCCGGGCAATGAGCGGCCGCGGCTTTTTCGTCTGCCGCAGGACAACGCAATCATCAATCGGATGGGCTTCAATAATGACGGCTCGCAGGCCGTCGAGCAGCGCTTGCGCGCCCGCGCCGAGGGCAAACACAACGACGCGCTCCTGGGCGTCAATATCGGCAAGACCAAGGCCGTTGCCGTGCCGGACGCCACGCAGGATTACGTCCTGTCCGCCAGCAGGTTGGCGGCCTATGCCGACTACCTCGTGGTCAATGTCAGCTCCCCGAACACCCCGGGTCTGCGTGATCTGCAGGCGGTCGAGTCGCTGCGCCCGCTGCTCGCCGCGGTCAAAGAGGCCGCCGACCGGGCGGCCTCTCGAGATCTGCCGTTGCTGGTCAAGATCGCGCCCGATCTGGCCGATGACGACATCGCGGCGATCGCCGCCCTGGTGCCGGAGCTGGGCCTGGCAGGAGTGGTCGCGACGAATACCACGATTTCCCGCGAGGGGCTGCGGACCCCCGCCGAGGTGGTGTCGAGGATCGGGGCAGGTGGCCTGTCCGGGCCGATCCTGCGGGCCAGATCCATGGAGGTGCTCGCCCTTTTGCGCCAGCTGCTGCCTCGGGAGTCGGCGGTCATTTCGGTCGGGGGGGTCAGCGGGGCGGCCGATGTGCTGGCGCGCCTGGAAGCGGGCGCACAGCTTGTCCAGGCCTACACCGGTCTGATCCATGGCGGGCCCCTCTGGGTCGCCGCCGTCAACCGCCAGTTGGCAGCCCACCGCAGGAGGAGTTCATGATCGGCTTCGGCGAGCGGCTGCAGGCCGCCATGCAGGTGCACGGTCCGCTGTGCGCCGGGATCGACCCGCACCGAGAGTTGCTCCACGAGTGGGGTCTGGACTTCGACCTGGACGGACTGGAGCGATTCGCCTTCACCTGCGTCGAGGCCTTCGGCGGAACGGTGGCCGCCGTCAAGCCGCAGTCCGCCTTCTTTGAAGTCTTCGGATCCGCCGGCGTGGCGATCCTGGAGCGCGTCATCGATGCACTGCGCGAGGCGGGCACCCTGACGATTCTTGATGCTAAGCGCGGTGACATCGGCACGACGATGGCCGCCTATGCCGAGGCCTTCCTGGGCAAGGATGCGCCCTCCGCGGCCGATGCCATCACGCTGAGCCCGTACCTCGGCTATGAGTCCCTGCGGCCCGCGATCGACCTTGCCGAGCAGACTGGCCGGGGAGTCTTCGTCTTGGGTCTCACCTCCAACCCCGAGGGGCCCACCGTCCAACATGCCGTGCGCGAAGGCCGCAGCGTCGCCGCGACCATGGTCCAGGGCGCCACGACCGACAATGCTGCGGCTGCGCACCGGTCCGTGTGGGGATCGGTGGGGCTGGTCATCGGCGCCACGGTCGGCACGGCGGTGCAGGATCTCGAGCTGGATCTCGCGACGATGAATGGGCCATTGCTGGCCCCCGGAATCGGCGCTCAAGGCGGTACAGCCGCGGATGTCCGGCGCGTGTTCGCCGGTGCGCTCACTCAGGTGTTGCCGAGTAGTTCCCGTGCGGTCCTGGCCGCGGGCCCCCAGGTTGCTCGACTGGCCACCGCGGTCCGCGACGAGTCTGCGCGGATGGCCGAGATCGTCCGCTCCGCGGCCTAACAAGGGACCCCGCGCGCTAGGCGCCCATCGACGCGGATATAGTCCCCACCTAGAGTCGGCCGCGGATCAGAGCACGGTCGCCAGACCTGAGAGGGACCAACACTCGTGGCACTTCCGCCCCTGACCCCAGAACAGCGCGCCGCCGCATTGGACAAGGCCGCCGCCTCCCGCCGTGAGCGGGCCGAGGTCAAGAATCGGCTGAAGCACGGGGGAGGCTCCCTGGCCGCGGTGATCGCGGACGGCAAGACCAATGACGTGGTCGGCAAGATGCGGGTCTCGGCGCTCTTGGAGTCCATGCCTGGCGTGGGTCGGGTACGTGCCCGGCAGCTCATGGAGGACATCGGTATCTCGGCCACCCGCCGGGTGCGCGGCCTGGGCCAGAACCAGGTCAGCGCCCTGCTCGAGCACTTCGGGCGGTAATGTCCACGCCCGCGCGGCTGACCGTCCTGGCTGGACCGACCGCGGTCGGGAAGGGGACGGTGGCGGCATACATCAAGGCGAACTACCCCCAGGTGTGGCTGTCGGTGTCGGCGACGACTCGTCGACCGCGGCCGGGTGAAGTTCACGGCGAGCACTACTACTTCGTCAGTGATGCCGAATTCGAGGCCATGGCTGCTGCTGGCGAACTGCTCGAATGGGCGGTGGTTCATGGCCGAGCCAAGTACGGCACGCCGCGCAAGGCCGTCGAACAGGCTTTGGACGAAGGCCGACTGGCCTTGCTGGAGATCGACCTTCAAGGCGCCCGCCAGGTGCGGACGTCGATGCCGCAGGCGCGATTCGTCTTCCTCGCACCGCCCAGTTGGGATGAGTTGATCTCCCGCCTCATCGGCCGTGGAACCGAGTCGGCGCAGGAGCAGCGGGCCCGATTGCATACCGCGGAGATCGAATTGGCGGCCGCGAGCGAGTTCGATGCCGTCATCGTCAACGATGATGTCCGCCGGGCAGCCGATGAACTCGTATCATTGATGAGTTGACCTGATTTCCCGAGATCCCTGAGACGAGACGAGTCACCCATGTCCCGAACCCTCGCCAACCCCATCGGCATCACCAACCCGCCGATCGACGAGCTCCTCGAGCGCGCTGACTCCAAGTACGCCCTGGTGCTCTACTCGGCCAAGCGGGCCCGCCAGATCAATGCGTACTACGCGCAGCTCCAGGAGGGCCTGCTCGAGTTCGTTGGTCCGTTGGTCGACTCCGAGGTGCACGAGAAGCCGCTGTCGATCGCCCTGCGCGAGATCAACCAAGGCCTGCTCGTTTCCACGCCCACCGAGGCCTGACCTCCGCCGATGCGCGTCGTCCTGGGGGTCGCGGGCGGCATCGCGGCATACAAGTCCTGCTCGCTGCTGCGTCTCTTCACCGAGGCCGGACATGATGTGACGGTTGTCCCGACAGCGGCGGCGCTGAATTTCGTGGGTGCGGCCACCTGGGCCGCGCTGTCGGGCAAGCCGGTCCATACCGACGTGTGGAGCGAGATCACCCAGGTGCCCCATGTGCGCCTCGGGCAGGAGGCCGACCTCGTGGTCGTTGCCCCCGCCACCGCCGATCTGATCGCTCGGGCCGCGACCGGCCAGGCCGACGACCTGCTCACCAATGTCTTGCTGACGGCTCGTTGCCCCATCGTGATGGCCCCGGCCATGCACACCGAAATGTGGGAGCACCCGGCGACGGTCGCCAATGTGGAGACCCTGCGTTCTCGCGGCGTGCACATCATTCCGCCCGCCTCAGGACGGTTGACCGGGCGAGACACCGGCCCTGGGCGATTGCCTGAGCCCGACGAGATCTATGCCGCCTGTCGGGCCGTGGTGGGGGAGTCCGAGGTGCTTGCGGGCCGGCACGTGGTGATCTCTGCAGGGGGAACCCGGGAGCCCTTGGACCCGGTGCGCTATCTGGGGAATCGGTCCTCAGGCAAGCAGGGGTACGCCTTGGCCGCCGCAGCGGTCGCGATGGGCGCCCAAGTCACCTTGGTGTCCAGTGCGGCCCTGCCGACGCCCCACGGGGTATCCCTGCGTCAGGTCGAAACGGCAATGGAGATGCGCGATGTCATGGTGCGTCTCGCTCAGGAGGCGGACCTGGTCATCATGGCCGCCGCGGTTGCCGACTTCCGTCCAGCCGAGTACGCGGAACACAAGATCAAGAAGTCCCACGACGGTGCGGCTGACCAGTCGGCGCCGACGATTGGTTTGGTGCGCAATCCGGACATCCTTGCTGAACTCGTGCAGGCCCGCGGGGAGGCCAGCCGGCCGGTGATCGTCGGTTTTGCTGCCGAAACGGGCGACGACCACGGCAGCGTCCTTGACCACGGGCGCGCCAAACTCGCCCGCAAGGGCTGCGATCTGTTGGTGGTCAACGAGGTAGGGCCGGACAAGACCTTCGGGCAGGATGACAACACCGTGCAGATCCTGCGTCGACATCACGCCGACGTGGTTCAGGTCGGCCCGTCATCCAAGCGCGTCGTGGCCGAGGCGATCCTCGCGCAGGCCGCCGACCGCTTGGCTTAGCCCGCGGTCGGCGGGGCAGCACGGCCTACTTCTTGCGCCGCACCTGACCCAGGCCCGCGCTGGCGACTTCCACCTGGCCCTCGGCGTGGTCCCCGGATTCGACCGCGGCCTCGACGTCGGCGGCTTCCGCTGAACCCTCGGCAGCGATGTCCTCGGCGGCCTCGGCAGCGGCCTCCTCGGCCGCATCCTCGGTCGGCTCCGCGCTGTCCTGCACATCGTCCTCAACTGCCGGTGCCTCTGCCGGCTCCCCGTGGAACGACGGGATGGCGGCCAGCGGGTCCGCCCCGGGTGCACCGCCGCCGAGGGTGGCGAGCATGTTGCGGACATTCGACAACTGGGCCGTGATGCTGTCCCGACGCGCGGTGGCGGCGGCCAACTCGCGATCAGAGTCGCGACGGACGCGTTCGGCCTGCTCCTTCGCACCGGCGACCAAGGCAGACGCCTCGAGCTTGGCGGCCTCCAGGGCTGAGGCAGCCTCGGCCGCCCGTGCCTGGTGGTCGGCCTCGGCTTCGCGGGCCAACTGCTCGGCCCGATCCTGAACCGCGGCCAGCGCGGCGTCCTGCTTGGCCATCTGGTCGTTGAACTCCTCGGCGGCCTTCTCGCGGCGCTCACCCAGGGTGCGCTCGAAGTCGGCCGCGGCTGCGGCCGCCTTCGCCCGCTGCTTTTCGAAGTAGGCCTCGGCCTCCTCGCGGCGGGCCGCGGCCTCGCGGGCGGCATCGTCGATCAAGGAATCGGCCTCCGCGCGGGCTTGAGTCAACATCGCGCTCACGTCGACATCGGCCTTGGTCCGGACCTCTTCGGCATACCGCTCGGCTTCGGCGCGCAAGCTAGCGGCCGACTGGTCGGCCTCGGAACGCAGGGCAGCAACCTCATCGGCGGCGGTGGACCTCAGGTGGGTGGCTTCCTCGTCGGCGAGGCTGAGAATGCTGCCCACCCGCTCGCCAAGATCGGCGAAGGTGGGGTTCGCGGCCCGGGCACCGGCCGCCTCCAATTCCGCGATGGTGCGAGCGTGGGCGTCCAGCTCGGCCCGCAGCGAATCGTGGGTCTGCTTGGCCTTGGTGAGTTCAACGCTGTGCGCGGCAGCCTCCTGGAGCGCGTTCTCCGCTGCGGCCCGCGCGGCCTGGAGCTGCTGGTGCAGGGCCGCCACGTGCTGGTCGACCACCGTGGGCTCGTACCCGCGGAAGGCGGTGGGGAACTCGGGGGAGGGATTCATCAGGGCTCCTGCGGTGATGTGGTGTCGGGGACGATCTCGTCCTCGGTCTGTCGATGGTCGGTGCTGGCAAGTTCATTGACCGAGAGAGCCTCGATCACTCCGGAGAGATTGTCCAACTGGGCCGTGATGTCGTCGCGCCGGGCGGCCAGCAGATGGACCTCCGCTCGGGCCCGCTCCACCGCGGCCTGTGCCTCGGCGCGCAAGGTTGTGGACACCCGGCGCGCCTCCTCGGTCTCGCGGACGATTTCGGCCCGCGCCGCCCGGTGGGACTCGTGAGCCTCGCGGTGCAGCCGTTCAATGTCCTCGGCGGCTCGCTCACGCACGAGCCGGGCACCACCTTCGGCCTCGGCGAGTCGACGGTCAGCGCGCTCCAGGGCTTCGCTGGCCTGCGCCTTAGCGACCTCAAGCAAGTGCTCGGCCTCTCGCTCGGCGTGCTGGCGTGTCCGGGACGCATCGGCTTGTGCCTCGGCCAAAACGGCAGCGGCCAGCGAGCGCATCCGGTCGGCCTCGGAGTCGGCCTCGGAAAGGCGGTCAGCGGACTTGGCCCGGGCGCTGGCCAGCAGTGTGGCCGCGCGTTCGCGATGAGACTGCGTGCGGGCACTCAACGCCTGGTGGTGCGCCCGGCGGGCGGCCTCATTGTCGCGTTCGGTGGTCTGGACGATCTCGGCCACCGTGCTCTGAGCCCAGGTGAGATGGGACTGCGCCGCACCGATCAGGTCCTCCGCCTCGCGCTGCGCATTCTCGCGCAGGCTCGCCAACTCCTGGTCGTGCCGTGCTTGGGCCTGCGCGCGGGCTCGCTGGGCGGTCTCTTCCTCGGAGGCGAGTTGTTGCAAGCGTTGCTGCACCTCGGCCTCGGCGTCCTGACGGAGACGGGAGGCGAAGCTCTCCGTCTCCTCCCGCAACTGGGACATCTCGGTGACCGTCGACATCCGGAGGTCATCGAGCTCGGCCTGGTGGCTGGCCCGCGCCTGCGCCAGCGAAGCCTGGTGGTGACGTTCCTCCTCGGCCAGCCGCTCCATCGAGGTGGCATGCTCGCGCTCGGCCCGTTCCCGCAGGTCAGTGGCCTGATCGAGGGCGGCTTGTAGAACGCGGGCCGCCTCATCTTCGGCAATCGCCAGGGCTTCATCGCTCGCCTTGGTCGCGCGCGCCCGCAAGAGGGCGGCCTGGTCGGTGGCATCGGTGACCAGGGTCTCGGCCTCAGCGTGTGCCTCAGCCAAGCGCCGGTCAGCTTCACTCCGGGCGACGGTCAGCGCCGTCTCGACCCGACGCAACTCGGCCGACAACTCGGCAATCTCGGCGCGGATCTGCGTCGCCTGGCTTTGGGCGGTGTCGACTTCGACCCGCACCTCGGCCCGAAGTTGGTCCGCCAGGGCCTGCGCACGCGTCAAAATGCCCAGGGCCTCATCGACGACCCGGGCGTCCCCTTGGCTGTCGTGCTCGGTGGACCCGCCTTTCACGGTGTCCATGATCGCAGACGTTCAGCGGTGCCGGTGCGAGAGAGATAGATTGGTCCACTGTGTGGTACGCGCGTGCCGCACACCCCCCACCCGCACGAAGGGAGCCGGCTGCGTGCCTGCGCGTCTGTTCACGTCCGAGTCCGTTACCGAGGGCCACCCGGACAAGATCTGTGACCAGATCTCTGACTCGATCCTCGACGCACTCTTGGCCGAAGACGCGCACAGCCGCGTTGCTGTCGAAACCATGGTCACCACCGGCTTGGTGCACGTGGCCGGTGAAGTCACGACTTCGGCTTACGTCGAAATCCCGAAGCTGGTTCGCGACACGGTGACTGAGATCGGTTACGACAGCTCGATCAAGGGCTTCGACGGCCGCTCCTGCGGGGTGTCGATTTCGATTGGCCAGCAGAGCCCCGATATCGCGCAAGGTGTGGACACGGCATTCGAGAGCCGCACCGGTGGTGTTGACCCGCTGGACAAGCAGGGCGCCGGTGACCAGGGACTGATGTTCGGGTATGCCTGCGATGACACTCCGGAGCTCATGCCACTGCCGATCTTCCTGGCGCACCGATTGGCCGAGCGACTCACCCAGGTCCGTAAGGACGGCACGCTGGGCTACCTTCGGCCGGATGGCAAGACCCAGGTGACCATCGCCTATGAGGGTGATCGTGCCGTGTCCTTGGACGCCGTGGTGGTCTCTTCACAGCATGCGGAGGACATCGACCTCGCATCGACACTGGATCCCGATGTGCGCCGAGAGGTCATTGATCCGGTGCTGGCGTCGCTGAGTGACTCCGGGGTCAGCCTGGACACCACGAACTACCGGACCTATATCAACCCCACCGGCAAGTTCGTCGTGGGTGGGCCGATGGGCGACGCCGGCCTCACCGGTCGCAAGATCATCGTCGACACCTACGGCGGCATGGCCCGCCATGGTGGCGGTGCCTTCTCCGGCAAGGATCCGTCCAAGGTCGACCGCTCTGCGGCATATGCCACGCGCTGGGTGGCCAAGAATGTCGTGGCCGCCGGGCTGGCTCGCCGCTGCGAGGTGCAGGTGGCCTACGCCATCGGCAAGGCGCAGCCGATGGGCATCTATGTGGAAACTTTCGGCACCGAGACCGTTCCGGTCGACGTCGTGCAGAACGCGATCCTTGCGGTCTTTGACCTGCGCCCGGGTGCCATCTTGCACGACTTGGACTTGCTTCGGCCGATCTATCGACCGACGGCGGCATACGGCCACTTCGGCCGGACCAGCGCGCCGGGGGTCGAGAATGCCTTCACCTGGGAGCGGACCGACCGAGTTGAGGCGCTGCAGCGAGCGGCGCACCACTGACCCTGGCGTCACCGGCGTCCATTAACGTTCGCGGCATGACCGCGGCTGGGCCGATTGCTCGGATACTCGTCGATACGGGTCTGGCCCACTTGGACCGCCCGTTCGACTACCTGGTGCCCGCCGAGCTATCCGACTCGGCTGTTCCTGGGGTGCGCGTGCGGGTGCGTTTCGCTGGTCGGGATGTGCCGGGCCTGTTGATCGAGCGCGTTCCCGAGTCCGAGCACCGCGGGCGATTGAGCGCCATCCGGACGGTTGTCAGCGCCGAACCCGTGTTGACCGAGCACATCCTGGCGACCGCCCAGATCCTGGCTGCTGAGCTGGCGGGCACCGTCGGCGATGTTGTGCGCCTGGCCATCCCTCCTCGCCACGCTGCGGCTGAGCGAGCCTTGCCACAGCTGGTGGATGGGCCCGCTGACCCGATCCCGCCGGTGGCCCGAGCAGCCTGGGAGCGGTATGCCGCCGGACCGGCTTTTCTGGACCACCTCTCGCGGGGTGGCTCGCCGGCCGCCTCGGTGCTTGCCTGCCCTTCGCCCAACCACCAGGACGATTGGCCGCAGCTCCTGGCTGCTGCCGCTGCCACCTGTGCGCAGGCGGGGCGAGGGGCCGTGCTCGTGGTTCCCGATCACCGTGACCTGGCGCGAGTCGACGCGGCCCTCACGGCGGCGCTCGGTCGCGGACGCCATGTCCGACTCAGTGCCGATCAAGGGCCGCAAGCCCGTTACACCGCCTACCTCAAGGTGCTGCGCGGTCATGTCCGGGTGGTGGTCGGGACCAGAGCCGCCGCCTTTGCCCCGGTTCACGACCTGGGTCTGCTGGCGTGGTGGGATGACGGCGATGACCTCCATGAGGAGCCTCGGGCGCCGTACCCGCACGTCCGCGAGGTGTTGGCCACGCGCGCTCGCCTCACCGGAGCCGCCCTGCTGAGCATGGGCTGGTCGCGGACCGCGACGCTCGCCGGCTGGATTGCCGATGGTCGTATGCATCCGGTCGCCGTCAGCGCAGCGGAGCGCAAGTCGTCCACTGCCGCAGTGCGGATCGCCGGCGAGGGGAGCGCCCTCGCGCGCGATCCGGCCGCTGCTGCGGCGCGGATTCCCAGCGTGGCCTGGGAGGTGGCTAAAGCCGGGCTGGCGGTGGGGCCGGTGCTGGTCCAGGTGCCACGCCGCGGGTATCTCCCGTCCATGCGCTGCCAGGCGTGCCGCTCGGCTGCGCGGTGCACCGCCTGTTCGGGGCCGCTGGTGCTCACCTCGGCGAGCGGTCCACCGTCGTGTCGGTGGTGTGGGCGGCTTGAGGTGGCGTTCACCTGCGGCTCCTGCGGCGAGCACCGCTTGCGCGCTTCGGTGGTCGGATCCCGGCGGACGGCCGAGGAACTGGGCCGGGCCTTCCCGGGAACCCCGGTGCGGACCTCGGGGGCCGGCGCCGTCCTGGAGACGGTGGGCTCGCAGTCAGCACTGGTGGTGGCCACGCCAGGCGCCGAGCCCGTCGCTGACGGCGGGTATGCCGCCGCCCTCCTGCTGGACGCCTGGTCATTGCTGGACCGGGCGACCTTGGATGCCGGTGAGGAGGCGCTCCGACGGTGGTTGGGCGCCGCGTCCCTGGTTCGAGGACGCGACCGTGGGGGAGTAGTCGTGTTGGCCGGCGCCCCCACCGGCGGTGTGATCCCCGCGGTGGAAGCCTTGGTGCGCTGGGACGCCGGGTGGTTTGCCGAGGGCGAGCTGCATGAACGTACCGGCCTGGCTCTGCCACCGACGGCCTGGGTGGCGACCGTGACCGGCTCCGCTGTGGCGGTACGCACGGCGATCCGCGACGCGGCCTTCCCGCCCGAGGTCACCGTCTTTGGACCACTCCCTCATGGCGCGACCGGCCAGGTCAGGGCCATGATCTGCGCGCCCTTGTCGGCGGGCAAGGCGGCGGCGACCGCGCTTCGGTCGGTCCGCGCCTCGGCGTCGGCCCGCAAGGACCCGGACAATGTCACCGTCGTGGTGATGCCGCGCGACCCTACGAGTTGATTAGACGTCGTGGTGCAGCGCCTCGGCGGGGGGATCCTCGAGGGCATTGGCGCCTGAGCCCGCTCGCGGGGCGAGTTCGACGAGGTACATGGCCGCCACGACCAGCGCCCCGCCAAAAAGCATCCGACCGGTCAGGGACTCGCCGCCCAAAGCCACAGCGAAGAGGGCCGCGAAGACCGGTTCGAGAGCCATCACGATGGCGGCCCGGGTTGCGGTGAGGTGGGCTTGCGCCCAGGTCTGCGCCCACAGCGCCGCCGCGCCGGCCACGATCGCCATGTACAGCAGCGAGGCCCACTGGGTGGAGCCCTGGGGGAGGATCAGCCCGTCGGGCAACGCGGCCGCGCTCGTAATGATGGCGATGGCGGTGGCCTGCACAGCGGCTAGCCCCACCGCGGTCTGCGGCGTGGACCAGCGGCCCAGGGCGACGATGTGCGCGGCATAGAGCACCGCTGAGGCGAGGGTGACCGCTTCCCCGGTCCCGATGGACAGTCCACGCAAGGACAGGATCGCCAAGCCCAGCGTCGCCAGGGCCACCGCGGCCCAGGTCGGCGGGCCGATGCGTTCCCGCAGGATCACGGCGGCCAGGACCGGCGTCAACACGACATAGGTGCCGGTAATAAAGCCGGACACCGAGGCATCGGTGGTCTCCAGACCGGTCGTCTGGAGCACCTGGGCCACGCCATACACTGCGCCCAGGGCGAGGCCGAGCCGCAGATCACGGCTCCTCAATGCCAGCGTCTGGCGCCGGAAGACCAGGAGCATGACCACCGCGGCAATGCTGAAGCGCACGGAGAGGAAGTCCGTCGTCGGAACGTGCTCCAGCAGATCCCGTATGAGAAAGAAGGTCGAACCCCAAATGGCGGTCACGAGGACCAAGAGGACGGTGGCGAGCCGGGTCTGCCGGGTCGGTGCGGTCGAGGCCATCAGACGATGGTCAGGGTAATGACAGAACCCTTGGGCGCCGAACGCCCACCGTCGATACTTTGACTGCGTACCGTGCCGAAGAAGCCACCCAGGATGCGATCGATGTCAACCTGGAAGCCCGCATCCTCCAGTTCCTTGGTGGCCCGGCCCTCTTGCAGGCCCACCACAAGGGGGACAGTGATCAGTTCAGGGCCTTTGGACACCACGAAGGTGACAGTGTCCCCTTTGTACAGGGTCCCCGAACTTGGGCTTTGGCGGATGACGGAGCCCTCGGCAACGGTTGCGCTGAACTCACGCGCGGTGGCGTCAACCTTGAGTCCAGCTTTGGTGAGCGCGGCGGTGGCGCCCTTGGCGGCCTTGCCGGTGTAGTCCGTCACGGTGATGGGCTCGCGACCTTTACTGATCACTAAAGCGACCGGGGTTCCCGGCTTCACCGATGCTCCGGCCTTGGGGTTGGTCGAGATGATGGCGTCCTTGGCGACCTTCTCATCGAAGGCGTAGGTCACCTTTCCTTGAGCCAGGTTGGTACCGGCCAGCAAACCCTGCGCGTTGGCCAGGGTCTGGCCCGCAAGCGTGGGCACGGCGTAGCGCTCCGGTCCACGAGAGAGGTGCACGACCACCGTCGAGCCGCGACGCGCCTGAGCGCCGGCAGCCGGGTCGGTGTCGACCACCTGCCCGGCCGGGACAGTCTCGCTGTAGACCTCATCGATTGCTGGACTCAGGTCCGCAGCCGAGATGCTGGCGAGCGCTTGAGCCTGAGGTCGATTCGTGACGTCGGGGATGGTGCGCTGCGCCCCGGGACCCAGCAGGAAGAACCAGGCCACCATTGCGGCGACCACAACCAGGGCGATGAGCAGGGCGCGCCACCGACGCCGTGGTCGACGGACAGGGAGCTCGCTCGCAGTGCTCTCGGTCGCCGGCGAGGCCGGGATCGGGGAGTATGCCGTGGTGTGCGCGGCAGCGGTCGGTGCATAGGCCGTGGTACTGGCCACCGAGTCGCTGGTGGCAGCGACACCGGCTGGTGCGCTGCGGGCCACCGCGGCTGGGGTGGCCACCAGCGGGGTCGATCCCCCGAGCGCGTCGGGGGAGAGCCGGCTGCGGGTCCACTCGACCAGTTCCAAGAAGGCACCCGCGTCCTTAGGACGGTCGTCGGGGTCCCGAGCGGTCGCGGTGGCCACCAGGTCGTCGAGCTCGGTCGGGACGCGGGTGTCACGTGTGCTGGGCAAGGGGACCCCGCCGTGAACGTGCTGGTAGGCGACATGGATGGCGGTGTCGCCAGAGAAGGCCTTCTCGCCGGTGAGCATCTCGACCAAGAGCAGGCCAGCCGCGTAGACATCGCTGCGCGCGTCCGCTTGGCCGCGCTCGATCTGCTCCGGCGAGAGGTACGCGACCGTCCCGAGAAGGACGCCGGAGGTGCCCGTCACGGTGTGTGAGGTGGCCGCCCGAGCGAGTCCGAAGTCGGCAACCTTGACAACGCCACCGTCGCCGAGCAAAACGTTCTCCGGCTTGACATCCCGATGGACCAGGCCGGCCCGGTGGGCGGCACTCAATGCCTGCAACACCCGACGCAGGATGTCCAGCGACTGACCGGCGGAGAGCGCCCCCTGCTCGTGCAGGACGTGCCGCAAGGTGGTGCCATGGACATACTCCATGACCAGGAACATGTGCCCGGCATCCTCGCCCTGGTCGTACACGCCGACCACGTGCGGGTGGGTGATCGAGGCCGCCGTTCTCGCTTCCCGCAGGAAGCGCTGGCGGAAGGCTTCATCGTGAAAGAGGTGGGCCCGCATGATCTTGATGGCGATCGGCCGGTCGAGGCGTAGGTCGAGCCCGCGATACACCGTGGCCATGCCACCTTCGCCGACGCGCTCGATCACGCGGTAGCGGCCCTCAAGGACGCGACCGATGATCGGGTCGTCCGGAGCGGTGGTCACTGGTCGAGTCTACGGAAGCGGAGGGCGCTGACTGCCCACCTCAGCGCGTGGGTCACATGCGTGTCCGCAGGGCCAGGACATTGGCCACATAGCGCTGGGTCTCGCCGTACAGGCCCTTGGTCCGTACCGAGTACAGGCCCTGGTAGTACGCGCCCACGGCCATCTCGGTGCTGCTGGTCGCTTGGCCCAAGGCCCGAAGCATGACCAGACCGGCGGTGATGTTGTCACGCGCATCGAGCAGGTCCAAGCGTCGGCCGACCAATTCACTGGACCATTCGCCGCCGGCCGGGATCAACTGCATGACGCCAACAGCATTGGCGGGGGAGACCGCCCGTTGGTTCCAGCCGGACTCCTGAAAACCAATGGCCAAGGCCAACTTGGGATCCACACCATGGCGCTGCGCGATCTCGATGATCAGCGCCTTCACCTCGGCTCGCGAGGGTGCCGGGCGCGAGTCGAGGATGGCCTTGTTGCGGGTGGCGGACTGGGTGATCGCCGGGGGATAGCGCGTACCGAGAAAGGTGCTCGCCACGGTGGGGCGTTTGGCGGGGGCAGCCTTGCTGGGCGCGGGCTTGGGCGCCGCACCTCGTGACGGAATGCTGAGCCGCTGGCCGGGTTGGATGAAGGAGCGCACCGGGATCCGGTTCGCCTTGAGCAGTGCGGCCAGCGAGACGCCATAGCGTTGGGCAATCCCACTGAGGGTGTCGCCGGAGCGCACCACGTGAACCTTGCTGGCCTGTGGTGCGGCCGTCGTGGCCGTTTGACGGGGTGACGGGGTGCTTGCGGCCTTGGTCGCTGGCTTGGCGGTGGGCTTGGCGGCACCGGGCACGGAGAGGCGTTGTCCGATGGACAACCAATGCGGGTTGGCCAGTCGATTGTGCGCGGCCAAGACCGAGACGGTCGTGTGATAGCGACGAGCCAGCGCGTCCAGGGTGTCTCCGGAGCGCACCACATAACTCGTCCACGAGGTGTCCGATGCGGCCTGGATCGTGGCGGCGGCGACGGTCGGAGGCTGGGCCACAACCATGGGGTCCCCCTCGGAACTGGTGTGAAGCAAGTGAACAAAGAGACAATTGGGACTCAAGGTACCCGATCCAGTGGCGTTCTGCCAGGCCCCGGTGTGGCACCCTTGACGCTCATGACCACCCCCCTCGGCGCCGATGAGACCCTCGATGACCTGGTCGGCGAGTGGTTGACCGTGCCTGACCTTGCGCAGCGATGGCACCTGTCCATCACCGCCGTGCGTCGTCTGCTCGACGATGGCGAACTGATCGCGATTCGTCGGGGGGAACGTGCGGTGCTGAGCGTCCCGGCCGCCTTCGCGGCCGAAAAAGGCCCGGTCGCCGCCCTCAGGGGCACCTGCACCGTGCTCGGGGATGGCGGCTTTACGGATGAGGACATCGTGCGTTGGCTGTTCACCCCGCAGGAGTCACTTCCTGGCGGGCCCACGCCGATGAGCGCGCTGCTGGCGGGCTTCAAGACCGAGGTCCGTCGGCGCGCCATGGAAGAGGCCTAGTAGACCCTTACGCCAGGCGAGCGGTGGCCACATCGATCAGGCTTGCGAGGGCAGCTGCCGCTTCAGGGTCAACAGTCCGGCCACGTGCGAGGGCTTCTCGGGCGCCGAGCGCGTGCCGATCGATGTCTGCCTCGATCGCGGCGAGTGCGCCCGACTCCACAATGATCGCGCGCACGGCATCCACATCGGATCCGGTGAGGTCAACCCGACCCAAAGCGTCGACGACGAGGGCTCGATCACTGGTGCCGGCCAGGTGCATGGCGTGCGCCATGAGCACCGTCCGCTTGCCTTCGCGCACGTCATCTCCGGCGGGTTTGCCGGTCTGCGCCGGATCGCCGAAGACGCCGAGGACGTCGTCGCGCAGCTGGAAGGCGTGGCCCAGCTCCAGACCATAGGTGGACAGGTGTCCTAGGTCTTCCTCATCGATGCCGCCGATGGTCGCGCCAATAAGCAGGGGATGCTCGATGGTGTATTTCGCGCTCTTGTAGCGAATGACGTGGGCTGCGCGCTCGATCCGTTGCTCGGTGGAGAGCTCATCCCACGGACGGACCGATTCCACGACATCGAGGAACTGTCCAGCCATCAGTTGGGTCCGCATACGGTCAAAGAGTGCTCGCCCGCGGGCCACATCCTCGGACGCCAGCCCGCAGGTGGCGTACAACTCGTCGGCCCAGGTGAGGCAGAGATTGCCGGCCAGGACCGCCCCGGCCAGGCCAAATCGCTCAGGGCTGCCCTCCCAACCGCGCTGGGCGTGTTGCTGGGCAAGCGCTCGGTGCGCGGCCGGCATACCCCTGCGGGTGTCCGAGTCGTCCATGACGTCGTCATGCAAGAGAGCGGCCGCCTGGAAGAACTCCATGGCGGTCGCGAGCCGGATGGCGGCTGGCGAGTCCGGGCGCCCGGCTCCGCGATAGCCCCAGTAAAGGAAGGCCGCGCGCAGCCGCTTGCCGCCCGCCAGCAGCGTCTCGACGGCAGCAACGACATCGTCGACATCAGGCCCGACCTCGGCCAGGACCGTGCGTTGGTGGGCGATTTCCTGGTCCACACACGTCTGAATCCGAGCCCGCAGGTTGGCTGCGTCGAGCGGGCTGGTCACGGTGACGCGTCTCCTTCATCGGGCCGAAGTCTTACGGGCTGGCGACCCCGAGCCTACGGCCTTGGCGGTGTCGTACCCTCAGCGGCATGCAGGTGCATGCGCAGGCCGCGGTCCCCGACCTGCTCCGCAGCCCCCGTCCAGCGGTGAGTGTGGAGTTCTTCCCGCCCAAGGACGATGCCTCAGAAGCTCAGCTCTGGTCGGCGATTAGGAGCCTTGAGCAGATGGATCCGGCCTTTGTGTCGGTGACCTATGGCGCCGGGGGGACGACTCAGGATCGCACGGTTCGGGTGACGGCCCGGATCGCCGCGGAGACCTCGCTGCTTCCCTTGGCCCATCTCACCTGTGTGGGTGCCTCGGTGGAATCGCTGCGGCAGGTGGTCTCGGCCTATGCCGATGGAGGGGTCCGCAACATTCTGGCGTTGCGCGGCGACCCGCCTGGCGACGTGCGGGCGACCTGGACGCCACACCCTGAGGGCCTCGATCACGCCGAGCATCTCGTGGAGTTGGTGCGCTCGCTGGGCGATTTCGCGGTGGGCGTGGCGGCCTTCCCCGATGGTCATCCGGACAGTCCCGATCTCGACCATGACGTCGAGGTCCTGGTCCGTAAGGCGGATGCGGGTGCGACCTTTGCGGTCACTCAGATGGTCTTTGATGCCGAGGCCTACCTTCGGTTGCGGGACCGGGTGGCGCTGCGCCGTGATCTGCCGATCACCCCGGGGGTCATGCCGGTGACCAATGTCCGTCAACTCACCCGGATGGCCGAACTCATGGGCACTCCGCTGCCGACCTCCTTCATCGATCCGCTGCTGGCGGTGGCGGGGGACGCCGAGGCGGTCCGCGAGGTCGGCGTCGAGCTGGCGACCGCCTTATCCACCCGGATGTTGGCCGAGGGCGCGCCGGGTTTGCATTTCATCACCATGAACCACTCGACGGCGACCCTCGACGTGGTGCAGCGACTGGGGCTGTAGCGCGCTGAGGTCACCTCAAGAGCGCGCCTAGGCCACCTCAAGCGGGGTCGCGCCGGTGAGGGCGAGCAACTCCGCATAGGTCGTACGGAAGACCGCATGGGAGTGTCCGGCGGCCGCCCAGATGTGGTCAAAGCCCGCCAGTGCGAGGTCGATGACAGGGATCGGGGGAGTGCGGTGCCCGACCGGAGCGACGCCGCCGATGGCGAAGCCGGTGTGCTCTCGCACGAAGTCGGCATCAGCGCGGGAGAGGCGCACGCCCAGGGCAGCCCCGACACGCGCGGTGTCGACCCGATGCCCACCCGAGGCGAGCACGAGAACGGGTCGGCGTTCACCGCTGTCGGTGGTGCCCACGAAGATCAGGGAGTTGGCGATTTCGGCGGGTGTCACCTCGAGCGCCTGCGCGGCTGCCTCGGCGGTGCGCACGGCGTCCGGCAGATGGCGTACCTCAGGGTCCATGCCTGCGTCGGCCAGGGCGCGCAGCACCCGAGCCACCCCCGGGTGCTCGTCGTGGGAACTCATGGCGCTCACGCTATCCGGTGGGCTAGGGTAGGCATTCGAACACCTGTTCGATATTCATTCCGGAGAGAGGAGAGCCTCGGTGACCCGCCGTTACGCCGCACCCATTCAGGTCGCTCTCACCGGTACCCAGGATCCAGCGGTTTTCCGCTGGCGTGGTCGACGCTATGTCGTGACCGAGGTGCTCGCGACCTGGCACGAGCGCCGAGCCTGGTGGCGGGATCTGCACGAGGGGGATGCCGATGCGCCTACGGGGCGCGAGGTGTGGCGAGTTCAGGCGCGCTGCGGACCTGGAGTGACCGGGGTGTTCGACCTTGGTCATGTTGCTGACTCGTGGCTGCTGTTAGCCGCCCACGACTGAGAGGAGAGCTTTTCATGAGTGGAGCACAGACCACGCTCGATCTCATCGAGCGTGCGCGAGATGGCGTGATCGAGGGGTATGCCGCGACGGCCACCTCGGCGCGGTGGCTCGCGGCGTCTCTGGCCGCCTTGCGCGCTGGCGCTGCGGTGCTCTCTGCCCCCACTCATGGCCGGCGGCCCGGCTCGGCACCCGCGGACCTGTGGGGTGAGCTGGCGCGCACCGCACCGGAGTTGGCCGAGTGGGCCGAGGTCTTTGCTGCCGTGGGCGCTGATCGCATCGCGGTGGAGACCGGCTTGGTGCGGGTGGGGCTGCGCGAGGCCGATGACCTGCTCCGGGCCGCCGAGGAGTTCCTCGAGGTGGTCTCCGGCCGTCTTGGTCTGCCGGTCTCGGACCACCGAGGGTTGCGCCTGGCCTCCACGCGCACCGCCTGACCAACCATTCACTGACGTCCTGCTGCCGCCATGTTCAGCCATCTTCATGTCGCTTCTGGGTTCTCGATGCGTTATGGCACCGCGATGCCCGAGGCGTTCGTTGACCGTGCGGCCGAGCTGGGCCAGCCAGCGCTGGCGCTCACGGACCGGGACGGGCTCTATGGCGCGGTGCGCTTCACCCAAGCCGCTCGCCGCGCGGGGATCGCCCCGGTGTTGGGAGTCGACCTCGCCCTGGAGGTTCCCCTTCCGCCGCGCCGGCGCACCCCGGTGCGCGGTGGCGCCATCGTCGACCCGCGTCGGCCACGAGTGACTGTCCTGGCGCGCGGCCGCGAGGGTGGCGCGCCGCCGGCCGCAGGCTGGGCCGCGCTCTGTCGGCTCGTCACCGCGACCCACCTGCGAGGGGAGCGTGGCGTCCCGGTGAGTTCCCCGACCCTGATCGCCGATGGCGCGCTGGCGCCCGATCCCGATGCTCCGGCGCGCTTGCTCACCCTGATCGGGCCCGATTCCGATGTCGGTCGAGCCGTGCTGGCCGGTGAGCATCGCCAGGCCGAGCTCGTGCTGCGCCGCTGGCGCGAGGTATTGCCTCGGGATGGCCTGGCGATCGAGATCGTCCTTCACGGTGGTCCGGAGGGCACCATGGGGTGCCTCTCGCATGCCCGTCGCCTGCTCGCCCTGGCCGATGCGACCGGGGTGCCTGCCGTGCTCTCCGGCGCGGTTCGACAGCTCACCCGAGACGATGTCCGCACGGTCGATGTCCTGGATGCCGCTCGGCGCTTGGTCGTCTTGGACTCGCGTCACCTGGACCGGGTGACCGATGCTGCCTACCTGGCCGATGAGGCTGAGATGACCAGACGCGCTCAAGCGATCGCCCCTGACCGCGCCCGCGCGGATCGGCTGCTCGCGATGACTGCAGCGCTCACCACGGAGTGTGTCCAGGACCCTCGCAGCGATATCGGGATCGGATCGGTGCATCTGCCTGAGGCCGGCACCTTGGGCATTGCTGAAGGCACTGATCCGCAGGATGTGCTCATCCAGCGATGCCGAGCCGCGGTGTCCACCCGCTATCCGGATGCCGACGAGCGGATGCGGCATACCGTCCTCACCCGCCTTGATGAGGAGCTGGCAGTCATCGCGGCCCTCGGGTACCCCACCTACTTCCTCACGGTCGCCGAGGTCACCGACCTCATTCGGGCGAGGGGAGTGCGCGCCGCGGCTCGAGGTTCGGGCGCGGGCAGCCTGGTCAACTACCTTCTGGGGATCAGCGGCGTGGACCCGCTGCGCTATGGCCTGCTCATGGAGCGCTTCTGCACCACGCTGCGTGCCGAACTGCCCGATATCGATGTCGACGTCGAGTCGGCGCGGAGGGCCGAGATCTACACCGCGATCCTGGAGCGCTTCGGCAGCGAGCGGGTCACCTGCGTCTCGATGATGGATACCTACAAGGTGCGCCATGCCGTGCGCGACGTCGGTGCGGCCCTGGGGTTCCCGCCTGAGGACATCGACGAGATGGCCAAGGCATTCCCGCACATCCGGGCCAGGGATGCCCGCCATGCCATCGCCGAATTGCCCGAGTTGCGCTCGCGCGGCCTCACCGCGCCGCGGCTTGAGCGCTTCTTTGAGTTGGTCGAGTCCCTGGACGGCTTGCCGCGGCATATCGCCCTGCACCCCTGCGGGGTCGTCCTGTCCAACTCCAGCCTGCTCGATCGCACGCCCGTGGAGTCCAGCGGGCAAGGCTTCCCCATGAGCCAGTTCGACAAGGACGACGTCGAGGTGCTCGGGCTGCTCAAACTCGATGTCCTCGGCATCCGTATGCAGTCGGCCATGGCCCACGCGGTCGCCGAGGTCGAGCGGGTCAGCGGAGTCCACATTGATCTGGATGATGAGACTCAGGTGCCCCATGACGATGAGGACACCTTCGCCCTCATTCGCACGACCCGCACCCTGGGCATGTTCCAGATCGAGAGCCCCGGCCAGCGCGAACTCATCGGCAAACTCGGTCCGACCCGTTTCGATGACCTCATCGTCGACATCTCGCTCTTCCGCCCCGGGCCGGTCAAATCTGACATGATCACCCCGTACCTCGAGTCCCGGCACGGCTGGCGCCGCCGCCGGTTTATCCACCCCAGCCTGGTGCCCGCGCTAGCCGAGACCGAGGGCGTCGTGGTCTTCCACGAGCAGGTGCTGCAGATCGTGGCGGCCACCACCGGGGTCAGTTTGGCGCAGGCCGATGAGGTGCGACGGACGATGGGCACTCCCCAGGGGCAGAGCGACATCGAGGCCTGGTGGCGGCCGGCAGCAGCCGCTCGGGGCTACTCGGCGCAGGAGCGCGACACCATCTGGGAGGTGCTCAAATCCTTCGCCTCCTTCGGTTTCTGCAAGGCGCATGCCGCGGCCTTCGCGCTGCCGACCTACCACTCGGCGTGGCTCAAGACCCATCACACCGCGGCCTTCCTTGCCGGTGTCCTGACGCATGACCCCGGGATGTACCCCAAGCGACTCATCCTCGATGACGCCCGCGGGTTCGGCATCGAGATCCTCGGACTCGACGTCAACGCCAGTGCCGAGAGCTATCGCATCGAGCCGGTCGACGATGAGTTCGGCATTCGCCTCTCGCTGGCCGACGTCAAGGGCATGTCTGAGGCTGAGATCGCCAGAATCCTTGCGGGACAGCCCTACACCGATATCGGCGACTTCTGGACTCGCGCCCGGGTGAGCCGGCCGGTGGTCGAGCGGTTAGTCCTCGCTGGTGCCTTTGATCGGCTCCACGACATCGCCGCTGACGGCTCCGCTCTGGGCAGTCGCGGGCGGCTTACTCGCCGCGACCTATTGCTTCACGTGGCTGAACTCGACCGCTGGGATCACGGCTCACCGAGCCAGTTGGCGCTCGATCTGGGGGACCGCCCCCAATTGGTGCCAGGGACCGGGCTGCCGGAGCTCAGCGGGCCGGACCGGGTGCGCGCTGAGCTCGACATCCTCGGCTTGGACGCCTCGGCCCATGTCGCGTCCTTCTACGAACCACTGCTGCGCGCCCTTGGAGTGACCCGCGCTCGGGACATCCTCGGCGCCCGCAGCCGCAGCGAAGTGTGGATCGCCGGGGTCAAGGTCGCCACCCAGACCCCGCCGGTGCGCTCGGGTCGGCGGGTGGTCTTCCTCACCCTCGATGATGCGACCGGGCCAGTGGACGCCACCTTCTTTGAGGACGTTCAGGGACCGTATGCCGCCGTGGTCTTTCACTCCTGGCTGCTCCTCGTGCGGGGCGTGCTGCGGCGGACCGGCGAGCGCGGGGTGTCGGTGCGCGCGACCGGCGCGTGGGAGCTCGCCACTCTCTGGGAGGCCTGGCAGACGGGCGGGATCACCGCGGTGCACCGAGCGATTGCCGAGGCCGACGAGTTGGCCCGAGCCCGGGCCGAGGTCGATGAGGCTCAGGACCTACGCCAGGGCCGGCGCGTCCTGGTCCATGCCTCCGGATTCCAGCAGTCACCGTATGCCGATACCCGCCCGGCCGGGCTGGATCCGCGTGCGGGACCGCCACGCAAGCTCTGGCACGCCAGTCCGGGTAGTTCGGGACACTAAGGTGAGGCAGAGCCCCCACATAAAGGAGACGCAGTGGACCCCTCGCGCGCCCGCCGCTCCAGCGCCGCTAGCACCCTGCGCACGGCCGCGGTGTGGTCGACCCTGTCCGAGGCCGCAGCGCAGCAGGCTGCCGCGTTGGGGCGCCCGCTGCGCGTCCTCGACCTCGGTGGCGGAACCGGTGGCTTGGCTGTCCCGCTGGCCGAGGAGGGTCACGACGTCACGGTCGTTGATCCCAGCCCCGATGCGCTGGCGTCCCTGCGTCGGCGGGCCACCGAGACCGGGGTGGCCGATCGGGTGCGGGCTGTTCAGGGCGATACCGACTCAGTTCACGATGTCGTCGGCGCGAACGCCCGGTTCGACCTCATCTGCGTGCACGGAACCCTGGAGGTGGCCGACGACCCGGACGCGGCGATCGCTCACGTCGCTGGCCTGCTCGATGAGGGAGCCGTGCTCTCCATCGTCGTCGCCCAGCGGCTCAGCGCCGCCCTCGCGCGGGCGCTGGCCGGGGAGTTCGAGCGCGCGCAGGCCATCCTTGAGCGCCCGGACGGCCGCTGGGGGGATGGCGATCCCGGTCCGCGGCGCTATGACGAGGCCAGCGTGGTCGACTTGCTCACCCGCCACGGACTGGACGTGCAGACCTCCCATGGCGTGCGGATCTTCAGCGATCACGTGCCGTCCGCCCTGCTGGACACCGAAGCTGACCGGCGAGACCTGCTCGCCCTCGAGGCGACCGCCAGCACGCTCTCGCACACCTACCCCCTCTTGGGCTCGCTCGGCGCAGCCTTGCATGTGCTCGCACATCGGCATTGAGCCATGAGCCGGCGCCAGTTCGCCGCACCGGTTCGCACCGCGCCCGGGCCGCCGGATGACACCGGCTGCACCATCCTGCACGTGGACATGGATGCCTTCTATGCCTCGGCGACCTTGCTCGCGCATCCTCATCTGGTCGGCACCCCGGTCATCATCGGAGGCTCCGGCAATCGGGGCGTGGTCCTCTCGGCGACCTACGAAGCCCGCCGCTTCGGGGTGACCTCGGCGATGCCGATGGCGCGGGCTCGGCGGCTGTGCCCGTCCGCGACGGTCCTGCCGCCTGAGCACGAGGTGTACGCCGCGATCTCCGCAGCCGTCATGGACACCTTCTGGTCGATCACCCCACTCGTGGAGCCACTCTCGCTCGACGAAGCCTTCCTTGACGTGTCGGGAGCCTTGCGCAGGCTCGGTGGCCCGGCCTCGATTGCCCAACTGATCCGCGACACCATTGCTGATGAGCAGCGAATCACCTGCTCGGTGGGGGTGGCCCCCTCGAAATATCTCGCCAAGATCGCCTCGGGTCTGGCTAAGCCTGACGGCATGGTGGTGGTTCCGGCCGCCGAAGTGGTCGGCTTCGTCCAAGCGCTTCCCGTGGGAGCGCTGTGGGGTGTGGGGGAGCGGACCGAGGAGGCCCTCACCCGCCTTGGGCTGCGCACGGTCGGCGATATCGCGCATACGCCAGTGAGCACCTTGGTGCGCGCGCTCGGTGATGCGGCCGGGCACCATCTGCATGACCTGGCGTGGGGACGCGATACCCGACGTGTCCAGCCCTCGCAGCGCGAGCGCAGCATCGGCTCCAACCAGACCTTTGAGACCGATCTCGATGATGCCGACGAGATCCGGCGACGGATCTTGGCTCAGGCAACCCGGACCTGTTCACGGGCCCGCTCGGCGAGGATGGCCGGACGGACGGTCACCTTGACCGTCCGCTTCTCCGACTTCACCACCATCACGCGGTCTAAGACCCTGCGCGAGCCCACCGACTCCACGAAGGCCGTGTACGAGGCCGCAGTGGCGCTTTTCGACGGACTGGGGCTGCAACGTGCGCGGCTGCGCTTGGTTGGCGTGCGTTTGGAGAAGCTCCTCGACAGCGCCCAGGCGCCGGTGCAGGGACTGCTCGATGAGCCGGAGTACGGCTGGCGGGATGCTGAGCGGGCGGTCGATCGGGCCGCCGCACGCTTCGGGCGCGGCGCCGTTCAACCGGCCAGTCTGCTCAAGACTCGCCAAGGCGCTTCCGATCCGCCACGTCGAGACTTATCCTGATCACTACAGCAATACGAGGTTTGTGGAGGATCGACGTGCCGCTCTCCGAGCACGAGCAGAAGATGCTCGAACAAATGGAGCAGGCGCTCGCCGCCGAGGATCCGAGGTTCGCATCCCAGATGAAGGGATCGGGCTTCACCGGACCTCGCGGGCGCCGGGCGATCCTGGGCGCCCTGGGGGTGCTACTCGGCCTCGGTACGGTCTTGGCTGCCGTCTGGACCACGCAGACCTGGCTCGGCCTGGTTGGTTTCCTGGTGATGGTCGGTGCCGCGGTCTACGCCCTCAGCGCGCCAAAGCGGCCGCAACTAGGCGTGGTCAGCGAGCGCGGTGAAGTCCGGCCCGGCCGCAAGCCGCGGGGACAGAGTTCCTTCATGGACCGCCTCGATGAGCGATGGGACCGCCGCGAGGACGGGAACTGAACGGAAGGTCCGCGCCGGGCTACCGGTGCAGGAAGACCCCCACGGCGTAGGTTGCGGCGATCGCGAAGGCGGCGATGAGTTCGATCCCGATGCTGGTTGCCACCGCGCGCAAGGCAACTTTGGTGCGAGCCCAGGCGTGCGAGCGATCGCGGGTGCGAGCTCCCTCGATCAGGAAGATCGTGCCGACGAAACCGACGAAGGCACCGATCACCGGGAGCACGAAGAAGCCGGCGATTGCCCCAAGCACCGCGAGCAGCAGGGTGGCCGTGCCGATGCCCTCTTGACGTAGCCGTCGACCCGGAATGAGGTATTGCCCGGCGATCCCGGCGGCGAACCAGAGCACGCACACGCCGAAGATCACCCAGCCGGTCGTCGAACTGGTGATCAGCGCCCACACGAAGGCGCCCACCAGGGTGATAAAGAGCCCCGGCAGCACGGGCACCACAATGCCCAGAATGCCGATGATGATGAGCAGCGGCGGCACCAGGCCGCCGAGCCAGTCCTCGGCCATCAGGGGTGTTCTCAGAGCTGGTCGGCGGTGGACTCGACCGGTTCAAGAATCCGATCGGTCTCGTCATGGATCTCAGCGAACTGCTGGAGTGCAGGCACGTGCACGCGGGCGTGGTGCCCACAGAACAAGAGTTGTCCACCGCTGTGTAGCACGGCGCGGACATACGCCTGGGCGCCGCAACGGTCGCAACGATCCGCGGCGGTCAAGGCGGGAGCCAGTGCGGCGTTCATGTCGGCCTCCTCAAGGCGTCTGGGCAGTCGGCCGGCGAACCGGCGCTCGGATGCAACAGTCAAGCACGTCCAATGCTTCCCCGGTGGGATTGGGCCAGCATGTGAAGCGCGTCATGCCCAGATCGTGACCTGACGCCTCGGATCGTGACCTGACGCCTCGGATCGTGACCTGACGCCTCGGATCGTGACCTGACG
>CALMQX010000011.1 GCA_937873315.1 uncultured Nostocoides sp. | reverse complement strand
AGGTAACCTGATAGAGATGATAGAGTGTACGGCATGGCCACCACCAAGTACGGCGCCATCGCCGACACGCTCCGCACCCGCATCGCCGACGGCACCTACCCGGTCGGCTCCAAACTGCCCAGCATCAACGATCTGATGCGCGAGTTCGACGTCCCGGGCCTGAACACCGTGCGCGATGCGCAACAGGTGCTGGTCCGTGAAGGTCTCCTGCGCACCGAACAAGGCGTAGGAGCATTCGTCACCGCTCGCCAGAGCCCGACGGCCGGCCACGCCCAACTTCTGGAGGGTCTGCGCTCGGCACGTGCCGAGCTCGACCGGGCCATCGCGTACCTCGAGGCTCAGGGGCCAGCGTGAGCGAGTCCGAGAACCCACGCGATCACCCCAGCCTGGCGAAGTACCCGGGGAACCCGACGGCGCTGTACCGCGGTGACGACGGGATCCTCTGGCGCGTCCCGCTGCAGCGCGACCGGGACGAGGCTGTGCCGATACCTGTGGAGGACCTGGTGCAGGCTCGCGGCGCCGTACACCAGCTCAAGTTGATGCTCGAGCGCGGTGCCGGCGATGACGTCGATGTGGAGATGGTTGGGCACGTCCTGCAGGGCACCTCCGCCGACCCCGCTCCCCGAACCCGACCTGAGGTGCTGCGCTATCTCGACGGACTGCGCGACCGCCTCACAGGCTCCCTGCCGTACTGGTGAGCAGCCGCACCTGTCAGACGGAGCCGCCATCATGTGTGAAGAGATCCAGCCGCACGCCTCCGGCCTTCGAGCCCCGAGGAAGGAACCTCAGCGATGACCGAAGTCACGAACCAACCCGAGCCGGCCCGTACCTGGGACGACGTGATGTCCGATGCGATCCGAGCGCTCACCGAAGCAGCTCGTCTGCGTCGGCCGCCCCTCGAGGCGGTCACCGACGGTGATGGACAAGCAACCGTGACCCACGCTGGCGCGGTGGACTGGGCCGAGTTCGTCACCCTCGCCGTTGCCGGTGCCGTCGCGAACGTCGGCAGCGTCGAGAAGGCACTTCAGGGCCGGCCGGGGTCCTGGGAGGCCGACAGCGTGCGGACCATGCTCGCCTCGACAGTGGGTGAAGATCCGGCTGAACTACTTCGCCACCGCACCGAGCCACTGCGCGTGGTCCTCCATCCCGCCGAGATGCTGCTCGACCTGGGCTACGGACCCGTCTACCAGGAGTCGCATCGGATCCTGGCCGAAGAGATGAAGCGTCACGTCTGGAGCTACCAGCTGAACGAGGACCGGACCTGGGCCGCACTCGAGCACGACGCACCACCTCACGACCGCGCCCCCGACGAGGAATACCCGGCCGGCACGATCCTGCACGTGCCGCGCTCGGATGCCGACGAGGCCGAATACGACCGACTCCGCGACCTGGAGGGACGGCTCGTCGACCTGGAGTACGACGAGGATCCGCGGGCCTATGGTGAGGCGCTGCTCGCGTCGGCAGCAGCCAGAGCCGCAGAGCTCCTCCCCGGCCTTGATGTTGAGTTCCGCGTGGATTTGGACGTGCGGACCCCGCAGGGACTCGATGAGTTCTACGGCCCCGAGGACGAGCTGCTCGAGCTCGTGCATAAGACCACTGCCCTCCCGTGGTCCGGACTGACCCCGCAGGACTACCCCAGCGACGCGGCAGCCCTGGTTGCCCTCGAGCGAGACGCCCAGCGTCTGCCCCACCAGCGACTGACCTGACCCGCCGGCCAACGGGCATCGCCTAAGGGTGTATGGCCAGCTTCCTGACTCTCTACCACCACACCACGACCGCCGCCGCGAAGGCCATCATGCGCGATCGGGTCATGCGTTCCGCCGCCCCCGTCGACCTTCCGTTCGCGTTCTTCTCCACCCACCGGGCCGGCCGCGCAGCCGGGCCTCTCCACTACGGTGAAGCCGCCGTCGAGGTCCACCTGCCCGCCGACCTCGCCACCGTCGACGAGTCCTTCCGTGATGGGGAACAGTTCCTGAAGGTGCCCTTGGCCGATCTGCGGCCGAGCTACTTCGTCCGCGCGCACCTGCCCACCATCACCGACCGTCGCCCAACCCCGCCACCGACCCTCGACCTGCCCGAGCAGTCACGGCGCCGGTGAACCCCCAGCGGGGGCGGCTCGCTTTAGGGGATGACGGTCAACCCTGCGTAGCGACTCGAAGGTGAGCCCATGAACGACGGCAGCAACGGTCCCCTCATCCTGCGCGGCCTCGACGACGTGGTGGCTGCCGTGCCGCATCTGATGGGTGCCGAACTTCTCCGGACTAACGATGGGGTAACAATGCGGCCTTGGGCGTGCCCTGTCGGGC
>CALMQX010000010.1 GCA_937873315.1 uncultured Nostocoides sp. | reverse complement strand
TTGATCGCGCAGATGGGCCGCCCGACGGTGACCAGAGCCGGCTATCCCTACGAACTGGAGATGTGGCACGGCATACCAAAGCTCGTCGCCCTCAACGATGACCCCGAGGGTGAGAAGACCACCATCCAAAAGGTCATCGGTCGTAAGCCCGCGATCCATTCCAGCACCCTGGTGTTCGACCACGGCACGGAGAACGCCAGCGACCACGCATTGGGGTTCGCGGCGGAGTGCGGCGTCGACGTCGTCTTCTGTCCGCCGCGACAAGGGCACGCAAAAGGCGTCGTCGAAGCCATCCACAGGGTCATCGCGGATGTCGAGAGCACCCTGCCGATCCACAAGGGCCAGAACGTGCTGAACCGGCCGAACGACCTTGAGCTCGCCGTGCCCATCAAGCCGCAGGATTTGCAAGACATGCTCTGGGAGTACGCCATCGACGTCTACGCGAACGAGCCCCACCGCAACCTCACCGAGGCGCACGGATCCCCGACACCACTGAGCCCAGCCATGGTGTGGGCCGACTACGTGACGTCATTCGGTGAGCTCGACCGCCCCGCCGATCCATGGCTCTACCTCAAAGGCCTCCAGCGCGCCGAGCGCTTACTGAGCCCGGAGGGAATCCGCCTGCACACGGTCACCTACAACTCCAGTGAGCTCCAGCAACTGCGATCAGTCGTGATGCGCGGCATCGGAGCCAAGGCCCGTCCACTCACGATCTTCTACGACCGCCTCGACACGACTCGGATCTTCTTGATCCACCCCGTCGAGCGCCACTGGATGATGGTCCCCCGCGCGATCGACCGCAACGGCAGCGTCGCTCCGATGAGCTCGCTGGTCCGCACCCACGCTCTCCGCGACGTGGATCAGGACACCCGACGCGTGCTCACGGAGACCGAGATCCACCGGCTGGAGGCAGCGCTTCTGACCCGCTGGATCGATGGCGTCTTCACCGACCGTCAAGACGGGCGGTATGCCGCCATTGAAGGCGGTCACCAACGCACCTACGCCCATGACCTGGAGCAGGCCAGCGACGAGGTCCTCTCGCTCGCGTTCCCCAAGCCCGAGGCAGAGCCGGCGGGCGAGCCGGCGTTGCAGGAGTACCCCGACACTCGCGATGACGACGAAGAGTTCGACTACACCGAGGAGATCGAGTTCGACGATGACCTCTCCGACTTCTTGGGCGAGGACGAGTCGGGATGGGGGATGTCATGACCGAACTGACCATTCACCGGCGCCTCATGCCCCAGGATATCGACGACTGGAAGCACCTCGTCATGAACCAGAACCCGCGTCCCGAGCCGTGTTGTCCCGTCACGGACGCGCTGCGGGAACGCGTCGACGCGTACAACCAACGCATCGGCACGATCGCGACCCGCGACACGAAAGCCGTGGCTGAAGCCATTCGACGAGCGCACTTCGAGAACGACCACTCGGCGTACGGCAGCGCCACCTGCCTCATCCTCGACGGCCTGCCGTTGAGCGGTAAGACGCATGCGGCCCTGTCTGCAGCATTCAGCGAGACGAAGGGGATCTGGTCCGCTCTTGGGCGCCAGCCGGACGACTGTAAGCATCACCGCAGCGTTCCGTGGATCTATGTTGAGGTCCCCAAGTTGGCCCGGGGCTTCTCGCTACTCAAAGCCATCTGGACCTTCCTGGGACCGCCGCCCCTGCCGAGGGACTCCACGACCGCCGACTACCTCGCAGCTCTGCGCAAGCTCGCACCCAAGGTTGGCCTGCGCGGCATCATCATCGACGATGGCCACGGCATTGGCGCGGGACAGAACAAGGAGTCGCGACTGCTGGCCGACATCCTCAAAGGCATCATCACCGGCCTTCCCGCAACGATCGTTCTGATTGGCACCGGCTTCCGTGAATCCGGGGTGCTACACGGAGCGGCTGGTGACCAAGTCCGGCTCCGTGGCGCCAGGTGGATCGATGTCGGCAGATGGGACCCGCCGACACCGGCACGCATCGGTGACTGGGAGTACCTCGCGCGCAACCTCAACGATCGCCTTGTGCTCCCCAGCGACGCTGCGCGAATCCGATTGACCACGCGCGGCACCGTCCATGCCCTCCACGAGGGCAGCCTTGGTCGCCCCGGGTTGGCCATCGAGTGGGTCAAGAGGGCCGCCTCGTATGCCGTGTGGAACGACACCGATCTCGATGCCCTCGCTCTCGAGGCGACGCGATCCGGGCAGTCGGAATCGGAGGGACGATGACGAGCCGGCTGCCCCTTCGCGTAGACCCCCTGCCGGGAGAGTGGTGGCGGGGTTACGTCGTTCGAGTCGCCAACTTCTACGGCGTTCGGCCCAGAGCGCTCCTGACTCTTGCCCCCGGCGCCACCGTGCTCACCCGGCATCGAATGACCTGGTCGGGGACCGTCGCGACCGCCGAATCGGTCCTCCAACTCGCAGATCTGTTCCGCCTGCAGCCGAGAGAAGTTGACCGTATGCACCTCAGCGCTTTCGACGGTTCCGCAATCCGCATAGCTGACCTCGACCCCGATCTCTTCGATCCCAACAACCCGCGCCGGCCGAGCAAACATCCGACCCAGAAG
>CALMQX010000009.1 GCA_937873315.1 uncultured Nostocoides sp. | reverse complement strand
TGGCGCACACCTCCTGCGGGGCCGTTCGGGCGACCCTGGACGCCCTGCGCACGCACGCCATTCCCCAGGGCTTCCTGCGGGACATCGTGGAGCGCATTGCGCCGAGCGTCCTCGCGGCCGAGGCCTTGGGCGAAACCAGCGCCGACGACATCGGCATCATCCACTTGCGGCATACCGTCTCACTCTTGGCCGAGCGCTCCTCGCTGATCCGGCATCGGATCGAGGACGGCCAACTCGCCGTCGTGGGCGCCGAGTACGGACTGGCCAAGGGACGCGCTGACGTCATCACGGTGCTCGGGGATATCGGCGCGCCGGAGGCGGACCGTACAGTGACCTCATGAGGACGCCGACGCGCACTGACCTCCCCGACGGCTTTCTGTGGGGGGCCGCAACGGCGGCCTACCAAATCGAGGGCGCCCACGACGAGGACGGTCGACTGCCGTCCATCTGGGACACCTTCTCCAAGACTCCCGGGCGCGTGCTCGGCGGAGATACCGGTGACGTGGCCTGCGACCACTACCACTGTTGGAAGCAGGACCTCGATCTTGCCACCGAACTCGGCCTCGCGGCATACCGGTTCTCGATCGCCTGGCCGCGGATCATCCCCACGGGCACCGGGTCGGCCAATCAGCTCGGCATCGACTTCTACTCACGCCTGGTCGATGGCCTCCTGGAGCGCGGCATCCGTCCGGTTGCGACCTTGTATCACTGGGACCTGCCCCAGACGCTGGACGAGCGGGGTGGCTGGCTGAACCGTGACAGTGCCCAGTGGTTTGGGGAGTATGCCGCCACGATCACGGCCGCGCTGGGTGACCGGGTTCAGCACTGGACGACGCTCAATGAGCCGTGGTGCTCCTCAGTGCTCTCCTACGCCATCGGGGCGCACGCGCCCGGCCACCAGGACCCGGCAGAAGCACTCGTCGCGGCGCACCACTTGCTGCTCGCGCATGGCACGGCCGTGCCGGTCATCCGCGAGCACGCGCCTGCCGCTGCGGTCTCGATCACCCTCAACCCCACCCAGGTCTGGGGTCCGCAGGGCACCTCCACCGAGGGATTGGACGAGCTGGATCTGGATGCAATCCGACGCGCCGACAATGTCTACAACGGTCTCTTCTTCGGCCCGCTCTTCCATGGCGGGCTCCCTGAGGGAATGGTGGCGGACACCGCCCACTTGACCGACCACGCCTATATCCACCCCGGCGACTTCGACGTCATCGGCGCACCACTGGACAACCTCGGGGTCAACAACTACTTCCCCACGCGGGTGTATGCCGATCGCACCGGGACGGCGCAGCCGTCCGTGCTGCCCGGCTGCGATGGCGTGCTCGCGTCAGATCCGCACCCGCCGCTGACGGCCATGGGATGGGAGTGCTCGCCGGAGGGACACCGGCAGATCCTGGCCCGCTCCGCCGCAGAGAGTGGACTGCCGATCTATATCACCGAGAACGGCTCGGCCTGGGATGACGTCGTCACCGCCGAGGGGCGGATCCACGATGCCGAGCGCACGGCATACCTGCGCAGCCACCTCGACGCCGTCAGCCAGGCCATCACCGACGGCGTGGATGTGCGCGGCTACTTCGCGTGGTCGCTGCTGGACAACTTCGAGTGGGCCTTTGGATATAGCAAGCGCTTCGGGCTCATCCATGTCGACTACGCCACCCAAGAGCGCCGGCTCAAGGACTCAGCGTTGGCGTATCAGCAGATCATTCGGGGGGCATAGCCCCTCTCGCTCGTGCCCTCGGATTCGATATCGGATCCCCAAAAAGCCTTCCGGAAACGAAGCCGCACCCCTAAGGTTGCCCCGATATTGATCAGTGCCGATCACAAAGGGACAGCATGACGACCACGACCGACCCAGCACCGCTGGGCTTCCCGGAGGCCTCAGAGAAGGGCCTCAAAGGTGGGGCCCTTGGCCTCGTCTCCAGCGTAGTGGTGGGCATGGCCTCCACCGCGCCTGCGTACTCCCTCGCCGCCAGCCTCGGGCTGGTCGTCGCGACTGCAGGCAGCCTGGGCATGAAGGCGCCCGCCATCATGGTGTTGGCCTTCATCCCCATGTACTTCATCGCCATCGCCTACCAGGAGCTCAACAAGGCCGAGCCCGACTGCGGCACGACCTTCACGTGGGCGACGCGCGCCTTTGGCCCGGTCACCGGCTGGATGGGCGGCTGGGGCATCATCGCCGCCGACGTCATCGTCATGGCCAACCTGGCCCAGGTCGCCGGTACCTACTCCTACTACATGGTGGGCGAGATCGGATCGCTGCTCGGTCAGGACTGGAGCGCGGTCTCGGATCTCGGTGACTCTTACACCTGGTCCACCCTTGCTGGCGTGCTGTGGATCATCATCATGACCTACATCTGCTACCGCGGCATCGAGGTCAGTGCGCGACTGCAGTACGCGCTGCTGGGGATCGAGCTGATCGTCCTCGTCGCCTTCGCTGTGGTCGCACTGGTGAAGGTCTATGGCGGCAACGCCGAGTCTTACTCGCTGACGCCGTCGCTGTCCTGGCTGTGGCCGGGTGGACTGTCGTTCACCGAGGTGCTGGCACCCGCGCTGCTCACGGCATTCTTCATCTACTGGGGCTGGGACACCGCCGTCACCTGCAACGAGGAGAGCGACGACCCGGGCACCACGCCTGGACGCGCCGCCGTCATCTCCACGGTGCTGCTGCTCGCGACCTATGCCGTGGTCTCCATTGCCGCCGTTGCCTTCGCTGGCGTCGGCGAGGAAGGCATTGGCCTGGGCAACCCGGACAACTCCGCAGACGTCTTCAAGGCCATCGGTCCGGACCTCTTCGGCGACAGCCCGCTCGGCATCACCATGCTGATCTTGCTCATCGCCTCGGTGCTTACGTCGGCCGCGGCCTCCACGCAAACCACGATCCTGCCGACCGCCCGCACAGCGCTGTCGATGGGCGTCTTCCGCGCACTGCCGTCGAGCTTCAAGAACGTCCACGCCACGTACCTCACGCCGACCACGGCCACCGTGGCGATGGGTGCGGTGTCGATCGCGTTCTACGTGCTCTTCACGTTCATCTCAACCAACCTGCTGTTCGCCTTGATCGGCTCGGTGGGCCTGATGATCGCGTTCTACTACGGCCTCACCGGGTATGCCTGCGCCTGGTTCTACCGCCGGACGCTCGCGTCCAATGTGCGCGATCTGTTCATGCAGGGCATCATCCCGCTGGCTGGGGCGCTCATCATGACGGCGACCTTCGTCTACGGGCTCAAGAATTTCTTGGAGCCCAACTGGCTGACCGATGATGACGGCAATAACGTCACCATCTTCGGGTACGGCGCGGTCGGCGTGGTCGGCATTCTGGCCATGCTCCTGGGTGTGGTGTTGATGCTGGCGTGGAAGGTCAAGGCCCCGGAGTACTTCCGTGGCGAGACCCTGCCGATGCGCACATCGCGCGACCTCGTGCTCGCCGGACCGTATGTCGACAGCGACACCTACCGGATGCCGGAGGCTGGCCTGCCGGAGATCGTCATCTCCCCCGACCTCTCCAACCTCCCGGAAGGGCAGATGGCTATCGACCCAATCACCGGGGACCGCTATATCCGTCACCCCAAGGACGACTCGGACAAGGACGCCTAAGTCTGCGGCGATCCTGACGAAGGCCTGGTCGGCACAGCTCCGACCAGGCCTTCGCTCGTGCCTGCGAGTCCTGAGAGCGAGTGAAAAACTGTCTCAGCGGGACTTCATCAGCGGTACTTCCAGAGGCCCGGTTACCGGTGGTACGTTTCCCTGGCTGGTCAACGGTGACCAACCAGGGATGGGGTGAGGCAATGGCGGAGCAGGCAGTCGTCCCCAATGTCGAGATTCGCACAGCCGTGCGCAAACTCGGGCTCGGCGCGATCATTGGCATCATCTTCTTCTCGGTCTCGGGCGGCCCCTACGGACTCGAGGACGTCGTCGGCTCGGCCGGCGCCGGCATGGCGATCCTGCTCATCATCATCACCCCGCTGATCTACAGCCTGCCGATCGCACTCATGGTCGCTGAGCTCGCCACGATGATGCCGGTCTCGGGCGGCTACTACCAGTGGGTCAAGGAGGGCCTCGGCCCGTTCTGGGGATTCCAAGCGGGTTGGTGGGCCTGGGTTGCCAGCTGGTTCGACCTCGCCATCTACCCTGTCCTCTTTGTCGAGTTCATGTCGTACTTCTTCCCCGAGTTGCAAGAGGTCACCTACGACATCGGGCCGGTCACCTTGAGCCTGAAGTGGCTGGTGGGCGTGGTCTTCGTCTGGCTCTTGGCCGGCATGAACATGCTCGGCTCGAATATCGTCGGCGACTCCTCCAAGATCTTCCTCGTCATCGTCCTGCTGCCCTTCGTCCTGGTGGTCATCGTTGGTCTCTTCCGGATGAAGTTCAGCCCCTTTGAGCCGTTCACCGCTGAGGGGCTCTCCCCCGCAGCCGCCTTTGGAGCCGGCCTCTTCGTCATCATGTGGAACTACGCCGGTTGGGACGGCTTGTCGACGGTTGCCGGTGATATCGACAACCCTCGCAAGAACTACCCCAAGGCCCTGGCCATCAGCATTCCGATGATTACGGCGATCTACTTGATTCCGACCCTGGTTGCCTTGGCGGTGGTGGGCACCGCGGACGTCGAGTGGACAGCTGGCGCCTTCACCCTCGTCGCTGAGGGCGTTGGCGGCAGGTGGTTGGCCATCATCATGTCGATCGGTGCCGTGGTGTCGGCGATCGGGCTCTTCTCCGCCTGGCTGCTCAGTTACTCCCGCATTCCCTTTGCCCTCTCCTCCGATGGGTACTTGCCCAAGGCGCTCTCGTGGTCGCACCCGACCCGACAGACTCCGGTGCGTTCGATCATCGTCGCGGCCACTATCTGCTCGCTCGTGACCCTGCTGCCCTTTGAGCAACTCGCGGCCCTGTCGGTGCTGGTGGGCGGATGCGTCATTATGTTGGAGTTCCTGACCCTGATCGTCATGCGGCGCCGTTATCCAGACCTGCCACGGCCGTTCAAGGTTCCCGGCGGACCGCTCATCCCCTACGTGCTGATCGCCCTGCCCGCCACCGTCATCTCCATCGCGGTGTGGTTTACGGTGCAGGAGTCCGGCTTCGTCGCCGGTGTGGGCTATGCCGTTGCCGGGCTGCTGTCCGGGGTCCTTGCTTACTTCGTCCTCCGATCCCGCAAGGAACGCAGCGGGATTGATAAGCGCGTCAACTTCGAGACTGGGGAGTTGTTGGGATGACCGAGCGTCCAGCTGACTGGGAGAGCCCCGTCGTTGTTCCAGAGGCGGCGGTTCCCGAGCGCATCCTCGTGCCTTTTGATGGCTCACACAATGCCGAGCGCGCTTTGGCCTGGGCACGGATTATCGCGCTTGGTACGGGCAGCGAGGTCTTGGTGCTCGTTGGCTACACCCAACCGCTGACCATGCGTGGGCGTGGCGCGGCCTACGTCGAGGCGGTGCGCGATGAGTTGGCCGACGAGGCCGCGGAGTTGGCACGCGAGGGCGTCCAGGTGCTCGTCACCGCGGGCGTTCAAGCTCGCGGCATCGTGCTCAAGGGAGACATCACTCGAGGCATCCTCGAGACCGCCGCTCAAGAGGGATGCGGGCTCATCCTCCTCGGACGCCAGGGCCTGACCGCTGAGGTTGGCGGCGTCTCCGGTGCAGCCGGGATGATCCGGGATCTCCTGCAAGGTGGCGTCAGTGAGAAGGTCACTCGACATGCCGAGGTCCCCGTTTTGGTGGTGCCGTGATGACGAACCATCTGCCTCGACGCACTCTGCTGGCTGGAGTTGGCGGGCTGGGTGCCTTGACTCTGGCGGGTTGCGGTGACACCAATGCCTCAGAAAACCGGATCAGCTTCCTCAACTGGCAAGACTACGTCGACCCGGCGCTGCTCACGGACTTCACGTCCACGAGTGGCTTGGCCGTGGGCTACGAGACCTACGACAGCAATGATGCCCTCGCTCAGCGGCTGACCGCGGCTGAGGCGGTCCGAAAGGGCGGCCGCAAGGCGACCAGTTTCGACCTCATCGTGCCCTCGACGAATCTCTTCCGGCGGCTGCTGTCCGCGGATCTCCTGCAGCCCTTGGACACGGCCGTGGTCACCGAGGCCCTCCTCGGCAATCTCTTGCCGGCCATGCGTGCCCTCCCCAGCGACCCGGGCAACCGGTATTCGGTGCCCTGGGCCAATGGCACCACCGGGATTGGGTACGACACCCGCGTGTTCTCTACCCCGCCCACCTGGGACGTCTTCCTCGACGCCACCCATAAGGGCAAGATGTCCATCCTCAAAGAGACCCGCGAGGCCATGTCCGTGGCCCTCATCTCGCTGGGCTCATCGGTCAACACCACCAATGCGGGCGAGATCACCGCTGCTGAGGCGAGGCTCAAGGAGATGCTCGCCAACGCCTCGTTGAACTCTGCGACCTATCTCGATGATCTGGCGGATGGCAAGCTCGTGGCAGCTCACGGGTACAACACCGACGTGCTCCAGGCCCAGAAACGCAATCCGCACCTGGCCTGGACCGTCCCGGAAGCGGGCGGGACGCGATGGGTTGATGTGCTGTGTATTCCGCGCTCGGCGCCTAATGCCAAGGGTGCGAACCGATTCATGGCCTACTACCTGGATCCCAAGGTGTCCGCGGCCAATGCCGCCTACAACCTGGTAGCGACCGGCAACCAAGCGGCCCGACAGTTCGTGCCCGAGGCAGTCCTGTCGAACCCGGCCATCTACCCGCCTGACTCCGTGGCCAGCAAGCTCGCCTTCATCGAGGACTTGGGCGACGCCGAGAAGTTGTATGACGAGGCCTGGAAGCGGGTCGCCTCTTAACGACCATCACGAAGGGCCTCGGCGGGCTGTCCCGCCGGGGCCCTTCGTCATCGGTCAGAGGGAGAGTCGATCTTTGACGACGGTGACCAGTCGATGCGCGACCGCGGTGGCCTCAGCTTCGCTACCCGCCTCGACCATGACGCGAACCAACGGCTCGGTGCCCGACTTGCGGAGCAGAATCCGGCCGCCGTCACCGAGCGCTCGACTCTCGGTTTCGACTGCCGCCTGGACAATGTCGTCGGTCTCGAGCCGATCCCGATCGACGCCACGCACATTGATGAGCACTTGCGGCATCTGTGTCATCACGGCGGCCAAGCGGTTCAGCGCAGTTCCCGTCTCGGCCACCCGGGCGGCCAACAAGAGGCCGGTGAGCACCCCGTCCCCGGTCGTGGCGTGGTCCAGCAAAATCACGTGCCCCGACTGCTCTCCACCCAGGGAGTAGTTGCCCGCGCGCAGATCCTCCAAGACATAGCGATCTCCAACGCCGGTCTGGCGCACGGTAATGCCGGCCTTGTTCATGGCCTGATGGAGGCCGAGATTGCTCATTACGGTGGCAACCAGGGTGTCCTCGCGCAGTTCCCCCCGCTCCTTGAGCGAGAGCGCCAGAATCGCCATGATCTGGTCACCACCAACCTCGTCGCCATTGCCGTCGACGGCCAAGCAGCGGTCGGCATCCCCATCATGCGCAATGCCAAGGTCTGCGTCCCGCTGCACGACCGCCCCCTTGAGGCGGTCCAGGTGGGTCGAACCGTAGCCATCATTGATATTGAGTCCATCGGGATCGCTACCGATCTCGATGACCTCGGCGCCGGCCAGGCGGAATACCTCGGGTGACACATCGCTAGCCGCGCCATGTGCGCTATCGATGACGACGGTGAGCCCGTCCAGCCGGTGTGGCAACGCGCGCAGCAGGTGGGCGACATACCGCGCCTGACCTGCCCGGTTCTCGTGGATGCGGCCCACTTCGGCGCCGAGCGGACGCTCCCAGTCCTGGCCCAGCTGGGCTTCGATCTCGTCCTCGACGGCGTCGGGGAGTTTGTGGCCACCCTCGGCGAAGAACTTGATCCCGTTGTCCGGCATGGCGTTATGCGATGCGGACAGCATGACCCCGAAGGTGGCGCCCATGTCGGCAGTCAGGAAGGCCACGGCCGGAGTAGGCAGCACGCCGACGTTGTGGACATCGACGCCCGCGGATGCCAGGCCGGCACACACTGCGGCCGACAGGAACTCGCCGCTGGCCCGCGGGTCTCGGCCCACGACGGCCCGGGGGCGCTTGCCCTGAGCCCGCGCCGAGTCGCCCAGCACGTGCGCCGCGGCGACCGCGAGGTTGAGCGCCAACTCTGCGGTGATCGCATCGTTGGCCAAGCCGCGCACACCATCGGTGCCGAAGAGACGTGCCATCTGAAAGAGCCTTCCGTGTGGTCCTGGGTCGAACTTACCGCCCGAATGCCGCTGCGGCGGCACCCCGATCGGGGTGCCGCCGCAGTGACAGTGGCGCGGATGGCGCTTGTGGAGCCAAGCGCTAAGTCCGCGCTCCGCGCCGATGGCGCTTGT
>CALMQX010000008.1 GCA_937873315.1 uncultured Nostocoides sp. | reverse complement strand
AGCTGGAGTCCAAGACCCAGATGTTCGAGACCGGCATCAAGGTCATCGACCTGCTCACCCCGTACGTCCAGGGTGGCAAGATCGGCCTCTTCGGTGGCGCCGGTGTCGGCAAGACGGTGCTCATCCAGGAGATGATCGCGCGGGTCGCCCGCGACCACGGTGGTGTGTCGGTGTTCGCCGGTGTCGGTGAGCGCACCCGTGAGGGCAACGACCTCATGGTCGAGATGGAGGAGGCCGGCGTTCTCGGTCAGACCTCCCTGGTCTTCGGTCAGATGGACGAGCCGCCGGGCACGCGTCTGCGGGTCGCGCTCTCCGCGCTGACCATGGCGGAGTACTTCCGCGACGTGCAGAAGCAGGACGTGCTCCTCTTCATCGACAACATCTTCCGGTTCACCCAGGCCGGCTCCGAGGTCTCCACCCTGCTCGGCCGTATGCCGTCCGCGGTGGGCTACCAGCCGACCCTCGCCGACGAGATGGGTGTCCTCCAGGAGCGGATCACCTCGACCCGTGGTCACTCGATCACCTCGATGCAGGCGATCTACGTGCCCGCCGACGACTACACCGACCCGGCGCCGGCCACGACCTTCGCCCACCTCGACGCGACGACCGAGCTCTCCCGTGAGATCGCCTCGCTCGGTATCTACCCCGCCGTGGACCCGCTGACCTCCACCAGCCGGATCCTCGACCGCCGGTACATCAGCGAGGAGCACTACAACACGGCGGTCCGGGTCAAGCAGATCCTGCAGCGCAACAAGGAGCTCCAGGACATCATCGCCATCCTCGGCATCGACGAGCTCTCCGAAGAGGACAAGATCCTCGTCAACCGCGCTCGTCGTCTCCAGCGCTTCCTGTCGCAGAACACCTACGTTGCCAAGCAGTTCACCGGCATCGAGGGCTCGACGGTTCCGCTCGCCGACACCATCGAGGCGTTCACCAAGATCTGTGATGGTGAGTACGACCACGTCGGTGAGCAGGCGTTCTTCATGTGCGGTGGCCTCGACGACGTCGAGCGCCAGTGGGCCGAGATCCAGAAGAACCTCTGATGGCTCTGATCGTCGAGTTGGTCGCCGCAGACCGCAAGGTGTGGGAGGGCGAGGCTACGCAGGTCAGTGCTCGCACCCTCTCCGGCGATATGGGCATCCTGCCCGGGCACACCCCGCTGTTGGGGGTACTCACCGAGGGCGAGGTGCGGATCAAGTCCGACGGTGGCTGGCTTACGGCCGTCGTGGACGGCGGCTTCCTCTCGGTCGACCATGACCGGGTGACCATTGTGGCGGAGAGCGTGGACGCCTCCGGGATGGACAACTAGGGCAGCAGGCGACCGTGGACGGTCCGATCACTCCGTTGGTTGCCGCGGAGATCGCCCTCGCCCTGGTAGTGACGCTGATCGTCGGCGTGTTCCTCTTCGTGTGGGCACGCCGACGCGTCATATCTGGGGATGGCCGGCCGGTGATGCTCTGTGCCCGCCGCAGCGTTCCCTCGGGGCGCTGGCGGCTGGGGTTGGCCCGACTGGGCCAGGCCAGATTCGAGTGGTTCTCGGTGATTGGCCCCTCCTTTGCCCCGGAAGTGGCCTGGGTGCGCCATGACATGGAACTCGGAGTGGCCGAACCTCTCTCCGAGCCCATTCCCGGTCTCAATGAGCCGGTCCACGTCGTGGGCTCGTGCGCAGGTCAGATCGTGCACTTTGCCTTTGCCCCGGCGGCATACACCGCCCTGAGGGCCTGGCTTGAGTCCAGCCCACCCGGGGTGAACGTCAACGTCGCCTGAGGGCGCACCCTGATGCCAGGTGCTCAACCCTGAGATAGTTCAGGGTTGAGTGCGGGATGACTGCGGGCTCGTCCCCGATATGTCGCGCAGACCGGGTCCGGCAGGCTGATCGACATGATCAGTGTCGATGCTCTCAGCAAACGATTCGGCAGCATGCTCGCCGTCGATGACGTGACCTTTACCGCGGCCAGCGGCCGAGTGACCGGCTTTCTTGGACCCAATGGGGCGGGGAAATCCACCACCCTACGGATCATGGTCGGCCTGACGCCTGCCACCACCGGTGCCGCCACCATCGATGGGCGACGCTTTGTCGATATGCCCAATCCGGGACGGGAGGTGGGCGTTCTCCTGGACGCTTCGGCGCAACATGCCGGGCGCACGGGGCGTGAGGTGTTGACGCTGGCGGCGCTCACCATGGGGTTGCCCGGGGGACGGGTTCAGGAGATGGTCGAGCTGGTCGGTTTGACCGGCCAAGAGGCCGATCGTCGGATCCGTAACTACTCGCTGGGCATGCGCCAGCGACTGGGGGTCGCCACCGCCCTCCTGGGGGAGCCGCACACCTTGATCCTCGACGAGCCAGCCAATGGACTAGACCCGGCAGGTATCCGCTGGATGCGGGATCTGCTCCGGTCATTCGCCGATCAGGGCGGCACCGTGTTGCTGTCCTCGCACTTGCTGCACGAGATCGAGGTGGTAGCCGACGACATCATCGTGATCGGCGGTGGCCGGATCGTCGCCAGCGGCACCAAGTCCGAGTTGCTCGCCGGTGCCGGCACGGTGGTGGGTACGGCGTCGCCGTCGATCCTGGCGGACGCCATCGGACGTCTCGGGCACCCGGCACAGATCCGCTCGGATGGCTCGCTGCATACCGACCTCAGCCCGACCGTCGTCGGCGAGATGGCCCTGTCCTTGGGCTTGGCGCTGACCGAACTGCGCGCTGCCGATGGCAGCGGCCTTGAAGAGATCTTCCTCGACTTGACCCATGACACTCAGCGTGAAGGAGCCCTCGCATGAGCACCGCCGTCCTGGCCGACACCTCGATCGGCGGAGCGTCCACCCGAACGCTGCCCAGCCGAATCCCGCTGAGCCGACTGGTCCGGGTCGAGTTGCGCAAGATGTTCGACACCCGTTCGGGGTTCTGGTTGATGGCGAGCATCGTGATCACCAGCCTGCTGGCCACGACCGCGCTGATCCTGATCGGGGAGGACAGCGACCTGACCTTCGACAACTTCGCCGCATCCATTGGTGCACCGATGACGATCATTCTTCCGATCGTGGGCATCTTGGCCGTGACCAGCGAATGGACCCAGCGCAGTGGGCTAACGACCTTCACCTTGGTGCCGCACCGCGGCCGGGTGCTCGGCGCCAAACTCTTGGCCGCGCTGGTCGTCGGCGTCGGGTCCATGGGCGTGGCTCTCGTGGTGGGCACTGTGGGCACCGTCATCGGTAGCGCGGTTGCCGGCGTCGACCCGGTCTGGGATGGCTCGGTGGGAGAAACCTCCCGCATCGTGCTCGGCAGTGTGCTCGGTATGACGCTGGGCTTCGCTCTCGGGGTGCTGATCCGCAGCTCGTCGGGTGCGATCGTGGCCTACTTCGTCTATACCCTGGCGCTCCCGCCGCTGCTGGGTCTGCTGGCGGCCTACCAAGAGTGGTTCGCCGACCTGCAGCCGTGGGTGGACTACCAATACACGGCCAGCAACTTGTTCGCTGACCCCGCGCTCACTGGGGAGCAGTGGCAGCAGGTGGCGTCGGTCGTCGGGATCTGGGTCGTGCTCCCGCTCCTGGTGGGGCTGGTCCTGGTGCGTCGTTCCGAGGTGAAGTGACCCCGAGCTCTGGCCGCCGGTCCGGCTCAGCGGTCGGGAGCGTGCTCCCGACCGCCGCCGGGCTGCCAGAGCACATCCCCGCCGGCGTCCTTATTGGCCGTGCGGGCCAGGATGAAGAGCAGGTCGGAGAGCCGGTTGAGGTATGCCGCGGCCACGAGATTCACGCCGCCTTCGCCCTTCCCGCTGCCGGGCTCGGTGCCATAGCTCTCGATCGCCCGCCAGGTGGAGCGCTCGGCGCGACGCACGATCGTCAGCGCGAGGTGGAGGTAGGCAGACCCAGGCGTGCCGCTGGGCAGGATGAACGAACGCAGCTTGTCCAGCGGCTCCAAGAAGGCGTCACAGTCGGCCTCGAGCTCCCCGATCCAGGCCTCCTTGACCCGCAAGGGCGGATAGTCATAGGTCTCGGCCAGCGGGGTGCAGAGGTCGGCGCCGACATCGAAGAGGTCGTTCTGAACGCGGGTGAGCACCCGGCATACCTCTGGAGTCAACCCGCCGGCGGTGATCGCGACTCCGATGGCGGCGTTGGCCTCGTTGACGTCGGCAAAAGCGGCCAGCCGCGCGTCGGTTTTCGAGGTCCGGCTGAAGTCGCCGAGCGCGGTGGTGCCATCGTCGCCGGTGCGGGTGTAGATCTGGGTGAGGTTGACCATGGGGCCAAGCCTGTCACGGCCGTTGCGAATTCTTTACCTGTCGCTGCGCAACCTGCACGGGTGCGGTGGCGTCTAATAGGTGACAGGCGTCACAACATAAAGGTCGGGAGGACGTCCACATGAGGGGTGGGACCACGGTGGTGACGGTCGTCGAGCAGATCGACGAGCGGGGACACCACGTGATGCTGCGGGGGCGGCTCGATGTATCAACAGTTGCGGATGTGCGGGTCACGATGCGACGGATCATTCAGGACGGCTACCTGCCGATCATGCTTGACCTCGGTGAGGCCGAGGTGGGGGATGCGACGGGATTCGGCTTCATTGTCGAGGCGGCGCGCTGCGCCCGGCGGCACGGGCGGATGCTCACCATTCCGGAGGCCAGCGAGCGCACGGTCCGGTTACTGCGTCGCGCTCGGCAGGGTCACTTGCTCGACTTGCACCCGCAGACTGTGGGCACTCTCACCGCGCTCTGACCTCGTGGCGGGCCCCTGCCCGACCGTATCGTCGGCTCCATGAGTGAGCCGTCCGCCAGCACCCCTCGCCGTGACCGTGACCGCCCGTGGGTGATGCGCACCTATGCGGGCCATTCCAGTGCCGCCGCGTCGAATGCGCTGTACCGGCGTAACTTGGCTAAGGGCCAGACCGGACTGTCGGTCGCCTTCGACCTGCCCACGCAGACCGGCTACGACTCTGACCACGTGCTCTCTCGGGGCGAGGTGGGCAAGGTGGGGGTGCCGATCGCACACATCGGGGACATGCGGGCGCTCTTTGATCAGATCCCGCTCTCCCAGATGAACACCTCGATGACGATCAATGCCACCGCCATGTGGCTCCTGGCGCTCTACCAGGTGGCCGCCGAGGAGCAGGCCGTCGCGGCCGGCGAGGACCCCGCGACCGCGGTGCGTGCCCTGGCCGGGACGACCCAGAACGACATCATCAAGGAGTACCTTTCGCGGGGCACCTACGTCTTCGCGCCTGGCCCTTCGCTGAGGTTGATCACCGACATGGTCGCCTACACGGTCGCCGAGATCCCCAAGTGGAATCCGACCAATATCTGCAGCTATCACCTGCAAGAGGCGGGGGCCACGCCGGTGCAGGAGATTGCCTACTCCATGTGCACCGCGATCGCGGTCCTCGACGCCGTGCGTGCTTCGGGGCAGGTGCCGGAAGAGCGTTTCGGTGAGGTCGTGGCCCGGATCTCCTTCTTCGTCAATGCCGGGGTGCGTTTCATCGAGGAGATGTGCAAGATGCGCGCCTTCGTTGAGCTCTGGGACGAACTGACCCGTGATCGGTATGGCGTCAGCGATCCCGTGCAGCGCCGCTTCCGCTATGGCGTGCAAGTGAACTCTCTGGGGCTGACCGAGGCGCAGCCGGAGAATAACGTGCAGCGCATCGTGCTCGAGATGTTGGCAGTGACCTTGTCCAAGGATGCGCGCGCTCGGGCCGTGCAACTGCCTGCCTGGAATGAGGCACTGGGCTTGCCTCGCCCCTGGGATCAGCAGTGGTCTCTGCGGATTCAGCAAGTGCTGGCGTTCGAGTCCGACCTGCTGGAGTACGACGACATCTTCACGGGCAGCCCGGTGATCGAAGCAAAGGTCGCGGAGTTAGTGGCCGGCGCGAAGGCCGAGATCGACCGCGTCCAGGCCATGGGTGGTGCCGTCCCCGCGGTCGAGGGCGGGTACATGAAGTCCGAACTCGTGGCCTCCCATGCACGGCGGCGCCAGCGCATCGAGGCCGGTGAGGACATTGTGGTCGGCGTCAACCGGTTCGAGACCACGGAGCCCAATCCGCTGACCGCTGATGTCGACTCGGCGATCCAGACCGTTGACGCTAGCGTGGAGCAGGCCGCGGTCGAGGCGGTCCAGGCATGGCGGCAGGCGCGAGATGCTGACCCGATTCGTGCGGCCCGGGCCGCTGCGGCGATCGCGGCGCTCAAGGCCGACGCCACCGCCGGAGACAACCTCATGGCCGCCTCCTTGGAGTGTGCCCGCGCGGAGATCACCACGGGGGAGTGGGCCGGTGCCTTGCGCGAGGTCTTTGGCGAATTCCGCGCTCCAACCGGGGTGAGCGGGTCGGTGGGGATTGGCGCGGGCACGGCCTCGGCCGAGTTGGCGCAGGTCCGTGAGTATGTCGCCCAAACCGGGCAGGAACTGGGCGAGCGCCTGCGCGTGCTGGTCGGCAAGCCGGGCTTGGATGGGCACTCCAATGGCGCTGAGCAGGTCGCGGTCCGTGCGCGAGATGCTGGTTTCGAGGTGATCTATCAGGGCATTCGACTCACGCCGGAGCAGATCGTGGCGGCGGCCATTGCCGAGGATGTGCACCTGGTCGGCGTGAGCATCCTGTCGGGCTCGCACATGGAGTTGGTGCCGGAGGTACTTGAGCGGCTGCGGGCAGCCGGGGCGGGCGACGTCCCGGTCATCGTGGGGGGCATCATTCCCGACTCGGATGCCCACACGCTGAAGTCGCTGGGCGTTGCTGAGGTCTTCACCCCCAAGGACTTTGGCCTTAACGACATCATGACCCGGTTCGTCGAGGTGATCCGGGACTCTCGCGGGCTTGCCCGCTCGGGCGCCGAATGACATTGCACTGCCCTGCCACCCTCTTCGTGGCGCGACACGGTGATGCGGCCTATCACCATGCTCACGTCATGTCCGATGACGGTGGCTGGCTCTCTGAGACTGGACAGGGGCAAGTTCGGCAATGCGCCGAGGACCTGCGCAGTCAGCGGATCGCGGCGGTGTACAGCAGCCCGATGGAGCGGGCCGTGCAGTCCGGGACATTGGCTGGTGACCTGCTCGGCGTGCGGCATACGGTTGTCGACGGACTTCAAGAGTTGGGGGTGGGGACGCGTGCCGGTCAGCCGTGGTCGGACCCGGTAATGCAGGAGACCTATGCCGCGTGGATCGCGGGTGACTTGACCGCGCGCGTTCCCGGCGCCGAGAGCGGGGCGGAGATCGTCGAGCGGATGGTGGGTGCGCTGCAGTCGATCGCGGATCAGCATCGTGGTGAGCAGGTTCTGGTCTTCACCCACGGGGGTGTGATGTCCCTGGTCCTGCCGCGTGTGTCGGTCAATGTGCGCAACGACCTGGCCCATCAGCGCTTCCTGCCCAATGCGGTGCCCGCGAGGGTGGAGGCGGGGGACGACGGTTGGCGGGTCATCACCTGGCCCGGTCAGGTCGACGCTTCTGCGGTGTGAAGGCTGCGGTCTGACGGCTGCGGACGCCGGGGTTCCCGTCATGGGTGCCCTGGGGAGGTGGTGCTTGCGTCGTACTGAGGGCGGCCGGAGGTAGGGCCGGACTGTCAGTGCCCAGGCGGATGATCGCCGCATGACAACCTCAGTGGCTCGCGCAAGGTTGGCTCGCGCGGCGGCCCAACGCCGCAACGACCTGAGCTTGAACGACCAGATCGGGCTTTCGCTCCGGGCGACCCGGATGGCGTGCGGTCTCAGCCAGCGCGCATATGCCGCCCAGCAGGGAACATCGATGTCGCATCAAGCTCGATTGGAGACTCGTCCAAGCCTGATCGAGCTACGACGGGTGCTCGCGGCATACGCGAGTTCGTCGTTGACCTTGGGACTGCGGGAGGTGGATCGGCCAGGTCGCCCGGTCCGGCCGATCGACGCCCGTGCCATCAGGGATGTCGTCACTATGTCTCGCAACCGAGCTGGATGGTCACAGGAGAGGTTCGCCCGGGACATTGGCGTCGGGTCCAGCACAGTGTCGCGCTTGGAGCGTCAAGGGGTCGGTGTTCAACTGCAGCTCGTGGAGCGGGCTTTGGCGAGCGCGGGGTGGCGCATCGTTGTAGCGGAACGCGACTCGTCGGGCGCGCTCAACGAGCTCGGGCCACACGCGTGGGCCGATGAGGAGTTGATCGTTCGGGTGCGCGGCGGTCGTCGGCGCTTGGCGGGGCATCGGGTGACCTCGCATTGTCCGTTCGGTCCCCACTGGTGGTGGGTCAACGTGTGGCCATTGGAGACCATAGATCAGGCGCCACAGTGGACGACCGAGCGTCACACGGAGGCTCTGGCCGAGGCAGAGGCAGCGGCCCGCAGGGCGCGGGGGGCCGTCCACCCGGCCGGGCCCGAAACCCTGGCTGGCTAGCGTGCCGCTCCGGCGACTGCCTGGCCGCCGCCCTCAGTACGACGCAAGCACCACCTCCCCCGAGCACCCAATGCCGCGCGACCCGGCCACTGCCCACTGCCCACTGCCCACCGCCCACTGGCCGGTTTCCGGAGGACGCTTGCGAGGTCTTCATGCGCCAGCGCCTAGAAGAGCCGGTGCTCCACATTGTCGATGCCGCGTAGCGCGTCATAGTCCAGGACGACGCAGCGAATGCCGCGGTCCTCTGCCAAGGTGCGCGCCTGGGGCTTGATGACTTGAGCGGCGAAGACCCCGGTCACCGGCGCCAGATGCGGGTCTCGGTTCATCAGCTCCAGGTAGCGAGTGAGTTGCTCGACCCCATCGATCTCACCCCGACGCTTGATCTCGACCGCCACGCTCGAGCCGTCGGCATCGCGGCACAGGATGTCGACCGGGCCGATCGCGGTCATGTACTCCCGGCGGACCAGGCTGTAGCCCTCGCCCAGGGTGCCGATGTGCTGCGCCAGCAAGGCCTGCAAGTGAGCCTCAACGCCATCCTTGACCAGGCCCGGGTCAACGCCCAGCGCATGGAAGGAGTCGTGCTGGACCTCGTGGAGCCGCACCCGCAAGCGATCATCTGACTTCGCGTGCGCAACGACCCACACCGAGGTGACCCCATCGGCTCGCTCTTCATCGTCGGGCTCGATCTCCGCCATCGCGCACGGCGGGCTCATCCAGTTCAGCGGCTTGTATGACCCTCCGTCGGAGTGCACCAGCACCGAGCCATCGGCCTTGACCAGGAGCAGCCTTGTGGCCAGCGGCAGGTGTGCGCGCAGCCGTCCCTCGTAGTCGACGCTGCAGGTCGCAATCACCAATCGCACGCCAGGAAGCCTAGCCCGACCCTGGACAGTGACATCGAGTCGCCGCATAGTGGAGCCATGACCTGGCCGGAGGGCGCCCTGCTCACGCTGGCGACCATGGTGGTGATCACCATCGGCGTCGTGGGCCCGATGAGCCTGGTGAGCGACGTCGGTCGGGGCAGGACGCCGTGGGCTCTGCGCGGGCTGAGTCGCCGGTATGCCGCATGGCGCACGAGCACCTCAACCAGCCAGCCCATCCCGCCGCAACTGCTGGGGCTCGAACTTCGCCGCCTGGGCCACGAACTTGCCAGAGTTGAGGCCAGCGATGTGCCCGCGAAGGCCGCCCGCATGCGAGCCGGCCAGGCGGCATATGACTATGTCCTCCTCGAATACTGCCGTCGACTCGACCTGCCGACACCACAGCAACGGGTGCCACTCTCGCCTTCGGAGCGCTTCGACGCCGAGGCCAGCCTGATCGCGGCCGGACACGACTGGTAGACCGCCCAATCGTGGGCAGGGTCACGCCGGTCGAGGGTGCCGCGCAGTGAGGGGGTTTGGAAGGATCGGGGCATGACTCGTGAGTTCACCAAGGTTGGCGTGATTGGGCTGGGCACCATGGGTGCTGGAATCGTCGAAGTGTTCGCTCGCAATGGGCTGGAGGTCGTCGCCGCAGAGGTTGACGAGGCCGCCGTCGAGCGGGGCAAGGGCGTCCTGGCCAAGAGCACCGGCCGCGCACTGGCCCGCGAGAAGATGACGCAGGAGGAGCATGACGCCCTCCACAGCCGGGTGACCTATTCCTTTGACCTCCATGACCTCGCGGGTTGTCAGCTCGTGGTGGAGGCCGTGCCCGAGCACCTCGACCTCAAGAAGTCGCTCTTTGCCCAGCTCGACGAGATCGTGTCGGCGGACGCCATCCTGGCGACCAACACCTCCTCGCTGCCGGTCACCGAGATCGCCGTGGCCACCAAGAACCCCAAGCGCGTCGTGGGCATGCACTTCTTTAACCCCGCCCCCGTGCTGCAGTTCGTTGAGGTGATCAAGACCGTGATCACCGCCGATGACGTCTTCGAAGACGTCAAAGCGCTGGCCGAGCGACTGGGCAAGCAGCCGGTGGTCGTTGGTGACAAGGCCGGCTTCATCGCCAACGCCCTCCTCTTTGGCTACCTCAACCACGCTGTCTCGATGTATGAGTCCAAGTACGCCACCCGCGAGGATCTCGATGCCGCGATGCGATTCGGCTGTGGCTACCCCATGGGTCCGCTCGCGCTGCTGGACCTGATCGGTCTGGACACGGCATACGAAATCCTGGACACGATGTACAAGCAGGGGCGCGACCGCCTGCACGCACCTAAGCCGATTCTCAAGCAGCTGGTCAGCGCCGGTCTCCTCGGCCGCAAGAGCGGCCGTGGCTTCTACACGTATGCCGCTCCCGGCAGTCCCGAGGTTGTGCCCGACGCGCAGACGCCCAAGGGTGGCACCCCTGAGGGCGTCACCCTGCGCCCCATCGCCAAGGTCGGCGTGGTCGGATCGGGCACTATGGCCACCGGAATGATCGAGGTCTTCGCCCGATCCGGCTTCGAGGTGGTCTATGTCGCCCGCGGCCAGGAGAAGGTTGACGGGGTGCGCTCGGCCATCCAGCGCTCGCAGGCCAAGCTGATCGAGCGTGGTCGGACGACTCAGGAGGCGGCCGATGCCCTGCTCGCCCGCCTGACCGGCGCCACCGAGCGCGCCGCCCTGGCCGACGTGGACCTCGTGGTCGAGGCGATTGCCGAGGATCTGGCGATCAAGCAGGAACTCTTCCGCGACCTGGACGGCATCTGCAAGGACGGCGCGATCCTCGCGACGACGACGTCGAGCCTGCCGATTGTCGACCTGGCCAAGGTCACCGGGCGTCCGCAGGACGTCATCGGGATGCACTTCTTTAACCCGGCAGCCATCATGAAATTGGTCGAGGTGGTGCACACCATCTCCACGGCTCCCGAGGTGCTGGCGAGCGTTCAAGATCTCTGCGGCAAGATCGGCAAGGTCGCCGTGACCTGCGGCGACCGCAGCGGCTTCATTGTCAACGCGCTGCTCTTCCCCTACCTCAATGACGCGATCAAGATGGTCGAGGCGCACTACGCGACGACCGACGAGATCGACACCGCCATGAAGACCGGATGCAGCCTTCCGATGGGACCCTTCGAGTTGCTCGATGTGGTCGGTCTGGATGTCTCGCTGGCCATTGAGAAGGAGCTCTACATTGAGTTCCGCGAGCCGGGCTTCGCCCCGGCGCCGATGCTCGAGCACCTGGTCACGGCCGGATACCTCGGACGCAAGACGGGCCGAGGCTTCCGCACCTACTGAGCGTGAACGTGGTCAGTCTGTAACGCTGGGGTGCCGCGACGGCGTCTGAAGGGTAGGGCAGGAGCCGGAGGGACCGGGTCAGGGCCCTCCAGGAGGGATCATGTCGCACCATCAGGACCCACTCGAGCACGATCTTGCCGCGCTCTTCGGCGAGGCACGTCGCATGATGACCCCAGACGGGGATCCTGCCCTGGCCGGGGCGCTGCAGGAAGCGACCCGCAGGCGTCGTCGCCGCAGCATCACGCAGGTGGCCGGGGTATCGGCGCTGGCCCTCACCATGGTGGCGGGGATTGGCGCCATGGCCACTCTCCAAGGCTCGGGTAGCCAACGCGCAACGTCCTCGTCCCCTGCGGTGTTGACGGCGGCCGGCTCTCCCAGCGCGAGCCCGCTGGGGCCAGGGAAACCCCGCAAGCCGGTATCGGTTAGCCCCGTCCATGCCGATAGCCAATCGCTGCTCAGTCTGCTGCCGGACCTGGCCGCCCGACAGCCCGGGATCGCCCTGAGCGATCCGCTCCTGGGTCCCGAGATGGCCACCGTGATGGGCTACCAGGTCTGCGACGAGCAGATCGTGGCCAGCCTCGGCGGGTCCGCCACGGTGACCGCTGAACCGGTTGCCGGCCTGATCCAGCAGGGATTCGTCGGCGATGGCCGAACCCATGACACCTACAGCGTCGACATCGCCATCACCCGATATGACCCGGCCGCCGTGGGTCAGGCATGGCGCAATGTCACCCAGAACACGGGCGCCTGCCGCTGGGTGGACAACGGGCAGAGCTTCGAGCAGCAACCGTGGTCGGGCCGCGAGGGGCTTCGGCTCATTCGGCCTGGGCAACACTTCGGGCTCTCTACGACGGCGGCCGTGCAACGAGTGGACGACTACATCGTCTCGGTATCGGTCGCCATGCCTAGCGCAGCGTCCGCCTGGTCCGAGGCGCAGAACGTCAGCGAGCTGATCGCCGCGAAGATCCGGGCAGCTGGGTGACGTGGTGGTCAACCCCTTCCGCCCCCGACCGCCAGAACGTGCGCAGGAGTATGCCGCGACGGCCTGGGATCGCCTCTATCCCGTGGCCTGGTCATTGACCGGCCAGCACGCCGATGCTGAGGATCTGGTTCAAGACACCCTGGCCAAGGTCCTGACCAACTGGGAACGCATCGATCGGGCAGAAGGAGCTGATGCCTACGTCCGCGGCATTCTGGTCAACACCTTCATGTCCGGTAAGCGGCGCCGATCGAGCACTGAGATTCCGCACGCCGAACCTCGGGTCCTCGATGTGGGCCAAGATGCGTCGGAGCAGGTGGTCGAACGACAGGCGCGCTGGGCCGACTTGGCAGGGCTCAAGCCTCAACAGCGGGCGATCCTGGTGTTGCGCTACTACGAGGACCTGCCGGACGCCGAGATTGCCGGCATCATCGGCACCTCGCCAGCCAATGTGCGGGTCATCGCGCATCGAGCCCTGGCCGTCCTGCGAACCCAGGCCGAGCACCAGCCGAGTCAGGTCGGCATCTCCGGGTGAGGCTCGCGCGACGGCTCCCGCAGGCATTGGAGCATCGCCTCCCAGCGTGGGCGACCGTGGACTCGAGGTCGGCGGTCGCCCACCGCCTGCAGGCTCGCAAGGCCCCACTGCGGGTTGCCGGCGAAGAGGGCGACCGCGATCGCCACGAGTTCATCGACGCCAAGGCCGCGCCCATCCAGGCCGGCAAGATCCACCAGCGTGTCCAGCTCACTGGTCAGCCGCAGACCGTCCACGCAGACAATCTCCCGCTGCTCCATACCCCGGTGGCTCACCAGGCCGGGTCGCCGAATTCGGGGCTGACCGCTGGGTCGAATGATGTCGATGGTCGGCATCCGGTGCGGGGTGCCGGGCAACCGCCAACCCCACAAAGCGGCCGCCGTCAGATGCGAGAAGGCGATATCAGGAGGCAGGACCAAAGCCAAGAGGGCGCAGTGCGTCTGTAGGGACGGTGGGAGCGTGGAGAGGGACCCGGGCGACATACGCGCACTGTGTCCCACAACCGCGGATCGCAGGAATGTTGTCCACAGGCTTCCTCGGTGGCGCAGGGGCGGCAGTAGGTTGGTCAGGTGAGTCCAGCACTGCCGAATCGCGCCCGCATCGTCATCATCGGGGGAGGGGTGATTGGCAGCTCCATCGCCTATCACTTGGCCCACCTCGGCGAGAGCGATGTGTTGCTCCTCGAGCGCGACCGGCTGACGTCGGGGACGACCTGGCATGCCGCCGGCCTGATGACCTGTTTCGGGTCCACGAGTGAGACGAACACGCGGATGCGCCTGTATTCGCGTGAGTTGTATGCGCGGCTGGAGGCCGAGACTGGGCAGGCGACGGGCTTCCGTCCGGTGGGTCTGATCGAGGCAGCCGCCGACCACGACCGGCTGGAGGAGTACCGGCGCGTGGCGGCATTCCAGCGGCATATCGGTCTCGAGGTGCATGAGATCGGGCCAGCCGAGATGTCGGAGCTCTTTCCCCTCGCCAAGACCGATGACTTGGTCGCGGGTTTCTATGTGCCCGGTGATGGCCGGGTGAATCCCGTGGACCTGACGATGTCGCTTGCTCGAGGGGCGCGTCAACTGGGGGTGCAGGTAGCCGAAGGCGTCAGCGTCGAGCGGGTGCTGACCCGCCGCCGTGGGCTCGTTGAGGAGGTGGTCGGGGTATCTGTGGTGGATGCTCACACCGGCGAGCGCCGCGATATCGAGTGTGATCGCGTGGTCAACTGCGCCGGCATGTGGGCGCGGGAGTTGGGTGAGCGCAATGGCGTGGTGATTCCCAACCAGGCGGCCGAGCACTACTACCTCATCACCGAGCCGATCGACGGCATGAGCCCGGACGCGCCCGTCTTTGAGGACCCGGCGGCATACGGGTACTACCGCGAGGAAGGCGGCGGCATGATGGTCGGCCTCTTTGAGCCGATGGCCGCGCCGTGGCGGGTCGACGGCATTCCGGCGGACTTCTCCTTTGGCGAGATCAAGCCCGACTGGGACCGGATGGGGCCGTTCGTGGAGCGGGCGATGGCGCGGGTGCCGATTACTGAGACCGTGGGGATTCGCACCTTCTTCTGCGGGCCGGAGTCGTTCACGCCCGACCTCGCGCCGGCGGTGGGCGAGGCGCCGGGGATCCATGGCTATTTCGTGTGTGCTGGTCTGAACTCCGTGGGTGTGCTGTCCAGCGGTGGCATGGGTCGCATTGTGGCGCAATGGATTTCGAGTGGTCGCCCAGACGTGGATGTGACGGGGTTCAATGTGGATCGCTTCCGCAACTGGCAGCTCGACCCACGCTATCGCGCCGAGCGAACGGCCGAGATCCTGGGGACGGTGTATGCCGCACACACGCCCGGCAAGCAGTTGCACACTGGGCGCGGGGTGCTGCGCTCTCCGGTGCACGACGAGTTGGTGGCTGCCGGCGCGTACCTGCGCGATGTCTCGGGGTGGGAGAGCGCGGATTGGTATGCCGGTGCGGGCGCCACCGCGGACGCCTCGCCGACGTGGGGACGGGCGCCGTGGTTTGAGCAATGGGAGGCCGAGCATCGTGCGGTGCGTGAGGGTGTCGGGCTCATGGACATGTCCTTCATGGCCAAGTGGCGGGTTCGTGGAGCCGATGCCGGAGCTGTGCTCTCCCGGCTGAGTGCGGGCGCGGTCGATGGTGCAGCCGGGGTCATCACCTACACGCAGTGGCTCGGTGAGGATGGCGGCCTTGAGGCGGATCTGACCGTCACGAAACTGGACGAGGGCGACTTCCTGGTCATCGCGTCCGACACGGCATACGGGCATGTCGAGGGCATGCTGCGGCGCGCGGTGGGCTCCGCCCAGGCGTCCATCGAGGACGTGACGAGCGCTCTGGCGCAGCTCAACGTCCAAGGTCCGCGCTCGCGGGAGGTGCTTGCGGCGTGGGCTGACGGCGTGGACTTTGCGAGCGAGGCGTTTCCATTCCGCGCGGTCCGCCAATTCCAGGTTGGTGAGATTGAGGTGGTCTGCGTGCGGATCACCTACCTCGGCGAACTCGGATACGAACTGTATGTGCCGGCCGATCAGGCGAGTGGGGTGTGGCAGGAATTGCTCAATGCTGGTGCGGCGCACGGCATTAGGCCGGTGGGCCTCAAGGCCCTGGCCAGTTTGCGGATCGAGAAGGCGTATCGCGATTTCGGGCATGACATCGACAACACCGACTCGGTGTGGGGTGTGGGTCTCGGCTTCGCGGTGGCCTTGGACAAGCCCGGCGGCTTTGTCGGGCAGGAGGCGGCGCGCGCGCAGAAGGCTTTGGGGACGCCTCGCGGGCGGCTCATCCAGGTGCTGGTGAGCGATCCCGAGCCACTGCTCTATCACGCGGAGGTCGTCTATCGGGATGGCGTGGCGGTGGGCTATGTCCGCTCGGCGTCATACGGCTGGACCCTCGGTGGTGCCGTGGGGCTGGCCTTTGTCGAAAACGAGGATCCGGTGACGGCGGACTGGCTCGGATCGGGCTCGTGGGAGGTCGATATTGCCGGTCGGCGCTGGCCGTGCACCGTGTCTTTGCGGCCGATGTACGATCCCCGCAGTGAGCGCGTCCACCTTTAGCCGGCAGGGCGTCAGGAGGGGGAGAGATGCGCACCAGCACAGCGACCATGGCGGCCGTCAGCCTCCTCCTTATCGCCTCGTGCGCCAGTTCCCCCGGGGCAGCGAGCGGGGCGAGGGAAACCCTCGCCGTGGAACTCGCGCGCGAGGAGCTGCCCACGATGAGCGAGGTGCGGGCCAGCATGAAGAGCGAGGGCGGATCGCTCATCGTCGGTCGGATTTCGGGTTCGATCGAGGCTGCTGGGACCGCGTCCCCCGGTGGGGTTCCCATCCGTAAAGGCGAGCCAGGCTACGAACCAGCTACCGATTCGGACGTGACTGAGGTGAAACTGCTGGCCGGCCAACCGGTGGGCGGTGACCTCGTGTTGCATCAGTTACTGGCCCCGAACCAAGAGTATGACTCCATCCCCAAGCTCGACGTCGGATAGACATACGTCATGGCGATTCGGCCGTTTACCTTCGGTGAGCCTTCGGTCCGTACGGGCCAGTACATCCTGGTCGGCCTGGAAGCGGCGTGGGTTCAGGAAGGGGATGCCTACGTATGGGTCGGTAAGCCCGAGAAGTCGAGCGCTCGCTATCCGGCGACTGCTTCCCTCGATCAGATCCGAGCAGCCCTGAGTCCCTAGGCGACGCGGGCCAAACTCTCTCGGTCCGAGGTTCACGGCCGCCCTGACGGAGAACCGGGCGCCGCCTACGTCCTGGATTGGGATGTCAGTGCTGCTCTTGGCGGGGGAGGACGACCTCATCAAAAAGCAGGAGCAGCGCGGCCGCGACTGGGATGGCCAGGAGCGCTCCCACCATCCCCAAGAGCGTCCCACCGGTCAAGGCCGCGACCACGGTCACTGCGCCCGGCACGGACACCGTATGTTGCATCACGCGCGGAGCGATGACGTAGTTCTCGATCTGCTGATAGACCACGTAGTAGATCACCGCGATCAGGGCCAGCCGCGGCTCGGTAAAGAACGCGACCACGGTCACGACTGCCGCACCGAGAGTGGCGCCGACCATGGGGACCAGACCCAGGAAGCCGACCGCCACCGCCAGCACTGCGGCATACGGAATGCCGACGATGGTCATCATCAGCCACGACATCGCGGCATTGAAGGCGGCGATCGAGACCTGCCCCAGCGCGTACATGCCCACGCGGCGCTGCATCTCCTCGCTCAACGCGACCACCCGAGTCCGCCGCGAAGCCGGGACCACGCCATAGAGCGCGGCCTTCACCCTCGGCCAGGAGATCAAGAAGTACAGGGTGAGGATCAGCACGGTCAACGTTTGGAAGACACCGCTGGCAACGACCTTGCCGGCGCCCAGAATGCCGCCGAGCACGCCGCCGATGAACTCCTGATCGGTCACTCGTCGGTTGAACTCATCCTGGAACTTTGCGATGACGTGGTAGTGCGCATCAAGGTCCTGCACCCAGGCCTGACGCAGGAAGGCATCGAGGTACTCAGGGGCCCGCTGGGCCAGCGCAGTGCCTTCGGTAATCACCGGTGGCGCGACGATGGCCGTGATCACGCCCACGACCGCCAACAGTCCGAGGTACACGACCGCCACCGCGCTACCGCGGCGCAACCCCCGGCGCATCAGTCCCTCGACAATCGGGTTCAGCGCCACAGTGAGAAAGAGCGTGACCACCAGGATCGTCAGGGTGGTCGCCAACTGCCCGACGGCCTGCCAGAGCGTGAGCGCGACCACCACGCCGGTTGCCCCGAAGAAGCCGACGTAGAACGGTGAATGCCGGTTGAGCGGCTGCCCCAACTCGCCGTACTGGCCGCCGGTTTCGTCGCTGGGCGGTGGCGGAGTGGCCGGCGCCGGGGGAGGCGCACTGTCAGTCGACTGCTCCAACTGCCGCGCCGCGATCCGGTTGCTCTCTTCGAGCGCGGCGACCTGCCGCCGACGGAAGTCATCCCACCGGCGGGCTGGTTCCCACATTTGGGACAGCTTCACGGCATACACCCTAGGCCAGGGCGTAGGCCGTCTGCGTCGCCGGCGCCTCGGCTAGCCTCAGGCGTCGCGGAAGCGGTTGATCTCCGACTCGAAGCGCGCGCGCTTCTCGGGGTTGGAGACGCCCAGCCCGGCTTCGGGCGCCAGGGTGAGGACGCCGACCTTGCCTTGGTGCAGGTTCTTGTGGACATCCAGCGCCGCCTGGCCCACGTCCGCAAGCGCGTAGGTTTTGGACAGCGTCGGGTGGATCAGGCCGCGGTTGATCAGCTCGTTGGCCTCCCAGGCCTCGCGGTAGTTCGCGAAGTGGCTCGAGACGATCCGCTTGAGGTTCATCCACAGATAGCGGTTGTCGTACTCGTGCATGTACCCGCTGGTGGAGGCGCAGGTCGTGATGGTGCCGCCCTTGCGGGTGACATAGACACTGGCGCCGAAGGTCTCGCGACCGGGATGTTCAAAGACGATGTCAACGTCATGCCCGCCGGTGAGCTCGCGGATCTTCTTGCCGAGGCGCTGCCACTCCTTGGGGTTCTGCTTGGTGCCGTCCTCGTTCCAGAACTGGTAGCCCTCCGCGCGCCGGTCGATGACCAATTCGGCACCCATGGCCCGGCAGATCTGTGCCTTGTCCTCGCTGGAGACCACGCAGATCGGGGTCGCGCCACCGGCGAGCGCCATCTGCGTGGCGTAGGAACCCAGGCCACCGCTCGCGCCCCAGATGAGCACGCGGTCGCCGAGCTTCATCCCCGCGCCATTCTTGGAAATGAGCTGGCGGTATGCCGTGGAGTTGACCAGGCCGGGCGAGGCGGCCTCCTCCCAGCTCAGGTGCGCCGGCTTCGGCATGAGCTGGTTGGCCTTGACGATTGCGAGTTCGGCGAGTCCACCGAAGTTGGTCTCGAAGCCCCAGATCCGCTGCTCCGGGTCCATCATCGTGTCGTTGTGACCGTCCGCGGCCTCCAGCTCGACCGAGAGGCAGTGGGCGACGACCTCCTGGCCCGGCTTCCACAGGTGCACGCCGGGGCCGGTGCGCAGTACGACGCCCGCCAGGTCCGAGCCGACCACGTGATACGGCAGATCGTGCCTTTTGGCGTAGGGGGAGAGTCGGCCGTACCGCTCGAGGAAGCCAAAGGTCGGTACCGGCTCGAAGATGCTGGTCCAGACGGTGTTGTAGTTGATCGCGCTGGCCATCACCGCGACGAGCGCCTCGCCGGGGGCGAGCTCGGGCACCGGCACCTCGTCGAGATGCAGCGATTGGCGGGGATCCTTGTCGCGCGAGGCCAACCCCGCGAACATCTCGACCTCGTCCTTGTGCACCGTGGTGGCGCGATAGGCCTCCGGCACCGCTAGGCCGGCGTAGGTCTCCTCGGAACGATCACCGGCGAGGATGGCGTCACGAATCTGCTGCATCGTCATAGGCGCGACGGTACCGACGAAGGGCGTCAACGGGGAATCGGCGTGGGGGTCACCACACGGTGACCTGGCTCACGCGAGCAGCGAACTCACTGTGACAAAGGAGAATCCCCGGTCCTTGAGGGCTCCAATGATCGTCCCCAGGCGGTCGATGGCGACCAGTCGCTCCTGCGCGCCGCAATCGTGGCCCAGGATGATCGCGCCCGGATGCGCTTGCCGGGCCACCTCAGCCGCGATGTCATCCGGGTGGGTCACGAAGTCGGCCTCGCGGAACTGCATGCTCCACAGCACCACCGGCAGGCCAGCCTCGGCACAGGCCAGCACGGTCGAGCCACCGAAGTGGCCATAGGGCGGCCGGAAGAGGCGAGGCGAACGACCGTAGGTGTCTTCGATGGCGGCGGTGCACCGGGCGATCTGGTCGGCTACCGCCGGCTGGTCGAGTCGGGCGAGGTCAGGGTGATCCCAGGTGTGGTTCGCCAGTTCGTGCTTGCCGGAATCGCGATGGATGGCGCCGTGATCACGCACGTTAACGCCCTTGAGGAAGAAGGTGGCCGGGACGTCATGCTCGGCCAAGGTCGTCAGCACCCGCGGCGTCCATTGCGGATGCGGCCCGTCGTCGAAGGTCAGGGCTATGCGCTTGGGAGCCTGCTCCGACCCACGCCAGATGACCTCCTCGCCTGCGGCGTGGGGCACGCTGAGGTCGGGGCGAATCCCGGACTCCGGCCCACCGTAAAAGGGCAATGGCTGCGTTGCCTGGTAGGCGTCCCACGCTTCTCGGGTACCCACAGCGAGGAGGGCTCCTGCGCCGGCAGCAATGCCCCCCCGAAGCAGCACGCGTCGGCTGATCACGGTGACGACGATACGGGAGGACATTGCGGCATACAGTGGTCGCGTGCCGATGGGGAGTGTTAGCCGGCGCGCTCTGCTGCTTGCTGGTGGGGGCGCGGCCGTTCTGGGTGGCGGCGCGATGATCGCCTCCGGGGGGCCGCCCGAGATCCCGCTGTATTCCGCGACCGTCGCCCTGCGTTCTCTGACCGAACGGGTCCTGGTTGAGCCGGGACGTGAGGACCGCCTGGTGCCCGGGACCAGGGTGCTGGCCGGCACCGAGGACACCGACCGCTTGGTCGAGGACGAAGCCCGATGGCTGGCGCACGCTCGTGTGCCGAGAGTGTCCGGGCTTGAGGAGCTGAGGACCTCGGCGCTCTTGGACCTGCACGTGCTGACGGCAGGTCTCCCCGCGGCCGTTGCGGGCTGGTCCCCGCAGTGGCGCTTCGCCTGGCCGCGCGATAACGCGTTCATCGCGGTGGCCCTGGCCGAACTCGGTCACCTGGAAGGCGCGCTCGCTCAACTGCACTTCTTTGAGGGCATCGCGAGCCCAGGACAATGGCTGCCAGCCCGCGTGGACCCGTGGACGCGCGCGGTGCCCGACTCCCGCCCTCCCCAGTTCGACGGCCTGGCCTGGCTACTCTGGGCGGCGTCGAGGCTGCTCGACGCGGGCGCCGAACCCGAGCGGGTGGCTGCGCTCGCACCCCTGTGGAGCACCCTCACCGACACCCTGCTGGGCACCCTGGTCGCCGGTGTACCACCGGTGTCGCCGGACTACTGGGAGGTGGACGAATCCGCACTCACACTCGGCTCGGCGGCGGCTACGGTTGCAGGATTGGCTGGTGCAGCCAAGGTGCTGCAGGTGTCTGGCGATCGGGCGCGCAGCGAACTCGCCGCAGCGGCGGCGTCAGCCCTGCGATCCCGGATCGCCGCAGACTTTGCTCCGGACTATCCCCGACACCAAGCGGCTGCCGACCCGTGTGCCTCGATCGCTTTCCTGGCGCCACCCGTCGCGGACCAGGCCACCCCCTTTGCGGGCGTCGCATCCGCGCTGGCTGCGGCCGAGGTGCGGATGCGCCGCTCCGCCGGCGGGCTCGCACCCGGTGCCGGCTGGCGCGACGACGGCATTAGCTGGACACCGGAGACCGCCTTGGTTGCCTTGGCGTGGGCCGGCTTAGGTGAACAAGGCCGAGCACGAAGCCTCCTGACGTGGCTACAGGCGCATCGCACGGCAGCTGGGTCGCTGCCCGAGAAGGTGCTCTACGACGGTCGTCCCGCGGCCGTTGCCCCCTTGGGGTGGACGGCAGCGCTCTGTCTTCTGGCCTTGCGCCGGCTCGACCAGGGCTAGCTGCAGGCCCTCAGTGTGCGGAGCCGCTCGCCGGCTCCACGAGCTCGACAAGAATGCCGCCGGCATCCTTGGGGTGGATGAAGTTGACCCGGCTGTTGGACGTGCCGCGCTTGGGCACCTCATAGAGCAGGCGCAGCCCACGCTCGCGCAGGGTCTGACAGACGGCGTCGATATCGGCCACGCGATACGCCATCTGCTGGATCCCCGGACCGCTGCGGTCGAGGAACTTGGCGATCGTGGACTGCGGGGAGAGCGGAGCCAGCAACTGGATGCACGACCCAGAGTCGCCCACGCCCATCATGGCCTCGCGAACGCCCTGCTCCTCGTTGGTCTCCTCGTGGAGCATGCGCATGCCGTACTTCTCGGTGTAGAACGCGATCGCCACGTCCAGATCGGGCACCGCAACCCCGACGTGATCGATCATGGTGAACAGGTTCTGGGTGGGGTCAGCCATGGCTTCAGCGTATGCCGCCGACCGTCTGGCGCGAGCGTGGCGCCGGTCACCCTGGTGGTGAGGGTCACCCGCAACGGGGGTCGGCTCACGGCATACCTGCTCGGTAGAGTCGAACAGGACTGCCCGGACGTCACTCGAAAGGCTCGCCATGTCTGCTGACCCCACCGTTATCGTCGCCGGAGCTCGCACTCCGATGGGCCGCATGAGCGGCTCCCTCAAGGGCTTTAGCGGCTCTGACCTCGGCGGCTTCGCCATCAAGGGAGCGTTGGAGAAGGCGGGAGTCGCTCCTCAGGATGTCGACTACGTGATCATGGGCCAGGTGCTCTACGCCGGCGAAGGCCAGATCCCCGCTCGCCAGGCGGCCACCAAGGCCGGGATCCCGATGAGCGTGCCCGCGCTCTCCATCAACAAGGTGTGCCTCTCCGGGCTCGACGCCATTGCCCTCGCGGATCAGCTCATCCGGATTGGCGAGTTCGAGATCGTCGTCGCTGGCGGCCAGGAGTCGATGACCAACGCCCCGCACCTGCTCGAGAAGAGCCGCGACGGCTACAAGTACGGCAATGTGACGCTGCGCGACCACATGGAGTACGACGCCCTCACCGACGTCTTCACCCATCAGGGCATGGGCGCCCTGACTGAGTCTGCGAACACCGGCGAGTATGCCGTGACGCGCGAGGAGCAGGATGCCTTCTCGGCACGCAGCCACCAGAACGCAGCAAAGGCGTGGAAGGACGGCTACTTCGACGACGAGGTGGTGGGCATCTCCATCCCACAGCGCAAGGGAGACCCGATCGAGTTCCGCGCCGACGAGGGCGTGCGAGCGGACACCACCCCGCAGTCCCTGGGCGGCCTTCGCCCGGCTTTCGCGAAGGATGGCACCATCACGGCCGGCAGCGCCTCGCAGATCTCCGATGGCGCCTGCGCGGTCGTGGTCATGAAGAAGTCCAAGGCCGAGGAACTGGGCCTGACCTGGCTCGCCGAGATTGGTGCGCACGGCAATGTCGCCGGCCCCGACTCCGTCTTGCAGTTGCAGCCCGCCGAGGCGATCAAGCACGCGTGCGCCAAGGAAGGCATCGACGTTGCAGATCTCAAGGTCATCGAGATCAATGAGGCATTCGCCGCCGTCGGGCTCTCCTCGACCAAGGCGCTCGGGGTGGACCCCGAGATCGTCAACCCCAACGGCGGCGCCATCGCCATGGGTCACCCGCTCGGGATGTCCGGTGCCCGCGTGGTGCTCACGCTGGCCCACGAGCTGAAGCGTCGCGGTGGTGGCTCCGGCGCAGCCGCCCTGTGCGGCGGTGGCGGACAGGGCGATGCCCTCATCATCACCGTTCCGGCCGCTCAGCACTGAGCCTCTCCTGAGCAGCCCCCGCGCGGTCGACGTCCCCGACCTGGTCGCTCAGGCCCGGTCGGGGCGTCCGCGCGCGGTGGCTCGCCTCATCTCGCTGGTCGAGGACGCCCATCCCAGCGTGCCCGCGCTCATGGAGGCGCTTATGCCGTTTTCCGGGCGGGCCCACGTCATCGGGCTGACCGGCGCTCCCGGAGTAGGCAAGTCCACGACCACCAGTGCGCTGGTCGCCGCCTTCCGCGCTCGGGGTGCGCGAGTGGGCGTGCTTGCGGTCGACCCGTCCTCGCCATTCTCCGGTGGGGCGTTGCTGGGTGACCGCATCCGCATGCAGGAGCACGCGGCCGACCCCGAGGTCTTCATCCGTTCGATGGCCACCCGTGGGCACCTCGGGGGGTTGTCGTGGGCGGCCCCGGCGGCGGTCCGCGTCCTGGATGCCGTGGGCTGCGATGTCGTGCTCGTCGAGACCGTGGGTGTGGGCCAGTCCGAGGTCGAGGTAGCCGGTGCCGCGGACACCACGATCGTGCTGCTCGCCCCCGGGCTCGGCGATGGCATCCAAGCGGCCAAGGCCGGCATCTTGGAGATCGGGGACATCTTCGTGGTCAACAAGGCCGATCGGGAGGGCGCGGACGCGACGGTTCATGACCTGCGGCATATGGTTGCGCTCGCCGAGCGTCGGGACGCCGGGGCTTGGCGGCCACCCGTGGTGAAGACGGTGGCGATGACGGGTCATGGCATCGAAGACCTGATGAGCGCGGTCGACAAACATCGATCGTGGCTCCACGTGGAGCACCTCCAGGAGCGGCGCGTCGATCGTGCCGTCCGCGAGATCGAGGCCCTGGCCTTGGAGCGCCTGCGGACCCGGACGGGCGCTGCCACCGCACACCGCGCCGTGCGTGATCTTGCGGCCGCAGTCGTGGCCGGTCGCACCTCGCCGTATGCCGCGGCTGAGCAGGTTGTCGCCGTCCTCACCAGCGCCCAAGCACCTGATCGCTAGGAGTCTCGATTTGGCCGTCGTTGCTCCCGTGAGCCACCCTGGATAGTCAGCCAGCACGAAGGAACCCCTCCCATGCTCATCGTCGTCAAGCGCGTGATCGGCGCGCTCATGGCCCTCGCCGGGGTCGCGCTCACCGCGCTCGGCGCATGGTTCGCCACCCAGTTAGGGGGCGAGGGCGTCGCGCGTTTCCAGGTCACTCCGTCTTCGGGCACCTCCCTGATCGTGCTGCGTCCCGACCTGCTCAACCGGGTGCCCAGCCCGGTGCAGATCAGTGCGACCACGACCGCCGGTGGGACCGTGTGGATCGGTCGCGCCGGGCCCAGCGATGCCAGCGCAGCCCTGGGTTCGGCCAAGGTGCTGGACGTCACGGGCGTCGCTGTGCGTGAGTGGACCTTGCTGACGAGCACCACGGGCACGAGCGCAGCCAAGCCCCTGGGGGGAGCGGACTTGTGGCGCGAGCAGACCACGGCGCAGTCGTCAGCAGACATCACCATCACCCAAGACCACGCTCCCGAGACCGTCGTCATCCAGGCCACGAAGGGTTCGATCAGCTCGCTCACGGCAGTGTGGACTCGTAAGACCTGGTTCGTGGAGTCCGTGGTCGCGCTCATCGTTGGGGTCTTTCTCGCTGTGGCAGGCGGCCTGCTGCTCATCCCTCGGCGCGAACACGCTGGCACCCCGGCCGCTGAGGCCGAGCCCGCACTGGTGGCCGAGCCCGCACCGGTGGCTAAGCCCGCACCGGTGGCTGAGCCCGTAGCGGTGGCCGACACCGTCGACCCTGCCGAGTCCACGTCGGAGGTGACCCCGTGAATACCACTGGTCGTGGCGGGCTCGTCCGCAGACTCATCCCCGTCATCTTGACCGTGCTCGCCCTCGGCGGATGTGGCGTCTCGGATGCTCTCGTTGGCGTTCATCCCGCCCCGGTTGAGTCGCCACAAGGTGCCCCGCTTGACGCCGACGCGGCCGCAGCGATTGCCACCAGGGTCTTGGACGAGGCTGCCGCCGCCATCGCGGGCAAGGGCAAGACGGCTGCCGCCGCTCGTGCGGCGGCGATGGGCGGTGACGCGCTCGTCCTTGCCGGCACCGGCAAGGCAAGTGCTGACGCTCCAGCGGATCCGCTATCCACGGCCCGGGAGCCACAGGTGCTGGCGATCTCGGCCGGGCGCGAGTGGCCACGCGCCATCCTTGCGGCCCGTCTCGACAGTGATGGTGCTCGCCAGATGTTGCACGTACTGGTCTCTGCCTCGGCCGTCGAACCGTTCAAGCTCGTGGCCTCAACCCCGATGCTGCCGGGTGCCCAATTGCCCGCTGCTGGCGACCTCGCCGCTGGCGCTCCGCTGGTGAGCGCGGCGACCACGCTCAAGGTTCCGGCCGGTTCCGGGCTGACGCTGGCCCCGGTCCAGGCGGCCCAGGCCTACGCCGCGGCCCTGGCGGTGCCGGCACCCAAAGCCAACCCCGCGGTCTCCGTCAAGGACTCCTTCGCCACGACCCTGGCCACCACGGCCGCCGCCCAAAACAAGGCCCTGGCGAAGTTGGCAACGCTGACCCAGACACACGTGGCCGCAACCAAGAACCTGGTCGGATTCCGGCTGGCCGACGGAAGTGCCGTGGTCTTTACCCTGCTCACCCGAACCGACACCATCAAGGTCGGTGCCGGTGCCAAGGAAATCGTCCTGCCAGCGGAGTACAAGGCCATCACCGGCAAGGCCAAGGCCACCAAGGCGGTGACCTTGACCTCGCTGGAGCCGGTGATCCTCCTGGTGCCCTCGGCCGGAGCCGTCACCGCGATCGGCGCGGAGGAGATCCTCGTGTCCGGGAAGGCCAGCTGACCAGGGCAAGTGCTCATTGAGCGCCAGCCTTTGGCACAATCACGCCCATGACTGAGCAGACCCCCGCAGGCGTCCGAGGCGCCGTGGACCTCACCGCAATGGCCGGCGCGTTGCCGACCACTGGGAGCGCAATGGCATCCTCCGATGTGGCCGCAGTGCCGCCCGCAGTGCCGGCCGAACTGGTGGTCCAGGTCACCGCCGAGAATCTGCAGTCCGCCTTGGGTCGCAGCCTGAGTGTGGCTGGAGTGCTGGTGGTCTGGTCCTCAGCGCACCCGCAGACCGGCATTCTCGTGGAGGAGCTCGGCGCGCTAGCCCTCGAGCTTGAGGGTCGTCTCCTGGTCTTGAGCGCCGATGTCGCGACCGACCCCATGCTCATGCAGGTCTTCCAGCCGCTGCTCACGCAGGCCTTTGGGCAGGCGGCGGTACCTGCGACCTTCGGAGTCCTCCAGGGTCAGCCGATCCCGCTCTTCCCGGGGGTTCCCGCGCAGGATCAGGTCCGCACGGCGATTGACCAATTGCTCCAAGCGGCCGTCCAGAGCGGCATTGCGGGCCGCGTCGAATACACCGCGGTGGACGGCGGGGAGGATGCTCCGCTGCCGCCGCTCCACCAGGAGGCCTTCGATGCCATCGAGCGCGGCGACCTGCCGGCCGCTGCCGCCGCCTATGAGCGGGCACTCGCGGAGAACCCCAAGGATGCCGAGGCTGAAGTGGGCCTGGGGCAGGTTCAGCTGCTTCAACGCACCGACGGGGTGGACCTCGCCGCTGCGCGCGCGGCGGCCGCGGCGGCACCGCAGGACGCTGACGCGGCCTGCCTGGTTGCCGACCTGGATCTCTTGGGCGGTCACGTCGAGGATGCCTTCGGCCGCCTTCTCGACCTGATCAGGACCAGCGACGGTGCCACCCGTGACCGAGCGCGGACGCATCTGATCGAGCTGTTCGCCGTTGTGGGCAATCACGACGAGCGCGTCAAGCGTGGTCGCACCGCCCTGATGAGTGCGCTGTTCTGACCCGTGCTCACTGCTGCCACGACCTACCCCGAGGTCCTTGACGACCGGATCGGCTTCAGCCTGCCCGCGGACGATGCCCAGGTCACCCAGGTGTGGCTGGAATGCGATTCCGTGATCCCCGGTGACCGCGCCTTCACCCGCGACGGCCAGCATTGGCGGCTCGAGCTGCCTCGCCCGGCCCTCTCGCGGCTGGAGTACCGCTTCAGCCTCCAACGAGGGGATGCCTACGAAAGCGTCCTCGACGCGGCCAACCCACGACGCGTGGACACGGCCTTCGGCCAACGCTCGGTCCTCGAGTTGCCCGGCTATGCCGCCCCGTGGTGGCTCACCGCTCCGCAGATCGCCGGTGATCATGACTCGCTGATGCTGGCGGGCGAAACCGGTGGTGAAGTCCCAGTAACGCTCTGGGCACCCACGGACTTAGCCGATCGTGAACCGGCCCCCTTGCTCTTGGTCCACGACGGACCGGAGTACGACCAACTAGCCTCGCTCCCGGCATACAGCGGCGCGCTGATCGCCGCCGGTGTCTTGCCCCCGCACCGGATCGCGCTGGCGCACCCGGTGATGCGCAACGCTTGGTACAGCGGATCGCCGGCCTACCTGCGAACCATCGCGCAGGCCGGGCTCGGACGGATCGAGGAGCGCTATGCCGTGGCGAGCCCGGTGGTGGTCATGGGCGCATCGCTGGGCGGCTTGACGGCCCTGCTGGTAGGCCTCCTGGCGCCGCAGATCGGTGGGGTCTTCGCTCAGTCCGGGTCCTTCTTCCAGCCCTACTTGGATGAGTCAGAGGCGGGCTTCCCGTACTTCGGTCGCATCACGACCGCCGTGAGCAATGTGCTCGATGCGCCGCACGCTGACCGGCCCCTGCGGGTGGGTATGACCTGCGGTGTCCTTGAAGAGAATGCGGCAAACAACCGGATGATGGCCTCCGCGCTGCGCAAGGCCGGTCACGACGTCAGCCACGTGGAAGTCGCTGACCTGCACAATTACACGGCGTGGCGGGACAGTCTTGATCCGACACTGACTGAGGTCTTGCGGGACCTTTGGGCCTGACGGCAGGGTTGGGGCCCATGCAGGCTGCTCGCGCTCGACTCGACCTTCCCTCCGGTGGGGGTGCGCTCGAGGTGATCCGTTACGGTCACTGGGGGCGTCCCGTGCTGCTCTTCCCCTCGGAAGGTGGCTCCGCGGTCGATGCCGCCGGCAACGGCATGCTGGCGGCCTGCAGCGAGCTCATCGAGTCCGGGCGGATGAGCTTGTTCTGTGCGGACTCCATGGATGGGGCGACCTGGTCCGATCAATCGATTCCGACCGAGGAACGTGCGCTGCGCCATGGCGTCTATCACCGTTGGCTGGTGGAGGCCGCGGTCCCGTGGATTGTGGAGCAGGGCGGCGGAGCCGGGGAGATCATCACGACCGGGGTATCACTCGGGGCCTACCATGCCGTCCACTTCGCCCTCCAACGGGCCGACCTAGCGCCGCTCGCGATCGGGCTCTCCGGCAATTACGACCCCACCAGTTGGAATGGCTGGGGCGAGTTGGGCGACGCGAGCTACTTCGCCAACCCGGCGGCATACGTGCGCAATATGGAAGGCGACCATCTCGAGTGGATTCGTTCCCGACTCTCGATCGTGCTCGTGGTCGGCCAAGGTCCCTTTGAGGTTTCGCCCACGCGCTCGCTCGCTGCGACGACCGAGTTCGCTGCGACCTTGCAGGAGAAGGGGATTCGCCATGAGCTCGATGTGTGGGGCTTTGACAGTGCCCATGACTGGCCGTGGTGGCAGCGCCAGCTAGCCCACCATCTGCCCCGATTTGTCTGACCGTTCACCGTCGAAAGGACCCTCACCTCATGCCACGTACCGATCACCTCATCGGACTGCTCCTGGGTGCCGAGGAGGACTGGCCCACGGCATTCGAGGCATTGGCCCGACGACTGGGAGTGCTGACCGCACCCGATGGCACCCGGCACACCATTAGCACCGAACGGGTCTCCATCGAGCCCTTCAACCTGCGGGACCGGCCGCGCCACGAGCTGGTGATCGACCGGCTGGCGTATTGGTATTACCACCCGCGTGAGTGGCTCAAGAAGATCGCGCTCATGGATGACGTGTACCTGCTCAATAGTCCCTTCACCTTCCAGTCGATGGAGAAGCACTCGGCCTACTGCGCCCTCATGCGCTTGGGCATGAACGTGCCAGAGACCGTGCTCGTGCCGTACAAGCACCCGGTCGACAACGCCCGCTGGGCGTACACCTCGGCGAAGTACAACAAGCAGTTCAACCTCGACGAACTGGCGGACGCGATGGGCTACCCGCTGTTCATGAAGCCCTTCGACGGGGGCGGCTGGCGGGGCGTGTCGATGGTGCGCGACCGGGATGAATTGCATCGCTCCTATGACGACTCCGGGGAGATGCTCATGCACCTCCAAGAGTCGATTGCCGACTACGACGTCTTCGCCCGGGCGCTGACGATCGGCCCGGAGACTATGGTCATGCGCTTCCGACCTGATGAGCCGATGCACGACCGGTATGCCGTGTCGCACGACTTCCTCACGCCCGAGGTGGGGGCGGAAGCGGTCACCATCTCGCAGACGGTGAATGCGCTTTTCCGTTGGGAGTTCAACTCGTGCGAGATGTTGGTCAAGGACGGGGTGGTCTATCCCATCGACTACGCCAATGCCTGTCCGGATGTCGCGGTGACTTCGCTGCACTACTACTTCCCGTGGGCGATGCGGACCTTGCTGACGTGGTCAGCCTTCTGCGCGGTCACTGGCCGCAAGGCCAAGACTCAGGTCGATACCGCGCCCTGGTTTGCGATTGCCGACGATCCGGAGTTGAGCTACCAGGACAAGCTGGCCGGATACCAGCGGTTGGCGGATGCGCACTTCGACCGGGATCGGTATGCCGAGTTCTGCGCCACGACGATGCCTCATATCGACGAGATGGTCTTGGAGTGGATTGACTCCGACGAGTTCCGGCGCCTGATGATCTCGACGATTCACCAGACGTACCCGCCGCATGAGTGGGAGCGCTTCGAGGGGCACTTTGGTGGGCTGCTCGGAATGTGGGTGCGAGACCAGCGGGTGTCTGCGTCCTCGTAGTTCTCCACAGCGCGTGCGGGGTTTCAGCCCCCGAGCGCAGCGCTCACGACCTCGCGAGCCTCGGCCTGGACCTGCGCCAGGTGCTCCGGTCCACGGAAGCTCTCGGCATAGATCTTGTAGACGTCTTCGGTCCCGGAGGGCCGCGCGGCAAACCAGGCCGACTCGGTGGTCACCTTGAGTCCACCGATGGCCGCCCCATTCCCGGGCGCCTGGGTGAGCGTTGCGGTAATCGGCTCGCCCGCCAACGAGGACGCGGTGACATCGGCCGGCGAGAGCGCACCCAGCCTGGCCTTCTGCTCTCGGTTTGCCGGGGCATCAATGCGCGCATAGGCCGGCTCACCATGACGGGCGACCAAGTCGGCATACAGCTGGCTCGGCGTCTTCCCGGTCGCGCCCAGGATCTCGGAAGCCAGCAGCGCGAGGATGATCCCGTCCTTGTCCGTGGTCCACACCGAGCCATCGCGGCGCAGGAAGGATGCGCCTGCGGACTCTTCGCCGCCGAAGGGCCCCGACCCGTCCAATAGCCCAGGGACGAACCACTTGAAACCCACCGGCACCTCGACCAGCCGTCGGCCCAGGTCCGCGGCCACCTTGTCGATCATCGAACTCGACACCAGCGTCTTGCCAACGAAACCATCGCTGCGCCACTGCGCACGCGCCCCGCCATAGAGGTACTGGATCGCCACAGCCAAGTAGTGATTAGGATTCATCAACCCGCCGTCTGGCGTCACGATGCCATGCCGGTCGGCGTCGGCGTCATTCCCGGTGGCGACGTCGTAGGCGTCGCGCTGCCCAATCAGGCTGGCCATCGCGCTGGGCGAGGAGCAGTCCATCCGGATCTTGCCGTCCCAGTCCAGGGTCATGAATCGCCAGGTCGCGTCCACGAGCGGGTTGACCACCGTCAGGTCGAGTCGGTGCCGCTCCGCGATCGCTCCCCAGTAATCCACCGCAGCACCCCCGAGCGGGTCCGCGCCGATCCGCACACCGGCGCCGCGAATGCGGTCGATGTCGATCACGCTTGGCAGGTCGTCGACATAGGTGCCCATGAAGTCGTATGCCGCACAGGCCGCTCGCGCCCGTTCGAAGGGCGTCCGTCGAACTCCGGTCAAGCCAGCTCGGATATAGGCATTGGCGCGGGCCGCGATCACCTTGGTGGCGTCGCTGTCGGCCGGCCCACCGTGCGGCGGGTTGTACTTGAAGCCACCATCCTGGGGTGGGTTGTGCGATGGCGTGACCACGATGCCGTCCGCCAGTCCAATCCCCGCGCGCAGGTTGTCGACCGCCGGCACCTTGCCGCGGTTCGCGCGCAGGATGGCATGTGAGACCGCCGGGGTCGGCGTGAACCGATCCGCGCTGTCGACCAGGACGCTCACGCCATTAGCGACCAATACCTCGATGGCCGATGCCCACGCCGGCTCGGACAGCCCGTGGGTGTCCCGACCGAGGAAGAGCGGACCGTCGAAACCCTGCTCTTGGCGGTAGTCGCAAATCGCCTGAGTGGTGGCCAGGATGTGCTGCTCGTTGAAGGACGTCTTCAGCGAAGATCCACGATGCCCGGAGGTTCCGAAAGTGACCTGCTGGTCGAGATTTTCGGGGTCAGGCACGCGGGTGTAGTACGCAGTCACCAGGGCCGCGACATCGACAAGATCCTCGGGGGCGGCCAGCTGTCCGGCGCGAGATGACGTCATGGCTCGATCCTTCCACGGGTGTCTCGCGAATCACAGGCCAGCGGCTGCCCGCATGGTCATGCGGCGATACCCGCAGGGGTATCGTTGAAGACATGACCACCACCACGAAGAACCTCGTGGTCCTGGGAGCGGGCACGGCCGGAACCATGGTCGTCAACAAGCTCCGCAAGCGGCTCCCGGCCACCGAATGGGCAATCACCGTCGTCGACAAGGACGACATCCACGACTACCAGCCGGGGTACTTGTTCATCCCCTTCCGGATGAACAAGCCGAGCCAGATTCGCAAGACCAAGCGGCCCTACCTCAACGACGATGTGAACCTCGTCTTCGGTGAGGTCGAGCGGGTCGACGCGGAAGCCTCACAGGTGCATCTGGCCGATGGAACCGTCCTCTCCTACGACCAACTCGTCATCGCCTCCGGCACCACCCCGCGGCCCGATCAGACCGAGGGCATGCTCGGCGAGGAGTGGCACAAGAGCGTCGGCGAGTTCTACACCTACGACGGCTCGATTGCGTTGCGCAAGCAACTCGACGCCTGGACCGGCGGTCGCCTCGTCATCCACATCACCGAGCTCCCCATCAAGTGCCCCGTGGCCCCGCTGGAGTTCACCTTCCTTGCCGACAGCTACCTGACAGAGCGTGGCCTACGGGACAAGACCGAGATCGTCTTCGTCACCCCGCTCGATGGCGCCTTCACCAAGCCCATGGCCAGCAAGCGCCTCGGCAAGCTCCTCACTCAGAAGAACATCGTGGTCGAGACCGACTTCATGATCGAGAGCGTCGACCAGGAAGCCAAGGTCATCCGGTCCTTCGACGAGCGGGAGGTCGCCTACGACCAGCTGGTCACCGTGCCGTTGAACATGGGCGCCGACTTCGTGGCCGCCTCCGGCCTGGGCGACGAGCTCAACTACGTGCCCGTCGACAAGCACACCAACCGGTCCACGGCATACGAGAACATCTGGGCCCTGGGTGACGCGAGCAATCTCCCGACCTCAAAGGCCGGCTCGGTCGCGCACTTCTCGGTCGATGTCTTCGTCGAGAACTTTGAGGACGCGATCGCCGGGCGTCCGCTCAGCCAGTCCTTCGATGGGCATGCCAACTGCTTCATCGAGTCCGGTGGCGGCAAGGCGCTCCTGCTCGACTTCAACTACGACACCGAGCCCATGGGCGGCACCTTCCCGCTGCCCAAGGTCGGCCCGATGAGCCTGCTCAAGGAGAGCCGCGCCAATCACCTCGGCAAACTCGCCTTCCGGCACATCTACTGGAATGCCCTGCTGCCAGGCCACCCGCTCGGGCTGCGCGCCGACATGCAAATCGCCGGCAAGATCCCCGTCTGACCCACCTCACTGACCACCCGAAAGGAATAGCACAATGACCACCACCACGATCGCCGGCCATGAGGTCGAGGTCAATGAGGAGGGCTTCCTGACCAATCCGGCTCAATGGAGCGAGGACCTGGCTCCCGAGTTGGCCCGATTGATCGGTATCGAGACCCTCACCGAGGATCACTGGAAGCTCATCCGCTTCCTGCGCGAGGACCACGCCGCCATGGGCGAGACCGCCACGCTGCGTCGCGCCTCCACCCAGACCGGTATGCCGGTCAAGACCCTCTTCACCTTGTTCCCCGTCAAGCCGGCCAAGAAGATGGCTTACGTCTCTGGTCTGCCCAAGCCGAAGGGTTGCGTGTGACCATGTCTGACACCCCGATTGTCCCGTCGTTCGACGCTGACGAGAGTTCTGGTCGCAAGCTCGCGATCATCTGCTCCAAGGGCAACCTTGACATGGCCTACCCCGGCCTGATTCTGGCGAATGCCGCACTGGGAGAAGGCGTTGAGACGCACCTCTTCTTCACCTTCTGGGGCTTCGACATCATCAACAAGGCCACCATGGGCGACCTGAAGTTCAGCTTCGTCGGCAACACCGCGATGCATATGCCGGGTCACAGCATGGGGATTCACCACATGCTCGGCGCGCTGCCTGGGGCCACCGCCGGGGCGACCAAGTTCCTGAAGAAGCAGATCGCAGATCTGGACGTGCCTGACGTCCCGGAGTTCCTCGAGCTGCTCTCTGGCTCGGGCGCTCACATGTGGGCCTGCCGGCTCTCGGCCGACATGAACCACCTGACTGAGGATGACCTGTACGAAGGCGTCGAGGCCATCATCTCGGCCAGCGACTTCATCGAGTTGACCGATGGGGCTCAGCTGCTCTTCATCTGAAAGCACCTGCCCAGTCGAGAGTAGAGAACACGCCGCCTGCCGGATACGGCAGGCGGCGTGTTCTCTACCCTCGACTAAGCGTCGGGGTCAGCAGGCTCAGGCTCAGGCTCGGGGTCAGCAGGCTCAGGCTCGAGGTCTGGCTCGTGCGGCACGAGGTAGATCGCCGAGAGAGCCGCAACGCGCAGCACAACCGAGTGGGCTTGGTCCTGCCACCCGGTGGCTTCGGCAGTGAACACCAGATCGGCCTGGCTCGGCGTGCCTGCGGCGTCAAAACCGCTGGTATCCAAGGCCACTCGCCATTGACCCGCCCGAGGCACTCCCACCCGGAAGCCCTCGTGCGCAGACCCGCTGAAGTTGACCACTGTGACCACGGCGTCGCCCTCGCGGGCGGCATCGGCATAACGCACGTACGACAAGGTGCTGCCGTGGTTGTCATCCGCATCCAGCCACTGGAAGCCGGCGGGGGAGGAGTCCAGCGCCCACAGCGCGGAGTTCTCCCGATAGATCCGATTCAACTCCTTGACCAGGTTGTGCACGCGGTAATGCGCTGGCTGGTCCAGGAGCCACCAGTCCAGGGAGCGGCCGTCGGCCCACTCGGCATACTGGCCGAACTCGGAACCCATGAAGAGCAACTGCTTGCCCGGGTGGCTCCACAAGTAGGCCAGGAAGGCCCGCAGCGTGGCCAGCCGGTTCTCGTCAGATCCAGGCGCTTTGTTGATCAGCGAGCCCTTGCCGTGGACTACCTCGTCGTGGCTGATCGGGAGTACAAAGTTCTCTGAAAATGCGTACATCAGCGAGAAGGTCAGCAGGTTGTGGTGGTACTGCCGGTTGATCGGGTCCTCGGCGAGATAGCGCAGGGTGTCATTCATCCACCCCATGTTCCACTTCAGCCCGAAGCCGAGCCCGCCCTCGTCGGTGGTGCGAGTCACTCCAGGCCAGGAGGTGGACTCCTCGGCCACGGTGACGATTCCAGGCACCCGCTTGTATGCCGTGGCATTGGCCTCCTGCAGCAGGCCAATGGCCTCCAGGTGCTCGCGTCCGCCATACACATTGGGAATCCACTCGCCAGGCTTCCGTGAGTAGTCCAGGTAGAGCATCGAGGCCACCGCGTCCACGCGCAGTCCATCGACGTGGAACTCCTCAAGCCAGTAGGTCGCATTGGCGACGAGGAAGTTGCGCACCTCGAGCCGTCCGAAGTCGAAAACGTGTGTGCCCCAGTCGGGTTGGTCGCCACGCCGCGGGTCCGGGTGCTCATAGAGTGGCAACCCGTCAAAGCGGGCCAGCGCAAAGGCATCGCGCGGAAAGTGCCCGGGCACCCAGTCCAAGATGACGCCGATGCCCGCCTGATGCAGCCGGTCAACGAGATAGCGGAAGTCGTCCGGTGCCCCGAAGCGCGCGGTCGGCGCGAAGTATCCAGTGACCTGGTAGCCCCAGGACGGTCCATAGGGGTGCTCCATCACGGGCAGGAACTCCACGTGCGTGAAGCCCAAGTCGGAGACGTAATTGACCAGATGCTCGGCGAGATCGGCATAGGACAAGCCCTGGCGCCAGGAGCCGAGGTGGACCTCGTAGATCGACATCGGCCCGTCATGCGGGTTGCTTGCCGCCCGCTGCTCCATCCAGGCCGTATCGCTCCAGGTGTAGCCAGACTCATCGACGACGGAGGCCGTATTGGGCGGGCATTCGGTGCGCCGGGCCATCGGGTCAGCCTTGGTCCGGACCACGTCATCCGCGCCGCGGATCTCGTACTTGTAGACCGCGCCTGCACCGACTCCAGGTACGAAGAGTTCCCACACCCCCGAGGTGCCGATCAGGCGCATCGGGTGGACTCGTCCGTCCCAGTCATTGAAGTCACCGATGACGCGAACGGCCTTGGCGCGGGGTGCCCACACCGAGAATGACGTGCCGTGGACCTCGCCCATCGGACCCGAATACCGCTGCACCTGAGCGCCCAGCACCGTCCACAGCTGCTCGTGTCGGCCCTCACCGATCAGATGCAGGTCGATCTCGCCCAAGGTGGGGGCGAACCGGTAGGGGTCGTCCTGTTCGTGCTCGATCCCATCGCCCCAGGTCACCAGGACTCGGTAGTCCATGGTGTGCGCCATCCCCTCGCGCACCGCGGACCAGACGCCCTGTGCCTCATGAGCCAGGGCGAGGATCTCACCGTCCTCGAAGCGCACGCGCACCGCGCCCGCCATCGGCCGCAGGACGCGGATGCGTAGACCGTCCTCCTCCAGGTGTTGACCTAGCAGGTCGTGTGGCTGCTGGTGCCGACCTTGGATCAGGGCCAGAATCGCGCCCGGTACCTCACCCGGGGGAGTGGGCGTCACATCTGCTCCTTACGTCGTGGTGAGTCGTCGGATGGCTCCGAGTGGGATTTCCAGCCAGTCCGGCCGGTTCCGCGCTTCGTAAACCACTTCGTACATCGCCTTGTCGATCTCGTATGCCGCGAGCACGGCAGCGTGTGCGCGGGGATCCTCACCGACCTCAGCGTAGCCGTCGAGGAATGCCGTCTGCGCGTCCTGCACCCAGGCCCGCGCCGACCCTCCGCTGTCGTGCTCCACGCTGCCACCGGCATAGTCGAAGGAGCGCAGCATGCCAGCGATATCCCGCAGCCAGTGATCCGGCCCGGAACGCTCGGCCAGCGGTCGCAGAGGCTCACCCTCGAAGTCGAGCAAGATCCAGCCGTGCTCGGGGGAACGCAGGACCTGACCCAGGTGGTAGTCGCCATGAACCCGCTGCCTGGCCGGCCAGTGGTCGCCCCGAGCCCGCTCCAAGACGGCCTCCACCGCTGCCTCCAGGCCGGCGAGTTCGGGCACCTCTGCCACCGCGGCTGCCCGGCGGGCCCGCATCGCGGTCAGGACCTCTTGCACCACCTCAGGGGTGGTGGGGCTGGTGCCCAGGGCGCTGGCCAGGGTGCGGTGAACCTCGGCGGTTGCGCGGCCCAGCGAATGGGCCTCATCGTGCACGGACTCGCCCAGGCGGGCTCGGCGTAGTGCGACCGGCCATGCATCCTCGACTCCGGGCAAGAACTCCTGGGCGAAGGCCAGGTGGCCCTTGGCCGTGCCGGACCCGGCTTCGATCGTGCTTGGCCAGGAGCCGCGCACGGAGCCCACGACATCGGGGACGCGATCGCAGCCGGCTGCACGCAGCGCCGTCTGCACCACGACGTCCGGGTTCTCACCATCGGCGAGCATCCGGAAGATCTTGATGATGACCGGGCGGGCACGTCCATCGTCGGTCGTGCTGTCGATGATGACCGAGCTATTGGACTGCTCACCGCTGACGACCCGCGATCCGCCGACCTGGATCTCATCGGTCCAGGTGGCCGCCCGCTCGCCAATGAAGCGCTCGTCGGGTTCGTCGGTCGCCGAACTGGACTCTGCCAGTGCCCTGCCCAGGATGAGCGCCAGGAGAGCGGCCGCGTACACCGGGTCGTGCGGTGCGTCATAGACCCAGCGAGGGCCGAGCGTCCCGTGCTCCATCTCGCCGACCAGGGCATGCTCGGCGTCCTGCAGCGGTGACCCGCGATAGGTGAGCGGGACTTGATACACGATGGGCCGGTCCCCGGCAGTGTCCAAGACGATGTGCGTCTCGATGCCTACCTGCCCCTGCGGGTCACCCAATCGCCAGGCGGCCAGCGAGGTCAGCACGGGCTGGCGGCCTTTGGCGGCATACCAGCGCTGCGAACCCATCCAGGCGGTGAGGAGCTCGAGCTTGCTGGGCCGAAGCCAACTGCCCTTGTGGATGATCGCCATCAGGTCGACTCCAGCAGCAACCAATAGAACCCGCGACCGGCCAGGGTGAGCGTCAACCTGCCATCGTCACCCACGGCGGGGAAGGCCGCGCCACCCACAAGGTCACTGCTCGAGGCACCGGCCAGCGGATCGGGCAGGGTGAGGGTGACCGACACGGGCGACGGGGAGAGGTTGTTCACGCAGAGCACGACCTCGCCGTCGACCTCGCTTCGCACGAAGGCGAGCACCGCGGGACTGTCCGCCTGGCAGGTCGCAAAGGCGCCCCGCCCGAAGACCGGATGATCTTTGCGAACCGCAAGGATCCCGCGCAGCCAATGCAGCAGCGAGGACGGGGAAGCCATGGCGGCTTCCACGTTGACGGCCTGGCGGTTGAACTGGAGCGAGTCAATGACCGGGAGATACAGCTTGCCGGGGTCAGCTGTGGAGAAGCCGGCATTGCGGTCCGGCGACCACTGCATCGGGGTGCGCACGGCGTCGCGGTCGGTGAGCCAGATGTTGTCGCCCATCCCGATCTCGTCGCCGTAGTACAGGCACGGCGAGCCGGGCAACGAGAGCACCATCGCGTGGATCAGCTCGATCTCCGGCCGAGAGTTCCCGAGCAAGGGGGCCAGCCGCCGACGAATGCCGACATTGGCGCGCATCCGCGGGTCGGGTGCGTACCAGCCGTACATCGCGGTTCGCTGTTCGGGCGTAACCATCTCCAGGGTCAACTCGTCGTGATTGCGCAGGAAGGTGCCCCATTGAGCGCCGCCGGGGATGTCCGGGGTATCGGCGAGGACGTCGAGGATCGGCGCCGCGGTCTCGCTGCGCAGCGCGTAGTACAACATCGGCATCACCGGGAAGTGGAAGCACATCTGGCATTCCGGCTCTGCTTCGGTGCCGAAGTAGTCGACCACGTCACTGGGCGGCTGGTTGGCCTCGGCGAGCAGGATCCGACCGGGGTACTCGGTGTCCACCATGGCCCGGATCTCGCGCACGATCTGGTGCGTGCGGGGGTGGTTCTCCCCGTTGTGGCCCTCCTCCTCAATGAGGTAGGGGATCGCATCGAGACGGAAGCCGTCGATCCCCAGGTCCATCCAGAACCGGATGACATCCTTCATGGCCTCAATGACCGCGGGGTTCTCGTAGTTCAGATCGGGTTGGTGGCTGAAGAACCGATGCCAGAAGAACTGCCGACGAATCGGGTCGAAGGTCCAATTGGACTCCTCGGTATCGACGAAGATCACGCGCACGCCGGCATAGGTCTCGTCGCTATCGGACCACACGTAGAAGTCGCCGAAGGGTCCGTCCGGGTCGTTGCGACTTGCCTGGAACCAGGGATGTTGGTCGCTGGTGTGGTTCATCACGAAGTCGGTAATGATCCGTATGCCGCGAGCGTGCGCCTCCGCGACCAACTGCTGGAAGTCGGTGAGCGTGCCGAACTCGGGCAGCACCGCCGTGTAGTCGGCGATGTCATAGCCGCCATCGCGTAGCGGCGAGGCGTAGAAGGGCGGGATCCACAGGCAGTCCACGCCCAGCCACTGCAGGTAGTCCAATCGGGCGATGACCCCGGTGAAGTCGCCGGTGCCCGATCCGGTGCTATCGCCGAAGGCTCGGACGAGGACTTCATAGAAGACCGCGGTCTTGAACCACTCGGGGTCGTGCTTGAGGCCGGGATGGGCGGGCGGAAGGCTGGCCAGGGTCATGGCTACCTCGCGACCGCGACAACGTGGATGGGTTCGGTTTCGGGGCCTAGGCGGACGTAGGTGTCCTTGGTCCACGTCCAGTGCGCGCCGGTGACGTGGTCCTGGACCGCGATGGTGTCATCCCAGCCCGCTCCCAGCGAGGGCATGTCGAAGTGGACTGTGGTCGCGCGCGTCGAATGCGGGTCAAGGTTGACCACGACGATCACCGTGTCCTGTGTTCCGTCGGCCAGTGCTCGGGTCTTGGAGAACGCCATCACGGACTCGTCGTCGGTGACGTGGAAGGTGATATTGCGCAGCCAGTGCAGCGCCGGGTGCGCCTTGCGGATGGCGTTGATGGTGGTCAGATAACCCGCCAGCGACTGACCTTCCTTGGCGCCGCCAGGCTCGTAGTCGGCCCACTTGCGGTCCTTGAACTCGTACTTCTCGTTGTCGATCTGCTCCTCAGCCCCGGGCCGAGCGACATGCTCCATCAATTCGTAGCCCGCGTAAATGCCATAGGTCGGGACCAGGGTCGCGGCCAGCATGGCCCGCAGCTTCCACGCTGCCGGCCCGCCGAACTGCATGTATGGCGTGAGGATGTCGTGGGTGGTGGGCCAGAAGCTGGGCCGCATGTATGCCGCTGCCTCACCGGAGAGCTCGGTGAGATAGGCGGTGAGGCCTGCTTTGTCATTGCGCCAGGCGTAATACGTGTAGCTCTGCTGGAAGCCGATCTTGCCCAGCGTGTGCATCATGGCCGGCTTGGTGAAGGCCTCGGCCAGCCAGATCACCTCTGGGTGCTCTCGGGCCACATCGTCGATCAGCCACTGCCAGAACTCCACGGGCTTGGTGTGCGGGTTGTCGACCCGGAAGATCTTGACGCCGTGGTCGATCCACACCTGGACAACCCGGCGGACCTCGGCGTAGATCCCGGCCGGGTCATTGTCGAAGTTCAGTGGGTAGATGTCCTGATACTTCTTGGGCGGGTTCTCGGCGTACGCGATGGTGCCGTCGGCGCGCGTGGTGAACCACTCGGGGTGCGCGGCCACCCACGGGTGATCGGGAGAGCACTGCAGCGCCAGGTCCATGGCCACCTCGAGCCCGAGCCGCTCGCTCTCGGCGACGAAATGGTCAAAGTCCGCAAAGGTGCCCAGATCTGGGTGAATCGCGTCGTGGCCACCATCGGGCGAGCCGATGGCATAGGGACTGCCGGGATCGTGTGGGCGAGCCTCCAGGGTGTTATTCGGCCCCTTCTTGGCGGCCTGCCCGATCGGGTGAATCGGGGTCAGATAGACCACGTCGAAACCCATCGCGGCGATCGCCGGCAAGCGCTCTGCGGCGGTACGCAAGGTGCCGCTATTCCAGCGGTGCTCCTTCTCGTCGTAGGTCGCTCCCTCGCTTCGGGGGAAGATCTCGTACCAGGCGCCGGTCAACGCGAGCTCGCGTTCGACGAGCAGCGGGTATGCCGCCGAGGCGGTGAGGTACTCCCGCAGCGGGCGGGCGTTGGCCTCCGCGACCACGGCCAGGTCGGTGCCAGCGGCCAGTCGATCGGTGGCGCTAAGGCTCACGTCGCGCAGCGAGGTGATGGCGGCGGTCAGGGCAGTGCGCTGGTCCTTGGTGCGCTCGTGGGCCGGGTCGGCCAGGAGGCGTTCGAGCAGCCGGGCGCCCTCCTCGAGCATGAGTTCGGTGTCGACGCCGGCCTGCACCTTGATAGTCGCATCGTGGTGCCAGGTGCCGTACGGATCGGACCAGCCCTCGACGCGGAAGTGCCACAGGCCGGTGCGCGGGAGCGCGACGGCTACCGCCCAGGTGTTCAGGCCGGGGTTGGTGCAGGTCATCGGGATGAGCGATTCACTGCCGTCCGGGTCGATGAGCACGACGTTGGCGTTGACCGCGTCATGGCCCTCCCGGAAGACGACCGCGGTGATGTCGAACTGCTCGCCCACCACGGACTTCGCCGGGCGCAGACCGTGGTCAACGACGGGCGCGACATCCTGGACCGGAATCCGGCCGATCGGCGACTGCGGGGGCACGCTTCGCGGTGGGGGGCTCGGGACGGCCGGTTCGGGAAGGGTTGCGGCCTTCGCGCGCGCGCTGGACTTTCGCTGACTCACGACGATGACGGTACCTGTGCGAGAGCGTTTACATAAGCCCCACCGGTGGCCCACCGGTGGCCTCGCCCGCGGCCCGACCCGGAGGTTCCTCCGGGCCGGCCATGTGGTCGGGGTGACAGGATTTGAAATCGACACGCGTGCGGATCTGTGGTTGTCGACAACCTGCCAACATGGCTCTGACCTGCAAAAATGTGCTTTGCCCGCCTTGACACGAGTGGACACAGGAGGACGAGAAGGGCCCTCAGTTATGCCTCAGTTATGCCCTAGGTTCGACGTATGCCTCCCTTGAGGGCGCGCGCCAAGCGGGACTTCGGCACGATCCGTAAGCGCGGCAATGGGCGCTGGCAGGCCTTCTACATGGGGCCAGACCAGGGCTTCCACCGGGCACACTCGACCTTCGAGACGAAGATGGGACGCCGAGGCTTGGTTGGTCGGGGAGCGTCGGTTGCTGCAGGGCGACGAGTGGTCGCCGGCGCGGTCGCGGCACGCGCGGGTGGTCAGATCGATCGAGTTGTTCGGTCCGTATTCCGAGGAGTGGCTCGCCGAACGCGATATCAAGCCCCGGACCCGAGCCCTCTATCGCCGGCAGCTCGACCGATTCCTTCTGCCCGAGTTCGGCGAGGTCTCGCTGAAGGGCATCACCCCCTAGGTCGTGCGCACCTGGCACAGTCGCCTCGACCCGACGAAGCCGACCCAGCGAGCTCAGGTCTACGGGCTCCTACGAGCGATCCTGTCCACGGCGGTGGCTGACGAGGTTCTGGCCACGAACCCATGCCGTGACAAGGGTGCTGGCATCACGCGGCGTGCTCGAACCATCCAGCCCGCAACCTTGGCCGAGATTGAGGTGATCCTCGGAGCGATGCCCGACCGCCTTCACGCCCTCGTGCTCATCGGCGTCTGGTGCGGATTGCGCTACGGCGAGTTGATCGAGTTGCGGCGCAAGGACCTCGATCTGCGACAAGGGGTGCTTCGGGTTCGTCGCGGAGTCGTTCGGGTCGACGGGAAGGTGACGGTCGGCTCTCCGAAGAGCGAGGCCGGCATCAGGGACGTGGCCATCCCGCCCCACCTGATCCCCGTGCTCGCCGAGCATCTGTCTCGCTATGTCGCGGAGGGTCGGGACGCTCTCCTCTTCTCGTCGGTGCACGACTCGGACGTCTAGGTGCACTCCAACACCGTCCGACGGCACTGGATGAAGGCGCGCATCGCAGCTGGTCGACCGGATCTCCGAGTGCACGACCTGCGGCATACCGGCGCCGTCCTCGCCGCACAATCCGGCGCCACACTCGCGGAACTGATGGCTCGCATCGGGCACTCGACTCCCCAGGCTGCGATGCGATACCAGCATGCGGCACAGGGGCGCGACGCCGTGATCGCGGCCCGGATGTCCGAAGAGGTGGAGAAGTGGGCGAAGCGCCGTGGCGGAGCTCACGAGTAGGCTCACGGTGGCACGCCACGCCAGCGCACGAAGGGCCGTGAGCCTACTCGTGAGCACCATGACGAAACCCCGGCGATGTGGCCGTGGCCAGGGATCGTTCCGGGGTCTTCGTTATGGACTATAGCTGAGGGACGAGCGTGAATCCAAGCCAAGTGGACTATGAGCGGCTCCGCGACCTCCTCTCGGCAGAGCGTCTTGGCTCGTACCTAGCGGCGGCTGACGGCGACCTCGGCGGCGCGTTCGCCCTCTACGAGTGGAACATTGATGCGTCGGCGTCGGCACTGTCCCTGGCGGCGATGGTCGAGGTCGTCGTTCGCAACTCTCTGGACGGTCAGATGACCGCGTGGGCGCTCGGTCGAGGCAAGGATGACTGGCTGGTCCATGCCCCGCTCGACCTGCGCGCCAAGGCCGACGTCCAGAAGGCCAAGAAACGCGCTGCTCGTGGTGGTCGGCAGGTGACCCACGGCCACGTGGTCGCAGAGCTCAACCTGGGCTTCTGGCGGTACCTCGTGAGCAAGCGCTACTACACGGCCCTGTGGGTGCCGAACCTCCGTCACGCCTTCCCAAGGACGGCTGCACCCACCTCGGACCACCGTCGCCGCGTCGAGAGCGACCTCGAGCAACTCCTCTATCTCAGGAACCGAGCTGCGCATCACGAGCCGATCCACCGCCGGGATCTGAAGGCGGACCTCGATCGTGCGATTGCGCTCCTGAGTTGCATCGATCCAGAGGCAGCTCGTTGGTGTTGGCAGCGCGAGTCACTGTCCGCTGTGGTCGCGCGCAAACCAACCCAGGGTCGCCTATAAGTCGCCGAAGTTATAGACGCGTATAGGTTGAACCATCCGCTCCGGAACGGGCGGTCTGGTCCCCGGTCAGCTGGCCGTCGGGATGCGGATCATGAGCCGGTCGACGTCGTCGGGGTCGAGACGGATGACCCGAGGGCCATTGCGGTAAGCCGTCAACTCGCCGGCGGCGATCCTGCGGCGGAGGGTGCGCGTGCTCAGTCCGATCCGCTCGGCGGCCTGCGACAGCGATTCGAACTGACGATGGGTCCTGTGTGTCATGGCTTGGCCTCCTTCGTCATCCGAAAGCGGCCTGAGTTCGCGGGGGGGGATCAGAACCGCCGACTTCCTCGATGGATCCGTCCTCGGCGACAACGAAGACGACGATTTCCAGTCGGGAGCGGATCTCGGCGCTCACTCTGAGAGCCTTGTCTCGGGCAGACAGGGGTACTACCACGCCCAGGGTGGTGCCCTCTCGGACGCTTGAGCTCCGTCTGAGCAGCTGACCGTAGAGCGTGTCCACGTCGAGTCCGGGGGCTTTGGTGTCGCCCTTCGCCTCGGCGTAGAGAATCGCTCCACCCCGCTCGGCGACGATGTCGCATCCATCGACCTCCTGCCGGCATGACCACCCCTCCTCCTCAAGCCATCGGACGAAGTGACTGACGACCTCGAGCTCCCGCATCCCACGATCCTGAACGAAGATCTAGCCCCATCGACTCACTGGCGACGGTTCCAGGTGTTGTCAGTCGCCTACGGCAGGATGAGCCCATGGCCCTTCACCCCAGCGACTCTCCGGAGCTCCGGAAGGCGCGAGGGGCCTTCTTCACGCCCGAGCTGGTGGCTCGCTACGTCACCGAGTGGGCCGTTCGCTCCTCGACAGATCGCGTGTTGGAGCCCTCGTGTGGCGAGGCGGCCTTCCTACTCGAGGCAGGCCGGCGTCTCGACGACTTGGGCGCATCCCGGGGCCTGCCGGGCCGGCTAAACGGCGCCGAGCTGCACGACCACTCGGCCAACACCGCTCTCGCTCTCCTCAGGCAACAGGGCTACGAGGCGAGCATCGCCGTCGGCGACTTCCTCCGGCGCGAGCCGGAGGCGGCATACGACGCCGTCATCGGCAACCCGCCGTATGTCCGCTACCAAGCCTTCTCGGGGGAGTCCCGGGCCGCGGCTCAACGGGCAGCCCTGCGCGCCGGCGTCTCGCTAACCAGCCTGGCCAGCAGCTGGGCCGCGTTCACAGTGCACTCAGCCCTCCACGTGCGGCAGGGGGGACGTCTCGGCCTGGTGCTCCCGGCGGAGATGCTCACGGTCAACTACGCCGCCCCGGTGCGCGAATTCCTCATGCGGGGCTTTGGTCGAGTCCGTCTGGTCCTCTTCACAGAGCGCGTCTTTCCGGGTGTCATGGAGGATGTGGTCCTCCTGCTGGCCGAAGGTCGCGGCCATGGCCCAACGGGGCACTGCGAGCTGTTGCAGACCCGCAACGGCGAGACACTGGCGGCTCTCGGCGAAGCGGATGTCCGGCGCTGGAGCCCGGTCGGGGGCGAGCGCTGGTCCGGCGCGCTGCTCGAAGAGGAAGCCTCAAGCGCGTATGCCGCTGCGGTCGCCTCGGACGATTACGTCCCGCTGTCGTCGTGGGGGGACACGACCCTGGGGATGGTCACCGGCAACAACAAGTACTTCACGCTGCGGGGGGACGACGTCCGACGGCTGGATCTGCACGGGGGGGACGTCGTTCGACTCTCCCCGCCGGGTAGTCGTCACTTGCGCGGGCTCTCACTGACCAGCCAGGCATTGGAGTCGCTCGACCGTGACGGGTCGGCGACATGGCTCTTCCGACCCGCAGGGACGCCGTCGAGGTCTGGGCTGAGGTACATCGCGGCGGGTGAGAAGACCGGAGTGCAGACGGCATACAAGTGTCGCGTGCGCAACCCTTGGTGGCGCGTGCCGTACCTGCGCCCTGCGGACCTGTTGTTGACCTACATGAACGCCGACGCCGCACGACTGTGCACCAACAGTGCTGGGGTGCATCACCTCAACTCCGTCCACGGTCTCTACCTCAAGGCTGAGCTCCGCGTCCTGGGACGCGACCTGCTGTCGTTGGCGTCGCTCAACAGCGTTAGCCTCCTGGGCGCCGAGGTCGTGGGCCGGTCGTATGGAGGGGGAGTGCTGAAGCTCGAGCCGCGTGAGGCCGACCAATGGCCTATGCCCTCGCCGGAGCTCGTCCAACGTCGGCAGGCTCCCCTGCGCTTAGTGCGTCGACGGGTGCGTGACCTGCTCAAAGCGGGTCGGTTGTTCGACGCATCCGAGGTCGTCGACGAGGCTCTGTGGGATGGGGCGCCGCACGACCTGACCGCGATCCGGGAAAGCCGCGCTCTCCTGCACGAGCGCCGGACGGTGCGCTCGCGGTCTAGGTGAGTGGCGCCCGTCGGCGCGCTCTGGCCTTGGCGTGGAAGTTGATCGGGGAGTTGTCGAGGATCCGGTTGACCATCACGGTGAAGAACCGGCCCGGATCCAGTTCGTCGGGCACCGCCTCGCTGTAGAGCGACACGGGAATGACGTCGGCGATATCGACCGACTCGCCACCTCCGTCAACCGAATCGGCCTCCGAGGCGTTGACTGCCCCGGCGTCGATCGGGCCAGCTTCATCCTCCGGCTCGGGGTCGGCAGGCTCCTCCGACTTCTTCAGGTCAGGTAGAACGAGGGCTACCGCGTCGTAGGCGTCGTCCTCCCGGCCGAGCTTGATGAGAAGGTCGATCAGCCACTCGGCCGTGTCGGCCTCGGTCTCCAGGGCGATGGCGCTCAGGGAGTAGAAGAAGCCCAGACCGGCTTGGGGGTGGCGCAGCCTGAGGTTCTTGGCGTCCCCGTAGCTCTCCTCCACGCGGTTCGCGGCGTTCTTGCCAAATGAGGAGTCCATGCGTTTGGTCGAGACCATGAGCTCGGGTCCAGTAGCCCACGAGCTCATGACGACGTCGACCTGCTTGACGTAGTTCTTGCCCAGCAGGTTCGCCGACCCCATCCCGCCAACGCCGCGGGAGATCCGCGACCACAGTGCCGCTTGGTCCTTCTTCGGCAGCTTTCCAACGAAGTCTTTGATCTCAGGCGGGAGTACCCGTGGCGTGCTTGCCCGGGGCCAGACCTTGTCCGCGTCGAAGCCGGCACGCCGGAATTCGTACGACACCCAGACATCCAGCGCGAGAGCGGGCACTCCGGACTGCGACGTCGCCCTGAGCAGCACAGGGACACCCAGCAGACGTTCCAGCGTCTCGTAGTCCGGTCGGTATGCTGCTCGGCCACCGTCGCGGACCCACGGGTTCGCGTCCTGCAGGGGCGCGGCCGCAACGAGGGCGTCGAAGTATGACCAGCCTCTGTCGCGCAGCGTCGCCATACCCCGACCGTACTCGAGGCGCGTCGATAGAGCAGGGGGCGTGTTGCTACTCGGGGTAGTCGATGTCGTCGCGCTCCAGCCGCTCCATGAGTCGTTCGAGCGAGGCGTCGTTGATTTCGAGCGTGCTGGCTTGTGGGGTTCCGAATTGCCGGTGGGGGAGCCAAGACTCGGCCAGTCGTGCGAGGGCAACCCGGGCGCCATGCCACGGGCTCCGCGGATGCTCGGTGTACCAGTACCGCTTGGTCATGACATCGTCGCGGATCGCCTCGAAGAGCTCGCCCTGTAGGCGAGGCGATCGTCGTATCCGCCGGATGGCTGCTGAATCTCTGCGATCGCGTTCGGAGCCGGTGGCAGGCTTCGGCCGCTCAGGACGTTGACGGGTGACGCGAACGACCACCACGACGGGCGCCCCATCGCGAACGGCCGCGCGAACGTTCGCGGCCCGGTTCTTGCACCGAGTTGAGCAGTAGATCGGTCGCCGGCCGCGCCCCACGTAGTTCACGACGGCCCCGCACATCGGGCAGGCGGCGGCTGCGTCCGGAGGGCGCTCGTTCCGCATGATCGAAATGTACCCTCCCGCGAGTGCAAGAGGTGTGTGGGGCAGTGGGTTCGGGGCTTTCGTCTGGGGGACGAAGGGGGCGAGGACTCGCGTCGGGTTGTCGGGTCGGACGGGGGTGTCTGAGTCGCGGGGGCGGCGGTGGCCACGAGCCGGGGTGGGTGGGGCTTCCGGTCGATGAGGTTGATTCACGACCTCGAAGGGAGACCGGCGATGGTGAGAGTCAGCAGTCGGTGCGGCAGCGGGCGCGGCGGTCGGCGTTGGATCCGCAGTCGGTGATGCGGGTGCGGAGGGCGGAGCGGGAGCGCCGGTGCAGCGCCTTTGCCGTCGAGGTAGCAACGGCGTTGGCGGAGCGCGATGCGGTGGTCGCCGGTTCGAGCGGCGGGCCGGGGAGGCGATCGCGACGGCGGCTGTCTTGGCCTTGTTCGTGGAGACGTCGAGGCCTCAGGTCGTCAGCGGATGCATGACCTCATCCTGGCTCGCCGGGCGCCTGATCCATCAGAAAGCCTGCACGTCGGCGCCCCGGTTGTGCTGCGTGGTCGGCCCCGAACCGGGATGCGTGCGGACATGTCGGCTCTCCAAGGTCGCGCTCAAGGCGGCCAACCACCTGGCTGCTGTCCCGAGCGTCTCAGCCGCCACTACTCCGCGTCTTCGAGTCGCCCGAGAGCTAACCGCAGATCCGAGAGTTTGAGCAAGTAGCGGCGCGCGCTGATTGCAAGCAGGGTTGCGCCTGTCTCGGTCAGCCACATCTCGCGGTCGGCGTCGTGCTCCTCCACGGGGTGGAGAGCGTAGTTCCGTATTTCACGGAAGAGATGGCCCTGGCTCACGACCTCGGCGATCGTGGACGACCGGCCGGCCCTGGCCGACTTCAGATGCTGCTCGGTCAATCTGATGACCTCGCCGACGTCGCGACCGTTGTCGATTAAGGCGCGCAGTTTGTCGCCGGGCCCCTTAATGCCGCGGGCGAGGGTGAACCACGCTGACTCGGAGGCGGCCGCAAGCAGGCTGGAAGATGCAAGGAAGAGGCCACGCCCGAGCGCTCGTCGGCTTTCACGCACCAATTGCATCCCGCGCATGCCCAGGATTCCGTCGAGGTCGACCAACATCTCTTCCACGGGAAGGAGCGTCTCCACCCCGTCGCCGTCAGCGGGGCGTACCAAGAGGAAGCGAGGAGGGCTGCTCCTGTCTCCGATGTGCGGGGAGTGAACCAAGACGGGAGCGCTCGAGCCTCCGCCGGGGTACTCAACGGAGATTCGCTCCGGCTGGATCGGATACTGATTGCCTTCGCCCCGGACGATCCACCCCTCAGCGATCAGCTGCGCCACGGCTCGACGGACGGCGTGTTGGGCCCGGAACACGCCCAGGTGCGGCTCCATGGGGTCGGGGTCGGCAAACCGCTGACCTGGTTCGGAGGACACCACCGCCTGGTACACGGTGCGCTCTGGCGGCCTAATGATCCCCACAGCTGCCAGGTACTCGTCCTCGAACTCGGTCAGCAGCGGCGGCTGAGCACTGCCGGCCATCACCGCGAGAACGGCTCCCCGCGCGACGGAAACGTCAGCATCCGATGGAGTGACAGCGCGCTGAAGGGCCTCGACGAAGACTGGCTCGAACTCCATGGGGCAAGTCTCCCGCAGACCCCTCCGCCAACAGGAAGGCCGCAGGGCCAAGGACCACCTAGTCGAAGGCGACGTGCACGACGTCAAGGTCGATGGGGTGGTCGGTGATCGCCAGGTCGCGTGGCCGCAGCCTAGCCCGGCAGTGCTGAACCTCCACTGGGATGGTGACGCGAGCAGGCAACAGCGGGACGGTGATCCACAACTGCACGTCTCCCACGGTCACGACCGAGATCGGGGCGAACCGGGGGATGACCCTTCACGCCGCAGGGTCTCGAAACTGCTCGTCCCCGGGCCCAAGGGTTTCCTCGTTAGCGAGCCACGCCTCAGCCGTGGACATCGGCGGACTGAACCGCCCTGCCGGTCCGGAGAACTTGGCGTGTTCCAGGTTCGGTGGAGACGGTCACAGTGCGTCGTTGCGCCCAATGAAGTCGCGCAACGTCAGGCGAGTCACGGACGCGGCGATCCGGTCGAACGCGCGCTCGGTCACGACTAAGGCGGTCCCTTCTAAGCGGGGCCACGACTGGTGGTAGTCGCTCGTGTCGTAGAGACACCGCCAGGTGCGAAGCGCGGCGAGCGGTCCATCGTCGTCGCTGAGCTCGTAAAGCCTGGAGGCTTGAGTTGCGCGCAGAATCGCAAGCAAGGGAAGGCTCGGTGTGATGACGGTCTTGGGAAGTCCCAGCCCCAAGCGCGTGTCCGTGCCCTCCCCGACGCGGGTGTCCATCCCGGTCAGCGGTTGGACGGACCCGACCGCTACGGAGAAGTTGATCGGCCGGGCCCACTGCTCGAGAGCCCCGCCGATGAACGGCGGATATTCGAAGCCTTCACCGTCACCCTCGGCGCGGATCTCGGGTCCACGGAAGCGGGACACCATGACGTCACGCTCCTTGTCCATACCTGGGGCCGAGGATCGAAGCCGCTCGATGCTGGCGAGGACGCGCCATCCGCCGCCTGCGTCGGTCAGTTGGGTGAAGCCGGTGAGCATCGACGACGCAACCGTCACGTAACGCGATTCAGTGACCTGGTCCTGTGCGTCGGTACTAGTGGATGCTTCGTCCAGCCCGTCACCGGGTCGATGCGCTCTTTCCGGAGCCGCGCGACCTGCTGCGGCAAGGTCAGGGAAGAGCGACACCCAGATCGGGTCGTATCGGCTCGGTGGAACTGGCACGGGCGGGCGTGGCTGCCTGGTTGCTTCCAACGTGATCGCGACTGACGGGTCCCCCAGGAGCGCCTCGGCGAGCTCCGATTCGCGAGCGGCCGGATCACGAAGAACACCGCGACGCAGGTCGGCTGAACGGACCCCGGCGGCGGCGCGTTGCATCGCCTCCTCGGCTGCTTCCGCGACTGCCAGCCACGTGTCAGGCCAACTGTTCTCCTCGGCGTTCCTGTCTCGGAGTTGATCGAGTTGACGGCGCATCTTGCGCTGCAAGTCGTCGTCATCGAGCACGGCAGACAGGCGTCGCACGCTGGCCGCGGTTAGTCCGGGCAGGAGTGGCTCGGCACCCTCGAGCCGCTGCCCGGCGAAGTCCCCGAGGACGGCCGAAGCGAACCGATGGTCGTCTGTCAACGGATGCTCTTCGGAGCCGGGCGTCCACAGTCTGGGCACGGTCTCGCCGACCAGTTCGGGGTCAGCCGGGTCGGGCGCTGGCAGCGCCGGAGGTGTCGCACACAACTCGCGAGCCAAAGCACGCACTACGAGGTGGGGACCTGCGGCGAGCGCCGTCAGCGTGTCGGCGCTCGCCATCAGCGCCGGCGAACCCGGATCCACGGTCTGTGCCAGCAGCGACATGAGCCAGCTCAGCGACCCCGGATCGGACTGGTTCGCCAAGGCGTGGTGCAGGCCCCTAGCGGTGACTTCGGGGCGGTGGGTGATCAGGTACTCGGTGGCGAGCAGGGCCCGGCGCTTGGCTTCACGCTCGGGGCGAGCGAGGAAGGCGATGACCGCGGTCGCGAGTGCGGCATCGAGATCGCCAGGTGCGCGCTCGCCCGCGTCGGCGGTAGGCGGGACGTAGGGCAGGTCGGGATCGTCGTGATCCTGTATGCGCGGCGTCCTTGCATCGATGACTTCCATCGCTGCGTCGAAGCACATGAACGCTGCCTCGATCCCCGCCTCGCTCCCGGCCTCGAGCTCTGCCTCGGTCGCTGAGTCCTGATGTTTCGGCTGTCGCAGCCTGATCGCACCGGTGGCGAAGGCTATGATCAGCGCTTGTGTGACTCCAGTCCCGACCCGATCGCTGCGGACGGCTCGGCTGATCTCCTCGCCGAGCACCTCTAGGACAGTGTCGGCATCAGAGTCGGTGGCGATGCGGAGCGCGTCAAGGTGGGTCTCGCCGCCGAACGCGAGCCAGCCTCCGGAACCGCGGGCGCGGGTCCACGCCAAGGTTCCTGCGACGGCGGCCAGGCGCTGCTCGCCTCGCAGGGCGAAGCCGTCGGCCAGCTCGGACAGCAGGTCGCTGTCGCGACCGATTCCGGACCCATCAGCGATTTGTTTGAGATGGTTGACGGCTTCTTCGGACCGTCCCTCCTGCGCCAGTTCGACCAGGCGATAGCCGAGCACGGCGGCGACCCTTTCCACCGTCCAGGCCTGAGAGGTGTCCGAGTAGGGGCGTGACTGCCACGCTCGGACGGCGCGGGCCGTCCCGACTGGACCGAGCGGGAACGTCGGCAACACCATGCGGCCCACATGACGAGCGAGGCCGTCGGGGCTGGACAGAGCCGGACGGTCGTAGCGCTGTTCGCGATCGGGCGCGCTCGCGACGTTGGGGAGAGGATGCACGGTGGGAGCGTTTGCGCTACGGATGGCTAGGTTCACCGCCGTGACGGCGACCTCGTCGGAGGCCACGATCTCCTGGGTGTTCGTGAACGGGTAGCGCGGCGGTCTCTCGTCCAGACGCGCCAACGTGGACGTCAGCAGGTGGCCGGCCGGGCTGGCGGGGTTAGGGGCCTGTTGGGCGAGCCGGGCGAACGCTTCAGCGTCGGAAGGGTCAAGGGGAGCGTTCATCGCGAGTCGGAGCGCCCCGAGGACGACTGGGTCGGCCTCGGCGTGCCACGCGCGCCACAGCTCGGTGAGAGCGTCGTGGAGATGCTCGGCAGGCTCATTGCTACGCCCATGCACCGCTGGGGCGACGAGGTTTGCGAGCGCGACAGGATCTGCAGCGGCGAGCAACGTCCACCAGCGTGCGGGAGCCTGCCGTGTTCCCTTGCCGTCGGTGTGCAGCCATACCCTCTCGCAGATCCCTTGCAGCAATGGAAGCCTTTCGCGGGCACGCTGGGGATCCGCTTTCGTGAGCATCGGGAACGGGTCGAGCAGCTCGTAGATCGTGGGGTCTTTGCGCCATCCGTATGCGACGAGCAGCTGGCACGCACTCCTCCACAGGTCCCGGGCAGCGGCATGGTCATCGGCGTGGAGCTCGGTGCGGGCTGCGAACAGGTTCTCGTCTGCGATGTCGCTGTAGAACTGGGCGTTCGAGTCGGCGGCTTGGGCCTTCGCCATCTCTCTCACGGCGTCGCTCTTCGACAGCGGCGCCGTCTCGATCATCAGTTGCAGCAACCAGTCCGATGGCAGCGGTCCGCCAAGTTCACCGGACAAGGTGGTGGCGATATCGGACCCGACCTTGCGGATCACGTCGACGATCCGTTCCCACACGTCGTCGTCGGTGATCATGGAGACGGCACGATGAACGCGGGCCTGCACGGTGGGGTGGATGGCGTATAGGTCACATGCCCGTGGCGAGCCGACGAACGGGCGGACGTCGTCCGTCAGTAGCGAGACAGCGGCTTCCAAAGCAACGTTCCGATCTTGCGTTGTGGGCGCTTCGAGCGCTTCGACTCGAGCCAGGGCGATGCAGAACCGAAGCCAGCACAGGTACCAGCCGGGGCCTTCGAGGAGCGCTTCAGCGGCGTCGGTGCCGATGGGGTCGACGTGGGCGGCTGCCGCCACATTGTCCAGCCACGTCGGCAGCACGTCTTCTTCCCAGCGCACCGACGGCTGTTGGACCTCGCGGGTCGTCTGGAGGAGGACGTCGCGGTCGTACATGGCGCCGAGTTCGGCGTTTGGGGCCAGACCGAGGGCGACGAGTCGCGTGAATGCGCCGGCTGGAAGGCCGTGTTCAAAGGCTGCCGTTGCCCACGCGCGTGCCGTGCGCGAGGACTTGATGCGGCCAGCGGCGACCGCTTCGGCCGCGGACAAGCAGAATGCGCCCGGTTCCCGCAGCAAAGCGGCGAGCTGCTCGACGGTGTCGTCGCCGTAGGTGTCTGCCACGAGGTCGATGACAGTACCGGGCGACAGGTTGTCCTCGTCGAGGTGTTGAGCGACGACATCCCAGCGCATCGGCACACTTAGGTCATCCTGGGGCGAGGATGGCCCGGGGGCCTCGAAAGTTCGGTTTGCCGGTGGTGGGCCGCCAGAGCTTGCCGAGAGCCTGAGCCTGCCACGCAGCCACGCGAGCTCCACCCTACTGTCGGATGCCTCGCCATAGCGGGTCCTGACCAGGTCCGCCTCGGCTCTGAAGGCAGACATGTACTCGCGCCACGGCGGAACTCCACCCAGCTGGTCTACGGCCGCGCACATCTGCAAGCCGGAACGTCCGGACATTACCGGACGGCCCTCGTGGAGGAGTCGATCTGCGACCGCGTCCGCTCCGACCAGGGACACCACAACGTCGGCGAATTCCACGATCGAGGACTCGAATCGCTCGTCCTGCAAAGTCTCGGCTGCACGGCCGAGCTCGATGCATCTGATCATGGCAGCCCAGTCCCGACTGTGTACCGCGCTGGACGCGGCCGCGGCCAGGCAGGCCCGTATCGCCGAGGTCGGCAAGGCAGCGGCTACCGCGTTGACGACGAAGTCGTGGTCGATCATCGTGGCCGCTTCTGCGTGTCTGCCTGCCCGGGCAAGCACAGGGATCAACGACCGGAACGCCCGGGTGTCCTCAAAGATGCCCAGGCCCTTGAGCCAGTTTGCGACAGACCCGAGGGTTGCGGTCATAGCGTCGGGGTCGCCCTGGAGACGCTCGCGCAGGAACCGGCCGAACGACTCGTGGTAGATGCGGACGCGGTCCTGTCCGGGGCGTTCGACGAGCACGGGGGCAAGGGCGTCCAACGCGGCGTCGACACGGTGTCCGGAAGCGGGGTTGATGGCACGGAGCTCGTCACGGCTGACGGCGAAGTCGACCACACCGACGACCTCTGCGACCCACCACGCCTGCTGTTCGAGGGATCGCCAAAGGTGCTGATAGTAGTTGGCGAGGGTGCCATCGAAAGCTGGCATGCTCCGTACGCTGGCCGCGGCGCGCTCAGAACGCGAAGGGTCCCGCATAATCTCGCGACACAGGTACGTGGCATACAGCGCGTTGCCGCCGGCGCGCTCCTCGAGAGCGTCGAGGAACTCCGTGGCAGCTGGATCCTCGGAGTCGTTCGGCATCCCGAGCGCCGCGGCGAGTTCCGCGAGCTCTGAACGCGTCAGGCCAGGGACACTGACGCTCCTCGCGCCACCATGGTCCTCAGCGTCGCTGGCTGCTTCGTCTGCGGCGCCCTGCTTGGCTTGGTGGGCCATGTCTAGGAGCGGCTGGAGGTGAGACCCGGGCTGGCTGAGCACGATGAGGGTGCTGTTGGGGGGCATCTCGAGCGCCGCCAGCGACTCGGCCATGACGCGTGAGGCGTCGAAGCCCGCGCCGTCGTTCCTCACTCGGGTGACGTGATCGAGTCCGTCGACGACGAGGGCGACGCGGCGTGCGGGGTCGCGGGCGATCGCCGTTGCCACCGCCGTCACGAGTGCCTCGTCCGTTGCGGCCAAGAGCGGCCGCTGCTGGGCCACGGCGGCCGGGTCGGCGTCGGCGATGCGGGCCAGCAGGCTTCCGAACAGGGAGTCGCCGACGACCCGTGCATCGCGTTCATCGTCTGCGTCGCCGAGGTAGCAGTAGTGCTCCGCGACCAGCCAGCCAGCGTCGTTCAGTTGGGTGGTGAGCTGATCGCACAGCCAGGACTTTCCGTGCCCAGGTGGCGCCGTAACGATGACAGCGTCGCCGTTTGTCGCCGCCTCGGAGGCGACCTGGGCGACGGCGTTCACAACAGCGTTCCGTTCCACGGCGACCCTTGGGTCGGCCGGGCTAGCAGGTGTGACTGCGCCGAAGTCCTGGCGCAGCTGCGCCCGGCGCAGGATCTCCTCGCGGGAGATGGTTACCGATCCCTGTCGGGCTACCCGCGCTGTCCGGATGAACGCCTCGGCCACGTCAAGGGCGGACCGGTGCTGGTTGGGGTAGGCGCCCGCGCCCACCTCCGCGCGGAGTCGTTCAAGCAGAAGCTCTTCGGCAGGGCCTGGCTCGGTCAGGTCCCAGCTGGCTCGCGGGGCCTCGACCTCCACCACGGTCCGTTTGCAGAACCACTCGAGCTCGTCCTTGGTGACGCTGTCGTCACCCTCGCGCAGGAACGCGAAGGGCTCACCTGCACGGTCTGCGACCTCCCACAGCGCGTCGGCGTCGAAGCGGAGCCGGATCGTGGCCATGCCCGCCTGGTAGGGGCCGGGATCCGGGTCAGCTGCGCGTAGGACCGCGGTGAGCCTCTTGTCAGTTGGGTGCGCGTCTCGCAGGACGATGCGGTAGGTGGCCTCGGCGGAACCCGCACCCGGGCCTGCCTTGTCGGCTGCTGCAGCAAGGACGAGTCTGTCTAGCCGCAGGTCGCGTCGGTCGCCGGTGAAGGTCGCAAGGGTCAAGGCCCTGTCGTCGGCGTCGGTGTGCTTGAACTGGGTGCGCTCTCGCCCGCGGTGGTCCGAGGTTGTGAGGTCATCGAACCGGTCGCCGGTGAAGAGCTTTTCGTCCACGAGAACTGTCTGCTTCTCCCCCAGCACGACGTCGACGAGGCGGCATGCGGTCATCAGATCCTGGTACTCGTAGCCGCGATGCGCGGGGTTTAGGCCTGGCACGTCCCAACCTGATCACACGACATGGGTATTCGACCACTAACGGACGTGTGGCCGCAGGTGTCGTTCCGAAGTGGTGACCACGATGACGGCAGTTCTGGTCGACACACCTCACTCGATGGGCCGAAGTCCGGGGCGGGCCCGTGCTGGCCAGTTACGCGCGGCCCATCTGAGCGGAGTCAACACTGGGGCACTAGCGAGAGTCGCACCGACGTGCACAAGAGGCCGGATGTGCCGGAGGCAGCCAACAACCAAACAGCGTCATTCTGGGCTGGGGCACCTCGCGACATGTCTCTGAGCGGCCGTGTGACCCGCAGACTTGGCCCTTTGAGACAGAGCGCGGGCGGTCGCCGGGCTGCCGGCCATGGTTCTGTGTCGACCCTCGACTGAGCATCCCTACGGCACTCGATCGCCGGGTAGGGCCCCTTCGGGGCCTACCAGTTATGCCTCAGTTATGCCCGCGGCACCTGACGAGGAAGACGAATCGACTATATATCCGCAGGTGAGAGCCGGTCTGACTAATGGTCGGGGTGACAG
>CALMQX010000007.1 GCA_937873315.1 uncultured Nostocoides sp. | reverse complement strand
AGTTCTCGCGCTCGCGTGTCGCGACCCACAGCGAGCCGATGACCTCGTGAAACGAATAGAAGGTAAGGCCTTTTCCCCACAGCGGGTGTCCGTGCAACGCCTCTTCGTTAGGGCCGCCAAAACTCACCGAGTCCACTCCCGAGAACCTCAGGACCGCCCGATCCGTGGAGAAACCGTTGCCGCCGAGGAAGTAGGACAGCCAGACCGTGTGACCGTCGCCGAGGACCTGCGGCATGGGCGCTCCAGAGTCGCATTGCGGCACATCGGTCAGCTCGACGGCGCGCGGCCCCTCGGCCACCCGGACAACGTGATCGGCCGCCGCGACCAGGCGACTCGCGACCTCGCTCGTTGCGCCCCATGCGAAGCCTTTGGCCTCGTCGTATGCCGCCCGGGCCGCAGCCAGCTCGACGAGGGCCGACTCAAGCTCGTTCATGCCTCTCCTTCGGGTAGGGCAAGGTGTGGCCCCCGGCCCTCATCATCCCCTCGTACCACCCGAGTAGCTCCGCAGACTGCGCTCCATCGACGTGGCTCGAGAGGGTGTCCCCCTGGACGAAGAGCCCCGGGAAACGACGACCCGCGTCGTGCAGCAGCTGGGCGTTACCCCGCCAGGCGAGCCGTCGGATGGGGTCCAGGGGCAGGTCCCCCACTGACAGCGGATCGGGTGCGCCGGCCGCCCACCAGGTGTCATCGACCTCTGCGCCATCCAGCTCGTCCAGCCGTCGCTGGATGTATGCCTCGACGGCCGGCGGCAACCTGACGTTGTGATCCCGCACGTAGTGGACAAATCCCTCCGGCACGCCAGCACCCCGTCGGTCACCTCACCGGAGCCATTGGAGGTGCCACAGATCCGGCATGGCGAGAGACCCATGAAGCCCCTCAGGTAGGTGCCCTGACTGAGGTACGCCTCGACTGCATACCGAGCATCCTCGTCCCAGTCCGGGTCGACGAAGTCATGCGGGTCCGGCAAGCCCCGGGTGTCCCCAGGACCCGTCGTCCAGTAGCCGATCAGTCGCAGTCTCATCGTCATCCTCGCTGAACTCCGAAGCCTGAAGGGTCCTCGGTGAACTCGTCGCAGCCGTCGTGCTCGAACCGCACCCGCCCATCGAACGCTGAAGAGGCGCCCGAGCAGACTCTCCAATCGTTGCCCAGCGGTCCCCTGAGCGCGATCCAGTGGACGCATCCCCCGCACTGCTCGAAGTACCAGGACTCCAGATAGCCTGCGCCACCCGAGTCCCTGTTCAGCCGTACCCTCCCCCACCGCTGGTGACTCTCGTCGCGCTGGTCCTGCTTCACGTCGTCCGCCTCCGCCTGCCGTACCAATTCGCACCGGCCGCCGACAGTTCAATGTGGATAAACGGAACAGCTGCTGGGTCAGTCCAACCGGCCGGGCCCGCGAAGGCGCGGACTATCTCCTCGTCGTCCAGCTGTCTGGTGTCTCCGTGAAGTTCAACGACAAGCCGCACCAGCCCCTGCCTCATCAGCTGGCGCGTCGCGTGCTGGGCCACCGGGGCCGAGAGTCGCTCGGCCGAGCCCGAGCCTTCCGCTGGGCCAGCCACGACGCGCGGCGTCGCTATCTCGCACAGCGGTGCACACTGCGAAGCCATCCACAGCACGTGGCGCTGGGCCGTAGGCATCAAGTCCCAGCGCCACGGTTCAAGGCCCCACTTCTCCACGACGAACCGCCAAAACAAAGGAACGGCCTCGATCACTGGTCGCGAGATCTCCTCCTCCTGCCCGCTGTGGGACGTGTGGACTACCAGGACCTCACCGCGTCGAACCGGGCGCATCGAGATCGCGGAACAGACCTTGATGAGGTCGACACTGGAGGCAGCTGCACCATCCACCAAGCGCGCAACCCAGAGGTCGTGCATCGAGGTGGTGGCCACCAGACGCTCCGCCCCGCCGCAAGCCAGGATGCTGTCTACGACGTCCACCAGGGGTTGGAGCTCGGGCCAGCCCAGTGCCGCATACCACTCTCGGATCTCCTCCCAAGGACGGCCCCGGAACGGTGGTAGATTGCCCTCCTCCAGCACTCGGCGTCGTGCCATCAGCCTCCGACCTCCGTCACGACCTCAATCGTCCCGACGATGTGGTCATTGAGGTCCTCCAACTCCTCGGCAGGAACCCACCACTCGGTCAGGCTCGACCCGCCCGCCTGCTGAACGGCATACCGGTCCATGAAGGCACGCACCACCTCAGAGCGCGTGACGTAGCCGACGCCGACTGCTGGCACGTTCCACTCGCGCGCGATCCGCTCGGCATACTCCCGAGTCGTCACCGGATAAAAGATCGGCTGGTCGGGCAGCCGGGGCGGCCAGCGCCGGCACCCGGACTCTTTGACGAGCGCGAGTTCCGTTGCCCCGGTGGGTCGCCAGAGCGTCGTTGTCGGTATGCCGCGCAACGCCCCCTGCCACTCCTGCTCGAAGCGCTCGGCCGTGATCGCCTGGCCCGCGAATTGTGGGTCAGCGTTGATCTCGCTCAGTGACGGCATCGGCTGCCCATCCGAGCGGAGGCTGCCGCCCACCTCGACGTATGCCGACGCTGCGCCACGGTGACCGTCGCCCCACACCTCGACCTTGCGACGCTCCACCCCGTCGAGGATCTCGTAATAGAGGAACACCGGCTCCTCGTCGTTGTCGTGCCGCCATTCCACCCGCAGCCACTCCTGATGCGTGCCCGGACGAGTGACCGTTACGACGGGGTCGACACCACTCAGGGAGATCTCGACTCGGGAGGCACCAAAAGCCAGCCCAACACGCGCGAGGTCGGCATTTGCCTCCGACAGTGCTGACCCGATGAGGTGGTCATACAGTGCAGACCGCGACACATCGTGGCGCACCCAACGGCCTACGCGTGCGACCTCCTGGGGCAGCACCGACTCAGCGCCCACCAGGAACGGGTCACGCCACGGCCGGTCCGTGACGGACAACCGTCGATGGACGGCATCGATCCGAAGGATCGACCGGTCGTCCCAGACAAACTCGATAGCTCCTTCAGCCGACACCTTCGAATTCGGTCCTTCGAAGCGGAGCCGTCGGACGGCCATGAGCGATCGGCCCACCCAGTCCTCGACGTGCACGCTCATGGTCCGAGCATGCCCGCCATCACCCCGAGGCGCCACGGCATTGACGTCAGTGACAGTGATGTGGCTGATGAGCGGGGAGGCACTGGCGTCTCATTTCTCACGCGAGGCACGCAGCCAGTCTCACGAGTCTCGTTTCACTCGTCCCTAGTCTCACTTCCGCTCAGGCTCGACGACATCAGTCGGGGTGGGTGCGCAGGTAGCGGCCGAAATGGGGGACCGTGAACGCGAT
>CALMQX010000006.1 GCA_937873315.1 uncultured Nostocoides sp. | reverse complement strand
GGTCGGATGGTCGACTTCAAGAACACCGTCATCATCATGACGACCAACCTGGGCACCCGAGACATCTCCAGGGGTGCGCTCGGCTTCTCCGCCGGACCGGATACCCGCACCGATTACGAGCGGATGAAGGCCAAGGTTCAGGACGAACTCAAGCAGCATTTCCGTCCCGAATTCCTCAATCGAGTCGACGACATCATCGTCTTCCCGCAACTCACGCAGGCCGAGATCGTCCAGATCGTTGACCTCGAGATCGCCAAGCTCGACCGGCGCCTCAAGGACAAGGACATGGGCTTGGTGCTCACCGACGCCGCCAAGAACCTCCTGGCGGTCAAGGGCTATGACCCGGTGCTCGGTGCGCGTCCACTGCGCCGCACCATTCAGCGCGAGATCGAGGACCAGCTCTCCGAGAAGATCCTCTTCGGCGAGATCAAGGCCGGGGAGATCATCGCGGTCGACGCCACCGGCGAGGACAAGGACGCGAGCTTCACCTTCGAGGGCGCCCCCGCAAGCGCATCCATTGACCTGCCCCTGGTGGCCGCAGGCGATGGCCCGGGCGCGGTCGGCGAAGACTGAGGCAGCACCCGATACGTCAATCCAACCTCAAAGACAATTTGACGTATTCGTGACCATACATTGATCGATTCCTTACCTTTCCTTTACCCACAGGAAACCTGGATAGTGCCAAGATAGTTACGCACCACACGAGATTCCCCTGTCTCGTCACCCGGCCCGCCTCCATCCCTGCGGAGGCGGGCCGAACCATGTCTACGGCACCATTAGGGTTGGCCCGTGACTGTGCATATTCGGCCGGCCCGCACCGCCGACATCCGGGATATTCGGGCCCTGGTCGCCCCCCTCGCCGAGCGCCGGGTGCTCCTGGAGAAGGAGGCCGTGGCGTACTACGAGTCAGTGGCCGACTTCATCGTGGCCGAGGATGACTCAGGGGTGGTCGGTTGCGGGGCGGTGCATGTCCTCTGGGAGGACCTCGGTGAGATCCGCACTCTCGCCGTTCACGACAACCTGCTCGGTAGCGGGCTGGGCTCCCGTTTGCTCGACACCCTCATCGAGCGTGCCCGCGAGCTCGGAGTCTCGCGCCTGTTCTGCCTGACCTTCGAGACCGACTTCTTCGCTCGCCACGGCTTCGAGCCGATCGAGGGGCAGGCGGTCACCCCCGAGGTCTTCGCCGAGTTGTTGCGCTCCTATGACGAGGGGGTCGCCGAGTTCTTGGACCTCGAGCGGGTCAAGCCCAATACCTTGGGCAACACCCGAATGCTCCGCCTGCTCAACGGCGGCGACCGATCGGCGACGACGCAGCCAGCGCCAAACCACACCGACCAGTAGCCCGATCAGCAAGAGCGCGCCCGCGACGACAGCCACCCCGACCAGGGTCGCGCGTCGCCCATTCTCGATCGCTGACCGGCCCGTCGTGCTGGCCTCCGCCAGTGACCCCGCGGCGTATGCCGTGGCCGCGCTTTGCGCGTCGCCTTCAACTCCAAGGACGCGAGCACCTAGGTCCCCGAGGATGTTTCGCTGCTCCGTCGCTGCTGCGGTCGCGCCGACGACATCCGTGGTCGCGTCCCGCGCGGCCGTCATGGTGGCAGCCAAGGCCCGCAGATCGGCGTCCTTCTCGGCCGCCTCGTACAACTGCACGACCGCCTTCGGGACGGTGAGCCCACCAGACTTGGCTGCCTGCTGAACGGCTTGGGCCAGCGGTGCCGCGCTGGTGATCTGGCTGGCGACTGTCTGAGCCTTCTCAAAGCTCCACGAGGTCATCGGCAGCCGCAGCCCCATCGGCGGCAGCCAGGCGCCATCGGCTGAGTCGATGGCGGCATACGCCTTGCGGGCCTGAGGCCGACCCTTGAGTTGGGCCTTCTCGTCGTCGTCCAGGACCCACGTACTCAGCACTTGAGCCGAGTTCGGGTTGCCTCCGCCAGACTCGACGAGATCCAGGAAACCACGCCAGTCGGTCACTCCCCGCTGCAGCGTGCCACCGGCGTAGTCGTATGCCGTGTCGCCGGCCAGGGCAGCCTTGAGGATTGCTGCCATCTCCGCATCGCTGGCCCCCTTGAACAACTCCGTCATCACTCGTTGGGAGGCCGGGTAACCGTATGTGTCGGGATCGCCGGAGTCACCGCCCAAGAGTTCGCGCCACTGGGACAGCGGTTGATTGTGCGGGGCGTCTCGGGCGATGGTCGGGGTCGCGTCGGGAGTACCCCCGGTCGCCTTCACGGCCTTCTGGGCCAGCAACTCGGCCAGGCCTTCGTACATCCAGCGGGCGTCGAAGATGGAGCCATTGACCCACGCGTGGCTGGTCTCGTGGAAGAGCAGAGCGGTGTCCAGGTCCTCACCGATGACAATCTCGTCGTCCTGCGGATCAAAGTAGCCGCCCAGGCCATGCAAACGCACCGAGCTGTCCTCCCGCACTCGCCGAAGCTCGCCGGGCCACGGTGTGCCGACCAAACGCTCCAGGACGGGCACGCCCTTGGACATCGTGGTGCCGACGAATCGCGACCACTCGGTATCCCCGGGGTAGGCCTCCAGGGTGAGCGCGTTGTCCCCGATCCGCAGCGGTGTCTCATCGATCTGCCGCGGATCGCGGGCTGTCACGAGCGCCCAGAACCAGTCGCCACCCGGTGACTGGGTGGCCGACAACGTGCGGGTATCCCCGCTCACGTCCTCGGTGAACTCTTTGCTCGATGAGTCGACTTCGTAGGACTTCGGGGCCACCACCGTGACCTTCATGGCGCCCGGGTCGCCAGGACCGATCACCGTGAACGAGGCATAGCCCGGGCTGAGGCGAGTCAGATTGCTCGACCGTGGAGGCGCCCCGACGATGTCGAAGCTCAGCGTGAACGTGAGGGAGTGCCCGTAGAGCAACCGGGCAGGGAAGACGACCACCGCCTGGATCTCCGACGGGTAGTCAGAACTCTCCGTGCGCACGGTGAGCGCACTGCCTTGCGAGGTGGCCTTGATGTTCTTCGAGCCCTTGGGGATCGGGATGGAGTAGTCCGCCCAGTAGTAGAACGTATTGCCCTGGCTGGGCGTGACGTTCTTGACGGTCACGGTGATCTCGCCTTTGACCGCCTTGGCGCCGGCGGTCACCGTGTACACGCTCTCGGAGGACACCGTCAGCCCATCTTGGGCCGCCGCCGCCGGGAGAGCCCCGGCAAACCCGACAACACCAGCCACGGCCGCCGCAACCATGGCCGCTCTTACCCTGCGCATGCTCACCCCGGCCGAACCACCTTCACGGGGTCTCCGGGCCGGACTGCCCCTGCCTGAACGACGACGGCATGCAGCCCCCGCAGCCGGCGCGCTCGACCTTCGCGGCCGTTGACGAAACGCATAGCGTCGGCACCGAAGCGCTCGACAAAGGAAGCGCACCCGGTGTGCGGTTCCTCGTTCACCTCGATGACGGCCCCCCTGGCCGAAGGATCACCAAACACGAGCCGGCTGCCGGCCGGCAAACTCTCGTGCGAGAGGTCAAGGTCGACATACAACTGATCACCGGCAAGGGCCTGACGGTTCACGTCATCCCCTGCGAGGATCCGCACCATCCGGGCACTCATCACCGTGATCTGCATGAGGCGGTCCCGATCGCTGCTCTGCGCGCGGCTGCTCACGTCCTCATGCCAGACGTCCCCGACCAGGCCGATGTCACGGTGGAGCAGACCCTCGTCGAGGATGGCCCGCTCGCCAGAAGCCGGTCGGGCAACGACCAGCTCCAGCTGTCCCTCGTCCTTGGGCGCCGCGTCGAGTTCCCCCAGCGAAGCCTCCAACTCGGCCCTGGTTCGGTGCAGGGCGGCGTGCGGATTCACGTGCCCAGTATGACCGACAGCCGTCACAACGGCAGCCCGAGGAACTGCTCACCGCCGCGCCGGCTGACTTCCACGAGACCATCCTCAATCAACGAGCTGACCGCGCGATCGCGCTGACGGATTCCTGGCATCGGCGAGAGCGCGTCCAAAGCAGCGTCGATGGCTGCTCGGTGCAACGGGCCCTCGGCGTGGCGCAGTGCGCCCAGCACCGCGCCCCGTACCTGTCGATCGGTGCCGGCCCAGGCCTGCCCGCGACGCGGCGGGCCGGCATACGCCGGTGAGCCGGCGATCGACCACGCGCACAGGTCGCGGACCGGGCATTGAGGACACCGGGGCGTTCGCGCCGTGCAGATGAGCGCCCCCAGCTCCATGACCGCGACATTCCAGGTCACCGACTCCTGCCGATCCGCCGGCACGGCGTCAGCGGCCCGACGCCACTCGGCCCGCGTCAGCGCTGGCGCGGCCTGAGCCTCACCGCCGACGACGCGGGCCAGGACGCGGCGAACATTGGTATCCACCACAACGGCGTCCGCGCCGAAGCCGAATGCCGCAACCGCCGCGGCGGTGTACTCGCCGATGCCCGGTAGTTCGCGCAGCGCGCTCTGCTCACTGGGCAGGTCACCGTGGTACTCACTGACGATGACCGAGGCGGCCTGATGCAGTCGCAGCGCCCGTCGGGGGTAGCCCAGCCGTCCCCAGGCCCGCACGACCTCACCCGGCGACTCAGCGGCCAAGGCGGCCGGTGTCGGCCAACGCTCCATCCAGGTCCGCCACACCGGCTCGACTCGGGCCACCGGAGTCTGTTGGAGCATGACCTCGGAGACGAGCACCCCCCACGGCGAGGTACGACCATCGCGCCACGGCAGCACCCGTGCGTTGGCGGCATACCAGGACAGGATCCGCTCGTGGAGCAGGCGGACGGGTGCGGCCACGAGGCTCAGACGTAGCGCTCGAGAATGCTCGACTCGGCCAGTCGTGACAGACCCTCACGGACAACCCGAGCGCGGCCCTCACCGACCCCATCGACGGCCATGAGGTCGTCGATGTTGGCGGCCAGGAGCTTCTGCAGGGAACCGAAGTGCTCGACCAGGCGCTCGACGATCGCCACGGGCAGCCGCGGCACTTTGGAGAGCATCCGGTAACCGAGCGGGCTGACACTGGAGTCGAGAGCGTCACCGGAGACACTGAAGCCCAGGGCGCGAGCGCCCGCGGTCGGGTCGAGCAGCTCGGTGGAGTCGATGGCCGTCAGGGCCGCGATCGCCTTGTCGAAGGCCTTGCTCCCTCGGCTGGCCGGAAGGTAGTCGCGTACGACGAGTCCGAGATCGTCCGAAAGCCCGCCGGTGAGTTCCTCCAACTGCAGGGAGAGCAGCCGACCATCGGTGCCGAGTTGCACGACGTAGTCGACGATCTCGTCCTTGATCCGCCGCACCATCTCCACCCGTTGGAGGACGTTGGCGACATCGCGCACGGTCACCAGGTCCTCGATCTCCAAGGCCGACAGGGTGCCGGTGACCTCGTCGAGTCGCTGCTTGTAGCGCTCCAGGGTTTGCAGGGCCTGGTTGGCTCGACTGAGGATCGCGCTGGAGTCCTCCAGGACCACTCGTCGGCCCGCGACATAGAGCGCAATGATCCGCATCGACTGGCTGACGCTGACCACCGGGTAGCCAGTCTGCTTCGCGACGCGCTCGGCAGTGCGGTGGCGGGTGCCGGATTCACTGGTTTCGATCTTGGCATCGGGGACCAACTGGGTGGCCGCGCGCAGGATGCGGGTGACGTCCTTGTCGCAGACGATGGCGCCGTCCATTTTGGCCAGCTCGCGCAGCCGCGTCGCGGAGAACTCGATCTCGAGAGGGAAGCCGCCGGTGGCGATGTGGTCGACGGTCTTGTCCTGTCCCAGCACGATCAGCGCGCCGGTCCGACCCCGCAAGATGCGCTCGAGCCCATCACGCAATTCAGTACCGGGGGCGACGGCCGCCAGGGTGCTCCGCAGGAGTTCGTCGTCGGCGTGGTGAACGTGAGCCACGGGGGTGCGTCCTCAGGTTGTCGCGGGCGAAGGCAAGTGGAGATGAGCGGCCCCGGGCGCACGGCATACCCCGAACCCCAAGAGCTCCCGAGAACCGAGTCTAACCGAGGGGGCGGTCAAGCAGCCGAGCCTGCCGCCGAGCCTGCCGCCGAGCAACTGAGGGTGCAGTTAAGCAACCGGTGCGTCGTCAACCCACCGGTGCGTCGTCAACCCACCGAGCGCAGTCCGGTGGTGACGGCCTCCAAGAGATTGGCGACCTCGATGACCTCCATGCCGAGCGGCAACGGACCGATGCCCATCGTCCCTGTCGGGACCACGGCTCGGGTGAATCCCAACCTGGCTGCTTCGGCCAGGCGCCGAGAAGGCCCGGTCACCGGGCGGATCTCCCCGGCAAGCCCGAGCTCGCCAAAGGCGACCGTGCCCACGGGGATGGGCCGATCGGTGATGGCGCTGGCCAGGGCGAGCGCGATGGCCAGATCGGCGGCCGGCTCGGTGAGTCGAACGCCACCAACCGTGGACAAGTAGGCATCCCGTCCGGCGATGGGGGCTCGAGCACGCTTATCCAGGACCGCGAGGATCATGTTGACTCGGGCGCCATCCAGGCCCGAGGTTGCCCGTCGCGGTTGCGAGAGTGAGGACTGCGTGGCCAGTGCCTGCACCTCGGTGACCAGTGGCCGGCGACCCTCGAGCGTCACGGTGACACAGGTGCCGGGGACCTCTGCGGTCCGGGCCGAGAGGAAGAGGGCGCTCGGATCGGTCAGACCGGTGATGCCGACATCCGAGAGATCGAAACAGCCGACCTCGTCGGTGGGGCCGAAGCGGTTCTTGACCGCGCGGATGAGGCGCAGCCGCGAATGCCGGTCGCCCTCGAACTGGACCACCACGTCGACCAGGTGCTCCAGGGTGCGGGGGCCGGCGATGGAGCCGTCCTTGGTGACGTGGCCGACGAGCAGGACGGCCGCGCCCGAGGCCTTGGCGGCGGCGATGAGGGCGCCGGCGACCTCGCGAACCTGACTGACATTGCCGGCCGAGCCCTCGACCTCCGCGCTGGCAATGGTTTGAACCGAGTCCACGATGACCAGCTCGGGCTGCAGTTGCTCCATCTGGCCCAGTACGGCCGCCAGATCGGTCTCGCTGGCGAGATAGAGAGTGCGGGCGAGGGCCTCAATACGCTCGGCGCGGCCGCGGACCTGGGCAGCGGACTCCTCACCGGTGACGTAAAGGACGCGGCGCTCACGATCGGTTCCTGCGGCGGGGTGCGGGTCGCCGGTGTCCCGGGCCGCGCGGGCGGCCACATCCAGCAGCAGCGTGGACTTGCCGATTCCGGGCTCGCCGGCCACGAGCACCACGGCACCGGGCACGAGCCCGCCGCCGAGCACTCGGTCGAACTCGGCGACCCCGGTCGGGCGGGCGGTCGCGTGCGTGGCATCGACCTCCATGATCGGCACGGCCGGGCGGTCCAGGCGGGTGGCAGCGGTCGTGCGAGGGCGGGCGGCTCCGGCTCCGCTTTCGGCGACGGTCCCCCACGCTTGGCATTCACCGCAGCGGCCCACCCACTTGCTGGTCTGCCACCCGCACTCGGCACAGCGGTATGCCGCGACGCTGCGGGAGGAGCGCGTCGTGCGGCTGGGCTGGGAGGCGGGCATGCGGCATACGGTATGCCGCCCCACCGACATCCGCCCGACCGCCCTCCTTCCCTCCCGCCCGCCTCGGGATTTCGGGGTCACCCCGAAATCCCGAGAACTGCAGGGAAAGAAAGTGCGCAGGACCGGGGATTTCGGGGTGACCCCGAAATCCCCGGTCCTGTGGGGAAAGCTGGAAGTGCGTCAGCCGGCGACGACGTCGAGCGCGACCGTGGCGCGAACCTCCGGGTGCAAGCGCACCAGGGCGGTGTGCGAGCCGACCGACTTGATCGGGGTCGGAACCTCGATCGTGCGCTTGTCCAGCGCGGGCCCGCCAGCGGCCTTGACGGCTGCCGCGATGTCCGCGGTTGACACGGCGCCAAAGAGCCGGCCGCCAGCACCAGCGTGCGCAGCGACGCGGACGGTGCTCGCCTCGAGCGAACCCTTCATGGACTGAGCGTCCTCAAAGGACTTCACCGCGCGGACCTCACGGCCCTTGGCGATCGCGTCGACCTGCTTCTGGCCGCCCTTGGTCCACGCCGTCGCGAGTCCGCGGCGGAAGAGGAAGTTGCGGGCGTAGCCGTCCTTGACGTCAACGACGTCACCGGCGGCGCCGAGGCCGGAGACCTCGTGGGTGAGAATGACCTTCATCTCGTTCTGCCTTTCGTATGCCGTTGGGCGCGTCAGCGCGACGAGCTGGAGTACGGGAGCAGGGCGACCTCGCGGGCGTTCTTCACCGCGTTCGCGATGAGGCGCTGCTCCTGGACGGAGACGCCGGTCACGCGGCGGGCGCGGATCTTGCCGCGGTCGGAGATGAACTTGCGCAGCAGCGCGGCGTCCTTGTAGTCGATGTTCTCGACCTTGGCGATCTTGAGCGGATTCGCCTTCTTCTTGGGCTTGCGCACGGGGGGCTTAGCCATGATGGGTGCTTCTCCTTGATGTCATGCGCGATGCGATGCGGTCGAAGGACCAGTCCCTCGCATCGGAACGTTTCTGCGATATGTATCTGGTGTCTGCCACCGCAGGTGGAAGACGGTGAGGCGCGGGCGCCCGGAGACTTAGAACGGCGGCTCGTCGTAACTGGGGCCATTCCACTGCTGCGGACCGCCCTGACCACCCTGGTTTCCTTGGCCACCTTGACCGCCAGAGCCGCCTTGACCGCCCTGACCGGACTGCTGGTTCCAGCCACCCTGGTTGCCGGAGGACTGCTGCCCGCCGCCCTGGTTGCCCTGACCGCCAGTGGCCCACGGGTCTTCAAACCCGCCACCACCCTGGCCACCGAAGCCACCGCCACCGCCGCCACGCTGGGCCTTGGTGACCTTGGCTGAGGCGTACCGCAGGGACGGGCCGACTTCGTCGACATCCATCTCCACAACGGTGCGCTTCTCGCCTTCCTTGGTCTCGTACGAGCGCGACTTCAGTCGGCCCGTGACGACGACCCGGGTGCCCCGAGTGAGGGACTCGGCGACATTCTCCGCAGCCTCACGCCACACCGAGCAGCGCATGAACAGCGTTTCGCCGTCCTTCCACTCGTTGCTCTGCCGGTCGAACGCACGGGGCGTCGAGGCGACAGTGAAGTTGGCGACGGCCGCACCCGAGGGGGTGAAGCGCAGCTCCGGGTCGGCCGTGAGGTTGCCGACGATCGTGATCGTGGTCTCGCCTGCCATCGGTCAGCCTCCGTCTCAGGCGTCGGCGCGCAGGAGCTTGGTCCGCATCACCGTCTCGCTGAGGCCGAGCTGACGGTCCAGCTCCTTGGCCGTGGCGGGCTCGGAGGTGAAGTTCACGACGGCGTAGATGCCTTCGGGCTTCTTCTTGATTTCGTAGGCCAGACGACGGCGGCCCCAAATGTCGACGGCGTCAACAGTGCCGCCATCCTTGGTCACCACCTTGAGGAACTTGTCCAGCTGCGGCTGGACGGTCCGGTCGTCGAGCTCTGGGTCGAGGATGACCATGAGTTCGTACTGACGCATGCGCTAACCCGCCTCCTTTGGTCTCAGGCGGTCACGGTCGGTCCGTGACAGGAGGGTGTGCATCGCTGCCGCGGCCGGAGGACAGGCGTCCGCGGCCAGGGCAACCTCACAAGAATACCCAGCCCAGCGGCATACCGGCTAATCGGCGAGCGAGGGCCACATCGCGCGATCCCACATCCGCCAGGCCAGTCGCCCAATCGCGGCCAACCGCAAGAGCAGGAAGATCGTGTACCACGGGGCCGGCAAGCCCTTGTCAGGAACCTCGAGCCCACCGAGGTAGTACCAGAGCGCCACATAGTGCGCCCCCTCGGCGGCCGCCCAGACCAGGTGATCACGCCAGGGCACGCCGGCCAGCGCGACCAGGGGAACCAGCCAGAGGGATGACTGCACGGGCAGGTTCTTGCTCGTGATGACCACGACCGCGACGACCAGCAGGGCCACCTGCGCGACGGTCACCGGAACCCTGGCCCCACGCACCATGGCGATGCCCAACGAGAGCGCCATCGCGACCCCAAGCAACGACAGCACCGCAGCGATCCGACCGTCCAGCGGCGCGCCAGCCATCGACGGGATCATCCAGAATGAACCCGCACCGGGCGGGCCAGACCACCACTGCTGGTATGCCGTAAGCAGACCCGAGGGGTTGCTCGCCAGCATCATCCCGACCCCGACAGTCACCGTGCCGATCAGGGCCAGCCACAGCCGCCGAAGTTGCGAGCGCACCTGCGGCGTTGGGCCATCGGGCGCAACCATGACGACCAGGCTGATCACGACCGCCAGCAGACCCGGATACGTGCGGGTGAGGACCCCGGCGCCCAGCAGGGCACCCGCCAGCGCCGGCCGATGACGACCCCAAGCCCAGATCCCGGCCGTGGCCAGTGCCACCCCCACCATGTCGGGTCCGAGCAGCAGGCCGAGGGCCAGCACCGGGGCCACGGCAGCCTGCAGGACATCTCGGCGCGGTTCACTGACCGTGAGATCGACGAGTGCCACGGTCACGAGCAGGGCGATCAGCGCCACGACCAGCCAGAGCGCTAGGTACCACCGCTGACTGGCCAGACCCGCCGTCTCCGGAACCAACCCGCCCAGTGCGCTCATCAGCGCCGCCGATCCGGGTGGCTGGGCGATGGTGATCTCCCCTTGGGCGTATGCCGCCAGTCCCCGAGTGAGGTGGTCATCAATGAATGCGGTCATCAGCGAGGAGGAACACTCCCGCCAGAGTGGCGCGCGGCCGCCCCAGCCCGTCTGCAGGCAGCTGACTTGGCGCAGGACCGCGAAGATCGCCGGGAGAGCAGTCAACGCCAGGGCGATGGCGAGCGCTTGCGCGCTACTCAGTGGACGGGCTCGCCGGCCTTGCGGCCCACCGAGCGCGGGAACGACGACTTCGCTCACCTGACCCATTCGGTCAATCCCCAGCCACGGCATCCTCGATCACGCCGACACTGTATGCCGTAGCGCTCGTTCGCGGGCTCGTGACCGACGATTACGGGCCGACTGTGGGGCTCGGGCTCCCGGACGTGGTCGGGCTAGGTGTCGGGGTGGGCGTGGGTGTCGGAGTGGGGCTAGGAGTCACGGACGCCGAGGGTGTCGGTGTGGCCGTGCGGGATCGTGTTGGTGTGGGAGTTGGGCTGGCGCTGGTCGAGCTCGCCGTCGGCTTGGGAGCCGGAGGGTTGGCTCCGGGATTGATATTGGCCGCCGACGGGAAGGGCACGATATCGGTGCCTTCGAGCGCCACCTTCATATAGGCCGCCCAGACCTGCGCGGGATAGGTGCCGCCGTTGATCGTGCCCACGCCATCCGGCAGATCCTTCATGGTCAGTTCCTCGCCGTCGGGGCCGGGCCTGTAGAGCCCGACCGCCGTGGCGAGTTGAGGCGTGAAGCCGGCGAACCAGGCGCTTCGCGAGGACAGCGTGGTTCCGGTCTTGCCGGCCGCCGGCCGCCCGATGGACTGAGCCGCGGTCGCGGTGCCGAATTGCACGGGGGCCCGAAGCGCGGTGATCACATCGGCCATCAGAGGCTTGTCGAAGACCTGCCGCGTTTCGGGCTCGACCGTGATGTCCAGGCTCTTATCCTCGGTGCTCACCGACTTCACCAGGTAGGGAACGGCATAGGTGCCCTCGGCGGCAATGGTCGCGTAGGCATTGGCCATGTCCAGAATCGTGGCGTAGTCGGTCCCGAGCACGTTGCCGTAATTGGTGGACAGGGGGGTGCTGATGCCCGCATCGGTAGCCGCCCGAACGGTCGCCTCGGGCGTGGCGATGATGTTGAGCTGCGCGAACACCGTGTTCACCGAACTAGCGGTGGCCTTGACCACGTCGATCCAGCCGTAGCTCGAGCCGCCGGCATTGTTGACGCCACCTCGGCGCAGCACCGGATCATCCGAACTCGGGTCTTCGAACTCCTTGAAGAACTGGGGCGAGTGGCCGTCGAAGGTCGAGGAGAGCGCCACCTTGCCGGTCTTCATGGCCGCGATCAGGGTGAAGGTCTTGAAAGTCGAACCCGCCTGAAGGCGGTCTTGGGTCACGGCATTCTGCGGGCGCTTGGCGAAGTCGGCCCCGCCATATACCGCCCGGATGGCCCCATCACCGGGCACGATCGAGGCCAGTCCCCCCAGCACGCTGGGGGCGGCCTTGGGCATCTGCTCCCGCATGGCGTCGACCGCGGCCTTTTGAGCCTTGGGGTCGATGGTGGTGACCACCCGCAGCCCCAGGCGACCCAGCTGGCCCTCGTCGAGTTTGTGCCGCGTGATCAGTTCATCGCGAACCATCTGGACCAGATAGCCGTTGGGGCCCGACTGCACCTTGGGCTGATACTTCACGACCTTGGGGAAGGTCTCTTTGAGGCGATCATCCTGGCTGAGGTAGCCCATGGTGACCATGCCGTCCAGGACGTAATTCCAGCGCTTGGTCGCGCTCGCCAGCGCATCCTTGCTCACGCCCGGGTCGTAGGCGCTCGGCGCCCGCACGACGCTGGCCAGGAGAGCACCTTCGCTCACGCTGAGCTGCGAGACGTCTTTACCGAAGTACGCCCGCGAGGCGGTCTGGATACCGGAAGCGCCACGCCCGTAGTAGATGGTGTTGAGGTAGTTCTCCAGGATCTCGTCCTTGCTCTGGACCTGCTCGATCTTGATGGAGATGAGCATCTCCTTGACCTTGCGGGTCAGGCTGCGGTCCTGAGTGAGGAAGTAGTTCTTCACGTACTGCTGGGTGATCGTCGAGCCGCCACCGGCGGTGCTGGATCCCTTGAGGGTGTCCCAGGCCGCCCGAGCGATGCCTTGAGGCGAGATGCCGTTGTTGTCATAGAACGTCCGGTCCTCGGCCGCCACCATCGCCTGCTGGACATGCTTGGGAATGTCGCTGATGTCCACGGACTCGCGGTTGGCGTCGATCTCGGAGAGCCGGCCCAACTCTGTCTTGCCGTCGGCAAAGTAGATGATCGACGCCTGGGCGGTGGCCAGGTCATTGGGTTGGGGCACGGAGATCAGCGCGTAGGCCGCGAGCAACCCGGCGACACCCAGACCGAAGGCACCCAGAATGCTGACCAGGATTCGCTTCTTCCAACTCCAGCGTTTGCGGGTCCGCGGGCCGGCGGCGCTGTTGCGGGCCCGAGCCTCGGCGCGAGTCTGCGGTGAACGTCGGGACATGGTGTAGCCGAACCTTTGGTGTGGAGTCAGGGGCATGCGCGGAGGCTGTGGTAGCGCCGCGCGGACCATCCAGTATGCCGCGCAACCCTGGCAGAACCCTGGGAACCATGCCGCGACGATGTATCGGGTCGATATATTCCTCTGATACGGTGGCGCGCGTGAGTAGCGCTCGAGCCCGGCAGTTGGACTTTGCCGTTCTCGGGCTCCTCCACGATGGACCGGCGCATGGCTATGAGTTGCGGCGCGAGTTGGCCACGGCCCTTGGACCCTTCCGGAGCTTGTCCTATGGCACGCTTTACCCCGCTTTGAAGTCCCTCCTCGAGCGTGGCTTGATCGCCCCCGAGGATGCGCCGACCGCCGCTGTGCCGACCGCCCGGCAGAAGATCGCCTATCGGCTCACCGATGAGGGATCCGCGGCCTTCGCGGACTTGGTGGCGCAAACTGACTCGGCGGCCTATGACGATGACGGCTTCGACGTCCGTTTTGCCTTCTTTGGCCGTACCCAGCACGACGTTCGCCTGCGCATCCTCGAAGGTCGACGCTCCCGGGTCCAAGAGCACCTGGACCGAATCCGTGAGCGTTCCTTGCGTAAGCGCGAGGCGATGGATGCCTACTCCGCGGCCTGGCAACGGCACGGTGAGGAGACCACCGAGCGCGAAGTGCGCTGGCTCAGCGAACTCATCGACGCCGAGCGGCGTCACCCGGACGATCCAGGCCCACAGCCCTAAGCCAACTTCGGGCCGCGGCATACGAACCCCGCACCACCCAGCCCACCACCCAGCCCACCACCAAGCCCACCACCACATGTCAGTCAGGAGAACCCCATGAGCGCGATCCGAGTCGCCATCGTCGGCGTCGGCAACTGCGCCACGTCCCTCATCCAGGGCGTCGAGTATTACCGTGACGCCAAACCCGAGAGCACTGTGCCTGGCCTGATGCACGTTCAGTTCGGGCCGTATCACGTCAGCGACGTGAACTTCGTGGCCGCTTTCGATGTCGATGACAAGAAGGTCGGTAAGGACCTCGCCGAGGCCATCGTCTCCAGCGAGAACAACACCATCACCATCACCGATGTGCCGACCACTGGGGTCACGGTTCAGCGTGGTCCGACCCTGGATGGCCTGGGCAAGTACTACCGCCTGACCATCGATGAGTCGGCCGCCGAGCCGGTGGACGTCGTGGCTGCCCTGCGCGAGGCCAAGGTCGACGTCGTGGTGTCCTACCTGCCGGTGGGCTCCGAGGAGGCCGACAAGTTCTACGCGCAGTGTGCGATCGACGCTGGCTGCGCGTTCGTCAACGCGCTGCCGGTGTTCATCGCCTCCGACCCGGAGTGGGCGGCGAAGTTCGAGGCTGCGGGTCTGCCGATCGTGGGCGATGACATCAAGTCGCAGGTCGGTGCCACCATCACCCACCGCGTGATGGCGCGCCTCTTCGAGGAGCGCGGGGTGGTCCTGGACCGGACGTACCAGCTCAACGTTGGCGGCAATATGGACTTCAAGAACATGCTCGAGCGCGAGCGCCTGGAGTCCAAGAAGATCTCCAAGACGCAGGCCGTGACCTCAAACCTGTCCGGCCCGCTGAGCGGCAAGGTCGAGGACCGCAATGTCCACATCGGCCCGTCGGACTATGTGGCTTGGCTGGATGACCGCAAGTGGGCCTATGTGCGCCTCGAGGGTCGCGCCTTTGGCGATGTGCCCTTGAACTTGGAGTACAAGCTCGAGGTCTGGGACTCGCCGAACAGCGCAGGCATCATCATCGACGCCATTCGGGCCGCGAAGATCGGTCTGGACCGTGGCGTGGGCGGCCCGCTGCTCTCCGCCTCGTCGTATTTGATGAAGTCCCCGCCCGAGCAGCGTGAGGACACCGTCGGGCGCGAGCGCCTCGAGGCCTTCATCCGGGGTGACGAGGTCCGCTGACTTCCCTCGGTGTTCTAGGCCGGACCCCCTTCGTGTCGCACTGGCGATCTGAAGGGGGTCTCGCCTTTCCCGGACTCGGCGCGACGCTCTCTCTTACCGGACTCGGCGCGACGCTCTCTCTTACCGGACTCGGCCCGCCGCTCTCCTACCGGACTCGGCCCGCCGCTCTCCTACCGGACTCGGCCCGCCGCTCTCCTACCGGACTCGGCGTGGCGCTCTCCTAGCCTCGACAGTCGGACAGCGAGCCGCCAGCCTCCACACCTCGCCCTCCCGGTCCCTCACACGCGAAAGTAACTCCTTCCAGGCGCAAGGGGTTCAGTCGACCGATCGAGCTTTCACTTGCGCCTGCAAGGAGATTCTTTCGCGCGCAAGATCATCGGGCGGGAGGGTACGCAACCGTGAATTCGGCCGCGAATTCGGCCGCGCCTGCGGCCTACGGCCCGGCTACTTCTTGGGCACGAGGTACACCACGGCGTTATTGCCACCCTCGCACAGCACGGTCGAGGTTCCGGTGCAGGCCATGTCATAGGTCTTCTTGGTCACCGGACTCGTGGCCTGAACGGTGCCAGGCTTACTTCCGGCCGCGACATATGCCGTGCGCACCTTGTCCGCGAAGCCACAGGTGGTCCCGTTGTTGCCGACGAAGGTCGTATACGGCTCACCCTGCTTCGGCTGAGTGCACGGGATGGCATCCCCCGGGACCTTGACGGACGTGGCCGGGGTCGAGGGGACCGGCGTACTCACGGCCGCAGAGGGTTTGGTGGACGCGGACACCGACGTCGACTTAGATGCTGCAGCACTGGGCTTTGCCGGCTCATCCGAACCGCCGAAGATCCAGTAACTCAGCAAGACGAGCAGCACGAGAGCAGCCGCACCGACGCCGATCATCACGCCGAGCGGTCGACCCTCCCACCACCGCAACTCATCGTCATAGTCCCCATGGTCACCGCCATCGTCCGCTGAGACCGCGGGCACCGGCGCGCTGCGGCGCGTGGCCACCACGGGGGCTGGCCCCGGGATCGGCTCTGGGACACGTTTGGGCAACGGGGGACGTACGGGCGCCGGCTTCGGTGCAGGCGCAGGCGTTGACGCGGGCGCGGGCGCACGCTTCGGTGCTGGACCCACCGCCGGCGCCGGCGCCGGGTCCGCAACGACTGAGTCCGCAACGACTGAGTCAGCGGTGGCGGAATCAACGGCGGCGTCAGCCTCCGCCTGCTCGCGGGCGAGGTACTCGGCGGCTTCCGGGTCGTCCGGCAGAATCACGCGGTAGCCGCATGAACTGCAGAACTGGGCACCGGTCGCCAGCGGGGCGTCGCAGTGTCCGCAGTACATGGTCACTCTCCCTTGTGAGTGGTCGGGTCAAGCCACCATAACGGGGCCAGTGCTCGATGCGCCCACGGGCGCGCTCGCTGGTCGCCGCATCGCGGCATACCGGAGAGTAGCCGCTAGCGTCAGATGTCATGCGTCCAGAAGCGACTTATGCGGTCACCTCAGAGCTCGTGGCCAATGTTCTCAGCCTTGCGGTGGCCGAGGGCGACGAGGTCGACGCGGGCGCGGAAGTCGCTCTCTTGGAGTCCATGAAGATGGAGATTCCCGTGCTCGCCGAGCACCCCGGAACCGTCGTCGAGGTCAAAGTCCGCCCCGGTGATGTCGTCCAAGACGGTGAGATCCTCTGCGTCATCCGCCGATCTGGGGCCTGAGCCTCACCGCCGGAACCCTGGCGCTGAGTTCAGCCCGTGGATTCGGGCTGCGTCGCCCACCACGTCAGCAGTCGCTCCCGGGCAGCCTGCTCTCCGAGGACGCCCTCGTCGAGCCGCACCGACAGCAAGTATGAGTACGCGCGGCCCAGCACTGGACCAGGAGCGATCCCCAGCACCTCCGCGATCTGCAGCCCGTTGAGCTCGGGCCGCACCGCCTTCAGAGACTCCTCGGCGAGCAGCCGAGAGATACGGGCCTCCAACTCGTCATAGGTGCGAGCCAAGCGTTGTGCCTTGCGCACATTGCGGGTCGTCGAGTCCGCACGAGTGAGCCGGTGCAGCCGCGAGAGCAGATCGCCGGCATCCGTGACATAGCGCCGAACAGCCGAATCGGTCCACTGGCCATCGCCATACCCATGGAAGCGCAAGTGGAGCTCCACCAGCCGGGAGACGCGCTTGATGGTGTCCTTGTCGAAGCGGAGCGCCTTGAGCCGCCGGGCGGTCAGCTTCGCGCCCACGACCTCGTGGTGGTGGAAGGACACCCCACCGCCGGGCTCGAATCGGCGAGTTGCGGGCTTGCCGATGTCGTGAAGCAGCGCGGCCAGTCTCAGCACCAGATCCGGTCCAGGCAGATCACCGCCCTCGAGGGCAATGGCCTGATCAAGCACGGTCAGCGAGTGCTCGTAGACGTCCTTATGCCGGTGGTGCTCGTCGATCTCCAACGCCAGCGCCGGCAACTCCGGCAGGACGAATGCCGCAAGACCACTGTCAGTGAGAAGTTGCAGGCCCGGCCTTGGGCGATCGGCCAGGATGAGTTTCACCAGTTCGTCCCGCACCCGTTCGGCCGACACGATCTCGATGGAGCCTGCCATCGCGATCATCGCGGCGCGTGCCTCCGGCGCGACGGTGAAGCCCAGTTGGGCCGCGAATCGGGCTGCCCGCAGCATCCGCAGCGGGTCATCACCAAAGGAAACCTCGGGGGTCGAAGGCGTCCGCAGCACCTTGGCGGCCAGATCCGGCAATCCCCCGTGCGGATCGACGAAGGTGAGCTCGGGCAGGGCCAGCGCCATCGCATTCACCGTGAAGTCCCGGCGGACCAGGTCCTCGACCAGTGAATCGCCGAAAGCGACCACGGGTTTGCGGGTCACCCCGTCATAGGCATCCGCGCGGTAGGTCGTGACCTCGACCACGACCTCTCCCCGGCGAGCTCCGATCGTGCCAAAGGCGCGACCCATGTCCCAAGTGGCCGTACCCCAGGCGCCCAGGATGGCCTCGCTCTGCTCGGGGCGGGCCGAGGTGGTGAAGTCCAGATCGGCGGAGACGCGCCCGAGAAATGCGTCTCTGACCGGTCCTCCGACCAGGGCAAGTTCATGACCTGCGGCCGCGAAGGCGGCGCCGAGTTCGCTCAGGACCGGTAGCACCGGAGCAAGTCGGCTGACCGCCAGGCGTTGCAGGGCGAGGCTGGAGTCGGACACGAGACTCAAGCGTAGGCGCTGACCCGCCTGGCGCGTTCCAGCACCGGCTGGGCCGCATCTCGATCGGGCTACAGTGACAGGGTGAGTCATGCCGCGGCCGAGCCCCCCAGGGTGAGCCGCCGGTTACCTGCCGTTGAGGAGCGCAGTGCCGGTGGTGTGGTCGTCGACGTCTATGAAGGTCAGGCCCGGATCGCTGTCATCGCCCGTCGCAATCGGGCCGGCCGCGTGGAGTGGTGCCTGCCCAAGGGCCACATCGAGGGTGAGGAGACCCTCCCGCAGACCGCGGCCCGAGAAGTGGCTGAAGAGACCGGCATCATCGGCAAGGTCCTGATCGAGCTCGGCACCATCGACTACTGGTTCGCGGCTGGCGATCGCCGGATTCACAAGGTGGTGCACCACTACCTACTCGAGGCCGTGGGCGGTCACTTGACCATCGAGAACGATCCCGACCAAGAGGCCATCGACGTGGCCTGGCTCCCTCTGCATGAGGCCCATCGGCACTTGACCTTCCCTAATGAGCGGCGGATCGCCCGAGTGGCCTGGCAGCGCCTGGCTGGAGAGCCCTGATGGCCGGACGCGCCAGCCGCACTCCGGCCGTCGCTCTTGCTCTCCTCCTCACACTCCTCGCCTCGTGGTGCGCGTCGCCCAGTACCCCGAAGGCGCAGGCGGCCACCGGCTCGGTCCGCATCGACCTGACCGGGATAGCCCCCACCCTGACCGAGGCCAATGCGACCTTGGTCGTGTCCGGCACGGTCACCAATGACGGTACGAAGGCGGTGGCCCTGGGCTCGGTCAGCGCGCACTTGGCCGCACCCACCCTCATTGCTGCCGACGATGTCGATGCCTGGCTGAAAGGGGCGGCCGCCGACGGCAGCACCAGGACGGTAGCGACCCAGGCCGCCCCCGCCGCACTGGCTCCAGGGGCGACCCACCGGTTCCGCCTCGCGATTCCACGCGCGGCATCCCTGCAGGCTGCGTTCTACGGGGTCCTGCCGCTGCGCGTGGATGCGGCCGGGGCATCCGCCCGCACCTTCGCGGCATATCACCGTGGGAAGCAGTACGAGCCGCTGCAGACAGTCGTCCTGCTTCCGCTGACGCTGGACCCGGATCCAGACTTGTGGTCGCGGGAGGCGGAACTGCGCAGCGCGGCCTGGACCGCGGCGCTGGCGCCCGACAGCCGGCTAGCTCAGTTGATCGCAGGCAGCGCCAATCATCGCGTCGTCTGGGCTATCGACCCGGTCCTCCTCACCCCTACCCCAACTCTCTCCGAGGCGGAGCAGACGGCCCGCATCGACTTCGCGAACTCGCTGCGCGCGCAACTCGAGTCACACCCCGCGGTCCTTTTGCCCCGGGCCGATGCCGATCTGGCGGCGATCTCGGGCGTGCCGCGACTGCGCGAGAGCGCCACCTCGATGGTGGCCTCCTCCCGAACGCTTGCCGCCACGGTCGGCGCCCGCGCCGACCTGGTCTGGCCGGTGACCTCGACGATGAGTTCGCGGACGCTGGCGACCATTACCTCGGCGTATGCCGGTGGACCCGCCCCGACGATCGTCGTGCCCTCGCAGGAGGTGTCCACCCCCACCATCGACGCCCCACGTCGGCTCGGTCGCTTTGGGGCCTTGGTGGCCAATGGCGCACTCTCGCAGGCCCTGACCACGGCGGCCGCTGCGCCTTCTCGGCCGGTGGATCTGCAGACGCTGCTGGCTCATACGTTGGTGGCACTTAACGACCGGCCGGGCACCCCCCGCACGGTGGTGATTGCGCCGGCCCGCGGGCTGAACGTGGACGCCACGAACCTCGGCTCCGCGCTCGAGGCGTTGACCGCGCTGCCCTGGCTCAACGCCGGGACGTTGGAGCAAGCGATCCGGGCGGCCCAATCAGCCACCACGGTGCTGTCGGCGAATCAGGCGCCTAGCGACGCGCCCCCCTCTCCCTTGACCACCACCGCAGCGAACGCCTTGATGGAGGCCAGCTCGACCCTCATCCCCACCGGCTCGGTGCGTAAGGACGGCCAAAAGGTGACCGCGCAGTGGCGCGATGAGCTCGACCAGGCACTCTCCGCACGCTGGCGCGGGGAGCGGGCGGCCTGGTCCGACCTGGTGAAGCCCCTGGAAGCCGACGCGGTCACCGCGCGGACCTCGCTGCGGATCGTCATGCAGAATGTCACCTTTGCCGCCGACACCGGCCGGCTACAGGTCACGGTCGCCAACGACCTTGAGACGGAGGTGAGTGGGCTGACGCTGACCTTGACCTCAGACAGTCCGCGGCTCCGGCTCGAGCGCCCTGCCGTGAGCGAGTTGCGCATTGGCGCTCGCAGCAAGTCCGTGGTCTCGTTCGACGCTACAGCGCTCGCGGCCGGGGACGTCACGTTGTCGGCGGCGCTCACCGGGCCCGATGGTTCAGCGGTCGCCAAGGTGGCCTCGGCGCGGGTAGCCGTATCCCCGACCGGCAGTTGGATCTATCCGGTCATCGCCGGAGTCGCCGCCTTGGCCCTCGTTGTCGGCATCCGCAGGACTCTTCGCTCTCCGCGCAAGGCACCCGCATGAGCCGGATGACCCGCGACGTCGCACTCATGACGGCCGGGACCATGACCTCACGTCTCTTCGGCCTCGCCCGGGGCATCCTGTTGGCCAGCGTCATCGGAGCGGCCGGTCTGACCGCCGACGTCTTCCAGGTCGCCAACACCCTGCCCAATACGCTGTACATCCTTGTTGGCGGCGGCATCCTCAACGGGATCCTGGTGCCGCAGATCGTCAAGGCCAAGCTGCACGACGACGGCGGCGCGGAATTCGTCAACCGCATCGTCACCTTGACCACGGCCTTCCTGTTGGGCTCCACCGTGCTGGTCACCCTGGCAGCCCCCTGGTTGGTCCACCTCTTCTCAGACTTCCGTGCGGATGCCCTAGAGCTGTCGACGACCTTTGCCTACATCTGCCTCCCGCAGATGTTCTTCTACGGCATGTACACCCTGCTCGGGCAGATTCTCAACGCTCGAGGCCTTTTCTGGCCTTACCTCTGGGCCCCGGTCGTCGCCAATCTCGTGGCCATCGTCGGCCTGATCTGGTTCCGGCTGGCGGGCTATCCCCTGGGTGCACCGATCTCGCAGTGGACGCCCGCGATGATCGCCATCCTCGGCGGCACGGCCACCCTGTCGATCGCGATTCAGGCGGTCGCCTTGATCATCCCCTTGCGCCGATTGGGTTTCCATTTCCGGCCGGTATGGGGCCTGCGCGGCGTGGGTCTGGGCACGTCATCGCGGGTGGCGATGTGGACCTTCGCCGCAGTGGCGGTCAGTCAACTGGGCTTCATGGTCACCTCGCAGGCGCTGACCCGCGCCGCTGACGTGGGCAAGACCACCGGCGAGAGCCTGGCGTCGCGGAGCGCCTTCGACAACGCCTTTCTCATCGTCATGCTCCCGCACTCTCTGGTCACCGTTTCCTTGGTGACCGCCCTCTTCAACCGGATCTCCACGGCGGTGGCCCATGACGATGCCGCGGCGGTGCGGGCCGACTACCGGCGGGGTCTGCGGACGATCGCGCCCATCCTGATCCCCGTGGTGGCGCTCCTGGCCGCCTTCGCGCCGGTCGTGACCTCCTCGCTGTTCATCGGCAACCCCACCTCGCAGACCAATGCCGTCGCCCAGTTGGTGAGCTGGATGGTTCTGGGCGTGCTGCCCTACGGCTGGCTTTACCTCAACGACCGCACCTTCTTCGCCCATGACGATGGTCGGACCCCGTTCATCACCCAGGTCGTGGTGACCTCGATCGCCGCACTCTTCGCCTTCGTGGCCTGGCAGGGGGATCCGCAGCTCACCGGCCTGCTCATCGGCGTCGGCCAGAGCACGGCATACCTGGTCGGGGCGGCCGTGGGGACCATCCTGGTCCACCGACGGCTGGGTTCACTGGGGATGGCCGGGGTGTTGGGCACGTACGCGCGGATCGCCCTGCCGGCCGCTGGCTATGCCGCGGTGCTCGCGTGGTTGGTGGGCCGGCTGCTGCCCGACTTGGGGCACACCCGTGGTGTGACGGCCCTGATCACCGGTGGCCTCGTGCTAGCCATAGTGGGCGTGCTGCACTTGACGGCAACCTGGGTTACCGCCCACCTGCTCGGCGTGACCGAGATTGGGCAGGCGAAGCAGGCCCTACTCTCCCGCCTCCCTCGCCGCGACCGCGCGGGAGCCTAGGATGAAGGCGCCCGGTCATCACCGGCCGGGCACATAACCCTGCCCCACCCCAGAAGGAGCACGCGTGGAGGGCGTCGGACCTGGACTGGTCATCGCCGGGCGCTACACCCTGCGACGGCGCATTGAGGCCGTCCGGAGCACCGAGCGTTGGACTGCCGAGGACGGGGTGCTCGCCCGAACCGTGGTGCTCTTGTTGGTTGAGGCAGACGACACCCGTTCGGCAGCCATCCTGGACGCTGCCCGGCGTGCGGCGGCCGTGGATCTGCCGTCTTTCGTGCGGGTTCTCGATGTGGGCACCGAGGAAGAGCGTGCTTACGTCGTCGAAGAGGACTTCAGCGCCCACTCATCTTTGGCGGCCATCGTCCTCGAGGGCGGAGTGCCCGCCGAGGAGGTACGCCGGATCGTCGGCGAGGTCAGCGTGGCCCTGGATGCCGCCTCGCGGCGGGGCCTGCATCACGTCGAGCTCGGTCCCGGCGAGATCTTCCGCACCACCGATGGGGATATTCGCATTCGCGGCCTCGAGGTCGCAGCCGCCCGCAGTGGTCGGCCATCGCTCAGCGGTGAGGACGCCTTGCGCGCCGACGCTGTGGGCACCATCGCGCTGACCTACGCAGGTCTGACCGGTACCTGGCCCGTGCTCTCCAAAGTGCGTGGGAGCGCCGGCGGTCTGCCACCGGCTCCGCGCAGCGCAGCTGGCTCGGCTGGAGCGGCCGTCGTGGCCCCTTCCGAGATCGTTATGGGCGTGCCCCGCGATCTGGACACGCTGTGCCAGTTGACCCTGGCAGAGAATGCCGGCCCCACCTCTCCGGGGGATTACGCGCGTCAGATCGCACCATGGTCCTCCCGCCAGGTGGTCGGCAAGGCCCCAGCGCGCCGAGTGTCGGGCGATCTGCCTGGGGTGAGCGAGGAGGTCGAGGCGCCGACCCAACCGGTGCAGCCGACCGAACCGCCGACGGTTTCCGAGGTCGAGGACCAGGTCGAGGACTCGAAGGCACCGCTCGTCGACCCGGAGGACACCGACGAGCGGGGTCACGTGCCCGCGGCGGCCCCGGTTGAGGATGTACCGCCGGCGGCTGTGGCCCGCCTTACCCCCCGCAACGCTCAAGCGCCCGCTGCTGCTGCCGCCATGGTCGGTGTGGCCGCCGGGGCGGCAGCTGGGGTGGCCTCCGGGCAGGCCTCTGCGGCGCAGGTAGTCCAGGTCGGGCCGACAAGCGAAACAGACCTGGCCGCGCACGACACCGACCCACCAGGCGACGACGAGCCGAGACCCGCAGCCGCCGTTGTGGCCGCAGTGAGTACCGCAATGACCTCGGTGGGTGGCAAGGTCGCCGACCTGGCCCGCAAGGCCGTGGACAAGGTCAGCGAGCTCGCCCCCGAGACGATCTCTGACGACCCGCATGAACTCGAGGCCCCAGCACCGTTGGTGTCCAATGAGGTCCTCAACCGCAAGGAGAGCCGGATCGCCCTGGCCATCGTGGCGGCATTCCTGCTCGTGGGGCTGGTCATCGGCATTCAGGGCGTGCTTCGCATCGGCCAAGAGCCCTTCGGTCCCGCCCCGGCATCGGCCCGGCCGACCGCCAAGGCCAGCCCGGCAGGCTCGGCCACCCCGTCGGATGGGCTTGAGGAGTTCCAGATCGTCGCGGCCGCTGACTTCGATCCCCTGGGCGGAGACGGTGAGAACCCGCAACTCGCAGCCCGGGTCTATGACGACGACCCCAAGACCGAGTGGCAGTCGGAACGGTATTGGACCGCGGCCTTCGGCGGCGTCAAGAGCGGCGTCGGGATCCTGGTGGACCTCGGACCGAATAAGACGCCCAAGAAGGTCACCGTCACGCTCGCCATCCCAGCCAGTTTCGACATCTATGTCGCTAGCGAACGAAGCTTGGATGGAGCTACCAAGATCGGCAGCAAGACCATGGTCTCGGGAACTCAGACCGTGCTCGCGGCCACGCCGGTGAAGGGCCAATACGTCATCGTCTGGTTCACCCAGTTGAGCAAGGACAGCACCGGACGCAATGACTACCGCGCCCGCGTCGGTGAGATCACTGTCTCGGGGTGATGGCCCTGCCTGCCAGCCTGAGCGAGCTCTCTGATCGGGAGCTCATCGAGCGGCATCTGGCGGGCGATGACGGGAGCGCTTTCGGCGAGATCTTCCGCCGGCATCGCGATCGGATGTATGCCGTGGCGATCCGAACCACCGGCAATACCGAGTTGGCTGCCGACTGTGTTCAAGACGCTTTCGTCTCGGCCTTTCGGCGGGCCTCGTCCTATCGCGGAGAGGCTGCGGTCACGACCTGGCTACACCGCATCGTGGTCAACGCCTGCCTCGACCGACTCCGTCGCGAGCGCACGGTGCTGCGTCGCTCGGCAGATCTCGGCGAACTGGATCTGCCTGATCGGCGCGACGATCATCACGGCACCGATCTGCGGCTTCTCGTTCGCAGCGCCCTCGAGAGCCTCCCGGAGGGGCAGCGCATGGCCCTGATCCTGGTCGACATGCACGGATTGTCCGTGGTCGAGGCCGCCGAGGTGCTCGGCGTCGCCGCGGGCACCATCAAGTCTCGTTGCTCCCGAGGGCGGGAAGCGCTAGCCGCCGAACTCGCCCGCAGGGGTTACCCGCCATCGGACCGGCAGGAGGGAACCGGATGAGCCGCCAACTCGTCATATGCATGACCACCCACACCCGCTGCCCAGTCCCCACGCGCCCGAGAGGAGGGGAAGATGACCACGCCGCCAGAGGCACCGCACGACGAGGATGATCCGACCGGCATGCGTCAGGTGTTGCACTCGCTCCCCGATCCGGGACCGATGCCGCCGGATTTGGTTGCGCGCATCACAGCAGCCTTGGAAGCCGAGCGCCGCGACACCGTCGTCATCCCGCTGATCCAGCGCCCCCGCCGAGTGTGGCCGCGGTATGCCGCTGCGGCCGCGGTGGCAAGCGTTGCCCTGGCCGGTGGCTTGGCCGTCATCAACGTCCTTCAGCACGGATCCGCCGATTCGATGACCGCCGGTGCGACTATCCAGGCCGAGTCCACGACCGGGGGCCAGCAGGATCAGGCCGCGTCGAGCCCAAAGGCCCCGGTGGCCAGTGGATCCAATGCGACTAGGGATACCGCCTACTCCGAAGCCGCACAGACCTCGGTCCACATGAGCAATCGCTCGTATGCCGCCCAGACGCTGGCGCTCCAGGCAGCCGCCACGGTCGCGAATCCGGGGCCGACCACCCTTCCGTTGGTTGGGGAATCGCCCTCGGTCGGTCCGATCGCCACCCCGATCGGCGCCCGCGACTGTGCCTCGGCGCTCGGAGTGCCCACCTCATCCGCAGTGGTCGCCGATCTTGGCACCGCCGAGGGCGAGGCGGTGGCCCTCATCGTGGCCACCGATGAGGGCGGCGCACGCACGGCATACCTCGTCAAACGCTCCTGTCACTCCGGTCACCCTGGCATCATCGCGGGACCGGTTGCGCTCGCTGCCTCGTGAGTGGCGGCGGCGTGCGGGAATGCCGCGGCGGTTAGGATCGGTTCACCCCGGCAGACCCGATTCCCGCGCAACCACCGAAAGAAGTCCTCCGTCGTGTCCGAGCACAGCGCTGACCTCCGCAATGTCATCATCATCGGCTCCGGGCCGGCCGGCTACACCGCCGCGGTCTATGCGGCTCGCGCCAACCTCCAGCCGCTGCTCTTCGAAGGTGCGGTCACCGCTGGTGGCGCCCTCATGACGACCACCGAGGTCGAGAACTTCCCCGGTTTCCGGGACGGCATCATGGGCCCCGAGCTGATGGAGAACATGCGCGCGCAGGCCGAGCGATTCGGCACCGAGTTCATCACCGACGATGTGACCGCGGTTTCCCTGGATGGCGAGGTCAAGACCGTCACTGACGGCGAGGGTCGGGTGTACTCCGCGCGCGCCATCATCCTGGCCATGGGCTCGGCCTACCGGGAGTTGGGGCTGCCCGACGAGAAGCGCCTCTCCGGTCATGGGGTGTCGTGGTGTGCCACCTGCGACGGCTTCTTCTTCCGGGAGCAGGACATTGCCGTGGTCGGCGGTGGGGACTCGGCGATCGAGGAGGCCACCTTCCTCACCAAGTTCGCCCGCTCGGTCACCCTGATTCATCGCCGGGAGGAGTTGCGAGCGAGCAAGATCATGGCCGATCGCGCGTTCGCCAACGAGAAGATCAAGTTCGCCTGGAATAGCGAGGTCGTCGGGATCCACGGTGACCCCAAGTTGTCCGGAGTCACCTTGCGGGACACCACGACTGGGGACACGCGGGAGCTCGCCGTCACTGGGCTATTCATCGCGATCGGTCACGATCCACGCAATGACCTGGTCAAGGGACTCGTCGAGCTGGATGCCGATGGCTATGTCGTGTGCCAGGACCGGACGTCACTGACCTCTCTCGACGGTGTCTTTGCGTGCGGGGACCTCGTCGACCACCGGTACCGCCAGGCGATCACGGCCGCCGGCTCCGGATGCGCCGCGGCCCTGGATGCTGAACGCTTCCTCGCTCACTGAGTGTGAGCCTCCCCCAACTCAACCTCGCCGCGTTGTCAGTCCGTTGGGCGACACTAGACGGCATAACGAGATCCTGAAAGGACATCAACCATGGGTGCACTGACCGAAGTCACCGACGCCACCTACGACACCGAGGTGCTGCAGAGCGACAAGCCCACCATCGTGGACTTCTGGGCGCCGTGGTGCGGTCCCTGCCGCGCAGTGGCGCCCGTGCTCGAGGAGATTGCGCGCGACCACGCGGAGATCCGCGTCGTGAAGTTCAACACCGACGAGAACCCCGCGGTGACCGGCCGCCTCGGCATCACCTCAATCCCCACCATGCACGTCTACGTCGGCGGCGAGATCGTCAAGACGATCGTCGGCGCCATGCCCAAGCCGAAGTTGCTGCGCGAGCTGGAGCCCTTCCTCAGCCAGGGCTGATTGCACCTGATACGACATTCGCCGCACTCATCGAGTGCGGCGAATGTCGTTGTAGCGCAACGCTTTCCGTGGCGACTGGGCTAACGCAGGTGCATAGCGTCGAGGATTCGATTGAGGTCTTCAAGCGAGGCGAACTCGACGGTGAGACGCCCCTTACGTTGCCCCAGGGCGATCCGCACGCGGGTGTCTAGCCGGTCTGAAAGATCCGCCGCCAGCTCGTCGAGTTGCGGCCGGCGAGCGCCAGGACGAGGCGCATTACGGCGAGTCGCCCCGCCACCGTCCTCACCGAGGGTGACCAGCTCCTCGACCGTGCGCACCGAGAGGCCCTCAGCTACCGCGCGCTGCGCCATCCGCTCCATTGCGGCGCCGTCAGGCAGGGCCAGGATGGCGCGAGCGTGTCCTGCCGACAGCACGCCGGCAGCCACCCGACGGGCCACCAGAGGGGGCAGCTTGAGCAAGCGGAGGGTATTGCTGATCGTCGGCCGGGATCGGCCAATGCGATCGGCAAGCTCCTCCTGGGTGCACCCGAAGTCATCGAGAAGCTGCTGATAGGCCGCGGCCTCCTCCAGTGCATTGAGTTGGCTGCGGTGAAGGTTCTCCAGGAGGGCGTCGCGAAGCAAGTCGTCATCCTGCGTCATCTTGATGATCGCGGGGACGGTCTCCTTCCCGGCCGCCCGCGAGGCACGCCACCTGCGCTCACCCATGATCAGTTCGTAGCGAACCCGATCGTCGGCATCGTCTTCGGCGAGCTCACTCTCGGGGATCGGTCGGACGACGACCGGTTGCAGCACGCCGATCTCACGGATGGAGTGGGTGAGCTCGGCAAGCTCCGACTCATCAAAGACCGTGCGCGGCTGCCGCGGGTTGGGCCGAATCTCGTCGAGTGGGATCTCGGCGAAATCGGCCCCTGGGACCGGCTGTAGGGCGCCCTCGGCGTCCGGGGCTGTCACTGGGGCTGTGGGGGCCTCCGCGCCCCCCTGGAAGAAGACGTCAACCGGCCGGTCAGCGGATCCCGGCCCCGCGCTCGCCGGAATGAGGGCACCCAGTCCCCGACCCAGGGCTCGGCGCTTCTCGCTCATGCTTGATCTCCTTCGCTGCGCTCTGCCCATCGGCGGGCCATCTCATTGGCCGCTTCGAGATAGGACAGGGCTCCTGAACTGTTCGGGTCGTAGGTCATCACGGTCTGAGCATGGCTCGGCGCCTCGCTAATGCGCACCGAGCGCGGCACGGTGGCCCGCAGCGTCTCAGTCGGGAAGTGGGTACGCACCTCTTCGGCGACCTGGGCCGACAACCGCGTACGCGCGTCATACATCGTCAGCAAGATCGTGGATACGGCCAGATCTGGGTTGAGATGAGTCTTGATGAGGTCGATGTTCTTGAGCAGCTGGGAGAGACCCTCGAGCGCGTAATACTCGCACTGGATGGGAATGAAGACTTCCTGCGCCGCGACGAAGGCATTGACGGTCAGCAGCCCGAGACTGGGCGGGCAGTCGATAAGCACATAGTCCAGTGGGTCGCCGGCTGCGGTGCGCTGCTGGATGTATGCCGCCAGCGCCCGGCTCAGGCGGGACTCGCGGGCCACCAGCGATACCAACTCGATTTCGGCCCCGGCCAGGTCGATGGTCGCCGGGACGCACAGCAAGTTGTCGATGTCCGGGCATGGCTGCACCACTTCGGCGACCGGGGTGGCGTCGACGATGACGTCGTAGACGCTGGGCACCTCGGCGTGGTGCGGGATGCCAAGGGCTGTGCTGGCGTTGCCTTGCGGATCGAGATCCACCACGAGGACGGTGCTGCCGGCTTGTGCCAAGGCGGCCGCGACATTGACAGTGGTCGTGGTCTTGCCCACGCCGCCCTTCTGGTTGGCTACGGTCATAACCCGGGTCGCGGCCGGTCGAGGCAGCTCCCGGCCGGTCAAGGTGATACGGCGGACGGCGTCTTCAGCGACCGCTTGAGCCAAGGGAGTGTCCTCGTCGGGATGTGGGAGGGCGGCAGCCACGGCTGCCCGAAGCTCATCCTCAGGGGCGGTGGCCTCGTGCTCCACCGGTGGCGCTGTTTCACGTGAAACATCAGCGTCGGGGTCACGTTGCTCTGGCGATGTTTCACGTGAAACATCAGCGAACGGCGCAGGCGTCGACAACTGCCGCCAACCCAAAGGTTCAGTGAGCCGTGACGGGCTCAGTGGGAATCCCAGGCCGCCAATCGCGATCGAAGGATTCGGGGCGCCACCGTCGGTCGCGCTCGTGGAAGGTGCCACGCTACGTCCTCTCAACGGGGGGTGGACAACTCCCCTATCCAACCTCAACACCCCACGACACGCCAAAGCGGTCGGGGCTACCCTTTGGCCCGCCTGCGCGCCTGCCCGCGCACCTGCCCGCGCGCCCCGTCACGAGCGCGCCCGGAGGCGCGATTGCCGCCGCGCTCTCCCTGGGGGCTCGACGCGCGCGCCGGCCGCTGCTCGAAGGTCAGGTCGACGGTCAATACCGGCTCTTCCAGGAGCCCAGCTGTGACCGCATCGCCACCATGTTCGACCACGACCGCGCTGCGTAAGCCCATGGCGATCAACGCAGGTCGGTCGCTCTCCAACTCTTGCGAAGCCGAGCGACCCTTCATGGCGATGAGCACGCCATCGCGCTCCAGTAGCGGCGCACACCACCGAGCCAGTTGGTCGAGCCGAGCCACGGCCCGAGCAGTCACGGCGGGCGCAGCCAGCCGACCGGCATACTCCTCGGCCCGACCCCGATGAATGGTCACATTGGTCAGCGCGAGCTCGTCAACCACCGACTGCAGCCAGGTGGTCCGCCGCAGCATCGGCTCGACCAGATGGAGGTCGAGGTCGGCTCGAACGATCGCGAGCACAACTCCGGGCAGTCCCCCACCGGAACCGACATCGATCACCGGGCCGGCTCTGAAAGCCGGTGCAATCACCGCGCAGTTGAGGAGATGCCGTTCCCAGAGCCGGGGCACTTCGCGTGGCCCGATCAGCCCGTGACTCACGCCAGTGTCCGCGAGGATCTCCGCGAAACGCTGGGCTAGCGCCATACCCGTACCGAACACGCCAGCCGCACCCTCGGGTGCGGCTGGCGCGGAGACTCGATCGGCGTCGGTCACTGTTTCACGTGAAACATCACGCCGGAAGGATGACGACGAAGCGCTTCGGCTCCACGCCTTCGGACTCGGAGCCCAGCCCGGCTGCAAGCACCTCGTCGTGCACGATCTTGCGCTCGTAGGCCGTCATGGGCACCATCGCCTGCTTCTGTCCCGAGGTCTTGACCAGGTCGATCGCCTCCTGGGCCTGGGCCACCACCGCTGAGCGGCGGTCGGCGCGGTGTCCGGCGATGTCGAGCATGAGCCGACTGCGCTCTCCCGTGGCCGATTGCACGGCAAGCCTGGTCAACTCCTGCATGGCATCGAGCACAGATCCGGCATTGCCCACGAGGCGCCGCGGGACCCGGCCCTCGTCCGAGTCCACGAGCGACACAATCGCGCGATCGCCGTCGACATCGACGTCAAGATCGCCATCGAGGTCGCAAATGTCCAGCAAGGTCTCGAGGAAGTCCGCGGCTACCTCACCTTCGCGCTCGAGCTGGGCGCGGCGGGAAGCGCGGGGCGCCTCCTCGGTGCTCTCGGTGCTCTCAGAGATCTCGGGGCTCTCGGGGCTCTCCTCCACAGGGTCAGTCACCAGGGGGAGGTCGTCGTGTTCGGTCTTGGTCATGGCCACTCCTAACAATTGCCGTGCGCGGGATCAGGTCGTGGGAGGCGCGGGAGGGGTGCCGCCGTCAGTCTTTGGCCCCTGCTTCTTTGCGCGTGATTTGCCCTTGGGCTGTTGGCGCTGACCGCTCTGGCGTCCGGATGCTCCGCCGTCGACGACATCGCTACCCACCGCCGTGGTGGTGGTGCTGGCGCCCGGAATCGGCTTGCCCTTGCGGGCCAAGCGCTCGTGGTAGGCCTTCTCGGCCGCAGACCCTGGGGAGGGCATATTGCGCAGGATGTAGGTCTGCTGCCCGATGGTCCACAAGTTGGTGGTGAACCAGTAGATCAAGACGCCGACCGGGAAGTTGATACCCGAGATGGCGAAGATCACCGGGATGACATACAGCATGGTCTTCTGCATGTTCATCATGGGGTTGTTCTCCATGGACGCAGCAGAGGTGTTCTTGGCCATCATCTGGCGCTGCATGATGAAGGTCGTCCCCGACATCCACAGGATCAACAAGATGGTCAGAATCCGCGTGTTCGTCGTGTGCGCATTCATGAAGGTGTCCGAGAGCTGCGCGCCGAACAATGTGGCCGACTCGGCCTGACGTGCGACGGCCTGGCTGATCGGGCCGAGCGGGTCACGCGTGCCCTCAGCGATCCGCTTGAGTCCGTTGAGCACCTGGAAGAGGCCGAAGAAGAACGGGCTCTGCACCAGGATCGGCATGCACGAGGCCAACGGGTTGGTGCCCTCCGTGCGGTAGAGCTCCATCGTCTCCTGGGTCATCGCCTGGCGAGACTCCGGATCGCTCTTGCCCTTGTACTTGGCCTGAATCTTGGAGAGCTGCGGCTGCAGGAGCATCAACTTGCGTTGTGCCTTGATCTGCTTGACGAAGAGCGGGATCATCGCAGACCGCATGACGAGCACGAGTCCCACGATGGAGAGCGCCCAGTTGACCCCGGAGGCCGGGTCGATCCCGACGGCACTCCACAGTTGGTGGAAGCCGTACATGATCCAGGCCACGAGCAACTCGAAGGGCATCATGATCGTGGTGAAGAAGTCGCCCATAGGGTTCTGTATCTCTCGCTCGTTCGGTAGGGATGAAAGTCGGAGGTCCGGTATGCCGTGAGGTTAGGCCGGGTGGGGGTGGCCGTCGTGACCAGACGGCGCCGGAGGAACGTGGTCAACGCCGCCGGGGTTCCATGGATGGCACCGGACCAGCCGGCGCAGCGCTAGCCAGGAGCCCTTGACGAGTCCGAACCGTTCGATCGCCGTGACGGCATATGAGGAGCACGACGGATAGAAGCGGCATACCGGCGGTCGCATCGGTGAGATCAGCATTTGGTAGGCCCGAATGAGCCCGATCAACCCGCGAGCTGGCCACCGCAGCACCTGGCGCAGGACGCTCATGCCGACATCCGGAGTTGGCGAACAGCCTTGTGCGACAACGACATCAGCTCGTGAGCCAGGGTCTGGTAGCTGGCCTCGGAGGCTGCCGGCTGCGCTCGAACCACCAGGTCAACCCCGGTCGGGAGCTCGGCCACGAGCGGCCGAGAGGCGGCCCGCAGCTGCCGCTTTACGCGATTGCGCACGACCGCTCCTCCCACCGCCTTGGACACGACGAAACCGACCCGCGGCGGGTTCTCCGCTCGCGAATCGGTCCGGTTGGCATGCACCACGAGGAGCCTCGAGCCTGCTCTGGCTCGCCCTGAGCCACGGACTGCCGACGCGAATTCCAACTGTGTGCGCAGCCGGTGCCGAGTCGGCAGCACCGAGGTCGGCCTCAGGCGGAGAGCTCGGCGCGGCCCTTGCGGCGACGGGCAGCGAGGATCGCTCGGCCGGCGCGGGTGCGCATCCGCAGGCGGAAGCCATGCGTCTTGGCGCGGCGACGGTTGTTCGGCTGGAAGGTGCGCTTGCTCACGAGAGTCTCTTCTTGTCGGTCAGTCACGAACGAATGCTCGTGATGAGGTCGGGCGGCCCATCGTCGGCCGCAATCGGAAACCCGCGCTGGAGGGTCACGGGCATGCGAAAACGGCCGCCTACTAGCCGTTCAACGGTACGCGAGCACCACGGATTCGGTCAAACTCGCCCCAGCCCAGCCCGTGAGCGGCATATGATGCCACGCGACAACGACACGCCATGGAAGCGACGCGCCAGGCAATTTTGTGACTTCGAGTTGTAAGGGCACTATCGGCGCAGTAGCGTCGATCCTCGACGCTCCTCACATACCCACACCTGTGGATAGATATGTGGATGACTGGTGCGCGTTCCGGCAGAGGGTCGGCCGGACGCACGGACTTGAGGACGGGGATAGGTGTCGGATCTCGACATGAGCACGGTGTGGGCCACCACACTGCAGTCTCTCGGCGACGCGCTCTCCGGGCCGCAGCGTGGATTCCTCAATCAGGCTCGCCTCGACGGGATCCTCAATGACACCGCGTTGATCTCGGTTCCCAATGACTACACCAAGGACGTCCTCGAGACCAAGGTCCGCGAGTTGGTCACCGCGGCCCTCGCTGATGGCCTGGGCCGTGAGGTGCGCATCGCGGTCACCGTCGATCCGACCCTGGACGAGGCCGAGGCCACCTTCGCGCAACGACGTGCCGCCATCGATGGGATCGATTCCTCCGAAGATGACCTGGTCGAGCACGCTGCCGGAATGCCGGTCGTCGAGTCGGCCCCCCGACCGACGCTCGCCGTGGTTCCGGATACCCGACCGCGGCAGGCCAGGGGATCGGTCGTGCCTGAGTTGGTGGAGGTGACCCGACTCAATGGCAAGTACACCTTCGACACCTTCGTCATCGGCGCGAGCAATCGCTTTGCGCACGCCGCCGCCGTCGCGGTCTCCGAAACCCCGGCCAAGGCCTACAACCCCCTGTTCATCTATGGCGACTCTGGCCTGGGCAAGACCCACTTGCTGCACGCCATCGGCCACTACTCGCGCAGCCTGTATCCGCACGTCAAGGTGCGATACGTGAACTCCGAAGAGTTCACCAATGACTTCATCAACTCGATCCGCGACGACAAGGCGGCCAACTTTCAGCGCCGCTACCGCGACGTCGACGTGCTGCTCATCGATGACATTCAGTTCCTGCAAGGCAAGGTGCAGACGCAGGAGGAGTTCTTCCACACCTTCAACACCCTGCACAACGCCAACAAACAGGTCGTCATCACCAGCGATGTGCCCCCCAAACTGCTCTCGGGCTTCGAGGAGCGCATGCGCAGCCGGTTCGAGATGGGCCTGCTCACCGACGTCCAACCCCCCGACCTCGAGACCCGGATCGCCATCCTGCGGAAGAAGGCCATCCAGGAGAAGCTCTCGGTTCCCGATGACGTCCTGGAGTTCATTGCCTCGCGCATCTCGACCAATATCCGGGAACTTGAGGGTGCCCTGATCCGGGTGACGGCATTCGCCAGCCTCAACCGTCAGCCGGTCGATATGGCCCTGGCCGAAATCGTGCTCAAGGATCTGATCCCCGATGACGCCAGCAACCAGATCTCGGCCGCCACGATCATGGCCCAGACGGCCGCGTATTTTGGGCTCACCCTGGAGGACCTTCAGGGGGCATCCCGCTCACGGGTCCTGGTCACCGCTCGGCAGATCGCGATGTACCTCTGCCGCGAGTTAACCGACGATCCGCTGACCAAGATCGGCAAGCACTTCGGCGGACGCGATCACACCACCGTCATGCATGCGGACAAGAAGATCCGCCAGCTCATGGCCGAGCGCCGGGCGATCTATAACCAGGTCACCGAGTTGACCAACCGGATCAAGTCCCAAGACCGCTGACGTCGTTTATCCACATTCGCTCCAGCCAAATAGCCAGGTGGAAGCGTTTACTCAGGGTCCCCTTCTCCACGGCGTGTGGAGAAGTATGTGGAAATCCGCCATTTCTGACGCAGTTCAGCGCTGTCGTATCCACGACATCCACACTGACCTGTGGATAACTGTGGACAAGTGCCGACCAGGCGTGGAGAACCAGAAGGTCAGCGTGGGTCCGCGGTGAATAGCCGAAGATCATCCACCGCGTGCCCTCGATCACCCCATCGTGTCCGCATCCGCATCCACTGCGCGCCACGCCTGCTGACCAGCGAGAATGCCATTCGTCCACACCATCCACCGCACCGATGATGATGACGAAACATCTCAAGGTCATGAATCGACCCCACCCACGACCCGGACGACGGCATACCGCCCCGGCTCCTGCTATCGCTGACCACGTGGGTGGACTAGTCTCGGATGTCCCGGGACTGACCCGGGCTGCGGTTTCTCCTGCTTGGATCCCGAGCATGGACACCACCAGTGCACTACACGAAGGATGTATGCCGTGAAGTTTCGGGTCGAGCGCGATGTCCTGGCCGAAGCGGTCTCGTGGGTAGCCCGCGGGTTGCCCGCCCGCCCGCCGGTGCCGGTTCTCTCGGGGATCCTGCTGGTCGCGGACGCCGAGGGCACGGTCACCTTGTCGGCCTTCGACTACGAGGTCTCGGCCAAGATCACCATCGCGGCCGATGTGGCTGAGCCGGGCACGGTGCTGGTGCTGGGCCGACTGCTCGCCGATATCTCTCGTAATCTGCCGGCTCGACCGGTTGACGTCGCCGTTGACGGCAATAAGGTCCAGGTCACCTGCGGGTCTTCGCGCTTTTCGCTGCTGCAGATGCCGGCCGATGACTACCCCACCCTGCCGGCAAGTCCGCAGGCCAGTGGCTCGATCGATGGTCAGGCCTTCACCCACGCCGTGGCCCAGGTCTCCGTGGCCGCCGACAAGGGCGACACCCTGCCCATCCTCACCGGGGTCCGGGTTGAGATCGATGGTGACCGGATGACCTTGCTTGCCACCGACCGGTACCGCTTGGCGATGCGCGAGCTCACCTGGAATCCCACCCAGAGCGACGCCAGCCATGTCGTGCTGATCCCGGCCAAGACGCTCTCGGACACGGCGCGCTCGCTGGGCGCGGCGGGTTCGGTCGATCTGGCTGTCGGCAGCGCGGCCGGCGGCGACGGGCTCGTGGGTTTCGAGGCCGGGTCGCGCCGGACCACCACCCGGCTGCTCGATGGCGAGTACCCGAAGGTGTCCTCGATCTTCCCCACCAGCACCGACACAGAAGCTGTCGTCAAGACAGCCGACCTGGTGGAAGCGGTCAAGCGCGTGGCCTTGGTCGCCGAGCGCAACACTCCGGTGCGCCTGCGTTTCGGTGATGACCAGGTCGCCATCGAGGCCGGCACCGGTGACGATGCCCAGGCCTCGGAAGCCGTGGAGTCCACGGTCACCGGTCCGGACATCGAAATCGCCTTCAACCCGCACTACCTTTTGGACGGACTCGGTGCGGTCGGGACGGCATACACCCGGATTTCGTTTACCCAGGCCAGCCGACCGGCGGTCCTCTCGGGTCAGGAGTCGGCGGATGGCGAGGCCGACCTCAGCTACCGCTATGTGCTGATGCCCGTCCGTTTCGCCAGCTGACACCCATCAACGCCACACCGGACGAAGGAGAAGTCACATGCAGCTCGGCCTGATCGGTCTGGGGAAGATGGGCGGCAATATGCGCGAGCGGCTGCGCCGCGCGGGCCATGACGTGGTGGGCTTCGACCGCAACCCCGAGGTGTCCGACGTCAAGACCCTCAAGGCCCTGGTCGCTCGCCTGGAGGCGCCGCGCGTGGTGTGGGTCATGGTTCCGTCCGGTGGCCCCACCCGCGACACCGTGACCGCGCTGTCCCAGGTACTCGACAAGGGTGACATGGTTATCGACGGCGGCAACTCGCGCTACACCGACGACATCGAGCACGAGAAGCTCCTGAAGGCCAAGGGCATCGGCTATCTGGACTGTGGCGTCTCCGGCGGCATCTGGGGCCTGGAGAATGGCTACGGTCTGATGGTCGGCGGCACCGCCACCAATGTCCGCAAGGCCATGCCGATCTTCGACGCGCTGCGCCCGGAGGGACCTCGCGATGAGGGCTTCGTGCACGCAGGCAAGGTGGGCGCGGGTCACTACTGCAAGATGGTCCACAACGGCATCGAGTACGGCCTGATGCAGGCCTATGCCGAGGGTTTCGAGCTTCTCCAGCGCAAGGACCTGGTCACCGACGTGCCAGGCGCCTTCAAGGCGTGGTCCCGGGGCACGGTCGTGCGCTCCTGGCTGCTGGACCTCATGGTCGATGCCCTCGAGGCGAACCCCAACCTGGATGACGTCTCGGATTACACCGTGGACTCCGGCGAGGGGCGTTGGACGGTAGAGGAAGCCATTGCGCTCTCGGTCCCGATGCCGGTGATCTCGGCGTCGCTATTCGCCCGCTTTGCCTCCCGCCAGGACGTCTCCCCCACCATGCAAGCGGTCGCCGCTCTGCGGGGGGAGTTCGGTGGGCACCAGGTGATGACCATTGCTGAGGGTGTCGCCCTGCGGAACCCAGCTCCGAAGGACTGACCCCAGGTCGTGCATCTGCGGCATGTCTCGGTCGCCGACTTCCGCAGCTATGAGAGCGCCGATCTCGCGCTTGGCCCGGGAGTGACCACTCTGGTCGGGCTCAACGGGCAGGGCAAGACCAATCTCGTCGAGGCCGTCGGGTACCTCTCGTCGCTGGGCTCCCATCGGGTGTCCACCGATGCCCCACTGGTGCGGGCGGGGGCTGAGCGCGCGATCATCCGCGCTGCCGTGATTCGGCAGGATCGCGAGACCATGGTAGAGATCGAGATCCACCCAGGGCGGACGAACCGGGCCCGCCTGGCGCGCGCCGCAGTGAGTCGGCCGCGGGATCTGCTGGGCACGCTGCGCACGGTGCTCTTTGCCCCCGAGGACCTGGCGCTGGTCAAGGGCGACCCTGGGGAACGGCGACGATTCCTGGACGATCTGCTGGTGGCTCGGCAGCCCCGATGGTCCGGGGTGCGCGCCGACCTGGATCGAATCCTGAAGCAACGTTCCGCGCTGCTGAAGAGTGCTGCCCCGCAGCTGCGCCGCTCCGGTCGGCGATCCGCGCCGCGAGTCGATGATGGCGCCCTGTCCGCGGACCGTGAGGCCGCCCTGGTGACCTTGGATGTCTGGAACAGCCAGCTCGCCATGGTCGGCTCGCAGCTGCTCTATGCCCGACTGCGACTGCTGCGCGACCTCACTCCGCACTTGACCCAGGCGTACGCCGAGGTGAGCGGCGGCCAAGGGCAAGCATCTGTGTCCTACCGCTCCACGGTGCATGCCGAACTTGCGCAGGCCATCGCTGCCGGTGAGGTCCCCGAGGTGGCGGACTTGCATGCGGCCATGGTGCAGACCATGGCCGAGGTCCGTGATCAGGAGATCGAGCGGGCGGTCAACCTGGTGGGGCCGCACCGCGACGACCTGTTGCTGACGCTCGGTGATCTGCCAGCGAAGGGCTACGCCAGCCATGGGGAGTCTTGGTCCTTCGCGCTGGGACTCAAGCTTGCGGCATACCACCTCCTGCGTCACGACCTGGGTGAGGACCCGGTGTTGATCCTCGATGACGTCTTTGCCGAGCTCGACGCTGGCCGGCGGGAGCGGCTGGCGGCGCTGGTGGGTGACTGTGAACAGGTGATCATCACGGCCGCGGTGCCTGAGGATGTGCCGACGGCCTTGGTGGGGCGGACGTATGCCGTGAGCCTGGGTTGCGTTCAGGAGAGTCCGTGAGCCCCAAAGATCGCGCGGGGGCGGAGGGCCGCGAGCCGGAAGAGGGGCGCGAGGAAGCTGAGGCTCGCCCGGGGGTCGAGGGTCTCGCGGATGCGGACCTCGCTGCGGCAGGGCAGGCCTTGGCCCAGGCACGTGCGGCCGCTCGCGCCAAAGGCCTGCGTCCGGGCAAGGTGGGCAAACGCCGCGTGCGGGATGTGCCGGTGGATGCCCGGCGAGACTCGGGCCGGGATCCCCAACTCATCGGCGATGAAGTCAGCGCCTTCGTCTCCGCGCGGGGTTGGCAGGTCGATGTGGCCGTGGGGGCCGTGCTGGGACGGTGGGCCGGCATCGTTGGGCCTGAGGTGGCCAGCCATTGCACCCCGGAGGGTTTCGAGGCCGGCATTCTGACGCTGCGCGCCGACTCGACCGCCTGGGCGACGCAGTTGCGGATGCTGGCCTCGAGCCTGGCGGCTCGCGTGAACCTCGAGGTCGGCGAGGGCACGGTGGTGGAGGTGCGGGTGCTCGGCCCGTCGGCCCCCTCCTGGCGGCACGGTGGTTTGCGCTCGCCGGATAGCCGCGGGCCCCGTGACACCTACGGGTGAGCTGAGGGAGACTGCCCCATGGCTGCGCCGACGTTCGCTTCCCTGGGCGAGTATCTCGCCGCGACCTCGCCGCAGGGCCGGGCGGCCCTGGAGGTGGTCCGCCGAGAGGTACTGGCGCAGGCCCCCGAGGCGATCGAGCGCTTGTCCTATGGCATGCCGACCTTCTTCGTGGGCGGCAAACGGGTGGTTCACATGGCTGCCTGGGCCACGCACCTGGCTCTCTATCCGGTGCCGCCGGCCTCGGCGCAGGACCCCGACCTGCCGACGGAGCTCGCGGCATACGTGAAGGGGAAGGGGACCCTGCACTTCGACTACGGCGAGTTGCCCGAGGCGCTGATCGCGCGGGTGGTCCGGGCACACCTGACTCAGGTGCAGTGATGGGTGCGCGTTGTCCACGGCGGACTTCGGTGCGCGGCGACGAGTTATCCACCGAGTTGTCCACCTGATCTGGATAATCACACCTGTGTAACTATCCCCAATGGGGACAACTTCTGTGGATAACTCCGCCAGGTCCCACTTTTCCTCTGCTTGGTGACCTTTCCGGGCCGCGGCATACGCAATTGCGTATGCCGCCACGTGCTTTGGGCACCAAGCAGAGGAAAGGTGGGACGCGTGGGGTCGGGAGCCTGGCAAGCTTTCCCGAGCGAAGCACTGCGACCTCCAGGCACGGCACAATGGGCGGCATGAGCGAGCCGCCGCTGGTGACCTACGAGGTCGATGACCGGATCGCCGTGATCACCCTGGACTCCCCGGCCAACCGCAACGCGCTCTCCCGTCCGCTGGTCGCCGAGCTGACCGCGGCTCTGGACTCCTGCGCGGCCGATGACCGCCTGCATGGTGTGCTGCTGCGCTCCAGCCAGCCGGTGTTTTGCGCCGGGGCCGACTTGCGCGAGGCCGCGACCGTGGACATGCGGGTATCGGCGGCCGGCATCGTGGCCCTCCAGCGGGCCATCGTGGCCTGCCCGGTGCCCGTGGTGATCCGCCTGGACGGCCCGGTGCGCGCCGGTGGCCTCGGTCTGGTCGCGAGTGCCGACATCGTCGTATGCCGTGACGAGGTCACCTTTGCCTTGACCGAAGTTCGGCTCGGACTAGCGGCCGCCTCGATCTCGATCGCTCTGAAGCACCGATTGACCGCCCGCGCCGCCAGCGACTGGTTCCTCACGGGACGCCAGTTCAGCGCGGACGAGGCCCTCACCGGCGGTTTGGTCACCCAGCTGGCGAGCGCGCAGAGCATGGATGCGCAGGTGGCGGCCGTGCTTGCGGACCTGCGCAGCGGCATACGCCAAGGGCTGGTCCAGGCCAAGGCACTACTCACTGGCGAGTTGCTGGCCACCTTCGACGAGCAGGGGGCCGCCATGGCTGAGTTGAGCGGTCGGCTCTTCCACTCGACGGCGGCCCAGTCGGCGATGGCGGCGGCGCTTCGGGCCCGCTAAGGGCGGCGCCTCGGGCCCGCTAAGGGGACAGCGGATCGTTCCGTCACGAGGAACGTCGATGGCGGTGGCGTCGCGGGGTCGCACCGTTGGAGCGTGAGCGGCACACCGCGTGCCGCGTCGCTGCACGCAAGGGAGCGCCAGTTCGCACACTCCCAGGAGGAACTCGTGCAGATCGAGCTGCGCGAGGGCGGCAACTTCTCCCGCGAGTTCTTCACCGAGCCCAAGGCCGTTGTGATGCAGATCAACCGCCAGGGGTGACCTGCGCGGCATAGCCTGGCGGGTATGCCGCGCCCGCGTCGAAAGTTGCCCCGCCTTGCCGTTCCCCGCCTGCTGCGGGGCAGCGGCGGTGAACTCGACCTCACCAAGGCGGCCATCCCGGCATTCACGGTGACCATGGCCATCGAGATGCTCGCCTTGCGGCGCCGACCCACGGTGGACCCGCGCGCTGACCTCGGACCGCAGATCAGCAATGTGGACCGTCCGGCGGGATACGAGGTCAAGGACACCCTGGCCAGCCTCGCCATGGGTGTCGGGATGCTCTCGATCGGGCTGGTCGCGGATCGGGCGCTGACCCCGTTGCACGAGCGTCTTGGCCAAGCCCTGCCTGCGCGATTGGCTCGCCTGGGCACCCGCCGCGGCTCGGTGGTCGGCGCCATCGTGGCCTGGGACCTGCTGTATTACTGGCAGCATCGGTGGGGCCATGAGGTCCGGCTCTTCTGGGCCAGTCACGTCAACCACCACAGCAGCGAGCGATACAACCTCTCAACCGCGCTGCGACAGACCTGGACCGGCGCGCTGACGGACTGGGTGCACTGGCCGATGTTCCTTCTCGGTTACTCACCGCAGCAGGTCGCACGAGCCGGCCAGCTGAACCTGCTCTACCAGTACTGGGTCCACACCGAGATCGTCGACCGGCTCCCGGGTTGGGCGGAGTACGTCTTCAACACCCCCTCCCACCACCGGGTCCACCATGGCAGCAATGACGAGTACCTCGATCGCAACTACGGCGGCATCGTCATCCTGTGGGACCGGATCTTCAAGACCTTCACGCCCGAGGGCGAGCGGATCCGCTACGGCCTGACCACCAATATCGACTCATTCAATCCAGTGGTCATTGCGTTCCATGAGTACGCGGCGATCTGGCGCGACGTCCGCACCGCGCGCAGCGCGCGCGAGGCCGCGGGCTACGTCCTGGGTCCCCCGGGATGGGCGCCGGCCGAGCCGGTGGCGGTCCGGGCCTAGTCAACTGTCGGTGGCATTCGGCATGGTGGAGCCATGTCGTGCTCGATCATCCCACCCCACATCCTGCGGGCCTTGTCCCGATCCGGCGACCCTCTCCTCGAGGACGCCGCCCGGCTGACCATGGAGCACGATGCGCTCTTGCGGCGCACCCGACTCGGGACGGACGCGGCCGGTCCGACGGCAGTGCGTCCTCGTCGCCGTAAGGGTGCCGCCGCCGAGCCGGTGGCGCACCGGTCCATTCACGACGCGGAGTCGGGGACCACCCTGCCGGGAGCGCTGGTGCGCGCAGAGGGCGCGGACCCCACGGGCGATGTGGCCGTTGACGAGGCGTATGACGGGCTTGGGGCGACCTGGGATCTGTGGCACGCGGTCTATGGCCGCGACAGTCTGGACGCCAAGGGGCTGCCGCTGGTCGCCTCGGTGCACTACGCCAAGGAGTACGACAACGCCTTCTGGGATGGGGATCAGATGGTCTTCGGCGATGGTGACGGCGTGATCTTTCAGCGGTTCACGGCGAGCCTGGATGTCATCGGGCACGAGCTCGCGCACGGGGTGACGCAGTACACCAGCGGGTTGGCGTACCGGGACCAGCCGGGCGCGCTGAATGAGCACATCTCCGATGTCTTCGGTGTCCTGGTCAAGCAGCGGTCCCTTGGCCAGGCTGCCGCCGATGCCGACTGGCTGATCGGCGCCGAGCTGCTGGCTCCGGGCGTGCAGGGGCGAGCGCTGCGCTCGATGATCGAGCCGGGGACGGCCTACGACGACCCGCGGCTGGGCAAGGATCCGCAGCCGGCGCACATGCGGGACTACGTCGAGACCAGCTCGGACCACGGCGGAGTGCACATCAACTCCGGCATCCCCAACCGGGCTTTCGCGTTCGCGGCGCTCGCGATGGGTGGCAACGCTTGGGAGAGCGCCGGCCAGATCTGGGTGGACGCGATCCTGGGGGATATCGCGGCCGACTGTGACTTCGCCACCTTCGCTCAGCTGACCGTGGCGGCTGCTACCGCCCGGTTCGGCCTGGAGTCACCGCAGACGCAGGCGGTGCTGGTCGGCTGGCGGGAGGTCGGCGTGCTCGCGCCGGCCTCGCCGGGAGCGGCGACCTCGGTCACGGTGCGCCGCACGGGTGGCTTCGCGGGGGTCACCCGCGAGCGGACAGTGGCCCTGCAGGACCTGCCGGCCAAGGACGCCAAGGCGTGGACCAGCTTGCTGGCGGGGAAGAGCCTGCACCGCGCCGCGGCGGCGGGCGAGGCGGCGACGCATCCGGACGCCTTCTCCTATGACGTCGAGTGCGCGCACCCGGCGGTGGCGGTGACCATCCCCGAGCCCGCGCTGACCGATCGCACCCGACGGTTGCTGGATCGGACCTTGGAGGCCTAACACGGCGGTCGTGGCCTGACTCGACGGGAATTTCCGTCGAGTCAGCGATCCACCGCCCTCGCAGTCTGCGGCGCCTCAGGGTTACGGCGTGGCGGTGCAAGCGCAGTCGGGCGGTGTCCCTGGCACGGTGAAGGGAACCAACAAAGGCGCGTGAGCCGGCACGTGTGTGTCACAGCCAGCGGTCGCGCAGTGCCCCCAGCCAATCGTCATGGTGGCGTTGAAGCTCTGGTTGGCGCTAGTGCTGCTATTGGCCCGGAAGACGACCTCGACACAGGTGTTCGCGGCGAGCTGGTAGGACAGGGTTGGTTTGGCGTCGGATTCCGTAGCCGCGGATCGGGCGAGCGACGAACTAGCATCGCAGCTGTGACTGGCGCGGGAGATACCACTGAACCAAGCACCCGGTCGTTGGTGCGCGCGGACTTCCCCGAGCTGGCCCGGGTGACCACGCGCTGGTCGGACAATGACATGTTCGGGCATCTCAACAATGCGGTCTACTACGAGCTCTTCGACTCTGCACTCAATGCGTGGGTCATCCGCGAGACCGGTATCGATGAGTCCACGGCGCCGGTGATCGGGGTGGTCGCCGAGTCCAGTTGCCGGTTCTACCGCGAGGTGGCCTATCCCAGCGAACTCGAGGTCGGGGCACGGATCCAGCGCCTGGGCACCCGATCGATCGTCTTCGAGTTGGGACTCTTTGCGGCTGGTGAGCCGGAGATTGCGGCGCATGGTCGCTGGGCCCAGGTCTATATCGACGCCAAGACCCGTGAGGTGGCGGCCATCCCGGCGCCGATGCGCGCGCTCTGCGAACGCGCACTCGCGGCTCAGTGACCACTCATCGCGCGGCCGATGCCCTGCTCCGGGCCTGGCGCGGGCCCCGCGAGCCGGTGGACGGGTCCTGGGAACGCATGAGTCCCTGGTTGCCGGGGGTGTATGCCGTGCTCGCGCTCACCGGTCGCGCGCTGGTCAGCACCCCGAGCGAGGTCAGTGATGCCGAACTCGACGCCTGGGGCACCGATGGCTGGGGGCACGCTCACGACCCCCGGATCATGGCTCGGCTCGCCGGCCCTGACGGCTGGGTTGACGTCCTTGATGCCGTGCTCATCGCGGAGGGTACCGGGGCGGGCGCACCGCCAGGGCTGATCGAACGCCCGGATCTCAGCGGCCATCCGCGGGTGCAGCACGCCTGGCCCATCCGCAGCGGCATACGGATCTTTGGGTATGCGGATGACGAGGCCACCGTGCTGACCCTGGGCCAGGGAATCGGCGGGTTGACCGAGATGAGCTTCCAGGTGGAGCCGGATCGGCGCGGTCAGGGCCACGGAACCGCCTTGGCCCAGGCCGCGCGGAGGCTGACCCCACGCGGTGAGCCGGTCGTGGCCGCGGTCTCGCCAGCCAATGTCCCCAGTCTGCGAGCGCTCCTGGCCGCGGGCTTCGAGCCGGTGGGTTCGGTCCAGATCTACCGACCTGGAAGGCCGCTGGGAAATCCCGCCTAGAGCCCCCGAGAGACCCTGGTGACGTTCCTCCCCCCGTCCAATGGGGGGACAACCCGGCAAAACGGCCTTCCCGGGCCGGGAAATGGCAAGGAAGCCGTCCGCGAGCGCATAGACTGGAGGTCAGATCCCGCGCCCAGGGAGTTTCGACTCCTTGGGCGTCCGTCATGAGAGCAGGAGCGCGCGTGAGCGACACCCCGGACACTGCCCCAGGCAGCGACCTCCCGACCTACGACGCGTCGGCGATCACGGTCCTTGAGGGCTTGGAGGCGGTCCGCAAGCGCCCCGGCATGTACATCGGGTCCACCGGCGAACGCGGCCTGCACCACTTGGTCTACGAGATTGTCGACAACGCGGTCGATGAGGCTCTTGCCGGCTTCGCGGACGCCATCGAGGTGACCCTTCGTGAGGACGGCGGCGTGCGGGTCCGGGACAACGGGCGCGGCATTCCGACCGACATTCACCCCACCGAGGGCGTGAGCGCGGTCGAGCTCGTGCTCACCCAGCTGCACGCGGGCGGCAAGTTCGGCGGCGGCGGCTACAAGGTGTCCGGTGGTCTGCACGGCGTGGGCTCCAGCGTGGTCAACGCGCTCTCGACCCGGCTCGATGTCTGCGTCCGTCAGAAGGGCCATGCCTTCCGGATGTCCTTCGACAATGGTGTGCCGACCGGGCCGCTGGCGCGCGAGGAGGAGACCGACCGGACCGGCACCACGGTGACCTTCTGGGCCAATAGTGAGATCTTCGAGACCACGGTCTATGACTTCGAGACCCTGCGGGCCCGATTCCAGCAGATGGCCTTCCTCAACAAGGGCCTGAGCATCACGCTCACCGACGAGCGCGTGCCCGATGACGCCGACGAGCACGATGTCGACCTGGATGGTCTGGACACCGATGTCGCCGAGGTGAGCGACGACGAGGATGAGACCACCGACGGTATGCCGCGGCCCACGACCAAGGCCCGCACCGTCACCTACCGCTATGACGGCGGTCTGGTGGACTATGTCTCGCACCTGGTGAACAGCAAGCGCTCCGATCCGGTGAACCCCGAGGTCATTTCCATTGAGGCCGAGGACGATGGCCGCAGCCTCAGCCTGGAGATCGCGATGCAGTGGACCACGGCATACAGCGAATCGGTCCACACGTACGCCAACACGATCAACACCCACGAGGGTGGCACCCACGAGGAGGGCTTCCGGGCGGCGCTGACCAAGTTGGTCAATGACTTCGCTCGCAAGGCGAACCTGCTCAAGGAAAAGGACGAGAACCTCACCGGCGATGACGTCCGCGAGGGCCTGACCGCTGTCATTTCGGTGAAGTTGGCTGAGCCGCAGTTCGAGGGCCAGACCAAGACCAAGCTCGGCAACTCCGAGGTCAAGGGCTTCGTGCAGCGCGCCATGACCGAGGAGTTCGGCGGCTGGTTGGAGAGCCACCCCGGCGAGGGCCGCGAGATTGTCCGCAAGGCGATCCAGGCGGCGACCGCGCGGCTGGCGGCGCGCAAGGCGCGTGAGGCCACCCGCAAGAAGGTTCTGGAGTCCGGTGGCCTGCCCGGCAAGCTGCGCGACTGCCAGGCCAAGGACCCGGCGGTCTCCGAGGTCTTCATCGTCGAGGGTGACTCAGCGGGTGGTTCGGCGGTGCGCGGGCGCAACCCGCACACCCAGGCGATCCTCCCGATCCGCGGCAAGATCCTCAACGTCGAGCGCGCCCGCCTGGACAAGGCGCTCGCCAATCAGGAAGTGCAAGCGCTGATTTCGGCATTCGGGACCGGCATTGGCGAGGACTTCAATATCGACAAGGCGCGCTATCACAAGATCGTGCTGATGGCCGATGCCGATGTCGACGGGATGCACATTCGCACGCTTCTGCTGACGCTGCTCTTCCGGTTCATGAAGCCGCTGATCGAGGCGGGGTATGTCTACCTTGCGCAGCCGCCGCTCTACCGCCTGAAGTGGAGCAATAGCGCGCATGAGTTCGCCTTCACCGATCGTGAGCGCGACGCCATGGTGGCCGATGGCCAGTCCAAGGGCCGAAAGTTGCCCAAGGAGAACGGCATTCAGCGGTACAAGGGTCTGGGCGAGATGGACTACCAGGAGCTCTGGGAGACCACGATGGACCCGGCTGAGCGGACACTGCTCCAGGTGACTCTGGAGGACGCGGCCGCGGCCGACGAGATCTTCTCGATCCTCATGGGTGAGGACGTCGAGTCTCGGCGTTCGTTCATTCAGCGCAACGCTCGTGACGTGCGCTTCCTCGACATCTGACCCACCCCGCATACCGATTTTGTTGCAGGACAAGGATTTCCATGACTGAGCAGCCGCCCGTCCACGCGGACCGCGTCGAGCCAATCGATCTCAACACCGAGATGCAGCAGTCGTACATCGAGTACGCCATGTCTGTCATCGTGAGCCGCGCCCTCCCCGATGTGCGCGATGGGCTCAAGCCGGTGCACCGCCGCGTGCTGTACGCGATGTTCGACGGGGGGTACCGGCCCGACCGCGGCTTCAACAAGTGCTCCCGCGTCGTCGGCGATGTCATGGGTCAGTACCACCCGCACGGTGACCAGGCGATCTATGACGCCTTAGTCCGCCTCGTGCAGGACTGGTCGATGCGCTACCCGCTGATCCAGGGCCAGGGGAACTTCGGCTCCCCCGGTGACGACCCGGCGGCGGCACCGCGATACACCGAATGCCGGATGGCTCCGCTGTCGATGGAGATGGTGCGAGACATCGACGAGGAGACCGTCGACTTCAAGCCCAATTACGACGGCAAGTCCGAAGAGCCGGTCGTCCTACCCAGCAGGTTCCCCAACCTGCTGGTCAATGGCTCCTCCGGTATCGCGGTCGGGATGGCCACGCAGATCCCGCCGCACAACCTGCGCGAGGTCGCCGAGGCGGCCCAGTGGGTGCTCGCCAACCCGGAGGCCTCTCGCGAGGACACCCTGGCCGCGGTGATGTCCTCGATCAAGGGACCTGACTTCCCGACCGGCGCGCTCATCATGGGTACTCGCGGGATCGACGACGCCTACCGGACAGGTCGTGGCTCGATCATCATGCGCGCGGTGGTTGAGGTCGAGGAGATCCAGGGCCGCCAGTGCCTGGTGGTCACCGAGTTGCCCTACCAGGTCAACCCCGACTCGCTGGCGCAAAAGATCGCCGAGCACGTCAAGGACGGCCGCCTGCAGGGGATCGCGGACATCCGCGATGAGACCTCGGGCCGCACGGGTCAGCGCCTGGTGATCGTGCTCAAGCGCGACGCCGTCGCCAAGGTGGTTCTGAACAACCTCTTCAAGCACACCCAGCTGCAGACCAACTTCGGCGCCAACATGCTGGCGCTGGTGGACGGGGTGCCGCGCACCCTGCCGATCGACGCCTTCATCCGGCACTGGGTCGACCACCAGGTCGACGTCATTCAGCGGCGCACGGCATACCGCCTGCGCAAGGCTGAGGAGCGCATCCACATCTTGCGCGGTCTGCTCAAGGCGCTGGACCAGCTGGATGAGGTCATCGCGCTGATCCGCCGCAGCCGCACCGTGGATGCCGCGCGGGTGGGCTTGATCGAGTTGCTGGAGATCGACGAGATCCAGGCTCAGGCGATCCTCGACATGCAACTGCGGCGACTGGCCGCCCTTGAGCGTCAGAAAATCATCGACGATCACAATGAGCTCGAAGCGATGATCAAGGACTACGAGAACATCCTGGCCACGCCGGCTCGCCAGCGCACGATCATCTCCGATGAGCTCAGCGAGATCACTCGGCGGTTCGGGGATGAGCGGCGCACGGTCATTCACCCCTTCGACGGCGAGATGTCCATGGAGGACCTCATCCCCGAAGAGGACGTGGTCGTCACGATCACCCGTGGTGGGTACGCCAAGCGCACGCGGGTGGACGCGTACCGCTCGCAGCGGCGTGGCGGCAAGGGCGTGCGTGGGGCGCAGTTGCGCGGCGAGGACATGGTGGAGCACTTCTTCACCACCACCTCGCACCACTGGCTGCTCTTCTTCACCAACCTCGGGCGGGTGTACCGGGCCAAGGCGTACGAACTGCCGGATGCCGGTCGTGACGCCAAGGGCATGCACGTCGCGAACATCATGGCCTTCCAGCCGGGCGAGGAGATCGCTCAGGTGCTGGCGATCCGTGATTACGGGTCGGCGGCATACCTGGTGCTGGCCACCAAGGCGGGTCTGGTCAAGAAGACCCGCCTCGGCGAGTACGACAGCCCGCGCACCGGTGGCCTGATCGCGGTGAACCTGCGCGATGAGGACGAGTTGGTCGGGGTTGGGTTGGCTGAGGCGAGCGATGACCTGTTGCTGGTCTCCCGCAAGGGGCAGTCGGTGCGCTTCCACGCCGACGATGCCACGCTGCGGCCGATGGGGCGCGCGACCTCGGGTGTCACGGGCATGAAGTTCCGTGGTGGCGACTCGCTGCTGTCGATGTCGGTGATCCCGGATGGCAGTGACCCGGATGTCTTCGTGGTCTTTGAGTCCGGGCTGGCTAAGCGCTCCAAGGCGAGCGAGTGGAATGTCAAGGGCCGCGCGATCCTCGGTGTGGCGGTCGCCAAGCTCTCCGACAAGGGCGGCGACCTCGTGGGTGCGCTCACGGTGGCCGAGGAGGACGAGGTGCTCGTCGTCTTTGAAAAGGGCAATATCGTGCGCTCGCGGGTGGACGAGGTGCGGCTGACGGGGCGCAACACCATGGGTGTGCAGTTCGCCAAGCCTGGACGTGGCGACGCGATTGTCGCGGTTGCGCGCAATGTGGAGCGCGAGAGCGATGAGAGCGATGAGAGCCAGGAGGCGGCTGGCGGAGCGGTGTCTGGTGAGACTACTGATGCCGCTGCGGCTGCTGATGGCGTACCGTTTGCCGAGAAGCCTGATGACGAGAGCACAGGAGGTCAGGAGTGAGCACCGTTGAGGGCACCGGCACCGCGCCGACCACGGCCATCCCGACGACCTCGGGTGCTGGCGCCAGCGTCGCCCGAACCGTGCCGCTAGCCAAGTCGAGCGCCGCTACCAAGGCGGTCAAGCGCGCCGCTGCTGCGGTGGTGCCGGTGAGCGCCCCGGCCGCGGCCGATCTGGCGCCGGATGCTGCTCGTGAGGTGGCCGTCGATGGGCCGACCGTTGAGGTGGCACCCGCCTCGACGACCACGGTGGCCGGCATTCGCCGGATTCGGCTGACCGTCTCGCGGGTGGACCCGTGGTCAACCGCCAAGGTGGCCTTCCTGCTCTCGGTGGCCTTCGGCATTGCCCTGGTGGTGATGACGGCGGTGCTCTGGACCTTCCTCAATGGCATGGGCGCGTTCACCAAGGTGAACTCGATGATCGGCTCGGTCATCCAGGAGGGTGGTCGGCCCTTCGACATCATGGACTTCGTTGGCTTCGGGCGGATCATCTCGCTGGCCATCGTGTTCGCGGTGATCGACGTCCTGCTGCTCACCACCCTGGCCACGCTCGCGGCATTCCTCTACAACGTGTCGAGCTCGCTCGTCGGTGGCGTCCAGATGACGCTCTCGGACGAGTAGTTCCCTCGTTTTGGCCCCGGTGTGGGCCGTGAGGTAACCTCGTGCCTCGCGCCTCCTGCGAGGTGCACGGCCGATCGGCAACGGGCCTATAGCTCAGACGGTTAGAGCGCTTCCCTGATAAGGAAGAGGCCACAGGTTCAAGTCCTGTTAGGCCCACCAGCCGGTCTCCCACTCGATGAGGGAGGTGTCCATGCGCAAGTTGTTGGCACTCATTGCGGCGGCGATCGGGGCGGCCGCGGTCGCGAAGTCGGTCAAAGACAACAACGCCGAGGCCCGCTTGTGGGCGGAAGCCACCGACAGCCCAACTAACTGAATCATCTGAAGTACAGCCGTATGCCGTGTGGCGCCACCTGTGTTGGTGCCGTTGCGCGAGCTCGGGGCCATGGCGCAATTGGTAGCGCACCTGCTTTGCAAGCAGGGGGTTAGGGGTTCGAGTCCCCTTGGCTCCACCAACGATGAGGCCGGCGCAAGCCGGCCTTTGTCGTTGGTGGAGACGGGGATCACGAACCCGCCGGTTCTGGGCCCACGCGGCGGTCGGCGCGAGGGACGAGCGGCGGGTGTCGTGGGGCGTCCCCTTGGCTCCACCGCAGGTCAGAGGCCTTTCCGCGTGTCGGCAAGGGCCTCTCGCGCGCCCGTACCCCAGCAAAGTACTGCCGCCGCTCCCGAACACACACCTCAACGGCTCTGACCGTCATTGACCAGCGAAGATGCGGAGACGGCCACTGCCCTCGAGCGCTAGAAGAGGCGGCGGGCGAGGATGAAGTCGTCACCGCTACTTCTGCCATTCCGATCGCGGGCGGAGCCCGTCGTCGAAGGTGGTCATCTCGTCATAGACCTGCTCCCAGGTCTTGTCACCTTTGATCCAGCCGGAGCGCCGGCCGGCCTCCTGCACAACCTGTCGGGTCGACCACAGACTGAGAGTGCTGGAGCATCCCCGCTCCCTAAGCCACCTCGCTTCCTTCCCCGCGCGTTGCCGGCCGTCGCGCTCGTCGATGAGGACGAAGACATCTGTCCCTTGCTGCACGTAGATCGAGGCGTGGGCTAGAACCATGATTTCGCCAAGGCTCATCTTGTCACGCACTCGTGTCTGCGCCTGCATTCCGCTGATCCGGGTGACAGCGTCCGTGAACTGCCGGGTAGTCAGCTCGTCAGGAAGGATCTCCACGCGGTGGGAGGCCTTGAGTCTGGCCCACGTAGTCCTCACCCCCGTTCGTTCGAAACGCGGGTTCCGGGCCATCCCAGTGATCTCGGTGTCAACCCGCGCCGGCGCGGCCAGCTGGAGCGACTGCGAGGCGGCGGCCTGGATCAGGATGTTCTCCTGTCCCACGGCGAGGAAGTTCAGCGAGGGGCCTGCATCAAGCAGGATGCTCACGAGGTCGTTTCCCCCTTAGCGGTAGAACCCGGGAACAGGGGGGCGTCCTCGTCCCACTCGTCGCCCCACTCATTGGGCAGATCGGCCCGTCTCGGCGGGCCGAGTTCCTTCTCGAGGTCCTCGGGGTCTTGGCCGTACCAGGCCGAGAGTTCGGCGATTCCCAGCACGCCGCGCTGGTAGCCCTCTACCGCCCGGGTCATGAGCGATTGGGGCGCTCGAGGAGTGGCCGAATCGGCTGCGAGGCTTCGATACTGGCTGAGCCAGCCGAACGTCGTGGCGAGGCGCGCGGTCGAGTACTTGCTCCAAGCGGTGTACGTCTCGGCGTCGATCCTGCCGGTCGTGCGCAGTTGGATCGCGGCCAGGGCCGGTGAAACCTCGAACTCCTGGACCAAGGCAGACAGGTCAGAGAGCGTCGCGCTCTCGTTGCCCTTGGGAAGGCGTCGCTCTACCGCCTCCAACGGGAGCAAGAGATGCCGAGCGAAAGCGTCGGCACAGATCTCTGCCGGAGATCGGTCGCCTGGCACCAGGGGGGTCTTGCTGTCAAGGTCACCTGCGAGTACGTGTCCGAGCTCGTGCGCGATCGAGGAACGCTGCCGCATGGGGTGCGAGGTAGTGGCCACCGCGATCACGGTCCGCCCGGTGGTCGGATCGGTCATCGACAGGCCGTGCTCGGTCGGGGGCACGTCGATGCTCAGCACGTCGATCGTCATGGCCACGTGCACCGCCTCGAACAGGTCCTTGATAGGCGCGTCCTCAAGCGCGTGCTGGGTGCGGAAGTCCTCGGCGAGCTTCTGTGCCCGGCTCTCGTTGCTGCTCAGATCACGCTCCCGTGATGCCCTGGCTGGTCAGGTAAGTGTCCAGCTCGAGATAGGCGTAGAGACGCTCGCGCATCGTCGCCATTGGGGAGGAGCCTCCGTCGGTCCGGGCCGCGAAGCGGGCTCGCTCGCGCACCTCGGCCAGTCCGGTGATCGCCGCAGCGCGGATGCCGAAGAAGTCGGCCAGCTGGATCAACTCGTCACCCTTGAGGGGGCGAGCACCGCTTTCGATCCGGTAGTAGGTCGGCTGGGAGACCGCAATCGCCTCGGCAGCGTCGTCCTGTGACGCTCCCGCGGCCTCGCGCGCTTCACGCACCCTGCGGCCGAGCTCCTTCATGTCCACATCCATCTGAATACTCCTTCTTCCCCTATTCATTCTGCCAGTGCGGAGCCACGTCTGCAAGGAGACGAGGAAGACGAGCAGGAAGATGATGACGATGAGGGCGGAGAGCACAACGCCGACGATGGACTAGACAACGCCACACGACGGCCACCGCGCGAGGGCCACGAGTGCTTACCGTTCGTGGCTCTCGCGACGGAGGCAGTCGGTCTTAGTTGGCGCAGTTCGCGATGTTCTCCTTGGTCATCGACCACTTCCAGGCACCATCCTCGAGGTACATGTGCGCCTCGACCGGGACCTTGAGGTCGCTCGTCTCGACCTGCGCGCTCACTTTGGTGGCCGGCAACGACTGGGTGATGACGTGAACAACATCGTGCACAGTGGTTGGGGGTCCAGTGCTGGACTGTGGTTCCCGTGGGTTGCGGCAGCGCTCTGCGTCCTTGAGATCTGGGATCAGCGGAGACGCTGGCGCCGAGAATCGGCAGCCCGTCACCACAGGTCACGTCATTCTGAGTCGGGCGATCTGCCCTGATCATGCGTCCGGGTCAACACGTCTCCCGTTTGCTGGTGGGTACGCGGTAGGACTGTTGCCGGATGCCGCCCCACCGACGGTCGGCAGACCACGCGGTCAGGTGAGCGTGGCGTCCTCAGGCACCGAAAGAGTGAGCACGCAGTGGCTGACGTCGTGCTGCCCCTCCAGCCAGTCGGACACCGTGCGCAGCCGCGCCGCCAGCTCGGGTTCGGGCGCATCCCCCACCAGGTCAACTGCCGCGACCACGAACAGTTCGGGGGTGGCACGGAGATCCGACCAGCACAATCGATTTTGTCGTGGCGAAACCACTCGTCGAGGTCGAGGTAAAGGCCACCCAGGTAGCGAGGCGAAGGCACACTCTTTCGGGTGATCAAGCCTTCGGAGTAGGCAACCGGTTTTTCGCATCTATCCGGGTCGACCTGCGCGCAAGTGGAGGAACAATTGGTGACTTTGCCCGTGGGATTGCGAAAATCTTGCGCCAGAAGAAGCCTTGCAGTTCTGGCACCTGGTCGCTGCCGAGTGCGGTTCGGCGTACGCGGACATTATGGGTGAGCGATTTGTCTGGGAGACCAGTTTGAATAGTCTTCGCTTCTTCCGCCGGGACGACGTCCCTCGCCCGATTTTGACTCTTCCGCTCCCGGTGGGAGTCTCGGGCTTGAAACTCACCTCGGACTTTACGAACGCGCCCTCTATCTCAGCCGTTGAGTTCTTTGTGGGCGACGGCGAAATCAAGGAAACTTTGCATTCCGTCACTCCGCCGGAAAACGCCGACCACTAATTGGCGCTCGATATCGACTTCGTGTAGATCAGGAAGTTGTCTATGTCCCGTTTGCGGATCATGACCTTGCCCTTACGGGGTTTGCCGTCGGGCTGGCGGAAGTTCCGCTGGAAATCGCCAAGCGCGATGGTGACGTTCGCTTTGTTGACTTCAAGTACCTTCACCCCCACGAACCGTACAGCCTCCTTGTATCGGTCCTTGTATGAGAGTGGGTTGTAGACCGGGTCTCGGCCCACGTGGCCCATCGACCGTCGCCAATCGTTCCAGGCAATCGTGGCTCTGTGATCGTTGTCGCGCCCGTGCCACGTCTCGTGCTCGTAGATCACGTACCAGAACTTGCCGTACTCCTCTAGACACCGGAAGAAGCTGGCCGCGTCGTTGCCGGGGGAGTCCGCGGCCTCGATGTTGGATGCCTTGAGGTCGCCATAGAACTCCAGGTGGCCATGGCCATCGAGCAAGGCGAGGTCGTAGTCGAACGCGCTCCTTCGCTTCTCCTTCTGCACCACGACGTATCGGGTCAGGTTGTGGTGGGAGAGGAATTCGCTCAGCCGGAATTCGACATAGAACCCGGCCCACTCGTTCTGAAATGTGTCAGGCCAGGAAGCAGCGTGCATCTCCTGGACCGCATCGAGGCCTTCGATCTTGGCCCCGTCGAGGAACTCGGCGGAGAAGTGATCGAGGATCTCGACGTGTGGGCTTGCCGCATACCCTGCCTGGAGATACGACGCGAAGTGATCCGCACGGATGCTGGTGATTGAGTTGGTGTTTTTGTCCTCGCGCGAGAACTGGCCCAAGGTTTGCGCCTGGAACAGGTCGTTGGTCAGCACATGGGCGGAAGAGTTGTTGAACGCGTTGTCCGCGTAGGTCGATGGCTCGAAATCGACGAAGATGGTTGTCTTGCTGTAGTGGTACACGCCGATGAAGCGCACCCGGAGGCCAGCGTCGCGAGCTTGGGTGAGTGCCCCGCCCCACTCCCTGGGTAACTGGATGCGCTTCTTGTACGTTTCCCAAGGTTTCCCCAGGTAGGTCACTTGCTTAGAGAGGAGCAGTTCGCCCTTGTAGCGGATTGCCCTGATGCCCGCCCAGTCCTCCTCGATGGCGCCGGGTAGGGCATTGAGGATCAGCGCATGGCGGTGACTCCGCGAAAGTCTTGTGTCAACGTCATGCAGAAGCGAACCGTCAGCACCGATCTGATCGACAATCGCAGCCATAGTCACCCTCCCGTTGGCCCGCCTTAACCAACGCAGGCTACCTCCAATGGTGCATTCCGCAGCCTGCCAGGTAGCGCTCGGGTCGCTTGGGCGACGGCTATGAGGCGGGCCGTTCAGCCAGGGGTGCTCGACTGACCTCGTGCTGAGTCGCTTCGGGTGCGAGCGCATTGGCCGTCGGGTTAGCGCTGGCGCTCAACACGGAACGAACTAAGCCCTTGGGCAAGTCAGCAGCGTCCCTCTTCACGTGCGTCCTGAACACATGCCAGGCAGCGCCCACGGCAACCCCGTTACCGACTTGCTTGTACGAGGCAGATTCGCGCTGGCCACCAAAGCTGAAGTTGCGGGGGAGGCCCTGCAACCGCGCCGCCTCGTGAGGGGTAAGCCTGCGCTTGCGGCTCCCCACGATCGATGTCTGCGTGATGGCAACCAGAGCCGGCAAGTATGTGGGCGCTTTCGCACGAATCCCTGAGGGCCGGAAATGCATAACGGAGTCCCAGAGCGAGGGCGTGTCTTGTGCCTGCCACTCCAACTTGCGGCGCGAGTCGGGGAAGGAGTTGAAGTCCCGGTGGTTTCGCTTCCAGGCATCGATCAGGTGACGGTGCTCGTCGTAGAAGCGAGCATTCTTGATCAGGATTGCGGACTTCCATCGAGGTAGCGCATCAAGCTCAAGCGGGTCCAAGGCACGCTCCGGGATCCAGGCGTCGGCCCACAGGGGGAAACCTGGTAAGCGAATGCCCCGGGCCTCATACATCGCCTGGACCAAGTTGTCCCAGACGTCCACCCAGCGCCGCTCGTCCGGCTTGAGCTGGTACTTGGCCAGGTCTGGGATCTCGCTGTCCTCGTCGAGCACCCAATCCACATCCCAGTCCTTGACATCCCAGCCCTCCACGGGGCCGCGGACGACAGTGGGAGGCACGTCGACCTCCCGGAGGGCTCGCTCTGGTCCGACGTAGGTGCCCAGGATGAAGACGCGATCACGTACTTGCGGCGTCCCACCCAGTGACGGTGGAAGGAAGTGCGGGGAGAACACCGAGGGGGTGTCGGAGACGCGGTAGCCGATCTCGCGCAGTGTCTGGATGATGACGTCCCACTCGTGGGTATGCCGCGGGCCTGCGATGTTGCGGACATTCTCAAGCAGCACAACGGCCGGTCGACGATCCTCGAGGATGCGCGCGATATTCCAGAACAGGGTTCCCCTCGCCTCGTCCATCCCGCGTTGATAGCCGGACTTGGAGAAAGGCTGACACGGAAATCCGGCTGCCAAAACGTCGTGATCGGGCACGCGGACCGGCTCCCCGTCAGGGGTATCTGTGTTGATGTCCTCGTTGACGATCGGGGCCTGTGACGGGTCGAGCGAGGCGATCCAGTTTCGGTGATAAGTCGCCCGCGCCTCCCGGTCAATCTCCGAGACGTAGACACAGCGCCCGCCCGCATGGTTGAGCATCGCGTGGAAGCCGCCAATGCCGGCAAAGAGATCAACGTAGCGAAACGCCAGACCTCTCTGCTCCATGGTAGCGAGCTTAGCTGAAGCATCAGCTGTCTTGTCAAGCCCCCTCGCCGAGAGGGCGAGTTCCATTTGTACTCCGTGCATGTCGCGACGCCGTCCTTCGCCATGCGCAGTCCGCTGGGTCGACCCGACGCGCTGAGAGCGAGCATTCCCTGGCGCGACGGGTCGCGCAAGGACCGCACGACCGGTGTGCACGTCGACTCGCGAAAAGGGGCCGATGTGGACACGGACTCCCCTCACGACCGGGGTCCCGCGCGGGGCTGAACTCCTCGGGTCACGGGCGCGGCAGATAGGAGCCGATCGCTGCACGCACGAAGGTGTCCAACGCCTCTCGGTCACTTTCCCGTTCGCCGAGCGCTCGAACCTCCGGCTCGGCTCCGCGCGCCAGATATCCACCGGTCAGGCGGTCCTGGTGTGCCCGTTTGAGCGCGCCGATCAGGTCGAGAGCCGAGTTCTCGGGAGTGACTCCCTGCGCATCAAGCATGCTCTGGACCTGGGCGCGGAACTCTGGCCGCGGATCGCCCATCAGGATCTTGGTCCGCACCAGGCCGGGCTGGTAGCTGTTGACCGCGAACGGCACCTGTGCGGCATACCCGCTGGTCCACAGTTGCCAGGCCCACTGCCAGCGACCGACGGCCGTCATCGCCGAGAACTCCCGCTCGAAGGCCGCGTCGGCAATATCGAAGCGGGTGAGTCCCTCGCCCAGCACGCCGACGACCTGGGCGTTCGGTGTCGCGTGGAGCACATCCTCGAGCCCCCGCGCCATGAGTGCCCGAGAGAGCAGCCCGATCGCCAGGTTCGCTTCGTAGCCCTCGGCCGTCAGAATCCGTTGCTGGACAATGGCGTTGGCGTTGAGGATGAGCAGGTCAAGCCGGCTCGTCCAGCTGCGCAGCTCGTCGACGACGCGAGCGGTCTGCGCGAGCGAGGTGAGATCCGCGGTGATGGGGTATGCCGCATCGGCGCGCCCAGTGCTCGCCGCGATCTCTGCCGCTGTGCTGGCGACTCGATCAGAGTTGCGCCCCACTACCGCAACGATCCACCCGGTGCTCGCGAGCCGCAGGGCCGTTGCGCGTCCAATCCCGTCAGTGGCGCCGGTTACCACGGCGACGGGCGCGCGCACGCCAAGGTGGTCGCTCACGCTGCGCCGGCCGCTCGCAGCTGCTCGACTGCGCTGGCCCAGTCTTCGACGTGATGGGCCGCGATGAGTTGGCCATTCTCGAAGGTGTGGATGTCAATGGTCATGACCGAGAACGAGCCACCGTTGTGCGGGACGCCGCGGAAGTCGCCGGCAGGGGTGGCGGTGATTCGGCTCCGGACCACGACCTTGCCCTGTTCGGGGGAGCGCACGACCTCGACGATGGACCACTCCAGTGACGTGAACGCCTTCCCAAACATCTGGACCTGGGCGATGAAGGCTTCGCGCCCCTTGCCCGGGTCGGTGTCGGAGCCGTAGGACTTCCAGTCGGATGAGAGGGCTGCGGTCAGCAGCGTTGAGACGTCCTTGGTGGCGGGCTGGTCGAGGGCGTCATAGAAGGCAAGGATCTTGCTCTTGATGTCGGACATAGGGGCTCCTTGGTCAGGGTTGAGGGGGACGGTCAGGCGTCTTTGCCGACGCCAAACCACGCACGCGTGGCGGGTCGGATGAGCAGGCCAATGGCGACGACGTCGACGACGGCCTGGATTGCCGGCACGATGCGGCCGGAGTTGCCGGCGTCGGGGCCACCGAAGACGTGCGGGGTGGGGGACATGAATGCCGCAGTGACCGCGTCGCCGTGGTCGATGATCGAGACGACGAAGAAGACGATTCCGGCGACGAAGGGGAGCAGCCCACGGCGCCGCCAGATCAGCCACGCGACCGGTATGGCGGCCACCGCGACAACGACGTCGAGGATGGCCGGGTACATCCAGGCGGCATCGTCCCGGCCCGCGACGACATCGGAGATGAGCGGGATCGCAATCAGTCGAGGCAACTGCAGGAGCGCCCAGATCGAGAGGAGGGCGAGGAGCGCGCGGGGTCGGCGAAGATCGCGAAGCGTTGGTTCGACAGAGGCATGGGTCATGGGATGTCCTGGGGGAGTGGGGGATTCGAGGAGCGACGGGCGTGCTGGGGCCGAGCGGGCGGCTTGGCCGGCGGCGGCATACCCAACAGATAGTTGCGTACGCACCTAATATAGGTGCGTACGCACGTAATGTGCAAGCGGGCGCGGCTTGGCCAGATCAACGGCGTTGCAGCGAACGGTTGATACGCCGGCATGCTGGCGAGTGGTGCTGTTGGTCACTGGATGGAGACGGCCTCCGCTCAGCTCCCGCCCTCGGCGGCGAGCGCAGCGATCCGAGCGTGAACCAGTGGCACGACCGCAGCCCCTTCGCCCGAGGCAGAGGCCACTCGTTTCATGGAGCCACAGCGGATATCGCCCGCCACATAGACGCCGGGGACCGTGGTCGCATACGGCTCGGGCGGCCGGCCGCCGATCCACGACTGCCAGGGCGTGTCGGCACCGGCCAGGACGAAGCCATGCTCGTCGCGGGCCACCTCCGAGGGAAGCCAGGAGCACGAAGGCGCCGCGCCGAGCAGCAGATACAGGCCAGCAGCATCGACCCGTGTGTCGATACCAGTTCGGTTGTCGCGCAATGTGAGCCACTCCAGTCGGCCCTCCCCGCCACCATCGACGACGCTCGTGCTCGTCCGCACGGTGATGTGCGGATTGCCGTCCAGCTCACGGATCAGGTAGTCGGACATCGTCTCGGCCAGGCTGGGTCGGCGCGCAACGAGCGTGACGGCGGAGGCGAACCGGGCGAGGTGGACTGCCGCTTGACCTGCGCTATTGCCGCCACCGACCACATAGACCGACGTGCCCTTCATTTCCCGCGCGGTGCTGACGGCGGCCCCATAGTTCACGCCGCGGCCGACCAACTCCTCGACCGGCTCGACCCCGAGGCGGCGGTAGGCGACGCCCGTGGCGATCAGGACGCAGCGCGCCGATACGGTGAGGTCCTCCGCGATCACCTGGTGTGGTTGCGCGGGGTCGGCCGGGTTGGGCGACGGGACGAGCGCGGTGACCTTGCGGCCCGCGATGAATGCCGCCCCAAAACGGGCCGCTTGAGCTCGCGCCCGCTGGGCGAGCCGCAGCCCGCTGATCCCCCGAGGGAAGCCCAGGTAGTTGCGGATCATCGAGCTGGAACCGGCCTGCCCGCCGATGGGACCAGCCTCGATGACCAGGACATCGAGGCCCTCGCTGGCGGCATACACCGCGGCCGCGAGGCCCGCGGGGCCGGAGCCGACAACGACCAGGTCGCGCACCCGCTCAGTGTCGACTGCGCCGGAGGCGCCGTAGAGGGCCTCGCCGAGCTCGCGATTAGTCGGGTTTGCTCTGACGAGCGTGCCGGAACCGTCGGGAAGCGCATACCAGAGCACCGGCAGGACAGGATCGGGCCCGGCATCGGCCAGGGCCTGCGCTCCCGCGTCCGATGTCGATGGATAGACCCGATACGGGAGGCCCAATCGGTCCAAGAAGTCACGGATCCGTGAGAGGTCGGCGCTCGGGCCATCGGCCACGATGCGCGTCGAGTCGATCTCCGAAAGATTCACGGTGTGGCCCCACTCGGAGAGCAACTCGGCAATGCCCGCGTGGAACTCCTCATCGCGCGGACCTTGGGGCAGCAGGAAGGAGGCGTCGATGGCGCCATGGGTCAGGGCATCGCGCATCCGGTCGGTCGAGTCACGGAATCGCTCGGCGGGGACTAGGACGATCCGCCGGGCACTGGGCACCTTGACGTGCAAGTCCGCGATGACCCGGGTGGCCGCATCCCCATCAGCGAAGTACTCGCACGCCACCATCGCCACCCGACGGCCCTCAGTGCGGGCCTCGGTGAGCAGGGTCTGCGCCTCCGCCACCGTGGTCGGCGCAAGGATGTCGTAGTCCACGGCATACCGATGGGTGAACTCGCGCACCATGGCGTCCCGGTAGTCGAGGCCGAGAACGACGATGACGGGATTCTTGGAGTATGCCTGGCCCATTTCAGCAGCCTAAGTCGTGTCCACAGCGGGCGGCGAGCCTGGTATGCCGCGGAGCTGGCGGCATACGCTGCGGTATGGCTTCGGGAACTGCTTCGGGGACGGCTTCGGCGACCAACTTTGCGATCGCGCCATTGACGATGCATACGTGGCCGGCGTTCGACGCGCTGGTGCAGCGGCATGGCGGCATCTTCGGGGGGTGTTGGTGCACGTGGTTCCACGACGGCCATCCGCAGTGCGTCGGTCGCGGCGAAACCGCTGAAGGCAACCGCGCGATCAAGCAGCAGCTCGTCGAAGCGGGGGTGGCGCACGCGGCGCTGGTCATGGATGGGGATGAGGCGGTCGCTTGGGCGGAGTACGGCACGCCTTCTGAGTTGCCGACCATCCACCACGGGAAGCAGTACGAGGCCACGAAGAGCGTCGAGCCCGACTACCGGATCACGTGTGTGTTTGTGGACCGGCGGTACCGCCGACAGGGGGTCAGCGAGCTCGCGATCACCGGGGCTCTGGAGCTCATCGCACGGGCTGGCGGTGGGCGGGTTGAGAGTTACCCGCACGACCTCACCGAGCAGACCAAGAAGATGTCATCGTCGTTCTTGTACAACGGAACTCGGCGAATGTATGAGCGGCTCGGGTTTACGTATGACCGGCCCAAGGGGTTGCGGAACTGCGTGATGGTGAGGACTGTCGACCCGGAGTGCGCCTAGTTCTCAGGGTGGTCGCCGTGGCGCACGACCCGATGAGACGCAAGCTCACTGTGAGACCAAGGCGAAGACGGTCGCTCGATTAGATCAGCTCTCCTCGAAGCCCGATTGGTCAAATCTGAGGGTCTTGGCGTTCTCGGAGACTGTCCGCATGCGGCTCTCATTGAAGCCGCCAGTGTCTATTGCCTCGATCTCGATCCGGACGGTCACCGTGGTGTTCTCGCCTGACCTAAGGTGCGCGAGCACTTCCTCCGCGACGTTCTTGAACTCCAGTGCGATCTTGTCCGAGTTAAGGGTCTTGACACCGAAGAAGCGTGTGGGCCAGACGAAGTCCACCCTTGTCGAGGAACCGGGGCCAGGCACAGATGTAGGCGACAGGACTGTAGCCCTGTCGGGGGATGGGACGTGCCCGGGACCGGGCTCGTCTGAGCGTTGCCTCTGCGCCACGTCGGGGCGAACCAGAAGGAGCGAGTCGGTCGCGACCGGCGCGCTCTCCTTGTCCTCAGGGGTCCAGAGTCCGATGTAGCGGCCGGTCGCCTCGTCGTATCCAGCGGCTAACGCGAAGGCGTCCGTCTGCCAGATCATCGGCAGGTCGAGGATCCCTGTGCTGAGGACAGATCGGTCACGAAGTCGCGGCATGTAGGGGTACTGCGAATACAGGCTCCAGAGCGCGCCCAGAGCGACGTGGCCGTCCTTCCAGATCTGCGGAACCTTGCTGATCGCGAGTCGGATAGTCGCAGCCGCTTGGCGGGTGGACAAGTCCCCGTCGTTGCCAAGGCGCCGGGAGACCCGGTCAGCGAGTGAGTCAGACTGACCTTCGATCTTCGTCTCCCGGATCAGGAACGGAGCTCCGGGGTCGGGCTGAACCGGAACCAGAGCCCAGGTGAACGTCTGAAGCAGCCGCGAGGCGACGGTCTGATCAGCTTGAGTTGCACGCTGCGACGCCTGGTTCATCTGGTTCTGTGTGAGGTCAAGGTCCGCTTCATTCGACAGGACATGCATCCAACCGAGGTAGTCGCGTGTTGCGTTGTCGAGTTCCTCCAGCCGTGCCTCATCAGCTGCTAGGTAAACCACCGCATTGCGATGGGTCCGGTTCGAGCTGCCACGGTGCTCGGTCGCCGTGTGCGCGAACTCCTTGGCAGCGGACTCAGCCCCGCGCTTGTGGGCGACTTTGGGGTGCAATATGACGAGTCGTGCCTCGTCCGAGTCCGGGATATCGCCGTTGGACTCGGGGCAGACGTGTACTCCGGCAAAATCGCCTCGCGTACGGCCCTGGCTCTGGAGACGTCGGACTATCTCGGCCCAGACATCTTCCCTATGAAGACGTTCGGCCTGGTCCTTGGCAGCACGGGTGATGTTGGGCTGAACGTCAAACCAGTACTTGCCCGACCCGGAGTAGAAATACGTCGCGCGGTCGCCAAGCTGGGTGAGCGCAGCGTGGAAGTTCCCGGGGACATCACCGGGGATCGCAGTGCCGAGGAACACCCGCTGCGTGCCGATGCCTTTGTGCACCGATCCGGGCGCGATCGTCGGCGCTGCACCGAAGAACACCGTCCGGGCGAGACGCTTGGTCAGGGCTCGCTGGCCGAAGAGCGGCTTCTCCTTGTCGATCCGACCCGGTTCGGAGTTCGAGCCGTCAACGTCAGCATCAATAATCGCCCTCCAGGAGTCATGCAAGTACTGCGTGAGCTCGGAGTTCACGTTCGACGTGGCGAGCGGGATCGAGGCGGGCATGATCATCGGCGACTGGTCCTCACCGATCCACAATGCGTGAATGACAGTGCTCATCAGGCGTAGCACACCGCGGGTTCGCTGGAAGCGTTCGAGCGACGACCACTCCTCGTAGAGGGTGTCGAACAACTCGGGATGGATTGGGTAGGTCCGCTTGATCCGGTCCTCGTAGGCGGCGTCGCGGGCTTCGCGCGGGAAGTCGTCGGAGAACTTGCGGTACATCTCGACATAGGCCCGAGCTGTGGCGCCGATCGCTGCCAGGGCTGCGGCATCTGGCTGCTTGAAGAGTCGCTGCTTGACGATGTGGTACGCCTCGTCGGACGAGGCGGGGCGCCACTGGTCTGCTACACGGCGCACGACGTTCTGGAGGCGCTTGAGGGCTTCCAGTCCGTTTTGTCCGCCGACCTCTTCAGCGTTGCCAGCGACGATCTTGTCGTTGGCGTCGCCAGTCTCCGAAGCCGGGATCGAGATCGCGAGCAGGACGCCCTTGGTGCCCTTGGATGCCTCAGTGAGCGACTGAGCGAATGTGAACTGGTCGTCGAAGGTGCCACCCGCCAAGTCGTCGCGGCCAACTAGCGAGCGCGCGTATGCGACCCACTCGTCGATGAGGATGACGGCGGGTGCGTACTTGGCAAGCAACTCGTGAAGCGCCTCGCCGGGGAGGGTCCGGTCCCGGTCCGCCTTGGCTACCACCGCGTACGCCTCGGGTCCACCGAGCTGCCACGCGAGTTCGCCCCAGATGGTGTTGACGCGGGTGCCATCATCCTTGGTCACGCCGGCCGGACTGAAGTGGTTGCCGACGATGGCCACGCGGTTGACCTTGGCGGCCGAGTAGCCGTTGGCGGTCAGGAGTTCTTGGGTCTCCTGGGGGAAGTTGCCCACGGAAAGGCCCGCGGCCACGTGCCACAGCGAGAGCATCGAGTGGGTCTTACCGCCACCGAAGTTGGTCTGCAGATTGATGACCGGCGAGGCGTTGTCGTCTCCAGCGAGTCGGCGTACAGCGCGGCCGATGAGGTCGCGGAGTCCCTCGGTTAGATAGGTGCGGCGGAAGAATTCGACGGGGTCGGCATAGTCAGAGTCGACCTCGCCGCCGGTCGCGACCTTGTAGAGGTCGGCGGCGAACTCGGAGGCGTGGAAGTTGCCGGTGGCGACGTCGTCGTGGGGCTGGAGTACCTCACGCCAGGGGCGGAGGCCTGCGGCCTCCGGGTTGTCGACGGCTGCCTTGAGAACCTTCTTGTCGTCCTTGTCGGCGGTCACCCGGCGCAGGTTGAGCCGAATGCCTCGGACTTCATCTGCTTCCTTGCCGGCGCCAATCAGTTTGAGGAGTCGTTCACCGGTGTCGAGGGCGCGGTAGGCGTCGTCGTCGGTGAAGGTCTTGTTGTGCGCCCACTCGTTGCGGACCTCGCGAAGCTCGCTCGCGAACGTCTCGCCGGTGCGGCCGATGGCCTGGTTGAAGGGGTACCAGCCTGGCTTGAACCCGGCGGTGATGTTGCCTTCGGTGAGGATCCGGAACTGCACCTGGGGGTCCAGAGCGTCGTAAGTCTTCGTAGACGGAGCGCCGTTCTTGCTGTCTTTCGCCTGCACCAGCTTGGTCCAGACGGCGCCCAGCGAGGGATCGCCCTGGCCAACGACGGTCGCGATGAAGTCGTCGAGTGCCGGCGCGAGTACCTGGAACATGCGGTCGATGCGGTCGCGGTTGCTCAGTGCCATGTCAATCGTTCTCCGTGACGGTGTCGTCTTCGAGCTCGTCAGGTTCGAAGTGAGCCGAGTCCTCCACGGCGAAGCCTTGGTCGATGTCGCGCTGGACGTTCTTGCCGATGGCGGCCTCAACGAGTTTGCACAGGCTCTCGCGACGGGCCTTGAAGAATGCCTCGAAGTCGTCCGCACGCAGGAGCTCAGCGGGAACGAGGTGCGTTCCAAGCAGCTCATCGAGGCGCGGCGAGTCGAGTTGGGCGCGCGACTCGATGACGGTCAGGTACGACGATGGCGCGGCGCCGCCGATCGTCCGGTTGGTGCGCGCGCTGATCGTCGTCTTGTTGACGATGCTCTCGCGGTGCTCGTCGTCGATGCCGGTGTCGTTGCACCACTTCTGCGGGAAGATGTGGTGGATGTCGACGGCGAGGTCGACGTACTGCACCTTGTCGAGCGCCTTGTCTTCCATCCAGTCACGAGC
>CALMQX010000005.1 GCA_937873315.1 uncultured Nostocoides sp. | reverse complement strand
GTCAACCTCCAGCTGCGCGAGGAGGTCGAGTGGAAGTGCGCGCTGGCGTCGAGCCAGCGCGGGAGTCTCAACCAGACCTTGACGTTCGGCGGGTCCGCGGGGTCCGGGGTGCGCGCTGGCGTCGAGCCAGCGCGGGAGGCTCAACGTCACTGTCACATAGGAGGACGCCTCGGACGGGCGGTGCGCGCTGGCGTCGAGCCAGCGCGGGAGTCTCAACCTATGACCCGGTCGAGTGGCTGTGCCTCACCCCGGAGTGCGCGCTGGCGTCGAGCCAGCGCGGGAGTCTCAACGATCTGGGGCCGGACGAGGCCCGCGAGATCGTGAGTGCGCGCTGGCGTCGAGCCAGCGCGGGAGTCTCAACTACGACGTGCAGGCCGCGATCGACGACCGGCAGCAGGGTGCGCGCTGGCGTCGAGCCAGCGCGGGAGTCTCAACCCAGCTCCTCGACGCCCGCCCAGACCCGTCGATGCATGGCAATGTCAACTCGGGGAGGCCCCACCGTGGCGGCTTGAACCGGCCCCATGGCTCAAGGTGGGGGACGTTGGCCCGTGGTGGCAGGAGCTTGCGGTCAGGGCGATGGAGCCTGATGTTCTGGCTCGATTCCGTACTTCTCGATCATGAAGCGCCAGAACAGTGGCACCGCGTCGGCGACGGGCCTGTCTATGACGTCGTCGTGGCCTGTCACCGAGAGGTGTTCGATCCGAACCAAGCCGGCGGCCGGCTCTCGAAGCGAGCCAGGGGCGCGAACAGCGACCACCCCGTAGGGGGGCTCAGGAATAGGCGTGGGCACCACGATTAGGTCGTGCATGGAGGTGGAGGCGGCCAACGCGTTGGTCTGGCCTGAGGCAAGGACACTCTTAACGATCTCGGACATGTGTCGGAACGCAAGATGCTCATCCGCCATCCCGCCAAGGAACTCATCGATCTCTGTCCAGGACCGCTGCCGAAACGCGAAGGGCCACCCGTGCGTCTTCATCGGGCAATGGTCGCAGGGAACGCGAATGATTGTCCCCGGCGACGACGTTGAGCTGCCGGCATCCCACTACGGGCTCGCGTCAGCCAGCGGACCGACCTCTCCGGTGGTTGAGCCGGTAGCTGGTGGTGCCGGTTTCGATGATGGTGCCGCCGTAGGTGAGGCGGTCAACGATGGCGGCGCACAGGCGTGGGTCGGTGAAGGTGCTGGTCCAGCCGGAGAAGGCTTGGTTGGAGGCGATCGCGATGGAGTTCTTCTCCTCTCGTTCGGCGAGGACTTGGAAGAGGAGCTGGGCGCCGCGGGTGTCCAGGCTCATGTAGCCGAGTTCGTCGATGACGAGAAGGTCGACGCGGCCGTACCGGTTGATGGTCTTGGTCAGGGACTTGTCGTCGGCGGCTTCGACGAGCTCGTTCACGAGCCGGGTGGCCAGGGTGTACCTGACCCGGTAGCCGCTGGTCGCGGCGGCCGTCGCCAATGCGATCAGCAGTGGGACTTGCCGGTGCCGGAGTCGCCGATCAAGCAGAGGGGTTCGCCGCGGCGGATCCAGTCCCCGGCGGCGAGGGCGTGGATGGTGGCGGGGTTGATGCTTGGGTTGGCCTCGTAGTCGAAGTCCTCGAGGTACTTCTCCCGCGTGAACCCGGCGGCCTTGACCCGACGAACCGTAGAGCGACGATCACGGTCGTCGACCTCGGCGAGCGGCAGCTTGGCGAGGAACCTGGTGTAGGTGAGCTGGTCCTTGGTCGCCGCGGCAACGGCGTCATCCAGGACGGAGCGGATCGTCGGGAGCCGGAGCCGTCGGCATGCCGTGTCGACCGCAGCGGTGGCGGCTTCCTCGGTCAGGCCACGCCGCCGGAGCAGCGTCGATGTCGTGGTGGTAGTGGTCATGGGGAGCCTCCGGGATCGGTCGGGGTGGCGTGGTCGGTGCCGGTCGCCGCGCCGGTGAGGAGCTGGTCGTAGGCGGCGACCGACGGCAACGGGCGAGTGTCGGGTGGGAGGCCAGCGATGACCGCGGCCGGGTCAAGCAACCAGCGCATCGTCAACGACACGACCCGCCCAGACCGTCCGGCCCCGCGCTCATCGTTGGCGAGTTGGTCAGCGGGGTGAGGTCCCGGGCTGGCACGACCGCGGTGGGGTGGTGGCGGGTCTCGACCGCGACGACGTCAGCGGTGACCGCTCCGACGGTCAGCGAGGCACGGATGCCGGCGACCACTTGGTCGGCGGTGTGGCTACGGTGCTGGAGCAGAACGTCAATCAGCTGGCGTGTGCCCTCGGCGTCGCCGTTGACCCGGCGAGAGGCGATCCGGAAGTCCTCATGCGCCGCCGTGAACACCCCCTCACGCTCTCGCTTGCGCCAACGCGGTCGACCCGGGCAACGCGCCGGGCTTGATGGCCAGGACCTCCAAGTAGTGGTCGAGGTCGACGACGCTCCGGTCCTGGCGCTGTCGCGCCGGCGCATCGGGGGCGAAGGCGCACCCGCTGATCGGCATGGTGAGGTCGGGCGGATCACCGGCCAGACCCTCGGGCCGATAGCGCGACTGCTGCTGCCCGATCGTCGGGAAGACCGCCGAGAGCCCAGCGGAGTACGGGTGCCTCGCCGCATCGAAGACCGACCTGGCCGGTCCGGACTCGACCACCCTGCCGGCATACAGCACACAGACCCGATCGCACTCGGTGCCCAGCACGGACAGGTCGTGGCTGATGATGATCAGCCCCAGTCCCCGGTCGCGGACCAGGCCTTTGAGGAGCGCCAGGACCTGGGCTTGGACCATGACGTCCAACGCCGTGGTCGGCCCCTCCGCGATGAGCACTTTGGGGTTGTAGGCCAGCGCCATCGCGATCATCGCGCGCTGTCGTTGGCCGCCGGAGAGCTGGTGTGGATGGGCCGCGGCCCGCGACGCGGGGATGCCCACCTGCCCCCACGTCATCTCGAGGACATTGGCGCCGGCTCGCTCGATCCGGCCGCTGACCTGCGCCGAGGCGGGCCCAGTCGGAGCACCGAGGCGGCCACGGTCGACTTCCCGCAGCCCGACTCGCCGGCCGGGCCGACCACTTCGCCGGCGTCGACGACCAACTCCAGCCGCGGACGGCCCGGAGTGGCCCGGCCGTGGTGGCATAGCTGACGTGCGGTCGACCAGCTGGCGGCCAGGTTCGCCGTGACCGAGCGTTCGTTGCAGCGGATGACGGCCCGACGGCTCGGGCTCACGCCGCGCTGGCTGGTCCAGCGGCGGCGCCTGCACGAGGCAGCCGCCCGGTTGCGCAGGGGCGAGAGCGACCTCGCCGGGCTCGCGGCATACCTCGGGTATGCCGATCAGGCGCACCTGAGTCGCGAGTTCAAGACGGTGACCGGGTCGACGCCCGCGTCCTTCCGGGCGACGGCGACGAGAGAGGACCCTGACACGCGATCCTGACGGGCGGTACGCCGTTGGCGGTAGGCCAACGGACTTGGTGACCACTTGTAGCCGACCCAGAACTCACTGATCTGCCGCGCTGCGCGGCTGGATCCCGCCACGTCGGGCACGGGCCATGGCACGGTGACTACGCTCAGGACGTCATGACCGCGTCGCTGGGCAGGGTTGTACTGCTAAATGGACCGTCGAGCTCAGGGAAGACGAGCATCGGCGAGGCCATGCTGCCCCTGCTGGATGACCCCTGGTTCCTCGTACCGGTGGACGGCATCAGCGGCATGCGCTCTACCGTGTACCGCCGAAGCATGAGTGACCACGAGATCGCCGCGATGCTGCGACGAACTCGCACCGGATACCACCGCGCTGTCGCCGCTCTGGTCCACGCGGGCAATGACGTGATCATGGACTATCCACTCAGCGAACCGTGGCGGCTGACAGACCTGTTGAACGTACTGGAGGGAGTGGACGTCACGCTCGTGCACGTGCGCGCCGACCTCCACGAACTTGAACGTCGCGAAGATGCCCGGGGAGATCGGCCCGCGGGCCTGGTGAGGAACCAGCAGGTTTTCGATCATGGGTTGTGCGACATCGAGGCCGACACCATGCACCAGTCCGCCGAGCAGTGCGCCGCCTTCATCGTCGAGACCATCAGACCGGTATGCCGTGCGCCCGCCTCCGCGTCAAAGTCCTCGTCGACTTCGAAGAGGCTTCCCTGGTTGGGGTCGGTCGCCGCTTGACCGTGGCGTGCCCAACTTCTACGGCAGAGAAGCACGCGAGCCTGACGCACTCACATGCCGCTCCGCGCGGCATGGGAACGCACGCGGATGGCCCAAAGGCGTCGGGCCGTCGCTGATTCAGCGCTCGTCGAGGAGCGGCAGGTCGAGGTCGTAGGCAAGCACGATGGCTCTGGCGAGCAGCGCTTCTTGTGAGCCGCTCAGGAATCCCACCGTCCTGCCGAGCAGTGTGGCCGGAATCGTGACGACATTGTCGATCGACACCGCCCCCTCATGATCCAGACCGTTGACCGGCCCGACGGGAACCTCGCTGGACAGGCCCTTCACCGTCGAGGTGATCGGTGCGACGGTCACTTTCGTCATGTCCGATCGGGCCGCGTCTCTTGTCAGGACCAGGACGGGGCGTGTCGTATCCAGCCGGGCCAGACAGATCTCACGCACTGCTTCAGGGTTCGAGCGTCGCGTGCGCAACGGACCATGACACAAGATCATCGAGGTCGTCGGCGGTACCAACGGTGCGCAGGGTCTCCGCGTCCTGCAGTGCGGCCTGCCACCGCATCTGTCGTTCCACTGCGGCGGCCACCAATGCCGCGCGGCTCGGTGCCTTGCCGTCAGCCACGCTGGCGTCGAGGAACGCGACCATGTGGTCTGGGAGCCGTACGGCGATCTGGGTGGTCATACCCTCATGATACAGAGATGCATCCCAAAACGGTATGCACTCTCCTGCCGCGGTCTCAATGCGTGACGACACCCGCGCCACTGCGGTTTGGCCATGAACCTCACCCCGGAACAACACCAGTTCTGGTGCTCCTCCCTAGCCACTCTCGAGCCGGAGAGCCGTCCCGCGGGTCCTGTAACCGTCGGCAGTCCTGGGAATCTTGATGTGGCTGACCAGCTCATCGACCTCCACCGGTAGGGGTCCAACGAGGCGGAC
>CALMQX010000004.1 GCA_937873315.1 uncultured Nostocoides sp. | reverse complement strand
AGCAGGTCGATGACCTTGATGCCGGTCTCGAACATCTGGGTCTTGGACTCCAGCTGGTCGAAGGCCGGGGCGGGGCGGTGAATACCCCAGCGCTCCTTGACATCGAGGGTCTCGCCCTCGGCGAGGTTGAGGCAGACACCGGTGGTGTTGAACACCTTGCCCAGGGTCACATCGCCCACGGGCACCGAGATCGGGCCGCCGGTGTCCTGCACCTTGGTGCCGCGGACCAGGCCATCGGTGGGCTGCAGGGAGATGGCGCGAACCATGTTGTCGCCGATGTGCTGGGCGACCTCAAGGTTGAGGGCCTTCTTCTCCCCCGAGACCTCGACCTCGGTGGTGAGGAGGTTGTACTGATCGGGCATCGCGTCCATGGGGAACTCGACGTCGACGACCGGGCCGATGATGCGAGAGATGCGGCCGACCCCGCCCTCGCGGGTGCCCTGGGCGCTCTCGGTGACAGTGGCAGTCATGGGTTTCCTCTATCTCACTTGCTCTCGGCCAGCGCGCTCGCGCCGCCCACGATTTCGCTGATCTCTTGGGTGATCTCGGCCTGGCGGGCCTGGTTGGCCAGCCGGGTGTACTTCTTGATGAGCTCCTCGGCGTTGTCCGTCGCCGACTTCATGGCCCGCTGGCGAGCCGCCAATTCCGACGCGGCCGCCTGAAGCATGCAGTTCCAGATGCGCGCGTTGACGTACTTCGGCAGCAGGGCGTCCAAAACCTCGTCGGTGCTGGGCTCGAACGCGTACAGCGGCAGCAGGTCGGTGGCAGCCGGCGCGGGGGGCGGCTCGACCACTTCGAGGGGAAGCAGTCGAATGACCTCTGGCTCCTGGGTCACCATCGAGACGAAGCGGCTGAAGACGATGTGGACCTCGTCAATGCCGCCCTCGGCGTCGGTGTCCTTGACGAAATCGGCCACGATACGTGCGCCAACCTCACGGGCCCGCTCGAAGTTCGGCTTCTCGGAGTCGCCAGCCCACTCGGCCGCCGACTCACGGTGACGGAACTTATAGAACCCGATCGCCTTGCGCCCCATGAGGTAGGCGACGACCTCTTTGCCCTCTTCCTCACGAAGGCGGGCAACGAGGCGCTCGCTCTCCTTGATGACCGAGGAGGAGTACGCGCCGGCGAGGCCGCGATCGGAGGTAATGATGACGACCGCAGCGCGCTTGACCTGCTCCTTCTCCGTGGTGAGGGGGTGGTCCTCATTGGAGAATGTCGCGACCGCGGAGACCGCACGCGTGATCGCACGAGCGTAGGGGCTGGACTCACGAACCGCCTGCTGCGCCTTCACGACCCGGCTGGCCGCCATGAGCTCCATGGCGCGCGTGATCTTCTTGGTCGCGCTGACGGACCGGATGCGCTGCCGGTACTCCCGGATCTGCGCTCCCATACGTTTCCGCCTTCCTGACTGATGCTGTGGGGTATGCCGAAGAACTGGTTCTCGGGCCGCCCGCCTTACCCGGCGGGCGGCATACGAGATCAGCGCTTCTGCTTGACGATCTGCTCCTGGTCGGACTCCATAGCGAGCTCGGCGGCGTTGTCCTCCGCCTCATTGCCCGCGTGCAGCCCGGTGCCAGCGTGGTAGGTGAAGTTCTTCTTGAAGGCGTCGAGCTCGCCCTGCAGAGCCTGCTCCGTGGACTCCTCGAACTTGCCGGTCTCGCGGATCGCGGCGAGCAGATCGCCCTTGCTGCGACGCAGGTGATCCAGGAACTCGGCCTCGAACTTACGCACGTCCTCGACCTCAACCGAGTCGAGCTGACCGGTGGTCCCCATCCAGATGGAGACGACCTGCTCCTCGACCGGGTAGGGCGCCGACTGCGGCTGCTTGAGCAGCTCGACCAGGCGAGCACCGCGGGCAAGCTGAGCGCGCGACGCGGCGTCGAGGTCCGAGGCGAACATCGCGAAGGCCTCGAGCGCACGGTACTGAGCAAGGTCGAGCTTGAGTCGACCAGCGACCGACTTCATCGCCTTGATCTGCGCGGCACCACCCACGCGGGAGACCGAAACGCCCACGTCGATCGCCGGACGAACGTTTGAGTTGAACAGGTCGGCCTGCAGGTAGATCTGGCCGTCGGTGATGGAGATGACGTTGGTCGGGATGTAGGCCGACACGTCACCGGCCTTGGTCTCGATGATCGGCAGACCGGTCATCGAACCCGCACCCATCTCGTCGGAGAGCTTGGCGCAACGCTCGAGCAGCCGGCTGTGCAGGTAGAAGACGTCGCCGGGGTAGGCCTCGCGGCCCGGCGGGCGGCGCAGCAGCAGCGATACGGCGCGGTAGGCCTCGGCCTGCTTGGACAGGTCGTCGAAGACGATGAGGACGTGCTTGCCCTGGTACATCCAGTGCTGGCCGATGGCCGAGCCGGTGTACGGCGCGAGGTACTTAAAGCCCGCGGAGTCCGAGGCCGGCGCGGCCACGATGGTCGTGTACTCCATCGCGCCGGCGTCCTCGAGGGTGCCGCGCACGGAGGCGATGGTCGAGCCCTTCTGCCCGATGGCGACATAGATGCAGCGGACCTGCTTGCTCGGGTCGCCGGTCTCCCAGAACTCCTTCTGGTTAATGATCGTGTCAACCGCGACCGTGGTCTTCCCGGTCTGACGGTCACCAATGATCAACTGACGCTGGCCGCGGCCGATGGGGGTCATGGCGTCGACGGCCTTCAGGCCGGTCTGCAGGGGCTCGTGCACCGACTTGCGCTGCACGACGGTCGGCGCCTGGAGCTCGAGTGCGCGGCGGCCCTCGGCCTTGATCTCGCCGAGACCGTCGATCGGGTTGCCCAGCGGGTCAACGACGCGACCGAGGAAGCCGTCGCCGATCGGAACCGAGAGAACCTCTCCGGTGCGCTTGACCTCCTGACCCTCCTCGATCTTGGAGAAGTCACCGAGGATGACCACACCGATCTCGTGGACGTCGAGGTTCAGCGCGAGTCCGAGCGTGCCGTCCTCGAACTGGAGCAACTCGTTGGTCATCGCCGAGGGCAGACCCTCAACGTGGGCAATCCCATCGCCAGCATCGGTGACGCGGCCGACCTCCTCGCGGGAGGCGGCGCCGGGCTCGTAGGACTGGACGTAACCGTCCAGGGCGTCGCGGATCTCCTCCGGACGGATCGAGAGCTCCGTCATGGTGTCTTCTTCTCCTCGGTCTTTTCGTGCGATGTCTGTGATGCGAATGCCGGTCAGCTGCCGGTCACGTGGCGGCGGGCCTCATCGAGGCGGCGGATGACGGTCCCGTCGACGACTTCGTCGCCGATCTGGACCCGAATGCCGCCCATGACCTTGGGGTCGAGGACGGTTTGCAGGGTGACCGACTTGGCGTAGATGCCCTCAAGGGCGCTGCGCAGCCGGGCGGCCTGCTGGTCGGTGAGAGCGGTGGCCACCGTGACGACGGCCGTGAGTTCGTCGCGACGAGTCGCGGCCAACTCAAGATAGGTCGCGAGGACCTGGTCAAGGCGTCGGCCGCGCGGTGCCCGAGCGGCCTGCTCGGCCAGTCGTACCGTCTCCGGAGCGGCCTTGCCCTCCAGCAGGGTGCGCACGAGGCCAGCCTTGCCAGCGCCGTCGGTGTTGCGGGAGGACAGTGCGTCCCGGAGTCCACCGTCACCAGCGACGATCCGCTCGAAGCGGAAGAGTTCCTCTTCGACCCGGTCGATATGGCCGGCCCGCTCGGCGGTTGCGAGGATGCTCTGCACGGCCAGCGACTCCAGCGTGTCGGTCAGATCCCGCTCAGCAGCCCAACGGCCTGCCACGGCGTCCTCGAGCAGTGAGGCGGCCGCGGCGCTGACCTTCCCACCGAAGAGGCGATGAGCAAGAGCACGCTTGGCGTCGCCTTCACGGGACGGATCGGCCAGGGCGCGCCGCAGGGACGCACTGCCGTCAATCACACCGGTCACGGCGAAGAGTTCCTCGCCGAGCGAGGTGCTGTCGACCTTCGGAGTGAGCGCGACATCAAGCGCGGCCTGGGCGGCCGCGGCGGACGCGCGTGACGAGCCTCGCATCAGGCGTCCTGACCCGCCGAGCCGACCTTCTCGGGCCGGACGTCGCCAGCCTCCAGCTCAGCCAGGAAGCGGTCGACGATGCCCTTCTGGCGAACCTCGTCCTCCAGCGACTCGCCGACGATCTTGCTCGCGAGGGTCGTGGACATGGTCCCGACCTCCTGACGAAGCGAGACCACGGCCTGCTGACGCTCGGCCTCGATCTGCCGCTGGGCGTTGTCCACGATGCGCGCCGCCTCGGCCTGGGCCTGCGTGCGCATCTCTCCAGTGATCGATGCGCCCTCGGCCCGTGCGGTTTCCCGAATCTCATTGGCCTCGGTGCGCGCCGAGAGCAACTGGGCTTCGTACTGAGCCTTGGCCGCAGCGGCCTCGGCCTGGGCTGCCTCGGCCTGCTGCATGCCGCCCTCAATGGCCGCGGTCCGCTCCGCATACATGGCTTCCATGTTCGGGACGACCTTGGTCTTAAACAGCCAGTACAAGATGCCGAACGCCACGAGGGCGCCAACGATCTCCATGGGCTGCGGGAGCAGCGGGTTCACGGCTTCCTCGCCGCCGGCGGCGGCAAGGAAGGACAGCGCGGTGATGCTCACGGATTACTCCTTCGTCGGATACGAATTCGGTGACGAAGTGGTCGCGTCAGGCGATGAGGTAGAAGACGAGACCCAGGATGGCCAGCGCCTCGGTGAGCGCGGTACCGATGAAGGCGGTGGTCTGGAGCATGCCGCGAGCCTCAGGCTGGCGAGCAGAGCCGTTGATCACGGCCGCCCAGATCAAACCAATGCCGATACCGGGGCCAATGGCGGCGAGACCGTAGCCGAGGAGGGTGATGTTGCCTTCCATGTGACTGCATTCCTTTCGAGGGCGTCAGCGGTTCTGACGTCTGATGAGGTTGTGGTGAGGACTAGTGGTGGTCGGACACCGCGTCGGCGATGTAGACAGCGGTAAGCATGGTGAAGATGAAGGCCTGAAGCACCTCGACAAGGAGCTCGAAGAAGGTCATCAGAACCCCGCCAGCGAAGGAGACTGCCCCGGCCGCCTTCATGCCGATCCCCTGCGACTCGAAGAGCAGGTACTCAGCCCCGACGAAGAAGACCAACAGGAGCATGTGACCGGCCAGCATGTTGCCAAAGAGACGCAGTGCGAGCGTCACGGGGCGGATGATCAGGTAGGTCGCCAGCTCAATGACAAAGACGAGCACGTTGATGCCCGGCGGGATCCCCGGGGGCACAAGCGACTTCAGGTAGCCGATCAGGCCGTGCTTACGCTTGAGGGCCGTGACGTTGTACACGACGTAGACGATCAACGCGAGGACCAACGGGAACGCGATTCGGCTCATCGTGGGGAACTGCACGAACGGGATGATCCCCACCACGTTGTTCAGCAGGATGAAGAAGAAGACGGTCAGCAGCAACGGCAGGAACGGCTTGAAGTCCTTGGCGCCGATGACATCGCGACCGATGGTGTTGCGCACGAAGTCGTAAGCCTGCTCGGCATACCACTGCTTCCGGCTGGGCACGACGCTCAGCGAGCGGGCCGTCGACACGAAGAACCAGCCGATCACGGCAACCGTGGCCAGGGCCACCAGCGCCGGGCGGGTGATCGCGAAGTTGTCATTACCGCCGATGTGGATCAGCGGCTGCCAGAAGTCGTTGGGCCCCGGCTGGTGCATCTCGCCACCCTCGCTATTCCCGGCTGCAGCAAGCGCGGGAACCAGGTGGTGGAGCATCACGTTCAGGCTCACAGCCTCTCCTCGAGTATGTCGTTGGGACCTCGAGATGGCCTGGTCAGAGCGCCATCATGGGTGCCTTGCAGAGGCACCGAATAGGTCTGCACGTAACTTACCGGACCGGCAGGGGTGCTCGTGACCTGGCACTCGGCCATGGACACCGCCCCCTGCAGGTTGTCGCTCATGAGGTCACCTCGTCGTAGACGGAAAGGCGACCCTTGCGCAAAGCGCGAAAGGCGAAGACCTGCCAGACGATCAACACCACGAGGATGACGATGCCGGCTGCCTTGGCGTCCATCCAGGTCCGCCCCTTGACGGCGATCAGGAACACCAACAGCACGACAATCTGGGCCAGATAGACGGCCATCGACGCGGCGATAAAGGCCAACGGGTCCGCTGACCGAATGACCTTGCTGAGCAGCACCATGCCCATGGCGAAGAAGCCAATGGCGATGATCAGCCCCAGCACTGCGCCAGCGATCGCCCCATTTCCCCGCCAGAGGACGACCCCAATCCCGGCGATGATTCCGCCGATGAGTGACGGGACCAACGCACCCCGCAGCATGACCCCGAAGGGTGCGCCAGCATGGACGCTGGGCACCTCCGGACGCGCTTGCTGGTCGGTCACGTGTTGGTCTCCACTTGGGACTTGAGGGGCTGTCACCACCGGAGTGGTCGACCCACCTCGGCGTGCTTGTGAAAACTATCACAAGCGCCTATCCGAGCGGAACTCGGGGGGGCCATCGCAGCTGCGGGCGACATCGTCCCCGGACCGGCGCCGACTACCGTGGGTTCATGGACGCGCCATCGCTGAGGGCGGAATTCGCCTCCGCGCTGCCCGAACTCGCGGCCGATTGGCAGCCCAGCCTGCCGCCGGTCCCAGCCGGTGCGCAGGCGGCATTCGTCAGCCTGAATCCGCAGGTGGCCGACTCTCTGGGGATCGACGTGGACTGGCTCACCAGTGATGCAGGCCTGTCCGCGATGGGAGCGCGCAGCGTCATTCCGGGCACCCGACCCGTAGCGCAGGCCTACGCGGGGCACCAATTCGGTGGCTTCTCCCCCGTGCTCGGGGACGGCCGCGCGGTTCTCCTGGGTGAAGCGCAGACCTCGGTCGGCCTCAAGGACATCGCGCTGAAGGGATCCGGCCGCACGCCCTTCTCCAGGGGCGGCGATGGCCGGGCCACCCTGTCGGCAGCCCTGCGAGAGCTCCTCCTGGGCGAAGCCATGGCTGGGCTGGGCATCCCGACCAGTCGAGCACTGGCTGTGGTGGCCACCGGCGATCGCATCTGGCGAGATGGCGGCACCCCTGCGGCCGGGGTCCTGGCCCGAGTGGCCTCCTCCCATCTGCGGGTGGGGACCGTGGAGGTGGTGGCCCACTCGCTGCGGCCGGATCTGCGCGATGACACGATGCGTCGGCTGCTCGCGTTCACCATCGAGCGCCACCTTCCGCAGCAGGTAGGCACCGACGACCCGGCAATGGCCGTGCTCGAGCACGTCGTGGAGGTGCAGTCGGCGCTGGTCGCGCAGTGGATGAGCGTGGGCTTCATCCACGGTGTCATGAATACCGACAATGTCGCCCTGAGCGGCGAGACCATCGACTACGGGCCGTGCGCATGGATGGAGCGCTACGACGAGAATGCGGTGTTCAGCTCGATCGACACCGGTGGGCGGTATCGCTTCGGCGCTCAGCCTGCGGTCATGGAGTGGAATCTGGGACGCCTGGTCCAGGCGCTGGCCCCGTTCTCCCCGGCGGGCCCGAATACCGCGATGGACGAGATGACCGCGATCACGGGCGGGTTTGCCGCACGCTATCGCCTGCGGTGGGGCGCATTGATGAGCGCCAAGTTGGGGTGGACACCTCCGCAGCGTGGCGTTGTGGACACCGCTCGCCTGGCGCTCATCGAGGACCTGCTTGCGATCCTCGCCCGGGAGGGCGCCGACTACACCGAGAGCTTCCGCGCCTTGGCGCGCGACGCCCGAACGGGGACGTGGATATCCGTGGTGGGGCGGCATACGGAATGGGTCGACCGGTGGGTGCGCACCTGGGAGGGCAGCTCCGGCACTGAGGTCGCCGATCGGATGGATGCGGTCAATCCGGTCTACGTCCCCCGCAACCACCTCGTCGAGGAGGCCCTGGTGGCAGCCACTGACGGCGAACTCGCCCCGATGGGTGAGCTCCTGGAGGTGCTGTCCAGTCCGTACGCCGTGCAGCCCAGCCGCGAGCGGTATGCCGCACCGGCGCCGCCGGGGTTCACCGAGACACACGTCACCTACTGCGGAACCTGAATCCCCTCGCGTGCTGCGGAACCTGAACTCCCTCGCGCCCCAGCTTTCCCGCCTGCGGCGGGAAACCTCACGTTGGGGCCGCTTGTAAGGGGCCCCAACATCAAGGTTGCGGCATCAGGCGGGAATCTTGGTGCGGGGGCGCCCGAAGGTGAGCAACACCGCGGCAAGCACCATCGCGACCAACAGTGCGGTCGCACGCCACGGACTGAGGAAGACATAACCCACCGAGCCCACGGCAGCGCAGGCCGCCCACAGCCACAGGATCAGCACGGCCCGGCGGTGGCCGTGCCCCCACTCGAGCATGCGGTGGTGCAGGTGCTGGGCGTCCGGCTGCCAGGGCTTTTGCCCACGCCGAGTTCGCCGCACGACGGCCAGGGCAAAATCCAACACCGGCAGCAGCAGAATCGATGCGGGCACAATCAGTGGCAAGACCGTCGCGGCCACCGGATTCGCGCTGACGTCGGCGCCGCTGACGGTCCCGGTCACTGAAATCATCGCCGCCGCCAAGAGCAGGCCCAGCAGGAGCGCTCCGGAGTCCCCCATAAAGATGCGTGCTTCGTGGAAGTTGTGTGGCAGAAAGCCCAAGCAGCAGCCGACCAGTGCCGCCGAGATGAACGCCGCCGAGGTGAAGACATTCGGCGGGTCATAGCTCCGCGAGACCAGATAGGCGTAGGCGAAGAAGCTCAGCGAGGAGATCATCACGATCCCGGTCGCCAAGCCATCCAGACCGTCGACGAAGTTGACGGCATTCGTCGCCAGGATGACGAAGAAGATCGTCAGGCCAACCAGTACCGGCCCGGGCAACACCAGACTCCCGCCCAGGGGCAGCGCGAAGAGTTGGACGCCCTTGTAGGCCATGATCGAGGCCGCCACGATTTGGCCAGCGAGTTTGACCAGCCAGTCGAGATCCCGCACATCGTCGACCGCGCCCAGCAGACAGACCACGGTCGCGCCGGCCAGGACACCCCAGAGCTCGTCTCCGGCGAACATTTGTTTGCTGAAGGGCAGCACCGAGGCGACCAGCAAGGCCGCCGCGAACCCGAGGTACATTGCGACACCCCCGAGCCGAGGTGTGACGACCGCGTGGACGTCCCGATCCCGGATCGAGGTGTAGGCATGCAACCGGATGGCCAGCGCCCGCATGGCCGGCGTCGCGACATAGGTGACGACGGCGGCGATGAGGATGAGAAAGATGTACTCACGCACGGCTCCGCCTCACCTCCTTAACGCCGGGCTGCATCGGCGCCTCAGCGAGCGTATGCCGGGTATCGCTCGACCAATTCGGTCACCTCGGCACGCACCTGAGTCGAGACCGCATGAGTGGGGTCGGCGTCACCCTCGGTGACCGCCCGGTGGATGAGGCGCGCGATCGTGCGCATGTCATCCTCCTGCATCCCCTGCGTGGTCACACATGGGGTACCGACCCGGATGCCGCTGGCCACCGACGGAGGTGCCAGGTCATACGGAATCGCGTTCTTGTTCAACGTGATACCGGCGGCATCACAACGCGCCTCGGCGTCCTTGCCGGTCACGCCCACGCCCTGCAGGTCGTGCAGCGAGAGGTGGGTATCGGTGCCACCGGTGGTCGGCCGGATGCCGAGTTCCCCCAATGAGGAGGCCAGGACGGCGGCATTGCGCACCACCTGCGCGGCGTACTCCTGGTACTCCGGGGTGGCGCACTCCTTGAAGTTCACGGCCTTGGCGGCGATCGTGTGCATCTGAGGGCCGCCCTGCATCATCGGGAAGACGGCCTTGTCGATCGCGGCGGCATGCTCGGCCTTGCACACGATGGCGCCGGACCGGGGGCCCCGGAGCACCTTGTGGGTCGTGAAGGACACGACATCGGCGTATGGCACCGGCGAGGGGATCGCCTTGCCGGCCACCAGCCCGATGAAGTGCGCGGCGTCGACCCAGAAGATCGCGCCAATCTCGTCCGCCAGCTCACGGAAGAAGGCAAAGTCGATCAAGCGCGGGATGGCCGATCCGCCCGCCAGGATGACCTTGGGCTTGTGCTCGCGGGCCAGCGCAGCGACCTGGTCGTAGTCGATGTCCTCGGTCTTCTGGTCCACGCCGTAATGCACCGCGTTGAACCACTTGCCGGAGAAGGACACCTTCGTGCCATGGGTCAGGTGGCCACCGTGCGGAAGGCTCATCGCCAGGATGGTCTCGCCGGGGGCGAGGAAGGCGCCGTACACCGCCTGATTGGCGCTGGCACCGGAGTGCGGCTGAACGTTGGCGTGGTCGGCAGCCAGCAGCGCCTTGCACCGCTCGATAGCCAGCGACTCCGCCTTGTCGACCTCGGCGCAGCCACCGTAGTAGCGACGGCCCGGGTAGCCCTCGGCGTACTTATTCGAGAGCGTGGAGCCCAGGGCCGTCAGCACCTCGGGGCTCGACATGTTTTCGCTGGCGATCAGCTGCAGGCCCCCGCGGAGGCGGTCGAGCTCACTGAGGAGCACGCCCGCGATGTCGGGGTCGAAGGACTGCAAGGCATCGAAGTCGCTGCCATAGAACGCGTCACTCATCAGTCGTACTTTCCGGGTCGGGGGCGGATGACTCAGGTAGGTCGTATGGTGTGTCGGCGGCCGCCACGACGGCCAGGATGTCCTCGGTCGAAATAGCGCCCTGACGTAGAACCACCGGCTCCGCGCGGGTGCAGTCCACGATCGTCGAGGCCAACCCACCGGTGACAGGTCCGCCATCGAGATAGAACTCGACCGCGGCGCCGAGTTGACTCGCGGCCTCGACGACTGTGCGCGACGCGGGGTATCCAGTGCGGTTGGCGCTGCTCACGGCCATCGGGCCCACCTCGGCAAGGAGGGCCAAGGCAATCTCGTCATTGGGCATACGCAGGGCCACGGTGCCACCGGTTTCACCGAGATCCCACATCAGCGAAGGCTGGGCTTTGAGCACCACGGTCAGCGCCCCGGGCCAGAACTGGGCGATCAGCGCCCGCGCATAGTCGGGAATGTCGGTGGCCAGGCCATCAACGGTCTCGGGCGAAGCCACGAGCACGGGCGGAGGCATGTCCTGGCCGCGCCCCTTGGCCGCGAGCAGAGCCTGGACCGCGGCGGGGGTAAAGGCGTCCGCACCCACGCCGTAGAGCGTGTCGGTGGGCAGCACGACCAGGGCACCGGCACGCACGCCAGTTGCGGCCTTGGCGACGCCTTCGGCACGCCCAGGCGCGCTCGTGCAGTCAAAGACCGGGCTCATGGTGCCTTAGCCTAGGGTGCGTTCGGGGCACACCCCCGCAGGACCACGATGCGAGCAGGCGAGGACACCAATGACGCGGCCGGGAGGACCCTCACGCAGGGGGCGCCGACGCCACGTCCTTGCCCTGGGTACCGGGTTGTCTCTGGTGCTGACGCTGAGCGGTTGCTCGGCTGAATCCGACGCCCCCCAACCGGGCGCGGCGCTCTCGAGACCGGCACCGTCAACGACCTGGACACCGCCCAAGGGTGCGATCGAGCCGAGTTCGCTTCCGGGCTACACGCCACCGACCAAGACCGGCGTCGGCTCCTACGAGCGACGCCAGGTCACCGGCGGGACGATCCATTGGAGCCATCTCGATGGAGTCGGCCAGCCCATTGCCCAGGTGCCCCGAGTTGACGGCCTGGTCTTTGGCGACCAAGCGGCATACAGCTCGGTCCATGGCGTGCTCACGCTGCGCGGTGGACCCCAGCGGCGCAGCGCCGCCGCAGGCGACGCCAAGGTCTCCCAGGGTCGACTCTCGCTGGCGTGGACCGCGCCCCTGGGGTCGCTGCGCAGCTTCGGAGCGACCTGGCCGGGCGCGGGCTGGACCGGCCAGCCACTGCTGGTGAAGTGGCCCGAGGCGACCCGGGTGGCGATGGGGCTGAGCCAGGACTTCGCCGACCGTGGTGGGGTTGAGGTGATCTACCCGGCCTTTGACGGGCAGATCCACCGCCTTGACCTCGCCACCGGCAAACCGACCAAGCCCGCTGTGGACATCGGCTTCGGCTTCAAGGGCACCGGCTCGATCGACCCGCGCGGGTACCCCCTGCTGTATGCCGGCCAGGGCCTGCCCGACAACAGCGGCCGCCGCGGTCCCTGGCAGTTGCGGGTCGTGGACCTCATCCGCAACACCCAGAGCGCTGCGGTCTACGGCAATGACCCGGCGGCCTATCGGCGCGCCTGGGGGGCGTTCGACTCATCCGCGCTGGTGCATGTCGGCACCGACACCTTGCTCGAGCCCGGTGAGAATGGCGTCTACTACCGCGTGGCTTTGCACTCGAGTTTCGACGCGCCTGCCCGTACGGTGCGGGTGGCTCCGGAGGTGACGCGGCTGGTGTACCGCTCGGATCGCTCCTCCCGCTTCGGCATGGAGGCCTCGCAGGTGGCCTATCGCAACTTGATCTACACCACCGATAACGACGGCAATCTGAATTGCCTTGATGTGCGGACCTTGGAGATCGTCTGGTCGCGCGACATCGGCGATGACTCGGATGCCACCATGGCGATCGAGGAGACCCCAGAGGGTGTTTTCCTCTACAGCGGCAACGAAGTTGACCATCGGACCTTCCATGACCAGGTCGCCAACATCCGCAAGATCAACGCGCTGACCGGCGAACTGGTGTGGCAGTACAACGTCGGTACGGAGTACATCGAGTCCACGAACGGTGGCGTGCTCGGCTCCTTGCTCATCGGGGACGCTGCGGACGTCAAGGACCTCGTGCTGGTGAGCTCGGCGCGCACCCGCCCCGGCCTGGGTGGAACCCTGATGGCCCTGGATCGGGCGACCGGAGCGCCGCGCTGGACCCGGGCTCTGGACCCCTACTCGTGGACGAGCATGCTCTACCTCACGGGCGCGAGCGGGAAGACCTATGCGGTATTCGCCGACCAGGCGGGGGTGATCCACCTCTTTGATCCCACGACCGGGGCAGATGTGGACACCTTCGCGACCGGCGCGAACGTGGAGGCCTCGCCGGCGGCCTATGGCAACGTCCTGGTGGTGGCCTCGCGCGATCAGAAGGTGTACGCGCTCACCGTCTCCTGACGCCCGCCGTTATCGGCGGCGAGCCACGGTGGTGCGAGGGCGACCGGTCAGGTCGGCATGGTCGGCGATGTTTCTCCACGCGCCGGTGTGCCGCAACTGGGCTGGCAGCGAATCCCCTTGGCTATCCGCATGCTCCATCACCAGGACTCCGCCGGACCGAAGCAAGACAGCAGCGCGAGCAGCGACCGCCAACGGCACGGCCAAGCCGTCGGCGGAACGGCCATAGAGCGCCACCTCTGGATCGTGGTCGCGCACCTCCGGGTCGATCGGCTCCATCCCGTCGGGGATATAGGGCGGATTGCTCACCACGACATCGACCTGGCCGGCCAGGTCGTCAAAGGCAGCGACCGCGTCCCCGAGCCGGAGGTCGACATCGAGTGCCAACCGATCCCGGTTGGCAACCGCCCAGGCGAAAGCCTGCTCGGACAACTCGACGGCATACACGGATGCGAGCGGCAGTTCATCCTTGATCGCCAGCGCGATCGCCCCGGACCCCGTGCAGAGGTCCACGACAACCGGAGCCTGCCCAACGGAGCGCGCCACGTCGATCGCCAACTGGGCCACGCTCTCGGTCTCTGGGCGAGGGACAAAGACCCCAGGCCCGACGGCCAAGGTCAGGCCCCGAAAGTAGGCGCGACCGGTCAGGTGCTGCAACGGGATTCGCGCGGCACGCTCCTCGACCAAGCCCTCGAAGCGTTCGACAAATCCGGTGTCGGCCTCCTCGCGCAGAATCATCCGCCGCGCGAGCTCACTGGCGTCCACCCCAAGGGCGAAGGCCGCGAGCTCCGCAGCGTCCGCGCCTGACGACTCAACCCCAGCGGCTGTCAGCGACAGCCGCGCGCGCTGCACCACGGCGTACAGAGTCATCGCGGCGTCCATCAGGAGCCGAGCGCCGCGAGTTTCGCAGCCTCGTCGGCGTCGATAGCGGACTGCACGATGGGGTCGAGCTCGCCGCCGAGGACGATGTCGAGGTTGTAGGCCTTGTAACCCGTCCGGTGATCACTGATTCGGTTCTCCGGGAAGTTGTAGGTCCGGATCCGCTCCGAACGGTCGACCGTACGCACCTGGCTCGAACGTACGTCTGCCGCAGCGGCATTCGCTTGGTCCATGGCCATTTGGTGCAGCCGTGCACGCAGCACGCGCATGGCGGCCTCGCGGTTTTGGAGCTGGGACTTCTCGTTCTGACACGAGACCACGGTGCCGGTCGGCAGATGCGTGATGCGGACCGCCGAGTCCGTGGTGTTGACCGATTGACCTCCGGGGCCCGAGGACCGAAAGACATCGATCCGCAGGTCGTTCGGATCGATGATGACCTCAACCTCCTCCGCCTCCGGCATGACCCATACCCCGGCAGCGCTGGTGTGAATGCGACCCTGGGACTCGGTGACCGGCACGCGCTGGACGCGGTGGACGCCACCTTCGTATTTCAGCCGCGCCCACGGCCCCTCCCCCAACCCGCTGGCGCCACGCGCCTTAACCGCCACCTGGACGTCCTTGACGCCACCAAGATCGGACTCGGTGCTATCGATGATGTCGGTACGCCAACCGCGGCGCTCGGCATACCTCAGGTACATCCGCAACAGGTCACCGGCAAAGAGCGCGCTCTCCTCGCCGCCCTCCCCCGCCTTGACCTCCAGGATCACGTCACGGTCGTCATCGGGATCGCGAGGGACCAACAGCCGCCGCAAACGGTCCTCGGCCGCCATCACGGCCTCCTCGAGGCCGGGCAGCTCATCAGCGAAGGAGGCATCCTCCGCGGCCAGCTCGCGGGCCGCCTGCGCATCCCCCTGAGCGGACTTCCACGCGTGGTATGCCGCCACCGTCGGTGCCAAGGCCGAGTAGCGCTTGTTGGTCTCCCGCAACCGATCCGGGTCACCGGCGACAGCCGGATCGGCCATGGCTTCTTCCAGGGCGCGGTGTTCCTCGACGAGTGCGGCGGCGGACTCGAGCATGGCGCGGGCTCCTCAGCAGTGGTGACGAAAAGACATCGCCGCCGGCATACCCAGGAGGTATGCCGGCGGCGACGAGAGAGCTACTTGGCGGTCTTCTTGCCGTAGCGAGCCTCGAAGCGGGCCACGCGGCCACCGGTGTCGAGGATCTTCTGCTTGCCCGTGTAGAACGGGTGGCAGTTGGAGCACACGTCCGCGTGGATGACGCCATTCTTGGCGGTGCTCCGCGTGGTGAACGAGTTGCCACAGGTGCAGGTGACCTGGGTCTGCTCGTAGTTCGGGTGAATGTCCTTCTTCACGACTGTTCTCCTTGGATGTCTCCGGGTCGGCGAGCCCAGTCACCTTGACTGCAAACTCTGGGCGCCCCGCCTGCTTCGCTCGTGAGGGCGACGCTCAGGAAACGCATCTCGTACCGTGAACCGGTCCAGCGATCAAGTGTGCCAGAGGAGGCACACAGGCGCCTAAACGCCAGCCCGCACCGGTGATATTCCGCAGTCGCCGGTGGGGCTGGCGCAGTCAGCAGGTCAGCAGCAGCTCAGGCGGCGGAAGGCAGCGTGACCCCGCAGGTCTTGGCGGCATCGCGCACCTTAGCCAGCAGGTCCTTGCGCTCCTGGGGCGAGAGCGGACCCCACGGACGGCTGATGTCGGCGTCCTTGAGGCAGTCGCGCTGGGTGTCGCTCAGGCCCTGCCAGAAGGCCTTGATCTTCTCCCGACGGTCCCCCTTGGGGAGGGTGACATCGCACTTCTTGGCGGCGGCCGCGATCTGCTCGCGCAAGGACTTGCGCTCCTCGTCGGTCAGCGGCCCCACGGGGCGGGTGAGTGCGGCCTCCTTCAGACACGAGCGCTGTTCCGGCGTGAGGCTGTCAAGCCACGCCTTGGCTCGCGGGTGCCGGGCCGAATCAGTCGGGGTCGTGGTGTCCTCGGCCCTGGGAAGGGCGACCTCCATGGCGGCCAGCGTTGCCGGGGTCGCCGTGGCGGAGGCGATCGCTCCGGTCGTGAGGACTCCGAAACCGAGGGTGGCGGCGAGGGCGGCTTTGCGTAGCGAGATCATCGGGACTCCTGGGGATGTGGGGTGAATCTGGACACCATCAGAGTGCGCGACCTCCCTCGCGAGTCCTCCAGCAGAACCTCGTGGTTTCCTGAAGGTCTTCATCCACAGGAATTCTCGAGGTTTCCTTCAGCGTCGGGGCGCTTTCGACCTCGATCATGGACCTATGCCGCTTCACGCGCCCCCTGCTGCGGGCCTCCATGTCCTCGTGGTCGATGACGAGGAGAATATCGCCTACCTCGTTGCTTCGGCCTTGCGCTTGGAAGGCTTCACGGTGAGCACGGCCAGCACCGGTACCGACGCCATCGCCGCGGCCACCGGCAGCCGTGACCTGGCGGCCCCTGCGGTGATTGTGCTCGACGTCATGCTCCCGGATCTGGACGGCTTCGAGGTGCTCAAAGCGCTGCGTTCGCGGGGCGTGCAGGCACCCGTGCTTTTCCTCACCGCGCGCTCAGACACCGCTGATCGCGTGCGGGGGCTCACCAGCGGTGGCGATGACTACATCACCAAACCCTTCGCTCTGGAAGAGTTGGTGGCCCGCGTGCACGTGGCCCTACGCCGACGTGGCGAGGGCGCGCAACGCCCAGGTCGGCATCAAGTGGCCGACCTGATCTTGGATGAGGACGAACACCGGGTATGGCGCGGCGCCCGCGAAATACAACTCACTGCAACGGAATTCACCTTGCTTCGCTGGCTCATGGTGCATGCAGGTCGGGTCGTGACCCGCGCCCAGATCCTCGACCATGTCTGGCAGTACGACTTCGCCGGGGAGTCGGCGATCATCGAGTCCTTCATCTCAACCCTGCGCAAGAAGGTCGACATCGAGGATCCCCGACTGATCCACACCGTGCGTGGGGTCGGCTATGCGATTCGGGAGCCGCGATGAGCCTGCGCCGGCGCGTCGTCCTGGCGGTGGCCACGCTCATCGTCCTCATCGTCGCGGCTGGCGGCACAGTTCTCGGTCTGCACAGATCCTTCCTGCTCGATCGGCTCGACGCCGAACTCATCGCGCTCAGCGAAAACCCCCGGGCCCTAGTCGCCCTCGCTGAACGCACCGATGCAGCCGGCGGCGAGCTCAGCGGGGTCTTCGCCGACGTCTACATCGGCCGGATCGGCCCCAACGGGCGCCTGGTCACGGTGATCGCGCCGACGCAGGACCCCACCCTCGTCCCGGCGGTGTCACCAGAGGAGACGATTCAGGCACCATCGACTCGAGCGACGCGCACTGGTCAGGCCCGCCGCGTCCGGGTGATGACCGCGCCACTGCGCTCGGGCGGCACTGCCGTCCTGGCCATCTCGACCACGAGCGTCGACCAAGCGACCCGACGGTTGGCCCTCACATTGGGTTTGGCGGGGCTCGCCGTGGTGATCGGGTTAGCTTTCCTGCTGCGTTGGGTCGATCAACTCGGACTGCGGCCCATTGCCGAGATGACCAGTGCGGCCGACGCCATCGCTTCCGGCGATACGCATCGGCGTATCCCGGCCGGCAAGCCAGGCACCGAGGCCGCCCGCTTGGGCTCCGCGCTGACGACGATGATCGAGGCAACGCAAGCCTCTGAGGATCGCCTCCGACGCTTCGTGGCCGATGCCTCGCACGAGTTGCGCACGCCGCTCACCTCAATTCAGGGGTATGCCGAGCTCCACCTGGCCGCGTCACCCGATGCCGAGCCCATCCCGGCAGGCGTCACTGATGCCTTGGGCCGGATCCAGGCCGAGTCGGCCCGGATGCGGCGCATCGTCGACAGCCTGTTGGACTTGGCCACCCTGGACGAGTCCGGCATCGAACAGCGGGGTCCGGTAGACCTCAAGCGGATCGTCGAAGATGTCGCCAGTGACCTGCGGGTGATCGCACCCGATCGCGAGATCACTACCCACACTCCGGAGCAGCCCACAACGATTCAGGGAGATCGAGACCGCTTGGTCCAAGCCCTGATGGCCTTGGGTGCCAACGCCCTTCGACATACCCCCAAGGGCTGTGCGGTCAGCCTGACGGTGCGGCCCACCGAAGAGCTGGTCCTGCTGGAGGTGGCCGACGCCGGCCCGGGTATCTCCGCTGAGCATCTCCCCCACCTCTTCGAGCGGTTCTATCGGGTGGATGCGGGTCGCTCGTCAGGCCGCGGGGGCAGTGGCCTCGGTCTGGCCATCGTCGATGCGATTGCCCGCGGCCATGGCGGCGCCGTGTCGGTGCGCTCCGCACCAGGCGTAGGCAGCGCCTTCACGATCGCGGTGCCGCGTGATGGCGGGGCTTCCCGGTCGAGGGCGTCGCACTAACCCGGACGGCGGACACCCCCTGGAGCACCAGCCCGCCGACGAGCACGACCAGACCGAGCAAAGCTCCGGCCGAGAGCACTTGCCCGAGCAGCAGGGCGCCCAGGAGGGTCGCGGTGAGAGGGTCAGCCAAGGTCAACGTGGCGGTGGTCGCTGCCGGCAAGGCACCGAGTCCTCGAACCATCAGGAGATTGGCGACCCCCATCGTCAAGACGCCGAGGTATGCGGCCAGGGCGAGCCCGCTGGGAGTGGCCAACCAACCCAGGCCAATGACCGTGGCCACCGGCACCATGACCACGGAGCCCAAGAGGAAGGAGGCCCCGAGGATCTCCATGGTCGACACCCCGCGTTCAAGCAGGCGTTTGGCCATCACCGTGTAGGTGCCGCTGGCTAGTCCGGCACCCGCGCCCAAGAGGACACCAGGCAGTGCCCCCGGAGCAGAGTTGAGTCCGGTAACGAGCGACAAGCCCAGGAGGCAGAGCGCAGTTGCCACGAACCACGTACCGGTGGGACGCACCCCAGACATGGCCCAGCCCAGCAAGCCGGCCGCGACCGGAGTGCTACCTACGGCCACCAAGGTGGTGACCGGGACACCGGCATACGGGATCCCCGCGAAGAAGAACGGCTGGTATGCCGCCGCGCAGATGGCCGCGATGACCACAGCGGGCCGTCGCCACAACACCACGATGTCCGCAAGCCGCCGGCCACGCAGGAGCAGATAGGCCACCACCGCCACGGCGCCCACGCCCAGGCGCATGGCACCAACGGCGATCGGCGATGCGCTGACCGGCGCGAGCGCTTGGGCCACGCCAGCGGTCCCGAAGAGCACGCCACCGGCCAGGACCGCGGTCACCGGATGGTGCACAGTCGAGCGGACTCGCGGCCGCGGTCCTAAGGTGCCGATCACGAAAGTCACCCTAGGACGCCCTGAGCGTGCAGCTCAGGGTCGTCCATGACCGGGCAACGTCAGCGCGTCAGTCGTCGTCCTCGTCATCGAGCTTGATGCTCGAGGTGGCCTGAACCTGCATGAGGAATTCGTAGTTGGTCTTGCTCTTGCGCAGTCGATCGAGCAGGAGCTCGATGCCTGCCTGGGGGTCAAGAGCGGCCAGCACACGACGGAGCTTCCACATGATCTTGAGCTCCTCGGGCGCGAGCAGAATCTCCTCGCGCCGAGTACCGGAGTTGTTGATGTCCACCGCGGGGAAGATGCGACGGTTCGCGAGCTGGCGGTCGAGCTTGAGCTCCATATTGCCGGTGCCCTTGAACTCCTCGAAGATCACCTCGTCCATGCGCGATCCGGTCTCCACGAGCGCGGTCGCCAGGATGGTCAGAGAGCCGCCGTTCTCGATATTGCGAGCGGCGCCGAAGAACTTCTTGGGCGGGTAGAGCGCGGCGCTGTCGACACCACCGGAGAGGATGCGGCCACTCGCCGGGGCGGCGAGGTTGTAGGCGCGTCCGAGGCGGGTGATCGAGTCCAGCAAGACCACGACGTCATGACCCATCTCGACCAGGCGCTTGGCCCGCTCGATGGCGAGCTCGGCGACTGTGGTGTGGTCGTCGGCCGGCCGGTCGAAGGTCGAGGCAATGACCTCACCCTTGACCGCGCGCTGCATGTCCGTGACCTCTTCGGGACGCTCATCGACGAGCACGACCATGAGGTGGCACTCGGGGTTGTTGGTCGTGATCGCGTTGGCGATCGCCTGCAGGATCAGGGTCTTGCCTGCCTTGGCCGGGGCCACGAGCAGACCACGCTGGCCCTTGCCGATGGGCGCAACCAGGTCGATGATCCGCGTCGTCAGCTGGTTGGATTCGGTCTCCAGACGCAACCGCTGCTGGGGGTAGAGCGGGGTGAGCTTGCCGAACTCCGGGCGCTTACGCGCGTCATCCGGAGTCATCCCGTTAACCGTGTCCAAACGGGCCAACGACTGGAACTTCTGACGGTTGTTGCGTCCGCCGACGGTCTGCATGGGCGGCTCTTCGCCATCGCGACCGGCCTTGATCGCGCCGGTGACCGCATCGCCCTTGCGCAGGCCGTAACGCTTCGCCATCTGCATCGACACATAGATATCGCTGCTGCCAGGCAGATAGCCGGTGGTGCGCACGAAGGCGTAGTTGTCGAGGATGTCGAGAATGCCGGCAACGGGCACTAGCACATCGTCTTCGGCGATCTGCTGCTCCTCGATCCCTTGCTCGCGCTCGCCGCCCTGGGGCAGGCCGGTTCCGCGGCGCTTGTCCCGGTTGCGGTTGCGGTTGCGACGGCGACGGCCGCTGCGGCTCAGGCCGTCGAGGTCATCGTCGCCCCGATTCTGCTGACCGCTTTGACCCTGCTGGCCGCCCTCGGTCCGCTGAGCCGTGTGGCGGGGCTGGCGGGCTTCGCGCTCGGGACGCTGCCCCTCCGCCTGCTCGGGCTTCTCGGCACGATCCGCCCGGTCCGAGGCGTCCTGCGCGGGGGCCGACGACGTGTTCCCAGAGTTCGCCTGAGCCGTCTCAGGCTGCGTTGCCTCGGGCTGAGCAGCGGCGCGCTGGACGCGCCGGCTCGATGCGGCCTTGGCCTCTCCGGACCCCTCGGGCGCGGACGCGGCCTTGGCAGTGGACGCAGCCTTGGGCAGGCCCTCGCCGTTCTGGCGAGCCTTGATGGCGTCAACGAGATCGCCCTTGCGCATCTTGCCGGTTCCGGTGATGCCCATGCTCGACGCCAGTCCTTGGAGCTCGGCCAGTTTCATGGCCGTAAGCGCTCCCGACCGCCGCGGCGCTGCGCCGGTGGTCTCGGTGACGTCAAGAGTGGTGGTGTCTGACACGAAGGATCCTTCCCCTCGCTCGCGGGTCCTGGCAGGAGTGCCGGACCTCGATCGTGACCATCAGGCCGCAGCCCGGCCGTGATGGTGTTGTGTGCTTCCCCTCGGACGGCATGCATGCCTGAGTTGGCTCGCGTCCGGGAACAAACCGCGGCAATCAACGAGATGAACTCGGCATCGACTGCGGCTGTGCCACCAATGTATCACCGCTGGAGCAGTCAGACGTGCATTCGCCGATCAGGGCAACTCGCGCGCAGTCACCACAGCGCCGTGCGTCGGAATGCCCGGCGCGAGCACGCGCCAGCCCTCCTGCCCCTGGTCGCGGACCTCAGCGACGGCCGAGCGCCGCGCCAGTGCCAGTACCGACGGCCCTGCCCCGGAGATCACCGCCGCATGCCCTAGCCCACGAAGTCGATCGACGAGAGCCATCGATGCGGCATACGAAGGGCGACGGGCCTCTTGGTGCAACCAGTCTCGGGTCGCGGCCACCAGGTGCTCCGGGGCCGCTCCAAGGGCGTGCGCGAGCAGGGCCGCGCGCCCTGAATTGGCGGCCGCATCTGCCAGCCGCACCTGGGCGGGCAGAACCGAGCGCGCCTTGGCCGTCGAGAGTTGAATCTCCGGGACGAAGACCACCGGCTCGATGTCCGGGTGAATGGGCAGGTTGACCGTCGTGGTTCCTTCGGCGGGGTCATCGGACCAGGACAGCGTCGCCCCGCCGTAGACCGAGGCCGACGCATTGTCGGGGTGACCCTCGAGTCGTGAAGCCAAAGAATTGGTGAACGACAAGTCCACCTCCGGGCGTCCGGCTGCGAGATCCGCGAGCGCCTGAGCTGCCACGATGCCGGTCACGATGGCCGTCGCAGACGAACCCATACCGCGGCCATGTGGGACGGCATTGTGGCACTCAAGGCGCAGACCAGCGGGCTTGGTGACGGCGAGTTCATCCCACGCGAGGGCGAGGACGCGGGCGACGAGGTGAGTCTGGTCGAGCGGCACCATGCCGGCACCTTCGCCGCTCACCTCGACCCGGACCCCCGGACTTTTCAGCACCGTGACCGAGCATTCGTCCCAGACACCCAAAGCCATACCGATCGAGTCGAAACCCGGTCCGAGGTTGGCACTGCTCGCCGGCACGCGGACGGTGACCCGCGAGCCGGGGATGAGCAGTGGTGCGCTCATCTCACCCCTCGAGGCCGAGCGCGCGGGCGACCGAGTAGGCATCCACCGGCACGCGCACTGGGGTCACCTCAGCGCCGTCAGCGGTCTTCAAAGCCCACTGCGGATCCTTGAGGCCATGACCGGTCACCGTGCACACCATGGTGGCGTCGCGCGGGATGTGCCCTGCCCGATGAGCCTTGAGCAGGCCGGCGATGGAGGCCGCCGAACCGGGTTCGACAAAGATGCCCTCGGTCGACGAGAGCAGGCGATGGGCCTGGAGGATCTCCTCGTCGGTCACTGACTCAATGCGGCCACCGGATTCATCCCGGGCAGCCTCGGCCTGTGCCCACGACGCCGGGTTGCCGATCCGAATGGCCGTCGCAATGGTCTCCGGTTCATCGATCGGGTGACCGAGGACGATGGGCGCGGCCCCGGCCGCCTGGAAGCCCCACATCTGCGGTCGCTGGGTCGCTTTGGGCGCCAGAAGCTCACCCCCCACGCCTTGGGTGGGCTCGGAGTACTCGACGTAGCCCTTCCAGTACGCGGTGATATTGCCGGCATTACCGACCGGGAGGATGTGAATATCGGGCGCGTCGCCGAGGGCATCGACGATTTCGAATGCCGCCGTCTTCTGACCCTCAATCCGCGCCGGGTTGACCGAGTTGACCAATTCCACCGGGTAGGCCTCGGCGAGTTTGCGAGCCACCGTCAGGCAGTCGTCGAAGTTGCCTTCGACCTGGATTAGCGTGGCGCCATGAGCCACGGCTTGGGAGAGTTTGCCCATGGCGATCTTGCCGTCCGGCACGAGCACCGCGCAGGTCATCCCGGCCTTCGTGGCGTATGCCGCCGCGCTGGCAGAGGTGTTGCCGGTGCTGGCGCAAATAACCGCTTTGGCCCCCTTGCCCTTGGCCACCGAGATGGCCGTGGTCATGCCGCGGTCCTTGAAGGATCCGGTGGGATTGAGGCCCTCGAACTTGACCAGCACATTGGCCCCGGTCAATTCCGAGAGTCCCTCACACGGGATCAGCGGGGTGCCGCCCTCAAGCAGGGTGACCACCGGCGCTCCCTCAAGGAGGGGAAGGCGAGCGGCATACTCCCGCATCACTCCACGCCACAACTGTGCCATCGGCTTACGATCCTTCCACGCGCATGACCGAGATGACGTCATCGACGGTCTCCAGGGCCGCTAGCACCTCGACGGTGGCGGCAAGCGAGGCATCCGGCGCCTCATGGGTAACCACGATGAGCTGCGCCCGCTGACGATCGCCGTCGGCGGGTACCTGCTGGCGCACGGTCTCGATCGAGACACCATGATCGGCGAAGGCCGTGGCCACCTGGGCCAGCACACCAGGGCGATCCGCCACAGCCAAGCTGATGTGATAGCGAGTGAGGGCGCTGCCCATATCGACCACAGGCAGATCGGCGTAGGCGGACTCACCCGGGCCCCGCCCACCGGCCACCAGGTGACGGGCCACGGCGACCACGTCCCCGAGGACGGCTGATGCCGTGGGATCGCCGCCAGCGCCCTTGCCATAGAACATCAGCTGACCAGCCGCGGCCGCCTCCACGAAGACCGCATTGTAGGCCTCGCGAACTGAGGCCAGCGGGTGGCTCCTGGGGATCATCGCCGGATGCACACGCACACTGACGGCTGGCCCGTCGCCGGTGTTCACCCGCTCACAGATGGCGAGCAGCTTGACCACCGCGCCCATCTCCTTGGCCGCCTGAATGTCGGCCGCGCTGACCTCGGTGATGCCCTCGCGGTGCACATCAGCGCTGCTCACGCGGGTGTGGAAGGCCAGACTCGCCAGGATGGCCGCCTTCGCAGCGGCATCAAAGCCCTCCACGTCGGCCGTGGGGTCGGCCTCGGCATATCCGAGCGCTTGGGCCCGCTCGACGGTCTCGGCAAAGCCCGCCCCGGTGGTGTCCATGGCGTCCAAGACGAAATTCGTGGTCCCGTTGACGATCCCCATGACCTTGCTCACCGCGTCGCCGGCCAGGCTTTCGCGAATCGGCCGCAGAATCGGGATCGCACCGGCGACGGCCGCCTCGAAGTACAGGTCGACCCCGTGCGCGTCGGCCGCGGCATACAGGGTCGGGCCGTCCTCGGCGAGCAGGGCCTTATTGGCCGTCACCACCGAGGCGCCATGACTCATCGCGTTCAGGATGAGTTCGCGGGCAGGTTCGATGCCTCCCACGACCTCGATGACGATGTCCGCGCGGGTGACCAGTTCCGCCGCATCGCCGGTGAACAGCGTGGGGTCCACCGGGACATCGGGTCGAGGCCGCTGGGGCCGACGGACCGCAATGCCCACAAGCTCCAAGGGCGCGCCGACGCGAGCCGCCAGGTCCTCGCTGTGGCGAACGAGCATCGTCGCTACCGAGGACCCCACGACGCCGCAGCCGACAAGGGCAACGCGGATTGGCGCACCGGGCTCACGTGCCATGACCGACGAACTCCTTACGAGGAACGGGGATGCTCGGCTACCAGGAGGTCGTCCGTATCGTCGACATCGAGGGCGAGCAGGTCCTCGATCGTCTCACGCCGGACGATCACCCGGGCGCGTCCGTCGCGAACAGCGAGGACCGGAGGCCGAGGGGTGTGGTTGTACTGGCTGGACAGGGGCCGGCAATAGGCCCCGGTACCGGGCACAGCGATGAGGTCACCGGGGACGATGTCGGCCGGCAGGTACTCGTCCTGCACCACGATGTCGCCGGCTTCGCAATGCCGGCCGACAACACGCGCCAGCATCGGCTGAGCATCCGAGGACCGGCTTGCCAAGGTGCAGGAGTAGTCCGCTTCGTAAAGGGCCGGGCGAGCGTTATCACTCATGCCGCCATCCACGGATACATAGGTACGCGCGTGGACGCCGTCGAGCAGGACCGGCTTGACGGTACCTACTTCGTAGAGGGTGAACATCGCGGGGCCGACGATGGCGCGACCCGGCTCGATGCTGACCCGCGGGATCGCCAGGTTGCCGCTCTCGTCGGCCGGAAGCCGCTTGGCCTCGACCTCGATGATGTGCGCCATCTGCTCGGCGAGCAGGGTGGGACTCATCGGGTCATGCTGGCTGGTGTAGGCGATGCCATAGCCACCGCCGAGGTCCATCTCGGGGCAGTGGTAGGCCAGCTCCTCGGCGATCCGCACGTGCAGACCCATCAGGCGGGCCGCTGAGAGTTCGAAACCGCCGGTGTCAAAGATCTGGCTGCCGATGTGGCTGTGGAGCCCGAGCAAGGTGAATGCCTGGGGCGCGTCAAGGATCTGTCGGCAGGCCTCGAATGCTTCACCGGACTGCAGGCTAAAGCCGAACTTCTGATCCTCGTGACCGGTCGCGATGAACTCGTGGGTGTGGGCTTCCACGCCGACGGTGACGCGCACCATGACCGGGGCGCGCACCCCCAGCTCGATGGCGATCTCGCGGATGCGCTCAATCTCCATAAAGGAGTCCACGACGATGCGGCCAACCCCATAGGTGAGGGCCTCACGCAACTCGGCCACCGTCTTGTTATTGCCGTGAAAGCCGATTCGCTCACCGGGGAAACCGACGCGCTGAGCGACCGCGAGCTCCCCGCCGGTGCACACGTCCAGCCCTAGGCCCTCCTCCATCACCCACCGAGCAATGGCAGTGCAGAGAAACGCCTTGCCGGCGTAGTAGACATCAGCTGGGCCGCCGACATTCTCAAAGGCGGCGGCATATGCCTCCTTGAATCCCCTTGCGCGGGAACGGAAGTCGACTTCGTCCAACACGTATGCCGCAGTGCCAAACTCCTCTGCGAGGGTCACCACGTCGACGCCGCCCACGGTGAGGCGACCATCCGCGGCGCGGCTGACGGTCGAGGGCCACAGCGGCTCCAGGAGCGCCATGACATCAGGGGGATAGGGCAAGTAGAGCGGCGGACCGCCATAGCCCTCGGCGTGCAGAGCACCGGCCTCATGTGAACGCATCGGTTACCTCACATGCGCTCGGGCGCGCTGACACCGAGCAGCTCCAGGCCGTTGGCGAGCACCTGGCGGGTGGCGTCATTGAGCCACAACCGGGTGCGATGCAGATCGGTGACCTCCTCCTCGGCGCTCATCGGCCGAACCCGGCAGGTGTCGTACCACTTGTGGAAGCGTCCAGCGAGGTCCTCGAGATAGCGCGCGACGCGGTGCGGCTCGAGGAGGTGAGCCGCCTGAGCGATGACGCGGGGGAAGTCGCCAAGCACCGCCAGGAGGGCAGCCTCGGTGGGGTCGGTGAGCAGGGCGGGGTCGAAGCCGCCCACGCGGTGAACACCGTCCTCGGCAGCCAGCCGCGCGACATTCGCCGTCCGGGCGTGCGCGTACTGGACGTAGAACACCGGGTTGTCATTCGTCTGACGCCGCAACTCTTCCCCGTCGAGCGAGAGCGGGCTGTCGGCGGGATAGCGCGCCAGGGAGTAGCGCAGCGCGTCGCTGCCGATCCACTCAAGCAGGTCGTCGAGATAGAGCGCGTTGCCGCGCCGCTTGCCCATCCGCTCGCCGCCGATGGCGACCAACTGACCGATCTTGACCTCGATGTTGTGCTCCGGGTCGTCACCGGCGCAGGCGGCGATGGCCTTGAGTCGGCCGATGTAACCGTGGTGGTCGGCGCCGAGGAGGTAGATCTTCTCGTCGAAGCCGCGGTCCTTTTTGGACAGGTAGTAGGCCGCATCTGCCGCGAAGTAGGTCGGCACCCCGTTGGCCCGGATCAGCACCCGGTCCTTGTCATCGCCGAAGTCGGTCGTGCGCAACCAGATCGCCCCATCGCGATCGAAGACGTGGCCCTGCGCTCGCAACCGTGCCACGGCATCCTGGACCGCGCCCGCTTCGTGGAGTGCGGTCTCGGAGAACCAGACGTCGAAATGCACGTGGAAACGGTCGAGGGTTTCCTTGATGGCTGCCAGCTGGGCCGGGTAGGCAATGCTCCACGCGGCCGCGATGGCCTCATCGTGCGGCAAGGTCGTGATCTCCGGGCGGGCCGCCTGCACCTGCGCGGCCAAGGCGTCAACGTATTCGCCCTGGTAGCCGCCCTCGGGGGTCGGCGTGCCGTTCAGGACCGCGAGCACCGAGCCACCGAGTTTGTCAGCCTGCGCGCCGGCATCGTTGATGTAGTACTCGGCTGTCACGTCAGCACCAGCGGTGCGCAGGAGCCGCACCATGGCGTCGCCGAGCGCTGCCCAGCGGGTGTGACCAATGTGCAGCGGTCCGGTGGGATTGGCGGAGATGTACTCGAGGTTGATCACCCGGCCGGATTCGCTCGCGCTCGCGCCGTATGCCGCCCCCGCCTCGACGATGGCCCGCGCAAGTTCGCCGGCGCTGGCGGCCTCGAGGGTGATGTTGAGGAATCCAGGGCCGGCGATATCGACGGCCGCGATGCCGCGGATCTCACGCAAGCGGGCGGCCAAGGCGGTCGCGACCTCGCGGGGTGGCATTCCAGCAGGCTTGGCCAACTGCAAGGCGAGGTTGGTCGACCAGTCACCGTGGTCCCGGTTGCGGGGACGCTCCACGCGGACCTCGTGCGGGAGCGCAGCTGCGAGTTCGCCAGCGTCGACGGCAGCCTGCAGTGCACCGTGAATGGCTGCGGAGAGATCCTCGGGAGTCACCCCGGGATTCTAGTGGGCACCCTCGGGCAGCCGACCTCCGGCCACCAAGCGTGAGACAGCTGCCACGAGGTCGTCGGGGTCAAAGGGCTTGGCGATGAACTCGTCGATGCCAGCCTCCTGGGCTTGGAGGCGGTCATGCTGCTGAACCGATGCGGTCACCATCGCTACCGGAACCGTGTTGAGGCGACGGTGGGAACGGATGGCGGCAATCGCCCACCAGCCGTCATAGGGCTCCATGTGAGCGTCGAGCAGGATCACCTCGGGGATCGGCATCTCCGGATCGATCAGCCGGCTCATCAGGGCACGCCCATCGGCGCTTTCCTCGACCTCGTAGCCGTGGAGCTCAAGGTTGATGCGCAGAAGACGACGAATGGACTCAGTGTCATCGCAGACCAGCACGAGGGGACGCCGAAGGCGGGCATGCCGCGCCTCCGTGTGGATCCCCAGTTCCATGTTTCGCAGTCTAGGCTGCTAACCTCACCGGGCGAGATCGTGTGATCGGCTGATGCTGATGGACGAACATCGTGATCCCAGGTCGGATATCCGGCCCCCGTAGCTCAGGGGATAGAGCACCGCCCTCCGGAGGCGGGAGCGCAGGTTCGAATCCTGCCGGGGGCACCCTGTGATGTCTCAAGACATCGGAAACCCCCGAACCCTCAGGTTCGGGGGTTTCGT
>CALMQX010000003.1 GCA_937873315.1 uncultured Nostocoides sp. | reverse complement strand
GCGGGGGTTTCCTATGTCTTGAGACATACGTTTCCTATGTCCTGAGACTCAACACTGCCGGGGGCACCCCATCGAAGCCGACGCTTGCGTCGGCTTCTTTCATGTCAGCACGCGGGTTTCTGGTCAGCCCGCGAGCACCCTCACCTTTCACACCCGCATCACTTTTCCTCTGCTTGGTGACCTTTCCGGTTGACACACACCGTGCGGCATATGCCGCCGCGCGCTTAGGTGACCAAGCAGAGGAAAAGTGGGACGGGTGAGGCGCGGGGGACTTGGCGCCGTGGACTTGGCTCGGGCAGGCGCGCCAGCTACGCCAGCGAGCCAACCTTCGCCACCACGCGGTAGGTGTACCCATCGGCGCGGTAGGAGAACAACAGTCGCACGGCGGAATGGGCATCACGTCCCAGAGGTATCCGGGCGATCACCAATCCACTTTCGACGCAGAGAGCCGTGCGGCTATCGGGAGTCGCCGCGAGGTACCAGGCACGAGGCAGATCCTTCCCCCGCTCGAGGTCGGCCATGCTGCCCCAGGTCAGCAGATCAACGAGCCACCACAAGGCCCCCCGCCTCTTGGTCCGCTCCAAACGGTAGACCGTAGCTCGCGGTGGCAACTCCTGGGCAAGTAACTCAAGAATGCCGGTCGACACGGTTGCTCTCCGTTTCTCGTGATTCATCGCGCGCGTCCCTGCGCGTTCCTGCGCGCGCCGGTTGCGTCCCTGCGCGCGCCGGTCGCGGCCCGCCCCCGGCGCCACAGGTCATGGCGACGGGCTCGGCCCCTCCTCGCGACCGACGCCCGCGTTGGTGCCCCGGTTGGCATCCCCCCGAGGCCGAACCGGACCCCCGGTGAACACGCCCTCACGCTATGAAGAGGCGAGGGCCACCCACCATTAACTTTCGGCCAGTCCTCCCGGGTCTCCGGCCCAAGCCGAGGACCAGGCGCGCGGACGCAGCACCTGTTGACACCCCGCGTCCTGGGGTGCAGGGTACGACCCACGATCGTGCGGGCTCCCCCGGCGCTCCCACGATTACCACCCACCCCATGGAGTCGCGATGTCCGCCCTTTCTCCCCGTCCCTTCCGTCGGACTCTGGTCCTCGTCAGCGTTGGCGCGATGCTGTCCTGGCAAGCCATCGCGGCGCCGGTGGCCTCTGCCACGGGAGCGGTCGGCCTGACGGCCCTGGACGCCTCTTACACCCAGGATTTCGACACTTTGGTGTCGACCGGGACAGGCACGGAGGCGGCCAACACCCCCGCGGGCTGGACCTTCCTGGAGTCCTCCACGTCCGTTCCGGCCAACACCACCTATACGGCGGGTACTGGCTCCGGCAATTCAGGCGACACCTACAGCTTCGGCTCGGCGGGCAGCAGCGAGCGCGCCCTGGGTCAGGTGCGCAGTGGTTCCAATGTCGTCACCCTGGGTGGGCAGTTGACCAATGGCACCGGCGGCACGATCACGAGCCTTGATGTGGCCTACGTGGGCGAACAATGGCGGCTCGGATCCGTTGGGCGCGCCGTTCAGGACGGTATGACCGTGCAGATCAGCACGGATGCGACCTCGCTTGGAGCCGGGACCTGGACGGACGTGCCCGGACTCGCCTTTGCTCCGCCAACGACCACGGGAACCGCTGGCCCTCTGGACGGCAACGCCACAGCAAACCGGGCCGCGCTGAGCGCGACCATCACCGGACTGACGGTGGCTCCGGGGGGCAGCATTTGGCTGCGCTGGAGCGATATCGATGCGACCGGTTCGGATGACGGGCTCGGCATCGACGACATCTCGATCACCCCTCACGGCGCTCCCGGCGGAGGCAGCACAAACCCCACCGGTGTGGCTGCGCTTGACCCCGCCTCCGTCGTACAGGGCGCCAGCAGCATCCTGACCGTCACCACAACCCCTGGCACCGACCCCACGAGCACCGGCCTGTCTGTGACGGCCGATCTCTCCAGCATCGGCGGCTCGGCGGCGACCCTGATGACCGACGACGGGACTGCCCCCGATACCACGGCAGGCGACGGCATCTTCAGCACCACCGCGACCGTCGACGGAGCCAGCAGTCCGGGCGCAAAGTCCCTCGGGTTCACCGTCTCCGACGAGCAGGGACGCTCCAGCACCGGCACGACGATCCTCACCGTGACCCTCCTGAATCCGTGCGAGGCAGCGGATGTCACCATCGGCTCGATTCAAGGCACCGGTGACACGGTCACCACCACGGGCACCGTGACCATCCAAGGCGTTGTGGTCGGCGACTACGAAGGCGCCTCACCTAACTTGCGCGGCTTCTATGTGCAGGATGCCGGCGATGGAGACAACTCGAGCTCGGACGCGATCTTCGTCTTCGAGGGCGATAACGCCAACCGCGTCGCCGTGGGCGATGTCGTGCAGGTGACCGGTACCCCCAGCGAGAACCAGGGCCAGTCGCAAATCTCCTCAACCATGGGGATCGCCTCTTGCGGCGCTACCGACACGGTTACGCCGACCAGCGTCACGCTGCCATGGGCCAGCCCGAGCACGCCGGAGGCCTACGAGGGCATGCTGGTCAAGCTCGACCAGACCGCCTATGTCACCGAGCACTTCCAACTCGCACGCTTCGGCCAGGTCGTCCTCTCCAGCGGAGATCGTCTCCGTCAGCCGACCAATGTGGTGGCACCTGGACCGGACGCCCTTGCGCTGCAAGCCGAGAACAACCTCAATCGCCTCATCCTCGATGACGCCACCCAGACGCAGAACCCGGACCCGATCGTGTTCGGCCGTGGCGGTCAACCGCTCTCGGCGAACAACACGCTTCGCGGTGGCGACACGATCACCGGCGTCACCGGGGTGATGACCTTCACCTGGGCAGGCGCTTCGGCCAGCGGCAACGCGTATCGCTTGCGCCCGTTGGGTTCGCTGGGCGGCACGGCCCCGGACTTCCAGCCGACGAACGCGCGCCCCGCGACCGCTCCCGCCGTCGGCGGCAGCCTCGTCGCGGCCGGGATGAACCAGCTCAACTACTTCAACACCTTTGGCACCGGTGCCTGCACCCTGGGCGTGGGAGGGGCTGCGACCGACTGCCGCGGCGCCAACTCGGCCGCCGAGTTCGACCGGCAGTGGCCCAAGAGTGTGGCCGCCATCCTCAAGCTCAACCCCTCGATCTTGGGCGTCAATGAGGTCGAGAACGACGGCTATGGCCCGACCAGCGCCCTGGCCGATCTTGTCGACAAACTCAACGCCGCCACCGCGCCGGGCACCTTTGCCTACATCGACGCCGACGCGGGCACCGGGCAGACCAATGCGCTCGGCACTGACGCCATCAAGGTCGGCATGATCTATCAGCCGGCCAAGGTGCAGCCCATCGGGACGACTGCGGCCCTGAATAGCGTGGCATTCGTCAACGGTGGTGACGGGGCAGCGCGTAACCGCGCTTCGCTGGCGCAGGCCTTCCGCGAGGTGGCCACCGGCGGCGAGGTCATCGTTAACGTCAACCACCTGAAGTCCAAGGGCAGCGCCTGCGACGTTCCGGACGCCGGCGACGGCCAAGGCAACTGCAACGAGGTCCGCACGGAGGCCGTCAGCCAGTTGACCAGTTGGTTGGCCACCGACCCCACCGGCATCGGTGACCCTGATGTCCTCCTCCTGGGGGACTACAACTCCTACGCCATGGAAGACCCGATCATGGCGCTCCAGGGCGCCGGGTACGTCCACCTGATCAAGACCCGGCTCGGCCCGGCGGCATACTCCTATGCCTTTGATGGACAGTGGGGCTACCTCGACCATGCCCTGGCCTCGGCTTCGCTCGACAGCCAGGTCGCGGGCGTCGCGGACTACCACATCAACGCGGACGAGCCGACGGCGTTGGACTACAACACCGAGTTCAAGACGGCGGGCCAACAGGCCAGCCTGTATGCCGCCGATGAGTTCCGCGTCTCCGACCATGACGTCGTGGTCGTCGGCCTAGCCCTCAACGGCTTGCCGCCGGTGGCGGATGACCTGTCGTTGACCACCGCCGAGGACACCGCAGTTCCGGCCACCCTGAGCGGCAGCACGTCAGGCTCAGGGCCGCTGACCTATGCCGTGGTCTCCGGGCCATCGCATGGCAGCCTCAGTGGCACCGCTCCGGCGCTGACCTACACCCCAGATCCTGACTGGACCGGGACGGACTCCTTCACCTACACGGTCAACGACGGCGTCCAAAGCTCGGCACCGGCCACAGCCACGATCCTGGTGACCCCGGTGGACGACGCGCCGACGTTGAGCGTCGGGCTCGGCACCTGCACCAGCACCACCTCCGCCACGGTGTACCTGCAAGTGAGCGACGTTGATGGCGGGCCACGGCCGACCGTCAAGGCGGCCACCTCTAACGCCGCCTTGTTGCCCCTGTCGCGGATAGTGCTCGGCGGCAGCACGCCGTACCGCACGGTGACGCTCAAGCCGATCAATTCCGCGAGCGGAGTAGCCATCGTCACCCTCACCGTTACCTCCGGTGGGGCGAGTTCCACCTTCACCCTGACTGTGCGCCAGGGGAACTCGGGCGCCAACGCCATTTCGGGTGGTTCGGGCACCGACGTCATCTTCGGCCTGGCCGGCAATGACACGCTGTCGGGCGGCGATGGCCATGACGTGATTTGTGCCGGCGGCGGCATCGACCTGGTTAACGGTGACGATGGGAGCGACTTCCTCTTCGGCGACGCCGGCAAGGACACAGTCAACGGCGGCTCTGGGGATGACAGCATCTCCGGCGGGTCCGGCAATGACGTCTTGCGTGGCGATGGTGGCGAGGACTCGATCTTCGCTGGCATCGGGAACGACACCCTGACCGGCGGAGCAGCGGCCGACTATCTGGATGGCGATGCCGGGACCGACTCGGTGACCGATTTCACCCCGGCCGACGGAGACATCGCGGTCGACATCCCCTAGGAGAGCGAACGACTCAGGAGCGCTGGGAGGCGTCCATCACTTCGCCGACCAGTTCCTCCAGAACGTCTTCGAGGAAGACCACGCCGGTCACCTGGCCCGCCGCTGACATCACGCGGGCCAGGTGAGCGCCGGTCTCCTGCATGGTCGAGAGCACCGCTTCGACCTCGTCATCCCCTCGAACCGTGGCGAGCCTGCGCACACGCTGCGGGGGAACCGGTTGACCGCGCTCGGCGTCCGCGGCATACAGCACGTCTTTGAGGTGGAGGTAGCCAAACGGGATGCCCGACGCGTCCACGACCGGAAAACGCGAGTAGCCATGTTTGGCGACCAACCGCTCAATCTGGGCGGGCGTGGCCGCGGTGGTCACCGTCACGAGTTCGGTCAGGGCGACCCCCACGTCGGCGGCGTCTTTGTCGGAGAACTCCAGGGCCGCGCCGATCCTGGCGTAGCGATCCACTCCAACCAGACCCTCACGGTGTGACTCATCGACGATGTGCGCCACCTCTTCGGCCGTGAACTCCGCCGCGAGCTCGTCCCGCGGTTCGATGCCGAAGGCCTGGACGACCGCCTTGGCAACGTGTTCCAGAGCCGCAATCACAGGTCGGAAGATGCGGGAGAGCTGGTACAGCGGCGGCACCAAGGCCACTGCTACCCGCTCCGGCGCCGCGATCGCGAGGTTCTTGGGAATCATCTCTCCCAGCACGACGTGCAGGTACACCACGATGAGGAGGGCAAGCACGAGAGCGCCGGCATCAGCCGCGCCTTCGGGCAAGCCCAGCCTGGCCACGACCGGTTCCAGGGCATGGTGCAGGGCTGCCTCCGAGAAGGCGCCGAGCAATACGGAACACACGGTGATGCCCAACTGGGCCGTCGCCAGGAGGGATCCCAAAGACCCCAGCGCTTCGATGGCGACCCGCGCTCGAGAGCTGCCGGCCTCCGCGAGCGGTTCGAGCTGGCTGCGTCTGGCGGCCATCGCGGCGAACTCGGCCCCCACGAAGAAGGCATTGCCGAGCAGCAGAAGCAGCGTGACCACAATCATCCAGGTTGTCATGCGCCCTCACCACGCTCGATCTCGTCAGCGGGTTGTGGCGGGGTCAGCCGGATGCGATCGACCCGTCGCCCGTCCATATCGACCACCCGCAGGGTCCAGCCGTCCAGGTCGACCTCGTCGCGCGGGACCGGCACGCGGCCCAGCCGGGCCATGAGATAGCCCCCAACGGTCTCATAGACCGGGTCGTCCGGCACCGGAGCACCGATCCGCGAGCGCACCTCATCGGGCCGCCACAGACCCGGCACGGACCACTCGCCGCTGGCGAGTTGACGCCCGGTGGTTTGGGCTCGGTCGTGCTCGTCGCTGACGTCACCGACGAGCTCCTCGACCAGATCCTCCAGGGTGACCACTCCGGAGGTGCCGCCGTATTCGTCCACCACCACCGCGATCTGCAGGCCCTCGGTTCGCAGTTGTCGCAGCAGCGGATCCAACGGAAGGGTCTCGGGGACCAGCAGCGCCGGGGTCATCAGGGCCGACACCGGGACGTCGGGGCGTCGCTCGAAGGGGACGGCAACGGCACTCTTGAGGTGAACGATGCCGTCGATATCGTCCCAGTCCTCGCCGAGCACCGGGAAGCGAGAGTGTCCGGTGGAGGCGGCGAGCGCCACTACGTCGGCGGCGCTGGCGGTCCGTTCGATTGCGGTGGCCCGAGAGCGAGGGGTCATCACATCTTCGGCACTTTGCTCACCGAACCCGATGGAGGCGGTGATTAGCCGGGCAGTGCCGGCACCCAAAGTGCCTGCCTCGGCGGAGGTTCGCACCATCGACGCCAGCTCGGCCGGCGATCTGGCAGCCGACAACTCCTCTTGCGGCTCGATCCCCAGTCGGCGCAGCACCTGATTGGCCGAGCCATTGAGGACGAGAATGAACGGTTTGGCCGCGGAGGTGAACAGGCGCAGCGGCAGGGCCACGACCTTGGCGGTGGCCAGCGGGGCTGACATGCCGAGGAACTGGGGTACCAATTCTCCGAAGATCATCGAGAAGAGCGTGACCAGGATCAGGGCAAGCAGCCCGGCGGCCGTGGTGAGCGCGGTCCCGGTGAGCCCAACACCAGCCAGTGGCGTGGTGAGCAAAGAGGTGAGCGCAGGCGAGGCCAAGAAGCCCAGCGCCAACGTCGTGATCGTGATCCCCACCTGGGAGCCCGACAGTTGAGTGGACAGCCGGCGCAGGGAGATCAGCACCGATCCCGCGCCACTGTCCCCTTGGGCCGCTGCGGCCTCGACCATGGGGCGGTCAAGCGCAACGAGCGAGAACTCACCGGCGACGAAGAGCGCGGTGCCTGCCGTTAGCAGGACACCGGCGAGGACGAGCAGCCAATCGGACATCACCGAGATCCTACGGGCCGTGGGCTCATACTCCTGGCTGAGCCGCGTTCCGCCTGCCGGTGGATGACGCGCCCGGGTCGTCATGTCAGGATGACCGGTATGGCACCTACATCACCCGATTCGGGTTTGATCGCGGTCGAGCGCTTGACCAAGAAGTTCGGGGACTTCACGGCCGTCGATGATCTCAGTTTCACCGTTGCACCAGGTCGGATCACGGGCTTCTTAGGACCTAATGGCGCCGGGAAGACCACCACGCTGAGGATGTTGCTCGGTCTGGTTCGCCCGTCTTCGGGTTCGGCCACGATCAACGGCAAGGCGTATGCCGATATCCCCAGGCCCTTGACGGTGGTCGGCGCCGCTCTTGAGGCAACCAACTTCCACCCGGGGCGCTCCGGCCGCGATCACCTGCGCGTGCTGGCGGACACCTCCGGCATTCCCTTGCGCCGCGTCGACGAGCTCTTGGACCTCACCGGTATCCCGGCTGCCGCCCGCAAGCGGGCCGGGGAATACAGCATGGGCATGCGGCAGCGCCTTGGCCTTTCCGCCGCATTGCTCGGCGACCCCGAAGTTCTTCTGCTCGACGAGCCCAGCAATGGGCTGGATCCGGAAGGCATCCGCTGGCTGCGGCAATTCCTGCGCCACCTGGCCGGCGAAGGCAAGACGATCCTGGTCTCCAGCCACCTGCTGCAGGAAGTGGAGCAGACCGTCGATGATGTGGTCATCATCAACAACGGGCGGCTGGTCAAGGCCGGCACCATGGCGGACCTGCATGGCACCCCGGGGGCTTTGGTCCGCACGTCGGACCCCAACCGACTGGCTGGCGCGCTGCGCGTCTCGGATGTCACCTCCACGCTGGCTGAGGACGGCGAGACCTTGGTGGCCGAGACATCCGACCTGCGACTGATCGGTGATGTGGCCCTCCGCGCCGGGCTGCCCATCTGGGGCCTGAGCCCGAAGCAGGCCGACCTGGAAGACCTCTTCTTCGCGCTGACCGAAGGCACCAACCGCAATCTCGGCCCGGCCGCGCCACGAGACGTCGACGCGCACGTCGGCGAGGAAGGAGCGAACGAGTGATCCCCGCGATCCGCTCCGAGCTGCGCAAGTTCTTCACCACCCGGATGTGGTGGGGCATGGCGATCGGCATGTTCATCGCCGGCGCTGCCTTTGCTGCCCTCTTTGGTTTCCTGCTCACCTCTGACGTTGCGGCTGGACCGCCTGGGCAAGAGATCCAGGTCGATGCTGTTCAGTTGGCCAATTCGGTGTACGTCGGCGGCCTAGGGATCGGGTACCTCCTCACCCTCACCATCGGCATCATGCAGATCGGTTCCGAGTACCGCCACAAGACGATCACGTCGACCTTCCTGTCCACGCCCAATCGGTTGCGCGCCATGCTCGCCAAGGTGGTGGCCCTCCTGGTCATCGGTGCGCTCTACGGCCTGATCTCGCTGATCGGGTCGGTCACGGTGGGCGCAGTGGTGCTGAACGCGCGCGGGGCGGATCCCTTCCCCGGCACCGAGGTGCTGCGCACGCTGGCTCTGAGCTTGCTGGTGCTGGGGCTCTGGGCACTGATCGGCCTCGGTATCGGCATTCTGATCCCGAATCAGGTGGCGGCCATCCTGATCGGCGTCGGGGTCGCCTGGATCGTGGAGCCATTGCTGGGGTTCGCCATGAACTTCTGGGAGTGGGGCCGCGAGCACGTCGCGCCCTATCTGCCGAGCGCGGCGACCAATTCGGTGGTCAATGCTGCCCAGTCTGCTGGCGAGATCCGGCTGGAGTGGTGGGGCGGAGCTCTCGTGCTCGCGGCATACGCCATCGTCTTGTCCGGCTTCGGCATCTGGCGGACCATGCGCGCCGACATCGCCTGACCCACTTTCCTCTGCTTGGTCACCTCCCGGGACCGGGACCCACAATCGTGCGTATGCCGCGGCACGTTTTGGTGTGCTAAGTCGGGCCAGCGCCGTCGGTATGCCGGTTACCGTGCAATCGATGCCGCTCGCTGGCAACGCTCCCCTGGTGAGCACGGATCCGGGCTAAGGTTATGGGACATCGCCGAACCTCAGTCGTGAGCAGAAAGAGGCGCATTCGCCGTGGCCGAGCCGTCCCCCTCCAGTGACCCGTTGTCCGCCTTCGGACCCAACGAGTGGCTCGTGGATGAGCTGTACGAACAGTTCAAGAAGGACCGAAACTCGGTCGACAAAGCCTGGTGGGACTTCTTCAAGGACTACGCACCGGGCGAGGGTCACCTCGGACGGGACGCCGCGGTCAGCGCCCAACAGACCAACGACAACGTACCGGCCGCCGGGTCCAATGGATCGATCGCCCAGGTGACCGCGGCACCATCGGCACCCGCAACCGCGCCAGCCCCCGACGCAGCGCCGGCTCCCGCGGCAGCGCCCGCCCCCGCGCCCCCCATCACCGCACCCAGCGCGCCGATCCCGGTGGCCAAACGCCCGGAGGCCACCCCCAAGCCCCGTGACCCCTCGGACTCCCCCAAGTCCAGCGGTCCGATCGGCGAGTCCGAGGTCTCGCCCATCCGGGGTGTCGGGGCCAGGATCATCGCCAATATGGAGGCCTCGCTCGAGGTCCCCACGGCGACCAGCGTGCGCGCGGTCCCCGCCAAGCTCCTGATCGACAACCGGATCGTGATCAACAACCACTTGGCCCGCGCCCGCGGCGGCAAGGTGAGTTTCACGCACCTCATCGGCTACGCCATGGTCAAGGCCCTCGAGGTCATGCCGGCCATGAATTTCGCCCTCGGCCACGATGATGCCGGCAAGCCTGTCCTCATCCAGCCCGCCCACGTGAACCTCGGCCTGGCGATCGACCTCGCCAAGGCAGATGGCACCCGGCAGTTGGTCGTGCCCAGCATCAAGGCAGCGGAGACCATGGACTTCGCGCACTTCTGGACCGCCTACGAGGACGTGGTCAAGAAGGCACGCTCGGGCGCCCTCACCGTTGAGGACTTCCAGGGCACCACGATTTCGCTGACCAACCCCGGCACCATCGGCACGGTCCACTCAGTGCCGCGCCTGATGCAGGGCCAGGGGACGATCATCGGGGTCGGCGCCATGGACTACCCGGCGGAATGGCAAGGGGCCAGCAATGAGACCCTCAACCGCAATGCGGTCTCCAAGATCCTGACGCTCACCAGCACCTATGACCACCGGATCATTCAGGGTGCTCAGTCGGGCGACTACTTGCGCATCGTGCATGGGCTCCTGCTCGGTGACAACGGCTTCTACGACGAGATCTTCGAGAGCCTGCGGATCCCCTACGAGCCCGTGCGCTGGGTTCAAGACATCGACACCTCGCATGACGACGACATCAACAAGGTGGCGCGCGTCCAGGAACTCATCCACGCCTACCGCGTTCGCGGTCACCTCATGGCCGACACCGACCCGCTGGAGTACAAGCAGCGACGTCACCCCGACCTCGACATCACCCGCCACGGCTTGACTCTGTGGGATCTGGACCGGCACTTCGCGACCGGCGGATTCGGCGGCGAGCCCTTCCTCAAGCTCCGTCGAATTCTCGGCGTCTTGCGCGACTCGTACTGCCGGACCATCGGCGTGGAGTACATGCACATCCAGGACCCCGACCAACGTGACTGGATCCAGTCCAAGATCGAAATCCCGCACGAGAAGCCCAACCGCGAGGAGCAGTTGCGGATCCTGCGCCGGCTGAACGCAGCGGAGGCTTTCGAGACCTTCCTCCAGACCAAGTTCGTCGGCCAGAAGCGCTTCTCTCTTGAGGGGGGCGAGTCGGTGATCGCGCTGCTCGATCGGGTGCTTTCGCGAGCGGCCGAAGAGGGCCTCGACGAGGTGTGCATAGGTATGCCGCACCGCGGCCGCCTCAACGTGCTCGCCAATATCGCGGGCAAGTCCTACGGCCAGATCTTCCGTGAGTTCGAGGGCAAACAGGATCCCAACTCGGTTCAGGGTTCCGGCGATGTCAAGTACCACCTCGGCACCGAGGGCACCTTCACCGCGGAGGATGGCGCGACCACCAAGGTGTACTTGGCCGCCAACCCTTCCCACCTTGAGGCCGTCAACCCCGTCCTTGAAGGCATCGTGCGAGCCAAGCAGGACCGCCTCAACCTCGGCGGCGACGCCTTCACTGTCCTGCCCGTGCTCCTGCATGGTGACGCGGCCTTCGCTGGCCAGGGCGTGGTGGCCGAGACGCTCCAGCAGTCGCAATTGCGCGGATACCGCACCGGCGGCACCGTGCACGTCGTCATCAACAACCAGGTCGGCTTCACCACGGCTCCGAGTTCGTCGCGGTCATCCACGTACTCCACCGATGTCGCGCGGATGATCCAGGCGCCGATCTTCCACGTCAACGGTGATGACCCGGAGGCGTGCGTGCGGGTCGCCGAATTGGCCTTCGACTTCCGCCAGGCGTTCAACAAAGACGTCGTGATCGACATGGTCTGCTACCGACGCCGCGGGCACAACGAGGGCGACGACCCCTCGATGACCCAGCCACTGATGTACAACCTGATCGAGGCCAAGCGCTCGGTCCGCAAGCTCTACACCGAGTCCCTGATTGGCCGCGGTGACATCACCGTTGAGGATGCGCAGAGCGCCCTGCGTGACTACCAGCAGCAGCTCGAGCGGGTCTTCGTGGAGACCAAGGAAGCCCTCAAAGAGGCCGATCAGGATGCCGCGAGCGCCGAGAGTGGAGCGCGTGATGACGGCGGCGCCCATGGCGGACTCGAACCCCCCGCGGCCCAGGCCAGCGATGCCGACGCCACTACTCATTCGGCGACCCAGACCGGCATCGCGCCGGAGACGCTGAGCCGGCTCGGCAATGCCTTCTTGGCGGTGCCGGATGGTTTCACGGTCCACCCCAAGCTCATGCAGATGCTTGAGAAGCGCGCCGAGTCGGTGCGTGAGGGCGGCATCGACTGGGGCACCGGCGAGTTGCTCGCCTTCGGGTCGCTACTGATCGACGGGACTCCGGTGCGTCTGGCCGGCCAGGACAGCCGCCGAGGCACCTTCGTCCAGCGGCACGCGGTGCTCATCGACAAGGTCAACGCCTCGGAATGGACCCCGCTGCTGTACCTGGGCGACGGTCAGGCCAAGTTCTGGGTCTACGACTCACTGCTTTCCGAGTTCGCGGCCATGGGCTTTGAGTACGGCTACTCGGTCGAACGACCCGACGCGCTGGTGCTCTGGGAGGCGCAATTCGGCGACTTCGCCAATGGCGCCCAGTCCATCGTCGACGAGTTCATCTCCAGTTCCGAGCAGAAGTGGGGTCAGCGTTCCTCGGTGGTCCTGCTGCTCCCCCATGGCTTCGAGGGTCAGGGCCCGGACCACTCGTCGGCGCGCATCGAGCGGTACCTCACCCTGTGCGCCGAGGACAATATGACGGTCTGCTACCCGTCCACCCCGGCGTCCTACTTCCATCTGCTCCGTCGCCAGGCCTATGCCCGCCCCCGCCGGCCCCTCATCGTCTTCACCCCGAAGTCGATGCTGCGGCTCAAGGCCTCGAGCAGCATGCCCGATGAGTTCACCACCGGCGGGTTCCGGCCGGTCTTGCCGGACCGCGCGGATGCCCCGCGGACAGGTATCGACCGGGTACTCATCGCGTCCGGCAAGATCGTTTATGACCTCGAAGCCGAACGCGCTCGGCGTGGCGACACCCGTACCGCGATTCTGCGCCTGGAGCAGTACCACCCGGTCCCCGGAGCCGAACTGGCCGCTGAGTTGGCGGCATATCCGGGCGCCGACGTGATGGTGGTTCAGGACGAGCCGCGCAACCAGGGTGGTTGGCCCTTCCTTGCGCTGAACCTTCCGGAGTCGTTGGCGGCGCACGGAGAGCACCGCCCGCTGCGGGTGGCCTGCCGTCCGGCTTCGGCCTCCCCGTCAACCGGGTCATCCAAGATGCACGCAGCAGAACAAGCCGAGCTCATGGCTCGTGCCTTCGACCGCTGAGGGCGAGCCTTCGGTAGCCTCGCTGGCGTGTACTTCACCGACCGTGGGATCGAGGAGTTGGCGACCCGACGCGGCGACGAGGAGGTGACCCTCGACTGGCTGGCTGAGCAGTTGCGCACCTTTGTGGACCTGCATCCTGAGTTCGAGACGCCCGTCGAGCGGCTCGCCACCTGGCTGGCCCGTTTGGACGATGACCTAGATGACGACGGAGAAGGGCCCGGGAACGGCGATGACTGAGGACGAACGGCCGATGGAGTTTGCACCAAGCGCGCCGCCGGTGTCCTTTTCGCCGAGCGCGGCTGCCCAGGTGCCGACCGAGGGGCGACGGGATGTGGCTGTGGTCTTCCTCGGCGACTCCCTCGTGGCCGGGCTCGGCGACCCCAAGGGCCAGGGCTGGGTATGCCGCGTGCTCGGCCGCACCGGGCACCCCGATCTCGAGCTGACCGGTTATCCGCTCGGCGTTCGGGGAGACACCTCGGCCGATGTGCTGGGCCGGTGGCACGCCGAGGTGCCGAGTCGTTGGCGCGGTCGCGCGGAGCGCCGACTCGTGGTCTCGGTGGGCACCGAGGATCTCTTGCAGGGAGTCAGTCTGGCGCGCCACCGCCTTAATCTCGCCAATGTGTTGGACGAGGCATCCTCCGCCGGGGTGGGGGCCTTCGTGGTCGGCCCGCCGCCCAGTGGCGACCCGGCCGTCGACGACCGCCTGTCGGTGCTCGTCGAGGCGCAGGCCGATGTCTGTGCCCGCCGATCGGTGCCCTTCGTGGATACCTATACGCCGCTGACCGCCCATGACCAGTGGAGTTCAGATCTGGCGGCGAGCCCAATCGCGGGGCATCCGGGGCAATCCGGCTATGGCCTGATGGCCTGGCTGGTGCTGCACGGTGGCTGGGCGGACTGGCTCGGCATCTCCTGAGCCTGGGGCCGGCTGCACCGGGCCGACAGCGTGGCTCAGACAGCAAAAACAATCTTGCCGTTGACCTCGCCGGCCGCCATCCGCGCGAATCCTTCACGGGCCTGTGCGAGCGGCATCACTGAGTCGATCAGCGGGTCGATCCCGGCTGAGACCACGAGCCGAGCCAGCCGGGCGAGTTCATCACGGGTGCCCATGGTGGAGCCCACCACGCGCAGCTGCTTGAAGAAGATCTTGGTCAGCTCGGCCTTGGCCGGGGCATCGCCCGAGGTGGCCCCCGAGATGACGATGGTGCCACCGGGGCGCAGGGCATTGATCGAGTGCGACCAGGTCGCCGCACCCACGGTCTCCATCACCGCGTCCACCCGGTCGGGGAGCCGATCCCCAGTGCCGAAGGCACGCTCAGCGCCCAGGGCCACAGCCCGTTCGCCCTTCTCCGGATCTCGGCTGGTCACCCACATCCGCAGGCCCGTCGCCGCGCCCAGTTGCACGAGCGCGGTAGCCACCCCACCGCCGGCCCCTTGCACGAGCACGGTCGTTCCTGGGGCGACGCCGGCGTTCGTGAACAGCATCCGGTATGCCGTGAGCCAGGCCGTGGGCAAGCAGGCGGCCTGCTCCCAGCTCAGTTCAGCGGGCTTGGGGATGAGGTTGCGGGCAGGGACGCTGACCGCCTCGGCCAAGGTCCCGGGATACACCTCCGAAAGCAGTGATCGGCGAGGATCGAGGGTCTCGTCCCCCACCCAATCCGGCGACGAGATCACCGCATGGACCAGCACCTCGGACCCATCCTCGCTCACCCCGGCGCCGTCGCAGCCGAGGATCATCGGCAGACGTTCGGCGGGCAAACCGACGCCCTTGAGGCTCCACAGGTCGTGGTGATTGAGGGCGGCCGCGCGTAGGCGCACGGTCACCCAACCGGGGCGCGGCTCCGGATCGGGTACTTCCGCGATCGTGAGCCCCTGGAGAGGATCAGCGAGCGACTGGCTGGCCGCATACACAGCGCGCATGACCGAGAGCCTATCTCCGTCGCCATCATCACGGTCTCTGCCCGGGACGCCGCTGACGCCAAGACCTACGCCACGACGGTGCTCAAGACCTTGCGTCCAAGCTGAGCACTGACGGCGCGGCCTGCGCCCATGCCGCTGACCAACTACGGGGAGCGCTTAGACCGGCCTCGACCCACCGCTCGTGCGCCAGCACGCTATAGGCCGGTCGCGCAGCCTTGCGCGCGAAGGCCGCAGCGGTGGTCGGTTGCACCACGGCCGGATCCAGTCCAAGGCTGTGGGCCACCGCCCGGGCAAGATCGAACCAGGTAGCCGAGCCCCCGTTGGTGGCATGCCACGCGCCATACGGTGCCTCCGCCGTCGCCAGTCGCTCGATCGCGTCGGCAACATCCACGGTCCAGGTGGGCTGGCCCACTTCGTCGGTGACGACTGACACCGAACCACGCTCCCGTAGAAGTCGCGCGATGGTCTGCGGGAAGCAGGGCCCGCGTTCGCCATACAACCAGGCAACCCGAATAACCCAGGTGCGCGGGCACAGGGCGAGGGCAGCCCATTCCCCGGCCAGTTTGGTGCGCCCGTAGGCCAGCGTCGGCCCCACCGGAGCGTCCACGGCATACGGGCTGCTCGCAGTGCCGGGGAAGACATAGTCGGTGGACACCTGCACCAGTGAACCACCATGAGCGGCAACAGATTTCGCGAGGTTAGCCACGCCCACCGCATTCACGGCGTAGGCCGCAGGCTCATCATCCTCGGCGGCGTCCACGGCGGTGTATGCCGCACAGTTGGCTACGACATCGTGACCTCGCGTGGCGCGTAGGCAGGCCGCCTCATCGGTGATGTCCAGCTCGCCCCGGCCCGCGCCAGTGACCCGGTGACCACGCTGCGTGAGCAGGGCGACCAGGTCGGCACCCAGCATGCCCTCGGCACCGGTCACCAGCCAGCGCATCAGTGCCCCGTCCGCTGGTAGCGGGACTCGGCGACCGCGCGCGCGGTGCGCCACCAACTCTCGTTCTCTTGGTACCACGCGATCGTGTCGATCAGCCCCGAACGCACATCACCGTGGGCCGGCGTCCACGAGGTCTCCCGGCGCAGCTTGCTGGCATCGATGGCGTACCGCCGATCATGCCCTGGACGGTCAACGACATGCTCGAACCAGTCCGCGGGCTTGCCCATGAGCTCGAGCAGCAGAGCGACGATGGCGCGGTTGCTCTGCTCACCGTCGGCACCGATCAGGTAGGTCTCCCCCAGCCGGCCCTGCTCGATGATCGCGATGACGGCATCATTGTGATCATCGACGTGAATCCAATCGCGGACGTTGAGCCCGTCGCCATAGAGGCGGGGTCGCACGCCATCGAGGATGCCGGTGATCTGGCGGGGGATGAACTTCTCGGGGTGCTGCCGGGGACCGTAGTTGTTCGAGCAGTTGGAGATCGTCGCCTTCAGTCCGAAGGAACGAATCCAGGCTCGCACGAGCAGGTCAGCGCTGGCCTTGCTCGCCGAGTAGGGCGAGGACGGGTTGAGCGGGGTCGCTTCAGTGAACCGCGAAGGGTCGTCGAGCTCGAGGTCGCCATACACCTCGTCGGTGGAAATATGATGCAGGCGTTTGTCGTGGCGCCGGACCGCCTGGATGAGTTCGTAGGTGCCCACGACATTGGTGTCGATGAAGGGCCACGGGTCGGTCAGCGAGTTGTCATTGTGCGAATCGGCCGCAAAGTGCACGACGACATCGTGGGCCCCCACGAGCTCGTCGACCAGGGCGGCATCGGTCACCGAGCCCTTGACGATGTGGATCTCACCCGCAATCGGGTCCAGTGATGCCGCATTGGCGGCATACGTCATCGCATCCAGCACGGTGAGTTGCCACTGCGGGCGGACCAGCCGCGCGCGGAGCACGAAATTCGCGCCGATGAACCCGGCTCCACCGGTGACCAGGACCTTCACAAGGCCACCCTAACCACCTCAAGCGCAATAGGCTGACCCCCGTGAAAGGCATCGTTCTCGCCGGTGGATCGGGCTCCCGTCTGCACCCGATCACGCGCGGGATCTCCAAGCAGCTCATGCCGGTCTACGACAAGCCGATGATCTACTACCCGCTCTCGACGCTCATGATGGCCGGGTTGCGCGACATTCTGCTCATCACCACGCCCGATGACCGCCCCCAGTTCGAGCGCCTTCTCGGCGATGGCAGCCAGTGGGGAATCACCATCACGTATGCCGAGCAGCCCTCCCCCGATGGACTCGCCCAGGCGTTCATCATCGGCGCCGACTTCATCGGCCAGGACTCGGTAGCGCTGGTCTTGGGGGACAACATCTTCCATGGCACCGGCCTCGGCACCGCGATGCAGGCCAACACCGAGCCCACCGGCGGTCGGATCTTCGCCTACCACGTGGCCGACCCGCAGGCGTATGGCGTCGTGGAGTTCGCCGACGACGGCACGGTGATCTCCATCGAGGAGAAGCCAGCACATCCGCGCTCCTCGTATGCCGTTCCTGGGCTCTACTTCTACGACAACTCCGTGATCGACATCGCCCGTGGTCTGACCCCGAGCGACCGGGGCGAACTCGAGATCACCGCAGTCAACGCCGAGTACCTGCGTCGAGGCCAGCTCAACGTCACGGTGCTTCCGCGAGGAACGGCGTGGCTCGACACCGGCACGTTCACGGGTCTCCTGGAGGCCAGCCAATTCGTCCATGTCATCGAGGCGCGGCAAGGTCACAAGATCGGCTGCGTGGAGGAGGTCGCCTGGCGCATGGGCTGGCTGGATGACGCCGGCTTGCAGGCCCACGCGCAGGCGCAACTACGTAGCGGCTATGGCGAATACCTCCTGCGCCAGTTGGCCGAGGGTCGGCACGCCTGATGGAGATCACCCCCCTGAGCATTGCTGGCGCCTTCGTCATCACCCCGCGCCAGTTCCGGGACGATCGAGGGGTATTCCTTGAGGCTTTTCGAGGCGACCTGCTCGAGCGCCACCTCGGGCGTCGTCCAGACATCATCCAGACCAATGTTTCGGTCTCCCGTCGAGGAACTGTTCGCGGGATCCACCTCTCCGATGTCCCTCCGGGTCAGGCGAAATACGTCATGGCGCTGTCGGGGAGTTTGGTGGACTACGTCATCGACCTTCGGATCGGCTCTCCGACCTTTGGGGCGTGGGACAGCGTGCTGCTCGACACCACGAGCCGCCAAGCGGTGTATATCGGCGAGGGTCTGGGGCACGCATTTTGCGCGCTCGAGGATGGCACCACCGCGATGTATCTGTGCACGGCGACCTACGACCCAACGAGCGAGCGCAGCATTCATCCGCTCGACCCCGAGATCGCCCTCGAACTTCCCGAAGGTATCCACCCGCTGCTTTCACCCAAGGATGCTGCCGCACCGATGCTCGCCGAGGCCGTGGATCAGGGCTTCTTGCCCCGCTACGACAAGCGCCGCTACTAGGCCGGGAAGGACGCTTCCCAGGCCACGATGACGTCGATGGCCTCGTCCAGTTCACGCTGCATCGCCTCGAAGACCTTGGCCGGGCGACCATACGGATCGGTGACATGCTGGTCGCGGCGCCGACGTCGAATGTGGCGAGACTGGACAGCCAGAATGTCCGGCAGCGCTCGCCATCGTCCGGCCGGGCCAGTCCCGGCACCGGCCTCGGCCAACAACGTCGGCCAGTCGGCGTGGGCGCCAATCACGTCGAGTAGGTGTGCAAACTCTCGGATGGGGCGGATCTTGCGAAAGGCGAAGGGCGCCTCTTCGATGACCAGCTCTCGGTGCTCATCAGTCATCACCAGCACGGCGTCATGACCACGAACCTGCTCGCTGGTCAACCGGGTCCCCCGAAAGCCGGATACTGAAATCCCTTGCGCAACAAGCAACTTCGCAGATCCGGAGTCAACAGGTGCTCCCACGAGCGCGTGTGTCCCAGCGCTGGTCACGACGAAACGCCCCGGCCTGATCCGGTTCAACTCGGACTCGAGCCGCAGCGCGGCATAGGGCGAACGGCAGACGTTTCCCGTACACACGGTGAGCAGCCGGACGACCGGCGCGAGCTGAGCAGACATGACCTCATCACCCTAGTCGAGCCGATCCGTTGCCTGGCCATTGGTTAATGGTGCGCCACCTTGGCAGCGAGCCAGAGTTGAGGCAGGGATCAGATCCGCTGGCCCCCGACAAAGGAAAGAGAGACAACATGACTGCAGCAGCCCTGGTCGCGCCGCCGCGAAGCGCCGGTCGCAACTGGAACCTGAATCTCGACTCGCCCACCACGGGCGGCACCGAGGTCACGCAGCGCACCCAGCATGCGGCCCAGATCGTCCTCATCGTGGCGATTGCGGTGGTGCTCATCGCGGGCATCGTCGCCTACTCCCTGGTCGCCTACCAGTGCATCATCCACGGGTACCGCCGCGTGGTCAGCTACGGCCCGAATGGCTGGAAGGTGTGGCAGTTCAGGATCGTCTGCTCCAAGTAGTTCGGGCAGGGGGCGCCGCACCCGCAATGTGCGGCGCCCCCTTCACGCATCGTACGTGCTCAATCCACGCCTAGCCCACGGAAGGTTCGTCATGAAGAAGTCCCCCGCATCCTGGTTGACCACCGCCATTCTCGCTGTCGGAATCGGGGTCGTCACCACCCTGACCATCTTGGTCGGATCGCTGATCTACGCCTCTGCCACTGGCGATTCGCTGCGGCTGCCAGGAGTTCTGGAATACCAGGTGAGCGACGACGCGCTTGCCGTTCAGACCAGCGCCTCGCTGCCCTGGACCGTGCTGCTGCTCACTGCCGTCATTGGGCTACCCATTGCCATCCTCTCCACGCGCAGGACTCGCCGTGCCATCCAGTGAGGCCGTTCTGCGGGTCGATGGCGTGAGCCGTCGCTTCGATCAGATCTGGGCCCTGGAGCAGGTGACTTTCGCGGCGCCCGCCGGCGCGCTTGTGGGTTTGGTCGGCCCGAATGGCTCGGGCAAGTCAACGCTGGTCAACTGCGTCGTCGGACTGGACAGTCCGACTGCCGGCTCGGTGCGCGTGGCGGGCCAACGGGCCGGTTCCGATGCAGCGCGCCGCCTGGTGGCCTTCGCCCCCGACGAGTTGCCCCTCCCGGAGATGCTCACCGGCCACGAGTACCTCGCCTTGACGTGTGCTCTTGAGCATCGGGACCCCAGGACTGCGGTTGCGCTGGCGTCCATCTTTGGCTTGGACGGCCACCTGGACAAGCTCGTGGGCGCCTACAGCCATGGCATGAAGCGTCGACTGCAGTTCAGCACGACGTTGTCGTCACCTGCTCCACTCATCGTGATGGATGAACCCTTCTCCGGGCTGGATCTTGAAGCAGCAGTGCTGCTGCGCGCCTCACTGGCCCACATCGTCCGTGGCGGGCAAACGGTCCTCCTCACGATCCACGATGTGGCGACGGCGGAGCGCGAATGCGACCGTGTGGTGGTCCTCTCCCAAGGATCGGTTGTGGCGGAAGGGAGCCCGGTTCAGATCGTGTCCCAGGCAGGGCTTCCTTCACTTGAGGATGCTGTGCTCGAGGCCAGTGGAATCACCGCGCAGATCACGGAGCGAGTCGGGCGACTCGCCGACGCCTTGGCCGTCGCGTGCTAAGCCATGCGCCCCTCCTGCGGGCCGTCCTGCAGTCGTACCGCAACGCTCTGGTGCGCGCCTACCGAAGCAACCCCGCGCTGATGGTGCTGGCTGGTTTCGCCTTGGTCACGGGTTATCTCGCGATCCTGGCCGTTCAGTTGCAAGCGGTGGCATCGAGCATCGACCCGACGACTCTGTCCCAACTGCACCAAGACCAGCTGGGGCAGGTTTCGGACGCGGCCATGACGTCGGTAGCGGCCATCGCGGCAGCTGTCCACCTGGTCCTCGGGCTGCTCGGGACTCTGGGCCCTGGATTGCGCATGATTGCGCGCCGGGGTCTGCCCACCCGCTGGTCACGAGCGTGGTCCCTGAGCGCCGTCGACATCGGCGTATCGGTAGTGATGGCCCTCGCGTTTTCCGGCCCACTGTGCTCCTTGACCACCTATCAAGTGGATCGGCTCGACGGATCAGCCGCCGGTCCGGCCCTTCTGGGCTCGGCCGCGATGACCCTGGCCGCCGCGATTGGCGGCGCCACGACTTCCCTCGCGGCCCTCGCCGTTGTCCGCTGGCTGGGCCGGCGAGCCCGCAGCCAGGAGAACCTGGCCGCAATTGCACTCGTCGTTCAGGGCCTAGTCCTCATCACCGCGGTGGCGCTCGTCTTGGCTGGCGACACCCGTGGTTTGTGGCTTCTGCTGCCAGGCGCTGCACTGTGGGGCAAGGTCGGGTGGGCCACCCTCGGGCTGCTCGTGACCGCTCTGGCATCCCTCGCCATCGCGGTCTGGGGCGCTGAGCCAGGATCGGTGACTCCCATCTCGGTCCGCCGAACCCGGGCCATCCTCCAATCGTGGTCGGTTCGCCCTGGGCTGCTCGGCGGCGTCACATTGCTTCGCGATCCCATGGTGCTCGGCTCCGCCATGCTGGCCATTGCTGGTGGGTTCTTGGTGCGGATCCTTGTTTCGCAGCACATTCTCGCCGTCTCCCAGGGCGGCCTGCTGATCTTGGTTCTCGTTGGCCTCGTCGGACTTTCGATGATCACGACCACCTATGCGATCTCGCACAGCCTCTGGGTCGTTCACTCCCGCCCCCACGGCTTACGGACGCTGGCTTCTCAGTTGGTGGGCTGGCACGCTATCGCCGCCATCGTGATTGCGCTGTTCACCCTCGCCGCTGCTGGATACGTCACGGATATCGCACTCGTCCTGCTCTCGGTAGCCGCGGCCCTGCTCTCCAGCCAGACGGCTCTTGCCTGGAGCCTGACACTCTTCCGCAAAGGCACATCGGCTGAGCATCGCGGGGTACTCGTGGTGGCTGGTCTGCTGTCGACCGTCACCATTGGACTGCTTTGGACCGGAGTCATGCACCTCCCTGTCATCCCCGAACAGTGGTTCACCCTGGCCGCTGTTGTCCTCGGCGTCGCCGCCACTATCGGCCTCGTCACCACCCGGATTCCTGACTCGATCGGAGGTGCCCGATGATCTCCATCGCGGCCCGTGTCGGCTATGGCACCATGCGCGGACTGCGCGCCTTGTGGGTCATGTGGTTCGTGGCCGGTGCCGGGGTACTGGCACTCGAAGCTTCACTTTCACTCCCCGGAGCGGATCTCTGGCGCGTCGCCGCGGCCTTCGTGGCCTTGCCTGCAGCGGTGGCCATCCATGAATTGGGCCACGCGTGGGCCGCCGTGGCCATGGGCTTGCACGGCATCTCCATGCAACGCACCACGCTCGGGATTCACGTTGATTGCCCGAGAGGCACTGGTCAGGAAGATGCGACAGTGGCCTTCGGTGGGCCCTTGCTGTCCTTGTTCGGCGGAGTGCTCCTCTGGCTCGTCAGCCTGGCAGCACCAACAGCCGGTCCCTGGCAGATCGCTGCGGTCATCGTGGGCTCGGGATGCCTCAGCCTCTTCCCCCTTTCCGGTGACGGTCGGGTCTTCTGGACCTGGGCGTTCGTGGCAGTGCGTACCCGGTTCGCGAAGTGAGGGCAGCTCTCGACAGCTGGCGCGCCGCCGTGATCTGGGCGCACTCTGCCGGAAGCCTCTCGCGCCGATTCAGATGGTTCGGGCGACTCATGTGGCCGCTCTCGGCGACCATGCACCTCCTCGCTGCGGCCGTTCACGCCGACCACCTGCGGCTCACCGATGGAGCGGCGATCATGGTGGTGCGGGGACGTGGACGGCCCCGCATCGGCGCTCTGATGATCGGCGTGGCGTACACCATGGTCGTGTGGACGATCGCGGCCGTGGGAGCTCATCGAGCCGTCCACTACATCGGTCCGGTGGGATTGCTCATCCTTCCGGCCCTCGCGATGCTGGTCGGGGCGGACATCATCGGGTCCGCACTGGCGCCAACGCTGTCACCCCGCGTTCGCGAAGCAACGGCGAGCGCCCGGGATGCGGGAGCCGTTCCGCTCGCCAGTTTGGCCGCCTGGCCCAGGCACCAGGGATACGGTGACGAGCTCATGCGGCGAGTGACCGATGAACTGGACGGCGTGGGCGCCTCAGCCGTCCTCGCGTGTCGGCAGGAACTGCGGGGGTGGTATCGGCACCACGGCTTTGTTGACCAGGGTCCGGTGATGGTGCGACCGGCTGGCGGAGCGAGTCAGGCCAGCGCCGCCACGGCTGCGGCCACAGCCTCGGACACCCCAGGCTGAAAGACCGACGGGACGATCTCGTCCACGCTGGGCTCGACCACAAGGTCCGCGATCGCCTGAGCGGCCGCCAACTTCATCGCCTCGGTAATCTTGCTGGCCCCCGAGTCCAGGGCTCCCCGGAAGATGCCAGGGAAGGCAAGGACGTTATTGATCTGGTTCGGGAAGTCCGAGCGTCCGGTCGCCACGATCGCTGCGTACTTGCCGGCGATATCGGGGTGAACCTCAGGAGTCGGGTTGGCCAGGGCAAAGATCATGCAGCCTCGCGCCATCGCGGCAACCTGCTCCTCGGGCACGGTCCCGCCGGACACGCCGACATACACATCGGCGCCGGCCAGGGCATCACCCAAGGATCCGGATAGCCCCCGAGGGTTGGTCGAGGCGGCCAACCGGTGCTTGTGCCCGGAGAGGTCCGCACGGCTCGGCGAGATAATGCCGCGCGAGTCACAGACCACGACATCGCGCACCCCGGCGCGCTGGAGCAGTTTGGTCACCGCCACCCCGGCAGCGCCGGCACCGGCCACCACAATCTTGAGGTCAGGCATTGACCGCTCGAGCACGCGGCAGGCGTTGATCAGTCCGGCCAAGACCACGATTGCGGTTCCGTGCTGGTCATCATGGAAAACCGGGATGTCGAGGCGCTCCTTGAGTTGCTCCTCAATCTCAAAGCACCGTGGCGCCGAAATGTCCTCCAGGTTGATTCCGCCATAGGTCGGCGCGATCCGCGCAATCGCCTCGACGAGTTCCTCCACCGAGCCGGAATCCATCACCACCGGCACGGCGTCGATGTCCGCAAAGTGCTTGAAGAGGACCGCTTTGCCCTCCATGACCGGCAGGGCACCGAGCGGGCCGATGTCACCCAAGCCCAGCACCGCGGTCCCATCGGAGATGACCGCAACCATGTTGCCGCGGGAGGTGTATCGGGCCGCGAGCGACAGGTCGGCGGCGACGGCCAAGGACACCTCAGCCACACCGGGCGTGTACAACAGGGCCAAATCGGCCCGATCCCGCAGTTGCTGAGTCGCGTGTACGCCGAGCTTGCCGCCCTCGTGAGCACGGAACACCGGGCTCTGCGGGTCGAACAGCGGGTGCTGGGCGGGCGCGGACATGAGCAAAGGCTCCTTCACGGAACGACGAAACGCCACTGGGGGCGAGGGGTAGAGCCAGACCGACATTCGGTCGGCGGGGCGCGGGCCGGACTCGGGTGCAAGCCGCTGATGGCGCCGCAAGCGGGGGTGTCCGCACGGTTCGGCCATCATCGCATAGGCCTGTCCAGGGACGGAGTTATCAGAGTGTGACGATTCTCGCCGTCGTGAGTGGCAGGATGCACTACGTCACTATCGATGTGAAAGGACCTCTGATGCTCCGCACGCGTGCCCTGGCCCTCGCGGCCCTGGCCTCCACTACCTTTGCTCTGACTGCCTGTGGCTCGGACTCGATGACCCCGGGTGGCACCCCCACCAGCGGCAGCCCGTCCGCCCTTCCGGCCCTGACCGCCGACGACGCACTCAAGGCCATGCTGCCGGACTCGGTCAAGAGCAGCGGCGTCATCAAGGTCGGCATCGACCCGACCTATGCCCCCAACGAGTTCCTCGACGCCGACGGCAAGACGGTCAAGGGCATGGATGTCGACATCTTCAATGCCGTCGCGGCCAAGCTCGGCGTTAAGGTCGAGTACATCCCGGCCGGCTTCGACACCATCATCTTGGGCGTCACCTCCGGCAAGTTTGACGCCGGCGTTTCGTCGTTCACGATCAATGCCGAGCGCCAGAAGCAGGTCAACATGATCCAGTACTTCAGTGCTGGTACCCAGTGGATCACCCAGACCGGCAACCCCAAGAAGGTCGACCCCGATAACGCCTGTGGCCTCAACATTGGCGTCCAAAAGGGTGTCGTGCAGATCGATGACCTCAAGGCCCGCAGCGACAAGTGCGTGGCCGCTGGCAAGGCTGCGATCAACATTGGCATCGACCCCGACCAGGGCAAGGTGACCGCTGGTGTCGTTTCCGGTAAGTACGACGCCATGCTGGCCGACTCCCCCGTCGGCCTGTATGCCGCGCAGCAGACCAATGGTCAACTCGAGGCAGTCGGCAATATCTACGACGCGGCCCCGTACGGCTTCGTGGTCGCCAAGAAGGAGACCGGATTCGCGGATGCGATCAGCAAGGCGCTCACCGCGGTCAACGGCTCGGGCCACTACAAGAAGGCTCTTGAGAGCTGGGGCAACGCCTCCGGTGCCGTGACCGACTTCCCCGTCAACCCGATCAAGTAAGTCGGGGCTAGTGAGTATCTCCACCGAAGACCGGCCGGGCGTCATTGACGCCCGGCCGGTCCGGCATCCTGGTCGCTGGGTAGCCGTCGCGGTCATCCTCGTCATCGTCGCCATGATGGCGAGTTCCGCGCTCACCAATCCCCGCTGGAACTGGGGCAAGGCGTTCGAGATCATGCAGCAGACCCCCATCATCCGGGGTCTGCTCATGGGGACCATCGTGGGCACCATCGGCGCGATGATCGTGGGCTTCAGCCTCGGAGTCCTCATGGCGGTGATGCGCCTCTCCGACAACCCGGTGTTGCGGGGTGTGGCTTTCGTCTACGTGTGGTTCTTCCGGTCGATCCCCCGGTACGTCTTGCTGGCGACCATGGGCTCGCTGGGCTATCTCTACCCAGTCCTGGACATCGGTGTGCCCTTTGGCAAGGCCATGGGCCTGACCGTGGCACAGATCGACGTCAATGCGCTCTCCAATAGCCTCGTCTTCGGAATCCTCGGGCTGGGCTTGTCGGAGGCCGCCTATATGGCCGAGATCGCTCGCGCGGGCATCCAGTCCGTCGACAAGGGTCAAACGGAGGCCGCTCAGTCCATCGGCATGTCCCCCGGCCAGACCATGCGGCGGATCATCCTGCCCCAAGCCATGCGAGTGATCGTGCCCCCCACCGGCAACGAGACGCAGGCGATGGTCAAGGACACCTCCCTGCTGCTCGCCATGGGCGGCACGGCGGCCACCAATGAGCTCTTCTACCAGGCTCAGGCCATCGGCACCCGGACGCTGCTCATCATGCCGGCCTATGTCGCTGCCGTGGCGTGGTACCTCATCGTCTGTTCGGTCTTGATGGTGATCCAGGCGCGGCTTGAGCGCTACTACGGCCGCGGCTTCGGTACGGCATCCCAGAACAATGCCACCCGAGCCAAGTTGCTCGGGCTCGCGGGAGGAGGTCCGCGATGAGTCCCACAACAGGTCGCTCACCGCTCGTCCATGCGGTCAATGTCTCCAAAACCTTTGGTGACAACCAGGTGCTCAAGGGCATCGACCTGGATGTCTACCCCGGCGAGGTCGTCGTTCTCCTCGGCCCGTCGGGCTCCGGCAAGACCACCTTCCTACGGTGCATCAACCAACTCGAGACCATCAACGGCGGCCGGATCTGGGTCGACGGGGATCTCATGGGCTACGAGGACAAGGACGGCGTGCTCTACCGACTGCACGACAAGAAGATCGCCGAGCAACGCCGTGACATCGGCATGTGCTTCCAGCGCTTCAACCTCTTCCCCCACAAGACCGCCCTCGAGAACGTCATGGAGGGTCCGGTCCAGGTCAAGAAGATGGCGAAAGCGGACGCCGAGAAGCGAGCCATGGAGTTGCTCGCGCAGGTTGGTCTCGCGGACAAGCCGGCGGCCTACCCAGCCCAACTCTCCGGCGGCCAGCAGCAGCGCGTGGCCATCGCTCGCGCCCTGGCCATGGATCCCAAGCTCATGCTCTTTGACGAGCCGACCTCCGCGCTCGACCCCGAGCTCGTCGGTGAGGTCCTCAAGGTCATGCGTGACCTGGCCGCCAAGGGCATGACGATGATCGTGGTCACCCACGAGATGGGCTTTGCCCGTGAGGTGGCCGACCGCGTGGTCTTCATGGACGGCGGCGTCGTCGTCGAGCAGGGCCCGCCGGCCGAGGTCATCGGCAATCCGCAACACAACCGGACCAAGGCCTTCCTTCGCCGGATGCGCCAGGAGGAGGAGCAGCACGCCAAGGTCGTCTCCGAGGTCGTCGAGGCTTCGGCCGCGGCGCTCGCTGACGCTCCCGAGTGAGGATTCCCCTCCCCGCGCTCGTCCGGGTCACCGGACGTTCGATGCTCCCCACGTATGCCGCGGGCGACCTGCTGTTGGTCGTCCGCGGCATACGTCCTCGTGCGGGCGCAGCCGCGGTCGTCCGGCTGCCCCCGGACCCGTATGGCCGACCACGTCCGCTGGCCATCAAGCGCCTCACCGGGACCGATCCCGATGATCAGACGCGGTGGTGGTTCGAGAGCGACAACCATGCTGAAGGGGTCAGTGCCTTCGAGACTGGCTCGCTCGCGCAGGAGGACGTGCTCGCGATCACTCGGTGTCGGGTGTCGCCCCGCTGGGGTAGGTTGAGGGGGACCGTCACCCCCAGCTAAACGCTAGGAGCCCCCGAGATGTTGTCCCTCTTCCGCATCACTGATGTCAGCGCCCACTGCGACCTTCCGTGCGGTGTCTACGACCCCGCCCAGGCCCGCATCGAGGCCGAGTCGATCAAGGCGATCTGCACCAAGGTCGCGGACAATGACGACCCCGACTTCCGGACCCGCTCGGCGATCATCAAGGAGCAGCGCAGCCACCTGGTCAAGGAGCACCTGTGGGTGCTGTGGACCGACTACTTCAAGGCTCCGCACTTCGAGAAGTACCCCAACCTGCACACCCTCATCAACGAGGCCACGAAGCTCGCGGGTGCGGCCGGGACCAAGGGTCACTTCGACATCGTCACCGCCGACCAGCTCCTGGGCAAGATCGACGAGATCGCCGTCATCTTCGCCGAGACCAAGGCCGGCTGACCCGCCGGTCTCGACGGACGCACGAACGGGGCGCCACCGGTTGTCGGTGGCGCCCCGTTCGCGGTCCCGCGGCTCAGCGGGTGTAGTCGTCCTCGTAGCGGGCGATGTCGGCCTCGTCGAAGGTCCCCAGGGCGATCTCGAGGATGCTCCCCCGCGCGGTGCCCGAGTTGCCCAGCCGGTGGGTGGAGCCCACCGGGATCCAGATGTCCTCGCCCGCCTGGGCCGACCAGGTGCGCTCGTCGACCGTGACGTCCAGCGGCCCCTGCAGGACGCGCCAGAACTCCCCGCGCATCGTGTGCGACTGCAGCGAGAGCCGGTGGCCGGGCTCGACCGAGATGATCTTGACGGTCGCCGGCACGTTGGCCGTGAACTG
>CALMQX010000002.1 GCA_937873315.1 uncultured Nostocoides sp. | reverse complement strand
CTCCGGGCCATCGAGGAACTCCTCCACGACCACGGCCCCCTCAGGCTTACTCAGGCACACCTCGGCATGCGCGAGCGCCGCCGCGGCGTCATTGGTCACCACGACGCCCTTGCCCGCTGCGAGCCCGTCATCCTTGATCACATAGGGAGCCCCGAAGCTCGCCATCGCCTCGCTGACCTCAGCCAGGGTCGTGCACACCGCAGCTCCCGCCGTGGGCACCCCAGCGGCGTGCATGACCTCCTTGGCAAAGGCCTTGCTTCCTTCGAGACGGGCTGCGGCCTGCGAGGGGCCAAAGACCGCCAGGCCTTGAGCACGCAAGGCATCTGCGGCGCCGGCCACCAAGGGTGCCTCCGGTCCAATGACGACCAGATCCGGTGCGTGCTCCTGGGCCACTGCGACTAAGGCCGCCAGATCGCTGCCCGCACCCGTCAGCGGCAGGCAGGTTGCCAACGCTGCGATGCCGGGGTTGCCTGGGGCGCAGAGCACCTGGGTAACCAGGGGATCGCGTCGCAGGTGACGGACCAGGGCGTGCTCGCGGCCTCCCGAGCCGATCACCAATACCTTCACAACGCCCAGCCTAGGCGTGAGCTACGCGTGCTCGAGGACATAGGGTGGTTCGCGGCGTCCCGAGGAGCAGGGGGTTTTCCCCGGGACGCCGCGTCCCGTCTGGCAGACTCAACAGCTAGGGGGAACCGGAGTTCACGTCCAGACCTCGACCGAAGTCGATGAAAAAACAATGACACTTTTAACGCAATTGGTAAAGTCGGATCACGACGGAAAACCGTCAGCGTCGGTGATCCGACAAGTCTGACCGGGAGGAGGTCGGCATGAGTGCGACGAACGCACGATTGAAAGCAGCCGAGGAGCTGCTTGGTAGCCACGGTTGGCCGCAGGCCAGCGGCAACCAGACCGTGGTCGAGATCTATCTCGCTGCGCTGCAGCAGGAGGCGCCGTCCCGGTCGAGCCTGATCCGGGCTGGCTTCGACCCCGAGCACGTGGACTACGCGTTGCTCTTGCTGCACAACCGGGGCGCTCTGAACGCCTCTAACGTCGAGGCCATCGAAGTTTTCTCACCCGATCAGGCACTGCATACCTACGCCACCGAGCTGGAGACCTTCGCCAGAACCGCGCGGGCCGCCATCGAGCCACTCACCCAGCTCTACCGGCAACTCCACAGGCCTACCCAGGGGCGGGCACCCGGCGAGGCAGTGGTGCGCGTGATCGAGTCCCACGAGGACGCGGTGGGCGCTCGGGCGCGGGAAGCGAGCCGGGCCCGTCGCACCATGCTTCGGCTGCTCGCGCGCAACCCGATCAACGACCGCATCACCCTGGGAGAACACCCAGAGATCGACCTAATCACCGAGGGCGAGCATGTCCCTGGCCGGCGCTTGGTCGTCGACTCGAGCATTTTGGAGCTCGAAGGGGCGCTCGCCCGGGCTGGTGGCATTGGACAAGAGCGGTTGTGAGGTGCGTCTGCAACCAGCGCTGGCGGCGACCTTTGTCGTCTACGACTCCGATGTCGCCATCATGGACATCCTCAATGTGGACCCCACCTCCTTCGGTTGCATCATGTTCACCAACAAGCAGATCATCACGGTCGTCGAGCACACTGCGGAACTTCTCTGGGGAGTGGCCAGCCCCCTACCGGGACAGCGTCACTCACGCCTCCTCGGATATGACTCCAAGGATTTGCAGATCCTCTCGCTGCTGGCGCACGGCGCGAGCGACGCCGCGACCGCTCGCCAACTGCGGATCTCCCAGCGCACCGTCGAGCGTCGCCTGCGCGCAATGATGGACGCGGCGGGGGCCAAGTCACGCTTCCAGTTGGGTATCGCGGCCATGCGCGATGGCCTGATCGATGGGTAGCCAACGGTAGACTGGGACGTTCTCGTGCCCGGGCAGACCCGGGGCACCCGGATGGATCAGATCGCAGGAGAAGCACAGGCGTGAACGCCCCACGTTCCGGTTTGTCGGAGGTTGAGTCGGTGGAGTCCGCACCGTCGGCGGCCGATGCGCTGGCTGCCGAGATCGCGCACGAGCAGGCCCACGTCGATCTGGTCTATGCCGAGTTGGCCAAGGCCAGCCAGCGGGCCTTGAGCGTGGAGGCCGACGGGCTGGCCCGCGGCCGCACCGACCGGACCGGGGATGTCCGTGACGAGGAGATGACGGGACTCTTCGAGCGCGATGCCCTGGTGTATGCCGCGGCCCGCCGCCGCGCCACCATCGACACCCAGTACGAAGGTCTGGTCTTCGGCCGGCTCGACCTGGGCCCCGAAGCGGCTGGGTCACCGCACGCCGCACGGGAGGCTCGCTACATCGGCCGGATCGGCGTGCGGGACGATGACTATGAGCCCTTAGTCATCGACTGGCGCGCGCCCGCAGCGGCCGCCTTCTATCGAGCGACCCCGGTGGATCCGCTCGGCGTGGTGCGTCGGCGCGTGCTGCGCTCTCGGGGAGCCACCGTGATCGGGGTCGAGGATGACCTCATGGTGCCCGAGGCGCCGGAGGACATCGTGGTCGTGGGCGATGGCGCGTTGCTCGCCGCGCTGACTCGCACTCGCGGTCGACAGATGCGCGACATCGTGGCCACCATCCAGCGCCACCAGGACGAAGCCATTCGCGCTCCGTGGCGTGGCCTGACCGAGATCACTGGCGGACCGGGGACCGGTAAGACCGTTGTCGCACTTCACCGGGCGGCGTACTTGCTCTATTCGGAGCGTCGTCGTTTCGAGTCTGGCGGCGTTCTGGTGGTCGGCCCGAGCGCGGCCTACACGGCCTACATCGAGCGAGTGCTGCCCTCGCTCGGCGAGGAGTCGGTCTCGCTGCGCGCCCTGGGCGATCTGGTCGACGGCGTCACGGCCGGACGCGTGGACAACCCGGAGGTGGCGGCGATCAAGGGCTCGCTCCGGATCCGCCGACTCTTGCGGCGACTCGCTGACCTACCGCCTCAGGATGCCCCGGAGATCTTCCGCGCGTTCGTCGCGGGCCAACCGGTCCGGGTGGACAAGGGTGGCCTGGAGCGGGTCCGCCGCGAGGTGCTGGCGCACCATCAACACAATGTGGGCCAACCCGCGGCCAGGGCCGCGCTGGCCCAGGCCGCTTGGAAGAGCGTCCATGGCGGCGACCGCGAGGACTTCCTCGACGCCTGGGACACCTCCCGCGAGGTGGACGAGTTCATGTCGACCTGGTGGCGCCCGATCGACCCCCGCGAACCGCTGTTCCTCCTCGCGGACACCGAAACGGCATACACGCTGTGTCGGGGCATCTTCGGACCCGGGGAGTCCGCCGCGCTGGCCCAATCGATTCGCGACGCCCTGGAGTCGGGCACCTGGACCGTTGCCGACGTCGCCCTGATCGATGATCTGTGCGCTCGACTCGCCCCGGTCGATCTCGCAGCTCCCGAGGAGGTTGGCTTCTACGACATCGAGGAACTCGATGACCTCGCGGCATATGGCGTCACGGACGTGCGGGCTGGCGTGGATCGGCGCGTGGGCGACCGGGGCGTCGGCGCGGTGATCCGCCCGACCGACGCGCGGGAACGACTGCTGGCGGGCCACATCGAGCGGGCTTCTGGCTACGCCCATGTCCTCGTGGATGAAGCCCAGGACCTCTCCCCCATGCAATGGCGACTGGTCGGCCGACGTGGCCGCTCGGCGTCCTGGACAGTCGTCGGCGATGCCGCCCAGGCTTCCTGGGTGGACGTGGCGGAGGCGGCCCGAGCCCGTCAGGAGGTCTTCGCTGGGATGGAGCACCGCTCATTCCACATGACGACGAACTACCGCAACGCCCGCGAGATCTTCGACTACGCCCGCGCCGTGATTCTGCCGCTCGTGCCCGACGCGGACATCCCAGAGGCCGTGCGCGAGACGGGGGTGGACCCGACCGAAATCATCGTCGAGCAGGCCATGCCGGCGGCCGTCGCAGCCGCCATCGAGACGGCCGCATCCGAGGTCGACGGGTCTATCGCGGTCATCGCTCCGGCGCGGTGGCTCGACCGCTTGACCACGCTCGATGGCGCCGCCGATGGGCGCGTGCAACTGCTCGACCCACTGTCCACCAAGGGCTTGGAATGGGACGCCACGATTGTGGTGGACCCCGACGCCATCGCCCAGGAATCACCCGGTGGCGTGCGGGTGCTCTATGTCGTGCTCACTCGCGCGGCGCACCGGATGACCGTGCTCAGGCGTCCAGCAGCGGATACCGCTCGATGATCTCGTGGCGTCCGGGGCCGACGCCGACAGCGGAAACCCGGGCCCCGATGAGCTCCTCAACCCGCAGCACATAACGCTGAGCGTTCACCGGCAACTCCGCAAAGGTGCGGCATCCCGTGATGTCCTCGCTCCACCCGGGCATCTCCTCGAAAATGGCGGTGGCATGGTGGAAGTCGCTTTGGTTGACCGGCATCTCGTCGTGGCGCACGCCATCCACGTCATAAGCCACGCAGATGGGTAGCGTCTCGAAACCGGTCAGGACATCGAGTTTGGTGATCACGAAGTCAGTGACGCCATTGATGCGAGTGGCATAACGGCCGATCACGGTGTCCAACCAGCCGCAGCGGCGGGGACGCCCAGTGGTCGTGCCGAACTCCGCTCCGGTGGTTCGCAGCCTCTCGCCATCGGCATCGAACAACTCGGTCGGGAAGGGCCCTTCGCCCACCCGAGTGGTGTACGCCTTGAGGATGGCAATCACCCGGGTGACCTTGGTCGGCGGGATCCCCGAACCCGTGCACGCGCCACCTGCAGTGGCCGATGACGAGGTCACGAAGGGGTAGGTGCCATGGTCGACATCCAGCAGGGTGGCCTGACCGGCTTCGAGGAGGACATTGGCGCCCGTACTCAACGCCTGCTCCAGGACCAAAGAGGTGTCCGCCACCATCGGTCGCAGCCGATCGGCATACGAGAGCAGCTCCGCCACCACTCGGTCAGCGTCTGCGGCTCGAGTGTTGTAGATCTTGACCAGCACCTGGTTCTTGAAGGCGAGGGCCGCCTCGACCTTTTGCCGCAGGATGTGCTCATCGAAGAGGTCTTGCACGCGGATGCCGATGCGGGACATCTTGTCGGCGTATGTGGGGCCGATTCCTCGACCGGTCGTGCCGATCTTGCGAGAGCCCAAGAACCGCTCGGTGACCTTGTCCAGCGTGCGGTTGTACGGCGGGATCACGTGCGCGCTGGCCGAGACGACCAGCCGCGAGGTGTCCACGCCACGCGCCTGCAGGCCGTCGAGCTCTCGGAAGAGGACCTCGAGGTCGATGACGACGCCATTGCCGATCACCGGGACCACATTGGGGCTGAGGATGCCGGAGGGCAGGAGATGCAAGGCGTACTTTTCGCGGGTTCCATCGGCGGCCTCGATCACTACCGTATGGCCGGCGTTGTTGCCGCCGTTGAACTTCACCACGTAGTCCACGCCGCTACCCATGAGGTCAGTGGCCTTGCCCTTGCCCTCGTCGCCCCACTGGGCGCCGACGAGCACAATCGCTGGCATGCGTGCGTCCTTTCCCTGGTCGACCCACCTCGCATCAAGGGTGGGCCGGCGGCACTGCAGCCTAGCGAACCTTGCCGGTCTCCCGGCTGCGAGTGACCGCGGCGCCGAGCTGGAAGCGGCTCTCCACGTTGTACAAGTCCATGAGTGCGGCGACCCGGCGCCGCACAGTGCGCACGCCAATCCCAAGGTACCGGGCAATTCCCTCATCCTTGACCCCGATCATGAGGAGGTCGATCAGGTGGCTGTCCTCGCCCGAGAGCTCGCGCCCACCCACGGGCAAAGCCCGATCCCAACTCAGGTCGAAGACCGCCGTGAAGGCAGCGACGTCCAGTGGGTCCCGGATGACGATGTAGCCGGACTCGGGTTGCGCCCACGAGAGCAGCGAGACCACCGCATCGGACCCAAACACCCAGAACTCGCTGCGAACCTCGGGGAGTAGCCGTTGCTGCTCACCCAGGTCTTCCCATCGTTGGATGTGTGTGCGCGCGCGCTCGGTGCCGATCGCGGGGATGGGATAGATGGCTTTCAGGCCGAGGTGATTGCGGCCCCGCTCGGCGATCATCTGCGAGACCACGGCGTCGGCCTCGGGCTGCGCATTGATCGTGCGAACCATGCTGCGGATCATCGGATCGCAATGCCGGATGAGCCGGGCGACGATCTGCGCCACCGCATCGGTGCCGACGATGGCATCGCTGCGGGAGGCGGGTCGCCATGCCGCGACCTCGGCCAGGGCCGAGCGTGCCGCGCCGAGCTCGGTCTGCAGAGCGGCCAGGCCGGCTTCCTGGCGGGCTAGTTCGGCCGCCAGCCGCTCAACCGCGCCACCCAAGCCCGATGGAACACCGGATTCCATGGCTCTCTCCTCTCCACGGTGACCGCTGATCAACCAGTGTGCCAGTGGCAGCAACCTGCCATTGGCACTTTGGGGAAGCGACACAGAAGCCGAGACGTGTCAGGCTTGGGCAATTGGCACATCGTCCGCAGGGGGGCGATCTGCAAAAGGCTCCGTGGCAGGGGCCGAGCGGGCCCGAACCGATCCGGTTCGGGCCCACTCTGGTGAAGCGGAGTTTTTTCCAAGCGAGGGTGGATCAAACCCCCGGCTCACTCAGGGACTAGAGTCCCAGCGCGCGCGCACCCTCCGCCGAGGAAGCCCTCAAGAACTCGGTGCATCGAACTCGCTCGTCCTCCTCACCGATCTGGCCAGCGGCCTTCGCAAGAGCGCCCAGGGCTCGCAGGAAGCCCCGGTTCGCCTCATGCTCCCAGGGGATCGGGCCTTGGCCGCGCCACCCCGAACGTCGCAGCGCGTCCAGCCCTCGGTGGTAGCCGGTGCGGGCATACGCATACGCCTGGACAGGGTGACCGGCTGCCAAGGACGCCTCGGCCAAGGCAGCCCAGGCCGCGCTGGACGCCGGGTATGCCGCAGCGACCCGGCCCAGCCGCTCCTCGCCGCTGGCGAGGAGCGGCACTGCCGGGTCATCGGGGAGTTGGGTGGGCGGGATGCCGAGGAGATCAGCGCTCATGTCATCAACCTCATCAGCCGCCCAACCCAGCTCAGCCCTGGTGCGTTCCGGCGGAACGCAGGTTCTGGCAGGCCTCGACCACGCGTGCTGCCATGGCCGCCTCGGCCTCCTTGCCCCAGGCGCGCGGGTCGTACTGCTTCTTGTTGCCGACCTCGCCATCGACCTTGAGCACGCCGTCGTAGTTCTTCATCATCCAGGCGGCCACCGGGCGGGTGAACGCGTACTGGGTGTCGGTGTCGACGTTCATCTTCACCACGCCGAAGTCCACGGCGTCCGAGATCTCCTGGGGGAGCGAGCCCGAGCCACCGTGGAAGACCAGGTGGAAGGGCTTACTGCCGGCCGGGAGGCCCAACTCAGCGGCGGCGGCTTCCTGGGCCGCCTGGAGCACCTCGGGGCGGAGCTTGACATTGCCCGGCTTGTAGACGCCGTGCACATTGCCGAAGGTGAGGGCGGTCATGTAGTAGCCCTTCTCCCCGGCACCGAGGGCGCGAACCGTGGCGATGGCATCCTCAGGGGTGGAGTACAGCTTGTCGTTGATAGCGTTCTCGACGCCATCCTCCTCACCGCCGACGACACCGACCTCGATCTCGAGGATGATGTTGGCGGCGAGGCACTTCTCCAGCAGGTCCTGCGCGATAGTGAGGTTCTCGGCGAGCGGAACCGCCGAACCGTCCCACATGTGGCTCTGGAAGATCGGCAGCCCACCGGCCTTGACCCGCTCGGTCGACGCCGCGATCAGCGGGCGGACGAAGCCGTCCAACTTGTCCTTGGGGCAGTGGTCGGTGTGCAGCGCGATGTTGACCGAGTAGTTCTTGGCGACCTCCTCGGCATACGCCGCAAGCGCCAACGAACCGGTGACCATGTTCTTGATCGTCGAGCCGGAGGCATACTCGGCGCCGCCGGTCGACACCTGGATGATGCCGTCCGAGCCCGCCTCGGCGAAGCCCCGGATCGCGGCCGTCACGGTCTGGCTGGAGGTGATATTGATGGCCGGGTACGCGAATGAGCCTTCCTTGGCCCGGTCGAGCATGTCGCGGTAGACCTCGGGTGTTGCGATGGGCACGGTGATCTCCTCGTGGCGCTGTGCGGTGTGTCAATGGTCACTAGTGATCTTTCCACGGATGGCGCCAGCACACACCTGAGGTCCGCCTTGCCAGCGATCCGCCACAATGGTGGACGTGTTCACCTCCGAGCTGAATCCCACGACCCGCGCCGCCGTTCTGGGCCGCCTCGACGACACGTCCTATGACGTGCTCGTCATTGGTGGAGGTGTCACCGGGGCGGGCGTGGCCCTTGACGCCGTGACCCGCGGCCTTCGGGTCGCCCTGGTGGAGAAGCGAGACTGGGCAGCGGGCACCTCGAGCCGCTCCGGCAAGCTCATTCACGGCGGTCTGCGGTACCTCGAGCAACTCGACTTCGGGCTCGTGCGGGAAGCCCTCAAGGAGCGCCGCCTCTTCCTCAAGCGGCTCTGCCCGCACCTCGCCAAGCCGATCCAGTTCATCTATCCGCTCAAGCACCGCGTGTGGGAGCGCGCCTACATGGGTTCCGGACTGGCGCTCTACGACACCATGGGCGGGGCGGGAGCGGTCCCCATGCACGGGCACCTGGGCCAAAGCCGAATCCTCGAGATGGCGCCGGGGCTCGAGCCTGGTGAGTTGGTTGGTGGCCTGACCTTCTACGACGTGCAGATCGACGATGCCCGCCACACCTGCGAGCTGGTCCGCACCGCCGCAGCCCGCGGAGCCGACGTGCTCTCGGCCATGGTCGTGGACAATCTCGTGGTCGAGGATGTCAATGGGGTGGCCACCGTGCGGGGCGCCGAGGTGACCGATGCGGAATCGGGCACGCGGCATACGATCCGGGCTTCGGTCGTGGTGAATGCCACCGGGGTGTGGAGCGATCAGATCCGCCGCATGGCGCCCGGGAGTCCGTCGTTCTCGGTGCGGGCCTCCAAGGGCATCCACATCACCGTCCCTCGGGACCGGATCGACAGCACCATTTCGATCTTCGTGCGCGCGGAGGACTCGGTCATCTTCGTCCGAACCTGGGGCGACCATTGGCTGATCGGGACCACGGACACGACCTGGTCGCAGGGCCTGGACCACCCGGCGGCCACCTCCGAGGACATCGAGTACCTGCTGCGCAATGTCAATCGCGTGCTGCGGCGCCCGTTGAGCGTTGACGACATCGACGGGGTCTACTCGGGCTTGCGTCCGCTCGTCACCGAAGAGGACGTCACCACCAACTCCAAGCTCTCGCGGGAACACGCCCTGGACATCATTCCGGGCCTGGTCACCATCGCCGGCGGCAAGTACACGACCTACCGGGTGATGGCCCAGGATGTCGTCGACGAGGTCTCCAAGCAGTTGGGCGTCGATGCGCCCTGCCTGACCCAGAAGGTTCGGCTGCTCGGCGCCCAGGCGCTGGGGACCACGTCAGGAGCGGTCACCGCGTTGGCGCGCCGCATCGGCCTCACCGACGAGCAGATTGAGCACCTGCTGGGGCGCTATGGCTCGTTGACCGGTGAGTTGCTGGGGCTGATCCAGGAGAACCCCGAGTTGGCGCAACCGGTGCCGGGCGCCGAGCGTTACCTGCTGGCCGAGGCCCGGTATGCCGTCACCCACGAGGGCGCGCTGCACCTCGACGATGTGATTACCCGCCGGACCCGGATTGCTATCGAGACCCATCACCGAGGTCTCGATAGCGCTGCGGCGATTGCCCGAGTGATGGCGGACTACCTCGGTTGGACTCCCGAGCAGGAGGAGGCCGAACTGGCGCACTACCGCGAGCGCGTGCGCGTCGAGCGTGCCGCCGAGCGGGAATCCACGGATGCCGGTGCGGCCGCGGTCCGGGAGACGGTCAAGGACCTTCGGCTGGCCTGAGCTCAGCGGCCCGGCGTGAAGACATAGGGCGTTGTGGTGGCGACCTGGTGCAGGCCGAGTCGCGTGAGAATGGGGCGCGAGTCGGGCGAGGTGTCGACCCTAGCCAGGGGGTAGCCCCGGTCCAGCGCGATCTGGGCACGATGGGACACCAGGGCGCGATAGAGCCCCTGACCGCGCCACCGTGGGTGGGTCGAGCCTCCCCACAGCCCGCAGAACTGCGTGCCCTCGGTGAACCGAAGCAGCGCATAGGAGAGCACCGGCCCGGCGGGATCTTGCTCCGCGACGGTCGCGATGCTCAGGTCGGGCCGAAGCCGTTGCTCGACCTTGAGGTGGTCGTTGACCCAGGAGCTATCACCGCCCCAAACCTCGTCCATCAGCACACGCACTCGCTCCCAGTCCTCGTCGGACTCGATCTCCCGGAGGCGTACACCTGGGGCCAGATTGACCGGGTGGACCAGGTCCCGACACTCACCGAGCATCAGGACTTCGACCTCATCCCCGACGAATCCGGCTGCGCTGAGCCGCGATTCGAGGTCCGGTACCGGGTCTGTGGAGTAGGTCTTCCACTCCACGCGTTGGCCTCTTTCGGTGAAGAAGTCCACCTGGCGAGCGATCCAGTAGTCGGGATCGCTCCCCAAGCCCTGCGGGCATTCGATCATGGCCCCTCGGGCCGAACGCTCCTGCGGGTAGTTGCGGCGCACAGGTCCGTCGTGATCGATGATGTGGCCCGCAACGACATCGAGGTCACGCAATCGGACCTCTGCTGTGAACTTCTCGAGGAGGGCTTGCGGGGTGGCTGGGCTCGCAGTCATGCCGCCCAGCCTGCCACCACCACGAGTGTCGGGTTGTGGTTGCTTTGGAGATCCCAAAGGGACCACAACCCGACACTCGACCACAATGGCCCTATGTCCCTACCCTCGCTGGACGCGCTGGCTGCGGCCACGCCGGCCTCGCGCAATCGCTATGTGGACTTCCTGCGGGCTCTGGCGATCCTGGTGGTCGCCTGCGGGCACTGGCTGCTGGCCGCAGTGGTCGTCCGCGATGGCCAGCTCATCCCGAACGCCTTGCTGAATATCGCGTCGTGGACCCACCCACTGACCTGGGTGTTCCAGGTGATGCCGATCTTCTTCTTCGTTGGCGGGTATGCCAATGCCCTGTCCTGGCGCTCCGCTCGGGCCAAGGGCGGCTCGTATGCCGGTTGGCTGCGGGCCCGGATCCTGCGCTTGGGAACTCCGGTGGTCCCACTCCTCCTGGTGTGGCTGGTGATCTGCACCGCGGCATACCTGGGCGGCGTGCCGGCCACGACCCTGCGCACCGCATCTCAAGTGGCCCTCGTGCCCACCTGGTTCCTGGCGGCCTACGTGCTCGTCGTGGCCACCACCCCCTGGGCGCTGACACTCTGGGAACGCTTCGGCTGGTGGGCCATCGCAGCCGGACTGGCTCTGGGAGCTCTGATCGACGCGATCTCGCTGGGCGCCGGTCCTTTCGGCGAAGGGGTGTTCGCGATCGGCTTCCTGAACTACCTCGTGGTCTGGGGTGTCGTGCACCAACTGGGCTTTGCCTGGCGAGATGGGCGGCTTGACGGTGCCGTCCGGCGGGCAGCCCTGGCGGCTATCGGCTTCGGTGTCCTGGGCATCCTCGTGTGGCTGCTTCCGTACCCGGTCTCGATGATCGGGGTGGACACCATCGCGGTGAACAATTCCTATCCCACCAGGGTGACGCTCGGCTTCCTGGGCCTCGGGCAGGCCGGCATCCTGCTCCTGCTCGAGCCGTGGGCGCAGAGCTGGCTGCAGCGCGAACGGCCCTGGAAGGCAACGATCCTCGTCAACGCCCGCATCATGACCCTGTACTTGTGGCACCTGACGGCCATGGTCCTGGTGATCGGCCTGCTCCTCCTGTTGGGAGGGCTTGGCCTGCACGCCGAGCCGCTCACCGGCACATGGTGGGCTTTGCGGCCGCTCTGGTACGCCCTGCTCATCGGCGTCACCGTCGGCTTCATCAGGATCTGGGGCCGCATCGAATCCATCCCCCGCGACGATCGGCCACCTCCCCCGCTCTGGCGTCCGTTAGTGGCCACCGTCCTGCTCTGTGGTGGGCTGGGTGTCATGGCGGCGCAAGGGATCGTGTCCTCCGCGGGCCTGCGCTGGTGGTGGCCGCTGCTTCCCATCGCCGGAGTCGCCCTGCTCGGTCGCCCAAGCAGCTCGCAGCCCTCAGTTCAGGGCGACTGACCGCTTCGCGTAGTCCCGCGCCCAGGCCACCAGATCGGCCCGGTGCGCGGCGATCCGGCACCCCCGGCGGCTCGGCTTGATCGTGATGCCCTCCGCAGCCCAGTGCGCGAATGCCGTGTTGAGCAGATGGTCCGGTAGGTCACCCGCCGCATTGGTCACGCGCCACCAGGTGACATTGCCTCCCCAGGTCGCCAGCACCGCCCCCACCTGCCGGGGGCCGATTCCCACGAGGGCCGCGATATCGCCATAGGAGACCACCCGCCCCCGGGGCACCTGCTCGACCGCGACCAGTACTCTCTCGACGACCAGGTCATCCATGCTGCCGAGTCCACTCGTAGATCGCGATGGCTGCCGCGGCACCGGCATTCATCGACCGCGTGGACCCATGCTGAGTAATGTGCACGACCGGCGAACAGACCGCCCGCATCGCCGCGCTCAGGCCCGGCCCCTCCTGCCCGAGGACCAGGACGCAGGGCGCCGGCAGGGCCAGCCCTTCGATGGCCACTGAGCCCGGGATGTTGTCCACCCCGACCAGCGGCAGCCCGCGATCGGCGGCCCAGGAAGCGAGTCCGTCCGCATCCTGGTGATGGAATTCGTGCTGATAGCGATCGGTCACCATGGCGCCGCGTCGGTTCCAGCGCCGCCGCCCCACGATGTGAAAAGCCGCGACATTGAAGGCATTGGCGGTGCGCACGATGGAGCCGATGTTGAAGTCGTGTTCCCAGTTCTCGATGGCCACGTGCAGCCCGCTCCGTGAACGGTCCAACTCGGCCACGATGGCCGTCATCGTCCAATATCGGAAACGGTCCTCGACATTGCGCCGGTCGCCCTCGCGGAGCAACTCCGGATCGTAATGATCCGCCACCGGCCACTCCCCCCGCCAGGGACCGACGCCGACCTCGTCAGCCATCGGCACGGACCCGAGCAAGGAAGCGTTTGGTGCGTTCCTTTTCGGGGTCGTCCAGAACGGCTGCCGGCGAGCCCTGTTCGTAGATCACCCCGTCGTGGAGGAAGCAGACGGTGTCGGCCACATCCCTGGCAAAGCCCATCTCATGGGTGTTGAGGATCATCGTCATTCCCTCGGCCTTCAGTTCCCGCAGCAGGTCGAGCACTTCGCCCACAAGCTCGGGGTCGAGCGCCGAGGTCACCTCGTCCAGCAGCATCAGCGTGGGGTCGTTGACGAGGGCGCGGGCGATCGCGACCCGCTGCTGCTGACCCCCGGACAGCGCATCCGGATGCGCTGTCGCCTTGTCGCGCAGGCCCACTCGCTCCAACATGGCCATGGCTGCAGGCTCGGCTTCATCCCTGGGTATGCCGTGAACCCGGCGAGGCGCCAAGGTCACATTGTCGAGCACGGACATATGCGGAAAGAGGTTGTACGCCTGGAAGACCACACCGATGCGCGCCCGGATGGCGTCGACATCGACACTGGGATCGGTGATTTCGGCGCCCTCCAGCCGAATGACGCCATCATCCACGTCTTCGAGCAGGTTGACGCACCGCAGCAAGGTGGACTTGCCGGAGCCGGAGGCGCCGATGAGCACGACGCACTCACCCTTGGCGACGGTCAGATCGATCTGGCGCAGGACCACGTGCGAGCCAAAGGCCTTGCGCAGTCCGTCGATCTCCAGCACGGCGGTCACAGGTGCCCCCCTGCCGTCGAATAGCCCTTCTTGCGGGCATACCAATCCGTGAACCTGGCCATCGGTACCGTCAACGCGACGAAGAGGAAGCCCGCTACGACATAGGGCGTGTAGTTGAAGTCCCGCGCGGTCTCGATCTGCGCGGCCCGGATGGCATCAATGATGCCCAGGACCGAAATCAACCCCGAGTCTTTCTGGAGGGAGACCAGGTCATTCATCAGCGCGGGCAGCACGCGGCGCACGGCCTGCGGCAGGACCACGTGGCGTAGCGACTGTGTGTAACTCAGGCCGAGCGATCGGGCCGCCGCCCGCTGCGAGGGGTGGATCGATTCAATGCCCGCGCGGAAGACCTCGGCGACATAGGCCGAATAGGAGAGCACCAGGGCGGTGCATCCCCAGAAGAGCACGCTGTCGGGCAGACCCGACAACCGCAGAGCCGGAGCTCCGAAACCAAGGAGCAGCAGCACGAGCAGGAGTGGCAGTCCGCGGAAGAGGTCGACAAAGCCGGTCGCCAAAACTCGCAGTGGGAAGAAGACCGCCCCCTTCAAGGTCCGAACGACAGCGATCACCAGTCCCAAGATCCCGATCAGGACCGCGCACAGCAGGGCCACCCGGATGTTGAGCCAGAGTCCCTCCAGCACGGCCGGGAAGGAGTCGACCGCCTTATCCCAGTTCAGATAGGTCGCGCGCACCCGCGGCCACCCTGGTGAGCTCACGATCGCCGCGCCGAGCCCACCAAAGACCAGCACGCTGCTGGCCACGGCAATCGCGACCGAGCGGCGAGTCCGCTGACGGCGGTATGCCGTCCGCTCGACTTCGCGAGCGGACGGCACCCAGGCGTCGGTCGGCATCGGAAAAGGCGTTGTCGCGGAACTTACTTCAGTTCAGGGGCGCCCTGGCCGGCCAGCCAGGTATCGGCGAGCTGCTTGAGGACTCCGCCGTCGCGCAAGGCATCAACGGCGCTGGTCACACATGAGGTGAGGGCTGAGCCCTTGTCCAGGACCGCGCCGAACTGCTCGACCGAGCTGCTCGCGGCAGGCAACTGGCCGACGATAACGCCATTGTCGAGTTGAGCAGCGGTCATATAGAAGGCGGTCGGGAGGTCAACGACGATGCCATCGATCTGCTTGTTCTTCAGGGCCTGCACCGCAAGGTCATTGGAGTTGTAGACCATCGGCTTGGTCGAGGGCTTGATCTGCTGCTCGATGGCGTCATAGGAGGTCGTCCCCACCTGAGCGCCGAGCTTGGCCCCCGCCAGGTCCGCGACCGTGGTCTTGCCGTCGATCGGGCTGCCCTTGTAGGAGATGACGGTCTGCCGGACGTCGTAGTACCCGGAGGAGAAGTCGACGGCATTCTTGCGTTCGTCACTGATCGAGACCTGATTGAAGTCCAGGTCGAAGGCCTTCTTGCCGGGGGCGATGGCGGCATCGAAGGGAACCACAACCCAGGTGACATCGGCCTGGGCGAAGCCCATCTTCTCGGCCACCGCATAGGCCACCGCGGACTCGTAGCCCTTGCCATTGGCGGGGGAATCGTCGACGAACCACGGCGGATAGGCCGGCTTGTCGGTGCCAATGGTGAGCTTGCCCTTGGTCACGGTTGCCAGCGAGTCCTTGGCGCAGGCCGCCGGGCCGGAGCCGGAGGCCGACGGGGTATCGGTTGGTGAGCCACAGGCTGCCAAGCCCAGCGAGGCGGTCAGGGCGAGTACTGCGAGGGGAGCGTGCAGACGAGTCATGACCGGCACTCTAGACGTAGGCATGGCATGGTGACAGGCCGCTCCCAGCCTCAGGACATACCCTGGACCGGTGATGATGCCCACCCTTGGTCCCGACTGGATGGACCCGCAATGGCTGCTCGAGCGCTTCGGCGCCCAGTTCTTCTGGGTGTCGGTGACGATCGTTTTCATCGAATGCGGCCTGCTCTTCCCGATCCTGCCCGGAGACTCGCTGCTCTTCTCGGTGGGGCTCTTCATCGCCCGCGGCGACCTGGGCATCAACCTGGTCACGGCCTGCCTGATCCTCAGCGCGGCCGCCTTCCTCGGCAATGTCGTGGGGTACGAGATCGGTCGCGCCATCGGCGCGCCCCTGTACGAGCGCCAAGGTCGGTTCATCAACAAGCGGAACTTCGATCAGACCCATGCCTTCTTCGACAAGCATGGCGCCAAGGCGCTGGTGCTCGGCCGGTTCGTGCCGATCGTGCGCACCTTCATCACGGTGGTCGCTGGCGTCTCCCGGATGGACCGCCGCCACTTCTTCCTCTGGAGCGGGGTGGGGGCAGTCCTATGGGCCACTGGTCTGACCCTGCTGGGCTATGCCCTGGGTGGCGTTCAGTTCATCCATGACCACCTCGAAGCAGCGCTGCTGCTCATCGTGGCGGTGTCGGTGCTGCCGATGGTCGTGGAGTGGTGGCGGCACCGCCGTGCGGCCGCAAGCAGCGCCTCGGAGTTGGCGCAGGCCGACTCAGCCAAGATCGAGTAGCCCGAGCCGGTACGCGGCCGTGACGGCTGCGGTGCGGTCATCGACCCCCAGTTTGGCGAAGGCGCGCAGCAGGTGGGTCTTCACGGTGGCTTCCCCGATGTGCAGTTCGCGCCCGATCTCCGGGTTGGACAGCCCGCGCGACACCAGCGCCAGCACCTCTCGTTCACGACTGGTGAGCTCGGCGGGCTGCGGGGAACGCAAGCGATCGGCAAGCCGGGCCGCGACCTGAGCGGCCAACACGGTCTCACCCGCAGCGGCTCGGCGAATGGCCTGGGCCAGCGCCCGTGGCGGTGAGTCCTTGAGCAGGTAGCCCCGGGCCCCGGCCTCCACGGCCCGCACGATGTCGGCATCGGTGTCATAGGTCGTGAGGACCAGCACCTCGGCCCGGGTGCCGGAAGCGCGCAGCCGGGCGGTCGCCTCCGCCCCGTCCATGACCGGCATCCGCAAGTCCATCAGGACCACGTCCGGATCCAATTCCCGAGCAAAGGCCAATGCCTCGGCGCCATTGGCGGCCTGACCGACCACCTCCAGGCCCTCTTCCTCGGAGAGCATGGCCACCATGCCAGCGCGGACCACCGGGTGGTCGTCGACCACCAGCAGGCGGATGACCTCGGTCATCGGGGAACCTCGACCCGCAACGTGGTCCCGCCGCCGATCGAAGCACCGACCTCGACCTCCCCGCCTAGCTCAGCGACCCGGGCCCGCAGCCCATCAAGGCCGAAGCCCGGGGTCGCCTCCTCGTGGAGCCCCACACCGTCGTCGGTCACCGTCAGGGTCACCGACGGCGCGGCATACGCCAGGTCCACGCGGGTATGCCGTGCTTCGGCATGCCGCCGCACGTTGGAGAGCGCCTCCTGGGCCGTGCGCAGGAGCACAATCTCCGCGCTGGCACCCAGCGGGACCGGGTCACCGGCGACCGCCAGCTCGACGGTCATCCCCGACTCTGCTTCCATGGACCCGGCCAGCCGTTGCAGGGCCTCAACCAAGGTCCGAGACTGCAGATGTCCGGGGGTCAACTCGGCCACGATGAGGCGCGCCTCGCTGAGATTGTCCGTGGCGGTCTGTTCGATCAGAGCCAGGCGTTCGCGCACCGCGTCAAGATCGCCTCTGGTCAGCGCCGCGGACGTGGCCCGGCTCAGCGTGAGCACCGAAGTGAAGCCCTGGGCGAGGGTGTCATGGATCTCGCGGGAAAGCCGCTCGCGCTCCTCGTGAACGCCTCGGTCGCGCTCCGCCGCCACGAGTCGGTCTTGGGCCGACCGGAGCGCATCGATGGCCCGCGCCCGTGATCGCGCTTCATCAACGATCCGATCAATGAAGAGTCCCAGCCCGAGCGAGATCCCGATCGAGATCACCGCACTCAGGATCAGATCCGGGAGCTCGCTGCGGTCGAAATCCACCAGCGCCCATCGGACAGCGCTGTACGCCATGATCCCGAGCACCGTGCCCAGCACGGCCCACCACCGGGGCAACATCGACCACAGCTGCGGAAACAGGACGAAGAAGAGCAGGGTGGATTCGGTGCCCGGGTTCGCGATCTGCGCCCCGATCAGGAGCAGCCAGGACACCAGGTGATAGGCCGTGCTCCAGCGCGTGTCCTCACGCCGAATGCCGCGCACTCCCAGGACAACGTAGGCCACCCCCATGCCCAGCACGCACAGGACTTCGGGCAGCCGGCCATGCGACCCGGGCTCATCGAGGAAGACCACGACGAGAGCGATCAGCCAGACCACGGCATACACGCCGTGCCACCACGGGAGCTGGCGCCGCCACATCTCGCCAAACTCCCCCTGGGAGGTCAGCACCTCCGAGGAGAGCTCCGGGTCAGACATGCTCGCCATTGTTCCCGGTCAGTCGCTCCCGCGCTTGGTCCAGCGGAAGGTGGTCAGGCAGAGCACCAGCCCGGCGATGGCCCAAGCGCCCAAGACCAGCGCTACCCGGCCGAGCTCCCATACCCCGGCCATCTCTTCGGATGCCATCGACTCGGGGAGGAAGACCGATCGCATCCCCTGCGCCACCCACTTCAGCGGGAAGACCGAAGCGACCTGCTGCAACCAGGTGGGGATATCCCGGAACGCGAAGTAGACGCCGGAGATGAACTGCAAGATCATCACCGGTCCGATCACGGCGGCGGTGGCCGAGCGGGCAGAGGTGGCCAGCGAGCTGTACGCGATGCCCAGGACCGTGCCACAGAACACCCCAAGCCCAAAGACCCACAAGAAGGTGCCCCAGCGGGCGGCCGAGTTCGGCATGGGCACGTCATAGGCAAAGTGCGCCAAGGTCAACAGGACTGCCATCTGCAGCAGGCTGGTCACCGCGACGAGCCCGACCTTGCCCAGGAAGTAGGCCGTGGGTGGAGTCGGGGTCCCTCGCAGTCGTCGCAAGGTCCCGTCGTCACGCTCGGTGGCGACGGTCAGCGCCATGCTCTGGAAACTCGTCAGCAGAATGCCCGCTGACACCATCCCGGGGAGGAAGAACTGGCCCGCAGTGGTCCCGGAGCCCTTGAATTGATCACCAAAGACCGTGGAGAAGAGCACCAACAACATGATCGGGAAGAGGAAGGAGAAGAACACCTGATCCTTCTCCCGGAAGTACTTGCGCAGCTCCAGAATGGCGCGATCGAGGCCGAGGTTCAGCGTGTTCACGAGGCCACCTCCTGGGTGAGGTGAGGGGCAATGAGGGAGAGGTAGATGTCCTCCAGGGACGGCCGCGAGATGGTGAGTCCAGGCACCTCAGCACCGAGGCGTTCGGCCAGCCGGGCCACTTCTGCCGTCGGGGTCGCGGTGCTGACCTGGTGACGCTCGCCGCCTTCGTCCCAACTGACCACGGCTTCGTGTTCGCTTCGTCCGCCGAGCGCCGACGGCGTATCCAAGGCCAGTAGCCGGCCACCCGCAATGACCCCGACGCGGTCCGCGAGATGCTCGGCCTCATCGAGGTAATGGGTCGTCAGAAGGACGGTGGTGCCATCGGAGGACAGCGAGGAGATCAGGCTCCAGAAGTCGCGGCGCGCTTGCGGGTCGAAGCCGGTGGTCGGTTCATCTAGGAAGAGCACCTCCGGGCTACCGATAATCCCCAGCGCCACATCGAGGCGACGACGTTGCCCACCGGAGAGGCGGCCAACCCGGTCATCGGCCTTCTCGGTGAGCCCGGTGGCGTCGATCACCTCATCGATGTCGCGCGGCCGCCGGTAGGCCTTCGCCGTGCTGCGCAGCACCTCTCGGGGGGTCAGCAGATCCAGGCCTGTGGAGGACTGCAACACGATCCCGACCCGATCCCGCCAGGCCAATCCTGCACTGCCAGGGTCCACCCCCAGCACCGAGACCTCGCCGGCGTCGCGAGCTCGGAAGCCCTCGAGGATCTCCACCGTGGTGGTCTTTCCGGCGCCATTGGGCCCCAGCAGGGCAAAACACTCGCCGGCCCCAATATCCAAGTCAAGGCTGTCCACCGCCGCCTTGTCGGCATACGTCTTGCGTAGTCCCCTGACCGTGATTGCCGTCATGGCTCCTATCGTGGACCGGCCTCGCCGACGACGGCACCGCTGGCCGGTGGATTCGCCATCCACCAACCGGTGGACGGCGAATGCTCACAGCTCGCCGGGGTCTGCCCGACGCACGACCACGCGCGTCCAGGAACCCAGGAAGATCCGGGTATCCGGGCCAAGCTCGACCTTGGTCCGCCTCGCGATCTCGGTGGTCGGCAGCTCGCCGACGACATCGGAGACGAAGGTGCCATTGGATGAGTCGAGGTCCTCGATCCACCACCGCGAACCATCCGTGGTCAGTTGGGCGTGCCGACGAGAGACGCCATTGTCGACGCCACAGTCCACGTCAGGATTGATGCCCCGGCTTTGCGAGGCCCGCCCGATGAGCAGCGAGGTATGCCGCAGTGGGACGACCCGTGGTGGGCCGGCCGATGGCAGCGGGTCCGGGCTGGACTGACTCGCATACCACTGGGGGTCGATCCACACCTCAGCAACCCAGGCTTCTGGGTTTTCCGGTGCCGGGTTCGCTGCCTCGGCAGACATGTCGGAGGCCGGAATGGGCGGGGCCAGTTCGGCCGGCGTGGGCAGTGCCTCGACCCGCTCGCTCGCGGGCACCGCGCCGGTGGTGAAGTCGTAGCCGCAGGCTTCGCAGAAGAGCGCATCGGGCAGATTGCCCGCGCCGCAGTGCGGGCAATCCGAGGATGACGTCCCCACTGAACCGCTGGCAGCCGGGGTCACGGCCGGCGACTCCGCGGAGGCTTCAGGCGCGTCATGGGCCGGGGCCGCCGAGGCCGCGTCGGACGTCGGGGCAGGCGAGAGCGCGGTGCCACAGACATCGCAGTAGTCAGTGGCTGCGCTTTCATGACCGGAAGGACAGATCATGAGGGACGCACCCGAGTGGTCTTGGTCGAGGCCGTGTCTAGGGCCATCTCGTCGGCCTTCTCCACGACCTTCTTCAAACGCACCGTGCCGGTGTCCTCATTGTCGATCTCGACCACCTTGCGCAGCTTCGAGGTGGCTTCGTCGTTGCCGGTTTCCTTGGCCAGTTGAACCGCTCGCCCCAGCTTGGTCGTCGCGGTCTCTTCATCGCCGGCAGCCTTGGCCGCCAGGCCCTCCTGGATCGCGGCGGCGAGCTCGGTCTGCCCGGTGTAGTGGGCCACCTGCCGGTCGATCCGGGCGGTGAGTGAGGCGTCATTTGACCAGGTCGCCTTGACCAAGCCCTGAGTCGCCACGACATCTCCGACAACCATCTGGGCGCGAGCTGCCAGTTGCTCCTGGCCAATGCTGCGGGCCGCCAAACGCACCCCGATGTGGTACTCCCGAGTCTCGTCCGACCAGGCTCCGGTCGGGTAGTCCCCGGTGAGATCGTTGACGGGAGTGCGTCGGGTGGTCAGGTCCTCGACCGTTGGGGACACCTGGCGGACGAAGAGCACCTGAGCACCCTGGGGCGTCCACACCCGCAGCGATGCGTTGGCGACCCCTCGGGACATGGCGGTACGCATCATGGCCGCGAACTGGGGGCCCAACTGGTCGGGCTCCGGGATGATGTCGACGGTGCCGAGCAGGCGCTGGGCGATCCGGCGAATCTGCTCGACGCGCCACTCGACCCCCACGCCCCGGCAGTCGCATTGATAGACACCCTCGGCGCGCGAGATGGCCGCGTCCAGGGCCTCCGGGGTCTCATTGTTCTCACCATCGGTCAGCAAGATGGCGTGCCGCTGCGTCACTTCGGGCACCGAGGCAAAGAGCAGTCCGGCCAGGTCGAGCCAGGTGCTGATCACAGTCCCACCGCCCGAGCTGAGCCGCGAGATGGCGGCGCGAGCCTCGGCTGCGGTCTGCGCATTCATCGGCACCATGGCCGGGCCACTGCGCACCGGCGGGTAGACCAGGAAAGCCGCACCATTGCCGGAGACCACCGAGAAGTACACCCCATCGGGAATCTCCCCGAGGGCAGCGATCGCAGCACCCTTGGCGGCCTCCATCTGAGCGCTCTCCATGGAGCCCGAGGTGTCGATGATCAGGATCTCGCCGGCAAGGCCGGCGCCCGACTGCCCGGCTTGGCCGGCCCCGGTGCAGGCAACCGACACGATCGCGTGCACATCGGTACCACCGTCGGGCAGGAACTCGTTTTGATAAACCGCTGCGCTGAACTCAGCCATCCGTGGACTCCTTCGTCGTCGCCGAGTATGCCGCGTCACCCACCCGGGCGAGCGCGACCGTGATGTTGTCGTGGCCTCCTTGGGCCTTGGCCCACTCGACCAAGGCAAGGGCCATGCCCGCAGGTTCGCTGGCGCCGGTCGCGGCGAGTTGGGCCGCCAAGGCCGCTGGCTCTGAGGCGTAATTCCACAAGCCATCGGAACAGACCAGCAACCAGCCCGGACCTTCCACCGGAGCGCTGGAGACCTCAGGCACGTAGTCCTCGCTGTCCAGGCCGAGCCATCGCGTGATCGAGTGAGCCTGCGGTGAGGATTCAGCCTGCTCGCGCGACATCCCGCCAGCCACCAGCTGCTGGGCCATCGAGTGGTCGATGGTCAACTGACGAGCTTCCCCGGCGTCCGGGAACAGGTAGGCGCGGCTGTCGCCGATATGAGCGAACCGGATCAACGTGGGGGCGACCACGGCGGCGACAAAGGTGCAGGAGGCCGGGCTGGTCGATGCCGGATCGGTATGCGCGATGACCGCAGTGTTGGCAGCCGCAGCGGCCGCACCAAAGGCGCGGACGGCCGCCGCATCCGCGCTCTGCGGAACGCCAATACCGGCGGGCAGTGGCGCGCGGAGCACTTCCAGGGCCGCCCGAGCCCCCGCCAGCGCCGCGACATCGGAGTCTTTGGATGAGGACACCCCGTCACAGACCACGATGGCCGCATGGCTGCCGGGTTCGGGCAGCGCCGCAAGCGCCATGGCGTCCTCATTGCGGTGGTGCTTCACACCTCGATCACACACTCCGGCGACCCAGCTCGCGGGCGCCTCGCGGAAGTGGTCACGCTCAGAGGGTGCCTTCGCCCCGCACTGGGTGCAGTACAGGTCGTCCGCCACCGCGCCGCCGCACTGAGTGCAGGGCGGCCGGCTGGGGACGGGAGCAGCGGGACTCTCGGCACCCTTGGCCGGCACCGTCGCGGCGCTGACCGGGGACTCCTGGGCGAGCGTCGGCGCATTGCCACCCGCCGCGGCACCACCCGCCGCAGGCGTCGCAACCGGCTCTGAGCCGTCGAGTCGGGCCCCGCAGGCTTCGCAGAAGCTCGCGTCGGCGGGACTGACCTCCCGGCAGGACGGGCAGGTGCGTTCGGTCACGTCATACTCCAACGCCGCACTTGGTTGGCACGATCCACCATGGCCACACGCTCCTCCTGCGATGGGGCCTCCCGGGCCAGCGCCCGGTAGGAGTGTTCAAGGGCATCGCGCAAGGACCGCTCATCGGCGGCTACCGCACCGACGTGACCACCGGCTGGCGCGCCGGCCGAGACCAACGCCAGGGCACGCTCGAGGACCTTGACTGTGAAGGACTCTCGCTCGACGGTGTCCATTCGGACTCCGTCCACGCTCTTCATCGCCTGATCCAGGGTCGCCAGCGAGCCGCCCGCCGATGCCAAGAGCACCTCGGCGCGTAGTCGGCGGGACTCCCCGAATCCACGACTCGTGGAAGGCACGAGATCCAAGGCCGCGACGGCGCCCCGGGTGTCCGCCCGCTGGGCGCGGATGCGCGCGATCCCAAAGGCGGCCGGGGCGGCATAGGCCGCATCGGTCTGGGCACATACGCTGTACAGGGATTCGGCGATGTCCGGTTGACCGCCGCGTTCACAGGCCACAGCCAGAGCCAGCTTGGGCGCGAGTTCGCCAGGCACCTGCTGGTAGACGGCATTGAAAGACGCTTGGGCGTCGGCATACCGCATGGCCTGCAGGTCGGCGAGCCCGGAGAGCCACAGCGCCCGCCAATCCCAGGGATCCTGGCCGAGCAGCTGCGCGGCGATCTCCTTGGCCCGTGCACCCTGGCCACGCAGGAGTTCCTCGCTGCCGCGCGCGAGGAGGACCTCGGGGGTCTCCTGCGGAGCCTTCTTCAGCACGGCCAAGCGTTCCGCCGGGTCGCCAGCGGGCAGACTCACCAGCCACGCGTGCTGGCTGTCGCTGGGGTCCGGACGCAGGGTCGGCAACTGCGACCACTCGACCTGCGAGGTCGACACGGCCGGCGAGGTGAAGTGCACCGACGCCGCCGACGTGAGCGCGGTGCCCTCAACGGTCGTGGCCACGACTTCGCGGAGCACGCCGAGGGCTTGGGTCCGCAACTCGTCGGCCGAGGCAAACCGGTCGGCCGGGTCGGCGGCACAGCACTTGGCCACCAGCCAATACAGCGAACCGTACTTCTGGAAGAGCGGCGTGCTCTCGGGCGGGGGGATTGAGGACAAGTAGGTGCTCTGGTACCCGCGGAACTCCATACACAGCACCAGCAGCGTGCGCCCGATGGTGTAGATATCCGAGGCAATGCTCGGCCCGGTGGTGGCGACCTCGGGTGCTTGGTAGCCGACCGTCCCATAGATCGCCGACTCCTGATCGTCGACGTGTCGGACGCCGCCGAGGTCGATCAGTTTGACGGCATCGCCGACCTGGATGAGGTTGTCGGGCTTGAAGTCGCAGTAGACCAGGCCCAGATCGTGGAGGTACTGGAAGGCCGGGAGGATCTCGATCACGTATGCCAGCGCCTGGTCGACCGGCAGCGGGTCGTAGTTGCCGCCCTTGGCCTTCATCCGGTCCTTGAGGACCTGCTTGAGCGAGGTGCCGCCCACGTACTCCATGACGATGTAGCCGGCGTCGTCATGGGTCACGAAGTTGTAGATCTCGACGATCAAGGGGTGCTCGACCTGAGCCAGGAAGCGCTGCTCGGCGATCGCCGCCGCGAGCGCATCCTTGTCGCCGGAGTTGAGCAGGCCCTTGAGGACCACCCACCGATCCGAGACATTGCGGTCCCGGGCGAGGTAGATCCAGCCCAGGCCGCCATGGGCCAGGGCGCCCGCCACGAGGTACTGCCCGGCGACCAGGTCACCGGCCTTGAGCTTGGGGGTGAAGGAGTATGCCGTCCCGCATTTGGCGCAGAAGCCCTCCGGGCGACCCTCGCGGTCACCTTGCGAACGCCCCACGGGTGAGCCGCAATTCGAGCAGTTCCGCTTGTCCTCAGGCACCATCGGATTGGTCTGGACCACCGCGGCCGGGTCCACCGGAGGAGCTGGCGGCACGGTGGTGAGGCCGGCACCCAGCCGGGCCGCGCGGGTACGCGTCGAGCCAGAGCGCACCCGTCGAGTGACGCCAGTGGTCCCGGTGACCCGGCGTGAGCCCAGCGGCGAGGATTCCAGGCGATAGGAGGCCGTCGGAGCGGTGCCGACATCGGCCACCCCAGCCGGCTCTGCCGGGGCGGACGCACCGGGAGCGCTTTGCGCCGGAGTGCCACAGACGTCGCAGTACCCGTCAACGATCTTGCCCGCACAGCCGGGCTGGGTGCAGGGGGTGCCATCCGGCACTGACCCAGCGGAGGGCGCGCCGCTGCCGGCATTGGTCGGGGCGCTCGATCCGCCAGTGCTGGCGCCGTCCTCGGGCGGCATACCGCAGACATCGCAGTAGCCGTCGACGATTGAGCCAGCGCAGCCGGGCTGCGTGCACGCGGTCATGACCGTTCCTTTCGCTCGCCACCCGCAGGCAGCCATCCCTCACATGCCTGGACCAGCGGTTCGGCGACCCTCAGCGGGGCCGGCATGAGCGCCAAGACCTCCGCCGCCAAGTCGAAGGTTCGGCGCGCCCGCTCGTCGTGGAGTCCAGCGCCCCAGATCTGGGCCGCGGCGAGTCGCCCCGACAACTCCTCGTGCTCGGCTAGGGCAGCCGAGAAGGCGTCCTCGACGAGATTCATGGCCGCGGTCACCCGCTCCAAGCGCGCCCGGAAGGTCACCAGCTGCTCGACATTGCTCGGCACCGGCCCCAGCGCGGAGACATCGGGGACGGCATACCGGGGTGCCGGGGTGACGGTCGCGCGCGTCTTGGCGGCCAGCGCGGCCAAGGCATCCTCGCGGGCCTCGAGGTCGGCTTGGAGTTCCCCCAAAGCCCGGGCCTGGTCGATCGCCTCACGACGCCGCGAGCCGCCGACGATGAGATCCCGCTCAAAGACCGCGGCCTCATTCTCCAGGGGCCCGATGAGACCCCCGATGTCGGCACCTCGCCCGGCTCGCGCCGCGAGATCTTCGACGCGGGTATGCAAGGAATCCCAGACCTCCTGGGCGGCCCGCTGGCTGGGAGACGGCTCGAGCGCGATCTGATCGCGCAACCGCTCCACCTGGGCACGGACCTCGCGGACCCGCCGGGCATAGGCGTCAGCTGCCGGGTCGAGCGAGAGTCGCACCCGGAGTTGGGAGGCGAGGGCATCCAAGAGGCGGCAGGCCTCAGGCAGCGAGAGGGCGAGGCTGGAGGCGGGCACACTTGAGCGATCCACGGTCCGCTGATCCAGGGTGCCGTCCAAACGACCCCAGATCAGCGTGGACATCCGCTCGCGTTGTTGCGGTCCGACCCGGCCACCATCCCAGGTCGCGGCGAGCAGTCGTTGGCGATCCGAGGCGGCCTTCCACAAGGCCATCGACAAGGTCATATCCGCGGTCAGTCGGTCGCGCAGGGGCGAGGCCAGCGCGGCCGCATCCAGCTCGTCCAACTCCCGCTTGCGCTCGTGGATCCAGGTGTCGAGGTCAGCGAGGTAGGCGGACAACTCCTCGGGGGCAATCCGCTCGCCGATCGACCCTGGGGCCTGGGGCGCCCGGGTCCCGCTCACGAGCTACGCCCGTACACCGCGGTCGGAGGCGTCGGGGCAGCACCCAGGGGGGCCGCCAGCCAGCGGGTGTAACTGGCCTTCCAGGAGCCGTCGGCCTTCATCTCGTCCAGCACGGCATTGACGGCCCGCACCACATCCACGCGATCGGCAGCAACGCCGACTCCGTAGGGCTCCTCGGTGAATGCGGCCATCTCGACGACCTGGGCGTAAGGGTCTTGGGCGGCCAGGCCTGCGAGGACGGTGTCATCGCCGGTGATGACGTCCACAGCACCCTGCTGGAGCAGGACCAGGCAACCGGTGTGCGTATCCGACGGCACGATGGTGGCCTCGGGGGCAACCTTGCGGATCTGGTCAATGCTGGAGGTGCCGCGCGGCGCGCAGACCGAGTGCCCGGCGAGATCCGCGACCCCGGTGACGTCGAGGCCACGTCGCACGAGCAACTTCTGCCCGGCCCGGAAGTATTCGCCGCTGAATGCGATCTCCGCCCAACGCGCACAGGTGATGGTCATCGTGCGGACCACGACATCGACCTCATGCTTCTTGAGGACCTCCAGCCGTTGGGCCGAGGTGATCACGCGCAGCTCGACCTTGGCGCCCTTACCGAGGATCCCATCGGCGATGCGCTGAACGATGTCAATGTCGAAGCCTTCGATCCGCCCGGTGAGCGGGTTGCGGGCGCCGAAAAGATAGGTGTCGGCCGAGACGCCCGCAATGAGCCGACCTCGCTGCCGAATGGCCGTGATGCCGGCACCACTGATCCCGGATACGCCGTCGGCGGGTGGGGCATAGGACTGCAACCGATTGGCACAGGTCACCGCGGGTGCAGTGGTCGTCGTCGATGAGTTGCTCGTCGAGGCCGACGGCAGCGCAGTGGGCGTGTATGCACAGCCCAGCATCGCCGCCACGGTCAGCGCGAGCACGACACCACGCAGGGCACGCATCACGAGTACTCCTCCAGTCGAGCGGTGATCCCTCGCCAGGCCATAGCCGCGGCCGCCAGCGCGAGGAGGAGCGCGAGAATGCCCGTGCCGAGCAGCCAGCGGGTGCCTCCGCCGAGGCCCTCACTCACCGTGGCGGCCGCCGAGTCCACCTGGCCACGCAGGCCAGAGTCCAGTCGGGTGAAGACGCCATTGCTGCCTTCTGCTTTTGTGGACAGGGCCACGGCCTGGTCCCAGTCACCGGACTCATCCAGGGCGATGACCTTGCCATGCACGTCCGCATAGGCGCTCCAGTCCACCGAGGCCGCGCCGCGATCGGCGACGGCCTGCACGGTGGCGGCCTGCTCCTTCCATGGCGTCTCCCACTTGCTGCCAGAGCCCCGCTCGACCAGACGCAGGCTCTCGTAGGCGCGCGCATCATTGGCCGCGCTCAACGCCGTTGAGGCATCCAGCGCTGTGGCATACGCCCCGGCCTTGAGCTCGTCATTGGCGCTCTGCCGGGAGTACACGGCATTGGCGCTGGCAAGTCCAGCGACCGCAAGGAGGGCAACCGCGATCGCCAGCCCGACGTTGATACGCCGACGGAAGCGTTTGCCGATCCAGCGATTGGCGAGCAGGGCCAGGCCGATCGCGAGCAGTGCGGGCAGGAGCAGCAGAAGTGCCGGGATGAGGGAGAGAGCCTTATCCGAGCGCTCCTTGTTCGCCGTGATCAGCGCCTCCACCAGTGGCAGCGTCATGGACCGCAGGTTGGTGCTCGCTTGGCGCAGGTAGGCCGCGCCGACGGGCTTGCCCTGGCGATTGTTGGCGCGCGCCTGCCCCATCAGCTCGCTATAGCTGGAGACCTCTTGGCTCAGCGCGGTCAGGACCTCGGTGTCGGCGCCTTGCGCAGCCGCGGCCTCGGTGATGCCCTGCACTGCCGCGTCCAGCGCGTCGTCGTAGGCGGCCCTCTGGGCGGCCGGCTCCAGGCCGCCGATCAGGAAGGCATTGGTGGCCAGGGCGTCGGCGCGCAGGAGGTTCGCCTTGACCTCCTGGACCCGAATGAGTTGGGCGGTGTCGGCATCGGCCCGACCCGCGCGCACCACCTCGGCGGCCAGCAAACCCGCCAGCAAGGCGCCAACCAGCACGATCGCGATGGTCAGCCCCAGGCGCATCCGCGCGAGGACCGTTGGCGTCGGGGCGGCGACCGGCGAGGTCCCCGTCGACGGTGCCCCGGGCAGGCTGGCCTGCGCTGGGGCAACGGGCGCAGGGGCGGGCGCAGGGGCGGGGGCGGCAGCGCTGGCCTGGCTCATGATGGGACCTCCTGGGAGGGGACCGGGTGCTCGGGAGCTGCCGGCAGTGGTGCGGTCGCCGACTCATCCGCCTGGGCAAGATCATCCGGCTCGAGGCCACGCAACTGCTCGACGCTCGGATCCTCGACGTCCTTGAGCCGCCACGCCTGGCGGCCGATCGCAGCCTCCAGCACGTTGCGCGCATACCGGCCGTTACCGAAGGCCGGTCCGCGCTCGACGCCGGCCAGCAACTCGGTGAAGCGTGCCTCGACCGCGTCGGATACGTCGTAGTCGCCGTCATTGGCGAGTCGTCGGAAGATCGCGACCAATTCAGCGTCGGTGTAATCCGCGAACTCGATGGTGGTGCGGAATCGACTCGCCAACCCGGGGTTCTGCGCGATGAAGATCTGCATGGGGAGGGGGTACCCGGCCACGATGACCACCAGGTCGTCGCGCTTGTCCTCCATCTCCTTGACCAGGGTGTCGATGGCTTCGGTGCCGTATTGGTCTCCGGCCAGGCTGTAGGCCTCGTCGATGAAGAGCACCCCGCCCACGGCCGATGCCACGACCTCGGAGGTCTTGGCCGCGGTCTGTCCGAGGTAGCCGGCCACGAGTTCGGAGCGGTCAACCTCGACCAGTTGCCCCTTGGAGAGCAGCCCGAGGGCGCGATAGATGCCGGAAACTAGGCGAGCCACCGTGGTCTTGCCGGTGCCTGGGTTGCCCACAAAGACCAGGTGTCGGGTGATATCGGGGGTCTTCAGTCCAGCCTTGGCTCGCTTGGCCTCGATCTGGAGGACCGCCGACTGCCGGTGGATCTCGCCCTTGACGGCCTCAAGCCCGATCAGCGCGTCGAGCTCGGCGAGTAACTCCTCGAGCGACTTCTCCGGTGCCGGTGGGCTCGGTGCTGCCGGGGTCGCGGCGGCCGGTGGCGCCGCCTGCGATGCTGCTGGGCCAGCCGGTCCAGCCGGTCCAGCCGGCGTTGGCGGCACTGGCGCCTGGGCGGGCGGCATACCGCCGCCGACATCGAAGCGGCCAGGGGCCCAGTCGGGGTGGTCCGACCCGAGATCCAGGGCCGAGCCTGCGGTGGTCTCGCGCACCCTCCCGGAGACCTCACGCAGTTGCGTCATGACGTCGGTCCAGAGCTTCGAAACCACCTCGGCAGACTCCCGCAGGGGCCGCGGAGCGGGGGCCGAGAGCGCCCCAAGTTGCGCCGCCGCAGCGCTTGTCGCGTTCGCCACGACCGCCGCCGACGGCTGCCCCAAAGTGGTTGCGGCCGTGCAAATCTCACCTAGTGCCCGGGCGTATGCCGCCGCCTCCGCATGCTGCCGACGCACCAGATCTTCGGCGATCGGGGTAGCCGTCGAGCGCCAGCGGCGACCCCGGGAGGCTGCCGCCGTGAAGTCGGCCGCGCCGCGATCCCCACCGGTCTGAGCGACCCAGTCGAGAAAGGCACCGGGGGCGGACTCGGCGACGGCCGCGGCCAGCGCCTCGGCTTCCGCGCGGGCGGCTTCCTGGTCAACCCCGGCCACCGCGGCCACATCAAGGAGCCCGGCGATGGCGGCCGCCAGGGTCGGGGTGGATGTGCTCATGCGCTCAGATCTCCAAGTCGAGAGTGCTTCGAGGTGCCGAGGCGTCAGACGACTGCGGAGCCTGCGAGGTTCCGGAGGTGTCCAGTTGCCCTCCCGAGGAGGCCGGCCCAAACTTCGCTTCCAGGAATCGCCCGTGCGCGATGAGCGCCTGCGCGTCCGCCCGGTTGGCGGCGTCGAGCATCTTGGTCATCGTCGAGGAGAGCAACTCCAACTGGTCAACGAGCACCATGAGCGCCGTTCGGCCACCGTCGATGGGGCGAGTGTCCGCCCACTCCCGCGGGAGCCGCAGGTAGCCGCCGACGGCCTCGGGCAGGTAGTCGGTTGCCGTGGCGACTACGGCATACGCGTCCATCGACCCCAGGCCCAGGTGAGCCAGGCGCGGCAGGATCGCCCGGATCAGGCCGTCCACGCGGGTGACGCGAGAGCGCACCAGCGCGGACACCTTGCCGTCGGCGAGCATGGCAGCAACCCGGTCCAGGGACGCGAGGATGTCGGCGTCGGTCGGTGCGGCGGGCACGGGTGAGGGCGCTTCGGGTTCATTCCCGCCGCGCAACCAGTCAAAGATCCCCACCCTGCGCCGACTCCTTAGCTGCTGGGCGGACGGTCGCCCAGGTCGAGTTCCTGGGAACCGCGAGCATCCTGGGCGCGAACACGGTCGAGGTAGCTGCGGGACTTCTCAACCTCGGTCTCGAGCACGCCGATGGTCTGAGCCATCGAGTCCAGCGCCTTGACCTTGAAGGTGTCGATGGAGTCCATGGTCGCGTAGATGTTCTGGAAAGCGGCCTGCAACTGCTCCATGCCGATGGTCGCCGAAGCGGCCTGCTCCTGGATCGCCGCGGAGTTGTCCTTGAGCATCTCGCTGGTCCGCTGGATCATGCCGCTGGTGGTGGCATTGAGCGCGGTGATCTGCTCGAGCACGAGCTTCTGATTGCCCAGCGCCTGCGCGACGATGACCGCTGTCCGCAGCGCCGACACCGTGGTCGTGGACGCGCGGTCGACCCCCTTGATCAACTCGATGTTGTTCTTGATGATCACGTCGATCGCCAGGTAGCTCTGGATCGAGACGGCTAGCTGGGTGAGCAGGTCCTGGTGCTTCTGCCGGACGTAGAAGAGTACGTCCTGCTTCATAGCCGTGGCCTGCTCCGGGTTGCTGACCTCCATCTCGGCGATCTGGGCCGCGAGCCGGGCATCGAGTCGCTCGGCGATATAGACGTACTGGTTGAGCCGGCCCATGACCTGCCAGAGGTTCTGCTTCTCCATGGTGAGCGCGACATTGTCCCGCTGGAGCTCGTCTTGACCATTGCGCAGGCTGTGCAGAATGCCGTTGAGCTGGCTCTGCGCCGACTGGTACTTGCGGAAGTAGTCGACGACCTTGTCCCCGAAGGGCAGCCAATCGAGCCAACGCGAGCTGCCGCTGGCCTGGCTGGGATCGAGATCCTCGACGGTGCGGCGCAGCTCGAGCAGCGTCTTGCCCACGGTGGAGCCCTGGGCGAGGCCGCCCTCCTTGAGCGCCTTGACCGGCTGCTGCAGCAAGCGGTTGCTGGTCTCGGCGGCCTTGCGGATATCGGCATCGCCCATCGTGCGCACGTTGTCGGCCTGGGCCGCGAACTCCGGGCTGCGCGGGGCGGCCGAGGTCAGCGCGGCCATGAAGCCGTCGACCTTGGCATCCAGGGCGGGCACGGCGGCGGCCTCAACCTGCGGCGCCATCTTGGGTGCGGCCGTGGTCGCGACCGCGGCGACCGGCTCCGGAGCGCTCAGGGTGAGCGTGGACTCAGGTGGGCTGAGCGGGACCGGGGCGGAGCCGTCGCTCACTTGATCTCCCCTTCCGGTTGCGGGTTGTCCACGCCGGGTGCCGGCGCGGCCGGAGCGGCTGGCGCCTCCGTGCCCGTGTAGCTCTGCGGGGCGGGAATATTGTGCTCGCGCTGACCGAAGTCGACCTTGGGCGCCTCGCGGCTGGTCTCCTCGGCCTCGAAGTACTCCGCCCGGCCGATGCCGAACATGCCGGCCAGGACGTTGTTGGGGAAGGTCTCCACCTTGGTGTTCAGGTCGCGCACGGTCGCGTTGTAGTAGCGCCGGGCGCTGGCGATCCGGTCCTCGGTGTTGGTCAGCTCCTCCTGGAGGGCCGTGAAGTTCTGGTTGGCCTTGAGGTCCGGGTAGGCCTCCGCGACCGCGATGAGCCGGCCGAGCGCCTGGGTCAGCACCGTTTCCGAAGCAGCCTGGGCGGCCGGGCTCTGCCCGGGGGCCATCGCTGCGGAGCGCGCCCGCACGACATCCTCGAGCGTGCCTCGCTCGTGAGCGGCATACCCCTTGACGGTCTCAACCAGGTTGCCGATCAGATCGTGGCGCCGAGTGAGCTCGACGTCGATCTGGCGCCATGCCTCCTGGGAGAGATTGCGCTGCTTGACCAGCCCGTTGTAGATGCCGATGGCCGCCAAAGCGAGCACGACCAGCAGACCGAGGGCGATGAGGACGAAGATCATGCGCCCGATCCTATGCCGCGAGCCCGGCAATCGGGATGGGGTCAGTGCGGCTGGATCAGGCCAGCCCGAGTTCGTCGAGCCCGAAAGCGAAGCGGTACGCCAGCCCCTGCGCCGCGAACACCTCCGCGGCACCGGTCGCGCGGTCCGCAATCGTGGCCACGGCAACGACCTCGGCGCCCGCGTCCTGGGCTGCGCGCGCGGCTTCGAGCGGGCTGGCTCCCGTGGTCGAGGTGTCCTCCACGATCAGTACCGATCGACCCGTGATGGCGGGGCCCTCGATGCGTTGCTGCAGGCCATGCGCCTTGCCGGCCTTGCGCACGACGAAGGCGTCCAGCCGCTCTCCGGCGGACGCCGCGGCATGCAGCATGGAGGTGGCGACCGGGTCGGCGCCCAGCGTGAGGCCGCCGACTGCGGCATACGTGAGGTCCTGCGTCAGTGCCCGCATGACCCGGCCGACCAGCGGCGCCGCCTCCCCGTCGAGCGTGATGCGGCGCAGGTCGACGTAGTAGTCGGCTTCCTTGCCCGAACTCAAGGTGACGCGTCCGTAGACGATCGCCTTGTCCTTGATGATGGCGAGGAGGCGGGCGCGGTCAGCAGCGATGTCGGTCACGAGTCACGATCGTAGGCTGCGCGCCCGTACAGTGACGACGTGCGCATCGCCACGTGGAATGTGAACTCGATCAGGTCTCGGATCGACCGGCTAGAGGACTGGCTGGTTCGCACTCAGGTCGACGTCCTGGCTATCCAGGAGACCAAATGCAAGGAGGCACAGTTCCCCTACGCCCGGCTCGAGGCCCTGGGGTATGCCGTGGTGCACCACGGACTCAACCAGTGGAATGGCGTGGCGCTGCTCTCCCGGGTTGGCCTGAGCGATGTACAGGTCGGGTTCCCTGGCGCTCCGCAATGGGGCGAGCCGCCCATCGCGGAGGCCCGCGCGATCGGCGCGACCGTCGGCAGCGGCGAGCAGGCGCTGCGCGTGTGGTCTGTGTATGTCCCCAACGGCCGCCACGTCACCGATCCGCACATGGCGTACAAACTCCAGTGGCTGGCCGCACTGCGAGCGCAGGCGGTGGATTGGGCTGCCAATCACGCGCCGGTCGCCTTGTGCGGCGACTGGAATATCGCACCGCGCGATGAAGACGTCTGGTCGATGGCCTTCTATGAGGACAAGAGTCACGTCTCGCCACCGGAGCGCGCGGCATTCCAAGCCCTTATCGATGACGGCTTCGTCGATGTGGTCCGGCCGCACGCGCCTGGGCCGGGGGTGTACACGTACTGGGATTACCGGCAGTTGCGCTTCCCGAAACGCCAGGGGATGCGAATCGACTTCATCCTCGGCTCACCGGCCCTGGCCTCGCGGGTGCTGGGGGCGGCCATCGACCGCGAAGAGCGCAAGGGCGAAGGCGCGAGCGATCACGCGCCGGTCGTTGTCCAACTCGACAACTGATCCCCGCGCCAGCTATCCCCCCTCGTCGAGAGTAGAGAACACTCCGCAAGGGAGAGCTCCCATACGGAGTGTTCTCTACTCTCGACTAAGCCTGCGGGCAGTCCCGAGTTGCAGCGCAAGGAGCGCGCCCGCGGCCGCGGCGATCGCGGCCCCCCTAAACACCCAATGCACCGGGACCAGGGCGGCGTCCACGAGCCCTTCCCGGTCGTTGATATCGGCGATCCCGTCCACTGCCTCGTAGAACGCGTGCAGCCCGATGGCCGTGAGCAGCGCGAGCCCCACGACCATGCCGACCATCCGAGCGACGACGATGAGCGCGGAGGCAGTCCCGTGAGCCTCCTGGGGTGCGTCCGCCAGCGCGGCATTGTTCACGGGGGCGAGCGCCAAGCCGACCCCGAAACCCACCATGGCCAGTACCACCACGGAGGACACCGTGGCCAACGAGCCGCGCGCCCAGCCGGTCATGATGAAGAGCCCCGCCGAGGCAAGGGCCAAGCCCACCGCAGCGACCAGCCCGTCGCTCAGGTAGCGCAGCGACCAGCCGCCGAGCAACGCCCCCACGGGCACCGCCACAAGGAAGCGCACGAGCACCAGGGCCGCCTCGGTTTGGTTCTCCGACTGGACCAGACGCGCGAGCAATGGCACATCGACCACCACGGAGACCAGCGCGACGCCGACCAACGCAGAGACGATCAGCGCCCAGCGGGTCCGGCCGCGGACCAAGCCGGCCGGGACCAGCGGGTTTGCGGCTCGGCGGTGATGCACCAGGTATGCCGCTGCCAGCACCGCAGCGATCGGCAAGAGTCCCAGCCCGAGGGATCCCACGACTTCCTTCTCGGGGTTGGCCGAGGCGAAGGTCAGCACCACGCACCCCAGGGCTCCCCCGAGCAAGAGCGCCCCCAGCAGGTCTGCCCGGCGCAGTACCGGCCACACCTGTCGCAGCAGAACGGCCGCGGTCAGGGCGCAGAGCGCCAATGCCAGCACACCGATCGGCGTCGCCAGCCGCGCCGTCGTCCCGTCGAAGTTGATGAAGGGCACCCCCAAAGACACGCTGGTCACCAGCGCCTCTGGGGCCGCCAGCGCCAGAGCGGTGACCGCGAGCGCCAGCACCGCAAGGGCCGTGGGCACTGGGCGCGGTCGCGTCAGAGGAGCACCGCCCACCGCGGCCACCGCAACGGCCAGGATGATCCCGGCAGCGGCATTGAGCCAGAAGATCGCCCGCCAATCGGCAACTGCCAGGATCAAGGCCCCCAGCAGCGGACCCAGGACCGAGCCCAACTCCTGAACTGCGCCCACGACGCCCAGGGGCAACCCGCGACGCTCAGGTGGCCAGAGCGCGCCGACGATCGCCAGCGTCGCGGGAACCAGTCCGCCGCCGCCGAGGCCCTGGATCACCCGGCCGGTGACCAGCACCGGCAGATCCGTGGCGAGGGCGGTGAGGCCCGAGCCGATCACGAAGAGGGCCAAACAGGCCAAGAGCACACGCTGCCGGTCCAGGAGGTCGGCGAGGCGGCCAATGAGCGGCAAGACGGCGACATAACCCAGCAGGAAGCCGGAGACGATCGGGGTGGCCTTTTGGAGGGCGTCCAGGCTCACTCCGACGCCATCCATCATGTCCGTGAGCGCCAGGACGACGACGTAGGTATCGGCCGCCGCCAGCGAGACCGCGATGGCCGCGGTCGTGAGCAGCGCCCTAGGGGCGGGCGATCTCAACGGTCTTCCCGTAGTCCTTGAGGACGATGACGTATGTGGAGGTCGACCCCGCGAAGAACTCACCGACCGCTGTGGTGCGGCGCAATTCACCGCTGTCGGCTATCGCAAAGGTGACGGTGAAGGGCTTGGTCCCGTCGCCGAGCTTGAACAGACGCTGAATCTCCGCGCCCGGCACAGTTCCCGTGACCTCTTGGACGATGTCCTTGCCCTCTCGGACCTGTGCGCCCAAGGTCGGGTTTGCGGTCTTGGCAAGGAGCGCGGTCATCCCCGTGGAGGGGTTGAAAAAGTCACTCGGGTTCGGTGCGTCAACGGCCTTGAGGTCAAAGGGCTTGTAGGCCTCGTCAAAGAACTTCACGTAGGCGTCCGGGCCGATCGTGATGAGCCCGATCGTTCCGGTGATGCCTGCTAGTCGCCCGGTGAAGGTGCCCTTGAACTTGGGCGTGCTGGCGTCGAATATCCCGACGCCATCGGCGGCCGTCACCCCGTCGCTGGAGGCCGGCACGGCCTTGCTCGTCAGGGTGAAGGCGACCGTGCTGGCCTTCTCCATAGTGGTCTTAGCCTGCGCCAGCAGCGCGGTCGGGTCCGCCTGCGTGGGGCTGGCTGAGGTGCCGCAACCGGCGAGGGCGACCAGGGCCGCCACCGAGGCGGCGCGCAGGAGGGAGCGAGACAGCATGGTCGGGATCCTAGTTCCGAGACGACCCATGGACACCACCACCGAATGACGCCATCCTTGGGCGATCCGTGTTTTCGCCGTTTACCCGATGTTCTGAGGAGAGCCCCTATGCCGACCCCGCCGAAGAAGCCCGCTGCACGCAGGTCGGCCAGGGCGACAACGATCCCGGCACCAGCAAAGAAGGCTGCGGCCGCCGCAGCGAAGAAGGCCGCTGCCCCCACCAAGAAGGCATCAGCCGCTCCGGCAAAGAAGGCCCCAGCCCCAGCAAAGAAGGCCACTGCTCCCACCACGAAGGCAGGGCGTCGCACCGCGCCTGCCACGAAGGCCGCACCTGTTGCCCAGGTCGCGACCGCCATCCAGGCCACCCCTGTGGCCGCACACCCCGCCCCAAGTGTGATCGAACCGTCTATCGGCACCGATGCCGCATTTGCCCCGAGCGCGTCCGCCCCGGGTGCCGTCATTTCGACGATTTCGGACCTGCGCCATGCCCTGCGCACCAATATCGAGCCAGTGATCTTCGTGGGCGCGACGCCCTTCAACCTGCTGGGCCTGGACCGCTGGGTTCGCAACTTCTCCTACATCAGCTACTACGACGCCTGGGATGGCGCCCATCCGCGCGTGTTCACTCCCCAGGCCCGCGCGGAGGAGGAGTTCGCCAGCGGCGAGGAGATCAACAACTGGCTGCTCACCCACCCGGAGGTGCGCGAGTTCATTGCCGACCGCACTCCGGAGGGGTCTCGCCCCAAGGTAGCGATGGTGTTCTTCAACGAAGAAACCGAACGCATCTGTGCCGCAGCGGATTACGACCTGATTCTGCCATCGGCAGAATTGCGCAGCCGACTCGACTCCAAGCTCGTGACCACGCGCATCGCCGACGAAGTGGGCGTGCCGAGCGTGCCGAATGTCATGGCGACGGTGAACTCCTGGGAGGACGTCCGGGAGGTCGCCTCGGGATTGGGTGAGGACTTGGTGATCCAGTCGGCCTATGGCGACTCCGGCAAGACCACCTTCTTTGTGAACAGCGCCGAGTCCTTCGCGTCCCACTCGGAGGACATCGTTGGGCAAGAGGTCAAGATCATGAAGCGCATCGACCCACGCCCGGTCGCCGTCGAGGCCGTGATCACCGCCTCCGGCACGATCGTTGGCCCGTTCCTGAGCGAACTGACCGGCCACGAGGCTCTCACTCCTTACCGCGGCGGATGGTGCGGCAACGAGATGTACCCGGGGGTCCTCAGTGACCAGGCGCGGCATACGGCGCGGGTCATGGTCCAGCGGCTCGGTGACCGCCTCGGTAAGGAGGGCTACCGCGGCTTCTTCGAGGTCGACATCCTGGTCGACACGGCCGATGACGCGGTCTACCTCGGCGAACTCAACCCTCGGATCAGCGGGGCGTCGGCCATCACGAATGTCACGGCCGGGGCGTATGCCGACGTGCCCCTCTTCCTCTTCCACCTGCTGGAGTACCTCGACCTCAGCGTGCGCATCGACGTGGACGAACTGAACGCCCGCTGGGAGCGGCTCTCCGGCTTGGACGAGTGGAGCCAGATGATCGTCAAGGAGGTCGGCCCCGTGGTCGAGCGCATCGATACGGCAGCGGCCACCGGCCAATACACGCTCGAGGACGACGGCACGCTCACCTTTGGACGGGCGGCCCTGGACTGGCACCAGTTGCAGGACGAGAGCGAGGCATTTTTCCTGCGGATCTACGCCGCCGGGGACTACCGCTGGAAGGGCGCTGATCTCGGCGTCATCGTGACCAAGGGCCGGCTGCAGCGTGAGACCGAGACCGGCTACGAACTCACCGATCGGGCGCGCCAGCTCATCGATGCGGTGCGGGCGCAGTACTCGGGCACACCGGTCGCGGCGACACCCGCCCCCATCGCTGCGGCGAAGTGAGCGAACCAGGCGTCGAGGTAGGCCACAATGACCGGGTGCAACCCCTGACTGCGTCCGATCCTGGCGAGATCACCCTGGCCAATTGGCAAAGTGAGGCCTCGGTCGCCTGGTCCTTCCAGCATCTCGATGAGCTGATCCCGACCGCTTCGATCCCGGCCTCAGGCACGCCGTCGATCCTGGAGTCCGTGCCGACCCCGGTGGGCCACATCCCGGTCACCGCATCGGACGGCTGGCAGGGAACGGTGGCCGACGTGATGGCTACGACCTTCACCGATGGCTGGGCGCTCTGGCGCCAGGGCGCGTTGATTGCCGAGGAGTACCCGGCAGGAATGGCGCCGCATACTCGCCACTTGTTGATGTCGGTCAGCAAGTCCCTGATGGGCATGGTGGTCGGTGAGTTGATCGAGCGCGGCGTTCTCGATCCGGCGTCGCCGGTGGAGTACGTCATCCCGCAACTGGCCGGCACCGGGTATGCCGGCGCCACCGTGCGCGATGTGCTCGACATGCGGACCGGGATCGGGTTCTCCGAGACCTACCTGGACCCGCACGCCGAGGTCCGGTTGATGGAGCAGGCGATCGGTTGGGCGCCCCGCGTGGACGTGGGCGTGGCCGACACCCTGTATGGATTCCTCGCCGACCTGCGCGCCGTCCGGCCACACGGCGGAGCGTTTGAGTACCGCAGCTGCGAGACCAACCTGCTGGGCTGGCTGTGTGAGGCGGCTACCGGCATACCGACCGCCCGCTTGATCTCTGAGCTGCTCTGGGCGCCCATGGGCGCCGAGTTCGACGCATATGTGGGAGTCGACACGGTGGGTTCGGCGGTGGTCGACGGGGGCGTGTGCGCCACCGTGCGAGACCTAATCCGCTTCGGCGTCCTGCTTCTCAAGGGAGGCGTCTCGGACTTCGGGGCTCAGGTCGTGCCGGCCAGTTGGATCGAGGACACCTGGACGGGTGGCGCAGATTCGGTCGAGGCCTTCTCGGGCAGTCCGACCGTGACCCTGATGCCTGGCGGCATGTACCGCAACCAATGCTGGTTCCCACACGCGGAGCGAGATGTCTTGCTGTGCTTGGGAATTCATGGCCAGATGGTCTACGTCAACCGTCGGACCGGTCTGGTTGCGGCCAAGGTGTCCTCTTGGCCGCAACCTCAGGATGCCTGGAAACTCTTCACCACCGTGGCGGCCTTCGACGCCATCGGTGCGGACATGTGAGCCACTCCTAGCGGCAGCGATCAGCGATCAGCGGGGACGATCATCAACCCGTTCTCCTGCGGGTCGACCTGCACCACGACAGATCCGCCATCACGCACATCACCGGCCAGCAGCATCCGGGCGAGTCGATCGCCGATCTCCCGCTGGACCAGCCGCTTGAGCGGTCGCGCCCCATACGCCGGGTCATAGCCCTCCAGCGCCAGCCAGGCTCGCGCCTCGTCGGTGAGCTCGACGGTGATCCGCCGATCGGCGAGCCGGGTCGCCAGCGCCCGCACCTGCAAATCGACGATCGTGGCGAGTTCCTCGCGGCTGAGCGGGTCGAAGATGACCACCTCGTCAAGCCGATTGAGGAACTCCGGCTTGAAGGCCGTCCGCACGCTCGCCATGACCGCCTCGCGCTTGGCGGACGCCTCCAACATCGGGTCGATGAGGAACTGGCTGCCGAGATTCGAGGTCATCACGAGGATGACATTGCGGAAATCGACCGTGCGCCCCTGGCCGTCGGTCAGCCGGCCGTCGTCGAGCACCTGAAGCAGGATATCGAAGGTCTCCGGGTGCGCCTTCTCGACCTCGTCGAGGAGCACCACGGAGTACGGCCGACGGCGCACAGCCTCGGTCAGTTGGCCGCCCTCTTCGTAGCCGACGTATCCGGGGGGCGCACCGACCAGCCGAGCGACCGAATGCCGCTCGGAGTACTCGCTCATGTCGATGCGCACCATCGCGCGCTCGTCATCGAAGAGGAAGTCCGCCAGCGACTTCGCAAGCTCGGTCTTGCCGACACCCGTCGGCCCAAGGAAGAGGAAGGATCCGGTGGGTCGGTCGGGATCAGAAATGCCCGCACGACTACGCCGGACGGCATCGGACACGGCCCGGACGGCCTCGCCTTGGCCGATCAGACGGGCCCCGATGATCGCCTCCATCGAGAGCAGCTTCTCGGTCTCGCCTTGCAGCAAGCGCCCGGCCGGAATGCCGGTCCAGGCGGAGATGACCTCGGCGATGTCATCGGCCCCGACGCGCTCCTTGACCATGAGATCTGTTGCTGCAGCGGCACTTTCGGCGGCCTGTGCGGCATATAGATCCTTCTCGACGGATGGAATCTCGCCATAGAGGACCCGTGAGGCACCCTCATAGTCGCCCTCACGCTGCAGTCGGTCAGCGGTGGTGCGCAGGTCATCCAGACGCGCCTTGAGATCACCGACCTTGTTGAGCCCGGACTTCTCCGCATCCCAGCGCGCCGTCAGGGTGGTCAACTCCTCGGAGGCCTCTGCCAGGTCCGCCCGGAGACGGGCGAGCCGCTCCAGGGACGCCTCGTCGGTCTCCTTGGCCAGGTGCAATTCCTCCATCTTCATCCGGTCAACTGAGCGCTGCAGGACGTCGATCTCGACCGGGCTGGAGTCGATCTCCATGCGGAGCCGTGATGCGGCCTCGTCGACCAGGTCGATGGCTTTGTCCGGCAGTTGCCGCCCGCTGATGTATCGGTCCGAGAGGCTGGCCGCCGCGACCAGCGCTGCGTCCTCGATCTCAACCTTGTGGTGCGCCTCGTAGCGCTCCTTGAGGCCACGCAGGATGGCGATGGTGTCCTCGACGCTGGGCTCGCCGACAAAGACCTGTTGGAATCGCCGCTCGAGGGCGGGGTCCTTCTCGATGTGCTCACGGAACTCGTCCAAGGTGGTCGCGCCGACGAGCCGCAGCTCACCGCGCGCGAGCATGGGCTTGAGCATGTTGCCGGCATCCATCGCCGAGTCACCGGTCGCACCGGCCCCCACCACGGTGTGCAATTCGTCGATGAAGGTGACGACTTCGCCTTCGCTGGCCTTGATCTCCTCGAGCACGGACTTGAGCCGCTCCTCGAACTCTCCGCGGTACTTCGCACCGGCCACCATGGCCCCGAGGTCGAGACTGATCAGGCGCTTGCCGCGCAGACTCTCGGGCACATCGCCGTCCACCATCCGCTGAGCCAGCCCCTCGACGACCGCGGTCTTGCCGACGCCGGGCTCGCCGATGAGCACGGGGTTGTTCTTGGTGCGTCGCGAGAGCACCTGAATCACCCGCCGGATCTCGGAGTCGCGGCCGATCACTGGGTCGAGTTTGCCGTCCCGCGCGGCCTGAGTGAGGTCGGTGCCGTATGCCGCGAGCGCCTCGCCGGTATCTGCAGCCGTCTCGCTGGTGACCTTGCGACCCCCGCGCAGTCGATCGATGGCGGCCTCCATATCGGCAGCCCCCCGCTTCTCGACAGCGGCCAGGTGACCGGTCTCGGCCAGGGCGAGCATGAGCAGATCCAGGGCGAGGAAACTGTCACCCTTGGCCCGCATGAGGGTGTCAGCCCGCTGGAGCACGGCCAAGGCCTCGCGCCCAAAGGTGGGGCTGGCGGCTGAGCCACTGGCTGTCGGGAGCGCGCGTAGCCGGGCATCCGCCTGAGCGAGCACGTGCCCCGCGCCGGTCCCGGCCGCCTGCAGGAGGGCGTCGGCGAGTGCGGTGTCGAGTTGGATGGCCGTACTGGTCAGGTGGTCCGGGGTGATCTCTGGGTTCCCGGCGCTTTGTGCAGCCCGCTGGGCGAGCGCGAGCGCCTCGGCAACCTTGGTCGTGGGTTTGAGTTCCATGCTGATGGCACACTCCTTGGCGTGTGAGGGTCACTGATCTACAGAGGCCAACTCGACCAAAGTTGAGTCTATTCCACTCAACTTGGGACGGCGGTCCGGGCATTGACACCCAACCAGTCACCCATTGGGATGGCCCCGTGTCCACCCTTCGAATTGTCGACGACCGCACCCGTCAGGTGGTCGTCACGCTCTCCATGGGGGTGGCCCTGCTGGGTAGTCTGCTCGGCGTCGGAGCTCTCGGTGAGCCGCGGGTCCAAGAGGCGGCCGGGGGCCGACTCGCCGCTGACGCCACCCTGATCGCGCCGGCGGTCCCGGCCTTCTCGATCTGGCCAGTGATCTATCTGGGGCTCGCGGCATACACCGTGTGGCAATGGCTGCCCGAGCAAACCACCGACGAGCGACATCGCCGGATCGGCGGGTTGGCGGCGGGTTCCATGGTGCTCAATGCCCTCTGGCTCGTCGTGACCGGTCAAGGCTGGCTACGGGCGAGTCTGGTCGTGATGGCGGGCCTGCTCTGGATCCTTGGGAGTCTGGTCGTCCAGCTCGAGGAACGACCTTCCTTCGGCGGCGCGGAGACGATCATCACCGATGGCACCTTCGGGCTCTACCTGGGTTGGGTCTGCGTCGCGGCCTGCGCAAATGCCACGGCCACGCTGGTTGACCTCGGCCTCAACCCCGGCGGGTGGGCGGCCGAGGGCCTGGCCGCCGGGCTCCTGGCGGGCGCCGCCTGGATCGGCGTCTACCTCGCGCGCCGCTTGGGCGGCCGCTGGGCCGTATCGCTCGCCTTCGCGTGGGGATTGGTGTGGATCGCGGTCGGCAGGCTGGGCGGCGAACCCTCCTCGTTGCTGGTGGGAATCACAGCCATCGCGGGGGCCATTGCCATCTTGATCGCCACCATGAAGTACCGCCTGACCCTCGGCGGTGAGGACCAATTCGATACCTGAAGAGGATCGATTCGGTACCTGAACGAGACCCCGGTGTGACCTTAGCGGGCCACGCTGAGGCCATGGAAACGACGATGCAGCACACAGTCGGGGTCCCTCAGCCAACGACTCGCCGTCGCATCCCTGGGGGGGCAGCGGTGGCCGCTGGCGCTCTCTGGGCCTTGGTCTGGTGGCGACACGTGGACCAATGGGCCAACCCGGAGCCCTTCATCTACCACCCCGATGGCCTGACGTTCGCCGCCCTCGGGACGGTGGTCGTGGGGCTGGTATTCCTCGTGGCTGCCCTCGCCCTGCGGCTACCTCAGGGCGCCTTGACCGTGCTCACCCTGGGCGTATTGGTGTGGGCGGCGGTTAGTCTCGCCAGAGCCGGGCTGGCACTGGCGACGTGGGCACCAGGGCCGGTGGGCTGTGCCGCAATTCTTGCGCTGGCGGGCGCCGCGGCGGGGAGTCTCACGCACCGACTGCTGCATTCTGGTGAATCGGTCCGAACGTGGGGTATAGCTGCGCTGGTCCTGACTTTGGCCGGCACTCTGATCCCAGGCTTAGAAGTGGTGCGGGCACGCGGACAGATCACCGTGTTGCGGGCGAGCGAACGCTCCTTCGTTCTCCCCCAACCACCGGGATTTGTCGCCCGTTATGTTGGCCCCGACCTGCTCTACCCGTACCTGGAACTGACCCGCGGTAGCGGCGACACCATGGAGGAGGTCTTCATACTCTCCGACAAGCCGGCCGGCGGCGAGGTGTGCGCACCGCATCCGAGGTTCGCCCTGACGGGATGCCAGGCGGACGGCACGGGGTTCACGCTGACGGCCGACGGGAACGTCACTGTCGCGGAGATGCGTGGGACCACGCGACTGCTGGCGTACTTCAGCTCGAGCGCCCTCAGCCCTGACACGGTGCGCTCCTGGCTCCGAGAAGCGCCCGTGGTCACCCCCAGCGAGTTGATCGATGCGACCTACGGTCAAACGCAGGTCAGCGCGTCAGCGATCCGACCATAGGACGAGCGCCTGCGAGCGCGTATGCCGTGGCCGCTCGCCCAGCCGCGCGGCATACACATCGCCGGTCGGGGAGACCGAGAAGACCCGAGAGACCTGATCACCACGGGAGCGGTCCCGGTCGGCAAGAAGCTCGGCGACCCGCGACCGGAGCGCACTGACTTCGTTCTCGAGTTCGAGGATGCGAGCGATGCCGGCCAAGGACACGCCCTCGTCCTGCGAGAGTCGCTGAATCTCACGCAACATGGAGACATCGCGCTGGCTGTATCGACGCCCACCACCGCGGGTGCGGGAGGGCGTGACCAGGCCTAGCCGGTCGTATTGACGCAGCGTCTGCGCGTGCATGCCGGCCAACTCGGCTGCCACCGAGATCACAAAGACCGGCAGCTCATCGTCCGTGCTCCCCGAGAAGCCGCCGAAGCTCACCCGGGCCATGGTCAGCTCCGCGCCTGTGTCATGAGCGCGGCCCGCGGGTCATCCCCTGCAGTCTCAGTGGCCAGGGTCTCGACGGCCGCCCTTGCTGCCTCCGAAAGCTCTTGTGGCACAACGACACTGACCTTGGCCAGCAGGTCACCGTGGGTGCCATCTTTGCGGCGGACACCGTGACCCTTGACCCGAAGCACCCGTCCGCTCGGCGTCCCGGGGGCGATCCGCACCTTGACGGTCCCGCGCTCGTGGAAGGTCGGCACCGCGACCGTGGCGCCCAATGCCGCCTCGCCGAAGGTCACGGGGAGGTCGACCGTGAGGTGGTCGCCATCACGCCCGAAGGCCGGGTGAGGGCTGACCGTCACGGTGAGGATCAGGTCGCCCGCGGGTCCGCCGAGATCGCCTGGCTCACCCTTGCCGCGGAGTCGGATCTTCTGTCCGTCCTTGACGCCGGCGGGGATCTTGGTGGTGACCCGGGCACCCTCAGGCGTGGAGAGGCTGACGGTGGAACCCTCGATGGCATCCCGGAAACTCAGCGTGGTCCGGGCCTGGACGTCACGCCCCGGCTGCGGCCCACGGCTCGCGCCGAACCCACCAAAGGGGTCGCCGCCACGGGCGCCAGCGGCGCCCGGCATGCCGCCACCGAACATCTGCGCCAGCAGGTCGTTGAGGTCCTGGTCGCCGCCACCGCCAGTGGAGTACCGCACACGTTGGCCGCCACCGCCACCGCCGAACGCGCTGAAGATGTCCTCGAAGCCGCCGCCACCGCCAGGGCCACCGGCCCGGAAGCGAGCGCCGCCACCGGCCATGGACCGGATGGCGTCGTACTCGTCGCGCTGCTTGGCATCGGAGAGCACCGCGTGGGCCTCACCGATGTCCTTAAACCGCTGCTCGGCAGCGGCATCCCCGGGGTTCTTGTCCGGGTGGTACTGCCGAGCGAGTTTGCGATAGGCCTTCTTGATGGCCGCGTCGTCAGCGTCTTTGGAGACGCCGAGAATGGCGTAGAAGTCTTTCTCGAACCAGTCTTGGCTCGCCATACTGGGCGCCTCCTCTCAGGGGTGCAATGGGTGTGGATTCCTGATCATGCCGGGTCAGCAACGGCAACGCGGGCCGGACGGAGCACGGCCTCGCCAGCCCGGTATCCGGGCTGGAGCACCATGACCACCGTGGTGCCCTCGGCGCCATCCAGGGCCGGGTCCTCGGCCGGCCAGGCCTGGTGCATGAGGGCCTCGTGCTGCATCGGGTCAAAGGCTTCGCCCTTGTCGCCGAAGCGGGCCAAGCCGAACTTGGTCAGCGTCGACTCGAGCTTGTCGGCAATGGCCGCGAAGGGTCCGTCGACCAGATCGCCATGCTCCCGAGCGGCGTGGATGTCGTCGAGCACCGGGAGCAGGGACTCCAGGACATCGCGAACAGCCCTCTCCTGCATGAGCGCTCGGTCACGGTCGACTCGACGCTTGTAGTTGACGTATTCCGCCTGGAGACGCTGCAGGTCCTCGAGCCGCTCGGCCGCCAAGGCGGTGTCGGGGTGGGTGGCCCCGGACGCATCCGGGGCCACCTCGCCATCCACAACCTGTGCCTCGTCGTTCACGGCCTCGGTGTTGATCACGTCATCCGCGATCTCCGTAGCGGTCTCGTCGCTCGAGTCCGCGGGCGGCATACCGGAGTCGGTCACTTGGTGTCCTCGTCGTCCTCGACAACCTCAGCGTCCACGACATCCTCATCGCCCGGCTTGGACTCACCGGGGGTGGAGTCGTCCATGCCCGGAACGTCACCGGACTCGCCCTGCTCGGCCGCCGCGGCATACATCGCCGCGCCCATCTTCTGGGAGGCCTCGTTGAGGGTGTTGACCTTGGCGGTGATGTCCTCGGTGGAGGCGCTGGAGTCGGCCTTAATGGCCTCCTTGAGGTCGGCCAGGGCAGCGTCAACCGGCTCGCGGTCGGCAGCGGGCACCTTGTCACCGGACTCGGCCAGGAACTTCTCGGTCGAGAAGACCAGCGACTCACCAAGGTTGCGAGCCTCGGTCTCCTCGCGGCGCTTCTTGTCCTCCTCGGCGTGTGCCTCGGCGTCCTTGACCATGCGGTCGATCTCCTCCTTGGAGAGCGCCGAGCCGCCGGAGATGGTGATCTTCTGCTCCTTGCCGGTGCCGCGGTCCTTCGCCGTCACGTGGACGATGCCATTGGCGTCGATGTCGAAGGTCACCTCGATCTGCGGCACGCCACGCGGGGCGGGGGCGATGCCGGAGAGCTCGAAGGTGCCCAGCGGCTTGTTCTGCTGCGCCATCTCGCGCTCACCCTGGAAGACCTGAATCAGCACGCTCGGCTGGTTGTCCTCAGCGGTCGAGAACACCTCGGAACGCTTGGTCGGGATCGCGGTGTTGCGCTCGATGAGCTTGGTGAACAGACCACCCTTGGTCTCGATGCCCAGGCTGAGCGGCGTGACGTCAATGAGCAGGACGTCCTTGCGCTCGCCCTTGAGGACACCGGCCTGCAGGCTGGCGCCCAGGGCAACGACCTCGTCCGGGTTGACACCCTTGTTGGGCTCCTTGCCGCCGGTGAGCTTCTTGACCAGCTCGGAGACGGCCGGCATACGGGTGGAACCGCCCACGAGGACGACGTGGTCGATGTCGCCGACGGAGATGCCAGCGTCCTTGATCACGTTGTTGAAGGGCTGCACGCAGCGGTCCAGGAGGTCCTTGGTCATCTGCTCGAACTGGGCGCGGGTGAGCGTCTCGTCGAGGTGGATGGGGCCGTTCTCGGACATCGAGAGGTACTGCATGGAGATCGTCGTGCTGGACGCGCTGGAGAGCTCCTTCTTGGCCTGCTCCGCCGCGTCGCGCAGACGCTGCATGGCGATCTTGTCCTTGGACAGGTCGACACCAGTGGTGTTCTTGACCGTGGTGAGCAGGTGGTTGACGACCCGCTCGTCCCAGTCGTCGCCACCGAGCTGGTTGTCACCGCTGGTCGCGCGCACCTGAATGGTCGCGAAGCCGTCCTCGGGGTCCTTGCCGACCTCGAGCAGGGAGACATCGAAGGTGCCACCACCGAGGTCGAAGACGAGGATGAGCTCGTCCTCCTTGCCCTTGTCCAGGCCGTAGGCCAGGGCCGCAGCGGTCGGCTCGTTGACGATGCGCAGGACGTTCAGCCCCGCGATCTCACCGGCCTCCTTGGTCGCCTGACGCTCGTGGTCGTCGAAGTACGCGGGGACGGTGATGACCGCGTCGGTCACCGTCTCACCGAGGTAGGCCTCGGCGTCGCGCTTGAGCTTCTGGAGGATGCGGGCGCTGATCTCCTGGGGGGTGTAACGCTTGCCGTCGACGTCATCGGACTTCCAGTCGGTGCCCATGTGGCGCTTGACCGAGCGGATGGTCCGGTCGGCATTGGTCACGGCCTGGCGCTTGGCGATCTCGCCGACGAGGACCTCACCGCCCTTGCTGAAGGCGACGACGGAGGGGGTGGTGCGTCCGCCTTCGGCGTTCGCGATGATCGTGGGTTCGCCACCCTCGAGGACGGCGACAGCTGAGTTGGTGGTGCCGAGGTCGATACCGACTGCACGTGCCATTGTTCGTGGTTCTCCTTGGTGAGAGTTGAGTGTTCTTGGCTCAAGTTAGAACGAGGGGTATGCCGTGTGCAACTCCTGCGCGCCAAACTTGCGTCTGGTTGGCTCAACTCTCAAGGTCGCGGGGATGTTCCCGGGGCGTGACATTCGGTCGGCACAGGCTCCGCGAGGGGGTGTACACCGGCAAACGAGCCGGGCCCGCCCCGCCCTCAAGATGGGGACGATCGGCCCCAAGTCACTGCGCGAAAGGGGCATTCGAGCGCGACCCCGCCCGAGATTGGCGACCCTGCCGAATGCCTACCTACCCGAGCACCGGCACCGGCGCTCTGGCCGCGCGACGACAGGTTGGCTCAGGGTGGTCGATCAAGACGTCGATCCTCGCTGCTGAAGACGTCAATCTGGACGGCTGTGCCGAACTCTTGGCTCGCGATACGGCCGGCTACCTGTGGCTGTACCCGGGCGCCTGCAATGGCGGATTCAAGCCGAGGGTTCGGATCGGTTCGGGCTGGCAGCAGTTCACCGGGTTGACCATGCGTGGGCCGATGCTGGGCGGCCTGACCATCGTGAATCCGCTGAGCACCCGAATGCAGCGACCTAGTGACAGACCACGCAGTGTTCGGCCGTGGTGTTCTCGCGCCAGGCGCGTTCGGTGATCTGGCGCAACACGTCCACGTCCACGTCGGCCAACGTCGTGATGTAGAGGCAGACGCGCCCAGTCGAGTGCTTGCCGAGCCGCGCTAGCAATAGGTCACTCGCGGCGTCCTCGGTCAACACGTAGAGCACCAGCTTCGCCGCCCGGGGCGAAAAGGAGATTGCGGGCATATCGCCTTCTCGCCCACTGGCATACCGGTAATGCAGATGCCCAAACCCGATGATGGACGGCCCCCACATCACCGCCGGTTGCCCGGAAACCTCACTCATCAGCCCCACGAGCGACTCGGCATCGCCTCGACGCACGGGGTTGGTGACACTGTCGAGGAAGTCGCTGACGGGGCGGCCGGTGGGCAGCGTCGGCATGCTCAAACCATCGCAGAACTCGCCCACGCTGTCATCGGCTGACCGGGTGGAATCCGCCCGCCGAGCACGGCGCGGGCCAACCGAGACCCCTTGATGCGAGACATTCGCATGGGAATCTCTGCGCGCCGTGCGGATGCGTGTTCAGATCTTGATGGAGGGGCCACGTGGCACACGCCAACTCGGACCAACCCCGGTACGACCAGACCGGACCAATAAGCCGCCGCGCCGTCGCGCGCGGCGCTGCCTGGACCATCCCGGTGATCGCCACGGCAACGGCCGCGCCGGCATATGCCGTGAGCCCCTGCGCGACGCATGGCACCGCCACCGCGACGGCACCCGGCATCCCGGTCATCGTGACCGTCCCCACCCAGTGCCTCATTAGTTACACCGTGATTGCGGGATCCGGCGGCCGCAGCGGTGGTGGCGGCGCCCGGCTCACCGGGACCTTCGTCGTCACTGGCAGTGCCACCACTGCATCCCTCGCTCTCATCCCCGGCGGTGGTGGCACGTCCGGTGGCGGGAGCACGCCAGGAACCGGTGGGCTCGGATACGGCCGCGGAGGCAACTCCCCCGGTGGCAATGCCGGAACGCGCGGCGGCGGGGGCGGTGGATCGGCCATTCTGCTGGGAGCGGTCTCAAGCAACAAGCCCTTGGTCGTCGCGGGGGGCGGCGGCGGCGGCAACGGCACCTTTACGAACGCCTTGATTGGCGGCCCTGCAATCGCCGTCAACCCAGGTTTCGCAACCGGGACCGACGGCGGCCCGTCACCGGTTCAACTCGCGAGCGGCGGGCCAGCCAGCGTGACAAACACCGCCTTGGATCAAAAGGTCACCGCCATACTCCCGGGCGGCAGTTCCGGGTCGGGTGCGACCGGTGGAGCGGGCGCAAACCCCGCGGCCGGGACGCTGACCTATACCGCCGCGCACACCGAAGTCGTGGGGTTCCTCCTGACCGGCGTAGCCGGGGGCAGCAACGGTACAGGCGGACAGGGAGGCGGCAATGGCGGGGATTCGGTGCTGTATGCCACCCAACCCACATCCCCGGCGGGCTACCTCGCCACCACCTACGGCTGGTCACCCACTCCCGGCGGCGGCGGGGGTGGCGGCTATGCCGGAGGGGGTAGCGGCGGCACCCTAGCGATCAGTGGCAACAGCTACTTCTTAGGCATGGGAAGCGGAGGCGGCGGCGGTAGCAATTACACCGGTGGCCAGTCGGGGCTGCCCGGCACGGTCACTGGCGGCTCTGTCACCGTCAGCAGTAGCGGCGTTCAGCCAGCAACCGTCGGTGCCGTCAACGGCGCCAACGGCTCAGTGACGATTACCTGGTAACCGCACCTAGGGTGGGCCCATGACGGCCCGCACCATCGCTCAACGGATCGCCCCAGACCTCAAGGCGATCCGGCGCGAGATCCATGCTGACCCAGAGATCGGGTTGAGGCTACCCCGCACCCAACGCCGCATCCTCGACGCCCTGGCCGGGCTCGACCTCGAGATCACCCTGGGCGACTCGCTCGACTCTGTGGTCGCTGTGCTGCGTGGGCGTGGGCTCCCGGCCGGGGGAAGCACCCGCCCCTCGGTCCTATTGCGCGCAGACATGGATGCCCTCCCCGTCGATGAACTCGTCGACCTCTCGTATGCCGCGACCAATGGCGCCATGCACGCCTGCGGCCACGACCTCCACGTCGCCGGGCTGGTCGGTGCCGCACGCATCCTGCACGAGCTGCGCGATGACCTGGCGGGCGATGTCGTCTTCATGTTCCAGCCGGCCGAGGAAGGCCCCGGTGGTGCCGCGCCCATGGTCGCCGAGGGAGTCCTCGACGCGAGCGGCACTCGGGTGTCGGCGGCATACACCGTCCATGTGGTCTCCAGCGACTATCCGTGCGGGACCTGGTGGGGCCGGCCCGGGCCGATCATGGCGGCCGCCGATGAAGCCATCATCACGGTGCACGGGCAAGGTGGGCATGGGTCCACCCCTCACCAAGCGCTGGACCCGGTGCCGGTTGCCTGCGAGATCGTGCTGGCACTGCAGACCATGGTGACGCGCACGTTCTCGGTCTTCGACCCGGTGGTGGTCACGGTGGGGGTCATCCGCGCGGGGACCAAGGACAACATCATCCCGGACACCGCGCGGATAGAGGCGACGGTGCGGACCTTGTCCCACGAGAACCGCACCGCGATCCAGTCCCGCATCACGACCTTGGCCACCAAGATCGCCGAAGCGCACGGCATGACCGCGGAGGTGGACTACCGCGCGACGTACCCCGTGACCGTCAACCACGATGAGGAGTTCGCCTTCGCCCAAGGAGTTGCCGTCGATCTGTTCGGGGAGAACCGCTGGGTCAATATGCCGGAGCCCGAGTTGGGCTCGGAAGACATGAGCGTGGTGCACGAGCAGGTGCCGGGCGCGTACCTCTTCCTCGGCGCGGCCGTTGGCGAGCCCAGCGAATGGGAGACCAATCACTCTCCGCGGGCGGCCTTCGATGATGCCGTGTTACCGGATGCCGCGGCATTCCTCGCCGAATGCGCGCTGCGACGACTGAGGGCTGAGCCCAGCGGCGCTTCCAGAAAAGCCGTTTAGAGTCCTCCCGTGGCCTTTCCCTATCTCGAGGACCTGGTGCGATACCTCACCGGGTTGGATCTCCCGCTACCCATCCCGATGTTCGGCCTGAGCTTGGTCATCGCGGTGATGATCGCCGTGCACGCCATGCGCGTCGAGCTCCGGCGCCTCTGGGATGGCGGAGAGCTCCAGAATCCGGCTGCCGTCAGCCCTCGCGTGACATCCCGAGAGCAACTTGAGGACTTCGTTACGAGCTTCGGACTGTGGATGCTCTTCACCGGGGTCGCCGGCGCCCGGCTGTTTTCGATCCTGGAGAACCTGCCCGCGCTCTTTGCTGACCCTGCCTCGGTGATCTTCACGCGTTCCGGATTCAATGTCATCGGCGGCCTGGTCGTGGCGACCCTGGTGGGAATCTGGCTGATTCGCCGGGCAGGCTTGAAGGTGCTGCCGGCGATGGATGCCGCCGGACCCGCCATGATGCTCGGCTACGCCTTGGGCCGAATCGGCTGCCAAATCTCCGGCGACGGCGACTGGGGCCTCACGGCCAATATGGCGGCCAAGCCGTCCTGGCTGCCCACCTGGCTGTGGGCACAGACGTACGAGGGCAACATCTTGGGCGAGACCATCCCCGCGCCCGGTGTGTACCCCACCCCGATCTGGGAGATCACCGTCGGGCTCCTGCTCTTTGCCCTGCTGTGGCGACTGCGCGCCCACCCCTTCACCAAGGGCTGGCTCTTCGCCCTGTATGTCGTGCTGGCCAGTCTGGAGCGCCTGTGGATCGAGCCGCTGCGGGTCAACGAGCGCTACGGCCCGTTCGACGCTTCGCAGGCGCAGTACCTCTCCGCCATCGCCCTCGTCGTGGGGCTGGTCTTCCTGGTCCGACTTAGTCGCCGGCGGCAGGTGACGCCAGCGGACGCCGAAGTCGCGCCCTGATCCGGCGCTACGAGCGCACCACAAGGGCCCCGGGGTCGACCACGAAACGCAAGACCGACGCAGTGACAAGGTCGTCCCCGTCGACTTGGACCAGTTGAGTCGGCTGGACCCGCACGACCACCTCACGACCACGACGCCGAGTCAGGTGCGGTCCGCCATTCTCGCGTCGCGTGAGTACCCGCGTCGCCATCGTGGCCCACTGCGCCAACGTCCGCGGTGACACCCGGGCGACATCCAGCACGCCATCGTCTACGGCGGCCTCGGGCAGCAGCACCATGCCACCGGTGAGGCGACCACAGTTGCCGACCACGACCGTCCGGGTCCCTCGGGTCTTGCCCACCCGGCCATCGAGCTCGATCCCGGCCTGGAATGGCGCATCCCGCAGGTGCTTGCTGGCACTGACGACATAGGCCGCCCAGCCGACCTTGGCCTTCACCTCCTCGGGGGCATCAACCATGATCTGGGCGTCAAAGCCCAGGCCCGCCATCACCGTGAAGGCATGCACATTGGGGTCGTCGCGGAGCTCGGCAGGGTTCGGGTGGGCTCGTTGCTCCTGCGTGGGATCGATGATCAGCCAACCGATGTCGATCGCCCGATTGCGACCGGTCAGGGCGGTGATCATCGCCGTCTCGAGCCGGGCCACGGGAGCGCCGACATTGCGGGCCAACAGGTTGCCGGTCCCCCCAGGAAGCAGCCCGAGCGGAACCCCGGTCCCAGCGAGCACCTCCGCAACCGCGCGGACCGTCCCGTCACCCCCGAGCACGCAGACCAGACGCGCCCCCGCCTGCAGGGCCGCGCGGGTCTGCCCAAAGCCGGGGTCCTGCGCAGTCGTCTCGACCCATCGGGGTGCCGGAAAGCCGACGTCATCCGCGACCCGGTCGATTCTGCGCCGCACGGCTGGCAGGTTCTCAAACTTGGTCGGGTTGACGATGACCACGACCGACGAGGACCTGCTCACAGGGCCGAATCTACTCTCCCCACAACGACATCCGAGCCGCGTCCAGGCATAGTTGACCTATGCCGCCGCGCCAACCCGGAGAGCCCCTTGCCCGCAGTTCGCGCGATCTCGTGGCAGCGGCCAACGCCCGCGTGCGATCCAGGAGTCCGCACGAGGTCGCGGCACTGCTCCAGGACCCCAGTGTTCTGGTGGTGGATATCCGCGACCCACGCGAGTTGGCGCGTGAGGGCTTGATTCCCGGGGCCTTCCGCGCCCCGCGAGGCATGCTCGAGTTTTGGGTCGACCCGCAAAGCCCGTACTACAAGCCTGCTCTGGACGACGGTCGGACGCTCATCCTGTACTGCGGCAGCGCCTGGCGCTCAGCGTTGGCCGCGGCCGCCTTGACCGACATGGGGCGCGATGACGTCGAGCACCTCGAAGGCGGGTTCACTGCGTGGAAGGCGGCTGGTCTGCCGGTCGACCAGCCCAACGAAGGCCCCCACGATCCCGCCACGACGGCAGGTCGATCACCGCAACCGCCGCCGTCGGCATAGGCACCCACTCCCCCGTCAGGGACCGCACCAGCTCCTCGACCGCCGGATTGTGGCTGACCACGGCCGCAACGGACAGCTCCCGGGGCAGCGCGCGCACCACCTCAACCAGGTCATCGCCGGAGAAGGTGTAGGCCGCCTCATCGAAAACCTGCCGTGCGGCATACGGCAGTTGCGCGCTCACGAGCTCCCAGGTCTCCCGGGCTCGCTGCGCCACCGAGACCACGGCCAACTCGATCGGCTCGACCTCCTCGGCAATCCAGCGACCCGACTCCGGCGCCTGTCGCCGCCCGCGCGCGGCCAACGGCCGGTGGCGATCATCGGCTGGGACATCCCAGTCCGACTTCGCATGACGGATGACGACCAACGTGGGCATTACGCCAGGTTCCAGTACCACCGAGGCTGACGCAAGAGGGCTACTGCCACCAATGTGCCTTACCGTCGATGTGTGAGGTGGACACGGCGGCGGATCGCGGGGGTGTTGGGCATCGCCGCGGCGTTGGCCCTTGCGCCCTACGCGTGGGTGCGCGTAGCGGCCGTGGGGCACATCTACACGGTGTCGCAGGCGCCCTCAGCGCCAGTCGCAATCGTCTTCGGTGCCGGGATCTACCCCGACGGCACGCCGATGCTCTTCCTCACCGCACGCCTGGACGTGGCGCGTGAGCTGTATGCCGCAGGCAAGGTGCGTGCCATCCTCGTCAGCGGCGATAACAGCACGGCCGACTACGACGAGCCGACCGCGATGCAGACCTATCTCGTGGAGCACGGCATTCCCGCTGACAAGGTGGTCCGCGACTTCGCCGGGCGCGACACCTACGACTCGTGTGTGCGCGCCCGCCGGATCTTCGGGGTCGAGCGAGCCTTGGTGGTCAGCCAGGGCTACCACGTGCCGCGAGCCGTGGCCATCTGTCGTGCAGTCGGCATTGACGCCGACGGGGTCGGCGACTGGACGACCCAACACCTGTGGGGGCTCTCCCGAGGTGGCTCGCTGCGCGAGGTCGCCGCATCCCCCAAAGCTGTCTTTGACCTCATCACCGGACGTGAACCGATCCTGGGCGCACCTGAAGATAGCCTCCAGCGGTCGCTGAATTCGGGATCGCCCTGATCACCGAGTTGGGGACTTCCGTCTCGACCTCGCGGCGGAAACCGGCCGTTTCCCCACAGGTCAGCTCGTGGCCGACGCCGACGTGGAGGCCGGCACCGGATGAGTCTCGCGAGCGCGCAGCCAGGGAATGACTGCGGCCAGCGTGACCGCCCCGGTGATCGCGAAAGCCAGTTGATAGCTCCCCCGGTCGACGAGCACGCCCGCGATGATCGGGCCGACGATGGAGCCCAGGTCGGCACTCATTTGGTATGCCGCGAGCGCGGGCCCGCCATTGCGCTCTCGGCCGATGACGTCGGCGATCGAGGCCTGCTGGGCAGGGTTGAGCGTCCCGGCGCCCAGTCCCGCAACCACGGAAAGGACCACAAGCATCACGAGATTGGTGGCCAACCCCGTTGCGGCGGTCGCCAGCCCGCTGACGATCAGGCCCGCGATGATGAAGGGCCTGCGGCCAATCGCATCCGAGCGACGACCGGCGACAGTCAGCCCCGCAGCATTGCCGGCAGCGAATACCGCGAGCGCCATTCCGGCGACCCAGGGTGCCTTGCCGATCACGGCGGTCGCGAAGAGCGGGAGGATGGCATTGCGTACCCCGAAATTCGCCCAGCCGTTGGCCAGTGCCGATCCGATACCCGCGCGATACGCGCTATCGCGCCAGGCCTCACGGGCGGTCAGCACCGGCAGCACGGGGGCACCGTCGGCTGGGCGCAATGCGCTCGGCTGGATCGCCAACGCCACGATCGCCGCGGCGATGAGCAGTGCCACGGAATACACCAGGAAAGGCACCCGCAGGCCGAGATTTCCCAGCAGCCCACCGACGACCGGGCCAGTGACACCACCGATAAGGAAAGCCGAGGCGTAGGCAGAGGACACCCGGGCACGGATCGTCGGCGGCGCGATGCGCACCAGCAGAGCGACAGCCGAGACGGTGAACATCGTCGACCCAATCCCGCCCAGGCCGCGGAAGATCACCAACTGGGTGTAGTTCTGCGCGAATGCCGTGGCGCCGGTGGAGATTGCGACGATGAGCAATCCGATCAAGTAGACCGGACGTTCACCGAGCCGAGCAATCAACCGCCCTCCGCCGGGCGCGAAGACCAAACGGAAGAAGGCGAAGACGCTCACCACGATGGAACTCGCCGTGGCGCCCACGCCGAAGCTCTGGGCGAACTGCGGGAGGACAGGGGTGATGAGCCCAAAGCCGACCGCGATGACGAAGGCCGCCGCGATGAGAACCCAGATCTCCCGAGGAATGCGTTCGCGTTCCTGAGTCATGCCGCACCGCCAAGGCGAGCGCGCTGCTGGCCATCTGCGGTGAAATTGCTCGGCGCCAGCCAGGTGTCCAGGCGCGACCGCAGGGACGGCCATTCACTATCGAGGACGGCGTACCAGGCGGTGTCGCGATTGCGACCCTTGGTGACGACATGGTGACGGAAGACGCCCTCGAGCCGATAACCAAGACGCTCCGCCGCTGCGCGGGAGGGCGCGTTGAGTGCGTCGCACTTCCATTCGAGCCGCCGATAACCCAGGTCGTCAAAGACATGGCCCATGACCAGCCGCTGAGCCTCGGTCGCCGCGACCGTCCGCTTCAGCCGCGACCCGAGCGCGATCCAGCCGACCTCAATCACGCCATTCGCGGCATCGGCGCGCAGCAGGCTGAGCATTCCTTGCGCGGCGCCTGCCATCATCACGGCATACGTGTAATAGCCAGCCGAGCGCTGGGGCAGCAGGAGGCGGACCTCATCAACACTGCGGGGTCGCTCCGCTGGGAGATAGGTCCAGTGGGCGTCGTCGGTGTCGGCATATGCCGACCACAGGTCAGCCAGGTGAGCCTCGGTGAGGGCGATGAGCGAGCAGGTACGTCCCAGGAGCGAAGTCATCGGCGGCGTTGCCCGAGGCTGCCAACCAGGAACCTGCGCGCCGACGGGCTGACCCAGCTCGTTGAGCTGCGTCGTCACCGCCGTCCGGCCTGGCTGGTCACCCGATCGGGCCGCACTTTGAGAATGATCCGGCCCTGCGGACCCACCGGGTTCGGGTAGTCGCGGCCGAGGTACTTCCTGGAGAGCGCGTCAATGTGATCGCGAGCCTCCTGACCGCCGACCGTCTCGACGACCTCGCCGCGCACCTCGATCCAGTCCCAGTCGCTCTCGCGGGAGACCAGCAGCACCGTCATGCGCGGGTTGCGGGCGACATTCTTGGCGCGCTGTCGCTGCGGTTCGGTGTTGATCAGCACGTAATCGTCATCGCAGTCGACCCACAAGGGCATCGCCTGGAACGAGCCATCGGGCATCTGGGTGACGACGGTCGCCAAGGTGGTGGTCTTGGCCAACCGGTGCAGGTCAGGGTCGAGAGCCATGCCGGTCAGCCTAACCCGGCCTCAGTACGGTCGATCTAGGCCGGGCTCAGAGCAAGGCGCTCTCGGGCAGATCGAACCAACGCAGGTGCTCAAAGTCCTCACCCAGTTTGGCCGATGGGGCATCGAGGTCCGGCGGCGTGGCCTGCGCCAGGATGCGCTCCCCATCGCGCAGATGCTCGGCCAGCAATTCCTCACCGCCGCGCAGGGAGGTGGCCGGCACCTGCAAGGTGCCGTCCGCGGCATACGTGATGTCCATGAGGCGGATCGGTGGCTCCACCACCCCGTCGCGGTGGCGCCAACGGCCGGTGACCGGATCGAAAAGGTAGTCGCCCAGGAGCCGCCAGCCGTCGCGAGCCACCAGGCGCACGGCCTCGATGACGTAATCGGCGACGGTGTCGGAGATGAAGTAGTTGAAGTTCACCCGCACCCAGCCGGGCTTGATGCCCTCGCATCCTCCGGTGATCTCGCGCTCGAACTCATGGGAGCGCTCGATGTCGATGCCGAGGAGCCGATGGCCATAGGGGCCGGCGCACGAGCACCCGCCACGGGACTGGATACCGAAGAGGTCATTGAGCACCGCCACGACGAAGTTGTGGTGGAGGTAGTTGCCTGAGGGCGCCCGCACCACGAAGGACATGATCGAGAGGCGGTGGGCGTCGACATTGCCGAGGATCTCGATGGCTGGTTCATCCCGCCATGCCGCCACGGCCCGCCGGAAGAATTCATCCTCGCGGGCGCGGATGGTCTCGACGCCGACGGCCTCCTTGAGCTGGAAAACCAGCCCCGCACGCACGGCCTCGATGATCGCCGGGGTGCCGCCCTCCTCGCGGTGGGCGGGGTCGGAGAGGTAGGCGTGGTCCTCGGGGTTGACGTAAGCGACCGTTCCACCGCCGGGCACATCGGGGACGCGATTGCGGAAGAGCTCGCGTCGCGCGACCAACAGGCCCGGAGTGGCGGGGCCGCCGATGAACTTATGCGGCGACAAGAAGATGGCGTCCTTGTATGCCGCGGGCTCACCTTGTGGGGCAGCCATCTCGATGTCGACATAGGGCGCGGCTGCCGCGAAGTCCCAAAACGCTAGTGCGCCATACTCGTGCAGCAGGGTCGAGATGCCGTGCGTATCCGAGACGATGCCGGTGACATTGGAGGCGGCACTGAAGGAGCCGATCTTGAGCGGGCGAGCGGCATACTCCTGCAGGCGATTTCGCAGGTCATCCTGGCAAACTCCGCCGTCGGCGTCCTGTTTGATCGGCACGACATCGGCGATCGTCTCGCGCCACGAGACCTCGTTGGAATGGTGCTCGTAGGGGCCGATGAAGACCACAGGCCGCTGCTCTGCGGGGATCTGTTGGGAGAGCTGCCAGCGATCCTCGAGTTCGCTGGGGATGCGCAGTCCGAGGACCCCGATGAGTTTGGCGATGGCGCCGGTGCATCCGGATCCGGCAAAGATCACCACCGTGTCGTCGTCACCGCCGACCGCACGGCGGATGATTTCGCGCGCGTCCTCGCGCAGGCGGGTGGTTTGCAGCCCGGTACCGCTGGATTCGGTGTGCGTGTTGGCGTACGCGGGCAGGACCTCGTCGCGGATGAAGTCCTCGATGAAGGAGAGCGCGCGACCGCTGGCGGTGTAGTCCGCATAGGTCACGCGGCGTGCGCCATACGGAGTGACCATCACGTGATCGTCGCCGATGACGCTTTCACGAATGCGTCGCAGCAGCGGGTGCTCTGCCGGGTTCGTCATGCCGTCCAGAGTCTCACGTCTTCCCCTATGACCTCGACGCTCACCGATCCGGCCCCCACTTGCCCCACTCCACCTCACCCGCCTCAACTTTCCCGCCTGATGCCGGAACCTTGACGTTGGGGCCCCTTACAATCGGCCCCAACCGAGGGTTTCCCGCCCCAGGCGGGAAAGTTGAGGCGCCCAGCGGGTCCATATGCCGCCCACAGCGAGCGTCCAGCGCACCCGCGCATCCTGAGGACTCACCATCCACGCACTCCGAAGGGACAGACATGCCCACCTCACCGCTCAATGCCGCCCGCACCTGGTCCGTGGCCCTCCTCGCCGGAGGAGCCGTGGGGGCCAGCGCCGTGGGATTCCACTTGGCGAACAGTCAGCTGGACGCTGACTCGGCGACCCAGTCGTCACCGCAAAGCCAGAGCCAGGCCGGTCCCGTACCCGGCCAGCAGGGTCAGCGGCAGTCCAATAGCACTTCGGGCTTCGCGCCGGTCGCTCCGCCGCAGGGGGCCGCCCCGGCCGGACCAGGCGCGGCTGCTCAGGGTGGCGGACCGGCCGGCGGACACACGAGCTCGGCCGGATCCTGACCCCCAAGCGCCCCGACTCAGCGCGCCCACTCGGAAGCCACAAACACCACATGGGCAGTCCACAGGAAGTGCACAAGCGCGACCTCCAGAGTTGACGATATCGGCGAGAGCACTCGCCGATATCACCGGAAGAGAGAGCATCATGAGCACCCCACGAGCCCTGAATCGCGCCAAGGCCTGGACCGCTGGAGCCATGCTGGCCGCCACCTTGGTGACCGGCGGGGTCGGTCTCACGCTCATCCAGGATTCCTCAACGGGCGCCGACACCTCCGGCACGGCCGCCCAGTCGACCGCGACCACAGCCGGGTCATCCACCACTGACAGCTCGTCCAGCTCGTCCACGTCGTCCACGTCCTCCACCACCGACAGTTCGTCGAGCACGTCATCCTCCGGCTTCAGCTCCACCTCGGGGATTACGGAGAGTTCCTCGAGCGCCCAAACCACGACGAATGGGTCGTGACGGCCATGGCCACCACCACCGCTCGTGCCAGTGCTGACTCACTGATCACCAGTTCGACGTTTCGCGCGATCGGCACGACCCATCGCATTCTCGTGACGGACCCAGCAGCGCTGGCCCAGGCCACCCTCATCGCCAAGGATCACCTGGCCGATCTCGACCTCGCCGCCTCGCGCTTCCGGCCCGACTCCGAGGTCAGCCGACTCGCCGCCCGCGCAGAGCATGGACCGGCCACCACGTGGGCATCACCGGTGTTCGTCGCCTACCTGCGGGCAGCTCTGCACGCGGCGCGCATCACCGACGGCTTGGTCGATCCCACCGTGGGCCGAGGCGTTGTGGCGTCCGGCTATGACGGCGATATCGACAGCGTGCGTGCACGCACCACGTATGCCGCGGGCACCGCGGGCGCCGCCGTCCCCGGCTGGCAGAGCGTCACGATCGACGAAGCCACGGATGCCGTCCGAGTGCCGCAGGGCTGCCTCATTGATCTCGGTGCGACCGCCAAAGCGTATGCCGCCGACAACATCGCTGCCCGCCTGGCGGAGCGGCTGCCCGGCGGCTTCCTCGTCAACCTCGGTGGTGATATCGCCGTGAGTGGCGTTGCCCCGCACGGGGGTTGGCGGATCGGGGTCGAGGCCGCCGATGGCAGCATCCTGCAGGTCATCGTCAGCACCGGCCAGGCCGTGACCACGAGTTCGACCCGGCTGCGGACCTGGACCTTGCAGGGCGAATCGACCGGCCACCACATTCTCGATCCCCGAACGGGCCGAACCGCGGCCACCATCTGGGCCCAGGTGACCTGCGTGGCCGCCAACGCCCTTGAGGCCAATGCCGCCTCCACCGCAGCCATCATCCTGGGGCTGGACGCGCCAGATTGGCTGCAGCGCAACGGCATTCCGGCACGACTCGATGGCATCGACGGAACGATGGTCACCACACCCGGCTGGCCGGATCCACGTGAGATTACTGGGAGGGCATCATGAACGAGGCACTCTGGTACGCCTCTCGGGCCACCGGCGTGGCAAGCATCGTGCTGCTCACGGCAGTGAGCGTCCTCGGGGTCGTCACCTCTGGCCGCCGACGGCCACACGGCGACCAGGCGACCATCGTGATGGCGCTGCACCGTTGGCTTTCGCTCGGCATGGCGGCATTCCTCACCGTGCACGTGGGAACGGCGATCGCCGAGACCTACGTCTCGATCGACCTGATCTCCGCCATCGTGCCGTTCACGAGCGAGTACGCCCGTGCTTGGGTCGGACTAGGCACCCTCGCGATCGACATCCTGGCGGCGGTCATAGCCACCTCATGGCTACGCCCTCGGCTCCCCGAGCGCACTTGGAAGGCCGTGCATTGGCTCTCCTACCTGCTCTGGCCTGCCGCGCTCGTACACGGATTCATGCTCGGAACCTCGGATCAGCCGATTCTCCGATTCGTCACCGTGCTCTGCGCAGCGGTCGGTGCCGGTGCCATCGGCTGGCGGGCCACCACCTCCCATCACGACCGCGACCGCCGTCGCGACGTCCTTGTTCAGGAGTGGTCATGACCCTCATCGAGCAGCTTGATGCCTCGGGGCTCACCGGGCGGGGCGGTGCCGCTTTCAGCACTGGCACCAAGGTGCGGGCCGCCATCGAGAATCGGGCCGCCCTCATCGTGAATGCCTGCGACGGCGAAATCGGCGCAACCAAGGATGCCTGGGTGGTCGAGAACCACCTCGCGGACCTGGTCCAGGGCGCGAAGTTGATCGCTCCCGGACGTCTCGGTGGAATTCGGTATGCCGCACACCGCGGCTCGGCCACCGCCTCGCGGTTGGCGGCTGCGGGACTCGAGGTTCTCGAGGTTCCGCACCGATACGTGTCCTCGGAGGAGAGTGCCCTGATCTCCTTGGCCAGCGGTCAGTTGGCCCGACCCATGACCAAGCGCACGCCCTTCGTTTATGGAGGGCGAGATGTGCAGGGCCGGCAAGTCGCGCCGACCGTCGTGCTCAACGCCGAAACTGTATGGCGGGTGGCCCAGATTGCGGATCGCGGATCGGCCTGGTTCCGATCGTTTGGAACTCCCACCGAACCCGGGCCTCGCCTCGTGACCATTGGCGGCTCGGTGCACTCGCCGGGGGTCTTTGCCGCCGCGGCCGGCATACCACTGGCCGATCTGCTCCGAGCGGCGGGCGCGGCCGGCGCGGAGGGCGCGGGCGGCATCCCGGGCCCGGTCTGGCTGGGCGGGCTCGGGGGCTTCTTCCTCACCGAGGCGGAGGCGGCCGGCGCCATCTGGTCCAACGCCGGGCTCGCGGCATACGGCGGGTCCACCGGCCCGGGAGTCATCAACGTCCTGGCTCCCGACCGCTGTCCACTTGCGCAGGTGTCATCACTGTTGTCCTATGCCGCAGGCGAATCCGCCGGGCAATGCGGACCGTGCATGTTCGGGCTCCCGGCGGTGTCGGCTCAGTGGGCCGAGCTGATCGCCCGTCCCACCTCGCGCGCCGTAGACCAGTTCAGCGCGCGGGTCGATCTGCTGATCGGGCGGGGTGCCTGCCGATTCCCGGACGGCGTGGCCGGCATGGTCCGCAGCGCCCTGCGGGTCTTCGGGCAGCATCTCGCCGAGCATGCAGCCGGGAACTGCCCACTCGAAGGGAAGGTCGCTCATGCCTACCTCGCCTGATCGTCAAGCCGAGATCCGCATCGATCGCATCGCCTGCTCGGCTCACGGCATTTGCGCCAGTCTGCTGCCGCGGGACATTCAGTTGGACGAGTGGGGCTACCCGGTCATCGCGAATGCTGCCGTTGACCCCGCCGAGGGCGAGACCGCGATCCGGCTCTGTCCGGCACGCGCGCTCTATTGGGCCGGCACCTGACAGACACGGGCCCCGCCCGCTGGTCCCGCCCGCGCGCCATACCGGCGAATCCCGCGCGCGCCCTACCCGCCAATCCCGCGCGCGCCCTACCCGCCAATCCCGCGCGCGCCCTACCGGCGAATCCCATCCGCCTCAACTTTTCCGCCTAGGGAGAGAACCTTCTGGTTAGGGCCCCTTAGAAGGGGCCCTAACCAGAAGGTTCCGGCATCAGGCGGGAAAGTTGAGGCGCGTGAGGTAGGAAAGCGGCGAACTTGAGGCGCGTGAGGTGGGAAAGCGGCGGCGAACGGGAGGCTACGGGAGCGCAAGAAGCCGCCGATGTATCCCTTTGCGTGCGCCATTCGTCTATGTGGTCGACGGGCTTGAAGCGCAAGCCCGCGGCATACGCAAAGGACAGCAATCATGGGCAAGAACGTCGGCCAGACCGACAAGGTCATCCGCATCGTCGTCGCGATCATTGCGGCCATCGCGGCCTTCATGACCGGCGGCACCCTGGGCATCGTGCTCTGGATCGTTGCAGCGGTCATGCTGGTCACCGGCCTGGTGGGATTCTGCCCGCTGTACCGGCTCTTCGGCATCAGCACCCGCTCGGCCGACCAGGCCTGATCCGACAGGGGCTGATCCGCCCAGGGCTGATCCACGTCTCCTAGGCTCGGCGGTATGCCGCTCGACACCACCGACCTGATCGACGAGATCCCTGGACTGGTCAGGTACGCCCGGTACCTCACCGGTGACCTGAACTCAGCTGAGGATCTCGTCCAAGACACCCTTGAGCGGGCACTGCGCAGCGCGGACACCTTCCAAGGCCAGTCCGCGCTGCGCACCTGGCTCCACCGGGTGATGCACCATCGCTTCATCGACCTGCAGCGGGCGAAGTCGGCTGATCCGGTGCCGGATGAGGTGATCGGCGCTGAAATCGAGCGGTCCTGGCAGGACGACGACTACACCGTTGACCCGCAGACCGTGATCGCGCGGGCCGCCGACCGTGACGACCTCTTGGACGCGCTGGTGCATCTGCCCGCCATTCTGCGGGCGGCGGTCATCCTGCACGACCTCGAAGGACTGACCTCAGCCGAGGTCGCCGAGATTTCGGAGGTCAGCCTGCCGGCCGCAAAACAACGGTTGCGGCGCGGCCGGGCCATGATCATCGACCTACTCGCCGACGAGGCTCGGCGTCGAGCAAGCACGGGGGTGCCAATGCGGTGTTGGAAAGCTCGATCGCGGATCGGCGACTACCTCGACGACGAACTGACCGCTGGCGAGCGCAGCGCACTCGAAACTCACCTCAGTGGGTGTCCAACCTGTCCAGGCCTGTATGCCGCAGTGGTGGGAGTCACCGATGCTGTGGGCCGACTGCGGGATCCGGACTCGGTCGTACCACCGGAGATGGCCGAGCGGCTGCGGATCACTGTGCAGGAGCAACAGCGCGGCTCGGGTGGGCGATCAGGTCGGTAAGGATCTCCAGGGCGCGGTCTGCGGCCGGATGCGGCGCCCCAAGGTCGCGCCGGACCGCGGCTAGGTGACGCACGGGACGTGGTCCGACGATGTCCAGTCGGGTCACATTGGCCGGCAGGAATCTGGCCGCCAGCCCCGGCATAACCGAGATCCCCACACCCGCCGCGACGAACCCGATCGCCGTGTGGTGATCCTGCGCCTGCACACTGAAGCGGGGCTGGAAGCCGGCCGTCTTGCATGCGGCGATGACGAGTTGATGTCCGTGACTCTTGGTGAAGTCATTGCTCACCCAGATCTCCCGGCGCAGGTCACTCAGCGCGGCCCGCTCAAGGTCGGCCAGGCGATGGGCTCGTGGCACCACGATCACGAAGGGGTCCCGGACGAGCTCTGTTCGTTGGCACCCCGGTGGGACCTGGGCATCCGGCTCCCCCATCACCACATCGAGATCTGGCCTGGTCGCCGGCCGGTCCACTTCGTTCAGCACCAGTTCAAGAACCAGGTCGGGGAACTCTTCACGCAAGCGCTTGACCAGGGTCGGCATCCAGGCTGACCCAGCCGAGGCGAAATAGCCGATGCTGAGACGATCGAGGCGGCCCTCTCGCAAGTCCTCGACCACGCCCTCAAGGTGCACCCATTCGGACATCACGTCATCGGTCCGACGATCGAGCACCAAAGCGGCCTCCGTGGGGACGATCCCCCGGCCCACGCGGTGGAAGAGGGTGAGCCCGGTCTCGCGCTGCAGCGCGGAGAGGCGTTGGCTGACGGCCGACGAAGTCAGGCCCAGATTGTCCGCAGCCGCCTGTACTGAACCACTGGCCACCACGGAACGGAACACGCGAATTCGGTGCGGATCGAGCATCCCCCAATAGTACAGTCATACTTAACTACTCGTAAGTAAACTGGACTTGTGCTTGATAGTTCAATGGCGAGATACTTCATACATGAACACCGCGACGCTCACCATCCAGAAGGCTCGCGCCCTTGCGAGCTCCCTCATCACCTCACGCCACCACGGCTACGGCGCCTCGATGGCGCAGGACCGCGACCTGGCCCGCGAGACGCACGAGCTCTACCTGATCTCGCAGGGCACCCGCCCCCGCACCTTCTGAGCCACCAGCCTTAACTCGAGATCGCCCCGAGCGTCACTGTGCGCTCGGCGGCGATCTCGGCCGTTTGGGCCAGGTAGAGCTCGGCGCACGCCAAGGCATCGGTGAGAGCTTCATGCGCCCGGTAGACCGGCAGGCCATAGCGCGTCCGCGCGGTCCACAGCCGCAGGCCACCATCCGGGATCTCGGCGCCCCACTGCCGCGATAGCAACCGCCGATGCAACTCCATCGTGTCGACGATGACTGTCGGCATGGCACTCCCCCAGGCCCGCTCGCACGCGATCCGCAAGAAGTCCCGCTCGATCCGGGCAAAGTGCGCCAGCAGCACGCGCCCCGACATGGCCCGCAACACCTCGGCCACTGCGTCCACCAAGGGCATCCCCTCCGCAAGGGCGTCATCGGTCAAACCGTGCACGGTCGCCGACTGACCCACCTGGCCCTCGGTCGCGATCAAGTGGTGCCGCGCGCCACCCAGGACAATCGACCGCCCGTTGATCGGGACGAATCCCACCGAGAGCACGTGATCCTTGGCCGGATCTAGCCCGGTGGTCTCGATGTCGATAGCCAAGAGTGCAAGGTCGGCAACCGCCGTATCCGCCTCCGGGAAGGGCACGCTGAGGTACTCCCGCAGGGGCCCCTGCGGGCAGGTCCGCAAGGCCCGCTCGCGGCGGGTCTGCGGCGACCGGGTGAACCACCCCATCAGCTGATGTACGACAAGGGGTATCGGTGAGCCAAGGCCCCCTGGGCCGAGCGAACAATGCCGAAGGCCTCCCGCAGGTGGCGCTTGTCGAAGCTGCTCAAGTCGTCCGGGGCGACGTGATTGTCCGGCGCACGACCCGCCCGCACCTGCGACGCCTGGTGACGCAGACGGACATACGAGATGAACTCGAAGGCGTCTCGCAGATCCTCACCCCGCTCCTCGCTGATGATCCCGGCCTTGACCGCCGCCGCGATGCGCGTCTGGGTGTTGACGCCCGGCGACCCGAGCGAGAGGGCATGCACGCGCGCGAGTTCAACGACCGCGCCCACACCTCCACGTTTGATGTCGAGGGTGTCCTTGTGGTCGCCTTCCTTGGCCAACACGAAACCCCGGAAGAAGCCGATCGGCGGCTCATTGAGGGTGGCTTGCTTGGCCAGGTGCGCGAGGAAGAGATTGGACTGTGGCGCGGTATGCCGCACGAGCTTGCGCAACTTGCGAAACAGGCTGAGGTCGCCGTGGACGCCGCGCATGTCAAAGAAGATGCTGGCCTGCAGAATCGCCTCCGGCACGGGCTGGGTCATCCACTGACGGAACTCGGCCTTCCAGGTCTCCAGCGGCACGCGCCAGCGAGGGTTGGTGGCCATGATGCCGCCCGGGCAGCGAGGGTACCCGCAGTCGACCAGCCAGCCGACCACCTTCTCGGCCAGCGCCGTGAAGTACGCCAGCTGATCCGCAGTCACCTCATCACTGATGATGATCGCGTTGTCCTGGTCAGCGGCCAGCGCCTGCTCCAAGCGCGCTCTGGAGCCCAGCGCCACCCAGCAGTAGGCCACCGGCGGGTCGCCCAACTCGGCCTCGGCCAGTTGCAAAAGTCGGCGCTCCACGCTGTCCCCGATGGCCGTGACGATTCGTCCGATGTCGTCGGCGCTGGCATCTTGGGCGACCAGGGATTCGACGACCTGGGGCAACCGAGATACCGCGGCGGCGACCCCGGCCACGTCGTCTTGCTTGGCGATGTCACCGGCCAGGTAGACCGGGTTGGCCTGCTCCAGCCGCATCAGGTCAGTGGTCGTGACGATGCCGACCGGGACGCCATCGTGCAGGATCGGGAGATGGTGGATATTGCGACCCACCATCTCCAGCAGCACTTCGAAGGCCAGGGACTCAGCGGAGCCGGTGACGGGCTTGGTGGTCATGATCTCCGCAACCGGATCGCGCGGATCACGACCCGAGGCCAGGACCCGATTGCGCAGGTCTCGGTCGGTGATGATGCCGGCCAAGGCGTCGCCATTCATCACCAGCAGGGAGCTGACGCCGGCCTCGCTCATCTGCTCCGCGGCCTGACGAATACTGGCCTGGCTGGTGACCAGGACCGGCGGCCGCCTGATGAGCTCGCGCACCTGGGTCTTGAGGATGGCGCTGCCGGAGTTTGACAACTGCTGGGTGGCGACCGCTCCTTGCATCCGTCGGGCGCGCTGCAGGTCAAAGAAGTGGTCCACGTCAGGGAAGCGGGCACACAGGTCGTGGAAGACCTCACCGGGCATGACCAAAGCCAGCGAGTCCTCGATCGCCACGACATTGAAGGTCGACGGGTTGCCCTCGGTCAGGGTGATGGCGCCGAAACAGCCGCCCGGCTCGCCGCGGTCGACGAAGCTGCTATTGGCGTCGTGGACGTCGACTGCACCGCTGCGCAGGATGTACAGGCTGTGGTTATCATCGCCGCGTGCGATCAGCGCGCTCCCGCGCCGGAAGTACTGCACGCTGAGCCGGGGAACGAGGGCTTCCAACTCGCCAGCCGGAAGATCCTCGAAGGGCGCGTGCTGAGCCAGGAAGTCACGGATCTCGGACAGTTCGACGTCGAGGGCCATGACCTCATCGTGGCACCGCCGTGGGCAGCGCATTCGCGGACCCCCGGGTCAGGCGCCGAGCGGCATACTCCATCGCCGGGCGGTGGGGTCGCGCCGGAGGTGGGGTCGTGCTGTATGCCGCCCGCCGCCCTAGCCGGTGACGACCTCCCCGCCGGCGGACTGCCACGCGGTGATGCCTCCGCCGAGGTGGTAGATCGAGGTGAAGCCGGCGGCCTGCATGAGGCCCAAAGCCACGCCCGAGCGGTTGCCGGACCGGCAGTACACGGCATACGGGACGGCGGGGTCGAGGGTCGCGATCCGCGCCGCGAAGTCGGCCGACTCGACGTCGACATTGATCGCGCCCGGGAGGTGCCCGCTGGCGAACTCCGCCGGGGTGCGGACATCGAGGAGAACGGTCCCCGGCCGGCTGGCCGCAGCTCCGAAGGCGGCCGGGTCGAGCGTGGCCCCCGCGGCTGGCGCGGCCGCGGCTGCACTGCCTGAGGTCGAAGGCTTGGCGCTGTCAGAGCAGCCTGCCGTGCCAAGCGAGACCACCAGGGTCAGGGCGAGGGCACCTAAGGTCAGGGCACGCTGGCGACTCGGGCGGGCGGGCGTGTGGGCAGAGTGGTTGATCGATTGACGCATACCCCCTAGGGTATACGAGAACAGGCGACACCACCGTAGGAGACCACCATGATCTTCACTCAGTACTACCTCGACTGCCTCTCGCAGGCGTCCTATCTCGTGGGGGACGAGACCACCGGGCAGGCCGTCATCATTGACCCTCGGCGGGATGTCGGCGAGTACCTCGAGGACGCGAAGGCCGCCGGCCTGACCATCGTGGGGGTCCTCAATACGCACTTCCATGCCGACTTCGTCTCGGGCCACCTGGAGTTGCAGCGCGAGACCGGCGCCTGGATCGGCTATGGCGAGGCCGCCAAGGCGGAGTTCGAGGTGCGTCACTTCGCTGATGGCGAGCGGGTCTCGCTCGGCGAGGTGACCCTGCAGGTGATGCACACCCCAGGACACACGCCGGAGTCCATCTCCATCCTGGTCTTCGAGCGGGCTGACGACCCGGTGCCCTACGGCATTCTCAGCGGCGATGCGCTCTTCATCGGCGACGTCGGCCGGCCCGACTTGTTGGCGTCGATCGGCTTCACCTCCGACGAACTTGGGCGGATGCTGTACGACTCGATCCACCACAAGATCATGGGCCTGCCCGATGAGGTCCGGGTCTTCCCGGCGCACGGCGCCGGCTCGGCCTGCGGCAAGAACTTGTCGACCGAGAAGCAGTCGACCATTGGGGAACAGCGCCGGACCAATTACGCCTGTCAACCCATGACCGAGGACGAATTCGTCGCCGTGGTGACCGAGGGGCAACCGACCGCACCTTCGTACTTCGTCTACAACGCGGTCCTCAACCGTCAAGGCCGCGACACTCTCGATGTCGACTCCAGCGTGCCGGCGATGAGCCCGGACGAGGTGGCTGCGGCGATTGCCGAGGGCGCCATCGTCACCGATGCGCGACCCAACCCCGAGTTCGCGGTGGGCCACCTGCGCGGCTCGGTCAATGTGCCCGCTGATGGGCGCTTGGCGGAGACGGTTGGGACGGTGCTGGCGCCCGAGGACCGAGTGGTCGTGATCGCTCCCGAGGGCCAGGAGCAAGCGGTTGCCACGCGCTTCGCTCGAATCGGCTACGACCACGTGGTGGGCTATGTCGCGGACCCGGAGGGGTACTTCGTGGACCACGCCGGTGACATGCAGCAGGCAAGCAGGCTCAACGTCGCGCAGGCGGACCAGGCCATGGAGGCAGTCGAGGGCTTGCAGGTGCTTGACATCCGCAATCCGGGCGAGGTCGCTGGGGGGATGATCCCGGGCGCCAAGCACATCCCGCTCGCCGAGCTGGGCAAGCGGACCGCTGAGCTCGACCCAAGCAAGCCGTTGCTCGTGTACTGCGCGGGCGGCTGGCGCTCAAGCGTTGGCTCAAGCCTGTTGCGGCGCAAGGGTTTTGCCGATGTCTCAGACCTGCTTGGCGGGTATGGCGCGTGGAGTGCGGTCCATGAGATCGCCCCGGTGGCCTGCGAAGCTACGCAGCGCGCCGAGGCCGCCGCGAAGGAAGCTGCTGCTCGCGCCTGAGGGGGTGCAAGCGCAACTTCGGGTCGGAACCTGTTGGTTGGGGTCCCTTCTAAGGGGCCCCAACCAACAGGTTCCGGCATCAGGCGGGAAAGTTGGGCCAGGTGGGACGGCAGAGCGCCCGCCCGGACCGGTGGGACGGCGGGGAACGGCGGGGAACGGCGGGGACGGGGACTCGGGCTTTGCGCCTCAGGCAGGGTCTGACCAGGTCACGAGCCGCAGGTGCTCCTGCGATCCCAGTAGCTCCAGCCGCCGCCACAACACGCTGCCCGGAACCGCTTGACTGGCATGGGCGGCGATCGCCCGCCCCTGGCGCTCACGGTCGACGTCCAGCACGATCGGCAACGCGGCCGGGGCATGCCCGGCGAATGCCGCGGAATACTCCTGGTTGAGCACTTCGGCGACCTCCCTGGGCAGCCCCCAGCCCAGCACCGGGATTCGATGGGCCCGGGCGACGGTGAGGGCGGCGATGGTCGCGGCCTCATGGTCAGGGTGACCGGTGACTCCACCGTCCTGGCAAAACACCAGCAGCCCGTCGGGGCGCTCGCGCGCGATCTGGGAGGAAATCTCGGTGACGAGCGCCTCCCCGCACCCTGCCAGCCCACCGTCCGGGTAGTGACAGAGCAACGCCTCTTCGGCGCCAAGCTCCCTAGCGGCGACCATCAGCTCCGCAGCTCGGGTCTGCGCCAACCCCTCGGACTCGCCCAGCGTCGAAGCTTCGCCGGCGGTCAGGCACAACACCCGAACGCCGGCCCCACTATCGACCAACGCGGCAATCACACCGCCCAGCCCGAAGGACTCGTCGTCAGGGTGGGCCACGACCACGAGCACACGGGCCCATCGGGGAAGTTCAGCCATCGTGTTTCAGCCTTCCGGAACAAGGAGTTCGCCGCGGAACGCGGCGCGTAGGGTGAGCGTGATGACCGCGGCCACGACCGCGCTCGCGAGCGCAAGCAGAGCGATGGCGATGACATCAGCTGCGACCAGCGCACTGGCGCCAGCCATCGCGATCGCCGCTGCGGCAGCCGCCGCCAGCGGGAAGGTATACGCCAAGAAGGGCACGGCAAATGGCTGGCGTAGCAGCGTCGGCGCTTGGGCTAGCAAGAGGATCACGAAGAAGATCGCCGCGGCATACGTGATTCGCCCGAAGGCATCGTCGACGGTGCCCGCCAAGGTGTTCCACGACAACATGATCACCGACGGCGGCGCAATGAAGATCGCGATCGTGGGGAGCATTCGGGGCGGCAGCGCCGGCTCATGGAGCAAGACGCGCTGCAACAACAAGGGCAGCAGAGCAATCCAGAACACCACGCCCACGCCGAAGGCAAACCACGCCAGCTCAAGATTGCCGATGCTCCGGGCCGCAAGCGGGGTGATCACGTTACCCACGATGGGGATGAACCACGCCGGAGTCACGTGTCCGGCGCCAATGTCGCTGCGCCGGAACCAGGTTGAGATCACCACGACGGTCGCGATCAAGTGACCCACCGCGCCGATCCACCACAAAACCCTCGCCAGTGCCGGCGCAACATCGGCGTATGCCGTGCCCAGGATGAGGATGGCGATGGTGACCGTAGGGACAAAGGTCATCCGCATCGGATGGCCCAACTCGGCGCGGGCAGCGGCCGGATACCGGACCCACTTTGCGGCATACGCAACTGCCACCAGGACGAAGGCCGCGCTCGCCAGCACGAGCAAGAGAACGAAGGGCCAGCGCGGCATACCCCACACGAGGCTGGCGCGACGCCAGGCGAGGGCCAACCCGCCCAGGCCCATCACGGCGGCGAACAGGGTGACAGGGAGGTGCTCCAGGGGGTTCTTGGCCACCGGACTAGCATACCCCTAGGGGTATGAGTATAGTTCAGCAGCGGATGGTCGCTCACTTCGAAGGAGAAGTCCCATGGCCGATGTCGTCGTTCTCGGCGCTGGCGTGGCAGGACACACTGCCGCCCTGCACCTGTCGAGACTGCTACCCAAGGGCCACACGGTGACGGTGGTCAGCCCGAACTCCCAGTGGAACTGGATCCCCAGCAATATCTGGGTCGGGGTCGGCAAGATGGGCAAGGAGGATGTCGTCTTCCCGCTGGCCCCGGTCTATGCCAAGAAGGGCGTCACCTTCAAGCAGGCCAAGGCAGTCGCGATCTGGCCGCAAGGCGACAGTGAGAGCGATCGAGGCGCGGTCGACATCGTCGCTACCTCGCCGGGCGCCGATGGCTCCAGTGAGCGCATCCGCTATGACTACCTGGTCAATGCCACCGGCCCGCAGTTGAAGTTCCAGATGACCCCCGGGCTTGGCCCGCACGGCGGTCACACGGTGTCGGTCTGCACCGCGGACCACGCCATCCAAGCGGCGGAAGCCCTCAGGGCCACCATCGCCCGACTCAAGGCAGGCGAGCGCCAGACCCTCGTGGTCGGCATGGGCCACGGCACCTGCACCTGCGAAGGCGCCGCCTTCGAGTACGTCTTCAATGTCGATCATGAGCTCCGTGAAGCCGGCGTGCGTGACCTCGCCCGGGTCATCTACCTCACCAACGAGAAGGAGCTCGGCGACTTCGGTGTCGGGGGGATGACCTTCGCGGACATGGGCTTCGAGACCAGTTCGGAACTGTGGACTGGTTCGCTGTTCCGGGAGCGCGGAGTCGAGGCCGTCCTGGGCGCTCACGTGACCAAGGTCGAGCCCGGGGTCGTTCACTACGAGACCCTTGACGGGGAATTCCATACGCTGGACTTCGATTTCGGCATGCTGCTGCCGCCCTTTGGTGGGGTGCCGCTGGCGGCATACGACAAGAACGGCGAGGACATCTCCGCTTCCATGTTCGCCCCGAGCGGTTTCATGAAGGTCGACGCCGACTACTCCGGCAAGCCGTATGCGGAATGGAAGGCGTCGGACTGGCCCAAGACCTATCAGGCCATCGGCTACGACAACATCTGGGCCGTGGGTATCGCCTTCGCTCCGCCGCATCAGATCAGCCAACCCCGCACCTCGCCCAATGGAACGCTCATCGCGCCGGCTCCGCCGCGCACGGGTATGCCGTCCGGCGTGATGGGCAAGACCGCCGCGCTCTCGATCGCCGACCGGATCAAGCACGGCGCCAGCGCCAAGGCCCACGAGGCTTCGATGGCCAACATGGGCGCCGCCTGCGTGGCCTCAGCTGGCGCTGGCATGCGTACCGGCTCGGCGGCCGCGATGACCATGATGCCGGTGGTCCCCGACTTCGAGCGCTATCCCACGGGCCGCGACCTCAAGGACACCCGGGGCGAATTGGGCCTGGCCGGTCACTGGGTCAAGCTCATGCTCCACTACCTCTTCATCCACAAGGCCAAGGGTCGCCTCGGCTGGCAACTCATCCCGGAGTGAACCTCATGTCTGACAACAGCGCAGTCCCGGTGGCCGACCTCAGCAAGGCGCCCCTCCCGACCGAGAAGATGCTCAAGCGGCGCAAGAGCGTGCCCATCCAGTTGACGCGCTTCGCGGTCTTCAACGCGCGCATCATGCGGATGGTGCTCAAGGGCCACGGCTGAGGTTGCGGGCGCCCCCGAGCCGCGAGCCGCGAGCCGCGAGCCGCGAATCCCGCGACTTGGGGTCGGAAACTGTTGGTTGGGGCCCCTTCTAAGGGGCCCCAACCAACAGTTTCCGGCATCAGGCGGGAAACGTGAGGTTGACTGGGGCCATGAGCCTGCGCAGCCCAGGTGACTGGTGGAACGAGCGCGTCGTGCCGCGACTGGTGGACGCATCGCTCAATGACGCCACCGCGGCCTCGTGGCGGCGCCGCGTGTGCGCCGAGCTGAGCGGCACTGTGCTCGAGGTAGGTTTCGGCTCCGGACGCAATGTGCCCTATCTACCAGCAGCCGTTGACGAGGTCCTGGCAGTCGAGCCAGCCGACCTGGCCTGGGAGCGGGCGGGTGCACGGATTGCGGCATACGGCCGGCCGGTGACCCGCATCGGCCTGGATGGCGCCAGCCTGCCCATCGCCGATGCCTCAGTGGATGCGGTGCTCTCGACCTGGACCTTGTGCACGGTGGGCGACCTCACCCGCGCCCTCGGCGAGGCCCGGCGCGTGCTGCGGCCCGGCGGAGCGCTGCACTTCGTGGAGCACGTGCGCTCCGACCGCCCGGGGGTGGCGCGCTGGCAGTCCCGACTGCAGCCCGCCTGGGGCGTGGTCGCTGGCGGTTGCCACCTCGATCGAGACATCCTCGCGTCGATGCGCGCCGCGGGCTTCACCGTGGCGGCCGAGCCTGCCCAGGCACCGATGGCGATGGAGCTGGTGCCTTTCGTGTCCGGTCGGGCAACCTAAACCAGTCGAGTGTCGGGTTGTGGTTCCTCTGGAGCCTCCAGAGGAACCACAACCCGACACTCGATGGGGGGAGCCGACAGCCGCTAGCCCTTGTTTGCCGCGTCAGCGGCCAAACATGCGGCCGAAGAAGCCGCCGCTCGACGCGCTCTCCTGGCTCTTGGGGTGCCCGCCGCACCACTGCGACGCGGGAACGCTGGACTTGACCATGGCGACATGCTGGCCACACCCGGCCCAGGTCGTCTTGCCACACTCCCGGCACTTCACTGCTCGGCACATCTGCTTGCTCCTATCGTCAGCAACGGCCCGAACACCGGGCCGCTTCGGGGACACTATACCCCAGGGGGTATAGTGGCGCATCGTGAGCGAGACCCCGAACCCCACCTATGTCATTGTCGGCGGCGTCGCCGGCGGCATGTCCGCGGCTACCAGGCTTCGCCGCCTGGATGAGTCCGCACGGATCATTGTCGTCGAGCGTAGCGGGCATGTGAGCTTCGCCAACTGCGGCCTGCCGTATCACGTGGGCGGGGTCATCGAGAAGCGCTCGGCCCTCCTGCTGCAGACACCGGCCAGCCTCGGCGCGCGCTTCGGCTTGGATGTGCGCGTACACACCGAGGCGACCGCGATCGACGCACAGGCGCAGACCATCACGCTGCGCGATCTCGCCACGGGGGTTGCGGAGGAGATCACCTACACGGCGCTGGTGCTCTCCCCCGGCGCCCGACCCGTCCGCCCACCGATCCCCGGCATCGAGCGCGCGCTCTCGCTGCGCGATATCGAGGACACCGATGCCCTGGTCGAGGCGGTGCAGGCTGCGCTGCCGCAGGCCCGTGGCTTCGACGACGAGCGCACCGAGGGCGGGACCGCGGTGGTGATCGGTGGCGGCTTTATCGGTGTCGAGATGGCCGAGAACCTGGTCCACAAGGGGATGCAGGTCGCGCTGGTCGAGGCCACCCCCCAGGTCATGGCGCCCCTCGACCCGGAGATGGTCGCCCCGGTGCATTCCGCCATCCGCCGGGCGGGCGTGGATCTGCGCTTGTCCCACGCTGTGACCGCCATCGGCGAACGCGAGGTCACCCTGGATGACGGCAGCACCCTGCCGGCAGATGTCGTCGTCGCCGCGATCGGGGTGCGCCCCGACACCACACTGGCACAAGCCGCCGGGCTCACGATCGGCGAGCGAGGCGGCATACGCGTCGATGAGCACCTGCGCACCAGCGACCCGCACATCTATGCCGTGGGCGACGCGGTGGAGAAGGTCGACGGCCTGACCCACGAGGCGACCCTGGTGCCGCTGGCCAATACGGCCAACCTTCAGGGTCGGCGCGTGGCGGACATCATTGCCGGGCTGCCAGGCACGGACCGCCCGGTGCTGGGGACCGCGATTGTCCAGGTCATGGACCTGCAGGTCGCCGCCACGGGCTGGAACGAGAAGCGGCTTCGAGCCGCGGGGCGCGCCTATCGCGCCATTCACACCCACCCGGCCTCGCACGCGACCTACTACCCCGGCGCGGACGGCATGTCCCTCAAACTCCTCCTCGATCCGGCGACGGACGCGATCCTGGGCGCCCAGGGGGTGGGCCGCTCCGGCGTCGACAAGCGCATCGATGTGATCGCCACCGCGATGACCGGCGGACTGCGCGCGAGTGACCTGGCCGAGTTGGAGTTGGCGTACGCGCCGCCATTCTCCTCGGCCAAGGATCCGGTGAACATGCTGGGCCACATCGCCGACAACCTGCGCAGCGGAATCGCCCACTCGATTCAGTGGCACGAACTCGCCGATGCCGTGGCCGCCGGCGCGACCGTCCTCGATGTCCGGACAGCAGCAGAGTTTGAGCGCGGGGCGATCCCCGGCGCGATCAATGTCTGCGTCGATGAGTTGCGCGACCGCCTGGGTGAGCTGCCCGATCAGGACAGCCCGATCGTGGTGCACTGCGCAGTCGGCCTACGGGCCCACGTGGCCGCGCGCATCTTGGCCCAACGCGGCTGGAGCGACGTGCGCAATCTGTCCGGCGGGTATACGACCTGGCGGGCTGGCACGGCGGCCTGAACCGGTTGCCCCCACCTCGCGGCGACTGGGGTGGCGACTTAACCGTCGGTCTTGCGCAGCAGCACCACGGTGTCGAGCGCGACGCCGCCCGGGGTGGGCTGGTGAGCATGTCCGTCGGTATGCCGGTGGCCCCCCTCTGCGGGAACCTCACGTCGACGCAACTCGGCCAGCTCCGCGACCACCGGCAAGGCATCCGCAGAAGCCACCACGTGCTCGGGGTCCTGGAGGATCTCGGGTACCTGCGGGCCGCCGACCCCCTCGGTCAGATTGCGCAGCGAATGTGCGATCACGAGCACGGCGCCACCCGGGCGCGTGGCGGCAACCGCCTGCTCGAGCGCGGCCCGCCATTGCTCCGGCGGAAGGTGGACGTAACAGAAGAGCGCGAGGTCGTAGGCCGTCCCAGGCGCGGGCTGCGTTGCATCGGCCACCAGGCCGGCGACCCTCACGGCATCCGGTCCGAGACGCTCGGCCGCAATCCGTCCTAGCCGCTCGATGGCTACCTGGGAGTAGTCCGTGGCATCGACCTGCCAGCCCTGCTCGGCGAGCCAGATGGCGTTGCGGCCCTCCCCGGCAGCGATATCGAGCGCACGGCCGGGGGCCATCGGGGCACACAGCTCTGCGACCCAGATGTTCGGGGTGGCGGACCAGACCAAGTCGCTGGCGGCATACCTGGCGTCCCAGGCGCTGGCGTCCATGTCAGCTCAGGCCAGGGAGAGGAAGAGCTTCTCCATCGACTCGACGTCCATCGTGTGCGACTCGGGGTCGACGATGCATTGACGCAAGCCAAGGGCGATAACCGCGAAGCCGGCGCGATCCAGCGCCTTGGAGACCGCGGCCATTTGAGTGACGATGTCCTGGCAATCGCGGCCATCCTCGATCATCCGGATGATGCCGCCGATCTGACCCTGGGCGCGCTTGAGACGCTTAACGACCGTCTGCATCTCGTCGGGGTTCAGTTCCATGCTGGGGATGATACCCCGCTGGGTATCTGTGCGCGGAGTGCTCATGTGCGCGGTGGCCCTTCCTCAATCGGGTGACCGGCGGCACGCCAGGCAGCGGTGCCCCCCTCGACGGACAGGGCACTGCGGCCGGTGCGTTCGAGGATCTCGGCAATCGCTGTGCTGCGGTTGCCGCTCTCACAGATCACGTGGACATCTACGCCCACGGGGATCTCGTCGAGATAGCTCATGATGCGGCTCATCGGCGCGAAGAGTGCGCCCGGGATGTGCCCGGCGACATACTCGCGCGGCTCACGACAATCCACGACGATCCCGCCCTCGGTATGCCGCTGAGCCAGTGTCGCGATATCGATCGACCTCACCATGTGTTCATGATACCCCCAGGGGTATCGAGTCATCACCGCGAGGTCAGGCTTTTGTGGCCTCCGCCTCGGCAACCTGACGCCGAACGTCGGCCATGTCCAGGTTCTTCACGCCATCGATGACCTGCTCGAGTGCGGCTGCCGGCAGCGCGCCGGACTGGCGGAAGACGAGGATCCCCTCGCGGAAGGCCATGATCGTGGGGATCGAGCTGATCCCGGCGGCGCCGGCAAGGGCCTGCTCCGCTTCGGTGTCAACCTTGGCGAAGACGACGTCCGCGTGGGTCTCACTGGAGGCCGCGAAGGTCGGGGCGAACTGTCGACAAGGCCCGCACCACGACGCCCACCAGTCGACGAGAACGATGTCGTTGTCGGTGATGGTCTGCTGGAAGGTGCCAGCAGTGAGGTCGACGGTGGCCATGGCGATGCTCCTTGGGGGGTGAATGAGGCTCGGCTAGGCCAACGCCAAAGGTTGCGGCAGCCATTCCCCATGCTCGCCGGATCGGCGGCGTGGGCACACCAATCCACCCCCGCGGCAAGGACTGCGCCCCGGGCACTCACCCCTCATCTTGACAATCGGGAACAAATGGCGAGAGTATTTCGATATATCGACGTAAGCACCACGATGCACACAGAAAGGCACCACCATGCATCCCTTCATGACTCACTCTCACCAACAGCCACTCCCCTTCGGGCCGAAGGGTCCACGCCGCGGCCCACACGGTCATGGCCGTGGGCGCGGCCGCGGGTTCGGTCCGGGCTTCGGTCCGGGAGGACCTGGTTTCGAGCCGGGTGACGCACCCTTCGCGGCCTTCGGGCCGTTCGTCGGCGGGCCCGGCGGCCCTGGACGCGGACGTCGCGGCCCCGGTCGCGGGCGTCGCGGCGATGTCCGCAATGCGGTCCTCGCCTTGCTCGCCGAGGGCCCGAAGAATGGCTACCAACTCATCGCCGCGATCTCGGAAAAGACCGAGGGTCTGTGGCGACCGAGCCCCGGCTCGATCTACCCCGCCCTGGGGTTGCTCGAGGACGAGGGCCTCATCGAGCCGTCGGAGACCGAATCAGGGAAGGCGTTCGCGCTGACTCCGGCCGGGCGTGGCTATATCGAAGAGCACGCCGATGAACTCAAGGAGCCCTGGGCCAAGGTGGCCGGGCCGCACGCGAGCTTCCTCGACGTTCGCTCCGAGATCCGACAGCTCGCGATGGCGGTTCAGCAGGTCGTCATGACCGGCGACAAGGACCAGATCGCGGCCGCTCGCACGGTTCTGGATGACGCCCGCAAGGGGATCTACCGGATCCTCGCCGGCGACGCCTGACCGAATGACGGAAGCGCCGGAGCCCGCAAGCCTGCGGACTCCGGCGCTTTCGTGACCTCACGCAACACTGCCCGAGGTCGCTGCACGAGAGGACCGCCCTGAGACGGGCCCGGCCCACTCTCACCCGGGATGACAGGGTGGCGGGTATGGCCCCCTCGGCGACGCGCCCTCCGATCGCGCTGCCGGCGATCCTGGCAGCGCTCGCCATGCTCGGTCCTTTCAGCATCGACACGGCCTTCCCGGCATTTGCGCAGATGCGTTCGGACTTCGGGGTCGGGGCCGGGCAGATGCAACTGGTCGTCAGTGCCTACCTGCTGGCCTTTGCCGCGATGAGCCTCTTCCACGGGCCAATTTCCGACGCGGTCGGCCGCCGGTGGGTCATGCTCGTCGGAGTCAGCGTCTACACCGCGGCCTCAATCGGCTGCGCGCTGGCGCCCTCCCAACCTTGCAACTCACCGCCCTAGATCTCTTCCCGCAGCGGCGCGGGACGGCCGCCTCGGTGATGACCTTCATCGCCTTGACCGTCAACGGGGTGCTGGCCAGCGCGCTCGCTCCACTGGTGACCGGCAGCCTGCTGACCTTGGCGAGCGCCGCGCTGGGCTTGGTGCTGGCCGGGCTGCTCGCCTGGGCGAGGTACCTGCGCTCGTCGCAGCCGGTGACGGAACCGCCGACAGTTCCGCAGACTCTGGAGCCGACCGACCAGATGTGACCTCGACGGTCGTATGCTCGCCTGTCATGACGCATCAGCTCATCGGCGGCGAGCGCCGCACCGGATCCGGAGGCACCTTCGAGGTGCTCGACCCCAGTACCAATGAGTCCATCGAGACCGTGCGCTTGGCGACCGCCAGCGATGTCGACGCTGCCGTGGGTGCCGCGCGGGCGGCATACCCGCAGTGGTCCACGGCAACCCCGGTCGAGCGGGCCGGAGTGCTGCACAAAGCGGCCGCCCTGCTGGAGGAGCGGGCCAGCGAGATCGCCGAGCTCGAAGCCCGGCAGGCGGGTAAGCCGATCCGCCTGGCCACCGAGTTCGATGTCCCGGGCACGATCGATAACACCGCCTTCTTTGGCGCGGCCGCGCGGCGGCTCGACGGCTTGGCCCAGGGCGAGTACTCCGGCGATCACACCAGTTCGATCCGCCGCGAGGCCATCGGGGTCGTCGGTTCGATCGCCCCCTGGAACTACCCGCTGCAGATGGCGGCCTGGAAGGTGCTCCCGGCGATCGCGGCCGGCAACACCATCGTGCTCAAGCCGGCCGAGATCACCCCGCTGACCTCGTTGATCTTCGGTGAGATCTTCGCCGAAGCGGGCGCTCCGGCCGGCGTGGTCAATGTCATCACCGGTACTGGTCCCGAGGCGGGCGCGCACCTCGTGGGTCACCCGCAGGTCGACATGGTCTCGTTCACGGGTTCCACCGGCGTGGGTCGCCAGGTCATGGCGACCGCGGCCGCCACCGGAAAGCGCGTGCACCTGGAATTGGGGGGCAAGGCGCCCTTCGTCGTCTTCGAGGACGCCGACCTGGACGCCGCAATCCACGGCGCCGTGGCAGCGTCCCTGATCAACGCTGGTCAGGACTGCACGGCTGCCACCCGAGCCATCGTCCACCGCTCCGTGTATGCCGCCTTCGTCGATGGTGTCGCAGAGCTGATGTCCGCGGTCCGCCTCGGCCCGACCCTGGATCCCGAGACCGACCTCGGACCGTTGTCCTCCCCGGCGCACCAGGCCAAAGTGGCCGGGATGGTCGACCGCGCCCGGGCGTATGCCGTGGTCCGCAGCGGCGGGCGTGTGCCCGTCGGCGATTTGGCCAAGGGCTGCTACTACGAACCCACCCTGGTGGCCGATGTCCCGATCGGCTCGGAGTTGTGGACCGATGAGGTCTTCGGGCCGGTGCTTGCGGCGGTCCCCTTCGATGACGACGACGAGGCCATCCGCCTGGCCAATGACACGGCGTACGGCCTGGCCGCCTCGGCCTGGACGCGGGACACCTATCGCGCTGGTCGGGCGGCTCGGGAGATCCGCTCGGGTTGCGTGTGGGTCAATGACCACATCCCGATCATCAGCGAAATGCCTCACGGTGGTTTCCGCGGGTCCGGCTTCGGCAAGGACATGTCGCCGTACTCCTTTGACGAGTACACCAACATCAAGCACGTCATGCATGACATCACTGCCTCGGTCGAGAAGACCTGGCATCGAACGATTTTCAGCATTTGAGAGGACGACATGACCACCTTTGACGAGCCCGTCATCACCCCGGACCCGCAACGCGGCGCGGCCATCGCGGCCGACGACCGCCGTCATGTCTTCCACTCCTGGTCGGCCCAGGCCCAGATCAGCCCGCTGCCCATCGCGGGTGCGAGTGGTTCGTACTTCTGGGACTTCGAGGGCAAGCGATACCTGGACTTCACCAGCCAGTTGGTGAACGTCAATATCGGTTATCAACACCCCAAACTCGTCAAGGCCATCCAGGAGGCCGCCGCCCGGCAGTGCACCATCGCCCCGAGCTGGGCCGACGAATCCCGTTCTGAGGCAGCGCGACTCATCGCTGGACTGGCGCCTGGGGATCTCAATCAGGTCTTCTTCACCAATGGTGGGGCCGAGGCCACCGAGAACGCGATGCGGATGGCTAGGCTGCACACCGGACGCCAGAAGGTGCTCACGGCATACCGGTCCTATCACGGGGCCACCGCTGGTGCGATCACTGCAACCGGCGACCCACGGCGCTGGCCGAGTGAGCCGAATGTGCCTGGCATCGTGCACATTTGGGGCCCCTACCCGTACCGCAGCGCCTTCCACTCCAGCACCGCCGAGGAGGAGACGCAGCGCGCCCTGCAGCACATCCGCGACACCCTCATGGTCGAAGGCGCGCACACGGTTGCCGCGATCATGCTCGAGACCGTTGTCGGGACCAATGGGATCCTGGTCCCGCCGCCCGGCTACCTCCAAGGGATCCGCGAGATCTGCGATGAGTTCGGCATCGTCTACATCGCTGACGAGGTCATGGCCGGCTTCGGTCGCTGCGGCGAATGGTTCGCCGTGGACCACTTCGGCGTGACCCCGGACCTGATCTGTTTCGCCAAGGGCGTCAACTCCGGTTACGTGCCGCTGGGCGGCGTGGTCATCTCGGACCGGATTGCCGCGAGCTTCCAGGACCGCGCGTTCCCCGGCGGGCTGACCTACTCCGGTCACCCATTGGCCTGCGCCAGCGCTGTCGCGAGCATCACGATATTCCAGGAAGAGGGCATTCTCGACAACGTCCGGACGCTCTCGGACAAGGTGATTGCGCCGCGTCTGGCCGAGATCGCCGAGAAGCACCCGAGTGTCGGCGAGGTGCGCGGTCTGGGCTTCTTCTGGGGGCTCGAGTTGGTCAAGGACCGGCAGACCCGCGAGCCCCTGGTGCCCTTCAACGCCTCAGGTGCCGCGGCGGGCCCTATGAACGAGTTCGCAGCGGCCTGCAAGGCGGAGGGCATGTGGCCCTTCGTGCACTTCAACCGCACCCATGTGGTGCCGCCGTGCACGATGACCGAGGAGGAGTTGCAGACCGGGCTCGACATCCTCGACAGCGCCCTGGACGTGGCGGATCGGCATACGACGCAGAGCTGAGCACACGGCATACCCCTCCGGCATACGGCTCGTGCATGCTGCTCCGGCATACGGCTCGTGCATGCTGCTCCGGCATACGGCTCGTGCATGCTGCTCCGGCTGTCACAACTTTCCCGCCTGATGCCGGAACCTTCCGCTTCAGGTCCCTTGTAAGGGGCCCCAACCGAAAGGTTCCGGCACGCGGCGGGAAAGTTGAGGCGCGTGGGGCGGCGGGAAAGTTGAGGCGCGTGGGGCCCGGTCAGCCGAGGCGGTCGAGGTATGCCGCGAGCGCCTCTGGCGTCCAGGTCTGCTCCAGGGAGGCCGCCGTCAATTCGGCGGCCTCCTGCGCAGAGCCCTGCGCGGGCGTCCAGTCCGAGCGCTGCCAGCCCGCCAAATAGCCATCCGCATCCTCGGCGCCCAGTCGCATGGCGGCCTCGTCAATGGCTTCCTGAAAGCGCGCAGCGAGCATGACCTTGACCTGCTGATCTCCCTCGCGCGCGACCACGAGCGATGGCAGCTCGCGCCAGGAGGTCACCTGTACATCCGTCACGATCGACCTTCCTTCCAGAGCAGAGCACTGAGTATGCCGTTCGCGCCATCCTTGTGGACAACCAACGCCGATGTCAGCGACGCGGCATACGGTGTCCTTCTGATAGGCGGAGGTGGGCAGTGTCGCGGGCGTTCGATCGGGAGAGCATTCCCGAGCTGAGTAATGCTGACCTCGAAGCCTGCTGCGGCACGGTCACCGTTGCCCGCGGACTTGCCTATGCCCAGCGACACCACGTGATCGACCTTGACGCCAGCCCCGACCACCGGGAGGTCGAGGGTCACGTCATCGGATCGAGCGGTCAGACCTACCTCACCACTGTCCGACTGCGTCCGGATGCGACAAACCCTTGGTTGCATCACTGGAGCAGCTTATGCACCTGCCCGGTGGGCGCCGACTGCAAGCACGCGGTCGCCCTTGCTGTCGCGGCCCGGGTCCTGCGCGAACCCGATGGCCCGCCGCCGGGTCGACGCTGGGAGAGCGCCCTCTCACCGCTGCTTGACGTGGAGGATGACGCCCCACACAGTCCGCTCGGGCTGCTCATTGAGCCGATCACAGCGGGTAGCGCCCGACGCACCAGGTGGACGGTGCCCAGTGCCAGCGGCCGTCCGGGGCTGCGCATGCGACCGGTCGTCCCCGGGGCGCGCGGTGACTGGATTCGCACGGGCGTGTCCTGGGAGAGCTTCGCCGGGGGCTACTACGCCTATGGGCATGCGACCTTCAGTGATGACATGCGCGACGCGATGACCGCCATCGCCGATGCTCACCGGCGCGCCGTCCGCGCCTACGGTTTCGGCCGGATGCCCGATGCCATCGCCCTGGACAAACTCGGCGCGCACTGGTGCGCCTTGCTGGAGAAGGCCCAACAGTGCGGAGTCGCCCTGATGACGCACCCTCGGCAGCCGAGTCCGGTCCGGATCGCCCCGGACCCGGCCGCCTTCGTCATCGAGATTGAGCGTGCCGGTCGCGATGCTGTGCTGCGGCCCGGGATCGATCTGCCGGCCACGATTCCCGGTGAGGCCACTCTGGTGGGAAACCCGGCCACTGGGTGGTTTGCCTGGGACGGCCCGCTGGTCGTCCTCGGGCGACTCGCTGAGCCCTTGGACGCCGCGCGTCAGCGCCTGGTCGATGCCGGCCCGATCGAGATTCCCGAGGCCGATTGGGGCCGCTTCGTGGCCACAGTCTTGCCCGGGCTGCGCCGCCGCGCCGAGGTCCGCGCCGTCGGCCCGGCCATCGAGCTGCCCGAGGAAGTGCCACCGCGGTTGCGGCTGACGTCCACCTTTGAGCCCGGGCATCAGGTGCTGCTCGAGTGGCAGGTCGTCTATGGCACCGGCGAGAACGCCGTGCACGTCCCCCTGCAGTACGACTACCAGGATCCGATCCGAGATCGGGTGGCCGAGCGCGAACTCATCGCGGCCCTGCGCCCCGTGGTGACCATGGAGCGGTTGTGGCAGCGCATCGGCGTGGACCGCACCCTGGTCCCGGTCATCAGACTGCACAACTTCGACACCGTCGCCTTCAGTGCCGTGCTCGCGGACCTTCAGCATCTCCCCGAGCTGGACGTCATCGTGGTTGGCGAGCCCACGGCATACACCGAGGTCCTGGACGCGCCGCAGATCGCCTTCTCAGCGACCGAGTCGGCCGAGGGCAGCGGGACGGACTGGTTCGACCTCGGGATCAGCGTCACGGTGGCCGGTGAGGAGGTCCCGCTCGCCCAACTCATTCAGGCGTTGACCCAGGACGCCTCGCACCTTCTGCTCGAGAGCGGAACCTGGTTCAGCCTTGATCGACCCGAGCTCGAGCGCCTGCGGGTTCTGCTCGATGAGGCGCGCGAGTTGCAGGATCGCCCCAGCGAGGGCCTGCGGATCGGCATGGTCCACGTCAGTTTGTGGGAGGAGCTGGTCTCCCTCGGGGTCATTGACCGGCAGAGTGCGCGCTGGGAGCAAGCGGTCACCGCTCTGGCCGATCTCGGCAGCCGTGAGCCCGTGCCACCGCCGGCCGGGCTGTCCGCAGATCTGCGGCCCTACCAGTTGGAGGGATACCAGTGGCTCTCGCTGCTCTGGGATGTCCGGATGGGCGGGATCCTGGCCGACGACATGGGCCTGGGCAAGACCCTGCAGGTCCTGGCCATGGTCCAGCGGGCCGCCGAGGAAGGCACGCTCGCGGACCCGGTGCTCATCGTGGCTCCCACCTCGGTGCTCTCAACCTGGGCCAGTGAGGCGGCCCGCTTCGCACCTGCCCTGCGCAGCGTGATCCTGGAGCGCACCCGCGGCAAGGCCAAGGTGCCCCTGGCCGACGCGGTGGGAGATGCCCAGTTGGTGATCACCTCGTATGCCGTGGCACGCATCGACGAGGCCGCCTTCCGCGAGCGCTCGTGGTCGGCCTTGGTGCTCGACGAGGCGCAGTTCGTCAAGAACCACCAGTCCAAGACCTACCAAGTCATGCGCCGACTCCCCGCGACCCGGCGCTTCGCCCTGACCGGGACGCCGCTGGAGAACTCGCTCATGGACCTGTGGTCACTGCTCTCCCTGGCAGCGCCCGGCCTGTATCCACGGCCAACGGCATTCCGCGATCAGTGGGCCCGGCCGATCGAGTCCGGCAGCGACCCGGATCGGCTGGCCACCTTGCGGCGGCGGATCCGCCCGCTGATGTTGCGACGCACCAAGGAGGCCGTCGCCACCGAGTTGCCGCCGAAGCAGGAGCAGGTGCTGACCGTGGCGCTGCAGAGCCGCCATCGCGCCGTCTATGACCGTCATCTCGGACGCGAGCGCCAACGCATCTTGGGGCTGCTCGACGATGTCGACGGCAACCGCTTCGCGATTCTGCGCGCGCTCACCACCCTGCGCCTGCTCGCGCTCGACCCCGTCCTGGTCTCCCCGGAGTATGCCGGTCTGGGCGCCAGCGCCAAGATCGAAACCCTGGTCGAGCACCTCACCGAGCTGGCGGCCGAAGGGCATCGGGCCTTGGTGTTCAGCCAGTTCACGGGCTTCCTCACCATGGCGCGCGAGGCCCTTGAGCAGGCCGGTCTGGAGACCTGCTATCTGGATGGGTCCACGCGCAACCGGCCCGAGGTCATCGACCGATTCCGCACCGGATCGGCGGACGCTTTCCTGATCTCGCTCAAGGCCGGCGGTTTCGGGCTGACGCTGACCGAGGCGGACTACGTCTTTGTCGTGGACCCGTGGTGGAATCCCGCCGCCGAAGCGCAGGCCATCGACCGGACCCACCGGATCGGGCAGACCTCGCCGGTCAACGTCTACCGCCTGGTATCCGCGGACACCATCGAGGAAAAGGTGGTCGCCTTGCAAGAACGCAAACGCGACCTCTTCACCCGGGTCGTCGACGAGGGCGCCCTGCTCTCCAGCGCCCTCAACGCCGAGGACCTGCGCGGACTACTTGAGCGCTGAACTGGCTGCGCCCGGGCCTGCCTGAGCAGATCCGGGCGCAGTGGCAGGGAAGGGGTCAGACAGTGGGGGCCGCCGGGTCGGTCGGCTCGTCCGAACCCACCGACTCCTCCGCGCCCGCGTACTGGTTCGGCTCCTGTGTCGGCTCCTGTGCCGAACGGCCCTGAGCGGCCAAGAGATCCACGCCCTTGGCGACCTGGGTACGGACGGTGGATACCTGCGACTGGTACTTGCCGCCGGTGCGGGTGTTGAACTCGGTGGCCGCCTTGTCGAGCATGCCCTCGACCTTGTCGCGGTTCTCGGCGGCATACGTGCCAGCCTTGTCGATGCCCTTGCGGACGGCTTCGTCGCCCTTGCGAATGGCCTCATCGGCCTTACCGGCGAGCTCGACGAGCTTGGGGTCGAGGCCGCGGGTGGCGGCCTGATCCTTGAGCGACGGCCAGGGCTGCGCGGACGTGCTGGTCATGGTGGTGATCCCCTCGGGAGGTGGTGCTGAACCCAGCGGTCGCGTGAGTCCGATGGTAGAACCGTGGCAACCTTCCAGATTGTTCCCCGCGCTGGCACACTGTGGGCAGCCTGACCGACCGAGGAGTATGCCCCCATGGAGACCGTGCCCAACGCCGACGTGGCGCCTGCACCCGCAGGCCGCTTGACCGGTCGGGAGTGGCGCACTGCGGTGGAGTTGGCGACCTCAGCGCTGGCCTTGCGGGTCGTGGACAGTTGGCCCCGCGGGGATGAGCATCCGGTGATGGTCTTGCCCGGCTTTATGGCTGGCCCGGACAGCACACTCTTCCTGCGTCGAACCCTGCGACGGCTGGGCTATCGCACCCATGACTGGGGGCTCGGCCGCAACCTCGGGGTGCGCCCCGGCCTTGAGGACGCCATGCTCGACAAGCTCATGGAGCTCTACGACCGCTATGGCACTCCGGTCTCGCTCATCGGCTGGAGCGCCGGTGGCATCTACGCTCGCGAGCTGGCCCGTCGGGCCCCCGATGCGGTGCGCATGGTGATCACGCTGGGGTCACCCTTCCGCGGCCACCCGAGCTCGACCCGGGCCTGGCGGTTCTACAAATTCATGAACCGGCACGATCTCACGCATCAGCTCACCAGCCCCGAGAAGCGAGCCGAGCGCGAGCAGCCACTGCAGGTCCCCACGACGTGTATCTACTCGCGCAAGGACGGCATCGTGGCATGGGAGTGCTGCATGTCCTTGCCCGCCGAACGAACCGAAAACATCGAGGTGGACGCGACCCACCTGGGCTACGGGCACCACCTGACCACCTTGAAGGTGATCGCCGACCGCTTGGCCACACACCCTGACCAGTGGCATCCGTATGCGGCGGCGCCACCCGCGAGCGACGGCGGCCTCCCGCACGCCGCCACCGGCTGACATGGGGGGCGCACGCTGGGCGATGCCGCTGGACGCCTTCTTCTTGATGTCCGAGTCCGAGCAGACCCAGATGCATGTCGCTGCGCTCATGCCCTTTCACCTGCCGGCCGATGCGCCCGCCCGATTCGTCAGCGATCTGGTCGCCGAAGCCCGTAGGGCCCCGGTTGAGCGTCCCTGGAGCCTGCGCCTGCAGACCCATCGCGCCATGCGTCAGCCGGTGCATCGCTGGATCAAGGACGGCGACTTCGACATCAACTACCACGTGCGGCATTCGGCGCTGCCCTCTCCCGCCGGCGAGCGCGAACTCGGCGTTTTGATCTCCCGCTTGCATTCCAACCCCCTGGACTTCTCCCGGCCGCCGTGGGAACTGCATGTCATCGAGGGGCTGAGCGAGCGTCGGTATGCCGTGTACGTCAAGATTCACCACGCGCTCGTGGATGGCTTCACCGGCATGCGGATGATGGCGCGCAGCCTGTCCAGCGACCCGCAGGACCGGCAGACGCCGCTCTTCTTCTCGGTGCCGCCACCGCGCCGCCCGGATGATGCCGGGCCGCGGCCGAGCATCCTCGCCCAGTTCACCAAGGCGGCCGTGGGTATGCCGGGGGCGCTCGCAGCAGCGGCCGGGACGGTCGTGCGCAGCCGCGGGTCGGGCGCCCTCGTCGGGCCCTACCAAGCGCCGGACTCGCTGCTGAACCAGCGCATCGGCCGCAACCGTCGGTTCGCCACCCAACTCTGGGATCTCGAGCGCCTCCGGCTCATCAGCAAGGCCTCGGGCGGCACTCTCAACGACGTGCTGCTGGCCGCCTGCGCCGGAGGGCTGCGCACCTTCCTCAGCGAGTTGGACGGCCTCCCTGACGATCCCCTGGTCGCTTTCTTACCGGTCAATGTGCGCACACCCGGAGGCAATGGACCCTCGGGCAATGTCGTGGGCGCGATCTACGCCGGCCTGGGTACCCAACTGAGCGACCCACGTGAGCGGATGGCCGCGATCATCGAGTCCACCACCGCTGCCAAGGCCGAGCTCTCGGGGTTGGGACCCGAGGCGGCCATGACCTATAGCGCTGCGCTGCTCAGCCCCGGCGCGCTCCAGATCGGGGCCGCGATGTCCGGGCTGCCTAGCCCCTTGTCGGCGAGTTTCAACGTGTGCATCTCCAACGTGCCCGGACCGAGCGAGCCGCTGTACTGGCGGGGTGCCAGGCTGCAGGCGAGCTACCCGGTCTCCATCCCGGTGCACTCGATGGCCCTCAATATCACCGCGCACTCGTACGCGGGGACCCTGGCCGTGGGTTTTGTCGGGGACCGCGAGGCCCTGCCGAGTCTGCAGCGGCTCGCCGTCCACACCGGCGAGGCCCTCAGCGAACTCGAGCAGGCATACGGGACCGCGGCTCGCTAGGCCGCCCACCCCGATCTTTCCCAGATCTGACGAGTTGCTTGCGCAGGCTCGGCAGGCCCGGAAGCGCGACGTACCCTGACGCCATGAGCATCGAGCCCGGCCGCGCCCGCTACGTGTCCCTGACCACCTTCCGCGCATCCGGCCAGGGAGTGTCCACCCCCGTATGGATCGCTCCGACGGTGGCCGGCTTGGGTGAGCCTGGGGATCTGGTGGTGATCTCCGAGCTCGACACCTGGAAGGTCAAGCGCCTGCGCAAGGACTCGCGCGTGGAGTTGCGCCCCTGCGACATGCGTGGCCGCGTCGAGGCCGATGCGCCGACGTGGACCGGCCAGGGACGCATCGCCGCCGAGCCCGAGGACGTTCGCTTGGTCAAGCGCGCCATCGGTGACAAATACGGGTGGTGGTACCACGCATTCGCTGCCGTCGAGCGCGTCATGGTTCGGGTTCGCCCCTCCTACCCTGCCCGAGCCGGGATCATCATCACGCTGGATAGTTGATGGCACTGACGCTGACCGAACTCGTCACGACCCACACTGCGGTCGCAGCCACTCGGGCGCGCACGGCCAAGACCGCGGCCCTCGCGGCTTGCCTGCGGGAGAGCGACGCCAGCGAGGTCGCGGCCACCGTGGCCTATCTCTCCGGCCGAGTGCCCCAGCGGCGCCTCGGGGTGGGCTGGCGGTCACTGGCGGAACTGCCACCCGCTGCCGCCACCGGCACCCTGACCGTGAGCGGTGTCGATCGCGCCTTCCAGGTCTTGGCGGATGCCTCGGGGCCGGGCTCGGCCGGGCTTCGACGAGACACCCTGATGGCCCTGCTGCGCACGGCTAGCGAGCCTGAGCAGGAGTTCCTCCGGGCGCTGATCACGGGCAACCTGCGGCAAGGGGCGCTGGACGGGGTGATCCTCCAGGCGATCGCGGCGGCATACGACCTCCCGGACGCGCTCGTGCGCCGCGCGGCGATGCTCGCTGGCAGCCCGGCCGCGGTCGCTGCGGCAGCCGCTCAGGGTGGCCACGACGCGGTAGCGGCCATCCGGCTCGAGGTCGGCCGGCCGATTCAACCCATGCTGGCTTCGTCAGCCAAGGCCGTGGCCGAGGCGGTCGCCACTGCTGGACAAGGCCGGGTCCTCGTTGATGCCAAGCTGGACGGCATCCGCCTTCAAGTGCACCGGCGCGCCGGCGTCGTCAGCCTCTACACGCGCAGCCTCGAAGACATCACCGAGCGACTTCCTGACGTGGTGCCCCTGATCGAGGCATTGCCCGGCGGGGATCTGGTCCTAGACGGTGAGGCCATTGCGCTGCGGGCGGATGGCCGACCCGAGCCCTTCCAAGTGACCGGTGCGCGCACCGCCAGCACGGCTGACCTGGAGGACCTGCAGACGCGGGTGCCGCTGTCGACCTTCATCTTCGATGTGATGCATCGCGATGGAGTCGACCTGCTTGACGAACCGGCGCACGTGCGGGATGGGCATCTGCGCGAGCTCGCGCCGCACCTCATGGTTGAGCGCCTAGTTACCAGTGACGTCGGCCAAGCTGAGTCCTTCAACGTGGCGGCCCTCTCCCGAGGGCATGAGGGAGTCGTGGTCAAGGCTGCGGACAGCACGTATGCCGCTGGCCGCCGAGGCAGCGAGTGGGTCAAGGTCAAGCCGGTCCACACCGTCGACTTGGTGGTCCTCGCCGTCGAGTGGGGCTCCGGGCGTCGCCAGGGCTGGCTGTCCAATCTGCACTTGGGTGCACGCGACGAAGTCACCGGCGAACTGGTGATGGTCGGCAAGACGTTCAAAGGCATGACGGACGAGATGTTGCGTTGGCAGACACGGCGATTCACCGAGTTGGCTAGCTCCGGAACCGACGGTTGGGTGGTGAACCTGCGGCCCGAGCAAGTCGTCGAGATCGCCTTCGACGGGGTTCAGCGCTCCACCAGGTATGCCGGTGGGCTGGCACTCAGATTTGCCCGGGTCGTGCGCTATCGCGACGACAAAGAGGTCTCCCAGATCGACACCCTCGAGGCGCTGCGACGCACGAGTGGGGCAGGAGCGGACGCATGATCAGCACGCGACGAGCAGCGGCATACGGCCTGGTGAGCGCACTGGCAGGCATGGCGACCGGCCATCTGGTCGCCGCCCTGCTCGCCCCTGAGGCATCCCCGGTCCTCGCGGTCGGCTCAGCCGTCATCGATGCAACCCCGCGCGCGGTCAAGGAATGGGCGGTGAGCGCCCTCGGCACCGCAGACAAGAGCGTGCTCTTGGGCACGGTCTCGCTCGTGACAGCGGCGCTGGCCGCCGGCGCTGGGGTCCTCTCCCGGCGACGAGTCGCCTACGGAGCGACCTTCATCGCCCTCCTCGGGGCGCTTGCCCTGACGGCGGCCGTGACCCGGCCCGCGTCCACCCCAATCTTCGCCATCCCCGCGGTGGTGGCGACCGGAGTTGGGCTCCTGGTCCTTGGTCACCTCTTCCGTCGGCACACCGCCACCAGCCAGCTGGAGAACCCACTGGACCACACGGCATACGCGCCTGGAGCGCCGGCGACTCCACGGCGGCGCAGCGTGCTGACCGGTGCGACCGGCATCGGGATTGGATCGGCCCTGGTGGGGGCCCTCGGTCAGGGCCTCATGCGCCCGGATCCCGCGGCCGGGGTGACCTTGCCAGTGCCGGCGGCGCCCGCTGCCCCGCTACCCCCCGGCCTTGAGTCGACCGTGCCGGGAATCTCGCCGCTACGTACCCCGGTCGCCGACTTCTATCGCATCGACACTGCTTTGACGATCCCGCGCGTCGATCCGGGCACCTGGGCGCTCACCATCGACGGCATGGTCGATCGTGAGGTGCGGTTCACGTTTGCTGACCTGCTCGCCATGGATCTGCTCGAGAGCGATGTCACGATCAACTGCGTCAGCAACGAGGTGGGCGGCCCCTATATCGGGTCAGCTCGCTGGACCGGGGTCTTGGTCAAGGACTTGCTCGCGCGCGCTGGGGTGCACCCCGAGGCTGAGCAGGCGTACACGGTGTCGGTGGACGGGATGACCATTTCGATCCCGCTCGAGGCTCTCATGGACGATCGTGGCGCGCTGCTCGCCATCGGGATGAATGGCGAGCCGTTGCCGACGCAGCATGGCTTCCCCGCCCGGCTCATCACCCCGGGACTGTATGGCTACGTCGGGGCCACCAAGTGGGTGGAGCGGCTGTACGTGACCACGTACGCCAAGGCAGCCGCCTATTGGAGCGAGCGCGGCTGGGCCGAACGCGCCGAGGTCAAGACCCAAACTCGGATCGACACCCCGAAGGCGGGGACCGGTATCGCCGCGGGGGAGGTCGCCATTGCCGGAGTGGCCTGGGCGCAGGCGGGTGGCGGCATCAGCCGGGTCGAGGTTTCTGTGGATGGCGGCGGCTGGCTTCAGGCGCGCCTGGGCCCGGCGGTGGGGCCGGCGTACTGGCGCCAATGGCACCTGCCGTGGACTGCGACTCCAGGGCAACACACGCTCCGTGCTCGCGCGTCAGACGCCTCCGGAACCGTGCAGGATGAGACAGTCCGGCCGATCGCCCCCGATGGCGCCACGGGTTACCACGTGGTCGAGATCACGGTTCAGTAGGCGGAACGGTGAGGCTCTCAGACGGCTGGGCCCGCGCAGTGCCCATTTGGTCCTGGCATGATGCAGCCGTGACCCCCGCCGCCACGATTACCGCGCAGGCCAAAGCGCTTGCCGATGCGACGAGATTTGACATCTTTGAGCGGCTCCGCAGCAGCAAGGGCGCCCTACTCGTGGTGGACCTTGCCGAGACCATTCCGGTGCATCCCAACGCCATTCGTGGGCACCTCGACGTCCTCATCGAGGCTCGCTTGGTCGTGCGGGAGCCGGTGCGGCGACTAGGTCCGGGGCGCCCGGCATGGGCATATCGGGTGAGTCCCGGGGCGATCGAGCGGTGGGGCCTCACGACGCCCGCCGAAGAACTCGCTTCGATGCTGCTGGAGGTGCTCGACTCTGGCGCCAGCGCCAAGGAGATCGGCGAGCGGGCGGGCACGCGCCTGCACGCATCCACCAGCGGGGTCCCGGGCAGTGGGCCCATCGAGGCGGTGGTCGGGGTTGCTCGGCGGCTGGGGTACGAACCTCACCGGCCGCGCTCACGTACCGGTGGCGTGGTCGAAGTGTCCCTGAGTCGATGCCCCTGTCGCGGGTATCCGGAGAGTCAGGCGAGCATCATCAAGGAACTCCATGGGGCTGTGTTGCAGCAGGTCTGCAATGCCGAGGGAGGTGGGTATGTCCTCCAAGACCTGCTCCTGGGTCCCGCCGACGCGGCCTGCCGGATCGTGCTGGCGCCGACGCCATGATGCTGTCGATTGCCCTGTGGGCGCTTGGTGCATCGCTGGGTGTTCTGGGCGTGACTGCCGTGGCGTCACGAGTGGTTGGCCGGTACTCGGTCGTGGATATTGCGTGGGGCTTGGCCTTCGTGGCTATTGCGGTGACTGCAGGCTTGGCCGGGAGTGGGACGCCGTGGCGTCGAGGGCTGCTCGTTGTCTTGGTCGGCGTGTGGGGTCTGCGGTTGGCGTGGCATATCGGCTCCCGGCAGCGAGGGCACGGGGAGGACCCGCGGTATACCGAGCTGATGCGGGGTCAGGGCTTCGGCACCGCGGTGTGGAAGGTCTTTGGCCTCCAAGCGGTCCTGGCATGGGTCGTGTCGGCCCCGGTGATCGGCGGCGCGACGACGTCGGTGCGGTGGCCGTGGTTGGTGTGGGTTGGGGTCGTGCTGTGGGCTGTGGGCTTGGGCTTTGAAGCGATCGGGGATGCGCAGCTGGCGGCATTCAGGCGGGACCCGCAGCGCGGGCGAATCATGGATCGTGGTCTGTGGGGGTGGACGCGTCACCCTAACTATTTCGGTGATGCCTGCATGTGGTGGGGGCTGTGGTTGGTCGGCGGGCTGTCATCGGGGGCCCTGGTAGGTCTGGCCACGGTCATCGGGCCGGTGCTGATAACGCACCTGCTGCGCAATGTCTCGGGCGCTGCGCTGCTCGAACGAACGATGCGGACTCGGCCAGGGTGGGATGAGTATGCCGCCCGAGTGCCGATGTTCTTCCCGCGACCCCCGCGCGGCGATCGCTGAGGCGCGTCGGCGCTAGGGCGGCACGGCCGGCTTGCGGTGCAGTGCGGCTGGCGCCGTTTGCGGTGCAGTGCGGCGGTCACGGCGGTCACGGCGGTCACGGCGGTCACGGCGGTCACGGCGAGCCGCCCCGCCCCTGTCCATTTCGCCCCCTCACACGCGAAAGTAACTCCTTGCACCCGCAAGCTAAGGCACCGCCCACCTGCGCATCCGCTTTCACACGAAAGGAGCTACTTTCGCGTGTGAGGAGATCGGGAGGCGGGGTGAGGATCCTGGCGGGAGGCGGGGTGAGGATCCTGGCGGGAGGCGGGGTGAGGATCCTGGCGG
>CALMQX010000001.1 GCA_937873315.1 uncultured Nostocoides sp. | reverse complement strand
GCCGGTGCCGGGGCCGGGAGATCACAAGTACACCCGCGGGGTGCTCGGGATCGTGGCCGGCACCACGGCATACCCGGGGGCGGCCGTGCTCTCGGTGCTCGGTGCCCTCGGCACCGGGCCGGGGATGGTGCGCTACCACGGGCCCGCAGACGTGCGTGCCCTCGTGCTCGCCAGCGCCCCGGAGGTGGTGACGGCGTGGGGGCGGGTGCAGGCATGGGTGCTCGGATCGGGCGTCGATCCCGCGGACCCAGATGCCACCGAGACCCGCGAACTCATCGAGCAGGCGCTCGCGGCGGATGAGCCCGCCCTCATCGATGCCGGCGCCCTCACCCTCGTCGGCCCCCGCAGCGCCTTCACCGTGCTCACCCCCCACGCGGGGGAGTTGGCCGCGCTGCTCTCGCGGCTCACCGGGAGGGAGGTCACTCGTGGACAGGTCGAGTCGGCCCCGCTGATCTCGGCGCGTGCGGCGGCCGATGCGCTCGGCGCAGTCGTGGTGCTCAAAGGCGCGACCAGCCTCGTGGTAGCGCCCGATGCTTGGGGCCTGCCGGTCCGTAGCCAGGCCGACGCCCCGGCCTGGCTGGCGACCGCCGGTGCCGGAGACGTGCTCGGCGGCGTCATCGGCACCCTGCTCGCGGCCGGACTCCCGCCCATGGACGCGGCCTCGCTCGGGGTTCTCGTCCACGGGGTGGCAGCCACCCGGGCCTCGGCCGGCGGGCCCCTGCGCGCCTCCGCCGTCGCAGCGGCGCTCCCCGCAACGATCGCCGGCTTGCTGCGTCGCTGACAGGGCCGGTCGATGTCAGACTGGAGGACGATGACCGCCAGCCAGCCCTCGCCGTCCCCCGCCGCCGTGCAGGCCCGCCCGGGGAGTCCTGCGACGGCATACATCGACCTCGCGGCTGTGACGGCCAATGTGCGGGTGCTGCGCGAGCACGCCCCAGGAGCCCAGCTGCTGGCGGTGGTCAAGGCCGACGCCTACGGCCACGGGCTTGTGCCGGTGGCCCGAGCGGCCCTGGCAGGCGGTGCGACCTGGCTCGGCACAGCGCTGCTTGATGAGGCGATCGCGTTGCGCGACAGCGGGATTCACGCGCGCATCTTCACCTGGCTCAACGTCCCCGGGGCCGATTTTGCGGGGGCGATCCGACGGGACCTCGACCTCTCGGCCTCGGCGCCCTGGCAGTTGAACGAGATCGCCGCCGCTGCCCAGGCCCTCGGGTGCACCGCGCGGCTGCATCTCAAAGTCGACACCGGCCTCGGCCGCAACGGCGCCTTCGGGCCCGGCTTCACCGAAATCCTCACCAGCGCAAGGAAATTGGAGCGTCGGGGGATCGTCCGGATCGTCGGCGTCTGGTCGCATTTCGCGTATGCCGACCAGCCCGACCACCCGACGGTGCGCCACCAACAGGAGGTCTTCGAGGCGGCGGTCCGGGAGGCCGAGGCAGCGGGATGCGATCTCGAGGTCCGTCATCTGGCCAATTCCGCTGCGACCCTGACCAATCCGAGCGCCCACTATGACCTGGTGCGCCCTGGCCTGGCGATCTACGGGCTGTCGCCGGTGCCCGAGCTCGGTGATTCGACGGCATACGGACTCGTGCCGGCGATGACTCTCACGGCGCGGTTTGCTCTTGTGAAGGGGCTGCCGGCCGGTCAGGGCGTCAGCTACGCCCACCAGCACGTGACGGCCGCCGATACCCGAGTGGGGCTGATCCCGGTGGGCTATGCCGACGGCATACCGCGACATGCGTCTTCGCGCGGTCCGGTCGCGGTAGGCGGTCGGCGCTACCTTGTGGCGGGGCGGGTCTGCATGGACCAGATCCTCGTCGACCTTGGGGCCGATTCGCCGGCTCAGGCGGGCGACCAGGTCGTGCTCTTCGGGCCGGGAGCCGAGGGCGAACCCACCGCGCAGGACTGGGCGATTGCCGCCGACACCATCTCGTATGAGATCGTGACCCGGTTGGGCCCGCGAGTCGAGCGGGTGTATGTCGGGGGATCGGAGGAGCCATCGTGAGTCGAGGCCGCCCGAGTCTGCTCGGGATGGGTGTGAGTCTGGGTGCTGCGGGTGCTGCTGGTGCGCTCGGCGCCGCGGGGCTCATTGCCGACCGCATCCGGCGTCGTGAGGACGCCCAACTGCCGGAGTACTCCAGCCTCATCGAGCCCCACGACCAGGAGTTGGCGGTCGTCGCCGATGACGGGGTGACGCTCTTCGTCGGCATCGACGAACCCACCGGCGACACCCGCACAGAGGACGGTCGCCCCAAGCCGACCGTCATTCTCTCGCACGGGTATTGCCTCACCTCGGAGTGCTGGGTGCTGCAGCGCCGCGCGCTCAAGCGGGCCGGATATCGCGTGGTCGTGTGGGACCAGCGTGGCCACGGCCGTTCCGGCAAGGGCGCCACGGCCGGCTACCACATCGACCAGCTCGGCGAGGATCTGTATGCAGTGATCCAGGCGGTCGCGCCCACGGGAGACCTGGCGCTGGGCGGGCACTCCATGGGTGGCATGACGATCATGGCGATGGCCGCCGAGTACCCCGAGATCATCAAGGACCGCACCGTCGCCTTTGCCTGCATCGCCACCTCGCCAGGGTCGATCCCGCTGGCCAGCTCGTCGTTCGTCGCGGCATCGGGCAAGCAGCTGCTGGAGCGGCTCGGGCCGGGTGTGTTCTCCCAATTGCAGCGTCGTCCCGAGCTCTTGACCAACCTGCTCAAGGCCAACCGCGACCTGGAGGAGTTCCTCGTCGAGCGATACTCCTTCGCTTCGCCAGTGCCACGCAGCGTCGTCCGGCTCACCGCCAAGATGATCCTTGGCACCGACCTCGGTGTGATGAGCGACTTCGTCCCGACCTTCGACGCCTACGACAAGACCGCCGCGCTGCCCTACTTCGCGCACTGCGAGACCCTCGTCTTCAATGGCACCCAGGACGTCCTCACGCCGCCCGAGCACAGCGAGATCATCGTCCGAGCCATCGCGGGTTGCGAGCATGTCCTCATCCGCGACGCGGGCCACGTCATCATGCTCGAGCACCCCGACCTGCTCAACGAGCAGCTCTTGGCCCTGCTGGAGCGGGCGGCCAAGGCACGCGCCGAACACCTCGACCCGGCCGAGAAGCCGAGGGTCACCCTGGTCGTCACTCCGGTCACCAAGCGACGCCGGGTGCGCGAGGGCCTCACCGAACGGCGCA